>CAWEVS010000017.1:0-17871 GCA_963812575.1 uncultured Solirubrobacteraceae bacterium | reverse complement strand
TGTACCGCTCGGGTGTCCGCCCGATTGCGGAAATCCTCAGCGAGAACCCGCTCGCGCAGGACTATGTCGACTGGGGTCTTCGCGGGCCCGGCCGCTGGGTGACGATCTACGCGACGACGCGCCCGACCGATCACGTTTTCATGACGATCGCGGGCCTCCGCCTCGATACGAGCCACGACGGCACCGACGTCGGCCCGAACCGCGACGAAGACGGCCCGCGCTGGCGTGTGTTCGATCAATTCCGAGCTGGGCGCACTGGTCGGTTCGTCATCCGCCGGGCCTGTAGGCTCTCGGGCCATGCCCGACCGCAAGGTCGACTACCTGCTGATCGGCGGCGGCCTCGCCGCGGCCAACTGCGCGCGCTGGCTGCGCGAGGAAGGCGCCGAGGGCCCGGTCGTCGTGGTCGGCCGCGAGCCCGATCCACCGTACAACCGGCCCGAGTGCACGAAGGGCTACCTGCGCGGCGAAGAGCAGCGAGAGGAGACGTTCTTCCGGCCGAATGCATGGTGGGCTGAGCAGGACATCGAGCTGCTGCTGCGCACGAGCGTCGACGGCGATCGACTTCGAGGCGCGCACGGCGAAGCTGTCGAACAAGCAGGAACTCGAGTTCGGCAAGGCACTGCTGGCGACCGGCGCGAACGTGCGGCGGCTCAACGTCGACGGCTGTCATCTCGAGCAGATCCACTACGTGCGCACGCTCGGCAACGCCGATGCGATTCGCGAGGGGACGAAGGACGCGAAGGAGGTCGTGCTGATCGGTGGCTCCTACATCGGCTGCGAGGTCGCGGCGTCGCTGACGAAGCTCGGCAAACACTGCACGATCGTGATGCAGGAGCAGCACACGCTCGCAGCGCACCTTCGGCGAGCGCGCCGGAAGCTTCTTCCAGCAGCTGCTCGAATCGCACGGCGTGACGGTGTACGCGAGCGACGAGCTCGAGCGCTTCGAGGGCGAGGAGCGCGTCGAGCGAGTGATCACGCGCGGCGGCCTGGAGCTGGCAGCCGACGCCGTCGTGATCGGTGCCGGCGTGACGCCGGACGTGCAGCTCGCCCAGCGCGCCGGCCTCGAGATCGGCGAGCGCGGCGGCGTGCGCTGCGACGCGCAGCTGCAGAGCAGCGTGCCGGGCGTGTTCGCGGCGGGCGACATCTGCGAATACGAATCGCTCGTGAACGGCGGCGCGCGGATCCGCGTCGAGCACTGGGACGTCGCCTTTAACCAGGGCAAGACGGCGGCGCTGAACATGCTCGGCCAGGGCGTCGCACACGAGGTCGTGCCGTACTTCTATTCGGTCTTCGCGACTGGGGCGAACTCGAGTATGTCGGGCCGGCGTACGAGTGGGACGAGGAGATCCTGCGCGGCTCCTACGACGAGAGCAATTTCACGAACTGGTATCTGCAGGACGGCGCCGTGAAGGCGGCGCTGACGTTGGGGCGCTCGAAGACCTCGACGCGGCGCGACGGCTGATCGGATCCGGCGCAAAGCTCGATCAGGCGCAGCGCGCGGCGCTCGCCGACGTCGAGTCCGATCTCGACGGGCTCGATCGCTGACGATCGAACGGCTCGGCGCGACTGAAGCGATCGGCCGAGCAGAGCGGCTGACAGCCGCCGCGCTCCTGCCGGCAGCGGTCGGATACGATTGGCGGCGTTCAACGGCCGGTGGTCTAGGGAAGTCGGTGCGAATCCGACGCGGACCCGCCACTGTGACCGGGGGTGCTCCTCGCCGCGCGACAGCGCAGCCACCGCTCTGATCGGAGTGGGAAGGCGTGAGGCAGTAGGCCCGGGAGCCAGGAGACCTGCCTCCGGCCGCAAGCCCACAAGCCCTCGTGGAAAGGGGTTGGCTCATGCTCGACTCACGCCGTCTATCGAAGGTGCTGTTGCTCGTCTGTCTCTGCTCGCTCGCCTTCGCCTCGCTCGCTCGAGCCGCGGCGCCGGCACTGTCACGGTCCGCGTCGAGGGCCTCAACCAGACGCTGTTGGGAGCGACGACCGTTACGACGAACGAAACGCCTGTCGTGAAGGATGGAAATTCCGCCGATTCGTGTAGCGGCTCAAGCGCCGCAGGCGCGCTCGAGCAGGCGACCTCGGGCAGTTGGAACGGCGAATGGTTCAGCGGCATCGGCTACTCGGTCGAAACGATTCTCGGCGAGACGCACGCGTTCGAACCGGGCGTGCCGGCGAACTACTTCTGGAGCTACTGGCTCGACAACAAGGACTCGTCGGTCGGCGTCTGCTCGGGCGAACTGAGCAGCGGCGACAGCCTGCTGTTCTTCCCGGAATGCTTCAGCGAAAGCGAACCGAACCCGTGTCCGGCGGCGCCTGATCCGCTCGCGGCGAACGCTCCGGCCGTCGTCGAAGCAGGCTCGCCGTTCAGCGTGACGGTCGTCTCCTACGCGAACGCGACCGGCGTCTCCTCGCCGGCTGTCGGCGCGCTCGTCTCGGGCGGTGGCAGCGAAGCGAGCACGAACTCCTCCGGCGTGGCGACGCTGAGTCTGGCGAGCGCCGGCAATGTCTCGCTTCACGTCAGCGCAGCGAACGCCGTGCGCACCGAGGCGAACGTCTGCGTTCACAAAGGCAACGACGGCAACTGCGGCACGACGAGCTGCGGCCGGCACGACGAATCCGAGCACGGCGGTCCTCGCCGCGCCGCCGTACAACGGGCCGTATGCGGTCGTCGCGAAGGTGACCGACGTGCTCGAAGGCCACGTCTATGCGCCGCGGCTGCGGCGCCGCGCCTGCTCAGCGGCACGGTCGCCGCGCACACGCAGGTCAGCTCGGTCGAGCTGAGTCTGCGGCGCAGCGATCGCGGGCGCTGCTTCGCCTACGACGGCACGAGCGAGCGCTTCCTGCGCACGCGCTGCTGGCACGGCAGCTTCTTCAAGGTCTCCTCGACGCCGAGCTTCAGCTACCTGCTGCCCGGCGCGCTCGCGCCGGGGCGCTACGTGCTCGACCTGGAGGCGATCGATGCCGCCGGCCATCGCAGCACGCTGGCGCGTGGCAGCTCGCGGATCGTCTTCTATGTCCGTTGAGGCGTGAGCGGTGAGGTGCGCGAGCCGATGAGCGCGGCGCGCCGCCTCGCGCGCTCGCGCGGTGCGCGCAGGCGCGGCGTCGCGCGGCGCTGCGCTGCGCTCGGCGCGCTGGCAGCCGGCGCGCTCTTGCTCGCCGGCTGCGGGCTCGGCGCCGGCAAGGCGCCGAGCGCGGTGCATCTGCTCGTCACGCGCGACTTCGGCGCGTCGGTCGTGCGCAGCTTCAGCGCGCCTCACGTCAGCGGGCAGGTGACGGTGATGAGCCTGCTGATGCGAAACGCGCAGGTCAGCACGCGCTACGGCGGCGGCTTCGTGCAGAGCATCGACGGGCTCGCCGGCGGACAGCAGCACGGCCAGCCGGTCGACTGGTTCTACTACGTCAACGGCATCGAGGCGAGCAAGGGCGCGGCCTCGACGAACGTCGATCCGGGCGATGCGATCTGGTGGGACCGCCACGACTGGAGCCAGACCGAGGACGTGCCGGCGGTCGTCGGCTCGTTCCCGCAGCCGTTCCTCAACGGGATCGGCGGCAAGCGCCTGCCGGTGCGCGTCGAATGCTCCGAGGCCGAAGGAGCGGCCTGCCGCACGGTCACTCAGCGCCTGCGCGCGGCCGGCGTTCCGGCTGCCGTCTCGGCGCTCGGCGGCGCCGCCGGCGCGGCGGAAACGCTGCGCGTCGCCGTTGCGCCGTGGCGCGCGATCGCCGGCGAAGAAGGCCCGCACGAGCTTGCGCAGGGCCCGGGCACGAGCGGCGTCTACGCGCGCTTCGCCGCGAGCGGAACGACGCTCGAGCTGCTGAACGAAGGCGGCGCCACGACGCAGACGCTGCGGTGCCGGCGCCGGCCTGATCGCAGCGACGCGCGTTCGCGAAGAAGCTCCCGTGTGGGTCGTGACGGGCACCGACGAAGCGGGCGTCGCGCGCGCCGCGCGAGCGTTCGACGCCGCGACGCTGCGATGCTCGCTTTGCCGTCGCCGTCGGCGCGGCCGGGCCGCTCGCGCTGCCGCGGCCGGGGAGCTGAGGCGATGATCGGCTCGCTGCTGTTCTACCGCCGTCTGGCCAGCCCGCTGCACGCGACGCGCGCCGCCGTCGGCGCGCTGTGGGCGCTCTCGCTGCTCGCCGCCACGCTGATCCTCTATCAGCCGCTCGTGCTGCTGACGCTGCTGCTCGCCGTGCTCGCCGCGGCGCGCGGCGCCGGCGTCGGACGCGAGCTCGCTGCGCTCGCTGCGCCTGGCGGCGTTCGTCGCGCTGCCGATCGTGCTGGTCAACGTGCTCGTCAGCCGCGAGGGGCTGACCGTGTTCGCGCGGCTCGGCGACCTCGGTCCGTTCGGGCAGGGTGACCTCACCGTCGAGGCGCTCGTCTACGGCGCGGTGATCGCGCTGAAGGTGACGTTGCTGATCCTCGTCAGCTCGCTCGCCAGCCTTGCCGTCGATCCGGACGAGATGCTGCGCGGCTTTCGCCGGCTGTCGTTTCGCTCGGCGCTGACGGCGACCGTCGCGACGCGCATGCTGCCGGTGCTCGCGGCCGACTCGCAACGGATCGCCGAGGCGCAGCGCACGAGGGCGAGTGGCGCGCCGCGCGGAGCGCGCGGGCGGGTCGCGCTGCTCAGCGCCGTCGTCGGCGGCTCGCTCGACCGCGCGATGGACGTGGCGGCGACGCTCGAGGTGCGCGGCTTCGCGGTCGCGCCGCGCAGGCGCCGCGAGCGTGGCGCGCGAATCGCGCCCTCGCGCCACGATCTGGCGTTCGTCGCCTCGGCCGCGGCGGTGCTCGCGCTCGCGCTCGTCGGCAGGCTCGCCGGCGTCGCCAGGTTCGTCGCCTATCCGCAGGTCTCGATGACGCTCGACGCGGGCACGCTCGTGCTCTGCCTCGCGCTGGCGGTCGCCGTCGTGCTGCCGTTCTGCGACCGCCGCGGAGTCGAGCGATGAGCGATCCGCTGCTCTCGTTCGAGCGCGTCAGCTATGCCTATCCGGGCGTCGAGCAGCCGGCGCTGCGCGAGCTCGACGTCGAGCTCGAGCCGGGCGAGTTCTGCCTGCTCGCCGGTCTCTCCGGCAGCGGCAAGTCGACGCTCCTGCGCGCCGCCTGCGGCCTGGTGCCGCACTTCCACGGCGGGCGCTTCTCCGGTCGCGTGCAGGTCGCCGGGCTCGATACGCGCGAGCACGGCCCAGCTCAGCTCGGCGCGTTCGTCGGCGCTCTGTTCCAGGACCCGGAGACTCAGCTTGTGACGAGCTCCGTGCGCGCCGAGCTGTCGCTGGCGCTGGAGAGTCGTGGCGAGGGCGCGACGGCGGTCGCGCGCGGCGTCGAGGAGGTCGCGCTCGCACTCGGTATCGACGCGCTGCTCGATCGTGCCACGCACGAGCTGTCCGGCGGTGAGAAGCAGCGCGTCGCGCTCGGCGCAGCGCTCGCCGGGCGCCCGCGCCTGGTGCTGCTCGACGAGCCGACCTCACAGCTCGATCCGGTCGCAGGCGATGAGCTGATCGGTCTGCTGCGGCGGCTGAACGAGGAGTGGGAGACGACGATCGTGCTGGCCGAGCACCGCCTCGAGCGCTGCCTCGCCGCAGCCGACCGCGTGATCGCGCTGGAGCACGGCGCGATCGCCTGCGATGCCGAGCCGTCGAGCTTTCTTGCATGGGCGGCCGAGCACGCGCCGCCACTGCAGACGCCGGGTGCAGCGCTGTTCGACCTCGCCGGCATCGCGCCGCCGCCGAGCGGCGTGCGCGCGGCGCGCGCGACGCTGCGCTCGCTCGCGCTGCTGCCGGAGCCCGGCGCCGCCGAGTGGGGCGAGCCGGCGCCCGCCGCCGAGCGGCCGGCACGCCGGCGCCTGCGACGCGCGAAGACGCCGGCGGCACTCGAGCTTCGCGGCGTCTGGCACGAGCTGCGTGACGGGCCGGCGATCCTGCGGGGCGTCTCGCTGCGGCTCGAGGCGGGCGAGAGCATCGCGCTGATGGGCCGCAACGGCGCCGGCAAGTCGACGCTGCTGCGCCATGCGGCAGGGCTGCTCGAGCCGACGCGCGGCAGCGTGCGCAGCCCGGGGCGGGTCGCGTTGCTGCTGCAGAATCCCGGCGACTACCTGATCCACGAGCGTGTCGAGCAGGAGGCCTCGCCCGCCGCGCTGGCCGCGGTCGGCCTGGGCGCGGTTCGCTGCGCGCAACCCGCGCGACCTGTCGGGCGGTGAGCGCCAGCGGCTGGCGCTGGCGATCGTCAGCGACGGTGAGCAGCCGGCCGTGCTGGCGCTCGACGAGCCGACGCGAGGGATGGATCGGGCGGCCAAGCTCGAGCTCGCCGCCGAGCTGCGCCGGCGCGCCGGCGAGGGCCAGGCCGTGATCGTCGCGACACACGATCCCGAGTTCGCGGCGGCGTGCGCCGAGCGCGCCGTGCTGCTCGCCGACGGCCGCGTGATCGCCGACGGCACGACGGCGCAGCTGCTCAGTGGCGGCTGGTACTTCGCGACCGAGACCGCGCGGATCCTCGGTGGCGCCGGTGGCGTGCTGCTGCCGCCGGAAGGCGCCGAGCTGCTGCGACGCAGCGTACGTGTGAAGGTCGCGCTGTGAGCTGGCCGCTCGCCTCGTTCCTGCTCGTCGGCGTCGTGCTCGCGCTCGGTTGGCTCGCCTACGAGCGGTCGCGGCCGTCGGCACGGATGATCGCTGTCGTAGGGACGCTCGCGGCCGTCGCCGCGCTCGGTCGCGACGCGTTCGTCGCGCTGCCCGACGTCAAGCCGATCACGGCGATGACGCTCGTCGTCGGCTACGCGCTCGGCCCGCTGCCCGGCTTCAGCGTCGGCGCGCTCGGCATGCTCGCATCGAACTTCGTGCTCGGCCAGGGCCCGTATACGCCGTGGCAGATGGCCGCCTGGGGTCTCGTCGGACTTGCCGGCGCGGCGCTTGGCGCGCTCAGCCGCCGGCGGCTGAACCGCTTCCAGCTGGCGCTCGCCTGCGCGCTCGCCGCGTTCGCGGCGAAGCAGGTGATGAACGTCTACACGTGGACGCTCGGCGCCAGCCACACGCCGGCGGCGTTCCTCGCGTTTGCCGGCACGGCACTGCCGTTCGACCTGACCGACACGATCGCGAGCTTCCTCTTCGGGCTGGCCTTCGGGCCGGAGCTCGCGCGTCTGCTCGCGCGGATGCGCGCGCGCATGCACGTCAGCTGGGAGGACGTCACGCCGCTCGAGCAGGAGCCGCCTGCGCGCCGCGGGCCTCGGCTCGCTCGGCGCTGCCGCGCCGCCGCTGGCGCTGCTGCTCGTGCTCGTCTGCGATCTTCGCGCTGCCGCGCACCGCCTCGGCCGCGTCGCTGACGCGCGAGCTCTCCTACCTCGGCTCGGCGCAGAACGCCGACGGCGGCTTCGGCGGCGCCGCCGGCGAACGCAGCAGCGAGCTCTACACCGGCTGGGCGGCGATCGGTCTGGCCGCCGCCGGGCGCGACCCGGCGAGCTTCAGCCGCGACGGCCACTCGGTGCTCGACGGCCTGCGCGCCGAAGCGTCGTCGCTCAGCAGCCTCGGCGATGCCGAGCGCACGATCCTCGCGCTGCGCGCCTGCGGCGCCTCGGCGTACTCGTTCGCCGGGCGCGACCTCGTCGCCGAAGTGCTCCGCGCGCGCGCCGGCGACGACTCGTTCGCGCATCAGGTCAACCTGACGGCCTTCGCGATCTTCGCGCTGCGCGCAATCGGGCACTCGTCGCGGCTCGCTGCGATCCGCGAAGCGTCGGGCTGGATCGAGCGCCAGCAGAACTCCGATGGCGGCTTCGGCTTCGGCGCGCGCGGCTCGCCGAGCGACGTCGACGACACGGCCGCCGCGTTGCAGGCATTGGCCGACGCCGGCGCGCGCGATCGCCGCGTTCTCTCGCGCGCGACCGGCTACCTGATCGCAGCGCAGAATCCCGATGGCGGCTTTCCGCAGCAGCGCGGCGGCGAATCCAACGCGCAGTCGAGCGCCTGGGCGGTTCAGGGCCTCTTGGCGCTCGGGCGCAAGCCGGCCTCGGTGCGCCGTGGCGCCAGCCGCTCGCCGCTCGGCTACCTGGAAAGCCTGCTGGCGCCGAACGGCAGCATCCGGTACTCGCGCACAAGCGCGCAGAGCCCCGTATGGGTGACCGCGCAGGCGCTGACTGCGCTCGCCGGCCGCACGTTCCCGGTGCGGTGACCGCGCGACCGGGTTCAGCGAGGCTTTAGCCGCGCTTCTACGATTAGGAGCATGCCAACGGGAAGCTTCGCGGCGGCAGCGCTTCCGCGCACCGCTCATCAGAGCCGCTCTGCCGGCTTCGACGCCGGTATGGCGCTGTTCGTGGCCGCGCTCTGCGCGGTCGCGCTGTTCACCGTCTGGGCGCTGGCCGATCACGTCTTCGCCTTCCAGCTGCGCGACGCGACGGCGCTGCACGATTTCACGCTGCTGAACGGCGGCTGGCTCGGCTCGGGCTCGATTCGGCTGCTGCACCTGCTCGAACCGCTGCAGTTCACGCTGTGGGGCCTCGGGCTGGTGCTGATCGCGCTGGCACGCGACCGGCCGCGCGTCGCGCTGGCCGTCGTCGCCATCCTGTCGCTCGCGCCGCTCACCGCCGAGCTGCTGAAGCCGGCGCTCGCCCATCCTCACCTATCGGTTGACGGCACCTACGTCGGCGCTGCATCGTGGCCGAGCGGACACGCGACCGCTGCGACGGCGCTCGCGCTGAGCGTCGTGCTCGTCGTGCCGGCGCGGCTGCGCCCGCTCGTCGTCGCGTGCGCGATCGTCTTCGTGCTGGCCGTCGGCTTCGCGCTGCTCGTGCGCGCATGGCACATGCCAAGCGACGTGCTCGGCGGCTACCTGCTCGGCTCGCTGTGGACGGCGATCGCCGTCGCCTGCCTGCGCGCCTCCGAAGCGCGCTGGCCGCGACGCGCTGCCAGATCGAGACTGAGCGCTCTGCGCCGAGCGCGACTCAGGACGGCGCGCTCTCGCCGCCGGCGTGATGCGCGCCGGGCGCCCACAGCGGCTCGCGCTCGGCACCGTCGGGCTGCGCGTTGGCCGCACGACTGAGGATGAAGAGCAGGTCTGAGAGCCGGTTCAGGTAGCGCACGACCTCGGCGTTGCCCTGCTCGCCGACTGCGATCGCGCGACGCTCGGCGCGGCGGCAGACCGTGCGACAGACGTGCAGGTGCGCAGCGGCCGGCGTGCCGCCGGGAATCACGAACGAGCGCAGCGGCTCGAGCGTCGCGTTGACCTCGTCGCAGGCCTGCTCGAGCCAGGCCGTGTAGTCGGGGCCGACGCGCAGGCGCTCGCGCGCGCCGGCGTCGCCGGCCGGCGGCACGGAGAGGTCGGCGCCGACGTCCAGCAGGTCGTTCTGCACGCGCGAGAGCCACTCGGCGAAGCGCGCCGGCAGTTCCGGCGCGAGCAGCGCCAGCCCGATCGTCGCGTTCAGCTCGTCGACCGTGCCGTAGGCCTCGACTCGCGGATGCAGCTTGGAGACGCGGCTCATGTCGCCGAGGTGCGTCTCGCCGCCGTCGCCGAGCTTCGTGTAGATGCGCGTCAGGTTCACTGTCATTTGGAGGCGTCGGCGTCGCGCCGACGAGCACCGATGATAGGCCTGCCGAGCGGATCTGTGCGGATCGGCACACCGCTTGTCGGCTCGATCGGATACGTTCCCGCCCTTCATGCGGATCGGCGTTCCGAAGGAGACCGCGGGGGGCGAGCACCGAGTGGCGCTCGTGCCTGAGGTCGTCAGCAAGCTGAAGGCAAAAGGCCTCGATGTCGTCGTCCAGAGTGGGGCGGGCGACGATGCGCTCGTGCCCGACGCCGCGTTCGCCGAGGCCGGCGCCGAGATCATCGGCGAGCCCGGCGAGATCTACAAGAGCGAGATCGTCGTGACGATCGCGCCGCCCGACCCCGAGCAGATCCGCGCGCTCGGGCAGGGCTCGATCCTGATCGGCTTCCTCGCGCCGCTGTCAAGCCCGCAGACGACGAAGGCGCTCGCCGACGCCGGCGCGACGGCGTTTGCGATGGAGGCGATCCCGCGGATCTCGCGAGCGCAGTCGATGGACGCGCTCTCCTCGCAGGCGAACGTGGCCGGCTACAAGGCGGCGCTGCTCGGCGCCGAGGAGATGGGCCGCTTCTATCCGATGCTGATGACCGCGGCGGGAACGATTCCGCCGGCGAAGGTGCTCGTGCTCGGCGTCGGCGTCGCCGGCCTGCAGGCGCTCGCGACTGCCAAGCGCCTCGGCGCGCGCACGACCGGCTACGACGTGCGACCGGAGGTCGCCGAGCAGGTCCAGTCGCTCGGCGCGCAGTGGCTCGACCTCGGCCTGGAGGCGAGCGGCGAGGGCGGCTACGCGCGCGAGCTGACCGACGAGGAGCGCGCGCGCCAGCAGCAGGCGCTGACCGACGCGATCAAGGGCTTCGACGTCGTCATCACGACGGCGCTCGTGCCGGGTCGCCCGGCGCCGAAACTCGTCACGGCCGAGGCCGTCGAGGGCATGAAGCCCGGTTCGGTGATCATCGACATGGCCGGCGAGACGGGCGGCAACTGCGAGCTGACCGTGCCCGGCGAGACGGTCGTGCGCCACGACGTGAAGATCGTCTCGCCGCTGAACCTGCCGGCGAGCATGCCCGAGCACTCCTCGCAGCTGTTCGCGCGCAACGTGCTCGCGCTGCTCGATCTGATGATCGGCGAGGACGGCGCACTGAAGCTCGACTTCGACGACGAGATCATCGCCGGCGCCTGCGTCGTGCGTGACGGCGAGATCGTCAACGCGGGCGCGAAGGCGACGGTCGAGAAGGCGGCGGGAGGAGCAGCGACATGATCATCGCGACGACGCTCACGACAAACCTGGCGATCCTCGTGCTGGCCGGCTTCATCGGCTTCGTCGTGATCTCGAAGGTGCCGAACACGCTCCACACGCCGCTGATGTCCGGCACGAACGCGATTCACGGCATCGTGCTGCTCGGCGGCCTGCTGCTGTTCGGCCTGACCGGGCTCGACGGACTCAGCAAGGCGCTGCTCGTGATCGCCGTCGCGTTCGGCACGATCAACGTGGTCGGCGGCTTCCTCGTCACCGACCGGATGCTCGAGATGTTCAAGTCGAAGCCGAAGCCGAAGCCTGACGGGCACAAGAAGGACACGGCGAGGACGAGAAGCCCTCGCAGGAGCCCGGCGCATGAGCGCGACGCCGCTGGCTACGACGTTCCTGCAGAGCGACAGCTTCATCTACGTCCTCTACATCATCGCCTTCTCGCTGTTCATCCAGGGACTGCGCGGGCTCGCCGGGCCGACGACGGCCGTGCGCGGCAACCGCATTGCGGCCGTCGGCATGGCGATCGCCGTCGTCGCGACGCTGCTGAGCAAAGGCGAGGGCAACTGGGGCCTGATCGTGCTCGGTGTCGCGCTCGGCGTGGCCGTCGGCGTGCCCGCTGCGCGCCAGGTGAAGATGACGGCGATGCCGCAGATGGTCGCGCTGTTCAACGGCGTCGGCGGCGGCGCCGTCGCGCTGATCTCGTGGGTCGAGTTCCGCCACTACGGCTCTACGTACGGCTCGCACACGGTGCAGGTCAGCCACGAATTCGCCAGCGGCGTCTCGTTGCACGCGCTCGTCCACACCGGTGCCGTGCCGACGTACGTCGCGGTCTTCTCGGTGTTCGCCGCGATCGTCGGCTCGGTCTCCTTCTGGGGCTCGAACATCGCCTTCGCCAAGCTCCAGGAAATCCTGCCCGGACGCCCGATCTCGTTCGGCAGCGCGCAGCAGATCGTCAACCTCGTGCTGGTCGTGCTCGTGCTCGCGGCCGGCGTGGACCTCGTCGCCGGCGCGCACTCCGAGCTTCTGTTCATCGGCATGCTGATCATCGCCGCGCTGCTCGGCAACGCCGTCGTGCTGCCGATCGGCGGCGCCGACATGCCGGTCGTGATCTCGCTGCTGAACGCGTTCACCGGGCTCTCGGCAGCTGCGACCGGCGTCGCGCTGAACAACCCGGCGCTGATCGTCGCCGGCATGATCGTCGGCGCGTCCGGCACGATCCTGACGAACCTGATGGCGACGGCGATGAACCGCTCGATCCCGTCGATCATCGCCGGCGGCTTTGGCGGCGGCGGCGCGGTCGCCGGAGCCGAAGGTGCGGGCGAGCACGCGGGCACGGTCAAATCGACGAGCGCCGCCGACGCGGCGATCCAGCTGGCCTACGCGAGCCGGGTCGTCGTCGTGCCGGGCTACGGCATGGCCGTCGCGCAGGCGCAGCACGCCGTGCGCGAGCTGACCAAGGAGCTCGAGAAACGCGGCGTCGAAGTGACCTATGCGATCCATCCGGTCGCCGGGCGGATGCCGGGTCACATGAACGTGCTGCTGGCCGAGGCCGACGTGCCCTACGACCAGCTGAAGGAGATGGACGACGCCAATCCGGAGTTCGACCGCACCGACGTCTCACTCGTGATCGGCGCCAACGACGTGACCAATCCGGCGGCGCAGAACACGCCGTCCTCGCCGATCTACGGCATGCCGATCCTCGAAGTCAACCGCAGCCACTCGGTGATCGTGATCAAGCGCTCGATGAATCCCGGCTTCGCCGGAATCGAAAACGAGCTCTACTACGACCCGAAGACCTCGATGCTGTTCGGCGACGCGAAGTCGGCTGTCAGCGAAATCACCTCCGAGCTCGACCAGCTGTAGATCGTTTGAGTCCGGATGGCGCAGGCGCCATCCGCTGATGTGCCGCGTGCGGCCAGGCGCGGGCGGGTGCAGGCGCCCGCCTGACGGCGAGACCAGGCTCTGCGAGACTGCGCGCGATGATCGTGCGCAGCCAGGCTCTCGCGGCGCTCGGCGAGGACGAGTTCGACGTCGTCGTCGTCGGCGGCGGCATCACCGGCGCCGGCGTCGCGCTCGACGCCGCGACGCGCGGCTACAGCGTCGCGCTGCTCGAGCGCGCCGACTACGCCGCCGGCACCTCGAGCCGCTCGAGCAAGCTCGTTCACGGCGGCCTGCGCTATCTGCAGAACTTCGACCTCGGACTCGTGCGCGAGGCGCTGCTCGAGCGCCAGCTGATGGTCGCGCTCGCTCCGCATCTCGTGCGCCCGCTGCCGCTCGTCGTGCCGGCCTTCGAGGGCGCGCGGCCCGATCGGCTGGTCGGCGTCGGCCTGAATCTGTACGACGTGATGTCGGTCACCGACCGCCGCTCGGCCGGTGGGCGGATACGTGCGCGGCGCAGCCGCCGCGCACGCCAGGCCAGCGAGCGCAAAGCCGGCGAGCAGGACGGCGAGCAGGAGGCGCTCGCGAGCGCGGCCGAGGAGGGCGAGTACTGGAGCCCGGCGCGCCATCGCGTGATCTCCGGCGAGGAGGTCGTCGAGCTGCTGCCGGCGCTCGCCGGGCGCGAGCCGACCAGCGGCTACCTGTTCTACGACTGCCAGACCGACGACGTGCGCCTCGTGCTGACGGTGCTCGGCGAGGCCGAGCGCTTCGGCGCGGTCTGCGCCAACCGCGTCGAGGTGACCGGCCTGCTCGAGCACGACGGGCAGACGCAGGGTGTGCAGGCGCTCGATCTGGAGAGCGGCGAGCGCTTTGCCGTGCGCGCCGCCAACGTCGTCAACGCGACCGGCGTGTGGGCCGACGAGCTGCGCCCGCACGAGCTGCACGACGAGGCCGAGCTGCCGCGGATCCGGCCCAGCCGCGGCACGCACATCACGCTGCGACACAGCGACCTGCCGCTGATCGGCGGCGCGATCGTGCCGGCCGGCTCGGGCCGCTCGATCTTCGCGCTGCCCTGGCTCGGGCACACGCTCGTCGGCACGACCGACAACGACTACGAGGGCTCGCTCGAGCACGTCGCGCCGTCCTCTGAGGACGTCGAGTATCTGCTCGCCGCGGTCAACGACTTCTTCGGCTGCGCCTACGGCGCCGGCGATCTGACCGGAGCGTTCGCCGGCGTGCGGCCGCTGATCTCGACCGGCGATCCGAAGAAGTCGGTCGACATCTCGCGCAAGGCCGAGCTGTACGAGACGTCGTCGGGCATGATCACGATCACCGGCGGCAAGCTGACGACGTGGCGGCGGATGGCGAAGCTGGCGGTCGACCGGATCGTCGAGCGCGAAGCGCGCGAGGCGCCCTGCCGGACGCACGAGATCCCGCTCGGCCAGCAGATCTCGGTCGATCAGCTGCCGCGCGTCGAGGGCGTGCCCGAGGCCTCCTACGCGGCGCTCGCCGCGCGCTACGGCTACGCCGCGCGCGAGGTGCTGGCGCTGGCCGGCGAGCGCGGAGAGCTCGCGCAGCCGATCGTGCCCGGCCAGCCCGACCTGCTCGCCGAGGTCGCACTGGCGGCGCGTCGCGAGCAGGCGCGCAGCATCGGCGACGTGCTGCTGCGCCGCACGCGCCTGGGCCTCTTGGCGGCGCGCGAGCTGACCGGCGACTCGAGCGCCGTCGAGCGCGTCGCGGCGGTGCTCGGCGGCGAGCTGCAGTGGAGCGCGCCGCGTCGCGGTGAGGAGATCGCGAGCTTCGCCGAGGAGGCACGCGCCGAGGGGCTCGTGCAGCCGTGAGCGCGCTGCGCGAGGCGCCGGCCTGCCGTCTGCGGGCCGCGAGCGCGCGCGATCGAGCTCGGCTCGCGTCCGCTGCTGATGGGCATCGTCAACGCCTCGCCCGACTCGTTCAGCGACGGCGGCCGCCACGCGACGCTCGACTGCGCGCGTCGCGCTCGCCGAGCAGCTGCTGGCAGACGGCGCGGCGATCATCGACGTCGGCGGCGAGTCGGCGACGACCGGGCGCCCGCCGGTCGAGATCGAGCGCGAGATCGAGCTCGTCGCGCCGCTCGTCGAGCGGATCGCCGGCGGTCTCGGCGCGCTCGTCTCGGTCGACACCTACAAGCCGGACGTCGCGCGCGCCGCGATCGCGGCCGGCGCGGCGATCGTCAACGACGTCAGCGGTCTGCGCGACCCGGAGCTGGCGAGCGTCTGCGCCGAGACCGGCGCTGCGCTGGTGCTGATGCACACGCGCGCAGCGCCGCGCGAACGCCTGCAGCGAGCCGACCTGTACGACGACGTGACGGCCGACGTGCTGGCGTTCCTGCGCGAGCGGATCGCGGTCGCGATCGCGGCCGGCGTCGCGCCGGAGCAGCTGATCGTCGATCCCGGACCCGACTTCGCGAAGACGCCGGCGCAGACGATCCGCCTGCTCAGCGAAGTCGAGCGGCTGCACGAGCTCGGCCGCCCGCTGCTGCTGGCGATATCGCGCAAGGACTTCGTCGGCGCGCTGACCGGCCGCGCTCCGCGCGAGCGGCTCGCCGGCACGCTCGCCGCGCTCGCTCACGGGCTCGACGCCGGCGGGCACATCTTCCGCGTGCACGACGTCGCCGCGGCGGCCGACTTCCTCGCGGTCCGCGAAGCGCTGCGCGGCGAGGCCCTGCCGAGCGGCGATCTGGCGCTCGCCGAGCAGCTGCGCCACGAGCGCTCGCACGCGAGCTGACGCGGCGGCCGGGCAGGGATCCGGCGCGCTCCGAGGAATCAAGAGCCAGCCGAGCGGCCGCAGCAGCCGCTAGGCTTGGAAGCCAATACACGGGTGCCTGCGGCTGTCCAACGCCGCGGGACGCCAGCCGCCCATCCGAAGACTAGGAGAGAACATGCCAGCAGTACTCGATCGTGCCGAGCTCGAAGCGAGCCCGCTCGCCGATCTTCACGCAATCGCCGACCAGCTCGGCCTCGATGGTTTCAGGCGCCTGCGCAAGGGCGAGCTGATCGACCGCATCGTCGGCGAGGACAGCGCCGGCTCGGGCGAGGAGTCCTCCGCCGAGTCGCAGTCAAGCGACGGCGAGTCGAGCACGCGTTCGCGGCCCAGGCGCCGTGGCGGACGCTCGCGTCGTGGCGGCGCGGCCTCGGAGGGCGCGGCCTCTGACGATGAGTCCGACGACGCCGAGGACGGCGAGCAGGCCAAACCTGCGGCGCGCTCGCGGCGCAGCCGCGCAGCAAAAAAGGACGAGCAGGACGATGTCGAGGCGAAGCCGGCGGCGCGCTCGCGCCGCTCCAGCGCGCGCAGCGACAGCGAGCAGGAGGAGGAGCGGCCGGCCGCGCGCTCGCGTCGCGGGCCGCGCGCGAGCGCGCCTGAGCCTCGCGACGACGAGCAGGCCGGCGACGGCGAGCTCGTCGAGGGCGTCGTCGAGGTTCTCGGCAACGGCTCGGCGTTCCTGCGGATCGACCCGCCCGAGCCCTCCGACGGCGACGTCTACATCTCGGCCGCGCAGGTGCGCCGCTGCGAGCTGGTCTCCGGCGATCGTGTCGCCGGCCCTGCGCGCACGCCGCGCCGCTCCGAGCGCTATCCGTCGCTGGTCCGCGTCGAGCAGATCAACGGCGCTTCGGCCGACGCGGTCGCCGCGGGGACGCGCTACGAGGATCTGCCGGTCGACTTTCCCAGCGAGCGCTTCGCGCTCGAGGTGAAGGACGCGACGCTCGAAGCCGTCGAATGGCTGACGCCGTTCGGCCGCGGCTCACGCGTGCTGATCGTCGGCGACTCGCGCGCCGGCAAGACCGAGACGCTGAGGAAGCTGATCGGCGCGCTGAACGGCCGCGATGGGCTCGAGCTGACGCTCGTGCTCGCCGGCGCGCGGCCGGAGGAGATCTCGCAGTGGCAGGCCGGCGAGCCTGCGCCGGCTGCCGCGCTCAGCTTCGCCGTCTCCTCCGACGTGCAGGCGCAGGCGGTCGAGCGCGCGCTCGACGCCGCCAAGCGCGTCGCCTCGCGCGGCGGTCACGCCGTCGTGCTGATCGACAGCCTCGACGGGCTGCCGCCGCACGCCGCGCGCCGCGCGCTGGCGGCCGCGCGCAACCTGCGCGAGGGAGGCTCGCTGACGCTGATCGCGACCGCCACGCGGCCGCTCGGCGGCGAGAGCACCGTGATCGCGCTCGACGTCGCGCTGACCGCGACCGGCCGTCAGCCGATCCTCGACCTCGCCGCCAGCGGCACGCTACGCCCGGAGCTGCTCGTCGGCGAGGACGGCGCACAGGCGATCACGAAGGCCCGCGCGGAAGCAATCGACTCAGGAACCTAGAACGGCGCTGGTGCGGCGCGTGTCGGCGTCCTCGGTCGCTCGCGTACCGAAGCCGGGAGACACTCGCTTCGCTCGAATCGCCGTTGCGGCCAGCACGCCACGCGAACTGCTTGTGCCCGTCAGGCTACGTCCTTGACCCGCTTGGCCAGCGACGCCCTGGGTGGCGTCGTGCCTCAGCCCCTGTAGGCGACGCGGCCCCACGACGGCTCGGGCGCGAGCTCGATCGGCTCCCCGCCGGCGGCCGTCAGCGGGTCGACCGGCTGCACGTAGGCGAAGCTGCCGGTCTCTTCGTCGAAGGACACGCTCAGCTCGCCCTCGTTGACGCGCTGGTCGAGCCATGCGCCGCGGAAGACGAGCCGGCGCAGCCAGTGCACGAGCGAGCGCTCGGCCGGGCCGACGAGCTCGGGCCAGCAGTCGTTGACGTGCTGTCCGAGCGCCGAGGCGGGGTCTGAGATCTCGCCGTTGACGGCGAGGTTGACGAGGTCTTCGAGCTCCTCCTCGCCGAGCCGGCCGCCGACGAAGCCGACCTTGATCGCGGCCTGCTCGCAGCGCTCGGCGAAGTCCTCTTCGTTGAACGTGAAGCGCAGCTCGCCGTATTCGAGGACGAAGTCCTCTCCGGAGTCGTAGTTTCCGCGGCGCGAAGGGTCCATGACGAGAAAGTCCCGCCAGCGCAGGGGCGCGCTGCGGGTCGTCGGGATCATACGGCCGGTTCCTTCTCGGCCGCTCGCGATGCATGCGTTCTTGCACGTATTCCGGCCTGTGGAAGAGCGTCGCCGGCCTGGCCGCGGGCCCCGGCACGAGACGAGACGCGCTCGCGTCCGCCCTGCCTCGCCAACGCGCTCTATACGCTGCCGAGATCGCACGGCTCTCGCAACACGGCTCTTCGCCGAGTTC
>CAWEVS010000016.1:0-188895 GCA_963812575.1 uncultured Solirubrobacteraceae bacterium | reverse complement strand
TGAAGCCGATCAAAAAAGCGAAGTAGTCGCGCTCAGAAGATCCCGACGCGGTCGGGCGGCCAGTAGGTGGCGACCGCCTGGCCGATGATCCATCCGGTCGGGACCGGTCCCCAGTACCTGCTGTCGTCGGAGTCGCCGCGATTGTCGCCCATCATGAACCAGTGCCCGCGTGAGATCTTGATCGGCGTTGGGAAGTTGCACTCCGGGCTTTCGCCGCAGGCTTTGATGTAAGAGTCCTTCTCCTCGACGAACCGGTTTGCGCCGGCGGCCTTGCGAAAGACGTGACCTTCTCGTATGTAGATTTCGTCGCCGGGCCCGGCGACGATCCGCTTGACGAAGTTCACACCCGCCTTCCGCGGCACGGGAGCCGAGCACGCGGCGCCGCCGGGGCTGACCGTATGCGCGATCGGACCGCACTGTTCCTGCTCGGCACCGCTCGGCGGGTGGAAGACGTAGACGCCGCCGACATGCGGTTCGCTGAAGTCCATGCCGAGGCGGTTGACGAGCACGTGCTGTCCTTCGATCAGCGTCGGCTCCATTGAGCCGCTGGGAATCTGGTAGGGCTTGACGGCGAACGCCTGGACGGCGAACGCCAGCCCGAGCGCGACGGCGACGATCGCGACCAACTCCGCAACCGAGCTCGTCGTCGATTTCGCTCGCGGACTCATCGCGCGTTCGCGTGCCGCGCGCCACATGCAGCTCGCATCGGCTGCAAGGACGAGGACGATGCTCGACGCACGCCGCTCGCTCGAGTCGAGGAAGCCCGCGCAACACGGTCCATGCAATGCATCTGCTGCGCCGGTGGAGTGGGATGTGCGAGAGCATGCGGCTGGACGGACGGGCCGGCCTGGAACGCCCAGACCGTTGCGCTCGCCGTCAAGGTCATCCCGACGGCCGCGATCCACGGCACAAGCGCCCGCCGCAAGACCGCAGCGCGATGACGCGGCAGACGGTTGAACTGACGGGCAGTCTCCTCGGCGAGCCCGAAACGGAGAACCGCGCGCTCTGCAGCGATCCCCTCCTCCGCACCGCTCGAGCGCTCGGCGTCGGCCGCTTCGAGCAGGTGCGCAGTAACCTCGCTGGAGATTCGCCGCCTCGTTTTTCGCCGAACTCGAAGCTCGCGGTTCAGCTCGTGCAGATAGGCCGCAATCGGATCGGGCGCGTCCATCAGCCGGCCTCGAGCGCCTCGCCGGCGAACACTGCGTCGACGGCCCCTCTGAACGCCTGCCAGCTGGCCCGGCGGTCGACAACGGCGCGCCGGCCGGAGCCTGAGATCGCGTAGACGCGCCGCCGCCGCCCGTCGACGACCTCCCAGCGGCTCGCCAACAGACCCGCAGACTCCAAGCGATGCAGGGCCGGGTAGATCGTGCCCTCCGCCAGGTCGAACTCGCCACCGCTTCGGCGCCTCAGCTCCTCGCTGAGCGCGTAGCCGTGCAGCGGCCCGCCGCTCAGAACCGCCAGCAGCATCCCGTCGACGTGTCCTTGGACCTCACCGGATGGCATACCTAGGCAATCTAGGCATAAGCGCGCGAGGCGTCAAGCTCCTTGCGCGATACTCCGGCGAGATGCCTGAGAACCTGGAGTTGGTCCAAGCCGTCTTCGATGCCTACTTTCGCGGGGACGAGCCGGCAGTTCTCGCGCTCGCTGCGCCGGACATCGTCATCACGCAGTTCCCCGAGCAGATCGACGCGCGCGAGTATCACGGGCACGACGGGTTTCGGCAGGTCATGGCCGATTGGACCGGCACCTGGGACGACTGGTCGATTGAGATCTTGGGCGCGCGCGAAGTCGGCGACCTGGTTCTGGCAACCGCGCGCCAGCGCGGACGTGGAAAGGGAAGCGGCGCTCCGATCGAGGCCGAGGCTGCCTTCGTGTTCACCCTGCGCGACGGCGTGATCGCCCGTTGGCAGATGTTCTCGTCGGAGGAACAGGCGCTCCAGGCCGTCGGCCTGACGTAGCAGGCGAGGGCCCAGATCACGAGCGGGAGCGCTCGGCCCGCGAGGCGCGATACTCCGGCCGATGAGTGATCGCAACGTGCTCGGCGGCGAACTCGAGCCGTGCGGCACCGAGCCGCTCACGGGCTTCTACCGCGACGGCTGCTGCCGCACCGGTCCGCGAAGACCGCGGCAGCCACACGATCTGCGCCGTCGTCACCGCCGAGTTCCTCGAGCACCAGCTCAGCATCGGCAACGACCTCGTCACGCCGATGCCCGTCTACGGCTTCCCTGGGCTCACGCCCGGCGACCGCTGGTGCGTGACCGCCGCCAACTGGCTGCGCGCGCACGAAGCAGGCGCCGCCGCCTACGTCGTGCTCGCCTCGACCCATGAGCGCGCGCTCGAGCTCGTTCCGCTCGCTGCGCTACAGGAGCACGCCGTCGACGTGCCGCTCGATCCGGGAGCGTTCGGAGACTAAGGGGACTGAGCGATATTGGAGCGGGCGCGCGGAGTGACTCACGTGGACCGTGCCGCTACGTCGCGTTTCGCCCCGGCGAGCCGCATCTCGCCGCGATCACATCCTCCGTACGAAGCTAAAGCGCGCCGGCGTCGTAGCTCGTCTGTTTGAAACTCTCGCGCTCGGTCATGCGCTCGAACCAAACGTCGAGTGAATCGAGTGAGCGCAGCAGCTCGGGGGCCTTCTCGCGGGCATTGGAGACCTGGGGAGCAAGATAGAGGTCGGCCAGCGTGAGGTCGGCGCCGATCAGGAACGGCGCGGTGCCGATCAACGCGTCCAGGCGCTCGAGCACGCTCCGTGCGGCAGCGAGCTCCTCCTCGCTCGGCGCGCGCTTGCGCGGGACGCTGCGGACCACGTCTCGAAAGGCGTAGTCCGCAGATCGGCTGAGCCATTCGCGCATGCGAGTGCGCCCGTCGAGGTCTGCGGGCTGGAGCGCCGGACCGTCGAACGCCTCGTCTATGTAGCTCGTGATCGCGAGCGCCTCGGTGATGACACGACCGTCGTGCTCGAGCACGGGGATCCGGCCGAACGGGTGCATCGCGGTGTGCTCGGCGCTGCCGTAGGCGATCGGGACCAGCTCGTACTCAACGCCCTTCTCGATGCAGGTCATGCAGGCCGTCCGAGTCCACGTCGAGACCGGATATCCATATATGCGCAGAGGCTCCACCACGGGCCTTCAGGTCATCTCGATCTTCGCGGCGTCCGGTCGGAACGCCTCGCGACCACTCTATGGCTTCGTGAACAGCCGGGCGCGACGCTTTCGACTGAGACGACCTGGTTCGTGGCGCAGGCGTCGAGGCGGGTGACCTCGAGTTCGCCGCCGCTCAGCAGGAAGCCGTCGTCGTCCTTGGCCGGTTGCGTCCAGGGACGACGCCTAGGCCGCGGCGCGGTCGCTCAGGTTCCTGTTTTTTGCCAGGCTGCGGCCGTGCTCGCGAGCGAGGGCTTCCGCCTCGGTGGCGAGCTGCGCAGCGAGTTCCTTGAACTCATCGAGCGCGGGATTGACGCCGACCAGGGTGAAGTCCTTCTCCACGACGAGCAGGTCGAGCTTCCACACGTCGGCGAGAATCCGGCGCATCCACCCCGTTGCGTGGTCCCATCCCTCCCTCGGCGTCCCGGCTGCGTAGTAGCCACCGTGAACGGTCGCGAGTACTGCGGGCTTGTCGGCGATCACCGGATCGACACCGGCCGCCATGCGAGGGTCGGTGACGATCAGGTCGACGTATGTCTTGAAGTGCTGGGAGACTCCGAAGTTGTAGAGGGGGACTGCGAACAGAAGCGCGTCGGCGGCCTCGAGCTCGTCGGTGAGCGAGGCCGCCAGTGCGACCGCCTGTTGCTGCTCAGGTGAACGTGTCTCCCTCAGGTGTTGCGCTCGCGGACACGGCGTTCGCCCAGGCGTCCGATGGGAGGGGCTCGACGCCGATCTCGCGGTTGGTCACGCGGCTGTCGGGGTGCTCCTCGCGCCACTCCTGCTCGACGATGTCAGCGATCTGGCGGCTGTGCGAGCCCTCCGTGCGGATGCTTGCGTCCAATCGAAAAAGGGACATGCTCATCAGAGACCTCCTGGTGCGTTGCCGGGGCGGCAGAGGCGACGAGCGATCTCGCCGGACCTCGGTCCGTTTCCGCGCACGCTACCACAAGAGGACCGGAGTCCGCTTAGCTGCACCGACTGCCGTGCATCGCCCGTTCGGGCGCTCGATCTCGAACTGCTCGAGCAACTGCGGTCGACCGGGCTTCTTCGGCTCCCATCGCGCAGGCGCGTGCCAGGACGACCGCGAACGCGAACCACCAGGCGCACACCTGGCGGCGATCCAGAGTTCGGTGTGCCCAGCCATTCGAGTGCAACCTGCACTCGCTCTGCGCTCGATCGCTCCCGGCGAGTGCCGATCCGGCGTGCATCTCCATGCATCCGGTTACGCCCTTTGGCCAGCAACGGCGGGCGCTCTGCGCTCCGTTGCACCCGCGTGTACGGTTCCTTCAGTAGTCGGGGAGACAGGATTTGAACCTGCGACCGCCCGGCCCCCAGCCGGGTGCGCTACCAGACTGCGCCACTCCCCGTGGCCGACAAGCGGGCGACCGGAATCGAACCGGCTCTAAAAGCTTGGAAGGCTTTTGTGCAACCAAAACACTTCGCCCGCAACGCCATCGCCCATCCTACAGCCGCTCCTGACCGTGGCCCGAGGCGGCCGTGCCGAAGCGCGCTGGCCGCCCGCCCCTACCGCCGCTCCTCGACCGGCACCTCTCCCCCCTCGTCGACCAACCCCGGCGGCGGCCACGGCCCGAACCAGTTGTCGCGCGCGCCGTCGAGCGTGATCGTCGAGCCGTTGAACGCCGAGCCGAGCGGCGAGGCGAGCAGCGCGACGAGCCACGCGTGCTCCTCGGGCCGGCCGAGCCGCTGCAGCGGCACCGAGCGCGACATGCCGCCGCGCACGCTCGCCGGGTACTTGACCATCACCTCGGTGTCGTACGTGCCGGCAGCGATCGCGCTGACGGTCACGCCGTCGTCGGCCCAGCGCTGCGCGAGCTCGCGCGTCAGCGCCTCGACGGTCGCGCGCGCGGCGCCCGAGTGCGCCATGCCCGGCATGCCGTGATGCGGCGAGAGCGTGACGTTGACGATCGTGCCGCCGCCGCCGCCGGCGCCAGCGCCAGCTCGTGCGCCGCTTCGGCCATGTTCAGCATGCCCTCGACGTTCAGCCGCCAGACCGCGCGCCAGCCCTTCGCCGAGATCAGCTCGGCCGGGCTGAAGAACTGCCCGCCGGCGTTGTTGACGAGCACGTCGAGCGCGCCCATCTGCTCGACGGCGCCGAGCACGAGCCGCCGCGCGCCCTCGCCGTCGCGGATGTCGCCGGCCAGCACTCCGACGCCGGCGCCGCCACTCGCGCGCCGCCCGCGCCGACCAGCTCGCCGATCTCCGCTGCCGCCTCTTCGAGCACGTCCAGGCGCCGCCCGGCAATCGTCACGCGCGCGCCACAGCGCGCCAGCTCGAGCGCCGTCGCCTTGCCCAGTCCGGTGCCGCCGCCGGTCACGAGCACCGCGCGCGCGCGCAGCGCATCGCGCGCGAAGATCGCCGAATCGCCGCCGGACTCGCCCATCTGCCGATCATAGGTGCCGTCCGTCTTACGCTGCGTTTACTCTGTCGTTCGTGTCCCACAGGCCTCTGGTCCTCGTGTCCGGGCTCACGATCGGCGACTACCTCTTGTGGAACTGGTCGCTGAACGGAAATCACGACGTGCTCGCGCTCGTCTCCGGATCTGACGCTGCCTCCGCTGGCGATCGTGCTGCTGTGGCTGCTCGCCGTGACCGTCGCACGCCTGCTGGCGCGCACCGGCCGCGATGTCGGCCAAGGGCGGCGTATGTCTAGAGAGCGGCGGCTCCGCCGCCGCTCAATCAGCCGCGCGCCGAGCCGCTCCGGCGCGAGCAGCCGGCGCGCCGAGGCCGCTCAGCCTGTATCACGCAGCGAATCGCCGCCGCTCTCCCCTACCGCTCCGCGCCCGTCTCGCAAGATCGCCGCCTGACGCGGCGGGCCATCTCGCCGTGAGCGATCGCCTCAAGCGCCTGTTTCCGCGCACGAAACGTGTCCGGCTGATCCTCGGCGGGCTCGTCGTGCTCGTCATCGCGCTCGCGCTCGCCGGCTACCTCTACGAGCACAACCGCACCGGCAGCATCTACCACCCGCACGCGCGCTTCGTGCCCGAGGCGACGCCGCAGCTGCCGGCGAAGAAGGTCGAAAAGCCGATCGCCTGGCCGTTCTACGGCTACACGCCCGAACACACGCGCTTCTTTCCCGCGCCGGCGACGCTGCACCCGCCGTTTCGCCAGCTGTGGGTCAACAACGCGCACACGCTGCTCGAGTTCCCGCCGGTCATCGGCGGCGACCGCATCTTCCAGCTCGGCGACGACGGCGTGCTGCGAGCGCTGAACAAGCTGACCGGACAGACGATCTGGTCGCGCGGCCTCGGCCACCTGTCGGCCTCCTCGCCGGCCGTCGTCGGCACGGTCGTCTACGCGACCGTGCTCTCCACGCGAAGGCGGCAGCGGTCGCGTGTACGCGCTGAACGTCGCCAACGGCGCGACGATCTGGTCGCGCAACCTCTCGAGCGCAAGCGAGTCCTCGCCGCTCGTCGACCGCGGAAAGCTGTTCATCGGCTCGCAGAACGGCACCGTCTACGCGCTCAACACGAGCAACGGCAGCGTCGTCTGGACCTACCACGCGGCCGGCGCCGTCAAGGCCAGCCCGACGCTGTCAGGCGGCGTGCTCTACTTCGGCGACTACTCCGGCCACGTGCAGGCCGTCGGCGAGGAACACGGCCGCCGCATCTGGATCAGCGGCTCCGAAGGCGCGCTGCTCGGCAGCGGCACGTTCTACTCGACCTCGGCCGTCTTCTACGGTCGCGTCTTCCTCGGCAACACCGACGGCCGCGTCTACGCCTACGACGCCTCGACCGGCAAGCTCGACTGGGCCGTGCAGACCGGCGCCTACGTCTACGCCTCGCCGGCCGTCACCAACGCGCCCGGCCTCGGCCCGATGATCTACCTCGGCTCCTACGACGGCACCTTCTACGCGCTCAACGCGCGCTCGGGCAGGATCGCCTGGCACTTCGACGCGCACGGCAAGATCTCCGGCTCGGCGACGATCGTCGGGCGAACCGTCTACTTCGCCGACCTCGGCACGCATCGCACCTACGGCCTCGGCATCTCGACCGGCCGCGTCACCTTCGAAAAGGACACCGGCTCCTTCGATCCGGTCATCAGCGACGGCAAGAACATCTACCTGACCGGCCAAGAAGCGCTCTACGCGCTGACGCCGCGCTGAGCCGCCGCGCCCAACGCCGGCCGTTCAGCCACGGCAGGAGCCGACGTCGCCGAACGCGCGCGCCAGCGAGAAGCGCGCCTGCACGAGCAGCCGCCCGGGCTCGCGCGCGAACACGCGCGTCCAGCCGCCCGGCGCCTGAGCGACGCAGCCGGCGCCCTGCGCGAGCGCCCAGTAGCGCGTGTAGTGCACGCGCACGAGAAAGCTCCCGCGCGAGCGCGCGTCGAGCGCGAACGAGTCGTGGCCGAGCGACGCTGAGCGTGCCGGGACCGCTTGCGATCGGCGTCGGCGAGGCGACCGCGTAGATCCGCCAGTGGCGGCTTCTGAAGACTTCGTGCAGATAGGGCAGCCCGGCCTCGATCAGCCTGCCCTCGCGCGCGCTCGACGGATCGAGCTTCGCGTCGGGCAGCGCGACGTAGGAGACGGCCTGCTGGCGCAGCCAGCGCTCGTAGCTCGCCGCGTCGAGCGAGTGCGACAGCAGCACGCCGTCATAGCGCGTGTCCAGCTGCTTCTCCCAGCCGCGCGCCAGCGATACGCGCGGCGCCAGCTCGGCCGTCTCCCAGTGCGAGCGCGTCAGCGGCACCTCGAGGCGCACCGGCGTGCGCGCGTGCTGCTCGAGGAAGCGCTCGACCGGCGTGTAGTAGGCGGCGCTCGTCGAAGCGTTGCTGGCGACCGCCAGCGTCTCGCGCACCGGACCCCAGCCGGCCCACGCGATCCACAGCGCCAGCGCCAGCAGGCCGGCGCTCGCGCCGCCCGCCGCCAGCGGCCTGCCGCGAGCGCGCCGCCTGCCGCGCGAGCGGCCCTGCACCGATCATCGTCGCGCGAGTGCGCGCGCGGCGCGAGCCGCCGAGCCAGCAGACGATCAGCGGTCCGGCCAGCAGCACGCCGTAGCGCTCGACGTTGCTGCCCATCGGCGAGTCGACGAGCAGGAAGACGACGCACGCGAGCAGATAGATCGCCGCGCCCAGGCGCAGCTCGCCGTAGCCTCTCGGCACGGCCCACGCGAACGCCAGCACGACGATCGCCGTCGCCGCGAACGAGCGTCGCCGGATACGGCTCGAAGCCGCCCTCCGGAAACAGCGCGGCGAGCGCCAGCACGACGATCGCCGCCGGCACGCCGAGCGCCAGCAGCGCGCGCGGCGTGCGCCGCCACAGTGAGTCGCTCAGCGCCGCCAGGCCGAGCAGCAGGCCGGCTACCGGACTGGCTGCAGCACACAGCAGCGCGAGCACGACGGCGCTCGCCGTGCGCCCGCGCAGCAGCGCGAGCGTCGCGGCCAGCGCGAAGGAGACGCCGAGCGCGAACGTCAGCCGCCCGATCCAGACGTCGCCGACCGCTGCCGCGGCGAACGCGACCGACGCCCAGCGCGCCTCTTCGCCGAACACATCGCCGACGATCCGTTCGAAGCACAGCACCGAGGCGAGCACCGACAGCGTGCCGACGACGCGCAGGCCGAGCGCCCAGGCCAGTGGCGGGAACAGCACGCTGTAGCCGGGCAGGTCGTGGCCGCCGTACCAGTGCTCGTCGTAGATGCCGAGGCCGACGTGCTTGAACAGGTCGACGCGGTAGGCAGCCGCCGCGAGATCGGGCGTTCGCGGCGCGACGAGCAGCCAGGCGGCCAGCAGCGCCAGCGCCGCCGCGAGGCCGAGTGGCGCGACGCGCACCCTCCCGGTGCGAAGATCGACCGGGGTCCGGTGTGCTACCCCACCGGACCCCGGCCTACCCGCCGCTGTCGCGGCGGATATGTACCTCTGTGAACCGCTCAGAGACCCCGAAGTAGCTGTGCTCCGCGCGCGCACGCCAAGATAATGACGCCCATGCGCCTCCGCGAACGCTCCCATCTACCGCTGCGACTGATCGCGCCTGTGCGCCGCGCTCGTGCTCGCGCTTGCGATCAGCGGCTGCGGCACGACGCATCCGCGCCCGGTCACCGCGAACGAGCTCGCCGAAGCCGAGACCTTCCCGTACTTCCGCGTCTACTGGGCCGGGCCGCAGCTTCCTCGGCAACCCGCTGGCGGCCGTCGACGGGCAGAAGGGCTACCTCAGCTCGATCGGCGACAGCGTCTACTACGGCGACTGCGTGCACAGCAAGGGCATCCTCGGCGGCGGCAGCTGCGTGCTGCCGCTGCAGGTCACGACGGTGATCTACGAGCTGCACTCCAACACCGCGCTCGGCCCGCAGCGCAACGTCGTCGTGCGCGGCGTGCCGGCGACCGTCTACGACGGAGGCCGCTCGATCGAGCTCTACTCCGGGCGCGTCGCGATCGACGTCTTCTCCAACAGCTACGCGCATGCGATCGCCGCCACGCAGGCGCTCCTGCCGCTCAACGCGCCCGGCTCGGCGAGCGGCGACTTGCCGCCGCCGATCTTCTGCCCCGGCCTCTCCGGCCCGCAGAGCGCGGCCGTCAAGCGCGTGATGGAAGCGCTTCCCGCGCGGGCCTGCCAGCGCGCGAGCGCGGCGCTCGCGTTCGCCAAGAGCGTCTATCCCAGCTAGCCGCAGGGCCGCGGCGCGAGCGGCTTGCCGATTTCACGGCGCAGGCTGACGAACGCCAGCGAGCCGATCACGGCCGGTACCCACAGCGAGACGGCGCGGTAGATCAGCACCGCGACGACGACGTGCGATGCCGGGCGCACGCCGAACAGCAGCAGCATGCCGACGAGCCCGCCTTCGACCGCGAGCAGGCCGCCGGGAATCGGAATCGAGTTCGCCAGCATGCCGACCAGATAGGCCATCGCGACGACCCAGAACGACGGCCCGTTGCCGAACGCCGCGAGGCACGCCCACAGCGCCATGTTGTCGAACAGCCAGTAGGCGATCGCGCCGAGCAGGCGCCAGTCGCGCTCGCCGATCAGGCGCAGCGCGTCGGCGACTCCGTCCGACAGCGCCGTCAGCGCGACCGTCCGCCGCGTCCGGTCGGCGCCGCGACGCAGCGCCACGCGACCGGCCCAGCGCGCCAGCGCCAGCGTGCCGACGATCGTCGCCAGCGCGACCGCCGCCGGCAGCAGCGTCAGCAGCGCGCGTCGCGAGCCGGGCAGCAGGCCGAGCCACATCGGCACGCCGATCAGCACGACGGCGCCGACGTTGACGGCGCTCGTCAGCGTGAAGATCAGCACCGAGCGACGCGCGATCCGATCGACCGAGACGCCCTTGCTGCGCAGCACCCAGGCGCCGAGCGCGATGCCGGCCAGGCCGCTGACCGACACGACCGAGTTGACCGCCAGCTCCGACAGCGACAGCCGCGATGTGAGGCGACGGCCGAGCATGCCGAAGATCAGGCCGAACAGCACCGTGTAGCCGGCGCACGAGAGCAGCTCGAGCAGCACGGCCGCCGAGATCAGCGACGGATCGGCGTGCGAGAGGTTGTCGAGCGCCGAGCGCAGGTCCGGCACAGCGAACAGCAGCGCCACGACGATCGCGAAGAAGACGGCGAGGCTGATCATGCTCGTGACGCAGCGCGCGCGACTGCTCGTGCATCACCTGCTCGCCGTCGAGCGGAGCCTCGGGCGTCTGCCGGAGCCGCCGTGCGCGAGGGCGCGCGCGGCTGCTCGGGCGCATTCGGCTCAGAGGCGATTGCTGGCTCCCACGACGTTCCTTCGCATCCTCTTCGATTTCGACTGCCGAGACATGCTCCGCTCTCGTCACGGTAGCCTCAGAAGCAGCTGTTACCCGTCCTCGGCGCACTGGAAGCGACCGAAGCGTCGAGGATGGTGTCGATCGAGAACATGGCTGAGCAAGCACGCATACTGGTCGTCGACGACGAGCCCGCCGTGCAGACCGCGCTGTCGCGCGCGCTGAAGCTCGAGCGCTACGACGTCGCGCAGGCGGTCGACGGGCGCGAGGCGCTCGAGGCGCTCGCCGGCACCGCCTACGAGGTCGTGATCCTCGACGTCTCGATGCCGTACGTCGACGGCCTCGAGGTCTGTCGCACGCTGCGCGACGGCGGCGATCGCACGCCGGTGCTGATGCTGACCGCGCGCGAGCAGATCGACGACCGCGTCGCCGGCCTCGACGCCGGCGCCGACGACTACCTGGTCAAGCCGTTCGCGCTGCGCGAGCTGCTCGCGCGTGTGCGCGCGCTGCTGCGCCGCGCCGGCGAGGACGACGAGGAGGAGGATGCGCTGAGCTTCGAGGACCTGCGCCTCGAACGGCTCTCGCACGAGGCCTGGCGCGGCGAGCGCCCGCTGCAGCTGACGCGCACCGAGTTCCTGCTGCTGGAGATGTTCATGCGCCATCCCGCGCCAGGTGCTGACGCGCTCGGCGATCTTCGAGCACGTCTGGGGCTATGACTTCGGCGCAACCTCGAACTCGCTCGGCGTCTACATGGGCTACCTGCGGCGCAAGACCGAGGTCGGCGAGGAGCCGCGCCTGCTGCACACCGTGCGCGGCGTCGGCTACGTGCTGCGAGGCGCAGCCGCATGAGCTTCCGCCGGCGCATCGCGATCGCCTCCGCAGCAGCCGTTGCGATCGCCGTCGCTGCTCGCCTCGGGGCTGATCTACGTGCTCACCTCCGACCAGCTGCACAGCCAGGTCGACGAGCAGCTGCACAACCGCGCGCGCACGGCCGGCCGGCTGGAGCAGTTCCTCAAGCCGGGCGGCAAGACGCTCGGCGATCGCCAAGAGCGACAGCGAACGCCTCGGCCTCGACATCAACCGGCTCGACGGCAAGGACTCCGACGAACCGCCGAGCAGCACCGAAGCCGGCGAAGGCTCGAGCGTGCCGCACTACGGCCCGGCCGCGAAGAACCTGTTCGGGCGCCTGCCGCCGGGACCGGACCAGGTGCGCGGCTACCAGCAGGTCGTCAACGCCGCCGGCACGATCGTCGTGCGCTCGGCGCGCACCGTCTCGCTGCCGGTCGACGCCGAAACGCTGCGGCCTGGCCAGGCGCGGCGGCGCGCCGTTCTTCCGCGACGCGCGCGTCAACGGCGTCGACCTGCGCGTGCTCGCGCAGCCGTTCGGCAGCGGCCGCGCCGTGCAGCTGGCGCAGCCGCTGACCGAAGTCGACAGCCTGCTCGGCCGGCTGCGGCTGATCCTGGCGCTGATCGCGCTCGGCGGCATCGCGCTGGCGGCGCTGCTCGGCCGGCTCGTCGCCGGCGCCGCCGTGCTGCCGCTGAAGCGGCTGACGCAGGCGACCGAGCACGTCGCGCTGACGCAGGATCTGAGCGGGCGGATCAAGCCGGTCGGCTCTGATGAGATCGGCCGGCTCGCGCGCAGCTTCAACGCGATGCTCGACGCGCTCGAGCGCTCGATGACGCAAGCTCGACGACTCGGTGCACGCGCAGCGCCAGCTCGTCGCCGACGCCTCGCACGAGCTGCGCACGCCGGTCACGAGCCTGCGCACGAACATCGAGCTGCTGCAGCAGGCCGAAGACATGGAGCCGCACGACCGCCAGCGGCTGCTCGGCGACGTCGTCGAGCAGATCGAGGAGCTGACGCTGCTGATGAACGACCTGATCGAACTGGCGCGTGGCGAAGAGCCGTTCGCGGCCAGCGAGGACGTTCGCCTCGACCTGCTCGTTCGCGACGTGATCGAGCGCGCCCGCCGCCACGCGCCGAGTGCCGACTTCGCCGTCTCGCTCGAGCCGACCGTCGTCGCTGCAGTCGCCGCGCGGCTCGAGCGCGCACTCGGCAACCTGATCGACAACGCGATCAAGTACAGCCCGCCGCACGAGCCCGTCGAGGTCGCGCTCGACGGCGGCGAGCTGACCGTGCGCGATCACGGGCCCGGGCATCTCAGCGGCCGACCAGCCGCACGTCTTCGATCGCTTCTACCGCGGCGCCGAGGCGCGCGGGCGCCCCGGCTCCGGGCTCGGCCTGGCGATCGTGCGTCAGGTCGTCGAGCAGCAGGGCGGCTCGGTATCGGCCGAGCGCGCTCCCGGCGGCGGCACGCTGATGCGCATGCGGCTCGCCGGCGCCGAGACGATCGCGCTGGAAGCCGCGCCGGACCCGCGCCTGGCCGCGCTCGAGCGCGGACGCCGGCGTCGCGACGGCGGCGCGGCGCGGCGCGACACCGAGTCCGCTCCGCGCTGAGCGCGATAGCGCCGCGCGCGCTGGCGAAAGCTCGCCGGCGCGACGCCGAAGCCGCGACGGAAGGCCTGCGCGAAGTGCGCCGGCTGGCGGTAGCCGACCAGCCGCGCGACGTCGGCGACTGCGATCGCCGGCTGCTCGGCGAGCAGCTGCGCGGCAGCGCTCATCCGCCGCGCGCGCAGGTCCTCGTGAAAGCTCAGCTCGCCGAACTGCTCGTACGCGCGCTGCACCTGGCGCGGCGAGCACGAGACCGCGCGCGCGACCTCGGCGAGCGTCAGCCTGCGGCGGTAGTTGCGCGCGATCACGACGCGCGCCAGCAGGTAACAGGCGCCGTCGCGAGTCGATCGTCTCGGGCTGCACGTCTGCTGATCCGACCGCGCGCCGCGCAGCGGACACGGACACGCGGCACGGCGCTCAGGCGTAGCGGAGCGCCATGCGCTCGAGCGACTGCGCGTAGGAGCCGCCGAACAGCAGCGTGTGCACGAGCAGCGGCAGCAGCTGATAGAGGCCGACGCGCTCCTGCCAGCCGTCGGCGAGCGGCGTCAGCTCGCGATAGGCCTCGAGCGCGCGCGGCGGCGCGCCGAACAGCGCGAGCATCGCCAGGTCGATCTCACGATGCCCGCCGTAGGCAGCCGGGTCGATCAGCCACGGCTCGCCGTCGCGATCGGCCAGCACGTTGCCCGACCACAGGTCGCCGTGCAGCCGCGCCGGCGGCTCGGCCGGCCCGCACAGCTGATCGATCCGCTCGACAGACGCGCTCGAGCGCCTCGACGCCGCCGGCGTCGAGCGCGCCGCGCTCGGCGGCGAGCCGCGTCAGCGGCGCCAAGCGCCGCTCGGCGTAGAACTCACTCCAGCGCTCGCACGGCCGATTGCAGACGCGCAGCGAGCCGAGCCAGCCCTGCTCGCCGCGCTCGTGCCCGGCGTCCGCCGGCGCTCCGGCGGGCGACTCCTCGAATGCTCCGAAGCGCGGCGCGCCGGCTGCGTGCAGCCGCGCCAGCCCGCGGCCGAGCTCCTCGCCGCCGGCCGCTCCGAGCGCGCCCGGCTCGATCCACTCGAGCGCGAGATATTGCTCGCTGACCTCGAGCACGCGCGGCACGCGCAGCGCGCGCGCCTCGGCGAGCCACCGCAGGCCGGCCGCCTCGCTCTCGAACTCGCCCGGCTCGGCGTCGTCGCGCGTCTTCACGAACGCGTCGCGCCCGTCGGCGAGCACGACGCGAAACGCCTCGTTGATGTCACCGCCGGACAGCGCTCGCGCCTGGCGCGCGCCGGCCGGCAGGCTCACGTCGGCTCGGCCGGCGCGGATCTGCTCGAGCAGGCCGGCGCTGGCCGCCTGCACGAGGTCGAGCACGCGCTCGAAGCCGTCGCCGGCGCCGTAGTAAGGGTCGGGCACGTCGAGGTCGCGCATGCCCTCGCTCGCCGGATCGAACTCGCGCAGCAACCGCACCTTCGCCCGTCGCGAGTCCTCGATCGCCGGCCAGAGCGCGGAGGTTCTCGAGGTTCTCCGAGTCCATCGCGAGGATCAGGTCGAAGTCGTCGAAGTCCTCATCGCGAACGCGCCGCGCAGCGCCCTCGAGCGTGATGCCGCGCCGCGCTGCTGCAGCGCGTCGCGCGCTCGTCCGGCGCGCTGCCGACGTGCCAGCTGCCGGTGCCGGCCGAGTCGAGCTCGATCTGCGTCTCCAGACCGGCCTCGCTCACGAGCGCGCGCATCGTGCCCTCGGCCGTCGGCGAGCGACAGATGTTGCCGAGGCAGACGAACAGCACTCGGAAGGGCGCGCGCTCGCCCACGCGCTAGTCCTCGTCGCCGAGCTCGAGCACCGCGAGGAAGGCCTCCTGCGGCACCTCGACGCGGCCGACCTGCTTCATTCGCTTCTTGCCCTCTTTCTGTTTGGCGAGCAGCTTTTTCTTGCGCGTGATGTCGCCGCCGTAGCAGCCGGAGATCACGTCCTTGCGAAACGCCTTGACCGTCTCGCGCGCGATCACGTGCGCGCCGATCGCCGCCTGGATCGGCACGTCGTACTGCTGGCGCGGAATCCGCTTGCGCAGCTTCTCCGTCAGCGTGCGACCGATCTCGTAGGCCTTCTCGCGATGCACGACCATCGACAGCGCGTCGACCGGATCGCCGGCGAGCAGCACGTCGAGCTTGACGAGGTCCGACGGTTTCATGCCGCTCAGCTCGTAGTCGAGCGACGCATAGCCTTTCGTGCGCGACTTCAGCTGGTCGAAGAAGTCGAGCACGATTTCGGCGAGCGGCAGCTCGTAGGTCAGCTGCACGCGCTCGGGCGAGAGGTAGCTCATGCCGGCGTGCACGCCGCGCCGTTCCTGGCAGAGCTCCATGACGGCGCCGATGAACTCTTTCGGCGCGATGATCGAGGCCTGAATGAACGGCTCGCGGATCTCCTCGATCGTGCCCGGATCGGGCATGTCCGAAGGGTTGTGCACCTCGAGCTCCGTCGCCGTTGGTCAGCGTCACGTCGAACTCGACCGACGGCATCGTCGCGAGCAGCTCGAGGTCGTACTCGCGCTCCAGGCGCTCGCGCACGATGTCCATGTGCAGGAGGCCGAGAAAGCCGCAGCGGAAGCCGAAGCCGAGCGCGTCGGAGGTCTCCGGCTCCCACGACAGCGCGGCGTCGTTCAGCGTCAGCTTCTCGAGCGCATCGCGCAGGTCCGGATAGCTGTCCGAGTCGATCGGAAAGAGCCCGCAGAAGACCATCGGCTTGACCTCGCGATAGCCCGGCAGCGCCTCGCTGGCCGTCGCTCCGGCCGGCGTTCCCGAGCGCGCGCGCGTCGTCAGCGTGTCGCCGACGCGCAGCTGCGTGACGTCCTTCAGACCGGTGATCAGGTAGCCGACCTCGCCGGCAGCGAGCTGGTCGGTCGGCATCATCTGCGGCGAGAAGACGCCGATGTCGTCGATGTCCGCCTCGGTGCCGGTCGCCATCGCGCGAATCGCCTCGCCCTTCTTGAACGTGCCGTCGACGACGCGGATGTAGGCGATCACGCCGCGGTACTGGTCGAACTCCGAGTCGAAGATCAGCGCGCGCGGCGGCGCGTCCGGATCGCCCGACGGCGGCGGCACGCGCGCGATCAGCTCCTCGAGCACCTCCTCGACGCCCTCGCCGGTCTTGCCGCTGATCTTCAGGATCGACTCGGGCCGCTCGCCGATCAGCTCGCTGACTTCGCCGGCGACGCGCTCGGGCTCGGCGCCGGGCAGGTCGATCTTGTTCAGGCACGGAATCAGCTCGAGGCCGGATTCGACGGCGAGGTAGGTGTTCGCGACCGTCTGCGCCTCGACGCCCTGCGCCGCGTCGACGACCAACAGCGCTCCCTCGCAGGCCTCCAGCGAGCGCGACACCTCGTAGGTGAAGTCGACGTGCCCGGGCGTGTCGATCAGGTGCAGCTGGTAGATCTCGCCGTCGCGCGCCGTATAGAAGACGCGCACGGCCTGCGCCTTGATCGTGATGCCGCGCTCGCGCTCGAGATCCATCGAGTCGAGCAGCTGCGCGCGCATCTCGCGCGCAGCGACCGTATGCGTCAGCTCGAGGATCCGATCGGCGAGCGTCGACTTGCCGTGATCGATGTGCGCGATGATCGAGAAGTTGCGGATGTGCGACTGGTCCATGGGCCGCTACAGCGTAGAAGGCGCGCGTGCCCGGCGTAAAAAGCGATTCGCGCGCGCTGCAGCCGCTCGCGCAACGTTGTGCCGGGCGCCGCAGGCGCGCTAGCCTTGTTGCTCCGGCGGATCGCCAACTCGACTACGGATCTTCGAGATCCAACCGCGGCAACGTGCCGGCTTTCGGGCCGTCAGCCAGTCCAGGTGTCGGGAGTGTTAAGCCGCCCAGGCGAAACACTGTCCTGGGACGTATGTAGTAAGCGGCGATCTCTGATCGGGCGCATGCCGGGTGGGCTTCGGTCCACCCGGCCTCTGCTCGGCCGGCCCCTGCGCGCGGCGTCCGTCGCGCGCAGCAGCTCAGTCGCTCGCCGACGCCCTACGCCCTGCCCAGCTGCCTGGCGATCAGCCGGTGCACCTGATGCGCCTCGGGCACGCGCATCGCGAGCACGGCGCGCACGTAGACGAGCAGCCCGGCTGCGCCGGCGCCGCCGACGCTGACGATCTGCGCCGCCAGCGAGCCGCCGAGCAGCTCGTCGAGCAGCCGCCAGACGAGCCACGAGACGCCGCCCAGCAGCACCGACGCGAGCAGGATGCGCGCGGTGATCATCGTCGTCTGCGCGCCCTCCAGACGGCCGTTCAGGCCGACTCGCAGGCGCTGCGTCTGCAGGAACGTCATCACCGCGTTGGCGACGACCGTGCCGATGATCAGCCCGGCGATGCCGAGCGGTTTGTAGAGGCCGACGCTGATGATGATGTCGATGACGATGTTCATCGCCGCCAGGCGCGTCGGGATCCACGGGCGCTGCACGGCGAAGAACGTGCGCGTCAGCAGCAGGTTGAGCCCGCCGAACGGCAGGCTGAAGGCGAACCAGAACAGGGCGATCGCGACGATGTGCGTCGAGTGCGCGTTGAAGCTGCCGCGCTGGAACAGCAGCCGCACGATCGGGTTCGGCAGCACGATCATGAAGGCCGCCGCCGGGATCAGCAGGAGATTGATCTGGCGCATCCCGTTGCCGACCGCGCGGCGCATCGAGCGCGCGTCGCGGTTGGCCGCCATGCGGCTGAGCGTCGGGAACAGCACCGTCGCGACGGCGACGCTGAACAGGCCCTGCGGCAGCATGTACACGCGAAACGCGTTGTCGATCGCGCGCGGCGCTTCCTTTGAGACGAGCGTGCCGAAGACCGAGTTGATCAGCTGATCGAGGTTGACGATGCCGAGGCCGATCGTCACCGGCAGCATCAGCGTGAAGACCTGTTTGATCCGCGGGTCGTGCCAGTCGATGTGCATCTGCAAGCGGAAATCGATCCGCCCGAGCGCGACGATCGCCAGTAGCAACTGCACGAACGTCGCGACGAGCACGGCGATCGCGTAGGCGTGCAGCTGGTTGCCGTCTTCATAGCCGCCCGGATAGTGCGGGCGCAGGATCACGAGCAGCACGAGGATCACGACGTTCCACACCGCCGGAGAGATCGCCGGGATCGTGAAGTGGTCATAGGACTGCAGGACCGCGACGAGGATGCCCGTCAGGCCGAGGATCAGAACGACCGGAAAGAGGATCTGCGACAGGCCGACGAGCAGCGACGTCAGCTCGGGCTTGAACGTGTCGCCGATGAACAGCGGCATGATCACGCCCGCCGCGAGGATGAAGAGCGCCGTGATCGCGCCGAGCGCGATCAGCATGATCCAGAACAGTGTCGAGGCGAGCCGGAACGCCTCTTTCTTGCGGCCCTTCTGCAGCAGTTCGGTGAACACCGGCACGAACGCCGCCGACAGCGCCGCGTTCGCGAACAGGTTCGCGAACAGGTTCGGCACCTGGAAGGCGAGCGTGAACGCCGACGCCGGCCCGCCCGTGCCGAAGAAGCTCGCCGCGACGATTTCGCGCAGCAGGCCGATCACGCGCGAGATTCCCGTCAGGATCGAGAAGATCGCCGTGTTGCGCGCGACGCCGCGACCGACCGGCGGCGCCGGCAGCTGCGGCTCCTCCGCCGCGTCCGGCAGCTCGGCCATCAGCGCCGAGGACTCCTCTGCCGTTACGAGCGCCTCCTCCGGCGTGAGCGGCTCGTCCCCGCCGGCTTCTCCAGACTCAGACAAGGCCGCTATAGTACGGCTCTCCGCGGCGCGCTCGGACGGTTGATTCCCGGCGTTCGCGGCTCTTTTCATGGCCAACATCCACTCTCAGAAGAAGCGCATCCTGCGCTCCGAGCGCGAGCGAATCGAGAACCGCCAGTACACGTCGGCGATCAGGACGCACTTCCGCCGGCTCGCCTCGCTGGTCAGCGACGGCGACGACGCGGCCGCCGACGCGACGCACCGCGATCTCGTCAGCACGATCGACAAGGCCGTCAAGCGCGGCGCGCTGCACCGCAACAACGGCGCGCACAAGAAGTCCAGGGCGGCGCGCGTTCGCGCCGGCTCGTCGCAGTCCTAGCCGTCGTTCGCTAGCGCGTGATCTCGCGGATCGCCGCGAGCGCGAGCGTGTCCTCGCTGAGCGCCGCAAGCGGCGTGCGGTCGGCTGCGAGGACGGCGCCGCCGCGTGAGTCGAGCTCGAGGTCGGCGAGCACGCCGAGCGCGCTGCGCAGTCGCGCCGGGTCGCTGTGCTCGACGTCGGCGACGAAGCGCTCGGCCGCGCGCGGTGGCATTCGCAGGCCGCGCTTGACCGTCGCGACCGACTCGCCGTCGGCTCAGGCGCTGCGCGACCGCGACGGCGTCGCGCAGGCGCTGCGCCATCAGGTAGATCAGGCCGGACAGACGCTCGCCCTGCTCGCGCAGGCGCAGGTAGGCGAGCGTCGACTCGCGCGCGTCGGCGCCGACGAGCGCGTCGGCGAGCGCGAACGAGCGCCACTGCGCCGAGTGCGCGGCGCGGCCTTCGATCTCATCCACATCGATCGTGCGAGCCGCGCCGTCGCCTTCGAGCGCGAGCTTCTCGAGCTCGCGCAGCAGCCGCTGCTGGCGCTCGCCGACCTGCGCGACGAGTGCCTTCGCAGCAGCAGCATCGAGCGTCAGGCCGAGGCGAGCCGCCTGCTGGCGCGCCCACTTCGGCAGCTCCCACGGCTTGACGTTGTCCTGCGCGACGATCTGCCCGCCGGCGCGCTTGACCGCCTCGTGCAGCGCCGCCGGAGCTTTTGCGCGGCCCTCCTCGCGCGCGAACAGCGCGAGCGTCGTCTCCGGTGCGATCGCGCGCATCGCCGGCGCGAGCTGCTTCTCGACGTCGGCCTCGCGCCAGCGCTCGACGCCGTCGACGACGATCACGCGCCTGCCGATCGCGAGCGTCATCGCGGCGAGCGCATCGGCGACGCCGGCCGGCGTCGCCGCGTCGCCTTCGAGCAGCTCGACGCTCGACGCATCCGAATCGCCCGCTTCGGCGAGCGCGCGCAGCCCTGCGCGCCGCTCGGCCACGGCGCCGTGATCGTCGCCGTGAATCAGGTAGGCAGGCTTCAGCTCGGGCACGGGAGCGAGTCTAGGCGCCGAGCCCGATGCGCTACTTCACGACGAGGTTGACGAGCTTTCCCGGGACGACGATCTCCTTGACGATCTGCTTGCCGTCGAGATGCGCCTTGACGTTCGGCGCGGCCAGGCAGAGCGCCTTGAGCTCCTCGGCGCTGGCGCCGGTCGCGACCTGCACGCGGTCGCGCAGCTTGCCGTTGACCTGGCAGACGAGCTCGTACTCGTCGCGCTCGAGCAGCTCCTCCTCGGCGTCCGGCCACGGCGCCTCCCAGACGCGCTCGCCGGTCAGCCGCTCGTAGACGTCGGCAGAGACGTGCGGCGCGAACGGGAACAGCAGCGAGGCGGCGCTCGCCAGCGCGAAGCGCAGCGTCTGCGTCTCGACGCTGTCGCGCAGCCGCGAGCATTCGTTGAGCAGCTCCATGACGGCGGCGATCGCGGTGTTGAAGGCGAACCGGCGCAGGTCGTCGCCGACCTTCTCGATCGCCCAGTGCGCCTTGCGCAGCAGCTCCAGATCGTCGCCCTGCGCGCCGGCGTCGCTGATCAGCGGCTCGTGCGGCGATCCCGCCCGCTCGGCCGTCTCGGCGGCGAGCCGCCACAGCCGCGAGAGGAAGCGGTGCACGCCCTCGACGCCGGCGTCCGACCAGTCGGCGTCCTGCTCGGGCGGGCCGACGAACAGGATGTAGCAGCGCGCCGCGTCGGCGCCGACGCGCTCGACGATCGAGGCCGGCGAGACGACGTTGCCGCGCGACTTGCTCATCTTCGCGCCGTCCTTCGTGACCATGCCCTGCGTGAACAGCGCTTTGAACGGCTCCTGGAAGTCGAGATGGCCGAGGTCGGCGAGCGCCTTGCAGAAGAAGCGCGCGTACATCAGGTGCAGGATCGCGTGCTCGACGCCGCCGATGTACTGGTCGACCGGCATCCACTCGCGCAGCGCCTGCGGATCCCACGCGGCGTGCGCGTTGTGCGGATCGCAGTAGCGCAGGAAGTACCAGGAGGAGTCGACGAACGTGTCCATCGTGTCGGTCTCGCGGCGCGCGGCGCCGCCGCACGACGGGCAGGTCGTGTTGACCCACTGCTCGGCGGCTGCCAGCGGCGAGCGGCCCTTCGGCGTGTAGTCGTCGATGTCGGGCAGCTCGACCGGCAGCTCGTCGTATGGCACCGGCACGGTGCCGCACTGCTCGCAGTAGAGGATCGGAATCGGCGTGCCCCAGTAGCGCTGGCGCGAGACGAGCCAGTCGCGCAGCTTGTAGTTGACCGACGAGTGCCCCTTGCCCTCGACGTCGAGCCAGTGCACGATCGCGCCGAGCGCCTCGCGGTTCGGCAGCCCGTCGAAGTCCTCGCGCGAGTTGACGAGCACGCCGTCGCCGGTGTAGGGCAGCGTGTCGTCTTCGGCCTCGCCGCCGCCGGCGACCGGCGCGATCACCTGGCGGATCGGCAGGTCGAAGACGCGCGCGAAGGCGTAGTCGCGCTCGTCGTGCGCAGGCACGGCCATGATCGCGCCGGTGCCGTACTCCATCAGCACGTAGTCGGCGACGTACATCGGAATCTGCTCGCCGTTGACCGGATTGGTCACGGTTCGCCCGAGCGGCACGCCGGTCTTCGGCTTCTCGGCGTTGCCGCGCTCCTCGTTGGACTCGTTCAGCGCGACGTTGACGTACTCGCGCACTTCGTGCTCGTGATCGGTGCCGTCGGCCAGGCGCGTGACGTCCGGATGCTCGGGCGCCATCACGAAGAACGTCGCGCCGAACAGCGTGTCCGGCCGCGTCGTGAAGACCGGATAGTCGATGCCGAGCTCCTCGCAGCGGAACGTCACCTCGGCGCCCTCGCGAGCGCCCGATCCAGTTGCGCTGCATCGTCTTGACGTTCGCCGGCCAGTCGATCGAGTCGAGGTCCTCCAGCAGCCGCTCGGCGTAGTCGGTGATCCGCAGGAACCACTGCTCGAGCTGGCGCACTTCGACGAGATGGCCGCAGCGCTCGCAGCGACCCTCGGCGTCGACCTGCTCGTTGGCCAGCACCGTCTGATCGTGCGGGCACCACTTGACGGCCGCTTCTTTGCGGTAGGCAAGGCCGGCGCGGAACAGCTCGAGGAAGATCCACTGCGTCCAGTGGTAGTAGCTCGGTTCGTCGGTCGCGATCTCGCGCGACCAGTCGATCGAGATGCCCCACGAGCGGAACTGACGCTGGAAGGAGGCGATCGATTCGGCGGTCGACTCGCGCGGGTGCACGCCGGTCTTGATCGCGTGGTTCTCGGCCGGCAGGCCGAACGCGTCGTAGCCCATCGGATGCAGCACGCGGCGCCCGAGCCGGCGGTGGAAGTGCGCGATCGCATCGCCGACCGAGTAGGTCTTCAGATGGCCGATGTGCGGCTCGCCGCTCGGATACGGCAGCATCTCGAGGATGTAGGCGTTCTCCGAGCGCCCGTCGGCGTCGTGCGCGTTCGTCACACGCCAGGTCTGCTCGCGCTCCCAGACCTCCTGCCAGCGAGACTCGATCTCGTGCGGATCGTAATGAACATCGGTCATCGCGCCGCAGGTTAGCGGTCGCTCCAGTAGCTGCCTCGCCTGGACCTCAAGAGGCTTTCGCGAGCGCGTCCTCGCCGGTGACGAAACGGCTGCGGCCGCGCAGCAGCGCGACGATCTCGGCCGGCGCGGTGCTCGGCGAGCCGGCGTCGAACGGCGGCTGCGGGTCGTACTCGATGCCGAGCTGAATCGCCTGTGCGACGGCGTCGCCGGCGATCTTCGCGGCGAGCGTCAGTGCCATGTCGATGCCGGCCGAGACGCCGGCGCCGGTGACGATCTTGCCGTCGAAGACGACGCGCTCGGCGACGGCGATCGCGCCGAGCTCTGAGAGCGCGTCGAGCGCCAGCCAGTGGCTCGTCGCGCGCTTGCCGTCGAGCAGGCCGGCAGCGGCGAGGATCAGCGAGCCGGTGCAGACCGAGCTCGTCCACGTGCTGGTCTCGTGCGCGGCGCGCAGCCACTGCAGCGCAGGACCGCCGGCGCGTGCGGCGACCTCGCCGGGGCCGCCAGGCACGAGCACGATCTCGGGCGCTGTCAGCTCGTCGATCGAGCTCTCGGCGAGCAGCGTCAGCATGCCGTTGTCGGTGCGCACCGGGCCGGCCTCGGCCGCGACGAACGTGACGCGCGCGCCCGGCAGCCGGCTGAGCACCTCGTACGGGCCGATCGCGTCGAGTGCCGTGAAGCCGTCGTACAGCAGGATCGCCGTGTTCATCGTCTCGTCTCCTTGTCTTTGATTGCCGCGCGCTCTGCGCGCGTGCGTATGTGCCGGTGCGACGTGCCCGGTCGAGCGAAGCTGCGCACCTGAAAGCGCCGGCGGTACTCGGCAGGGCCGACGCCGAGCGCGCGCAGGAACACGCGGCGCATCGTCTCGGCCGTGCCGAAGCCGCATGCGCCGGCAACGGACGCGATCGGCTCGTTGCCGTCCTCGAGCCGGCGGCGCGCGGCCTCGAGCCGCACGCGCTCGACGTAGCGCGCGGGCGTGATGCCGGTCTCGGCGCGAAAGGCGCGCGCGAAGTGGCGCGCGCTCATCTGCGCTCGCGCGGCCATCGCCTCGACCGAGTGCTCGCCGGCGACGTGCTCGACGACGCTGCGCTGGACCTCGCGCAGCGGCTCGCGCGCGGGCTGCTGCGCGGCGAGCGTCGCGCTGAACTGCGACTGGTTGCCGGGCCGGCGCAGGAACAGCACGAGATGCCGCGCGATCGCCAGCGCTGCGCCTCGGTCGTAGTCCTGCTCGACCAGCGCGAGCGCGAGATCCATGCCGGCGGTCACGCCGGCAGACGTCCAGATCTGTCCGTCGTTGACGAAGATCGGCTCGGCGTCGACCTCGACGCGCGGGTGCAGGCGAGCGAGCGCGGCGGCAGCCGACCAGTGCGTCGTCGCGCGGCGCCCGTCGAGCAGGCCGGCAGCGGCGAGCACGAAGGCGCCGGTGCAGACAGATGCGGTGCGCCGCGCGCGTGCCGATGCGGAGGCGATCCATTCGAGCAGCGCTGCGTCGGCCGAGGCCTCGCGCGCGCCGCGACCGCCGGGCACGATCAGCGTGTCGATCGCGTCCGGCGCCTGCGCGAGCGAGCCGTCCGGCGTGATGCGCAGGCCGCTGGACGTGCGCACCGGCGCGCCGCCGGCGCTGAGCGTGCGGATCTCGTAGCGAGCGCTCGCGCCCGCCTCGGGCAGCCGGTTGGCGCCGGCGAAGACCTCGAGCGGGCCGGTCACGTCGAGGCTCTGCACGCCGTCGAACAGCACGATCACGATCTGTCGGTCGCTCATGCCTCGATCATCGCTCAGCCTGGTTCTGTCCGCAAGGACGAATTTCCAACGATTCCTGCCACGATGATTGGCGAGCCGACGGCTCGCCGCGGGGCAGGCTCGCGGTCTACGATGGCCTGATGGAGCCTGCGAGCGGCGCCGAGCACGAGGACAGGCCCGAGCGAGACGCGCTCGAGGCGACGCCGGCGCGCATCGCGAGCATCGTCGAGGCGGCCGAACGCGCCGCGGCCGAGCTGCGCGAGCAGGCCGAGGCTCGCGCACGCGAGCGCATCGCAGAAGCCGACCGCGCCGCCGCCAATCGCGTGCAGGCGGCCGAGGAGGAGGCCGAGGAGCTGCTGCACGAGGCTCGCGCGCAGGCCGACGCGGCGCGCAACCACGCCGTTGCCGACGTCGGCGCGATTCACGCCGAGGCCGAGCGCGCGCAGAGCGGAGGCGCAGGTCGAGGCAGAGCGGCTGATCGCCGAGGCGCGCTCGAAGGGCGAGAGCGTGCTCGCCGAAGCGCAGGCCGAGGCCGCGCAGGCGCTCGCTGCAGCAGGCGACAGCTCGGCGCAGGCGCTCGAGCACGCCGGCACGCAGGCCGAACAGGCGCTCACGAGCGCGCAGGCCGAGGCCGAGCGGATCGTCGCAGAGGCGCGCGAGCAGGCCGGCGCGCTGCTCTCCGACGCGCGCGAGCAGGCCGAGCGCGCCGTCGCCTCCGGCGGCGAGGACCTCGAGCGGCTGCGCGCAGACGCGCACGAGCAGGCGCAGCGCGTGCGCGCGAAGGCGCGCGAGGATGCGCGCGAGATCGTCGGCGAGTCACACGTCGTCGCGCGCGAGGTGCTGCGCGACGGCAGCGAGCTGTCGCGCAACCTGCGCGAGCTGTCGGTCTCGCTGCGCAACAACGCCGAGCGCCTGCTGCGCGACGTGCGCCTCGCGCACGGAAGCATGACGGCGCGCCTGGACCAGGCGAGCCCGAGCGGCGGCGTCGGCACGGGAAGCGGCAGCGGACGCGCCGGTGCCTCGCGACGGGCGCGACGAGGGCGACGACGGCGACGACGAGCTCGACGTGCCGGAGTTCATTCCGCCGGAGTGAGCGAGCGTCGCGGTCGCTTCGCGCGTCGCGCGTGTGCAGACAAAGCGCTGCAGTTGTGTCCCAAGCGCGACTTAGGCTTGGTCGCATGATCGAGTTGACCCCGAGCCAGAAGGGCGCCGTGGCTGAGGCGGCGATTACCGCCGCCGTGGTCGAACTCGGCTTGACGGTCCTACGTCCGCTCTGCGAGGGCAGACGCTACGACCTCGTCATCGATCTGGAACCCGCCCTGCTCCGCGTCCAGTGCAAGCTGGCTCGACGCGTCGGCGGCGTTCTCTCGATCAATCTTGCGACATGCCGGTATACGCCGGGGGCAGGCTACGTGCGAGGCAGCTACTCGCCTGCCGAGATCGACGCGATCGCTGCGTACTCGCCCGATGTCAGGACCGCGTACCTGCTTCCTTTCGCCGACGTCAAGGCTCGCCGCAGCTTGCACCTTCGACTCGAGCCGACACGCAACAATCAGGCCGATCGGATCTGGTGGGCACGCGAGCATGAGCTGGAGCCGGTTCTGGAAAGGCTGCGCACGGTCTCTGACGGCGTGTGAGACAGCTAGACTTTTCGGCCGAGGGGCTATAGCTCAGCTGGGAGAGCGCTGCCGTGGCACGGCAGAGGTCGTCGGTTCGAGCCCGACTAGCTCCATGTGACGTGCGCGTCGCCGACGGTGATTGGGTCACCTCTCTCGTCGAAGTACAGCGTGAACGGCGAGGCTCGCGGGAGATCGGGTGATGCCGAGCGGGCTCCAGGTCATACCGAGTCGGCGCTGGTCCACCGTCGCGCACGCGTCGATCAGCAGCCGATCGCCGGCTTGGGTGATCGTCGGCTCGAGCACGAGCGGGACGCGGTTGCCCGCCGCCGCGAGCTCGCCCTCGACGTGAAGCCGGCCATCGCCCGCGTCGCGAACGGCTGTCGCGTGGAAACGCATCTCGGCGTGACGCTGCGCGTCGAAGAAGTCCGCTGAGCGCAGGTGCTTGTCGCGTTTGCGGTTGCCGGTGGTGACGCTGGCCGCGTCGATCGTCAGTTCCAATCGACGCTCTCCGCTCGGGCCAAACTCGAGCCAACCGCCGAGCCGATCGAAGTGACCGTGCACGTGAACGAGTCCCCAGAAGTGCGGGACGCGGAACTCAGCGGTGGACTCGTCGGCGTCGAGCCGCCAGCGCGTCGCGGCGGCCGGGGTTGTGACGTTGCTCATAGACATAGCTCTCCTTCGGTCTGACGGATTGGCTCAGGCATGTCGGCGATAACTGTTGGCGGCCCGCCGGTCCACCGATCGAGGGCCGAGGTCTTTCGGCGGTCGAGCGTGCGCGAGCGAAGCGCGGTGGTGAGCACCGCGAACGCGGCGGCGCAGCCGCCGAGCGCGAAGGCGGCGGCCGGCCCGACGCTGTCGGCGAGCACTCCGGCACCGGCCGCTCCGACGGCGCCGCCGACTGCCATTGCCGTGGCAAGCCAGGCGAAAGCCTCGGTGATGGCGCCGGCGGGCGCGGCATCCTCGACCATCGCGTACACCGCCGCCTCGGTCGGCGCGATCGCAGCCCCGGCGACCAGCAGCACGGCGGCCAGCTCGAGGACGCTCGTGTCGGCCGGGATCAACGCCAGATGCCCGGCCGCGAGCGCACCGAGCCACAGTATGAGCCCGGTGGCGCTGCGTGCGGTGCCAAGACGCGTCACGATCAGGCCCCCCACGAACGATCCAGCGCCCCACAGGGCGAACAGGGGAGCGGCGGAGGATGTCCCGCCCACCGACTTGGCGGCCGCCGTGACGGCTACCTCGTCGGCGCCGATCAGCGCACCGACGGCGATCAGGGCGATCATCAACGTCCGCATCGTGGGCGTGCGCAGCGAGCCACCGCGGCGCCGAGGGCCAATCGCCGGGGGTCGCCAGCGACGCGAGGCTGGTTGCGTGGCGAACACTGCGGTGCCCGCCAGGAGGATGCCGCCGCCGATCGCAAGAGCGGCGCGGGTGGACCAGAGCACACCGATACAGAGTGCGAGCGGAGGCCCGAAGATGTAGGTCAGCTCGACGAGCGACGTCTCGAGGGCGTAGGCGCGGCTGACAGCGCCGGGATTCGCCAGCAGGGTGGGGAGTTGCGCCCGCAGGCACGCGCCGACCGGCGGGACGGACAGTCCTACCCCGGCCGCGAGCGCTAGGAGGACAACGAGTGGCGCGCCGCTCGGGACCAGCGCGATCGCGAGGAGCAACGTTGTGGCGATGCTCGCGCTCGCGACGAGCACACCGGTCTGCCCACGCCGGTCCACGAGCCGGCCCAGCGGCGGCCCGCCAACGCCGAGCGCGATCGCAAAGGCGCCGGTCACGGCACCGGCCGCAGCGAAAGAGCCCGTGAGCCGCTGGGTGTGGACCAGCAGCGCGATGCTGAGCATCCCTTCGGGCGGCAGCCGAGCGACGACCGAGGCGGCGAACAGGCGACCAGCGCTGGAGGAGAAGGCGATCGACTTCATGCAGCCGATGCTAGGTTCTCACTGGTGTAGATAGAAGATCCAGAATCATGGCTAAAAGTGAGACCAGTCAACCAATTGAGCTGCTCCTCTCTGTGGACCGCGCAGATCGCCGGACGCTCGGTGCCCAGATCGAGGATCAGCTCCGCCGCGCGATCAGGGATGGCGCTCTGCAGCCAAACGCGCGAGTGCCGTCGACTCGCGACCTGGCGCGTCAGGTCGGCGTCTCGAGGCGAGTTGTGGTGGACGCATACGCGCAGCTCGCCGCCGAGGGCTACCTGAGCCTCCGTCAAGGGGCACGCCCGCGTGTATCGACAGCCGCGACAAGCGCCAGTCGCGGGACTACCGCACCTGCAGCGCCGGCAGCTCGCGTCAGGTTCGACTTCCGTCCCAGCGCGCCCGATGTCTCGACCTTCCCGCGAGCCGCGTGGCTGCGCTCGCTGCGCGAGGCGCTCGCGACGATGACCGATGAGGACCTCGGCTACGGCGACCCGCGCGGCGTCGAGGCCCTGCGGTCCGCGCTGGCGGATTATCTCGGCCGCGTTCGCGGCCTCGTAGCCGATCCAGAGTGCATCGTCGTCACGAACGGCTACACGCAGGGCCTCGGGCTGGTGTGCCATGCCCTCGCCGCGACTGGCTCCAAGCGGATCGCCTTCGAAGACCCGAGCAACCCGGAAGACGGCCAGGTAGCCACGCGCGCCGGCCTCAAACAGGTTCTGATCGGCGTCGACGCATCCGGGGCTCGGATCGACCAGCTCCGGCGCGAGGACGTTGACGCGGTCGTGCTGACTCCCGCGCACCAGCACCCAACCGGCGTGGTGCTCTCCGGCCGCCGGCGGACGGCGCTGCTGGCCTGGTTGCGGGAGCGCAACGCGATCGCGATCGAGGACGACTACGACGCCGAGTACCGCTACGACCGGGCGGCCGTCGGCGCGCTCCAGGGCCTCGACCCGGACCGCGTCGTCTACGCCGGCTCCGCGAGCAAGACGCTCGCCCCCGCCCTCCGGATCGGCTGGCTCGTCGTACCACCCTCGCTCCTGCAGGCGGTGGCTTACGAGAAGGCTCTTGCCGATCGGGGAACCGCCCGCATCGAGCAGCGCGCATTCGCCGACTTCCTGGCTCGCGGCGAGCTCGACCGCCACCTGCGCCGTATGCGGACCACGCTACCGCGACCGGCGCAACGCGCTGGTCGAGGCGCTCGCGGAGGCCCTCCCGGAAGCGACCATCCACGGCATTGCGGCCGGGCTGCACGTGACCGTCGAGCTGCCCGCCGGCGACGATGAGCTAGCTATCCGCGAGGAGGCTCGCCGCCGGCGCATCGAGCTCGAGACGATGACCGACTACCGTCCCGCTGGCTGCAGGCCATCCACCGGCGCTCTTGCTCGGCTACGCACAGATGCCAGAGCCCGCTATCCGCGCCGGCGTGGCAGAGCTGGTCAAAGCGATTCGAGCCGCGAGAGCGCACATCGGAGCGGACGTCACGAGCGCCGGCGCCGGGCCGAGCGGCAGCTTCTAGTCAGCCCACCAGTCGCGCAGACCCTCCACGTCCCCGCGCGGATTCTCACCGAGATCGGGCGCGCCGAAGACAAGGATCTCGAGACCCTCCGGCCCGGCCTCGTAGCCTCGCCACGTGCCCGACGGGACGCGAACCACATCCCACTCCTCGAGCCCGACGATCTCCTCGTCGAGCTTCATCCGGCCACTCCCGTGCACGACCACGTAGACCTCCTCCTGCTCCTTGTGCGTGTGGCCGTACGGAAATCGGTAGCCAGGCGGGAGCCGCTGATAGCTCAGGCCAGAGTGCTCGAGCCCGAGCGCCTTGCTCGCGGCCCGAAACTCCAGGTCAGGTGCACCGTCGAAGTTGGACCCGAGATCCTCGAGATCCTTGAGGTTCCTCAGCACGAACGGCACGGCCGCGATCCTACTATCCGACTCCGCACCATCTTGACTCACCTTCGAGCTCTACCACGCTCGTCAGCCTTCGGCGACGACGCTCGAGGCGCGCGACCGCGTTTCTGACTCCGACCTCGCAGAGCCGGCGCTGAACGCTCGCGTTAGCAGGGCATTTGGGGGTGCTCGACTGACGACGACGGCAAAGCGCAATCAGAGGCCAATTCCATTATTTGACACTCTGGGACTTTGGTCCTAGCCTCTTCCCCCGTCAACACCCCTCTTGAAAGTGAGCCCGTTATGTCTTTCAGCTGGAGCCCGGCGCGCCAGCTCTCGAAGCGTCGGACCGCCTTGATCATCGGCTTCACGCTACTCGCTGTGATAGCCGGCATCGCGATCTTGAACCGTGGCTCGGCTCACGCGTCAACGGCCGACTCCGACTACTCCGCCCTTAGCACTGCGACTCCCAGCGGCATCACGGTGATCACACCGACCGCAAACCTGACGGAAGTTCAAGGGCCGCTCTGGTACGCGCGTCCGACAGCCGACGGGCCAAATATCGAATCGGCACGTATCGTTTCGGTCGACGTACCGGGCATGCGCGCGTGGATCGCAAAGGCCCAGGACGGCGGCGTCTGCATCCTGGCGATGATCGAACGCAACGGTCCTGACGGACCCTCCGCGAGCTGCTCAAGGAACCTGGACAACGGGGCCACAATGACTTTTTCGCCCCCGGGTTCAGACGGGAAGACCTATCTTGCCGGCGTGATACACGACGGCGTCACATCTGTGTCGATCGAACAGTCCAACGGCTCGATCTCGGCGATAGGTGTTACCGACGATGCGTACGCCGCAGTGACTGAAGGTGCAATCACAAGCTTGACATTCACTGGAACGGGCACGCCTCGGACGACCGTCGATCTCGGGGTTAGCTAGCAATGCGACGGGTTGGTCAAACCATCCCGCTGTTCGTCGCCATGGGTCTCTTCGCCGTCCGCTGACTGATACAAGTACCGACATCAGACGCGCACGCACCATCTGCCTGGCCCTCCTCGTCGCCGCACTGCTCGCAGTGCCAGCGACAGCGGCGGCTGAAGAAATCCCGGCGCCGACGCTCAGCGTCAAGGCGGCGGCCGTACCGATCCCCGGGTTCCCTGGGACGGGCAACTACTACGGCAAGGGCGCCGACGTCGAAGCGACGCTCGAAATCTCCGGGTCGGGATACGGCGCCACGCCCGAGAACCCGAAAGGAAGCGTGCCGCCGATCTCCGGCGTCAACGTCTACCTGCCAAAGGGCGTCGTGTTGCACCCCTCCGGCTTCGGCACGTGCGCCGAAACGACGCTGCAGAACCTCGGCCCCAGCGGCTGCCCGAAGAGTTCGCAGGCCAGCCCGATCGGCAGCGTGCTCGGCGAAGTCACGTTTGGCAGCGAACGAGTGCCCGAGAGCGCCAAGCTGCAAGGCTTCTTCGGCCCCGCCGGCAGCATCCTGTTCTACACGCAGGGCGTGAGCCCGGTCAGCCTCGAAGTCGTCTCGACCGGGCGCTTCGTCCGCAGCTCCGGCAAATACTCGTGGGAGCTCGAGACGCTCGTGCCGCCGGTCGCGACCGTGCCCGGCGCGCCGTTGGCCTCGGTCAGCAAAATCCACCTGAAGGCCGGGGCCGCGTACCGCTCACACGGCAAGGTGATCCCTTACGGCACCGTGCCGAAAAAGGGCGAATGCCCGAAGGGCGGCTTCTACGGCAAGACCGAAATCACGTTCGGCGGCACCTACGGCGGCGCGCGCGAATTCGGGATCCCGGCGAAAACCGTCAGCGACGTGATCCGCGTTCCCTGCCCGACCCGGTAGCACCGGCCCGCCGAGGCGACCGCGCGCCCGTCGGCCACCACCCTGCGCCCACCTCACGGAAAGCGCTCGGCCCACGGCTCGAGCGCGACCTGCGCCGCGTTGATCACGTAGGCGATCAGCCGATACCAGCCCGCGACGATCACCAGCTCGAGCAACTGGTCATCGGCGAAGCGTGTCGAAAGCTCGGCCCACAGCGCCTCGGGAATGCCGTTCGTGTCGTACAGCGCGTCGGCCGTCGCAATCAGCTGCGCATCCGCGGGGGGCCAAGCCGCATTCGTTGACGAGCCGAGCACGCTCGCCGAGATCTGCTCATCGCTCAGGCCGAGCGGCCGGGCGAACGAGACGACGTGCACGCCCCACTCGTACTCCGCGCCGGCTCGCGCGCAGGTGCGCAGGATCACCAACTCCCTCTCGCGAGCGTCCAGACGCGGGTGCCCGAGGATGCCGGCGCCGAGCGGTCGCATGCGCGAGAACAGTCCGTCGTGCACGGCGAGCGTGCGAAACAACGCCAGCGGCTCGACCTCGCTTCCGGGCGGCATCCACTTGGCGAGCATCTCCCCCACACCGGCCTCATACGGTTGCTGCAACGGCGCGATCCGCGGCTCGAGCATCGGCGCTATCCTTTCGCTTCGATATTCAAAGCAAGGAGTGTAGCTTCTGTTTTCGCAGCATGCAAGCGAAGAAGCGCTGCGCGGGGATGCGACGGCGGCATCCACGGCCAAGCTGACCGGCAGCGAAGAGCCGACGCCTCGCCCCGGGCGCCCCGCGCGCGGATCGCGAAGCGGCCGGCCGATCATGAGCCTGTTCGACCTGCTCGGCCGCCGCTGGACGCTGCGCGTGCTGTGGGAGCTGCGCGGCGAGTCGCTCACGTTCCGCCGGCTGCAGGAGCGCTGCGGCGACATGTCCTCGAGCGTGCTCAACCAGCGCCTGCGCGAGCTGCGCGACGCAGGCGTCGTCGAGCAGGAGCGCGGCGAGGGCTACGGGCTCACGCCCGAAGGCCGGGCACTGCTCGACGCGCTGAAGCCCCTCAGCGCGTGGGCCGACCGATGGAGCGCGCGCGCCACTGCCGGCAACCGCACGGCAGGCGTAGACTCGTTGCTCCACTCCCGTCCTGTCGAGGAGTAACGATGAGCACTCAGCTGCCACCCGGTCCGCGCACGCCGCGGGCACTTCAGACGCTCGGCTGGTGGACTCGCCCGGCGGCCTATCTCGAGCGCTGCCGCGCACGCTACGGCCGGCGCTTCACGATCCGCCTGCTCGGCCAGTCGCCGTTCGTGATCATCTCCGATCCCGACGAAATCAAGCAGATCTTCACCGCTCCGCCCGACGTGCTCCATCCCGGAGAGGGCGCGCGGATCCTCGAGCCGATCATCGGCCCGAACTCGGTGATCCTGCTCGACGAGACCACGCATCTACGCCAGCGCAAGCTGCTGCTGCCGGCCTTCCACGGCGAGAAGATGCAGCAGCTCTCGGATCTGATGGCCGAGCTGGCCGAGCAGGAGGCGCGCTCGTGGCCCGAGGGAGAGCCGGTCGCGCTTCACCCGCGCCTGCAGCGCCTCACCCTCGAGGTGATCCTCCGCGCCGTCTTCGGTCTCGAGCGCGGTGCGCAGCTCGACGAGCTGCGCGATCTGATGACCGAGCTGCTCGCCTTCGGCGAGAGCCCGCTGTCGCTGCTGCCGCCGGCGCAGCGGCTGCTCAGAGGTCGCGGTCCGATGGCTCGCCTGCAGCGCGCCAGGACACGCTCCGATCAGTTGATCTACGACTTGATCGAGGAGCGCCGGTCCGAGCGCGAGGCAGGCGACGACGTCCTCTCGATGCTGCTCACGGCGCGCGACGAGGACGGCGAGCCGATGACGGCGCCGGAGATGCGCGACGAGCTCGTCACGGCGCTCGTCGCCGGCCACGAGACGACCGCCTCGCAGCTGGCCTGGGCGCTGGAGCAGATCGCGCGTGAGCCGCGCGTGCAGCGGCGCCTGCACGACGAGCTCGCCGGCAACGAGGACGAGGCCTACCTGATGGCGACGATCAACGAGATCCTGCGGCGCCGTCCCGTCGTGCCGAACGCCGAGCCGCGCCTGGTCAAGCTGCCGATCGAGATCGGTGGCATCGAATACCAACCTGGTGCGGTGCTGTTCGCCAGCGCGCACCTGCTGCATCACGATCCGGATATCTACCCGGAGCCGTTCGCGTTTCGCCCCGAGCGCTTCCTCGGCGAGCCGCCGGGCACGTACACGTGGATCCCGTTCGGCGGTGGCCGGCGACGTTGCATCGGCGCGAGCTTCGCGCTGCTCGAGATGAAGCTCGTGCTGCGCAGCGTGCTCAGCCGCTATGAGCTGCGCCCGGCAGGCGCACAGGCCGAGACGACGCGCCGGCGCGGCATCACGTTCAGCCCTTCGCGCGGCAGCCGCCTGGTCCTCGAGCGCCTCGACGGCGGCGAGATGCAGACACGGCGGCCCGCCGCGGGCGTCGCGCTGGCTGCCTGAGGGCGCGGCCCAGCTCTCGCCCGGCGAGCTCGCCGTTCAGGCTCTCACTCGCCGACAGGCTCGTGCGCGAGCTGGTGGCGAATCCGTCCGCGCGAGTCGGCATAGCGGATCGCCTCGTAGGCGATCAGCGCCGTCAGCAGGCCGGCGAGGATGCCGAGCATCGCGAGCGCCGAGACGCTGCCGTGCAGCGGAATCAGCGCCAGCAGGACGACCGCGCACACCAGCCGCCGGACGCTCAGCGTGTGCATGTTGCGCAGGCGGAAGGCGACGTGCGCGAGCAGGTAGAGCGCCGTGCCGCCGAGCAGCGCGACCGCCGGCACGGTCGCGAGCGAGCTGTCGACGTGTGCGAGCGCCGTCTTCAGCCCGACTGCCAGCAGCGCGATGCCGGCGATCATCGGGAAGTGAAGATAGGAGTAGGAGTCGCGCGCGATCCCGTTTCGCTCGCGACCAGGCGCCGCTTTCGCCAGGCGCCGGCGTGCGACGATCGCCGTCACGTCGAAGTAGACCCACCACAGCGTCGCTGCGATGAGAATGCCGAGCACCGCCGCGGCAACGACGCCGACGCCGAGCGCCTCGTGAGCGCCGACGCCGAGTGCGACGACCGACTCGCCCAGCGCGATGATCAGCACCGCGCCGTGGCGCTCGGCGAAGTGGCCCGGCACGAGCTTCCAGCCGTCCTGTCCGAACAGGAACGGACCGCCCGTGTCGAGCAGCAGCGCGCTCGCCCAGATCGCCACGCGAAGGTCGCCCGAGGCTGCCGCCGCGGCGAACAGCAGTCCGGCGCCGATCGCCGTGCTGACGGCCAGGCCGAGCACCGAGCTGCGCAGCGCCTCGTCATCGCGGCTGGCGATCATGAACAGCACGATGTGCGCCACGCGCACGACCGCGTAGGCGCAGGCGAACAGCAGCGCGTCAGAGCCGAACGCGTGCGGCACGCAGATCGCCGCGACGAGGAACGCCGCCATCGAGACGAAGAAGACGATCCGCACCGTGCCTTCCTCGGGATCGATCACGCTCGTCAGCCACGCATAGCCGACCCACGACCACCACAGCATGCCGAGCACCAGCAGGCCCCTCAGCACTCCTCCCCACGTCGGCGTGTGCACGATCAACGTCGTGCACTGCGTCAGCGCGAGCACGAAGACCAGATCGAAGAACAGCTCGAGCGGCGTGACACGCTCGTCTTCGCGCATCACGGCGCTGATCCGCCGCGTATCGCTCGTGCCCGATGAGCTCACGCGCGCCAGTCTCGCACCCCGCGAAGCGCCGCAGGGTGGCGAAACGCCGCCGCCACGTAGCCCTGCGGGCGTGCGCGCGACAGCGCAGGCGCCCGGGCCGCTCCCGAGCGCCTGCGCCTGACGCGATCTAGTGCAGCGACATGTTCGGCTCGCCGGCCGAGTTCAGGCCGGTGCCGGAGATCGTGCACGTGCCGCCCTTCGGCGTGCCGGCGTTGTATGCCTGCGTGAGGCAGTTGCGCAGCGCCAGCTGACCCCAGTAGTTGGGGTGGATGTCTTCCTGGATTTCGTACGGCGGGAAGATCGCGGTGATCGTGCGGATCATGTTGATCCACTCCGATTTGTCGACCGCGCCTGCGCCCTTCCACGACGACAAGCCCTCTTCCTCGAGCAGGCCGACGCCTTTCTCGCAGAGGCGGTGGCCGTTGAAGGCAGAGGAGACTTCCATCGTCTTGACGTTCGAGAGCCCGGCAGCGCTCGCTGCGCCGAGCACCGTGCTGTCGATCGTCGGCAGCATCTTTTCGCCGGCGTAGTTGGCGTCCTTGTTCCAGAATCCGCAGCCGCCGACTTCCTGGCGCGTGTAGCCGCTCTGCGAGTAGCGGAAACCCGAGCCGAGTGGGATCGGCGAGGGGTAGTCGCCGACCAGGATCGAGTACTGCGAGCTCGCGTAGCCGGCGTTCGCCATCGCCTGAGCGACGTTCTTCACCGCCGTCGTGATTTCGCCCTTCACCTTCGCGACGTTGCTCGCCGTGAAGTTGTTCGTGACAGAGCTTTCTTCGCTGCAGTAGTCGGGCCACCACGACGGCGAGAGGAGCCAATCCTCGACGCACGTCTGCACGATGCTCGCGAAGTTGAAGTTGTTGCCGCCGATCGTCAGCGCGACGAGCTTGACGTTGTGGCTCGCAGCGAAGTGCTGCAGCATCAGCGCCTGGCCTTCTTTGCCCCCCGAGCTGTAGAAGTCGATGCCCGGCTTGAACGTGCTGCCTTCGGTGAACGTCGAGGTCTTCGCGCCCGAGCAGGCGAGGTTCTCGCCGCTGACGCCGGCGCCGATGTAGACCTCGGCCGACTTCGAGCGGTGACAGCCGGAGATGAGTTCGCCCGTGCCCGACGCGTTGTCGTCGTAGGCCGTCGAGCCGAGCGCGTCGATCTCCGAGGAGCTCTTGTTCGTATTTCCGGCCCAGCGCCCGGCCTCGCCCGAGATGTAGGAGTCGCCCAGACTCGCGACCCAGGGCGCGCCGCTGCCAGGTCCGTCGGCACGCGCCGCCGAGGCCAGCGAGCCGAGGCTCAGTGAAAGCGCTGCGAGCGCTGCGACACCCGCACCGAGCGCCAGCGTCCTGCGGCTGCACGCAGCCGTCGATCGATACATGCTCTTCTCCCCCTCTACCGCGCCACGCGCCTACCGCGAGCGCTGTCTGAGCCACCCTATCCGCCTGGCCCGACGCATTTCAATAGTCATTGGCCGCGGCAGACGCCGGCGAGCCGCTGCTCAGACGCCGAGCGCGAGCCGCGGCTCAGGCGCTGTCGGCGACCCGTGACGGCGCCTCGCCCCAGAGGTCCTCGAGCCGGTAGAAGGCGCGCGCGTCCGGCGTGAAGATGTGCACGACGACGTCGAAGTAGTCCATCAGGATCCAGTCGGCGCGGCTCGCGCCCTCGACCTTGCGCGGCTGCGAGCTGTGCTCGTGCTTGAGCCCCTCGAGGATGCCGTCATGGATCGCTTTCGTCTGGCGCGTCGTGTTGCCGGAGCAGATCACGAAGTAGTCGGTGTAGTCGAGCACACCGCGCAGATCGAGCTCGACCACGTCGAACGCCTTCTTGTCCGCCGCCAGTCGCACGATCTCGCCGAGCAGTTGCTCGGACGAGAGCCGCTCGGAGCTCATCTGCTCACCTCCCGCGCACGCGCGCCGTACAGACCGTGCTCGGCGATGTAGCGCGCCACCTCGGCGCCGACCAGCGGCTCCAGCGGCGCGCCCTCGGCAGCGCGCCGGCGAACCAGCGAAGAGGAGACATCGATCCTCGGCGAGTCGAGCGACTCGACGCGCGGCGCCTGCACGCCGATCTCGGCCAGCGACTCGCTGAGCGTCGCGCGATCGGCGCCCGAGCGGCCGGCGATCGCAAGCGTCGCCAGCTCCAGCAGCCGCGCCGGTTCGTGCCAGCTGCTCAGCGTGCCCGCGATGTCCGCGCCCAGGATGAACGTCAGCTCGGCCTCCGGCTCACTCGTATGTATCGCGTTCAAGGTATCCACGGTATAGGACGGGCCATCTCGCTCGAGCTCGATCGCGCAGACACCGAGTCCGTCGATGCCGGCGACGAGCAGCCGGCACATCTCCAGCCGGCGCTGCGCGCCGGCGTCCTGCGCGATCGGCTTGTGCGGCGGGCGCCGCGCCGGCACCAGCACGACGCGCTCGAGCGAGAGCTGCTCGCGCGCCTGCAGGGCGATCGCGAGATGCCCGACGTGCGGCGGGTTGAACGTCCCGCCGAGCACGCCGAGCGAGCGCAGCGCGCCGCCGCCCGGCCGCGGCTCAGTCGCGGACGTGTCCGTCGCCCTCGATCAGGTACTTGAACGTGCACAGCTCGCGCAGCCCGATCGGCCCGCGCGCATGCAGCTTCTGCGTCGAGTTGCCGATCTCCGCTCCCATCCCGAACTCGCCGCCATCGGTGAAGCGCGTCGAGGCGTTCACGTACACGCACGCCGCGTCGACGCCGAGCTGAAAGGCGCGCGCCGAGTCCGTGTCGCGCGTGATGATCGCCTCCGAGTGGCCGCTGCCGTAGCGCGCGATGTGCTCGATCGCCTGCTCGGTCGAGTCGACGACGCCGACGGCCAGCGTCAGCGCGAGATACTCGGTCTCCCAGTCCTCATCGCTCGCAGCCTGCACGAGCGCCGAGTCCGAAAGGGTCCCTGCAAGCTCGAGCACGCGCTCGTCGCCGCGAACGACGACACCAGCGTCGATCAGCGAGCGCACGAGCGGCGCGATCAGGCGTGGCGCCAGCTCCTCGTGCACGAGCAGCGTCTCGACGGCGTTGCAGACGCCCGGGCGCTGCAGCTTCGCGTTCAGCACGATCGCCTCGGCCTGATCGAGCTCGGCCGAGGCGTCGAGGAAGATGTGGCAGTTGCCCGAGGCGGCGTAGATCACCGGCACGCTCGCGACCGCCTGCAGCGCCTGCTTCAGGCCCTCGCCCCCGCGCGGGATGATCAGATCGACGCTGTCGCTCTGCGTCGCCAGCTCGGCCAGCTCCTCGCGCCCGCCGCCGGCGACGAGCGTCACGCAGCCGTCGGGCAGTCCCGCCGCGACGGCAGCCTCGGAGGCGATCTGCGCGAGCATCGCGTTGGAGTGCTGCGCCGCAGAGGAGCCGCGCAGGACGATCGCGTTGCCGGACTTCAGACACAGCGCTGCCGCGTCGATCGTCACGTTCGGGCGCGCCTCGTAGACGACCGCGACGACGCCCAGCGGCACGCGCACCTTGCGCACGTCGAGGCCGTTCGGCAGGCGCTGGCCGTCGATCAGCTCGCCGACCGGGTCGGGCAGCGCGGCGATCTGGCGCACCGCCGCGACGATCTGCGCGACGCGCTTTCGATCCAGGCGCAGGCGGTCGAGCAGCGCGTCGCCGAGCTCGCTCTCGGCGCCGAGCTGCATGTCGCGCTCGTTCGCCTCGAGGATCTCCTCGAGCCGCGCCTCGAGTGCCGCTGCGATCGACTCCAGCGCGGCGTTCTTGACGTCGCTGTCGACGCGCGCGAGCAGCCGCGAGGCGCGCTTCGCGCCCGCACAGAGCTCCGCTACCGATGATGCGACTGTCGCCACCGCCAGTACAGGGTACGACTGTCAGTCGAGCACGAGGTAGTCGCGGTGCACGGCCTCCTCGCTGGCGTGCGGCAGGCGCTCGCGCGCGAGCGCCGACTTCAAGCCCTGCACCTGGCGAAGCTCGGCCGCCGAGTAGTTGCAGATGCCCTTGCCCAGGCGATGCGTCTGCTCGTCCTCGCCGCTGGCCGCCTGCACGATCTCCACGGCGTCGCCGGCGTCGAACTCGCCGCTGACCTCGACGACGCCGACGGGCAGCAGGCTGGCGGCGCCGTCGCGCAACGCGCGCGCTGCGCCGGCGTCGATCAGCAGCTTTCCGCGCGAGGGCTTGGCGTACTTCAGCCACAGCTTGAACGAGCTGTAGCGCGCCTCGCGTGCGGGAAAGCGCGTGCCCTCGCGCTCGCCGGCGAGCACTGTGCGCAGCGCCTCCGGGCGCACGCCGCTGCAGATCGTCGTCTGGATACCGGCTGCCGTCGCCATGTCCGCCGCGACGACCTTCGAGCGCATGCCGCCGGAGCCGAGCGGCGAGGTCGTGTGCCCGATGTCGAGGTCGTCGAGACCACTGAAATCCTCCATCTCGCGAACGATCTTCGCGTCGGCGTAGATCCGCGGATCGGCCGTGTAGAGCCCGTCGATGTCGGTCAGCAGGATCAGCTCCTCGGCCGACACGAGCACCGCGACCTGCGCCGCCAGGAAGTCGTTGTCGCCGAAGGAGATCTCGTCGGTCGCCGTCGTGTCGTTCTCGTTGATCACCGGCAGCACGCGCCACTCGAGCAGCGTCGTCAACGTCTGGCGGGCGTTGAGGTAGTGCGTGCGCGCGCTCATGTCGAAGAACGTCAGCAGCACCTGAGCGCTGCTGACGCCGCGCTCGCGCAGCAGCTCGTCGTAGATCCGGTAGAGCTTGCCCTGACCGACCGCGCTGGCCGCCTGCAGCTCTCTGATCGAGCTGGGACGTTGCGCGAGTCCCATCACGCGCATGCCGCGTGCGATCGCGCCGCTCGTCACGACGATCACCTCATCGCCCTGCGCGTGTACCTCGCTCAGCGAGTCGCAGACCGCACGCAGCACCTCGACGCGCGGCTCGCCGTCGCTGCCGGCGACGACGCTCGAGCCGAGCTTCACCACGATCCGCCTCATCACGTCAGCTTATTTGCCGCCGTCGCAGCGACCGCGCGAGGGGCGGCGTGCGGCGATCACTCGTCGGGGTCGAGCTCGAACACGGCACCGGCGATCTCGATCTCATCGCCCGGCTGAAAGCCCTCTGCCTGCAGCGCCTTGAGCACGCCGATCCGCCGCAGCCGGCCCTCGAAGTAGGCCATCGCGTCCTCGTTCTCGGTGTCGTAGCGCGCCAGCAGGCGCTCGATGCCGCGCCCGCGCACGGCGAATGCGCTCGGCCCGACGCGCTCGACCGTGAAACCGCTCGCTGCCGCCGGACGGAAGACCATGTGCTCGGCCAGCTGCTCGGCGCCGGCAGGCAGCGGCGCGCCGGGCAGACTCCGCGCCGTCGCCGTCTGACGCCAGGTCGCGCTCCGGCTCGCTCGGCACGAGCCGGAACAGCTCGCCGGCGAGCTCGCGCAGCCCGGCTCCGGTGGCGCTCGAGGTCGCGATCACCGGCGTCTGCGGCCCCAGCCGCAGCTGCCACTGCGCTACTGCCTCGAGCGTGCGCTGCTCGTCGACGAGGTCGCACTTGGAGAGCGCCAGCACGCGCGGCAACGCGGCCAGACGCGGGTCGTGCGCCGCAAGCTCGCGCTCGATCGTCGCGAAGTTCGCCTGTGCGTCGGCGCCCGGCTCGCCGGTCAGCTCCGGCGCGAGGTCGAGCACGTGCACGAGCAGGCGTGTGCGCTCGACGTGCGCGAGGAACTCGTGGCCCAGCCCGGCGCCATCGCTGGCGCCCTCGATCAGCCCCGGAATGTCGGCGATCACCAGCTGGCGCTCGTCGCCATCGAGCACGCCGAGCACCGGCGAGAGCGTCGTGAACGGGTAGTCGGCGACCTTCGGCGCGGCGCGCGTCAGGCGCGTCAGCAGCGAGGACTTGCCGGCATTCGGCAGGCCGACGAGGCCGACGTCGGCGATCAGCTTCAGCTGCAGCTCGAGCCACCCTTCCTCGCCCGCCAGGCCGCGCTCGGCAAAGCGCGGCGCCTGGCGCGTCGGCGTCGCGAAGCGCTTGTTGCCCTTGCCGCCGGCGCCGCCGCGCGCGACTGCCGCGCGCTGGCCGACCGCCAGCAGCTCCCAGCGGCGCCCGCCGAGGTCGCCATCGTCGTCCTCGGCAGGCGACGACCTCCGTTCCCGGCGGAACGGCGATCTCCAGATCCTTGCCGTCGGCTCCGTGGCGCTGCGAGCCTTCGCCGTGCCCGCCGCGTCCGGCGCGGTAGTGCGTCTTGTGGCGGAACCACTGCAGGTCGCGCAGCGAGTCGTCGCAGACCAGCGTCACCGCGCCGCCGTGACCGCCGTCGCCGCCGTCGGGCCCGCCGCGCGGCACGTGCGCTTCACGACGAAAGCTCGTCGATCCGTCGCCGCCGGCGCCGGCCTGTACGAAGATCTTTGCGCGATCGTGCAGCATCTCGACAAGCATCGTGACAGCCACCGCGAGCGCGGCCCGGGCGAAGCGAAGCCGTGAAGGCGCCGCTCAGCCGGCTGCGAGCGCGCGAGCGAGGAAGATCTCGCCGACTGCCGCCGCGCCGGCGACTGCGACCGTGCCGATCGCGCCGACCGCCGGCAGCTCCGAGCGCGCCGCGACCGTCGCGAGCGCGTCGACCGAGTCGGTCAGCGCGCACGCCGTCTGGACCTGCGCCGAGACGCGCGCGTCGCCGAGCGTGCACAGCGCGAGCGCGCCGAGCGCGATGTCGCGTACGCCGAGCGAGCGCGCCAGGTAGCGCACCGCCGGATGCGATGCGTGAGCGCCGAGCCAGTGCGAGGTGACGCGCTCCGGCCCAGCGAGCACCGCCGTGCCGAGCGCGACGCGACCGAGCGCGAGCAGCCCGACGACGCGGCGCGTGCTCACGCGCGCGCGCTAGGACTCTGAGCTGGGCAGGATGCTGACCGTGCGTCCGCGCCGTCCGGTCGCGAACTGCACGGTGCCGGCCGCGCGCGCGTAAAGCGTGTCGTCCTTGCCGATGCCGACGCCCGGCCCCGGCCGGAAGCGCGTGCCGCGCTGGCGCACGATGATCTCGCCGCCCGTCACGGTCTCGCCGGCGAACGTCTTGACGCCGAGCCGCTGCGCGTTGGAGTCGCGTCCGTTGCGGCTCGAGCCGAGCCCCTTCTTATGCGCCATCAGTCGGCTCCTCTTTCGCTTTCGAAGTCTGCGCTTTCGGTTTTGCTTTCGGCTTTCGCAGCCGGTTTCGCCGCGGTCTCCTCGCCGCCCGCCGGTTTCGCCGCGGCGTCGGCTTTGGCGGCCGGTTTCGCGGCTGCGTCGGCTTTCGCGCCAGCCGGTTTCGCAGCCGCCTCGGCTTTCGCCGGAGCTTTCTCGGAAGCCGCTTTCGCCGGTGCTTTCTCGGCAGGCGCTTTCGCGGCCGCTTTCGCTGTGCCCTGCGCGATCTCGGTGACCTCGATCTGCGTCAGCTCCTGGCGGTGGCCGGTGCGGCGTTTGTAGCCGCGCTTCGGCTTGAACTTGAACACGCGCAGCTTCTCGCCGCGTACGTGCGCGAGGACCTTTGCCGTGACCTTGACCGATTCGAGTCCGGCCTTGTCGAAGACCGCCTCATCGGAGCGGTACAGGATCGGCTCGAGCGCGACGTCAGCGCCCTCATCGACCGCGAGGCGCTCTACGAGCAGCCTTTGGCCCCGCTCGACGCGGTACTGCTTGCCGCCGGTCTTCACGATCGCGTACATGTTCGGTGGTTCTCCAGCTCTCTGTTATCAGCCGCGCGCCGCCGAAACGCCGCGCCGCCCGAGTCTCTACTCCGGCGTCGCCGGTGCCTTGGCAGCCGAACGGCGTCGCCCGCCCCTGCGGCCACGACGCCGAGGCTTTGATTGTAGGCCATCGGCAGCGCTCTCGTCCGGCTGCTCGCCGCCCGCCGCCGGTGTCATCCGCGGTGGGCGGCCTCGGCGTCGTCTCCTGCTCGGGCTCGGAGTCGATCGCCGTCGCCGATTCGTGCAGCCCTGCTTCGCGCCGCACGTCCGCATCTTCGCTGTCGGCCGGCGCGCGCCGGCCGCGCGCGCGAGAGCGAGTGCGCGTGCCGGCTCGGCCACCCTCGGCGGAGGAGCCGGTCGAGCGCCGGCCACTGCGCGCGCCGTCCTGCGAGGACGATGAGCGCGTCGGCGGGCGCACGACCTCGCCGGACTCGTCCAGCAGCAGCGCCGTCGCGGCGGTGCGCCCGACCTCGTCGATTCGCACCATCCGCTTGGTGCCGACCTCGGAGGCCGCACCGGCGATCGAGATGATGTAGCCGTCGATTTTCGCGACCGCATCGTCGACGTCGTACATGTGCGGCTCGACGATCTCGACGAGCACCTCGTCGCCCTGTCGAAACGGCAGCGCGCGGTCCTCGACCTCGGCGCGCGTGCCCTCGAAGGTGATCGCGAAGTGGTCGAGCGCGAGGCCTTCGGAGCCCTCGAACAGGAACGACTTGCCGGTCTGCGCCTCGAGCGCGTGCAGCACGCGTGAGCCGTGGCCGGTGAACTCGGCCGTGACGCGCGGGTTGATCTGCACCAGGAACGCCTCGGTGTCGGGATGCTCGGCGGCGACGTCGCGCAGGCGCCGCTCGAACTCGATCGCGATCGTCTCCTCCGAGCGGATCACGCCCTCGCCATCGCAGGTCGGGCAGGGACGGCTCATGATCTCGCGCACGCCCTCGGTCACGTTCTGGCGCGTCATCTCGACCAGACCGAGCTTGGAGATCTCGGCCGTGAACGTCTTCGTGCGGTCCTCGTCGAGCGTCTTGCGCAGCACCTTCATCACGGCGTCGCGGTTGCGCGCGCGTGCCATGTCGATGAAGTCGATCACGATGATGCCGCCGATGTCGCGCAGGCGCAGCTGGTTGACGACCTCCTCGGCCGCCTCGAGGTTCGTCTTCGTGATCGTGTCCTCGAGGCCCGCGCCTTTGCCGCGGCCGATGAACGATCCCGAGTTGACGTCGATCACCGTCAGCGCCTCGGCGTAGTCGATGATCAGATAGCCGCCGCTCGGCAGGTCGACGCGCCGCGAGAGCAGCCCGTCGATCGCCTTGTCGACGCCGTAGGCCTCATACAGCGGCTGCTCCTGCTGCCACAGCTCGACGCGCTCGACGAGCTCCGGCGCCGTGCGCGTGAAGAACGAGACGAGCCGCCGGTACTGCTGCTCGTCGTCGACGATCGCGCGCTCGAAGTGCGCCGAGAAGATGTCGCGCACGACGCGCACGGAGAGGTCGGCCTCCTGGAAGACGAGATCCGGTGCGGTCGTCTCCTCGACGCGCTTCTCGAGCACCTCGTGAAGCTTGTGCAGGTACTTCAGCTCGCGTTCGAAGTCCTCGCGCTTGGCGCCGTGCGCAGCCGTGCGCACGATCACGCCGCCGCCGCCGATCTCGAGCTTCGCCGTCTGGCGGCGCAGCCGGTCGCGCTCTTTGTCCTCGAGCCGGCGCGAGACGCCGATGCCCTCGCCGGTCGGCGCGTAGACCATGTAGCGCCCGGCGATCGTCAGCTCCATCGAAAGGCGCGCGCCCTTCGTCTTCAGCGGATCCTTGACGACCTGCACGACGATCTCCTGACCCGGCTTCAGCAGGTCGGAGATCTTGCGGCCACCGCCCGCGCCGCGTCCGCGCCGCGGCGTCTCGACGCCCGGCAGGACGATCTCATCGACGTGCAGGAAGCCGTTCTTCTCGAGGCCGATGTCGACGAACGCCGCCTCGAGGCCGGGCAGGACGTTGTCGACCTTGCCCTTGTAGATGTTGCCGACGATCGAGCGCCCGCCGCGGCGCTCGATGTACAGCTCGGCGATTCGGTAGCCGGCCTGTGCCTCAGCGCCGGAGCGTTTGGCGGCGGCTTTCGAGGTCGAGCCGGCTTTGCGAGCTGCCGAGGATCGTGGCGAGGCGGGCTCTCCGGCCGCCTCGAGCAGCGCGACGCGCGTCTCCGCGCGGTCGACGCTGACAAGCACTTGCTTTTTCAATGTGAACTCTTTCCATGTCGGATCGGGACGTCCGCGAGATCGCGATGGTCCCAGCTGCCGGCCGCAGCTCTGCGACGTCGTGCTCACTCCGGCGGCCACGGTTTGCGGCGTGGCCACTCGAGCGGCGGTCTAGCGAGAGTTGCGGGGCGTTCATTTGTGGGGTGCTACCGCAGCACGCGGCCCTTCATTGCTTGTGAGGCGCGCGCTTGCACGTAAATCGATTGCAGCAGGCCCATCGCCAACAAGGTCGTGATTACCGACGAGCCGCCATAGCTCATGAGCGGAAGCGGGACGCCGGTGATCGGCATGATCCCAATCGTCATTCCCACGTTGACAAAGACCTGAAACATGAGCATAGCCGCTACTCCGGCAGCGACGAGCGTGCCGAACAGGTCCTTCGACATCACGAGGATCCGCAGCGCGCGCCAGATCAGCAGCGCATAGAGCAGCAGCACGAACGCGGCGCCGACGAATCCGTACTGCTCGCCGACCGCAGCGAAGACGAAGTCGGTGTGATCCTCCGGCACGTAGTTGAGCCTGATCTGCGTCGCGTTCGGGCCGCGGCCGGTCTTCTGCCCCGCGCCGATCGCGATCTTCGACTCCTCCTGTTGGTAGCCTTCCTTCTCCGGATTGGTCGACGGATGCAGGAACGCCGTCAGCCGCTGCACCTGGTAGGGCTTGAGCACGTGAACGCCGGCCGCCGGCGCCGCCGACGAGCACGATCGTCAGCGAGACGAGGCCGAGCGCGAAGAGCGCCGTCAGATGCTTCCACGACGCGCCTGCGATGAACAGCAGCGTGAACGCGATCACGATGTAGACGAGGCCCGAGCCGAGGTCGGGCTGGGCGATCACGAACATCGCCGGCACCAGCGCAGCGAGCATCACCAGCGCGGTCGTGTCGCGATCGCGCAGGCGCCTGGCGCGATCGACGACGAGCGAGGCCAGCGCGACGGTCAGCAGTACCTTGCCGAGCTCGGAGGCCTGGAAGGAGAAGAACGGCAGGCTGATCGCGCGCTGCGAGCCGCGCGCGGTGTGGCCGAGCCCGAGTACCGCGAGGATGCTCAGGATCAGTGCGCCGTAGATCACGTTTTTCAGCGGTCGCAGGCGCGAGTAGTCCAGCCGCGAGAGCGCCAGCATCAGCAGCACGCCGACGATCAGGTAGCTCGCCTGGCGATCGACGTAGTAGTGCGGCTGGCCGGCGACGAGGTCTTTCGTCGCCGCGCCGAGCGTCACGACCGAGCACACACCGAGGCCGATCGCTCCGAGCGCGAGCAGCGGGTCGAGCGGCAGGCGCAGCGTCCGCGCACCGCTCGCCGGCGGCGCGACGGGCTGCTCGGGCGCCGTGATCGGGCTCAGCGGGCTCAAAACGTCTTCGAGCTCCCGGCGACGAACTTCAGCGGCTGACCGAACCACTGCGAGGCCATCAGCCGCGCGACCGGCGCAGCCGTTTCGGCGCCGAAGCCTCCCTGCTCGACGGTCACGGCGATCACGATCGGTCGCTTCGGGTCGCCGATGTAGCACATGTACCAGGCCTGATCTTCTTTGCCCGTGTGCTGCGCCGTGCCTGTCTTTCCGTAGACCGGATGCAGCGACTGGTTCCAGCCCGCCCAGACCGGCGCCGAGGTGCCGCCGGGCTCGCTGGCGGCCTCGTGGATCCCCTGCATGACGTCGTCGAGATAGGTGTCGTTGAGATGCACGTGGCGCCTGGCCGGGAAGCTCAGCGTCTGCACGAGGCGCCCCTGCGGGCCGTCGATCTCCATGCCCAGGTGCGGACGCACGACCCAGCCGTTGCCGCCGTTGGTGAACGCGTTGGCAAGCGTCGAGTAGGCGACGGCCATCTGCAGCGGCGAGGTCAGCAGGTCGCCCTGCCCGACGGCCAGCTGCATGTTGTCGCCGACGCTCCACGGCCGCACTTCGGCGACGTAGCCGCACGTCGCGCGATGCGTGCGCCGCTCGCATGCCAGCTCGGCCGCGTTCTGTTTCGCACGCCACGCGCGATCGGGAATCACGCCGGTGATCTCACTCGGCAGGTCGATGCCCGTCTGCTCGCCGACTCCGAGCTTGTGCGCCTCGTTCTGGATCACGTTGCCGTGGCTGTTGGCGAGCTCTCCGTCTTCGAAGAAGTACGTGTCGGAGGAGACCTTCAGCGCTTCGACGAGCGAGACCGGGCCGTAGTCGGTTTTGCCCGAGTTGCAGAACTGCTCGGTCGAGACGTGGATGCACTCGCCGTTGCCGAGCGTCTCGGTCGGCGTGATCACGCCCGCTTCGAGCGTGCCCATGGCGGTTATCGGCTTGAACGTCGAGCCGGTCGGATAGGTGCCGTTGACCGCGCGGTTGGTCAGCGGCGCCGGCGCTTCTTCGCCCGAGCCGTTCGCCGTGCCCTCCAGCGCCGCGTATTCCTGCTTGGTCAGCGGTTTGGCGAACTTGTTCGGGTTGAACGTCGGCGAGGAGCCCATCGCGAGCACCTGCCCGTTGCGCGGATCGAGCGCGACGAAGGCGCCTGCGACCGCCGGTTTGCCGCCGGCGCGCGCGTTTTCCATGCCCTCGAGCAGCGCCTTTTCACTCTCGCGCTGCAGCCCGAGGTCGAGCGTCACCTTCAGGCTGTAGCCGGCCTTCGGCAGCGTCGGCGCGAGGTTGCTCGGCACCGGATAGCCCTGCGCGTTGACCTCGACGCGCTGGATCCCCGGCTCGCCGCGCAGGTAGCGGTCGTAGTAGTACTCGAGCCCTTCCTGGCCGACGACCGTGCCCTGCTTGACGCCTGCGAACGCGTGCATCTTCAGCTCCGGTTCTGAGACCTGCCCGACGTAGCCGAGCACCTGCGCGGCCATCGCACCGTACGGGTAGGCGCGGATCGAGACCGGCTGCTGCGAGACGCCGGGAAATTCGCTCTGGCGCTCGGCCAGCACCGTCAGCACGCCGGGCCCGGCGTCGGTCTTGATCGTGACCGGCGCGTACGGCACCGCCGTGCGGCCCTTGATCACGAGCGCCTGCACGTGCGCGCCGCTCATTCCGAGCAGCCGGCCGAGCTTGTCGTACAGCGCGATCCGCGCATGTCCTGCCGGCGGCAGCGCCGAGGGCACGATCTGCACGGCGTTCGTCGTGCGGCTGGCGACGATCGGCTGGCCTTCGCGATCGAGGATTTCGCCGCGCGGCGCGGCGATCGGCAGGTCGCGCGCGCGGTTCGCGTTCGCCTGCTGCACGTACTGTTCGCCGGTCAGCACCTGCAGGAACCAGAGGCGGAAGAAGATGATCGCGAACATCGCCAGCGCGAAGCCGCCGAGGATCGCGACGCGCAGCGCCAGTTGCGGCGAGACGGGCACGCGTGAGCGATCGGAGATCGGCCAGCCGCCGCCGGGCGGTTCGATCGAGCTCATGCAGCGCGGCGGGCGGTCATGAGCGGGACAGCGGGCTGAGGCCGCCGGTTGTGTAGGCCCGGCGACGGCGCCTGCGAGGATCCTCCGGCAGGCCGCCGATCAGGCAGCGGCGCACGATCACGTAGACCGGCAGCGCGATGATCGTGTCGACGACGGCGCCGAGCACGATCTGCAGCAGCAGCTCGAGGCTGACCGGCGCGTCGACGCCCAGCAGGAACTGCACGATCGAGTAGAAGATCATCGCGCCGCCGGATGCGGCGGCGCCGACGAGCAGCGGCGTCAGGCCAGCCTGCGGGTCGCGCACTTCGCGCAGCCGGCCCGCCCAGTAGCCGACGAGCGTCAGCGTCAGCGACGTGACGCCGAGCGTCTGCACCAGCGCGAGGTCGACGAGCAGGCCGACGGCGAAGCCCGTCGCGGCGCCGACGGTCGAGCCGCACAAGAGGCCGACGAAGGCGACGAGCAGCGGCGAGAGATCGGCGCTCACGCCGAACACCGGCACCTCGGAGACGACGCCGATCTGGAAGAACACGGCGAGCACCGAGAGCGCAGCGATCCGCCAGATCAGCCCTGTCGAGACGCTCGCGCTCATTCGCCTCCAGTCGATGCGAGCTGTTCGCCGTCCGAGGACCCGGCGTGCTGGCCGGGCGGCAGCTCGGAGGTCAGCCGGCTCAGGTTGGACGGCAGCGAGCCCTGCGCGGCGGTCAGCACCTGCACGGTTTCGAGGTTGTGCAGGTCGGCCAGCGGATGCACGTTGACCGAGCGATATGCGCTTTCTTCGTTGACCGACGTGACCTGCCCGATCGGGATGCCGGGAGGGTAGAGCGAGTCGTCGGGGCTCGAGACGGTGCCCGACGTGAGCACGTATTCGCCGCGATTGGCGCGCGCATTGGCCGGCAGGTACTGCAGCAGCAGATCGTTCGGTTCGCCCACCTTCGGCTGAACGATGCCGGTCGCGCCCGACGTGCCGACGCGCGCCGAGACGCCGACCGAGCTGTCGGTGATCAGCGTCACCTGCGCGCCGTCGGAGGCGACCTGCGCGATCTTGCCGACCAGCCCTTCGTCGTTGATCACCGGATCGTTGACGTGCACGCCGGAGGATTCGCCCTTGTCGATCGTCACCGTCGAATACCAGACGTTCGGAGACTTCGCGACGACGGTCGCCGTCACCGGGTGGTAGTCGCTGACGCTCAGCTGGTTGTCGAGCCGATACAGCGAGAGCAGTTCTCGGTAGGAGTGTTTTTCGGATTCGTCGGCGATCACCTGGCGGCGCAGCCGGTCGACCTGCTTGCGCAGTTCGTCGCGCTGGCCTTTCGCGTGCAGCGTGTCGCCGAACCAGCCGATCAGGTCGCGCACGGGCTTCAGCGCCTTGTTGGCGCCGTTCTGGATCGGCGAGACGACCGTCAGGAATCCGCGCTGGACCGAGTGCAGCCCCCCGCTGGAGCGCTCACCGAAGTAGGCCGTCAGCAGTATCAGGGAGAGCACGACGAGCAGCGCGAGCACCGCACGTCGACGCCGGACTGTCTTGTCATGCACCGATAGCGACCTTCCGAAGCGTTCACGAGAAAGAGTACCCCCGGACCCGCGCGCACGTCACAGCTGCGGCGCTCACCTGCGCCGCTGTTGCCCGCGGTTGCGCGACCTGCGGTTCGAGCGGTGAATCGCCTCGAACTCCTCCAGCGAGCGGCCCGAGCCGACGGCGACGCAGGTCAGCGGCGACTCGGCCAGGTGCGCCGGCATCTGCGTCTCTTCGCGCAGCCGCTCGTCGAGGCCCTGCAACAGCGAGCCGCCGCCGGCCAGCATGATGCCGCGGTCCATGATGTCCGAGGCAAGCTCCGGCGGCGTGCGGTCGAGCGTCTCCTTGACCGCGTCGAGGATCTGCGTGAGCGGCTCTTCGAGCGCCTGGCGGATCTCCTCGCTGGTCAGCACGACCGTCTTCGGCAGCCCGGCGACCATGTCGCGCCCGCGGATCTCGGCCTGCAGCTCCTCCGCCATCGGACAGGCCGAGCCGATCTCGAGCTTCAGCTCCTCGGCCGTCTGCTGGCCGATCAGCAGCTTGTACTCGCGCTTGGCGTAGTTGATGATCGCCTCGTCCATCTCGTCGCCGCCGACGCGAATCGACTGCGAGACGACGATGCCGCCGAGCGAGATCACGGCGACCTCGGAGGTGCCGCCGCCGATGTCGACGACCATCGAGCCGGTCGGCTCGCCGACCGGCAGCCCGGCGCCGATCGCCGCAGCCATCGGCTCCTCGATCAGGTAGGCCGTGCGCGCGCCCGCCGACAGGCAGGCCTCCTCGACGGCGCGCTTCTCGACGCCGGTCACGCCCGAGGGCACGCAGACGACGACGCGCGGATGCGCCCAGCGGTTCTGGTGCACCTTCTGGATGAAGTGGCGCAGCATCTGCTCGGTCACGTCGAAGTCGGCGATCACGCCGTCCTTCAGCGGCCGGATCGCCTGGATCGTGCCCGGCGTGCGCCCCAGCATCCGCTTCGCCTCGATGCCGACAGCGTGGACTTCGCCGGTGCGCGAGTCGATCGCGACGACGCTCGGCTCCGACAGGACGATGCCGCGGCCGCGCACGTAGACGAGCGTGTTTGCCGTGCCCAGGTCGACGGCCATGTCGCGGCCGCCGAAGCCTGTCAGATAGCTGAAGATGCCCATTTATAGGAAAGAAGCGTACGTCGCCCGGCGCCCGCCGTCACACCTGCGTGTGCTCTGCGGTCGCGCCGTGGAGAGCACCGGTCGGTCGGGCTCGCCAGGTGGCGCAGTCTAGCGGACGCCGCTCGCCGCCCGATAGGTTCGCCAGCGGTTTTGCAGGCAAATCGCGTTCGCGTGGATCCGCAGCGCCAGGAGCAGCACGAACGCACGCCGACAGGCGCCGCAAGGCGCCGATCACCCTCCGAACAGCTCGGGGCACAGCTCGCCGAGCAGTCCCAGCGGCAGGCCGACGACGTTCTCGACTTCGCCGTCGATCGCGCGCACCAACCTCGCGCCCGCGCCCTGCACCGCATATCCGCCCGATCGTCCGCGCCACTCCTCGGTCGCGACGTAGGAGTCGAGCAGCGACTCGCTCGATCGCGCCGAAGCTGACCTTCGTGCGCTCATGCGCCGTGCGCTGCTCGACCGTGCCGTCGCGGTCGGCGAGCAGCAGCGCGACACCGCTGATCACCTCGTGCGTGCGCCCGGCGAGCGCGCTCAGCGTCCGCCGCGCCGCCGCCTCGTCGGTCGGCTTGCCGTAGACGACGCCGTCGAGCACGACGATCGTGTCGCAGCCGAGCACAACCTCACGCCGGCCCGCCAGCAGCGCTGCGCGCGCCTTGCGCAGCGCGTTCTCGACGGCCAGCGCCGCCACGTCAGTGCCCTGCTCGAGCTCACTCGCGCCGGAGACGCGAACGGTGAAAGGCACGCCGAGCCGAGCGAGCAGCTCGCGGCGCTGCGGCGAGCCGGATGCGAGCACCAGCGCGCGCGAGCCGCCGGCCTGCGCACGCTCGCCGCTGCCGGCGCTGCTCATCGCGTCAGGCCAGGTCGCCGAAGAACAGCTTCGACTCGCGCGCCGCCGAATCGGCCGAGTCCGAGCCGTGCACCATGTTGCGTCCCGTCTCGATCGCAAAGTCGCCGCGAATCGAGCCGGTATTCGCCTCCAGCGGGTTCGTCGCGCCGATCACCTGGCGCGCCGCCTTCACGGCGTCGATGCCCTCGAGCACCATCGCGACGAGCGGACCGGACGTGATGAAGTCGACCAGCTCGCCGAAGAACGGACGCTCGGCGTGCTCGGCGTAGTGCTGTTCGGCGAGCTCGCGATCGACCGTCATGCCGCGCAGCGCGACGAGTTTCAGCCCCTTGCGCTCGAAGCGCGCGATTATCTCGCCCGTCAGCCCGCGCGCGAACGCGTCGGGCTTCACGAGGATCAACGTTCGGTCCATCGGTTCCTTCCCTGTTGGATTTGTCTAGCTGCTCGGACGCGCACGGCCGCTCGGGCGGCTCGCACGCGCGCCACGGCGCGTGCCGGCAGTGCTCTCCGACGCCGCGATCGGCGTCGCGCGCGTCTCCTGCTCCACATCGAGCTCGCCGCCGCTCTCGACCGTCGCTTCGCCCGACTTCGCGCTCCTCGCGCTCGCGCATCGCCCTCGCGCGCGCCGTCTCCGGCCGCCCCGTCGCGGCCGCCAGCTCAGCCTGCTGCTCGGCTTCGACCGCCGCCGCCGTTCGCCTCCGGCGCGTGCGTCGCGGCGAGGAGGAGACGACCTCGGTCTCGCAGTACGGACAGATCGTCCACGCCTGGTCGAGCGGGCGTGAGCAGTTGACGCAGCGCTCCTTCAGCTTGCGCAGACAGCTCGGACAGCGCACGAAGTCTTTCTCGATGCGGTAGTCGCAGTGTGGGCACAGCGCGAAGTCGAGTTCATGCAGTCGTGCCTCGGCCGCCTGCACCTCCAGTTCGCGCTCGCGCACGTCCTCGATGTACTCCGGCGGGCGCAGGATCATGTAGACGATCGTGCCGACGAACGGGAACAGCGAAGCTGCCGTCGCACATCCGACGAGCATCGGATCGAGGATCCGCCGGCGCGCGTCGGCGTAGGTCCAGTAGATCAGCGAGAGATAGAGGACGACGACGAACAGGATCAGCAGGTCGACGACCAGATTCAGGCCGCTGCTTTCGATTCCGAAGTACGCGAGCGTTAGCATCGGCCGGCCCCGAGTTTAGAGAAACAGGCGTCCAAAGCCGTAACCAGCAGCGAAGAACACGAGGATCACGAGCGCGACGATCAGCGCAACGGCGCCGATCATCGTCAGCACGGACGGGCCGCTCTCGTTCATGGTGCCGCCCTTCGCCGATCCTCGGCCGACTCCTCCGTCTGCTCGCCCAGCTCGCCGCTCGCCAGCAGCTCACCGACCAGGTAGACCGAGCCTGTCGCGAGCACGGCCGCGCCGCGATCGCGCGCCCAGGCGCGAGCGCGCTGCAGCGCGCGAGATGGGCTCGCCTCGCAGCTCGACCCGCTCGAAGCCGAGCTGGCGCGCGAGCGACTGCAGCGCCGCCGGCGGCAGCGCGCGCCCGCTCGGCGGAGCCGTGAACCAGGCGCGCTCGCACAGCGGCAGCAGCAGCTCGAGCATGCTCGCCGCGTCCTTGTCGTCGAGCACGCCGAGCACGAGCGCGAGCGGCCGATCGCCGACGAGCTCCGGCAGCGCGCGCACCAGCGCAGCGACCGCGTGCGGGTTGTGCGCGCCGTCGAGCACCGTCAGCGGGCTCTCGGCGACGACCTGCAGGCGTCCGCGCACGGCTGTCGCCGCGGCCGCCGCAGCGATCGCCCGCTCACCGGCAGCGATGCCGCTGCGCCTGCAGATAGGAGCGCGCGGCGAGCTCGGCCAGCGCGAAGTTGCGTCGCTGAAAGCCGCCCTTTGCGGCGAGTGCCGAGGCACCCAGCGACGGCTCGCGCGGCGCGATCAGCAGTTGCGCGTCGCGCTCGCGCGCGACGCGCTCGGCGACCGCAAGTGCCTCCGGCGCGAGCTCGGCGCCGAGCACCAGCGTCGAGTGCTCGCCGAGCACCGCCAGCTTCTCCTCGGCGATGTCACGCACGGTCGGCCCCAGCCAGCGCGTGTGCTCCAGCCCGACGTTCGTCAGCGCCGTCACGCGCGCATCGATCACCGACGTCGCGTCGTAGCGACCGCCGAGACCGGCCTCGATCACCGCCACCTCGACTTCGCGCTCGGCCATCGTCCACAGCGCCGCCGCCGTCAGCAGTTCGAACTGCGTCACGTGGTCGTCGCCGGCGAGCGTGCGGTTGACGCGCTCGGCGGCCCAGGCGGCGCGCGCGATCCCGTCGGCCAGCTCCTGCTCGGCGATCTCGCGCTCGCCGATCTGCACGCGCTCTGAGTAGGAGATCAGGTGCGGCGAGGTGTAGGCCGCCGTGCGCAGGCCGTGGCGCTCGAGGATCGCCGCCGTCATCCGCGTCGTCGAGGTCTTGCCGTTCGTGCCGAGCACGTGAATCGTCTCGTAGCGTCGCTGCGGCGAGCCGAGCACCGTCATCATCCGCCGCATCCGGTCGAGCCCGAAGCGCATTCCGAACAGCTCGAGCGAGCGCAGGTGCGCCTCGGCCTGGCGCGCGCTCCAGGCCGGCGGGCGGGCGCTGTGCGCCCCCGCCGCCGAGCCCGTCTCCTGACGCGAGCGCCGCGCTGTCGTCATCTCGCTGGGCAACCCTCGCGCAGCCGGATCACGCGGCTTCGTGTTCGCGCAGGTAGTCGAGGAACACCGGCCGCATCGCCTCGCCGAGCTCGCCGTCGCCGCTGTGCAGCGCGTCGGAGATCAGTCCTTTCAGGAACTGCACGTCGTAGTCGGCCTCGCCGGTGTCGCCGCTCGCCGCCTTCGCTGCCGGAACCAGCTGCAGCAGCCGCCAGAAGAACTTCACGTCGACGTGGCGCTCGGCGCGTCGGATCGCACGGTCGTGCAGCTCGTGCGTTGAGAGCTTGTCGAGGTCGTCGGTCATCTCTGCACCTGCAACGCGCCGCGAGGCGGCTCGCTCGCCTAGCCGCGCTTGCGCCCGCGACGCTTGCGAGAGCCGTAGACGAGCGGCACCAGCTCGCGTCCGAGGCCCTTCAGATCGAGCTTGCCGGCGAGCCTGCGCAGCTCGAGACGCTGCTTGACGCTGAGGTTGCCCGTGCGCCCGCGCGATTCGCCGATCAGCTGTGCCAGGCGCGCGCGCTCCTTCGAGGACAGCCCGTTCCAGTGCTTGCCGACGACCATCACGACGCGCGCCAGCGTCAGCCACGGCACGGCGCCGACCGTGCTCTTGACGAGCGACTTGGACTCGCTTCGCTTGGACACAGGCAGATCGTAGCGGTCGGCGCCGTCGCGGCGCTCAGGCCGACTGCTCGCGCGGAGCCTCGGCGGCGTCTTCCGGCGCCGCTTCGGTGACGAGCGTCGGCGTCAGGCCCTTCTCGACCGTCTCCTTCGTCACGACGCACTTCTTCACGTCACGCCGTGAAGGCAGCTCGAACTGCACCTCGAGCAGGATCTCCTCGATGATCGAGCGCAGGCCACGCGCGCCGGTCTCGCGCTCGAGGCCGCGCTCGGCGACCGCCGTCAGCGAGTCCTCGGAGAAGACCAGCTCGATCCCGTCGAACGCAAAGAACCGCTGGAACTGCTTGACCAGCGCGTTGCGCGGCTCGACGAGGATCGAGACGAGGTCATCGCGCGTCAGCTGGTGCACCGCAGAGACGACCGGCAGGCGACCGATGAACTCGGGAATCAGCCCGTACTCGATCAGATCCTCGGGCAGGCAGTGCTCGAAGACCTCGCCCGTGTCGCGCTCGGCCTTCGCCTCGATCGCCGCCGCGAAACCGACGCCTTTGTGGCCGATCCGCCGCTCGATCACCTTGTCGAGGTTGGCGAACGCGCCGCCGCAGATGAACAGCACGTTGGTCGTGTCGATCGTCAGGAACTCCTGGTGCGGATGCTTGCGCCCGCCCTGCGGCGGCACCGATGCCTGCGTGCCCTCGAGGATCTTCAAGAGCGCCTGCTGCACGCCCTCGCCGGAGACGTCGCGCGTGATCGACGGGTTGTCGGCCTTGCGCGCGATCTTGTCGACCTCGTCGATGTAGATGATCCCGGTCTCGGCCTTCTTGACGTCGTAGTCGGCCGCCTGGATCAGCTTCAGCAGGATGTTCTCGACGTCCTCGCCGACGTAGCCGGCCTCGGTCAGCGCCGTCGCATCGGCGATCGCGAAGGGCACGTTGAGGATCCGCGCGAGCGTCTGCGCGAGCAGCGTCTTGCCGCAGCCGGTCGGCCCCAGCAGCAGGATGTTCGACTTCTGCAGCTCGATGTCGGTGTCGCCCGACATCATCATCTGGACGCGCTTGTAGTGGTTGTAGACGGCGACCGACAGCGTGCGCTTGGAAGGGTCCTGGCCGACGACGTACTCGTCGAGCACGTCGTAGATCTCGCGCGGCTTGGGCAGGTTCTCGAGGTCGAACGCCGGCGGCGCCGAGAGCTCCTCGTCGATGATCTCGTTGCAGAGATCGATGCACTCGTCGCAGATGTAGACGCCCGGACCGGCGATCAGCTTCTTGACCTGGCGCTGAGACTTGCCGCAGAAGCTGCAGAGGAGCTGCTCGTTGGAGTCTGTCGGTCTGGCCATCGCTCGCTAGCTCTAATGCTCGGAGATGACGCGGTCGATTATGCCGTACTCCTTGGCCTCCTCCGAGGACATGAAGTAGTCGCGATCGGTGTCTTTGCTGACCTCGGCGATGTCCTTGTGCGTGTGCTTGGCGATGATCTCGTCGAGGCGTTTGCGCACGTCGATGATCTCTTTCGCGTGGATCTCGATGTCGGTCGCCTGCCCTTCGAAGCTCGAGGAGACCTGATGGATCAGGATCTTCGCGTTCGGCAGCGCCATCCGCTTCCCCTCGGCGCCGCCGGCCAGCAGCAGCGCGCCCATCGACATCGCGATGCCGACGCAGATCGTCTGCACGTCCGGTTTGATGAACTGCATCGTGTCGTAGATCGCAAGGCCGGCGTAGACCGATCCGCCCGGCGAGTTGATGTAGAGCGAGACGTCCTTCTCCGGATCCTCTGACTCGAGATGCAGCAGCTGCGCGACGATCAGGTTGGCGATCTGGTCGTCGACGGGCGTGCCGAGAAAGATGATCCGCTCGTTGAGCAGGCGGCTGTAGATGTCAAACGCGCGCTCGCCTCGCGAGGTCTGCTCGACAACCATTGGAACAAGTGGGCTCATAGTCCTCGGTTCTGTTTCGCTTCGCCGGCTGGATTCCTCTAGAGGCTAGCTGCCCGCTCCGCGATCGGTAGGCGTCCACAGCTTGCCGCCCGCCTGAGCGGCGCCTGCCGGCACGGCGCGCTCGGGCTCCTCGCCCTGCCCGGGCGTCCACAGCTGCTCGCGCGCCTGCGCCTGCGCGACCGAGATCGGCTTCGCGCGCTCGGCGATCAGCTCGATCGCCTTGCGCGCCGCGAGATCCTCGCGCAGCTCCTCCAGGCGCCCGCCGGAGCGCAGGTCGTCGATCAGCTTCTGCGCGGCGACGCCCTCGCGCTCGGCCGTCGGCTCGATCGCCTCCAGCAGCTCCTGCTCGCTCGGCTCGATCTGCTCGGCCGCGACGATCGCCGTCAGCACCGCCTCGCGACGCAGCGCGCGCTCGGCGTCGGGCTCCATCTCGCTCAGCAGCTCCTGCTCCTCGCGCCCGGAGATCTGTAGATAGGCCTCACGCGAGATGCCTCGATGCGAGAGCGTGTGCATCATCCGCTCCCACATCTCTCTCGCGCGCGCCGCGACGAGCTCAGGTGTCAGCGCAACGCTCGCCTGCGCGACGGCCGCGTCGAGCGCCGCCTCGCGAAACTCGCCCTCCACGCGCGGCTCGTCGGCCTCGAGCAGCCGGCGGCGGATGTCCTCGCGCAGCTCCTGCACGTCGTCGAAGCCGGCGTCGATCGCGAAGTCCTCGTCGATCTCCGGCAGCTGCTTGGACTTGACCTCCTTGACCGTCACCTCGAAGACCGCGTCGCGACCGGCCAGCTGCTCGGCAGGGTAATCGCCGGGGAACGTCAACTCGACGTCCTTCTGCTCGCCGGCGCTTGCGCCGACGAGCGCCTCCTCAAAGCCCGGAATCAGGTTGCCGCCGCCCAGCTCGATCAGCTGATCGCGACCTTCGCCGCCCTCGAACGGCGTCAGCCGGCGCTCGGCCGAGTCCGCGTCGGCGTCCTGCTCGTCCGCCTCCTCGACGAGCGAGCCGACATAGTCGATCACGACGAAGTCGCCCTCGGCGGCAGGGCGCTCGGCGGTCTCCAGGCGCGCCAGGCGCTCGCGCATCGCCTCGATCTCGGCCTCGATCTGCTGCTCCTCGGCAGCCGGCTCACGACGCGCCACCTCAAGGCCCTCATAAGCGCCGAGCTCGGCCTTCGGCAGCACGCCGAGCTCGATCGAGAACGCCAGCGGCTGGCCGTCGTCCGGCAGCTCGCCGAGCTCGATCTGCGGGTCGCCGACCGGCACCACGCCGGCCTCCTCGACCGCTTTCGCATACCAGCCCGACAGCGCCTCACGCACCGCCTGCTCGAGCACCGCCTCGCGCCCGACGCGCTGGATCACGAGCGGCGCCGGCACCTTGCCGCGGCGAAAGCCGGGCAGCTTCAGCTCGCGTCCGAGCTGGCGCGCCTTGTTCTCCAGTCGTGTCTTGACCTCGCCGGGCGCAACCTGCACCTGCAGGCGCACGCGTGACTCGGGCAGCTCGGTAAGGCTCGTCTGCAGCGTTGCGCTCACCTGCGCCACGATACCGTGCTGCGAAGTGCAGCAGCCCCCCTCCGCATCGACCCTACGGCGCGCCGAGACGTGGCTGTGGACCGGACCGCTCGGCCACCTCGTCGGTGGCGCGCTCGACGTCGCTCAGGCGCTCGGCGGCCATCTGTTGCGAACGCGAAAGGCGAGCGCCCGCCGCAGCTCTCGCTGAGGCCGACGCCCGCCTGAGCGTGCTGTGCTGCGCGCGCTCGCGCTAGGCGACCGACGCAGCAGTGCGGCCGAACGTCAGCGCGCGGCCGCGCGGCAGGATCAGCACCGGGCAGCGCGCGATCTCGACGACATGCGCCGCCGAGGCGCTGATCGCGACGCGACCCTGCTCGGCCTCCGGGCGCGAGTCGACGACGAGCAGCCCGGCCTCCTCGTTCGCGACCGGCGCGACGCTCACGCCGAGCGCGGCGGCAAGCGACTCGGCCGTCTGGCGTGCGCCGCCCTCGGCGTCTCCGATCGCGACGATCGAGCGAATCGGCAGACGCCGCGTTCTCGGCCAATCCGACCGGTGCGATCGCGACGGCGACGGGGCCGCCCTCGATCAGCTGCTGCGCCGAGTTGCCGACCGAGATGTGGCCGTTGGCCGTGTGCGAGTCCGAGCAGAACGCGACGACGTCGGCGCCCTCACGCTCGGCCAGCGCGCGCAGGCCGCGTGGCGTCGAGGCGTCGACCACCACGTGGCGGGCGACGCTCTCATCGCCGAACAGCTTGGCGCCACGCTCGAGCAGCTCCTCGGCCTCGGCCTGTGCGGCGCGCTCGCGCTCGGCGTCAGGCTCGTGCGAGTGGCGCACGTATGCGAGCGCCACCTCGGCGCCGGCGCCGGCGAACACGCGGCCGAGCGCGATCGCGTCGTTCTCGTTTGCAGTGCCGTCGTAGGAAACGATGATCTTCGTGGACATTTTCTGACTCCTTATGTCTGGCCCGCCTTCGGTGGCAGGGCTCTCAAGTTCTTTTTCGTTGACTTGCTTCATCCCAATATCGCACGTTCCTGCCATCGGCTCCAATGATCTTTCTGATCGGAGCTATAATGACTGCTAATGCTTAATGTTGCCCGCCTGAAGATCCTCAAGGAGGTCGCCTACCGCGGCTCGCTGTCGGCCGCCGCGCACGCGCTCGACTACACGCAGTCGTCGATCTCGCAGCAGATCGCAGCGCTCGAGGCCGAAACCGGCATGACGCTGCTCGAGCGCCACCCGCGCGGCGTCAGCCTGACGGCCGCCGGGCAGACGCTCGTCGGCCACGCCGAGGGCATCCTCGCGCGCCTGGAGATCGCCGAGACGGCCCTCTCGGCGATCGCCGGGCTGCGCGGCGGGCGGCTGCGGATGGCCTCCTTCCCGAGCGCCGGCTCGACGCTGATGCCGCTCGCGATCGCGAACTTCCGCGACTCCTACCCGGACGTCGAGCTGACGCTCGCCGAGGGCGAGCCCGAGGAGATCGCGCCGCGACTGCGCGCCGGCGAGCTCGACCTCGCGCTGCTGTTCGAGTTCGACGACGAAGAGCCGCTGCTGGCCGAAGCGTCGCGCTCGCCGCTGCTCGAAGACCCGATGTACCTGGCGCTGCCACGCGAGCACCGCCTCGCAAAGAAAGGCCGTCTGCGCCTGGAGGAGCTGCAGGGCGAGGCGTGGGTGCAGACCTCGAGCGCGAGCGCCTGCGCGCGACACGTCGTGCGCTGCTGCCACGCCGCCGGCTTCGAGCCGACCGTCTCGTTCGAGAGCGACGACTACCAGACCGTCCAAGGGCTCGTCGCCGCCGGCGTCGGCGTCGCGCTGATCCCGCAGCTGGCGCTGTCGGTGCTGCGCGAGGACATCGTCATCCGCGCGCTCTCTCCGGCCCCGCCGGTGCGCCAGGTGATTGCCGCGACGCCTGACGGCGCGCGGCTCGTGCCGGCTGCGCCGGCGATGCTCGCCGTGCTCGGACGCGCCGCCGACGAGCTCAAGCGCTCCGGGCCTCGCAGCGCCTGAGCGCCGCGCGAGCGGTCCTCAGCCGCAGAAACGCAGACGGGGCGCCCGGCCGATGCGCCAGGCGCCCCGAATGCGCGCAGCTCAGATCGTTCTCAGCTCGATTAGCAGTGCGTGTCGAGATGACGAGTTTGCCCATCTGCTTGTAGCCGAGCGGCGTCGGGTGGATGTCGCCGTTCGCATCCAGGATCGTGTCCGGTTTTCGTTTCTTGGACGAGCGGGTTGCACTCTTCCGTGTACTTTTGCAGATCGCTTTGTGTTCTTCGGCGCTGCCTTCGGGACCCGGTTGAACTCCGGGAACGGGTTCGCGTAGTTCACGTTGGCCGGGAATTCGCCTTGCGACGTATGGCTTCTTCCATGTCGTTGTTCAGGATCTCCTGCAGCCCGTCGCTGCCGGGCAGGATGAACGCCTGCGGGTTGTAGAAACCGACCAGCACGATCGGGTTCGTGTAGCCCGTGCTGTCGAGCACTGTCGGTCGCGTCTTTGATGTTGTTCTTGATTTTTTCGGAACGTCCTCTTCAGGCGGCAACGCGTGTGCCACGAGACAAGCGTTGACAGCTTCTTCGACGGGTCGAGCCCGTATTTGCTTTTGCCTTCTTTGCCGTATTCGTTCGCCGACTTCTTCTTCGCAGGCCGCGATCGGCCGCGAGCTCGTCGTTCGAGCCGATGTTCAGCGTGATCGCCGACGACCGGGTGAGCCGGCTTTTCATCCGTGTATCGGGTTTTCGAGCGGTCAGCAGTGCTGTACGGCCGCTTCGAGCTGTCGACAGATTCGGCCGAGCGAGTGGTGCAGTGGAAGCCGATCCGTTGCGAAGGCGCATAGTGCGCACGGTTGCCCTGGTGACGCGTGCGGCGAGTTTCTTCGTCGAGATTTTGCCACCGAGTTCGATTCGTTTTCACCGATCAGGCCGTCGGAGGTCTCGTCCGGGGCAGCGCGTCGTTGACGATCGTGCAGACCCTTGTCGGCGTTTTCTTCAGGTCCTTGGCGAACGTGTTGACGTACGCCTTCTTCGAAGGCCGACAGGTGGCTCGTTCGGGTAGTTTTCGTTGAATGTTCTGCTGCGGTGTACCCGAACGCGAGCGAGTCGCCGAGCGCCAGGTACTGTTCGACCGGCGGCGGTGTTTCGCAGCGCTGGCGACGCGGCGTGAACACGATCGCCGACAGCGCCAAGCCAGCGCCATCAGCAACCGATCAAACGCCTCGCGCGAGCGGAAACCAGCCGAGCCGTTCATGGCTTGCATGTCTCACATCCTCCTCTTACGAGGGGCACGCGACGCAATCCGATCGCCACCGCAGCCCCATCTTGGAATTGTCCCTCTCTCTACGCTGCCCGCCAAAGCAGAACTGCCGGCGGGCGTGGAGCAAGATAGCCACGGCGAGTCCAAGTGTCAAGCGCGGTTTATCGCGCAGCGGCGCCGCTCCTGGCCGAGCGCTCGGCCGTGCGCGTCCGCCGCCGGTGGCGAGATTGTCGGTCCTGTGGATCCTTGTCTGCTGATTCTGCGCGCTGGTCCTCGGCGCGCTCTGCGCCTCGCTCGTGCTGCGCGCGAACCGGCACGGCACGCGCGAGGAACTGCGCTCGATCTCAGACGACGTGCTCGCGCGAGACCGGCGATGCGCTGGCGCAGCGTCTGGCCGACCAGCGCCGGCTCGAGCACGAGCGCTCGAGCGGCGAGATGGCCAGGCGGGCCGAGGAGCTGAAGGGGCTCGTGGCGCCGGTGCAGGAGAAGCTCGGCCGGATGGAGAGCGAGATCGGGCGGCTGGAGCGCGAGCGCCGCCAGGCGCACGGCGAGCTGGCGAACATGGTGCGCACGCTGGGCGACGGCGTCGGCACGCTGCGCCAGGAGACCGGCAATCTCGTCTCGGCGCTGAAGCGCCCGGCGACGCGCGGCTCGTGGGGCGAGATCCAGCTGCGCAACGTCGTCGAGATGGCCGGCATGCTCGAGCACTGCGACTTCCTCGAGCAGCACACGATCGCCTCCGAGGGCGGCGCGCTGCGCCCCGACATGCTCGTGCGCCTGCCCGGCGGCAAGCTCGTCGTCGTCGACTCGAAGGTTCCGCTCGACGCCTACCTCTCGGCGCTGGAGGCGGGCGGCGAGGACGAGCGCGAGCTTCACATCACGCGCCACGCGCGCCAGACGCGCGAGCACATCACGAAGCTGGCCGCGAAGGCCTATCACGCGCAGCTCGAGCAGTCGCCCGAGTTCGTCGTGATGTTCGTGCCATCGGACGGCATCTACCAAGCGGCGCTCGCCGGCGATCCGGCCTTGATCGAATACGGCGTCCAGCAGCAGATCCTGATGGCGACGCCGACGACGCTGATCGGGCTGCTGTGGGCGACCCACTACGGCTGGCGCGAAGAGCGGATCGCCGAGTCCGCGCGCGAGATCGCCGAGTCCGCGCGCGAGCTGCACCGCCGCCTGGGGCGCTTCGTCGAGCCGCTCGCGAAGGTCGGGCGCCAGCTCGACTCGGCGACGAGCGCCTACAACGAGGCGGTCGGCTCGTTCGACGCTCGCGTCGTGCCGCAGGTGCGGAAGATCGAGGAAGCCGGCGCCGCTTCCGATCGCGACGTGCAGGCGCCGCCGGCGGTCGAGACGACGGCGCGTGCCGTCACGGCGCGGCTGTCCCCGGCGGAGCCGGTCGCTCGGCGCCCGCAGCCGGCGCCGCCGGCTCCAGACGAGCAGCCCGACGAGGACCGCGCGCACGAGCTGCAGGCGCTCGAGCTGGCGCCCCCCTCGCGGATCTCCGCCGGCGCACGGCCAGCACGGCGATCAGCGTGAGCGCTGCCGGCACGGTCGCCGGCAGCTCATCGACGAAGAAGAACAGGAGGTCGAGCGCGAGCGCGAGCGCGCCGCACAGCACAGCGCCGCGGCGCTGCTCTGACGCGACCGAACGCAACGGCCAGCAGCGCGCCGAGCACGGCTACGACGAACAGGTCGCCGTAGCCCATCACCGCCGTACCGAACGACGCGCTCTGCAGCCGCGGCAGACCGCCGGCCGGATGTGCGGCGTTCAGCGCGTTGTTGGGGCGCTGCAGCAGGTCGGAGACGACCAGCGCGGTGTCGGCCAGCGCCATCGCGATGATGCCGGCGCCGAGCCACCGCGGCGGCGTGACCGCCGCCAGCAGAACGCCGAGCGTGACGCAGCTGAGCGCTGAGAGCGCGAGCGCCGCCGCCTGCCCGGCGAGGTCGCCCGGCAGCGCCCAGGCGAGCGCGAACAGCACTGGCGACGAGCACGATCCGCCGCGGACGCGCTCCCGGCGTCAGCCAGCCGAGTGCGACCGCGGCGAGAATCGGCACGGCGACGAGCGCCAGGTAGGTGAGGCCTTTCGCGCTCGCGCCTTCGGCGGCACTGGCGACGAGCACGAAGCCGATCACCGACAGCGGCGGGATCAGCGCCCAGCGGCGACTGCGCAGCCGGCGCAGAGCCTCGAGCCGGCGCGGACGTGCGAGCGCGACGAGCGTTCCCTGCACGAGCGAGAGCACGCCGATCGAGATCCAGAACGGCAACATGCCCGCTCAAGATAGATCGGCGACGCCTGCTCGGGCGCTTACGATGTCATCCAGACGATGAGCTCAGCCGAAGCGACCGCAACTCAGGCGCCGCCGATCCTGCATCTCTCGGCGGTCGTCGGCAGCCCGCTGCGCGACGCCGACGGCGAGCGGCTGGGCAAGGTCGAGGATCTGATCGTGCGGCTCGGCGGCGTCGGCTATCCGCCGATCACGGGCTTTCTCGTGAGCGTCGCCGGACGCACCTCCTACCTCGGTGCCGATCGCGTTTCGCAGATCGGCCGGGACGGAGTCGTGCTGCGCAAGGCGAAGCTCGATCTGCGCCGCTTCGAGCGGCGCCCGGAGGAGGTGCTGCTCAAGCGCGACCTGCTCGACCGGCAGCTGATCAACGTGCAGGGCGCGCGCCTCGTGCGCGCGAACGAGATCGAGCTCGCGCTCGTGGCCGGTTCGTGGCGCGTCGTCGGCGTCGACACCGGTCCGCGCGGCGGCCTGCGGCGGCTGCTGCCGAAGTCGCTCGGCACGCACATCGCGACGGGCGACTTCCTCGACTGGGCCGGCGTCGAGCCGTTCGTCGGGCACGTGCCGACCGTCCGCCTGCGCGTGCCGCATCCGAAGCTCGCGAAGCTGCATCCGGCGCAGATCGCCGACCTCGTCGAGGCGGCGTCGCGGCGTGAGGGCGAGGAGATCATCCAGGCGGTCGGCGACGACGACCGTGAGCTCGAGGCCGACGTCTTCGAGGAGCTCGACGATCAGCACCAGCGCGAGTTCCTCGAGGATCGCTCCGACGCGCAGGTCGCCGCGATCGTCTCGCGGATGGCGCCCGACGACGGCGCCGACATCGTCGGCGAGCTCGACGAGGAGCGACGCGAGCAGGTGCTCGGACTGCTGCCGGTCAGCCAGCGTGTCAAGGTTCGCGCGCTGCTCGGCTACGACCCGGCCGAGGCCGGCGGCCTGATGAGTCCCGACTTCGTGATGCTGAGCGGATCGACCTCGGCCGGCGAGGCGCTCGATGCCGTCCGCCGCAGTCGCGTCGAGCCGGCGCAGCTGACGACGGTCTTCGTCAGCTCGCGTGACGGATCGCTCGAAGGCAGCGTGCCGGTCGTCGCGCTGCTGCGCGCCGAGACGGCTCAGCGGCTCGAGACGTTCGTCAAGCACGAGACGCCGTGCCTCTCGCCCGACGCCTCATTCGAGGAGGTCGCACGCCAGATGGCCGACTACAACCTGACCTCGATTCCCGTCGCCGTCGACCACCGAATGGTCGGCGTGGTGACGGTTGACGACGTGCTGGCGGCGATGCTGCCACGCGGCTGGCGGCGACGTTTCGGTCTCCTCGGCGAGGACTGAATAGACTGCGGCGCGTGAGCGCTGCAGCAGGACAGTTCGATGGCGGTCCGAGTACCGCCCGTCATGCGTCGGATCCGGTCGGCCACTCGTGGCCGACCGCGTCTGCCTGCCCGTCTCAACCCGCGTAGAGCGCGCCTGTTCGCATTCCTCGGGCTGCTCGGCCCGGGGCTGATCGCCGCGAACGCCGGCAACGACGCCGGCGGAATCGCGACGTACTCATCGGTCGGCGCGAAGTACGGCTACACGCTGCTGTGGACGATGGTGCTGATCACGATCTCGCTGGCGATCGTGCAGATGCTGGCGGCGCGGATGGGCGTCGTCACCGGCAAGGGTCTCGCCGAGCTGGTGCGCGAGGAGTACGGGATCCGCTGGTCGGTCTTCGCGACGAGCGCCGTGCTGATCGCGAACGTCGGCATCTGCATCTCGGACTTCGTCGGCATCGGCGCCGCGGTCGGTCTGACCGGCGTGCCCGTGCAGATCTCGGTGCCGATCGCAGCCGTCGGCATCTGGCTGATCATCGTGCGCGGCTCCTACCGCTCGGCCGAGCGGATCTTCATCTGGTTCACGATCCCGTTCTTCGCCTATCCGATCGCGGCGATCCTCGCGCATCCACACTGGGGCGCGGTCGGCAAGGCGCTCGTGATCCCGCACCTGCAGTCGAACTCGTCGTTCATCATCCTGCTGATCGCCCTCTGCGGCACGACGATCACGCCGTACATGCAGCTCTACCTGCAGTCGGCCGTGGTCGAGCGGGGCGTGCGCGAGGAGGAGCTGCCGCACGAGGAACGCGAGGCGGTCGCCGGCGCGATCTTCGCGAACGTCGTCGCGTCGTTCATCATCATCGCGACCGGCGCAACGCTGTTCACGCACGGAATTCACAAGATCGGCTCGGCTGCCGACGCGGCGCGCGCACTCAGCCCGTTCGCCGGCCACTACGCCGAGGCGCTGTTCGGGATCGGCCTGCTCGGCGCCAGCCTGCTGGCCGCAGCGATCCTGCCGATCGCGACCTCCTACGTCGTCTCGGAGTCGCTCGGCTACGAGAAGGGCATCGGCCGGCGGCGCGAGGAGGCGCCGGTGTTCGTGAACATCATCACCGGCATGATCCTGCTCAGCGCGTTCGTCGCGATGATCCCGAATGTGCCCGTGATCTCGCTGCTGGTCGGAGTGCAGGTCGTCAACGGCCTGCTGCTCCCGATCAACCTGTTCTTCATCTGGCGGCTGTCGCGCTCGCACAGCGTGATGGGCGAGCGCCGCACGCACGGTCTGCTCGACGGCGCCGCCGGCGTGACCGTCTGCGTCACCTCGATGCTGTCGCTGGCACTAGTCGTGATCACCTTCGCCGGCATCTGAGCGAGCACACGCGGCTCGGACGCGAGCGAGGCTCAGGCGGATGCCGGCGCTGCGGCGCGATCGCCCTCGAGCAGCAGCGTCGCGCCGATCGCGCCGCCGAGGTCGCCGAGCGCCGCGACGTGCACCGGCGGAGGCCGGTAGTCGGCGAACAGGTGCGGCAGCATCGCCTCGGCCAGACGCTTGGCGTAAGGGTCTCCCAGGCGCACGCCGAGGCCGCCGCCGAGGATCACCGCTTCGACGTCGAGCACGTTGATCACCGACGCGACACCGGCGCCGAGCGCCGTCAGAGCGCGCTCGATCAGCTGGGTCGCGAGCTTGTCTTCGCGCTCGAGCGCACGCGCCCAGATGCCGCTCGTCAGGCGCGTGCGTTCTTTCTCCTTCATCAGCTTGAACAGATCGGTCTCTTTGCCTTTCTCGACCAACCTCGTCGCGTGCGCTTCCATCGAAGCGCGGCCGGCGTAGGCCTCCATGCAGCCGCATTTGCCGCAGGTGCATTTCGCGCCGTCGATCTCGACGACGACGTGACCGATCTCGCCGGCGCCGCCGAGGCCGCTCCACGGCCGTCCGTCGAGCACGAGTCCACCGCCGACGCCCGTGCCCCAGAAGACTCCGATCAGCGAGGAGTACGGCTTGCCGGCGCCGAGCTTGAACTCGGCGTCGGTCGCGACCTGCACGTCGTTGCCGAGCGCGACGCGACAGCCGAGCGCATCTTCGAGCGTCGAGGCGAGCGGGAAGCTGCCTTCCCAGCCGGGCAGGTTTCGCGCGCTCGTGACGCTGCCCGCTTCGATCGTGCCCGGCGAGCCGACGCCGACGCCGGCGAGCGCGTCGGGCTCGAGCTTCGCGTCGGCCAGGGCTTCGCGCATCGTCCCGGCCATCGCCGCAGCGACATCCGCCGGGCCGCCGCTGGTCGGCGTCGGCTGCCGAGCCGAGCCGAGCACCGCGCGCGTCTGATCGACCACGGCGGTCTGGATCTTCGTGCCGCCGAGGTCGATGCCGCCGAAGTAGGCCATCGGCCTTGATGATCGCAGAGCGCGAGGCGGCCTCAGTCGTCTTGCCGCAGCGCGCGCGTCGTGGATTTATGCGCGCTTGCAGGGTTTCTTCGCCCCCTCTTACAGCCCGCACCCAGCATCGATGGCGAATGGCGGCCCGCACCGGAACACCCTCGTTCGTCTACGCGCTGGCGGCGCTCGTGATCGGAGCGATCGTCGCTGCGATCCTGGTCGTCGGTCCCGCCTCCAGCGGCCAGGCGGCGAGCGTCACGCGCACCGTCACGCGCTCAGCGCGGCATCGTGCAGTCAACCGTCTCGGGCAGCGGCAACATCGAGCCCGCCAGCGAGCTCGACCTCGGCTTCAAGACGAGCGGCACGGTCACGCAGATCGACGTCACCCAGGGTGAGCACGTCGCCGAGGGTCAGCTGGTCGCGACGCTCGACCCGCAGAGCGCCGAAGTCACGCTCGAACAGGCGAAGGCCAGCCTGCAGTCCGCCGAAGCCTCGCTCGCGCGCGAGGAAGAAACCGACGGCGAAGGGTCCAGTCAGAGCTCGGCGAGCCCGCTCGGAATCGGGCAAAGCGTCGATCGCCTCGTTCGTGTCGACGAAGCCGCAGCCGGCGACGACGACGAGCCCATCGCCGTCGAGCGCCGCGACACCGACGGCGACGGCACCGGCTACGACGACGCCGGCTACGACAACGCCGAGCGCCGCGACGCCTTCACGCGACTACGCCGGCCGCGACGAAAGCGCCGGCCGGCAGCCGAGCAGAGCGGCGGTGCTTCCGGATCCTCGAGCCGGAAAGGCACGAGCGAAGGCTCGAGCTCCTCCTCGGGCACGAGCTCGGGCAGCGGCGGCTCCTCGAACTCGGGCACGTCCGCGTCGGGCTCGAATACCGGCACGACGCTCAGCACGGCAACCCGCGAAGCCAACCTCGCGTCGGCCAGGGCGGCGGTCAAGAGCGATCGCCTGACCGTCAAGAGCGACGAAGAGGCGGTCGCCGACACCCGCCTGATCGCGCCGCAGGACGGAACGATCGTCTCGCTCTCGGGCGAAGTCGGCGAAACGGTCTCCGGCAGCGGCACGAGCAGAGCGTCGAGCAGCTCGGAAGGCTCCTCGTCGAGCAGCAGCTCGGCAACGGGCGCCGCCGGGCTGGGTGCCAGCGCCGGCTCGACAGGGAGCTCGTCGAGCTCGAAATCGAGCTCGAGCGGCTCGACGAGCACATCCTTCGCGGTGCTCAGCGATCTCAGCGCGATGAAGCTCGTCGTGCCGTTGAGCGAGTCCGAAGTCGGCAGCGTGAAGGTCGGGCAGCCGGCGACGGTCACGATCGAAGCGCTGAAAGGGCTCAAGCTGGCCGCGCACGTCAGTGAAGTCGCCGCGCTTCCGACGAGCAACAGCGGCGTCGTCAGCTACGACGTGACGTTCGCGCTCGACCAGCTCGAAACCGGGCTGAAAGCCGGCATGAGCGCGACCGCCGAAGTCGTCGTCTCGCAGGCCGAAGGCGTGAACGTGCCGACGAGCGCGATCTCGGGCGGCTCCGTGACGGTGATCCACGACGGCAAGCAGGAACGACGCGCGGTCACGACCGGGCCTCGCCGGCGACAGCTCGACGATCATCCTCAGCGGGCTGAAGGCAGGCGAACAGGTCGTGCTGCCGGTTGCGAGCACGAGCAGCGCGACCAGCCTGCTCTCGCGGCTGGGCGGCAAAACTGGCAGCGGCACGCTCGGCGGCTGGCGGCGCGGCGGCGGCCTCGGCGGCTTCGGCGGCGGCGGCTTCGCACGCGGCGGCGCGCTGCGCGGCGGGCCGGGCGGCTGAGATGAGTCGATCGCGACGCTGGCGCGGCGCCGGCGGCGCTCGCGTGCCGCGCGCGCGACCGCTGGTCTCGCGCGCCTCGCGCGGCGCGCCGGAGGGCGCGCGCGCGCCGACCGCCGAGCGAGCGCGCCGGGCCCGGTGATCGAGCTGCACGATGCGTCGAAGACCTACGAGCTCGGCGCGATCAGCGTGCGCGCCCTGCGCGAGGTCTCGCTGCAGATCGAGGAGGGCGACTTCGTCGCGATCATGGGCAGCTCCGGCAGCGGCAAGAGCACGCTGATGAACATCCTCGGCTGCCTCGACGTTCCCAGCAGCGGCCGCTACCTGCTCGACGGGATCGACGCCGCGCAGATGGACGAGGACGACCTCGCCGACCTGCGCAACCGCAAGATCGGCTTCGTCTTTCAGAGCTTCAACCTGGTCCCGCGCACCAGCGCGCTGGCAAATGTCGAGCTGCCGCTCGCCTACGCCGGCCTGAAGGGCGTCAAGCGCCGACGCCGCGCCGAACGAGCGCTGCAGGCGGTCGGAATGCGCAACCGCATGCAGCACCTGCCCTCCGAGCTCTCCGGTGGCCAGCAGCAGCGCGTCGCCGTCGCGCGCGCGATCGTGACCAACCCGGCGCTGATCCTGGCCGACGAGCCGACCGGCAACCTCGACTCGCATTCGACCGACGAGGTGCTGGCGATCTTCACGCGGCTGAACGAGGAAGGGCGCACGGTCGTGTTGATCACGCACGAGCCCGACGTTGCCGAGCGCGCGCGGCGGGTCATCCGCCTGAGCGACGGCCAGGTCGTCGAGGATCGCAGCGCCGGCACCCGGCGCGCTGGCGGTGCGCGCGATGATCGGCCGCGAGACGTTGCGGATCGCCTGGGGCGGGATCGCCGCGAACAAGCTGCGCTCGAGCCTGACGATTCTCGGCATGACGATCGGCGTCGCGTCGGTGATCGTGCTGATCGCAGTCGGCAACGGCTCCTCGAACGCCGTCAAGGCGCAGATCCAGAACCTCGGCACGAACGTGCTGATCGTGATGAGCAACGGCGGGCTGCGCGGCGGCGCCAGGGCAAGCAGCGCCGGCAACCGTCTCGCTGACCAGGCAGGACGCCGAAGCGCTGCAGGATCCGGCGCTCGATCCCAGCGTGCAGAGCGCCTCGCCGGTCGTCGACGCCTCGAGCGTGAAACTCGTCTACGAAAGCTCGAGCTACGAACCGTCGACGTTCGTCGGCACGACTCCGTCCTATCTGACGGCACACAGCTACAAGGTCAAAGAAGGCTCGTCGTTCACGAGCGCCGAGGTCTCGCAGCACAAGCGCGTCGCCGTGATCGGTCAGACCGTCGAGGAAGAACTGTTCGCCGGTGCGAGCGCGGTCGGGCAGACGATGAAGGTCAACGGCTCGAACTTCGAAGTCGTCGGCGTGCTCGCGTCGAAGGGCTCCAACGGCGCGACCAACCAGGACGACGTCGTGATGGCGCCGATCTCGACCGTGCAGGACTCGCTGACCGGCTTCGGCGCGATCGACTCGATCACCGTGCAGGCCAAGTCGGAGTCGGCGCTGAACGCAGCCGAAGCCGAGGTCACGCAGACGCTCGAGGAACGGCACAAGATCACGAACACCGCCGAACCGGGCTTCGAGGTGCTCAACCAGGGCTCGCTGCTCGAAACGTCGAGCTCGACGAGCAGCGTGTTCACGACGCTGCTCGGTGAGGTCGCAGCGATCTCGCTGCTCGTCGGCGGGATCGGCGTGATGAACATCATGCTCGTCAGCGTCACCGAGCGCACCCGTGAGATCGGCATCCGCAAGGCGGTCGGCGCGCGACGCAGCGACATTCTCACGCAGTTCCTCACCGAGGCCGTGCTCGTGTCGCTGATCGGCGGCATCGCCGGCGTGCTGCTCGGCGTGATCGGCAGCCGCTTCACGATCGCCGGCGTGCATCCGGAAGTCGCGACCTACTCGGTCTTCCTGGCGTTCGGCGCGGCCGCCCTCTCGGGCCTGTTCTTCGGCACCTATCCGGCCGCACGCGCGGCCTCGCTCAGGCCGATCGAGGCACTGCGCTTTGAGTGACGCACCACCCCCCAGCGAGGAGCACGAGATGACCGACGAGCAAGCGAACATCGATGAGCAGCAGCCGACCGTGCGCTCGCGCGAGGCGAGCGTGACGCCCACCGGCGCAACGGTGTCCGCGGAGCCCGTGTTCGAGCGCGACGATGGCTGGCTCGACGATCGCGAGGAGCTGCCGCCGCGACCGCGCAGGAGATTGCTGACGCCGCTTCCGCTGGCGCTGCTTGCCGCTCTCGCGATCGCCTGCGGCTTCATCGCCGGCGTGCTCGTCGAGAAGGGTCAGGGCGGCTCTTCCTCGACGGGCGCAGCAGGCGGCCTCGCCTCGCGGTTCGCCGCCGCCGGGCGAACAGGCTCAAGCTCGACATCAGGCTCAGGGTCTGCTGGCGCAGGGGCGCGCGGAGCAGCGTCAGGCGCCGGCGGCGCCGGCGCTAGCGGCGGGGCGACCGTCGGACAGGTCGCGTACGTCTCCAAAGGCGCCCTCTACGTGACGACGCTCGAAGGCAACACCGTCAAGGTGACGGCCGCGCCGGGCGCGACCGTGACGAAGAGCGTCAAGACGACCGCCGCCGCGATCCACCCCGGCGAAACCGTCGTCGTGACCGGCTCGGCCGGCGCGAACGGCGCGATCGCCGCCCAGTCGATCCGTGCCGGCGCCGCCGGCGCGGGCGGCCTCACCGGCGGCGCCGGCCTGTTCGGCGGCGCCGGCGCGCGCACGAGCGCTGCAGGCGCCGGCGGCAGCGGCGCCTCAGGTTCCACCAGCGGCGGCTCGAGCGGCGAACAGGCGCTGTTCGGCAAAGGCTGAGCGCGGATGCGCCCGCCCGCGAGAAACTTCGATCACAGAACCCAAAGGAGCTCAATGCCTCGAGAACACATCAATCGACACCACCGCGCAGTGGGCGCGATCGCGCTCGTGCTGCTCGGCGGGCTGCTGCTCGCAGCGTGCGGAGGAGGCGGCTCGAAAAGCACCACGAGCACCGCCAGCGCGAGCGCGGGCGCGAGCGGTCGCAGCGGGTTCGCGGCGCGCTCCGCGGCGCTGCGCACGTGCCTGAAGAAAGAAGGAATCACGCTGCCCGAACGCAAACCCGGCAGCGGCCCAGGCGGGCAGCCGGGTGGCCAGCCTGGTGGCCAGCCGCGCGGGCCATTCGGCTCGGGAGCGCCGGGCGGCGGCTTTCAGCTGCCGAACGGCGTGACGCGGGAAAAGATGCAGGCGGCGCTGAAGAAGTGCGGAGCAGGCTCGTTGGGCTTCCGCCGGCGCTTCAACGGCGCGCGCGATCCGCAGCAGCTGGCGAAGTTCGCAGCCTGCATGCGCTCGGCCGGCGTCAGCCTGCCGGCGCCGAACACCTCCGGCAAAGGCCCGGTCTTCAACACGAAGGGCATCGATACGACGAGCTCGACGTTCAAGCAGGCCGACGCGAAGTGCGCCAAGGAACTGCGGCCGAGTGGCCCGCCGGCGGGCACCTCCGGCTGAGGAAGGGGCTCACCGCACGCCCGTCCACGGCACAATGTAGGAAGGGGACTGTCAACCGGGATCGCAAAGGAGCTTCATGCCGCAGATCAAGACGCACGTTCGGACGCCCGCCGTGCTCGCCTCGTTCGTGATCTTGCTGGCGAGCTTCGCGCTCGCCTCCTGCGGCGGCTCCAGCGCCCGCTCGACGACGGGCAGCACCTCTGCCAGCGCCGCGGCGGGCTCGACGGGCACGACCGCTAGCGGCACCACCGCGACCACGCCGCCGCCGACGACGAGCACCGCGCACGACGAGCACCGCCACGACGCCCACGGGCACGACGGGGCCGACCGGGCAGGGTACGACTTCCACCAAGACGACGAAAAGCACGCCGCCCGCGACGCAGCCAAAATCCAAAGCGCCGGCCAGCAAACAGCCGCCTGCGCCGAGCAAAACGCGGGTCGCGAGTCTCGTCGACTGTCTCAAGGCGCACCACGTGCAACTGCTCAAAGGCAAAGGCAGCAGCGGCTCCACGGCAGCCGAATATCAGGCCGCGATCTCCAAGTGCATCGGCAAGCTGCACCTCCACGTCAAAGCGCCGTCGCTGCCCGGACAGCACCAAAAGCCAGCAGAACAAACTCAAACTCATCGCTCTCACCGAATGCCTTCGCCAAGAAGGCATCAACGTGCCGCCGCCGAACACGTCGGGCAGTGGCCCGGTCCTGGACCTGAAAGGCGTCGATACGTCCAGCACGGCATACAAGGCCGCGGTGACCAAGTGCGCCGCCGTGGCGGGCTAGCTCCGGAGGCGAGTAGCGCGCGGCCGCGGTGAGGCGGCCTCAGTGGCCGCGCTTGTCCTTGACCGCTGCGGTGCTCTTCGTGGCCGAGACCTTCGGTACCGGCAGCTGGCCGATCCGCAGATCGAGCGCGCTCCACTGTGCGCTGCTGAGGTCGATGCCGGAGACGACCGGCGCGGGCGCCGTCTTGCCCTTGCTCGCCGAATGAGCGGCCTTGCCTGCGAGGCTCGGACTTACGCCGACGTCGCCGGTGACCGGCTGGAAGCCGACGTGGATGTGGTTCCAGTGTTCGGGCATCGCGAGCGTGTTCGGCGCGCCCGGGTACTGCATCAGGCTGATGATCTGGTGCGGCACGAATTCGCCTTGCAGTGTGAGCAGCGCGCGAATCGTCAGGTCGGTGATCGAGCCGGCGCCCTGATGGCCGGCGATCGGGATGCCGTTGATCGCCGAGATGTCGACGGCGTCGCCTGTGAAGTGCTCAGAGATGAAGCCCGAGACGGTCTTCTCGCTGTGTCCGGAGCGCAGCGCGCTGACGGTCGGCTTGAGGCCGATGCGCGAGAGGAACTCGAGGACCGCGAGCACGCGCTTGTCGATCGCGCCGCTCGCGATGTCCTGATGGCCGCCGGCGTAGATCCCGATTCCCGGGTCCGACAGCACCGTGCGCTCGAGTTCACCCTTGGACATCAAGAAGACGCCGCTCGCGGTCGCACCGAGCAGGTCGGTGTTGCCGCTCGCTCCCTGCGGGTGCAGCGCGGCGCTGAGCTGCGCCCAGTTCTCGAGGATCGGACGGGGATCGATCGTCGCGCTGTCGCCGCCCGGGCGGATCGCGAAGCGCAGGTGCCCGTCGCTGGCGTGAGGCGGCGTGCGAACGCGGCCGAGCACCGTGCCCTTCGAGACGATCGCGCCGACGCGCAGCGCCAGTAGGTCGCTCCTCGCATGCGAGCGCTTGGACTTGCGCGAGGCGGCGGAGGCAAGCGCGTCCGGGTTGCCGGGATGCGCGAACAGGCGCACCTTGCCGCTCTGCACGGGCGCCGGTTCGCCGGCGCTTTCCAGTCCGTTCGCGCCTGCCGCCGTAGCCGCTTTGCGGGCGTGCGACTTGACCTTCAGCGTGACCGGCGGATGTGTGCCGGCCGTCGCCGGCTGGGTCGGCTTGCTTTCGCCCGCGTCGACGACCGCGGCCAGCGCGGCGGTAGAGGACGCGGCGGCGGCACGCGGCGGCTTCGGCTTGCGGTAGTGCGCCGCGATGCTGCCCATGCCGGCGTAGGTGAAGACGTCGCCGTAGACGTCTCGCAGGACGATGTAGTTGCCGAGCTTGGCGGAGTGCCCGAGCTTGACGATCCGGCCATCCTGTGCGGCGACGACGCTCGCGTTCGGCGCGCTCATCAGGTCGAGCAGCTGCAGCGGTTGCGCGACGTGCTTGCCGGCCTTGCCAGCCGCCGCTGCGGCCGGGGTCGGCGCGCTGGCGCTCGTCGCCGTCGCTCCAGCCGTCGCACTCGAGCTCGCCGCGGCGTGCGGCCGCCTGCGGCGCCGGCGCCGACTGACCGGAGAGCGCGCCCCAGGTGACGTGCTTGCCGGAGAGCGGCAGGCGGCCGTCGGTCAGGCCGGTCAGCGTCGCGATCACGCTCTTCGGGTAGCTCGAGATCAGCTTCGCGCGCAGCAGCACCGACTGGACATATTCTTCGGAGTGGTTGTACGCGAGGATCGCCGCATGCAGGTTGGTCGAGGCTCCGGCGGCGCGCAGATAGCGAGCCGCGGCGAAGATCGCGTCGACAGGGTTGTACGGGTCCGCGTAACCCGAGTTCAGCGCGTCGACTCCGTACTGCAGCCAGGTGGAGGGCATGAACTGCATCCAGCCGACGGCGCCGGCCGTCGAAACCGAAAGGTCGGTTCCGTAGTCGGTCTCGATTTCGTTGATCGCCGCAAGGATCTGCCATGGCACGCCGTACTGGACCGAGGCCGCTTGGTAGATCGGCAGCAGGAACAGCGGGATGCGGTAGAAGTCGAGCGACTGCGTCGATGCCGCCGAGCCCGACAGCTCCGCAGCGAGCGCGCCGAGTTGCGCGGCGACGACGTCTGGGGCGGCGGCGACGTTGTTCGCACCGGCCGCTTCGAGTGCCGCGGCTTCGATCGCCGCCGCTTCGGTCGCCTGTGTCGTGGTGCCGGCCGCGCTCTGCTTCGACGGCGTCGCCTGCTGTCCGCGCTGCAGGACGACCGCCGGGCGTTTCGTCGTCGGCTTGGCCGGCGCCGTCAGCTGAGGTGTCCGCTTCGGGCTTTTGGGTCGCGCTCGGTGCGGTCGCGCTCGGCGCCGTCGCTGCCGGGGTCGGTGTGCTGGACGTCGAGGAGGGCGCAGGCGTCGTCTGCGTCGGCGTCGTGCTCGTCGTCGTTTCGGTCGCCGTCGTTTCGGTCTTCGTCGTTTCCGTCGGCGGCGCTTCGGTCGTCGAGGTCGTCGTCGTGCCTTCGCCGGCGCTGCTCAGGCCTTCGGAGGCGAACACGGTCGCCGAGAGCGGGCCGAGACCGGCCGCCGTGATGCCGCCACCGGCGATCACGGAGATCAGCGCGCGCCAGACGCGGCTGCGCCTCGCGCCGCCTACTCGCATGCGCCGATCATCTGAGTCATCTGGTGGTCGTCGTCCCATTGGTCGTGGTTCGGCGCAGCTGCCCCACAAACGCGGGATCCGCCCGGCCACAATTCATATCGGCAGGCAAGCACGAGCGAGTAAAGGATTCGTAATCGAGTTCCACAACCGTATTTCCGAGAATTCGCGCCAGACGACGCGAGGACGGACGCAAGCCTACCCGAGCCGGGCAACGGGAAACCCCGTCGCAATCGAGCGCCCACCGGCGCTTTCGCCGTCGCGAGCGTCGCTCCTGCCGATCTCCGGGCCTCCGAGACGACCCTTCCGGCGGCCGCTTCAGACCGATTCGCCGGCCTGACGAGCCGAGCATCCGCGGCCGGACCGTCTGCTCGCGATCAGCTGTGAACGCGATTGTGCGACCCGATTCGCCGGCGAATCGCTAGGCTGAGCGCATGGAAACCGTGCTCTCGGTGCTCGAGGTGATCTTCGCCGTCATCGTCGTCTTCCTGGTGCTGATGCACTCGGGCAAGGACTCCGGCCTGTCGGGCGCTTTCGGCGTCGGTACCGGCACCGGGCCGCTCGGCGGCGGCTCGATGGTCGAGCGCAACCTGAATCGCTGGACGATCTTCTTCTCGGTGCTGTTCGTCGTGAACGCCGTGATCCTGCTGAAGCGGCCCTGGGCCTAGCCGACGCCGAGCACACGGCCGTCGTGCGCCCAATCTAACTCTCAACTTCAGGGTTAGGTTCGTGGTTTTCGGTGGCCTCGAGATCGCTGAGTGCGCTCCTCCTCGGCCGCTGACCCCGTGAACGCCTCGAGCCGATCGAGAATCTCGACGGCTTCGGCGCGCAACGCGCCGTCGGTCGCCGCATAGTCCTCGGCGGAGAGCTTTCCCGTGCGGTAGTCGAGCTCGGCGTCGCGGATCTCGCGGTACTTGGCCTCGCGCGCCGCCTCGAGCTCGGCCTGCTCGGGCGGTACGCCGCGGTCGGCGCGGCGACCGAGCACTCCCGCACGCAGCGGCGCGCTGATCACGAACAGCACGACGAACAGCAGCAGGAAGACGACGATTGCGAGGACGACGTGCACTCAGCGCCTCACCGGACGGCGCCCGCCGCCAGCGCGCGACATCTGTTGCCCGCTCAAGCGCGCGCAAGCCCGCGCGCGGCGCGGGAGCGCGCGCGCAGGGCGACTCGGCGCCGCACTGCGCTGGGCGCCGGCCAGATCGCGATCAGGCCGCCGCCGAAGACGATCAGGCCGCCGATCCAGATCCACATCACGAGCGGCGAGACGATGAAGTGGAACTGCGCCGCCGGCGGGTGCCGGAGGTATTCGCGCGCCAGCACACCGATCGCGATCAGCCCATCTTCGGCTGAGAGCGTGCGGTTGCCGATCGTCACGATGCGCTGCAGCGAAGCCGTCGAGATGTCCGGCGCGATCGCCGTCCAGACGTCGCGCGTGAGGCCCGCGCTCATGCTGATGTGGCTCACCGCCTGACCGCCGATCAGGTGGCCGACGGTCCCCTGGGCCGGTTCGCCGGAGTCGTAGAAGCCCTCGCTGGGGCGCAGCGTGGCGACGTGACGACCGTGCTTGCTGACGTCGAGCACCGCGCCGATGTTGAGCGTCGAGCCGGTGTGCGCAGAGTCGTTCCTCGGCGTGATCGAGGCGGTCGGGCGCAGGTAGTGGATCGTGTAGGCGCCGACGCGCGTCGAGCCGCCCGGCGACAGGCGCTGTTCGACGGCGTGCTGGAAGGACGAGGACGCGGCGACGCCGACGAACAGGACGGCGATGCCGATGTGCACGATGTAGCCGCCGTAGCGACGCCGGTTGCGGCGCACCAGCGCGAGCAACGCGACCGGCGCGACCTCGCCGGCGATCGCGCTGCGTGCGCGCGTGCCGCGAACGAACTCCTGCCCGACGCTGCCGAGCACGAACGCGGCGCAGCAGAACATGGCGAGCGCGAACGCGCTCTTCGTCACGCCGGCGAACAGCAGGATCGCGAGCGTCAGGAGCGCCAGCGCGACCGGCGCGAGGAAGTTGCGCCGTGCGTTCGCGAGCGTCGCTCGACGCCAGGCGATCACCGGTCCGATGCCGCTGAGCAGCACGAGCACCAGCGCCAGCGGCACCGTATAGCGGTCGAACCACGGCGGACCGACAGAGGCTTCGTTTCCGGTCAGCGCCTCGGAGATCAGCGGGAAGTAGGTGCCCCAGAAGATCACGAAGCACAACGCGACGAGCACGACGTTGTTGGCGAGGAAGGCCGCCTCGCGCGAGACGAGCGAGTCGAGCCGGTGCTCGGAGCGCAGCAGCTGGCGCCGCGAGACGACGAGATAGATCGATCCGGCGATCAGCACTCCGATCAGCACGACGAACGGGACGCCGAGCGTCGCGCCGCCGAACGCGTGGATCGAGTTGAGAATGCCGCTGCGGACGAGGAACGTGCCCATGATCGCGAGCGTGCCGGTGGCGAGCACCAGCGAGACGTTCCAGACCTTCAGCATGCCGCGCTTCTCCTGGATCATCAGCGAGTGCAGGAACGCGGTGCCGGTCAGCCACGGCATCAGGGAGGCGTTCTCGACGGCATCCCAGCCCCAGTAGCCGCCCCAGCCGAGCTCGGAGTAGGACCACCGCGCGCCGAGCAGGATGCCGATCCCAAGGAACAGCCAGGCGGCGAATGCGAAGCGGCGGATCGCGCGGATCCAGTCGGCATCGACGCGCCGCGCGAGCAGTGCACCGACGCCGAACGCGAGCGGGATCGTGCACAGCGTGTAGCCCGAGTAGAGCATCGGCGGATGGATCATCATCGTCGGGAAGCGCAGCAGCGGATCGAGCCCGACGCCTTCCGCCGGCGCCGGGCTGGTCGTCTGAAACGGCGTCGCGTAGAAGATCATCAGCGAGATGAAGAAGCCGGCGAAACCGAGCAGGACGGCCGTCGCGTACGCGGCGATGTCGCGCATCCGCTTGCGCACGAGGAACAGCGCGAGGCTCGACCACAGCGACAGCAGCCACGCCCACAGCAGCAGCGAGCCTTCCTGCGAGGACCAGACCGCTGCCGCGCGATAGAACGTCGGCGTGGTGCGGCTCGAGGTGTCCGCGACCGTGTTGAACGCGAAGTCGTTGCGCAGGAAGGCGATCTCGAGCACCGCGAACGCGGTCGTCAGGATGATCGCCAGGGCGTAAACGGAACGACGGGCCGACTCGGAGTACTCGATGCGACCGCTGCGCACGCCGTAGATCGCGGCGACGATCCCGTAGGCGCAGACGACGAGCGCCAGCAGCAGGCAGATACGCCCGAGGTCGGCCACTCTCAGTAGTTCTGCTTCTCTGCCCGCCGTGCCGGCCCATGCTGGGCCGTAGCGAGAGGTCCGGAGTTTGCTACGGATTTGGGGCTAGCCACGGCCGTGGATGCTAGCTAGTGCTGCGCCGTCCGGCGTCGTTCGCTGACATTCCGTTGACAGCGCGGCCAGCTACGTTCAGCTCGTCTCGCCTGGCCGCCACGCCTCCATGCGTCGCGTGCAGACGGTCACCACCGATGCGCCGCCGCGTCTGACCACGAGATAGTCGCCGGCCGCACCGCAGGGCACTCCCTTCGAGCCCGTCGCCCTGCACGTCCTCGAAACCTCGAAGACAGTGCTGCTCAGGGGCCGCGCGCCTTGCGTGCGGAGGGCTGCAACGAGATCGTCAACGTGTTCGTCACATGCCCAGAGCAGATCCATCTCGGTCGAGTACGCAGGGACTGAGGCAACGGCGACCGGCCGTTGATCGCACTTTCCGCAGTGCTCTTTTGATCGCGACGCAGCCGAAGTTCTCGCCCGCTGCCATCACGCAGCGCTCTGCGGCCCGTAGCCCTGCGGTTCCACGTCTTCGAGGAGCCTGAGCTTGACCGCCGGGTCAGTCTCCGCATCAGCGATGAATGCGTCGACCTCCTCCGTGGTGAGTTGAGGCTTGTTAGCACGGCGCGCAGGTCGCGCGGGTGCGTGATGTCGTAGTTCATTTGCAAGAGTCTCCTCTGCCCTTTAACGCGTACTTCCCATGGTGTCAGGAGAACGGCTCGTGGCGAGGAAGACACCGCGACCGCGAAGATAGGTGTCGCGCGCCGGGGGCTGGTTCTCTCGGAGCCAGGGCGGTCGTTAGCGCGTCGCGCCCCCACATATTTCGAAGCAGCCTACGCCTCGTCTCGGCGGAGGTCGTGATCCGCGGAGGTCGATTGGCTCCACTCGTCCCGTCCGCGCCACCCGAGATATTGCGCTGGTGCCACACACGGTTCTGGCCTCCGCGGCAAGGGAGGCATTCAACGTCGCGAGGGCATCGACCCCGACGCACCGCAGGCTTCGCGACCATCTCACCGCGGTCGCCCTCGCCACCCTCGGCGTCGACCTCATCTGCGCGCTCATCGCGTTCCTGGTAGAGCGCCACTCGCCAGAAACCGACCTTAAGACGTACGGGAGCGCCTTCTTCTGGACGAGCACGCAGCTGCTTACGGTCTCCTCCTCGATCAAGAACCCAATCTCCACTGGCGGGCGGGCGCTCGACGTCTTCATGGAGATTTGGGCGATTACGGTCATTGCGACCCTCGCTGGCGCGATGGGAAGCTTCCTTCAGAAGCGCGGCGAGGAGATCGACGAGTCGGGCCACTAGCTGCACGTTCCCCGACGCGCGTGCCGGTCCGCTTGCCGGCCGGCGGACCGTTAGACGCCGCGGCTGGTCTTCCGGCGGCGCAGTAGAACAAACGTCCTTGCCCCTTTAGGACGACACAGTTCTGCCCGATAGTGCCCTTGGAAGCAAATCAACCAACACTGAAAAGGGCAAACCCGTCGCGAGGCGGGGACGCAAAACCAGGGGTCTCAAGGATGAGATAGCCCGGTCGCCAGTGGAACGTCACGGAGGACACTATGTCTCTGTCTCGCCCCACGGCATCAAGGATCACACGGAAGCTCAGCTGCGCAGCCGTTGTTTCTCTCGGTCTGCTTGGCGTCTCGGCAACATCGGCGCTGGCCCGCAAGCCGGTCCTCAAGGAAGCTGTCTCGACGGTCGCCGAAGTCGCGGCGGTCTGCCCGGGCCAGACCTTCTCGCAGCCGTTTGAAGCACTGAACGACTCCAACTACTACACGCTCGTCGAAGGCAGCGAATTCAACGCGGTTAACGAAGGCTGGGAACTGAAGAATGGCGCTCAGGTCGTCCAGGGCACGCGCCCCGACGGCAGCTCGGGCGGCGTTCTCGACATGCCGAGCGGCTCCTACGCAATCAGCCCGCCGGTATGCGTGACGTTGCAGTACCCGACCGCTCGCGCGTGGGTCGACAACGTCGAAGGTGGCGGCGGCGTGACAGTTGGCGTCTACTACGCCGCCTCTAAGCCGACCGGTCAGGTCTCTGGCGTGCTCAGCGCCAAACAGTCTGGCTGGGAACTGTCGAGTCCGTTCAACGTCAACCCGCAGCTGACAGGCGCTACCGAAGGCGTCCGGGAAGTCCGCTTCATTCTCGCGAACACGAGCAAGAACAGCGACTTCCACCTTTCGGGTCTGTACGTCGACCCGCGGATGGTCTAGAGCAAGGACGAGTGCAATGGGTGGGGCGGCTGCCTCCGTGGCTGTCCCACCCGCAGCGGACCGGTCGACGATCTCGAGTGGCCCCACCGCGACCACTCGCGCGCCTCGAGCGCCGTCGGCTCGCTAGAGCGAGCGACCAGCTGCCGCGGGATACTAAGACCACGGTGTCCGAGAATCTGGACCTTGTTCGCTCGATCTACGCGGGATGGGAACGCGGCGACTTCAGCGCCAGCCATTGGGTCGATCCGGAGATTGAGTTCGTATTCGCCGACGGGCCCGAGCCGGGTCGCTGGGGCGGCCTGGAGGGCATGCGTGACGGGCTTCGCGCGAACCTGAGCGCATGGGAAGATATGCATGTCGCGGCCGACGAGTACCGCGAGGTAGACGACGAGCACGTTTTGGTGCTCGAGCACTTCACGGGACGGGGCAAGACGAGCGGATTGGACCTCGCTGAGATGGGGTCCAGCGCGGCTGCCGTGTTCCGGCTCCGCGATGGCCAGGTGACGAGGCTTGTCACGTATTTCGACCGCCGAGGCGCCCTCGCCGATCTCGGCGTGGCGGAGTAGGCGATGTCGCAGCAGAACGTGGCAGTCGCCAAGCGGGTGATCGACGCCTACAACGAACGCGCACTGGATCTTCTCAGCGAGCTCGTGACGCCCGACTTCGAGTTCTTCCCGGCCATGCTGCGCGAGGTTGAGGGACGTAGCTACCGCGGACGCGACGGGATGGCGGAGTACTTCGAGGAGGCCGCCGAAACGTGGGAGCACACGAAGGTCGTCGCAGAGGAGATCCGCGACCTGGGCGACCGAGTTCTTGCGCTCGGACGACTCTTCGGACGAGGGCGCGGCAGTGGCATCGAAGTAGACATGCCCCAGGGCTTTCTCTCCGAGTTCCGCGGCACCAGGATGTCGAGAACGCGGGCATATCTCAGCCACGCCGAGGCTCTCGAAGCCGCCGGACTGGAGGAGTAGGCAATGTCTCAGGAGAACGTGGACATGCTGATGAGGCTTTTGGACACGCCTGGGCTGAACCTCGTCGAGGTACATCGCGACGATGCGCTCTTCGACGCCGTCCTGGAGACCTTCGCCCCATATCTCAGCCCGGACTTCAAGGTGGTCGTTCACGGGGGCCCCGAAGGCGACCTGGCCTTCGTCGGCGTGGATGGCTTTAGGGCTTTCTGGCGGCAATGGTTGGCACCGTATGTCGCCTTCCGCCAAGAGATCGACCGAGCCGTCGATCTCGGAGATAGCGTGCTGCAGCTCGTTCACGACTTCGGCCGCCTTGCGGGCAGCGACGGGGAGGTGCACGGCGGCACGGCCGGCGTATGTAGCGTCCGCGACGACAAGATCGCCCTTGCCGAGTTTTACGCCAGCCATTCGGAAGCCCTCAAAGCCGTAGGGCTGGCGGACTAGGCGATGTCGCAGGAGAACCTGGAGCTCGTGCGCTCGATCTACGCGGAATGGGAACGCGGCAAGTTCAACGCAGCGCCCTGGGCGGCTTCTGAGATCGAGTACGCCATGATCGGTGGCCCCGATCCCGGCGTTTGGCGCGGCGTGACCGGGATGTACTACGGCTGGCACCGTTTCCTCGACGCCTGGGAAGGCTTTCGGGTTGTCGCAGACGAATACCGCGAGCTAGACCGCACACGAATCCTGGTGATGATCCACCGCAGTGGTCACGGACGGATCGAGCGGGCTCGACGTGGAGGAGATGGGCTCGGCGGCAGCCGATCTGTTCGACATCGACGACGGGAAGGTGACTCGGCTGGTCAACTACTGGGACCGTGCTCGCGCGCTCGCCGACCTCGGTCTGGCGGAATAGGCGATGTCGAAAGGGAACGTAGCCTTGGCCCGAGCGTACTTTGAGGCGTTTGACAGGGGCGCACTTACAGAGGCAGCAGGTTTCCTCGACCCCGACGTCCAGTGGGACAACACCGTCCTAATCGATGAGGACGTGATCCGCGGGCGGGAGTCCGCGCTGACCTACTGGGAACGAATCTTGAGCACGTCTCCGTTCCATCACGAAGATCACCGCTTTGTGGGAGTCGGCGACCAGGTTTGCGTTCTCGCTGATCTGAGCCTCCACGGCACGGGAAGCGGCGTCGAACTTGCCCAGCCATGTGGTTACGCGCTGACGTTTCGAGACGGGGCGATCATCCGCTCGCTCTTCTACTTCGACCAGTCGGAGGCTCGCAAAGCCGTGGGGCTGGAGGAGTAGGCGATGTCGGAGGCCCTGGACCTGGTGCGCTCCATCTACGCCGACAGAGAGCGCGGCGAGTATGACGACATCCGGTGGGCAGACCCCGGCATCGAGTATGTGATCGCCGACGGTCCCACACCGGCGACGTTCAGGGGACTCGCAGAGCTCGCGGATGGCATGCGCGAACTCCTCAGCGTCTGGCAGGAGGCCCGTATCACGGTTGACGAGTACCGTGAACTCGACGATGAACGCATGCTCGTCCTCCTGCATTACAGCGGGCGCGGCAAGAGAAGTGGTCTGGAGCTCAACACCCTCTCCACGCTTGGCGCCGACTTGGTCCAAGTTCACGACGGCCGGGTCGTGCGAATCGTTAAGTACTACGACCTCCGTCGCGCACTCGCCGACCTCGGACTGGAGGAGTAGACGATGTCGCACGAGAACGTCGAGAGCGTGCGCCGCTCGAATGAGTTCTCGAACGACGGCGACCTCGAGGCCAGTTTTCGGCTGTCCCAGGCCGATATCGAATGGGTCGTCGCGAGGGAGCACCCCGACGCCCGTACTCTTGTGGGGCGGGAGGCCGTCGCGGAGTACCAGCGAGAATGGCAGAAGACCTTGCCGGGCATTCGCGTGACACTTGACCGAGTCCTCGACGCTGGCGAGACGGTCGTCGCCATCGGCACTGTGCGAGGCAGGGGGAATCAGAGCGGGGCCGATATAAGCGTGCCAATCGGCTTCGTGTTCACATTCCGCGACGGCCTCATCGCCCGAGTTCAGGAGTACCTCAACCCGGCCAAGGCTCTTGAAGCCGTCGGGTTGGCGGAGTAGTCGATGTCGCAGCAGAACGTGGCAGTCGCCAAGCGGGTGATCGACGCGTACAACGAACGCGCACTGGGGAGCGCAACGTCGAAGGTCACGACGCGGCGCAGGCCGTCGCGCACGCGACGGTTGCGGAGCTGGAGCGCGGGTTCGCCTGAGCGTCCGCGGGTAGTCGATAAGTGCTGCTCTCCGTTGCTCCCCGTGGCGGAGGGCCGCGGACGAGGACAGCGCCTGCCGCCTCGAGCGCACAGCCAGCGATGGCCCTTCGGGCGTCGGGCGGCAGGCCCTCGGGTTAGCGTCAAGCGTCGGGGTCATCCGCCAGTTCGGGAGGATCGCGCCTAAACCGTACGCTGTAGGGCTCAGGCGCCGCGCCGATTGCGCAATGTTGCGCTTAGGCGGCTCATATGATAAACACGCGCCCAACCGATCGTCTAAAGCGAACACGGTCGGCTCACGGGCGGGCGCGTCGGACAGGGACGGGTCCGCAACTACGCGTAACGGGGGAAGATATGACTGGCTCGTCTGGTAGCCCATCAGAGGGCGCTGGAATCGCGGCTGCTTCAACGCCATGGAGGCGACGCAGCTTGACCGCGGCGCTCCTCGCCGCATTGCTGATCGCGCTTATCACGGCCGCCTCGGCGTCCGCGAGCTGCGCCCGTCCGCCGAACACCATCTGGACCGGGAGCGCGATGGGCCCGCGACAGAGCAACACCTGGGAATCGTTCGTTAAAGTCGAACCGGAAACGTTCCCCGGGAGCGAACTGCTGGAATTCAACGGTCGGACCACAGTCAACGGCCAATACGAACTTGAACCCGGCAAATTCGTACCGGAGTCGTTCACCGGCGCCTACGGCGGCGCGATCCAGTGCACCGGTGCGGAGCACTTCGAAGCCGCACTGGAAGGGACTGTTGGTCCCTACAGCGGCATCAAAAGCAAAGTCAAATACACGGGAACGATCCAGGGCACGACGGGATCGGGTTCGTGGGAAAGCGACATCGGCGAACACGGCACGTGGACGGCTAGCCTCTTCGCGGTTGCCGAATCGGCCGGATCGCGACCGGGCGAAGTCGAGATGATCAACCCATCGAGCAGCGTCGCGACGTCGCTGTCGGCGGAAACGGCCCCGGGCGGCTTGCCGGAAGGTCTCGTCGCTCCCGTGGGCAGCCTTTCCTACGAAGTCACCGAACTCAAAAGCTCGCTGTTCAATATTACGTTCAAGCTGCCGCCGGGCAGCCATCCGACCGGGGCGTACAAGATCGTCGGCGGTGAATATCTCCCGTATCCACCCAGCAAAACCAAAATAGAAGGCGAAACGATCACGGTCGAACTCCAGGACAACGGCCCCTACGACGAAGACCCTGCCGTCGGGACGCTTAAGGACCCAATCGTGCCGGTCGCCGCGAGCGTTCCGGAATTCGGGCGCTGCGTGCTCGCAACCAGCGAAAGAATCGGGATGAAAACGGTCTATCGCGGCAAGTACGGGAGCGCGACTTGCACATCCAGAAGCTCCACCGACACGGGCAAGTACGAATGGAGTCCCGGGGTCTCGAAAGGCCATTTCGAAACGGCTGGCGACCCAGGAAGCAAGGTGACGCTGGAAGCCACCAATAAAGTAAAGGTGACCTGCACCGGCGAGCACAGCGTTGGCGAAGTTACCGGCGTCAAATCCGTCGGCAACGTTGTCTTGACGCTGACCGGCTGCGAATCGGCTGGCCAGAAGTGCTCTACCTCCAGTCTGTCCGAAGGCGAAATCCAGACGGAGACGCTTGAAGGCGTGATCGGTATAGATAGCGCTACGGTCAAAGCCGGTAAGGAAAGCCGAAAGGCTGGTCTTGATCTGTACCCGGTCGGGAACACGGGCACGTTCGCCGAATACACGTGCGGTGGAGGCTCACCGGCGACCCTGTCAGGATCGGTCATCGCCGCGGCACCAACCGACAAAATGTTCACGACCGCAACGGTCAAGGACCTCCAGGCCAAAGGAATGCAAAAACCGGAACGCTTCGAAGGGGGCGACCTCGCGGTGCTCACGAACGCGTCGAGCGAGCAGATCGGTCTTGCCACCACGGCGACTCAGACCAACGAAGAAGCGTTTGAGATCAACGCCTACTACTAGGCGGACAGCTACGCATTGGATCATTCACGACCCGCGCGGAAGCGCTGCTCTCAGGGGTGGCGCACTCCGCGCGGGGTCGCGGCGCTAGCTCGCCGGCGAAGAACGCTCAACGCGCGAATCTGCCTTCTTCGCGCTCTTTGATCGCTGCCGAGAAAGCGCGCGGTCTGCGATGCGCGCGAGGAACGCGACGCTCCGTGCACGCGTTGAGGAAATCAGTCGTCATGCTGCGACGAACACCCCCCTGCCGGCCGAAACTCGGCTCAGCGGTTGCACAGTGGGCTCGGGCGCGTTCTCTGCGGCCTCCACGGCCGTCTCTCGGTCGCGTAGGGCGTCGAGGGCTTCGTCGACCGACAGGCTCGTTTCTGTGTCTTCCGCGGTAAAGCTCAATGACTTTCCGCTGCTTTGGCTGCCAATTCACCGGGCGGTTTGCCGTGGGGTCCTACGTCTTGCAGAAGCGAGAGGCAGAAGCACTCAAGTCGAGTTTCTTGCTCTCGGGCCTAACGCTTTCGAGCTTTGCGAGATACGCACGCCAGTCTGCGAGCTCCTGCTTCTTGGCGGAGGCAGCGATCTCGGGCATGCTCTCCTCGAGCACCTTGTCGCGTCGTCTCTCGCCTCGGCCACGGCTCGCTCGATGTTGGCGAGGCGCCGCTGAGCATCAGAGACCGCGTTTGCAGTCGTCGCCGCCGCGGTTGCCGGCGGTGTCTTGCCGGCCCGCAGGGCCTTCACCACGTGGACGGCCTACTGGGATGCGTACGAAGTCGAGACTGGCGGTCGCAAGCAGAAGTCCAAGGGCGGCTTTCGCCGACAGAAGGAAGCTGAGGCTCATCTCGCGACGGCGATCACGCAAACGGCCGAAGGCACCTTCGTCGAGGCGTCGAAGCAGCCATTTGGTCGATTCCTGCTCGACGAGTGGCTGCCGGCGATCCGCGGCACCATCCGGCCACTCACGCTCGCCCGCTACGACAAGATCGTGCGCACGCACGTGGTCAAGCGCGACGTCGGCAGCGTGCCGCTCCGCTCTCTCTGGCGGCCATTTGAATGCGCTCTATGGCGAGCTCGAGCAACAGGGTTTGTCGATCGGCACGCGTCGGCTGACACACAGCGTCCTCAGACGAGCCTTGGGTGACGCTGTGCGGTGGGGCAAGCTGGCGCGCAATCCGGCTACTGCCGCAGACCCACCGTCGCGTCCCCGCACCCGCGCCCAGTCGCTGAGTCACCGGGAGCTGAGGGCGTTTCTCTCCCAGGTCGAGGACGATCGATGCTTCGCGCTCTGGCGTCTCGCCGCCACGACGGGAATGCGGCGTGGCGAGCTGCTCGGAATGCAATGGCGAACCGTCGACCTCGACGCGAGGCGCCTGCGCGTCGAACGACAGCTGCTGCCAACCGTAGGCGGCTGCACCTTCGGGCCGCCGAAGTCCAAACGCAGCGAGCGCACGATCGCGCTAGACGAAGCCACCGCTGACGCCCGACGCCGGCATCGCGACGCACAGAGGCTCGAGCGCGATCTCGCCGGCGACGCATACGAGGACCGGGATCTCGTGTTCTGCGACGAGCTCGGCGGGTGGATTCATCCGCAGCGGCTGACCCAGCTATTCGCGAAGCACCGCAAAGCGGCTGACATCCCGACCGGCACACTCCACGTCCTGCGCCACACGGCAGCAACCATCGCACTGACTGAGGGCGTACCTCTACACGTCGTCGCTGGGCGCCTTGGCGACGACGCTACGACGCTGCTCGGCACGCGCACCTGCTGCCCCACTCCGACGCAATGGCCGCAGAAGCGGTCGCAGCTGTTCTCGTTGGCAAGCCGTTGACAGACGCCGAGCGGGAGTCCTTCTCCTCCGCGGCCTAGAGCCGTTTGCCGGATTGCAGCCCGGCGCAGCGCTAGTAGTTCTGCTTCTCGCCGGACGGAGCCGTCTTGTACTTCGACGGGCACTTCGTGATCAGCGAGTTGCGTTCGCCGACGTAGCGCCCGCCCTGCTTCTGGACCGTCACGATCACCTCGCGCCCTTCGCGAAAGGGGTCCGGCACGGTGCCCGTGTATGCGACCGGAATCGCCTTGCCGCCGGCGCGGTCGGCGACGCTGAAGTCGATCCCGTTCGGTTCGTGGCGGACCGAGCCGTCGACGACCGTTCCGGTCACCTGGTAGCTGCGCCCCGGCTGCGCCTGGCGCACGAGCTGCGTCGGCGCTGAGCGCCGGGCTCGCGGCGCTGAAGCTCGTGTAGATCAGCGCGCTGGCCAACAGCACGGCAGCGCTCAAGGCCACGACCAAGCGCACCGTTCGCTTTCGCGCGGGATTCATCGCCACCAGTATCGCAAACGGCCCGTGCCCTCGTGCCACCAGCCGGGCGCCCTGCAGACGCTTTCTATCGGCGCCGACGCGAGGAAAACTTGCTCTCACAGCGAAACCTTCGAGCGTGGGCAGAGTCTTCTCCTGTAGACGATGAGAGCGAACCTGCCAGACAGCCTGCGCCAGGCCCGGCGCATGCGCGCCGAACGGCGCCGGCACGCGCCGGTCCGAGTCGCACCCGACGCACCGACGCGCGCCGCCGACCTCGCGGTCGAGCGCGTTCGCAGGGCCGGCGGACCGATCGACGAGGCTTCTTACGCCTGCGCATGCGGATACGTGTTCCGCGCGGCCGTCTCGACGACGGTCGCCTGCCCGAACTGCCACGCTACGCAGGCTTGGTAGCGCCGGCGCCGACGCGCGCCAGCCCGTGCGGATCGCACGGACTGTCCGTTCGCGCCTGCGGGCAAGCGCCCCGGGAGACCGTCCGCCGCCGTTTCGGGGAGAATCAGGCGCATGCACGTGACCGCCAAGGCCGACTACGCCGTTCGCGCGGTCATCGAGTTGGCCGACAGCAAGCAGGACGCGCCGCGCAAGGTCGACGACATCGCGCAGGCTCAAGGCATACCGGTCTCGTTTCTCGAGAACATCCTCACCCAGCTTCGCTCGAGCGGCCTCGTGCGCAGCCAGCGCGGCCCCGAAGGCGGCTACTGGCTGGCGAAGCCCGCCGAGGACGTCAGCCTCGCGCAGATCATCCGCGCGGTCGAGGGACCGCTCGTCGGAGTCCGCGGTCAGCGCCCCGAGGAGATCGAGTACGTCGGCTCAGCCGAGATGTTGCAGCAGGTCTGGATCGCGTTGCGCGCGAACCTGCGCAAAGTGCTCGAGCACGTCAGCGTTGCCGATGTGGCCAGCGGCAAGCTGCCGAAAGACGTGCTCACGCTGACAAAGCACCAGGAAGCCTGGGAAACGCGCTAGGCGACAGCGCGATACGCGTCGCGCGTCCTCGGCCGCTGCGTGCCGAGCGCGCCGGACCGCGCGTACCTGTCTGGCGTGCGCTTCTCGCCGACGCGCGAGTGTGTGCCGCTTCGCACACAGCCCGCGCGCGAGCGGCGGGAAGTAAGAGACGTAGGTTGCGGTTTGGATGACGGACGCGTTCAATGTAAAGCGAATCGCCTGGACGGGCGGTTTGCTGAAGCACCTACCCGGGTATTTTGTCAGCGCCTGGGACAGGGTCCGGAGCCGGACCGTCCTCCAGCGCCTCCTCGATTTTCGACTCCCTCTTCGACCCCGCTCAAGGAGACCCGCCGATGTCCGCATCGCCAACTGCCTCGCCGCCCACTGCCGACGTCGCCGAGGCCGCCGTCGAGGCGATCACCCAGGCCGCCGGCCAGGAAGTGCCGTTCTCGCTGGCGCTCACCCAGGACCAGAAGGACATCCGCGACTGGGTCCACGGCTTCGCCGCCGACGTCGTGCGCCCGGCCGCGCACGAGTGGGACGAGCGCGAGGAGACGCCTTGGCCGATCATCCAGGAGGCCGCGAAGATCGGCCTGTACGGCTTCGAAGGGATGGCGCAGTTCTTCGCCGACCCCTCAGGCCTCGGCCTGCCGCTCGTCAACGAGGAGCTGTTCTGGGGCGACGCCGGCATCGGCATGTCGATCATGGGCACGGCGCTGGCGGTCGCGGCGATCTTCGGCCAGGGCTCGCCGCGAGCAGATCGGCGAATGGATCCCGCGCTGCTTCGGCACGGTCGACGAGGTCAAGGTCGCGGCCTTCTGCGCCTCTGAGCCGAACGCCGGCTCCGACGTCTCCGGCGTGCGCACGAGCGCCAAGTTCGACGAGGCGGCCGGCGAGTGGGTGCTCAACGGCCAGAAGGCGTGGGCGACCAACGGCGGCATCTCAGACGTGCACGTCGTGATCGCCTCGGTCGACCGCGAGCTCGGCTCCAAAGGCCACGCGGCGTTCATCGTGCCGATGTCCGAGGCGAAGGGCATCTCGCAGGGCTCGAAGGTCTCAAAGCACGGCCTGCGCGCCTCGCACACGGCCGACGTCTTCCTCGATGACTGTCGCGTGCCGGCGGGCTACGTGCTCGGCGGCAAGGAGAAGCTCGACGAGCGCCTCGCGCGCGTGCGCGAGGGCAAGAAATCCAACTCGCAGGCGGCGATGGCGACGTTCGAGTCCTCGCGCCCGACGGTCGGCTCGCAGGCGCTCGGCATCGCGCGCGCGGCCTATGAGTACTCGCTCGAGTACGCCAAGGAGCGCGAGCAGTTCGGGCGCAAGATCATCGAGAACCAGGCGATCGCGTTCACGCTCGCGCGGATGAAGATGGAGATCGACGCGGCCCGCCTGCTGGTCTGGCGCGCCTCGTGGATGGGGCGCAACCAGGTCCCCTTCAAGAACGCCGAGGGCTCGATGTCGAAGCTGAAGGCCGGCGAGGTCGCCGTGTGGGTGACCGAGCGGGCGATCCAGATCCTCGGCGGCAACGGCTACACGCGCGAGTTCCCGGTCGAGCGCTGGCACCGCGACGCGAAGATCTACGACATCTTCGAGGGCACCGCCGAGATCCAGCAGCTCGTGATCTCGCGCGCGATCTCGGGGATGCACATCAGGTAGGCCGCGCAGCCGCCGTCCCGGCGCCGGCGCGACTCAGACCTGCTCGATCTCCAGCGCGTCGGGGCGCGGCAGCTCGGGATCGTCAGGCGCGCTCGGCGTCGACAGGTGTCGGCTTCTCCCACGGGCGCTTGATCGCGAACCAGCCGAGGCCGGCGATCAGCAGCATGCCGCAGAGGATCCAGCCGAGCGCCGTCGTTTCGATGCCGACGTACTTCAGGCCGGAGGCGGCGATCACGAACGTGATGACCGGCCTGATGTAGCGATCGGGCGCGCTCGAGGAGAGCAGCGATCCGATCAGCACTGCCGGCACGCTGCCGATGATCAGCGAGACGGTCACGCCGAATTCGACGTGACCGAAGGCGAGCGCGCCGAGCGCCGCGGCGAGCGTCAGCGGCACGGCCTGCGTCAGGTCGGTGCCGACGAGCTGCTTGGCGCCAAGCGTCGGGTAGAGGAACAGCATCATGATGATCATCAGCGAGCCCGAGCCGACCGAGGTCATGCCGACGACGATGCCACCGACCATTCCGACCGCGACGGTTCGCAGCGGCTTGGCGACGATCTCGTGGACGTTCGCCGTCCGGTCGTGGCCGGCGTTGCGGTCGAGGATGTAGCGCAGCACCATCGCGCCGGCTCCGATCAGCAGCGCGATGCCGAGCGCCAGCTCGATGTGTTTCTGCGCGCTTTTCGCGTGCCCGAGCCTGCTCAGCAGGTAGGCGCCGACGAACGCCATCGGAACCGAGCCGAGCACCATCCAGCCGACCAGACGCAGATTGACCGTGCGTCTGCGCAGGTGCACGGCGGCGCCGATCGGGCGCATCACGACCGCGGCGACCAGATCGCTCGAGATCGCTGCAGCCGGCGTGACGCCGAACAGCAGGATCAGCATCGGCGTCATCAGCGCGCCGCCGCCCGCACCCGTCATGCCGACGAGAAAGCCGATGACGGCGCTGCCCAGAACGATGTATGGATCGATGTGCATGTCCCCCTCTCCGAGGCGGCACCGTATCGCTTCGGACACGCCGCGCGCGCAAGGACGGCGCTCAAAACCAAGAACGCCCCACTCCCTGTTCGGGAGCGGGGCGTCTCGGTGGCCGAGCTACGGGCCTATCGTTCGCGAGGCTACTTCGCCTCGGTCACAGCCCTTCGCCGGCGCAGTGTCTGGCTTCCCTGGCCATTTCCTTCGCCAGCTGCACGTAGCCGACAGGCGTCGGACTGATGTCGGGGCCGTCGAGTTTTTCGTTTGACACGGTCGTGTTCAGCATGTTCGTGAACTTCGTCAGTCGTTCCGGTTCCTGCAGCGGTTTCTTCGCGTTGCCCGGGTCCCAGTACGGCTCCGGGTCGGTGTTGCACGCCTGGTACTGGCCGGAGCTGACGTAGGCCCAGTTGTTGATCAGACGCCAGGATCGTGTTGAGGCCGATCCGCAACGTCGCCGCCGGACAGTGGTTGTCGATGCCTTCGACTTCCTCCTGCTGCGTTTCGAAGTGCGGAGCGCAGCGGCCGTTGTCGACTGCATACGGCCCTTCCTGACCGCCGTGAGCTTCGGTGAATTCGCGGCCTTCGATCGCGTACTGGAACAGTTTGCCGTACGGGCTGTAGTTGCTCAGGAACATGATTTTGCCGGAGTAGTTGACCCCGCCGAGCCCGAGCGTCTGGGCGTTGCGGATCGCGTACAGGATCCCGTCGAGGTTGGACCTGATCTGACCGACCAGTTCAGCCACTTTTTCCTTGATCGCTTCAGCGGCCTTCGTTTCACCTTCGCTGTTGAGTTCGTAGTTGTGTTCGCTGACGTACTTCGCCGCGCCGGCTGCAACCAGGGCTTCGACTTCGCCTTTGTAGTTGTGTTCGGCTTCGTCTTTCAACGTCGCGACGAGCGTCGCGGCTTCGACGCATTTGCTTTCGGCGAGCGGGATCTGCCCTTCGGTGATTTTCAGTTCGAGCAGTTCTTTCAGCGCCTGCGTCGCGCATTCGGTGACCAGGTTCGGGTGTTCGGATTTGAGCTCGGATTCGATCCTCGCCTTGGCTGCTTCAGCGACGAGTTTCGTGAATTCGGCACCTTCGGTCGTGAGGACCGTCTCGAGCACCTTCTCTTCGATTTCTTTGCGAACCGCAGCTTCCTGCTGCGCGACCACGTGCAGCACGTCGTAGAGGCCGACGTCGAGCGTGATGTATTCGACCGGCTTGCCGGCTTCCGACTCCGTCGTGATCGTCTTCAGCGCGTTTTGCAGCTGCGATTCTCCGGGGTACGGATTGTGCAGCGGTCCGCCTTTGCCGTTGGATTTCAGGATGCTGTTGAACTCTTCCTGGTATTCGCAGTTCGCTTCTTTGTGCTGTTCCGGTTCGGATTCGGTCCCGCTGACCGGCGGAAGTTCTTCTGCTTCCTGTTTTGATTTCATCGCTTCGTTCAGCTTTTTGAGCAGCGTTTCGTTCTTGCCGATGAACGACTCGGTCGTCTCGAACGGACAGCCGTCGTTGACGAGCTGGAATTCTTTCTTCTTGTTGACTACTTTCTTGAAGAATTCGTTCACGTAGCCGTGTTCGAATCCGGTCGCAGGATCCCCGTTGGGGACGCCTTCGTTGTACTGCTGCAGCGAGTAGCCGAACGCAAACGAGTCGCCCAGCGCCAGGTCGGTCTTCGTGATCGGCGGCGGCTTCGCAGCGGCCAGCGCCGGCGCGACGACCGCGCCGACGAGCGCAACCGCCACCAGACAGACGATCCGGCGGCCGATGCGCCCTCGCGCGCCGCCATTGCCCTTCTCCGAGCGAACTCTCATCTCCATGCTCCTTCGTCCCCTTCGTTCGTTTTCCCCAGATGCGATCTCGCGGACCGCCGCATGGAGGCCCCGTTGCGACCCCTCGCTGCGTCCTTGTCCTCTGCCAGCGCACCCCGCCTGGCCTCTGGACACCATCCCGTTCCTTCGCGATACCCGTACGGCGCCTGATTCAAACCCCCCGCTAGTGCGAACTGACGCTAGCGCGCCGCCCGCCGAGGCGCAACGCCGCCGCTGGGCCGGCGTCTAGCATCGCTCCATGAGCCCGCGCTGGAACTGGGATTTCGAAGACGACCAGCGTGCGGCAAAGCGGAGAGCGCAGATCGCGCCGGAGACGTCTGCTCCGCCGCCGAGCGCATCTGCCGGGCGGCCCGCGGCGCGCTTTCGCCGCCGCCGGTTCGCAGCGGCGGTGATCTTCGCCGTCGTCGTCGCGATCGTGCTCGCGCTCGCGCTGTCGGGCTCAGGCCATCGCAGCGGCGTCTCCTCCGCGAGCACTCACGCGCGCGCCGCCGGTCCCGCCTTGCGCCCCCTCGCGCCGACGATCGACGCCGTCGAACGTGGTGAGAAGGCGGTCAACGCGGTACTCGCCTACACGCCGTTCGTCAAAGAAGGCGGCGCCCGCGGGCACGACATCGCACTGACCTTCGACGACGGACCCGGGCCCTACACGCCCGGCGTCCTGAGCGTGCTCGAGCGCGAACACGTACCGGCGACGTTCTTCGTGATCGGCGAGGAGCTGCGCTACTTCAGCGCCTCGACCGTGCGCGAGATCCACGACGGCTTCGTGATCGGCGACCACACCGAGACGCATCCGATGATGGCGCAGCTCTCAGCGCACGACCAGCACGAAGAGCTCTTCGAACAGGCCGCGCGGATCGAACTGCTCGGCGGGCGCCGTCCGCAGCTGTTTCGCCCGCCGTATGGCTCGTTCGACGCGACGACCTTTCACGAGCTCAGCCAGATGCACATGCTGATGGTGCTCTGGTCGGTCGACACAGACGACTACGAGCGCCCCGGCGTCCAGGTGATCGTGGACAACGCGCTCGCCGGCGCCAAACCGGGCGCGATCATCCTGATGCACGACGCCGGCGGCGATCGCTCTGAGACGATCGAAGCGCTGCCGGCGATCATCCGTGAACTGCGCAAGCGCGGCTACGACCTCGTGACCGTGCCTCAGCTGCTGCACGACGACCCGCCGCCGGCCGGTCAGCCGTTGCCTCAGAACCTCAGCGGCGACTGAACGCTCAGGCCCCGGCGCAGTCCTCGCAGGAGCCGTGCAGACACGATCTCGTGCTCTGAGACATCGAAGCTGTCAGACGCCGGCGAGAGCGTCTCGGTCACCGTCGCGATCGGAATGTCGTGCGCGCGCGCGATTTCGTTGATGCGCTGCGACGTCGGGCGTGACGTTCTGGCTGTTGAACACCCACACCTTGATTCGGCGATCGCGCGCCTACGCCTCGACCTCCTGCTTGTCGCGCGCCGTCACGTCGGTGCCCTCGGCGATCGCCTTGGCGAAGCTGTAGGGCGTCAGCAGCTTCAGGCCGAGATCTTCGCCCAGCGGTTGGAAGATGCTCTCGCTGTAGCCGACCGGACGCCTGCGTATCTCGCGCGGATCTCGCGTCGCAGCGCGTCGTAGCGCGCCAGGTCGCGACCCTCGAATTCGCGCTCGCGCTGCGCAAAGTACCCGCTGGCAGGCGGGTCGAGCCGGTCGTAGTCGGCGACGATCTGTGCGACCACGCGATGCACGCTGCTCGGCGAGTACCACTGATGCGGGTTGTCGCCGGCCTTCAAGCCGAGCAGCTCGCCGAGCCCGACGGGGTGAAATGGAGATCGAGGGCTTGCAGAGACGCCGCGAGGAGCGCCGCCGAGCGATCCATCGCCGACGCCGCAACGCGCTTCTCGCGGGCGCGCTCGTTCTGCTCGTCGCGCTCGTCGCAGTCGCGCTTCTGAGCGCGGGTGGCAACTCGAGCGGCGGCACGCGCGGCGGCAGCGCTCGCGCGGCGGCGGCCGGCGCAAAACGAGCGCGGTCGGGCCCGGGCGGCGCAAACGGCAGGACGAAGGCCGGCACGCCCGGCGGCGGCGTCGCGACCGGCCGGCCGGGCACCGATGCGGTACCGATCCTGATGTATCACGTGATCGCGCCGCCGCCGGCCGGCGCGCCGTTCCCCGGCCTCTACGTCACGCCCGAAGAGTTCTCCGCGCAGATGCACGCGCTGGCCGAGGACGGTTGGACGGCCGTCACGCAGGACCAGGTCGAGGCCTACTGGCGGCGCGGCATCTCGCTGCCGCACGGCAAGCCGATCGTCGTCAGCTTCGACAACGGCTACCAGTCGCAGTACACGCAGGCACTGCCCGTGCTGCGCTCGCTCGGCTGGGTCGGCAACGAGAACATCCAGCTGACCGGCCTACCTCCCTCGCAAGGCGGCCTCAGCCGCCGGCAGGTGCGCGCGCTCGTCGCCGCCGGCTGGGAGCTCGATACGCAGGGAATCAGCCACGCCGACCTGATCACGCTCGACGAACAGCAGCTGCGCGAACAGACGGCCGGCGCGCGCAAGACGATCCAGCGCCGCTACGGCGTTCCGGTCAACTGGTTCTGCTACCCCTCGGGCCACTACGACGCGACGGTCGTCGCTGCGGTCAAGGCCGCCGGCTTCGTCGGCTCGACGACCGTCGTGCCAGGCTGGGCGCGACCCGGAAGCGACCCCTACCGTCTCCCCCGCCTGCGCGTACTCGGCGGCACCGCGCCGCGAACGCTGCTGGCCCAGATCGAAGCAATCCGAGACGATCCAGCCGCCGCCGGCGTCGTACAACGGCACCTAGCGCGAGTCGCGCGCCGGCGAATCGGAAGCCGAATGCGGCTCGGCGCGACCGCTCGGCGCGAGCCGGCTCGTCGTTCTCGCCGACGAGCACCGCGAGCAGATCGCCGACTCGCCCGACGCGTACGAGCCGGTCGGGAAGCGGAAGGTCGGATTGGATCGTGTACCGGTTACGGCGTCCGACGCGCTCACGCGCGATGTAGCCGGCGTCGACGAGCTCGCCGACGATCCGATGTGCGGCGCGTTCGGTGATTCCGACGCTCTCGCTGATCTCTCGCAGGAGCACCCCCGGGTCGTGTGCGATGCAGACGAGCACGCTCGCATGATTGGTCAGGAACTTCCAGCGCGGCGCGACCTGCTCGGGCATCCAACAAGATTAGCTTATCTAGATTCGTATTTCTATGATTTCCATTTCCTAGATTTATGTTTCATGCTATGTTGTTCCGGTCCGCGGTGCACCTCAGGTCGCTGGCGCTCATGCGCTCAGGCGCACATCAAACGAAACGAGGCCTGCCGTGCCCAGCTCGACTCTGCCGACTCCCCCTGCCGCCGCAACCGCCAACGGTGCAACGCTCCCCGACCTCGCGTCGCCCAGCTCCAGCGGAGGAGCTACGACGCCAAATCGCGAGCGCGCCTCGCGCAACCCACTGCTGGCGAGGCTGACCAGCCTGACCTCGATCGCGAGCCTCGCGGCGGCGGGCATCATCGTCGTCGGCATCATCGCCGTCGTCGGCGGCAACTACGCCAAGAACGTCGTACACGACCAGCTGGTGCCGCAGAAGATCGTCTTCCCGGCCGCCGGCAGTCCCGCGTTGCTGCCGGGCATCAAGCAGTACGCCGGCCAGCAGCTGGTGAACGGCTCCCAGGCGAAGGCCTACGCCAACGACTTCATCAACGTGCACCTCTCAGAGGTCGCCGGCGGACAGACCTACGCGCAGGTCAGCGCCGCAGCGATCGCCGCGCCGAAGAACGCGAAGCTCGCCGAAGAGAAGGCAACGTTGTTCCAAGGCGAGACCCTGCGAAGCATCCTGCTCAGCGCCTGGGGCTGGTCGCTGGTAGGCACGATCGCAACACTCGCCGGCTACCTGATGATCGCGCTTGGAGCTGTGCTGCTGCTGCTGCCGCTGGCAAACTGGCGGATCAATCTCAGCGGCCGCGGTACCGCCGCAGCCGCCTGACGCACGAGCGGCGCGAGAGGAAGAGCCTGGCCTCGCGCCGGCGCCACAAACCGGCGCCGGCGCGGCTTGCCACTGCGCATCGATCTGGCTCTCAGCGCCAGATCGAGGGATGACCTGCGAAGCGGCGAACGGGTCTCGAACCCGTGACCTCGAGCTTGGGAAGCTCGCGCTCTACCAACTGAGCTACCGCCGCATGCGGTCAGATGGTACGCGACGGCGCTCTACTCTTGGGGGCCGTGAGACCTCGCCTCGTGCCGATACTCGTCTCGATCGTCGGCGCCTGCCTGATCGGCCTTCTGATCTATGGCGTCACCTCGCGCTCGGCCAGTCGCACGCTCGATGACCGCGTCGCCGAGGGAGAGCATCCGCTGGCGCCGGACGCCGCCCGCGCGCTGCCGATCCTCGACGGCCACGGCATGAGCTCGCTGGCGGCGCTTCGCGGAAAGGTCGTCGTGCTGAACTTCTGGGCGTCCTGGTGCGAACCTTGCCAGGTCGAGGCGCCGCTGCTCGAGCGCGCTCAGGCGCAGCTGGCGCGTGCCGGCGGCACCGTGCTCGGCGTCGCCTACCTCGACGCCTCGCCGGACTCGGCAGAGCTTCGTGCGCCGCTTCCACCTGACCTATCCGAACCTGCGCGACAACGACGGTCACTTCGCGCACTCCTACGGCACCGACCAGCTGCCGGAGAGCTTCGTGATCAACCGCCAGGGAGACATCACGGCGATCTCACGCGGCGAGATCGGCGAGCCGTTCCTCGAACGCGCGATCGCGCTCGCGAGGAGCACGTGAGCCGGCGCCGGCCAAGCGCTGCGCGCTCGCGCGCGTACGTGCTCGCGCGTGTGCTCGGCGCGCTATGCCTCGCCGCGCTCGCGAGCGGCCGGCGCGACGATCTCTCCAGCCGCCGCCGCTCAGAGCGTGAAGCCACGCGCATCGCTGCCGCAGATTCAGCGTCAGGTGATGTGCGTGACCTGCAAAATCCCGCTGATGGTCGCCGACTCGCCGCAGGCCGACCGCGAGCGCGCGTTCATCGAAGGGCTGATCGCCGAAGGCAAGGACGAAGCGCAGATCAAGCACGCGCTGGTCGGCCAGTACGGCCCTTCCGTGCTCGCGCTGCCCGCGACGCACGGCTTCGACCTGGCCGCCTATCTGGTGCCGCTGGCCGCCGTGCTCGTGCTGCTCGCGATGCTCGCCGTGCTGCTTCCGCGCTGGCGGCGCCGTGCGCGCGCGCAGGCTGCTGCGCGCGCTCCGGCGCCGGCGCTCGGCGCCGCCGACGCGCGCCGGCTCGAGGCCGACCTCGAGCGCTTCGACTGAGCCGCGCTACATCTCCAGTGGCGCGCTGACGCCGAGCAGATCGAGGCTGCGCGCGATCGTCCGCATGCTCGCCACGCACAGTGCCAGGCGCCGGTCCTCAACGCCGTGCTCGCCGATCTCCGATCCCTCGGCGCCGACGATCCGGCAGTCGCGGTAGAACGCCGTGAAGCCCTGCGCCAACTCGAGCGCGAACGCCGCCACGCGATGCGGCGCGCGGCGCGCGCTCGCCGTGGCCAGCTCGCCGGGGAACTCGAGCAGCTGCTTGACCAGCGCCCGCTCGGAGGCGTGCAGTGCGCCGCCCAGCCCGGACTCCGACTCGCTCGACGCGTGCCAGCGCCTCGGCCACGCGCTGCTCGCCGGCCTTTGCGAGCACTGACGCGATTCGCGCATGCGCGTACTGCACGTAGTAGACGGGATTGTCGTTCGACTGACTCTTGGCGAGGTCGAGGTCGAGGTCGACGGTCGTGTCGTGCGAGCGCGCCAGCAGGTACCAGCGCGCGGCATCGACACCGATCTCGGCGACCAGCTCGTCGAGCGTGACGAACTCGCCTGCGCGCTTTGACATCTGCGCGCGCTCGCCCCTGCGAACCAGGTGCACGAGCTGCATGATCAGCAGCTCGAGCTCGTCCGGATCGCCGCCGAGCGCCGCGTATGCGGCCTTCAGCCGCAGCACGTAACCGTGGTGGTCGGCGCCCCAGACGTCGACCTGGCGCTCGTAGCCACGCTCGCGCTTGTCCTGGTGGTAGGCGATGTCCGAGGCGAAGTAGGTGTGCTCGCCGCTCGAGCGCACCAGGACCCGATCCTTGTCGTCGCCGAACTCGGTCGTGCGCAGCCACAGGGCGCCGTCATGTTCGTAGGTGTGGCCGAGCTCCTGCAGCCGCGCCAGCGCGCGGTCGAGCGCGCTCGGATCGCCTTCGTGCAGCGCGCTCTCATAGCTCCAGCGGTCGAACTCGCGCACGCCGAACGCGGTCAGCGAAGCGTGAATCGCCTCCACCATCGCCTCGACGGCAGCCTCGCCGAGCGTCGCCGGATCGCTGCTCGCCGCGTCCGGCAGGCGCCGCGCGAGCTCGCCGACGTAGTCGCCCTGATAGCCGTCCGCCGGAGGCTCCTCGCCACGCGCCAGCGCCTGCACGGAGGCGCCGAACGCACGCACCTGCGTGCCTGCGTCGTTGACGTAGTACTCCCGAGCGACGGCCTCGCCCTGGAATTCGAGCATCCGCGCGAGCGCGTCGCCGTAGGCGGCGTTGCGCGCGTGACCGACGTGCATCGGCCCGGTCGGATTGGCCGAGACGAACTCGACGAGCACGCGCTGAGGGCGCTCGGGCGAAGCGGCGCCGTAGGACTCGCCGGCCGCCAGCACGGCCGCGAACGAGCGCTGCAGCCAGGCGTCGGCGAGGAACAGATTGACGAAGCCGGGCCCGGCGATCTCGAAGCGCTCGAGCTGCGCTCCGAGCGAGCGCGCCAGCTCGCCGCCGAGTCGCTCGGCGACCTCGCGCGGCGGAGCGCCGAGGCGCGGAGCGAGCAGCAGCGCGGCGTTGGTCGAGTAGTCACCGAAGTCGGCGCGTGGCGGACGCTCCAGCGTGATCGAGCCGCGCCCGCCAAAGCCACCGAGCAGCCCGTCGGCGCCGGCCGCACCCTCCTGCTCGCCGGCCTCGCCGAGCAGCTCGCGCGCGGCGTGCAGCAGCGCACCGCGCAGCGCCTGCAGCGGTGGGCTCGCGCCCGCCGCAAGCGGGCCGTCCGGGGCTTGCTGATCGCTGGTCAGAGGCTTGTTCATCGGTTCCCGCTCGGCGATTGCGATACTAGCTGCGTGACCGATCAAGACCCAGGCGCCGAGCGCCACATAAACATCCACCTGTCTCCCGAGATCATGGGAGGCGTGTACGCGAACTTCGCGAACGTGAGCCACTCCGACTACGAGTTCACGGTCACGTTCGCGCGAGTCGACCACGAGGTCGAGGCCGAGGAGGTCCCGGGCGTCGTCGTCTCGCGCGTCAACATCTCGCCGCGTTTCATGCGCGAGCTGATCGATGCGATGGAGGACAACTACTCGAAGTGGCGGACGCGCGAGGGCATCAAGAACCTGCCGGAGTACGGCGGCACGGAGGCCGGATCTGAGGAGGAGTAGGACCGCACGGGCGCGGCCGGCTAGACGATGAAGGTCGCGGTCATCTCCGACATCCACGCCAACCGGCAGGCCTTCGAGGCGACCCTCGAGGCGGTCGCGGCGAGCGACGCGGCGGAGCTGTGGTGCCTCGGCGATCTGGTCGGCTACGGCGCCGAGCCGGACGCCTGCGTCGAGCTCGCGCGCGAGCACGCCGCCGTCTGCCTCGCCGGCAACCACGACATGGCCGTGACCGGCGAGATCCCGCTCGACGAGTTCTCGCGTGGCGCGAGCCTCGCCGCGCAGTGGACCCGCGAGGTGATCGCTCCGCAGAACCTCGAGTTCCTCGGCGGCCTGCGCCCGCAGGCGCAGGAGGGCGCCGTCGGCCTCTACCACGCGAGCCCGCGCGACCCGGTCTGGGAGTACGTGCTCTCGACGCTGCTGGCCGAGCTCTGCTTCGATCGCCAGAGCACGCGCGTCTGCCTCGTCGGACACTCACACGTCGCGCTCTCGTTCGTGCGCCGCGAGGGCGAGCCGGCGACCGGCGAACCGCGCCGTGCCGGCAGCGAGCTGGACATCGCCGAGGGCGAGTGGCTGCTGAATCCGGGCAGCGTCGGCCAGCCGCGCGACGGCGACGCGCGCGCATCGTGGCTGCTGCTCGACCTCGACGGCCTGTCGGCATCGTTCATGCGAACCGAGTACGACATCGCCGGCGCCGCCGCGGCGATTCGCGCTGCGCGCCTGCCGGACTCGTTGGCCGAGCGCCTGGAGTACGGTCAATGACCGTGCCGCCCGCCGTGCCGCCGACCAGCGTGCGTCGTTCGCACCCCGCCAGCGTCGTGCGCCGCGTGCGCCAGCGCCAGCGCCTGCCGGCCTGGTCGCGATGCTCGGCGTGCTCGCCGCGCTTCTCGTCGCGTGCGGTGGTTCCGGCAAAGGGCTGATCCCGACCGGCGACTCCGGTCCGCTGCAGAACGACTTCGAAGCCGTCGTGCGGGCGGCCGAAAACGGCGATGGCAACTGCGCCGGCACCGAAAGCGCGTTGCTGCGCACCGAACAGGACTTCGCGCGGCTGCCGAGCAGCGTCGACAACGGCCTGCGCGAAACGCTGCATCGCGGGATCGAAAACCTGCGCACACGCTCGCTCGCGCTCTGCGCGCAGCCGCTGCCACAGTCGACACTGACGACGACGACGCCGAAGACGACGACGAGCACGACGAGCACCACGCCGTTGCCGAGCGAAACGGAAACGACGACGACGGCGACGCCACCGACGACGAGCACTCCGACCGGCCCGGGCGGCGGTACGCAGGCGCCCGGCGAAGAAGGTCCCGAAGCCGGGCGAAGCCGAAGGCGGCGGCGCGAGCCCGCTCGAAGGCGGCGGCGCCGGCGGACAGGAAGCAGCCAAATGAGCATCGTCGAGATCGCGGGGCGCTACAGGCTCGAGGGACGGCTTGGGTTCGGCGGCATGTCGACCGTGCATCGCGCGATGGACATGCGCCTGGAGCGCCAGGTCGCGGTCAAGCTGCTCGCAGAGCACCTCGCCGAGGATCCGACGTTCGTCTCGCGCTTCCAGCGCGAGGCGCAGGCGGCGGCTCGGCTGGTCCACCCGAACATCGTGCAGGTCTTCGACTCAGGTCGCGACGAGCCCTCGGAGCAGTACTTCATCGTGATGGAGTACATCGAGGGGCAGTCGGGCGCCGAGATCCTGCGTGACGAGGGCTGGGTCGAGGTCGACGAGGCGCTGGCGATCATCGACCAGGCCTGCGAGGGGCTGCACTACGCCCATCGCCACGGCGTCGTGCACCGAGACGTCAAGCCCGGCAACCTGCTGCGCGCGCGCGAGGGCGAGGTCAAGCTCGCCGACTTCGGCATCGCAAAGGCGACCGAGCAGTCGAGCATCACGCAGGTCGGCTCGGTGCTCGGCACCGCCGCCTACCTCGCGCCCGAGCAGGCGCGCGGCGAAGAGGCCGGTCCGCGCGCCGACCTGTACGCGCTCGGCGTCGTCACCTACCAGCTGATCTCGGGCCGGCTGCCCTACGAGGCGGCGTCGCTGACCGAGCTCGCGCTCAAGCAGCAGCAGGAGGAGCCGCCGATGCTCGACACGCTGGTCGCAGCCGTGCGACCCGAGCTCGCCGAGGCGGTCGCGATCGCGCTGGCGCTCGACCCTCGCGAGCGCTATCAGACGGCACGCGAGATGGGACGTGCGCTCAGCGACGGCGCCAACGGGATCAGCCCGCTCGAGGGCTCGCGAGGGGGCTCGCGAGGCACCGGCGACGAGCGCGACGACCGTGCTCGGCAGCGCGCGGCGACCCGGCGGCCGCGGAGCCGAGCGAGCAGCGACGACCGTCACGCCGCGGCAGCCTCGCGCCGGGCAGCCGCGCCGCACTCCGCCCGTGTCCGGCGCGAAGGCACCTGCCGCGCAGGCTCCCGTCAGGCAGGCGCATCGCGGCCGGCGCAGACTGTTCGGCGCGCTCTTCGCGCTGCTCGTGCTCGCCGTCGTGATCGTCGCAGTCGTGCTCGCGACGGCGCCTGCGCAGACCAAGGTCGTGTTGCGCAACGTCGTCTACAGCGACGTGCAGCAGGCCGGCTCGGCGTTGAAGCAGCTCGTCTCCGAAAACACGAAATAGGCGGCGCGCGCCGGCCGCGGCGCAGTCGCGCCGGCACGAGCGACGGCGCTCAGGCGCGACTGCGCCATGCTAGGTGCCTGTGATCCTCGCCTCGCTGATCAACGTCGACCATCTGATCGAAGTCGCCGGCTATCCGCTGCTGTTCGTACTGGTGATGGCAGAGTCGGGCGGCGTGCCGATCCCCGGCGAGACGGCGCTGATCACCGCCGCGGTACTCGCCAGCCGCGGCAAGCTGCAGATCGAGTGGGTGATCGTGCTGGCGATCGCAGGCGCGATCGTCGGTGACAACATCGGCTATCTGATCGGTCGCAAGGGAGGGCGCTGGCTACTCGAACGCCCCGGTCGCTTCCACCGCCAGCGCCTCGAGGTGCTCGAGCAGCGGCGAGCCGTTCTTCGAACGCCACGGCCCGAAGGCCGTCTACTTCGGGCGCTTCGTGCTCGGCCTGCGCGTGTGGGCCTCGTGGCTTGCCGGCGCGACGCGAATGCACTGGCGCTCGTTCGTCGTCTGGAACGCGCTCGGCGGGATCTCGTGGGCGACCGCAATCGGGCTGCTCGCCTACTTCCTCGGCAACTCGGCCGGCAACGTGATCGAAACGTTCGGCATCTACGGGCTGGTCGCGGCCGTGCTCGCGCTCGTCAGCTTCGTCGTCCTGCATCGCCGCGCGCGCCGGCCTTCGACCGACGGCGCCGAGCCGGCCAAAACCGAGGCCGACGGTGACGACGGCGCCGAGAACGACGCGCGTTCGCCGGCGCCCGGCGGCGTCTGACGCCGAGCGCCTTCGAAGCGCTCAGGCGATCACGTCTGCTGAGCGCCTCTCAGCAGCCGGCGGTCTCGCCGCTGCACGGCGCGATCCGCTGGCACATGTCGGCCAGCAGCATCAGCTCGGCCTCTGAGAAGCGCGAGAAGAACTGCTCGCGCACGACGGCGAGGTGCGTCACGCGAGCTTCCTGCAGCCGCGTTCGGCCGCCGTCGGTGAGACATGCGAAGGAGCCGCGCGCGTCCTGTTCGCAGGAGCAGCGCTCGAGCAGTCGCTCGCGCTCGAGCCGGTCGACGAGTCGCGTCAGGCCGCTGCGCGAGAGCTGCGCCTGCTCGGCGAGGTCGCACATGCGCATCCGCCCGCCGCTTGCATCCTCCAGCCGGTCGAGCACCTCATAGGAGCTGAGCGGCAAACCGTGCGCTTGCTCCAGCGCGGTGTCGAGTCGCTTTGCAAGGCAGGCATGCGAGCGAAGCAGTGCCCGCCACGCGCGGTGACCGGGCTCCTGGCGCTCATCGCCAGAGGCGTCTTCCCCGGTCTCGGTCTTGAAAGCAATTGCGCGTCGACATGGTGGTCCGTACCCAAATTCTCCTGGACCGAACATAGCAGCGTCAAGGCCCGCCGAACGGCCGTGAAAGCTCAATCGCGCGTGGCGCGCCAGGCCCACAACATCATCAGCGGCTGCAGCGGCAGGCGGGCAAAAAGCGCCCAACGCGGGATCTTCGCGAAGCGCTCGGGCTCGCTCGCCATGTACAGGTTCGCGGGAAACACGGCAGCCAGCAGCGCGACCAGCCCGGCTCCGGCGAGCCGCCGCGTCTGCGGCAGAAGCACGCCGAGGCCGCCGAGCACCTCGGCGACGCCGCTCAGCTCGACGACGCGCTTGGAGCGAGGCGCGAGCGCCGGCGGCACGATCGCGCGGTAGAACGCGCGGCGAGACGAAGTGGTTGACGCCGGAGGCGACGAAGAACGCCGCGAGCAGCCTGCGCGAGACGCTCATCGCGGCGAGCCGCCGTCCGACGATCAGGGTGCGGCCGGTCATCGCCGCCGGTTGCGCGAGGCCAAGCAGGTCGAGCACGGTCGGAGCCACGTCCGCGAGTATGCCGCCTTCGGCGCGCAGCGTCACGCCCGGGGCGGTCACGATCAGCGGCACCGGGTTGAGCGAGTGCGCCGTGTTCGGGCTGCCGTCCGGCTCGAGCATGTGGTCGGCGTTGCCGTGATCGGCGGTCACGACGCAGACGCCGCCGCTCTCGCGCACGGCGTCGGCGACCTGGCCGAGGCAGCCGTCGACGGTCTCGACGGCCAGCGACGGCCGCCTCGATCACGCCCGTGTGCCCGACCATGTCGGCGTTCGCGAAGTTGATGATCGCGAAGCCCGGACGATCCTCGCGCCACGCGTTGACGAACGCCTGCGCCGCCGCAGACGCGCTCATCTGCGGCTTGTGATCGTAGGTCGGCACGTCGCGCGGCGAGGGCACCAGCTCGCGGCGCTCGCCGCGCAGCGCGCGCTCCTCGCCGCCGTTGAAGAAGTACGTCACGTGCGGATACTTCTCGGTCTCGGCGACGTGCAGCTGGGCGACGCCGGCGTCGGCGAGCGCGGCGCCGAGCGTCGTCGCCGGGCGCTCGGGCGCGAATGCAACGGGATACGGCCAGCCCTCCTCGTACTCGGTCAGCGTCGCATAGCGCCGCAGCGCCGGCGCGCCCGCCCGGCCGCTCCAGCCGGGAAGCTCCTCGGCGCCGGCGATCGCTCGCCGAAGCCGGGCTCGGCCAGCGCGCGCGTCAGCTGGCGCATACGGTCGGGGCGGAAATTGAACGCCAGCACGCTGTCCTCGGGCGCGATCGCGGCCGGCTCGCCGACGAGCGTCGGCTCGATGAACTCGTCCGTCTCGCCGCGCTCGTAGGCGTCGCGGACGGCCTGCTCGCCGCTCTCGGCGTGGTAGGGCGCGCGAGCGTGCACCAGCAGGTCATAGGCGCGCTGCGTGCGCTCCCATCGGCGGTCTCGATCCATCGCCCAGTAGCGGCCGATGACCGAGCCGACGCGCGCGCCGGGCATCGCGTCGACCTCGGCCAGGTAGCCGGCGCCACCGTGCGGCAGCGTGTCGCGCCCGTCGGTGAACGCGTGCACGACGATCTCGCGCACGCCGCGCTCGCGCGCCAGCGCGATCAGCGCGCGCAGGTGCTCGAGCGAGGAGTGAACGCCGCCGTCGGAGACGAGCCCGAGCAGGTGCAGCCGCGCGCCGGGCTCGAGCGCGGCGCGCAGCACTTCGTTCTCCGCGAGTGAGCCGTCGGCGATCGCGTCGTCGATTCGCACGAGATCCTGACGCACGACGGCGCCGGCGCCGAGGTTCAGGTGGCCGACCTCGGAGTTGCCCATCTGCCCTTCCGGTAGGCCGACGGCGCGGCCGTAGGCGGTCAGCGTCGTGTGCGGATACTCGGCCCACAGCGCGTCGAACACGGGCGTCCGGGCGAGCGAGACGGCGTTGCCGGGACCGGGCTCGGCCAAGCCCCAGCCGTCGAGCACGACGAGGCAGACGCTTGCAGCGCGCATCACGCCGCGGCGGCGGTCACGATCTTCGCGAAGGACTCGGCGTCGAGCGAGGCGCCGCCGACGAGCGCACCGTCGACGTCGGGCAGCGCGAGCAGTTCGGCCGCGTTCTCGGGCTTGACCGAGCCGCCGTAGAGCACGCGCACGCGCTCGGCCGCCTCGCGGTCGCGGTCGGCGACGAGCGCGCGAATGAACGCGATCGCTTCCTGCGCCTGCTCGGGCGTCGCGACCTTGCCGCTGCCGATCGCCCAGATCGGCTCGTAGGCGATCGTCAGCTCGGCGAGTCGCTCGCCGGGCACGCCCGCGAGGTCCTCCTTGATCTGCTGGCGCAGCTTGCGATCGGTGTCTTCGTTCTCGCGCTCGGACTCGGTCTCGCCGACGCAGAGGATCGGCGCGAGGCCGGCGGCGAGCGCCGCCGGCACCTTCAGCGCGAGTGCGCGATCGGTCTCGCCGAACAGCTCGCGCCGCTCGGAGTGCCCCAGCACGACGCCCTGCGCGCCGACGTCGGAGAGCATCGGCGGCGATACCTCGCCCGTGTAGGCGCCCTCGGCCTCGAAGTGCATGTTCTGCGCGTAGACCTCGACGCGCGAGCCGCGCGCGCTGTCGGCCATCGCGCGTAGGTCGGTGAACGGCACGCAGATCGCGACGTCGACGCCGTCGACGGCGGAGACGCGCGGAAGCAGTGCCTGGATGTAATCCTCGGCTTCCCGTTCGGTCTTGTACATCTTCCAGTTGCCCGCGATCAGCGGGACGCGGGCGCTCACGAGGCCACGCCTGCACCGGCCGAGGCGCTGTCGAGCGCAGCGACGCCCGGAAGCGATCGTCCCTCGACGAGCTCGAGCGTCGCGCCACCGCCGGTCGAGAGGTGATCGACCTCGTGCTCGAGGCCGAAGCGCGCAAGCGCAGCCGCCGAGTCGCCGCCGCCGACGACGGTCACACCCGGCGCCCGCGCGACGGCTTCGGCGACGGTGCGAGTGCCGGCCGCGAACGGCTCCAGCTCGAATGCGCCCATCGGGCCGTTCCAGAAGACCGAGCCGGCGCGCGCGATCCGCTCGGCGTAGCGCGCTGCGCTGGCCGGACCGATGTCGAGCCCCATCCAACCTTCCGGCACCTCGACGCCCGCCAGCACGCGATGCTCGGTGTCGGCGGCGAGCCGCTCGCCGATCACCAGATCGCTCGGCAGCTCGACGCTCGCGCGGCCCGGGTCGGTCGCCTTCGCGAGCGCGCGGCGGGCGTGCTCGACGTCGTCGGATTCGCACAGCGACTGCCCGACGGCGTGACCCTGCGCGCAGAGGAACGGAAAGCACATCGCGCCACCGATGATCACGACGTCGGCGATGTCGAGGAAGCGGTCGATCACGCCGATCTTGTCCGCTACCTTGGCGCCGCCGATCACCGCGACGAGCGGACGCGGCGGGCGCTCGAGCAGCTTGCCGAGCGTCTGCACCTCGCGCTGCAGCAGCCTGCCGGCGGCGTTCGGCAGCAGGTGGGCGACGCCCTCGGTGCTCGCATGTGCGCGATGCGCCGCTCCGAACGCGTCGTCGACGTAAGCGTCGGCGAGGTCGGCCAAGGCGGCGGCGAGCTCGGCGTCGTTGGCCGTCTCGCCGGGCTCGAAGCGGACGTTCTCGAGCACGAGCAGCTCGCCGCTGCCGAGCTCCTCGGCGAGCGCCCTGACGCGCTCGCCGATCACTGCCGGAGCGAGTGTCACCGGCGCGTCTGTCAGCTCGCGCAGCCGGGCGACGACAGGCGCGAGCGAAAGATCCTCCTCGCGCCGTCCCTCGGGTCGGCCCAGATGCGACGCGAGCACGATCCGCGCGCCGCGCGAGCGCAGCTCCTCGATCGTCTCGAGCGCGGCGACGATCCGTGTGTCGTCGGCGACGACGACGGCGCCGGCCGCATCCTTGCCGAGCGGCACGTTGAAGTCGACGCGCACCAGCACGCGCCGCCCCTCGACGTCGAGCTGATCAAGCGTTCTCATCGGCACACCTCGTCCATTCCCTCGCGCCGCTTCACGATATTGCGGATCGATGCTCCGCTCCGACGGATCGGCATCCGCCCGCGCTCACAGGACCCGCTGAACGAGGTCGACGATCCGGTTGGAGTAGCCCCACTCGTTGTCGTACCACGCGACCACCTTCAGCATCGTGCGATCGACGGTCGCCGTCAGCAGCGAGTCGACGATCGACGAGTACGGCGAGTTGACGATGTCGCTGGAGACGATCGGATCTTCTGTGTACTGCATGATGCCGGCGAGTGGGCCGCTCTCGCTGGCGGCCTTCAGCGCCGCGTTGACCTCATCGACGCTCGTCTCGCGCGCGCACTCGACGGTCAGGTCGACGACCGATCCGGTCGGAACCGGTGCCCTGATCGCGAAGCCGTGCAGCTTGCCCTGCAGCTCGGGGATCACGAGCCCGATCGCCTTCGCCGCGCCGGTCGAGGCGGGGATCAGGTTGATCGCGGCGGCGCGCGCCCGGCGGAGGTCCTTGTGCGGCAGATCCTGCAGCCGCTGATCGGCCGTATAGGCGTGGATCGTCGTCATCAGACCGTGCTTGATGCCGACCGTGTCGTTGATCACCTTGGCGACCGGCGCGAGGCAGTTCGTCGTACACGACGCGTTCGAGACGATCTGGTCGCGCGCGCGGTCGTAGGCCTGATCGAAGTTGACGCCGAGCACGACGGTCGCGTCCGGATCGGTCGCGGGCGCCGAGATGACGACCTTCTTCGCTCCCTGCGCGAGATGCTTCGAGGCGCTCTCGCGGTCGGTGAACAGGCCGGTCGACTCGATCACGACGTCGACGCCGAGCTCACCCCACGGCAGTGCGGCCGGGTCGCGCTCGGCGAGCACCTGGATCTCCTGCCCGTCCACGGCGAGCGCGCCCTCGCGCGCCTCGACGGTGCCGGGGTAGGGCCCGAGAATCGAGTCGTACTTGAGCAGGTGCGCGAGTGTGCGCTCGTCGGTCAGGTCATTGACCGCGACCCACTCGATCGCCTCGCCCGCCTCCTCCCCTCTTGCCTTTGCGGCGCGGAACACGTTTCGGCCGATCCGGCCGAATCCGTTGATCCCAACGCGAACGGGCATGCAGTCCTCCTGTGCGAAAAATGAACGATGCCGGGCCTCGGGAGCGTCGCTCCCTCGCCCGGCGTGATGTGCGGCAGGCTATCAGCGCGCCAGCAGCCGCCAGCGTTGGGCGCGGCGACGCTCAGGAGCCGCGCGGGCGCTTGTCGATGTCGCGATGCGCGACGGCGACGTCGAGATCGTCAGCATCGCGGTAGCGCGCAGCGAGGTGCTCGGCGATCGCGACCGAGCGATGGCGACCGCCGGTGCAGCCGATCGCGATCACCAGATGCGACTTGCCCTCGGCCACGTACTGCGGCAGCAGGAAGTCGAGCAGCGCGTGCAGGCGCACGTAGAAGTCATCCAGCCGGCCGTCGCGCGCGATGTACTCGACGACGGCCTCGTCCAGGCCGGTCAGCTCGCGCAACTCGCCCTCATAGTGCGGATTCGCGAGGAAGCGCACGTCGAAGGCGAGATCCTCCTCGCGCGGCGGTCCGTGCTTGAAGCCGAAGCTCATGAACGTCAGCGCGAGACGTCCGGCGACCTTGTGCGGCAGCAGCTCGTCGACGATCTTGCCGCGCAGCATCGGCGCCGTCATGCCGGTCGTGTCGATCACGAGGTCGGCATGCTCGCGCAGCGGCGCGAGCAGCGCGCGCTCGGCCGCGACGCCGGCGGCGACGCTGCCCTCCGGCGCGAGCGGGTGGCGCCTGCGCGTCTCCTTGTAACGCGTCACGAGCGTCTGCTCGGCCGCCTCGAGGAAAAGCACGTGATGGCTGAGGCCGAGCGCGTCGAGGTCCTCGACGACCGCGCGCAGCGCCTCGAAGTAGACGCCGCCGCGCACGTCGGAGACGACGGCCGCGCGCTCGACCTTCGAGCCCTGGTGCACGAACAGCTCGACGAGCGAGCGGATCATCTCCGGCGGCAGATTGTCGACGCAGAAGTAACCGGCGTCCTCGAACACGTTCATCGCCGTCGACTTGCCGGCGCCGGAGAAGCCGGTGATCACGACGAGATCCTGCAGGCGTGTCTCGATCACCGGCTTCGGCTTCTCGGCACGCTTCGGCTTCTCAGCCTTGCGATCGGATCCCGACAGCAACGGGCGAAGCGGTCGGATCACGGCCATCGACCCATTGTGCTCCGCCGCGCGGCGAACGTGTCAATTTGCTGCGAACTTGCAGAAAACCGCCCAGTCGCTCAGCCGGCGCGGTGCAGGTGCGCATAGAGGTCGCGTGCGACCTTCGCCGGCAGGCCGGGCACTGCAGAGAGCTCCTCGCCGGACGCCGCGGCGACCGCCTCGGGCGAGCCGAAGTGCGCGAGCAGCGCGCGCTTGCGCGCCGGCCCGACGCCCGGCAGCTCGTCCAGCAGCGAGCGCGTCATCGCGCGGTCGCGACGCGAGCGATGGTGCGTGATCGCGAAGCGATGCGCCTCGTCGCGCACGCGCTGCAGCAGTTGCAGCTCGGGCGTTGAGTGGTCGAGCACGAGCGGCGCGGCGCGCCCGGGGATGAAGACCTCCTCGATCCGCTTCGCGAGCGAGATGACGGCGACGCCGCGATCGCGAAAGCCGCGCAACGGGCCGAGGCCGGCCGACAGCTGGCCCTTGCCGCCGTCGATCACGACGACGTTCGGCAACGACGCGAAGCTGGCGTCGTAGGCCGGATCGTGCGGTGAGAGATCGGCCTGGCGCTCCCACTGTGCGAAGCGCCGGCCGAGCACCTCGGCCATCGCCGCGAAGTCGTCGGACTCGCCTTCGGCGAGCGAGCGGATCTTGAAGCGGCGATAGTCGGACTTCTTCGGCGCGCCGCCCTCGAAGACGACCATCGAGGCGACCGTCTGCGTGCCGCCGAGGTGCGAGATGTCGAAGCACTCGATGCGAATCGGCGGCACGTCGAGCCCGAGCGCCTGCTGTAGACCCTCGACCGCCTCGACGCGGCTCTGGCGGCGCCGCTCGGATTTCAATCGCTCCGTGTCGAGCGCGAGCCGCGCGTTGCGCTCGGCCAGCTCCAGGATCCGACGCTTCTCGCCGCGCTCGGCCGCGCGCAGCTCGACCGGGCCGGCGCGCCGGCTGGCGAGCGCATCGGCCAGCGCCGAGCGCTCCTCGGCGAAGCGCTGCACGACGAGCAGTGCCGGTATCGACATGTGTCCTGCGTAGTACTGCAGCATGAACTCCTCGGCGACCTCGGCCGCGCTGCGCTCGGTCTCGTTTGAGAGGTAGAACGACTGCCGGTCCGAGAGCACGCCGTCGCGCACCTGAAAGACCTGCGCGTTCGCATCGCGACCGTCGAGCGCGACGGCGACCGCGTCGAACGTGCCGACCGCCTCGTTGGCGACGCGTCGGCGCTCGAGCAGCGAGTGCACGGCGCGCAGCCGGTTGCGCTCGACCGTGGCCTGCTCGAACTCTTCGGCCGCAGCAGCGGCGCGCATGCGCTGCTCCAGCTCGCGCTCGATCTCCTTGAAGCGCCCGGAGAGGAAGTCGATCACGCCGTCGATGCTTTCGCGGTAACGCTCCTTCGAGATGTAGCCGACGCACGGGGCCTCGCAGCGCTTGATGTAGTAGTCCAGGCAAGGGCTGCCGCTGCGCCGGCCGGGCTCGGCGCCGGTACACGAGCGGAACATGAAGACCTTCGCGAGCACCTCGAGCGTGCTGCGCACGCGCTTGGCATTCGAGTACGGGCCGAAGTACGCGCGGCCGGGCCGGTGGCGCTCGCGCGTGAAGTACACCCGCGGGAAGTCCTCGTCGAGCGAGATCGCGATGAACGGATAGGACTTGTCGTCGCGCAGGCGGATGTTGAAGCGCGGGCGGTACTGCTTGATGAAGCTCTGCTCGGCCAGCAGCGCCTCGGCCTCGGAGGCGACGACGACGCATTCGATGCTCTCGACGCTCGCGACCATCTCGGCGTGACCCGGGCTGCTCGGCACCTGAGCTTTGGAGAAGTGCGAAGCGACGCGCTTGCGCACCGACTTCGCCTTGCCGACGTAGATCACGCGGCCTTTTGCGTCGCGAAACAGGTAAACGCCCGGCTGGTCGGGAAGCGCGCGCCGCTGCTCGGCGAGGCTGGCGCTCGCCTCGCCGTCGCTGCTCACTGCGCGTGTTGCCATCTCCTTCGAGGATACGAGGCGCGACCGGCGGCGAGCCGGTCGCGCTCGCGCGTCAGTAGCTGCGCCAGTGGCGGTAGACGTCCATCAGCCCGTACAGCACGCAGCCGAGCAGCGCGAACCAGAGGACGCCGATCAGCGCCGAGGAGTGCAGCATCCGCGAGTAGCCGGCGATCAGGAAGCCGGCGAGCGCGAGCGAGCCGTACAGCCGCGCCCGATGAGTGTCGCCGAGCCCGTGCAGCGTGACGCGATATTCGCGATACATGCGCAGCCCGAGATAGCCGAAGCCGACGCCGAAGCCGATCAGCAGCAGCGATTCGAACGTGCTCGCCGCCTGCCCGCCTCCGGGAAGCAGGAAGACGGCCGCTGCGATCAGCAGCACGATCGCGATGTTGCGTGCCGTCTTCAGCTCCACGATCGAAGTCTAACCGCGCGCTGCTCAGTCGACCAGCGTCTCGAGCCGCTCGTAAGCCTGCTCGATCGCGCGGCGCGCGGCCGTGTGGCGCGCCTCGGACTTCGCCGACTCGTACTGCGTCGCCCATGCGCCCGGATCGGCGAGCTCGTCTTCGAGCGCGCGCATCGCCGCCTCTGCCGCTTCGACCTCGCGCTCGGCCTGCTGCTGGGCGCTGAGGCGGTTCTTCGAGGGACCTTTCGGCTTCTCCCTGCGCCTCGGCTTCGCCGTGTCGCGATCCGATCCATTCGATCGATCTGCCGTTCCAGCTGGCGCATGCGCCAGCTGGCGGAGCGGCGCATGCGCCGCTCCGGACCGGGCCACATGTGGCCCGGTCTTCTGATCGTTCGACGATCGTTCCTCGCGCACGCGCACGTACTCCGGCCAGCCGCCCTCGTAGCTGTGCAGCGCACCGTCCTCGACGGCGACCGTGCGCGTGCCGACCGCGTCGAGCAGCGCGCGATCGTGCGAGACGAGCAGAACGGCGCCGCTGAACGATCGCAGCGCGTCCTCGAGCGCCTCGCGGCTCTCGATGTCGAGGTGGTTCGTCGGCTCGTCGAGGATCAAGACGTTCGCGCCGGAGTGCACGAGGATCGCCAGCGAGAGGCGCCGGCGCTCGCCGCCGCTGAGCCCGGCGAGCGGCTTTTCGGCGTCCTCGCCGGAGAACAGGAAGCCGCCGAGCAGCGCGCGCGCCTTGCCCTGCGTCAGGCTCGTCGCCCGCTGCGTCGCATCGAGCACGCTCTGATTCGGATCGCCGCCGGCGCCGAGCTCCTCGGCGTGCTGCGAGAGGTAGCCGACCTTGACGTTGTGCCCGGTGCCGAGCTTGCCCGCCGCCAGCTCGCGGCGACCGGCGAGCGTCTCGATCAGCGTCGTCTTGCCGGTTCCGTTCGGCCCGACCAGCGAGACGTGCTCGCCGCGCTCCAGCCACAGCTCGGCTCCATCGAGCAGCACGAGCGGCGGCTCGCCGACCTCGATGCGCCCGTCGCTCAGCTCGAAGATCACCCGTCCGGAGCGCTCCGGCGCGGCGAACCGGAACTCGAGGCTGCGTCCGTCCTGCGGGTCGCGCTCGATCCGCTCGATCTTCGAGAGCTTCTTCACGCGCGACTGCGCCTGGCGCGCCTTCGTCGCCTTGTAGCGGAAGCGCTCGATGAAGCGCTCCATCCGCGCGATCTCGGCCTGCTGCTTGTCGATCGACTTTCCCAGCGCCATCTCTCGCGCCGCCTGCTCGCGGCGCCAGTTGTGCCACGTGCCGGCGAAGAACCGCGAGCGGCCGGCCTCGAGCTCGAGCACTGCCGTGCCGACCGCCTCGAGGAACCAGCGGTCGTGCGCGACCAGCACGACCGCCGCGTCGAGCTCGACGAGTGTCTGCTCGAGCCACTCCAGCGACTCGATGTCGAGGTGGTTCGTCGGCTCGTCGAGCAGCAGCACGTCGGCGCCCGTCGCGAGCGCGCGCGCGAGCGATGCGCGCGTCAGCTGCCCGCCCGAGAACGTGTCGAGCGGCCGATCGAGGTCGCTCTCGCCGAACCCGAGCCCGCGCGCCATGCTCGTTGCGCGATCGCGCCACAGATAGCCGCCGCGCGCCTCGAGCCTTGCCTGCGCACGCGCGTAGCGATCGAGCAGCGCGTCGTCGCCCTCGCCTGCCGTCATCCGCGCCTCGAGCGCCGCCAGCTCGGCCTCGATCTCGAGCTCCTCGACGCAGCCCGACAGCACGTAGTCGCGCAGCGCCATCTCGCGCTCGCGCGGCGGACGCTGGTCGTGCAGCGCGATGCGCACGCCCTTCGCGATGCTCAGCTCGCCCCTGTCGATCGGCGTCTCGCCGGCGAGCATCCGCAGCAGCGTCGTCTTGCCGGCGCCGTTGCGCCCGGCGATCGTCATTCGTTCACGCCGCTCGAGCTTGAACGAAACGCCACGCAGCAGCGGCTGCCCGGCCATGTCCTTGTGCATGTCAGATGCGATCAACAACGCCATCGCCCTCCGTGATACCAGGGCTCCTGGCGCTCCGCTAGCATCCGCCCTCGATGCGTGGCGCGAAGACAACGCTGGTCCTCTGGGCGCTGGCCCTGCCCTTCGTGCTCGCGCCGATCGCCGAGGCGGCGAACAACGGGCGCGGCTTCTACGGCGAGACGAACGACAAGGTCGTGACCGACGCCGGCTTCATCCTGATCATCTTCTTTCCGCTGTTCGTCTTCTGCATGAGCATGCTCCAGAAAGCGCTGGACAAGCGCAAAGAAGCGCGCAAAGCGGCGCACAAGTCGCAGCTGAGCAACGCTCAGTGGCGCGGCGGCTGGTAGGAAGCCGGCCGGCGCAGCTCGGCCGGCGCGCGCTGCGCTGATGGGCGAGAACGAGACAGGCGGAGTCGAGTCGGTCGGCTATCAGCGCCGCGGCGCAGCTGCCATCGTCACGATCGACCGCCAGCACCGCCGCAACGCGGTCGACGGTCCGACTGCAGCGGCATTGCACGACGCCTACCTGCGCTTCGAGGCCGACGAGCAGGCGCGCGTGATGGTGCTGACCGGCGCCGGCGGCGTCTCGTTCTGCGCCGGTGCCGATCTGAAGGCGCAGAGCACGTTCGTCGATCGCCTTTCGAGCGAGGAGGGGCCGATGGGCTTCACCCGGCTGACGGCGTCGAAGCCGACGATCGCCGCGATCTCGGGCTTCGCGCTCGCCGGCGGGCTGGAGCTCGCGCTGTGGTGCGACCTGCGCATCGCGACCGAGGGCTCGCGGCTCGGCTATCCCGAGCGGCGCTGGGGAGTGCCGCTGATCGACGGCGGCACACAGCGGCTGCCGCGCGATCGTCGGCCTCGGTCGCGCACTCGACCTGATCCTCACGGGGCGGATCCTCGATGCCGAGGAGGCGCTCGCGATGGGCCTGCTGACAGAGGTCGTCGCGCCCGGCGCACATCTCGATCGCGCGCTCGAGATCGCCGAGGGCCTGGCTCGCTTCCCGCAGCGCACGATGCTCGCCGACCGGCGCGCGGCGATCGATGGGCTCGGCATGCCGCTCGCCGACGGACTCGCGCTCGAGGCCGCCGCCGGGCCCGAGCTCTACGAAGAGGGCGCGCGCGGCGCGGCGCGCTTCGCCGCCGGTGAGGGTCGCGGCGGCACCGGCGCCGGCGTCTAGGCGTAGACGCCTCGTGACCGGCGCAGCTTCCGCGTAGCAGGTACGCTCTGCGACGCGATGGCCTACTTCGTCACCGGAGCGACCGGCTTCATCGGACGGCGTCTCGTCGAGCAGCTGCTCGACAAACGCCAGGGCAACATCTACGTGCTCGTGCGCCAGATCTCGCTCGAGCGGCTCGACGACCTGATCGCGCGCTGGACGGTCGTCGGCGGCGCCGCGACCGCAAAACGCGTTCAGCCGGTGCTCGGCGACCTGCGCCGGCCGCTGCTCGGCGTCGAGCAGGAGCAGGTTGCTGAGCTGCGCGGCAAGATCAAACACTTCTTCCACCTCGCTGCGGTCTACGACATGACGGCGCCGAGCGAGCTGAACACGGCGGTCAACGTCGGCGGCACGACGCACGCGATCGAACTGGCGCGCGCGATCGACGCCGAGCACTTCCACCACGTCTCCTCGATCGCCGTCGCCGGCGAGTTCAAGGGCCTGTTCACCGAGGACATGTTCGACGAGGGTCAGAAGCTGCCTTCGCCGTATCACCGCACGAAGTTCGAGTCAGAGCGGATCGTGCGCGAGCAGCCGTACGTGCCCTGGCGCGTCTACCGGCCGGGCGTCGTCGTCGGCGACTCGCGCACCGGCGAGATGGACAAGGTCGACGGCCCGTACTACTTCTTCAAGGCGATCCAGCGCGCGCGCCAGCTGCTGCCCGAGTGGGCGCCGCTGATCGCACCGGACCTCGGCAACACGAACGTCGTGCCGGTCGACTGGGTCGTCGACGCGCTCGAGCACATCGCGCACGAGCGCGACCTCGACGGGCACGCTTTCCACCTGACCGACCCGCGCCGCCAGCGCGTCGATGAGCTGATCAACTCGTTCGCCTCGGCAGCGCATGCGCCGCGAATTGCGCTCAGCGTCGACAAACGCCTGACCGACCCGCTGCCGAAGTGGCCGCTCGCGCTCGCGCTCGACCTGCCGCCGTGGCGGCAGCTCCGCAAACTCGCTCTTCGCGAGCTCGGCATCCCCGAAGAGGTGCTCGCGCACATGGAGCTCGTGCCGCGGTTCGACACGCGCGAGGCCGGCCGCGCGCTCGCGGGCACGGCGCTCGAGCGCCCGCCGGCGCTGGCCGACTACGCCGGGCGCCTGTGGGACTACTGGGAGCGTGACATGGAGCCGAGCATGTCGGCCAACCGCACGCTGCGCGAGGCGCTCGACGGCAAGCACGTGATGATCACCGGCGCATCCTCGGGCATCGGCCGCTCGACGGCTTTGAAGGTCGCCGAGGCAGGCGGCGTTCCGCTGCTCGTCGCGCGCAACGTCGAGAAGCTCGAGGAGACGCGCGCCGAGATCGTCGCAGCGGGCGGCACCGCCTACGTCTACGCGGCCGACCTGGCCGACATGGAGTCCGTCGAGACGCTGCTCGAGCGCGTACTCGCCGACCACCGCAACGTCGACATGCTCGTCAACAACGCCGGACGCTCGATCCGCCGCTCGATCGCGCTCAGCTACGACCGCTTCCACGACTTCGAACGGACGATGCAGCTCAACTACTTCGGCGCCGTCAAGCTGATCATCGGCCTGCTGCCGCACATGCGCGAGCGCGGCTCCGGGCACATCGTCAACATCTCCTCGATCGGCGTGCAGGCGAACCCGCCGCGCTTCTCCGCCTACGTCGCCTCGAAGGCCGCGCTCGACGCATTCACGCGCGTCGTCGCCTCCGAGGTGATCGGCGACGGCGTCACCTTCACGACGATTCACATGCCGCTCGTACGGACGCCGATGATCGCGCCGACGAAGATGTACGACGCGTTCCCGACGCTGACGCCCGACGAGGCGGCTGACATGATCTGCGAGGCGCTGCGCGGGCGCCCCAAGCACATGGGCACGCGCCTGGGCACGGCCGGCGAGATCGCCTACGCGCTCTCGCCGAAGGCCGTCGACCGGATCCTGCACCTCGCCTACCGCGTGTTCCCCGACTCGGCCGCCTCAAAGGGCCAGCAGAACCTCGAGGAGCGCGCCTCGTTCGAGCAGATCGCGATGGCGACGCTGACGCGCGGAGTGCACTGGTAGGAGACGGTCAGCGCGCCGGCGCGCGCGCTCAGCGAGATGCCGCGGCGCCTCGCAGCCAGCGCGGTCACGCATGCGGCGCCGCGCCATTGCGATGATGAGGCCGTGAACGACACGGCGCCGGCGATCGAGGTGCACGCGCTGAGCAAGCGATACGGCGAGTTCGAGGCCGTCCGCGGGATCGACATCAGCGTGCGGCGCGGCGAGGTCTTTGGCCTGCTCGGGCCGAATGGCGCCGGCAAGACGACGACCGTCGAGATCCTCGAGGGATACCGCGCGCGCAGCGGCGGCGAGGTCTCGGTGCTCGGCTTCGACCCTGGCCGTCGCAGCCGTGCTCTGCGCCAGCGAATCGGCATCGTGCTGCAGTCCGGCGGCATCTACTCGCACATCACGCCGCGTGAGGCGCTCCGCCACTGGGCGAGCTTCTATCCGCGCCCGCGTGACGTCGAGGAGGTGCTTGCGCTCGCCGGCCTGCAGGAGAAGGCCGACGAGCGCAGCCGCAAGCTCTCCGGCGGCCAGCTGCGCCGGCTGGACTTCGCGCTGGCGCTGGTCGGCGATCCCGAGCTGATCTTCCTCGACGAGCCGACGACCGGCTTCGATCCAGAGGCACGACGCAGCGCCTGGGAGACCGTGCGCAAGCTGCGCGAGCTCGGCAAGACGATCCTGCTGACGACGCACTACCTCGACGAGGCGCAGGAACTCGCCGACCGCGTGGCGATCGTCAAGGACGGCCGGATCCTCGCGATCGGACCGCCACGCGAGCTCGGCGTCGGCGCCTCGGACTATCGCGTCGCCTACCGCGACGGCAGCGGTCAGCTCATCGAGCGCCAGACCGACGACCCGACGGCGCTGCTCGCCGAGCTGACCGCCGAGGCGCTCGCGCGCGGCGAGCGCCTGGAGGAGCTCAGCGTCGCGCGTCCGACGCTCGAGGACGTCTACCTGGAGCTGACCGCCGATGGCTGACACCGTCGTGCTCGGCTGGCGCCAGTATCGGCTGGAGCGGCGCATGTTCTGGCGCAATCCGAGCGCCGCCTTCTTCAACTTCCTGCTGCCGCTGCTGTTCCTCGCCGGCGGCGGCGCGATCCTCGCCGGAAACCAGCACCAGCTGAACCGGCTGATCCCGGCGATCGCCGGCATGAGCGTCATGTCGACGACGTTCACGGCGCTCGCCTACAACATCGTCTTCCTGCGCGAGCGCGGCGTGCTCAAGCGGATCCGCGGCACGCCGCTGCCGACGATCTCCTACTTCGCCGGCGTCGCCGCGAACGCCGTCACGAATGCAGCGCTGCAGATCGGCATCGTGATCCTCGCCGGCAAGCTGATCTTCGGCATCGGCTGGCCGCGCGACTGGCTCGAGCTGATCGTCTTCGTGCTCGTCGGCGTGATCAGCCTGGCGGCGCTCGGCGTCGCCTTCGCGCACGCGATTCCCAACTTCGAGTCGACCGCGGCCTACGTGAACGCCGTCTTCCTGCCGGTCGTCTTCATCTCCTTCTACGTCTTCGACTCGCGCAGCGCGCCCGGTTTCCTGCGCCAGATCGCCGAAGCACTGCCGCTGAAGCCGTTGATCGACGGACTCTCGGCCGCGCTCGTGACCGGCTCGAGCCTCGGCCACAATCTCGACGCGCTCGCCGTGATCGCGCTGTGGGGCGTGTTCGGCCTGTTCCTCGCCGTGCGCGGCTTCTCGTGGGAGAGCCAGAATTAGCGTCGCGTATCAGGCGCGAGCGTGCGGACGTCGAAACCCGCCAGTAGCGATGCTGATGCTGAGTGAATAGGCTCGAGTCGATGCGTGACGCGAGAAATGCCCCGACCGTCCCAGACGGCGACGGCAAGCCCTGGGACGCGCGACTGGTCGAGTGGATGAGCCGCGGTGCCAACGAAACGAACGCGGCGATCGCGAGGCGCCGATCTACTGCTCGCGGTGCCGACCGGCCTCGCCGGGGGTGCGCTCGTCGAAGGCGAATGGTGGTGGGCCGCCGCGCTCTTGGCAGCGACCGCGGTCGTTCGACTGGTGCGGCTTACGCGCAAGCGTCGCGCAGGCAGAGGTGCCGCTGGAACGGCGCCTGCGTCGAAGGCTCGATGAAACAGCTCGCCGACAGCCTCTACCTGCTGCGCGGCTTTCCGCCGAACGCGATCAACGTCTACCTCGCAGAGGACGTGCTGATCGACGCCGGCACGCGTCAGGCCGAGACGCGGATCATGCACGAGCTGGAAGGGCGCACGCTCAGCGCGCACGCGCTGACGCACGCCCACCCCGACCACCAGGGTGCGAGTCACGCGATCTGCGAACGGCTGCAGATCCCGCTGTGGTGCGGACGCGAGGACGTACACGCGATGGAGACTCCCGGAGCGATCTCCAACAGCCAGGCGCCCGGATGGCTGAACGCATTTCAGCAGCGCTTCTGGACCGGTCCGCCGCATCCGGTCGCGCGCGCGCTGAGCGAGGGCGACGAGGTCGCCGGCTTCACCGTGCTCGAGGTGCCAGGACACTCGCCCGGCCACGTCGCCTACTGGCGCGAGTCCGACCGCACGCTGATCCTCGGCGACGTTCTCAACGGCATGAACCTGCTGACCGGCAGGCGCGGCCTGCAGGAGCCGCCAACGGTCTTCACACCCGATCCGGCGCGCAATCGCCAGTCGATACGCCGGCTCGCGGCACTCGAGCCCGCGCTCGTCTGCTTCGGCCACGGCCCGCCGCTGCGCGACCCGCAGGCGCTCAGCACCTTCGTCGCCCGGCTGCCGGACTGAGCCGGACATGAGCGACAGCATCTTCGTCGCCAACGGCGAGCGCTATCTGCCGACTGCGCACGCGCGCGGACCGTGGGATCCGCAGATGCTTCACGGCGGCGCGCCGGCGGCGTTGATCGCGGCCGCATTCGAGCGCATCGAGCCGGGCGCCGAGCTGCCGATCGCGCGCCTCTCGTTCGAGTTCCTCCGCCCGATCCCGATGGCACCGTTGACGCTCGCGACGAGCATCGTGCGGCCCGGCCGCCGCGTGCAGGAGCTCGCCGCCGAGCTGAGCGCCGACGGCGAGACGATCGCTCGTGCGGCGGCGCTGCGCGTGCAGGCCGTTCCCGAGGAGGCGGCGAGTGCCGCAGCCGCGGTCGCCGCTGCGCTCGGCCCCGCGATGCCGCCGCCGGATCAGGCCAAGCCGCTTGACTTCTCACTCGACGGGTCGGCCGAGGCGAGCTTCGCCGGCACTGCGATGGAGATGCGCGCGGTCGATGGCGTCGCGACGCTCGGACCAGGACGCGTCTGGATGCGCCTGCGCCATCCGCTCGTTTCAGGCGAGCCGCTTACACCGCTCGCGCGCCTCCTCGCCACGGCAGACTTCGGCAACGGCATCAGCGCCGCACTGCCGTTCGATCGCTTCCTTTTCATCAACGCCGACCTCAGCGTGCACCTGCTGCGCAGGCCGCGCGGCGAGTGGATCGGGCTCGACGCGCGCACGCGACTGCCGGCCGGCGGCTGTGCCGTCGCCGAAAGCGTCCTGCACGACGAACACGGCGCAGTCGGCCGCGCGTTTCAGACGCTAGTCGTGCAGGCGCGCTGAGCTCGCGCGCTCAGCGCGAGACCTGATCGAGGAGAGCGAGCTCCTCGGGCGAGAGCTCGAGCGTCGCCGATGCCGTCAGCTCGGTCAGCTGCTCGATCGACGTCGCGCTGGCGATCGGCGCGAGCACCGTCGGCTGCACGCGTAGCCATGCCAGCGAAACGCTGGCGACGGCGGCATCGTGCGCGGCAGCGATCTGATCGAGCGCCGCCAGCACCGCCCAGCCGCGGTCGTTTGCATATTTCTCGGTCACCGAGCCGGCGCGCTCGCTCTCGATCGCCGCTCCGCCGCGGCGGTACTTGCCCGACAGGAAGCCGAGCGCGAGCGCGAAGTACGGGATGCAGGCAAGGCCCGCGTCGGCGCACAGCGGAGCCAGCTCGTGCTCGTAGTCGCGCTCGAGAAGGTTGTATTCCGGCTGTAGCGCCACGAATCTGGCGATGCCCTCGCGCTCGCCTAGCGCGAGCGCCTGCGCGAGGCGCTCGGCGCTGTAGTTCGAGGCCGCCGCGTAGCCGATCATGCCGTCCTCCTGCAGCTCGGCAAAGGCCGTCAGCGTCTCTTGCAGCGGCGTGTTCGGGTCGTCCCTGTGCGCGTAGTAGAGATCGATTCGATCGGTTGCCAGCCGCTCCAGCGACGCCTCTGCAGCCGCTCGCACATTCGCCGCCGAGAGCCCCGGCCGCTCCGGCGAGATGCCGACCTTCGTCGCGATCACGAGGCTGTCGCGGTTGCCGCGCGCGGCCATCCAGCGGCCGATGATGCGCTCGGACTCGCCGGCGCCACCGGGGCCACGCCGGCCGTAACTGTCGGCCGTATCGATGAAGTTGCCGCCGGCCTCGACGTACGCGTCGAGCACCGCGAACGAGCGCTGCTCGTCGATCGTCCAGCCGAACACGTTGCCGCCGAGGCACAGCTCGAAAACGTCGAGGTCGGTGTCGGCGAGGCGTGCGATGCGCCCAGCCTAGCCACCCGCGCCGAAGATCTGCGCCATTCGCGGAGTCGATCGCCGCGACTGCCCCGGACATCGGTCCACTCGGCTGCGATCTGAACGAAATTTAAGCTCCGCTTCAGCGAATAGGTGCAACAGTGTCGGTGGGAGGACATGACCCCTAAAACCGAGGAGGGAGTTATGCCCAGGATCATCGTTACGACAGACCCGTCAGACGAGCGTGAGGCGCCCGTGCTGCTCGACGAGACAGTCGATTCGCTGCACCTGCGAGACGATCACGCAGCCAATCAGCTGATCGAGCGTCTCGCGTGGGCGGTCGACGACGCCGAGAACAGACAGCGCGCGATCGCCGCCACGGCGACTGCCGCGGCGCACTAGCAGCGACCGAGCACACAGCGAGGCGCCGGCCAGCGATCGCCTGCTTGACTTAGGCGGTCGCTGGGCAAGCGTCGCAAGGACGCAGGGAGCGTGGCGTGCGAGTGCACGCGAGCGACCGAGGACACAGCGAGGCGCCGGCCAGCGATGCCTGCTTGACTTAGGCGGTCGCTGGCCAAGCGTCGCAAGGACGCAGGGAGCGTGGCGTGCGAGTAGCACGCGAGCGACCGAGGACACAGCGAGGCGCCGGCCAGCGATCGCCTAACGGCGGCGACCCATTGCGAAGCTCTGAATCGGCGGCGCAACCGCGCGCATGCTCGAACCGACTTCGATCGCGCCGTCTTCCTCTGCACCGTCGGCCGGCGCCTGCTCGGGCGTCGGCAGCTGGTGCACGCGCGCGATGCGTTCCTGCTCGGCGCCGTCCAGACCGCCGGAGATGTAGCGCTCGAGTGGCGCCAGCTCGCGCACGAGCAGGTTGAGGACGCCTTCTGAGCGCTCGACGCGTCCGCGCGCCAAGAGCAGCGGCTCGGCGCGCGCGAGATAGCGGTGACGCTCGTAGACCGCGCGCGGCACGATCAGGTTTACCGTTCCGAACTCGTCCTCGAACAGCAGGAACATCGTGCCCTTCGCCGTGCCCGGTCGCTGGCGTGCGATGACCAGGCCGGCCATCGCGACCGCACTCGCGTTCGGTAGACGCGTCAGCTGCGCGCTCGTCGCGAGCATCGGCGCCGTCAGGCGCGCACGCAGGATCGCCATCGCGTGCTCGCCGACCGTCAGGCCGCTCGTCGAGTAGTCGGCGATCAGGCGCTGCCAGCGCCCGAGCGAGCGCAGCCGCGGCGTGTCCGGCAGCGCGAGCGGCAGCGCAAGCTGAGTGCCCGCCTCGGCGCGCTCGCCGGGAGCGGCGAGACCCATCTGCCACAGCGCCGTACGCCTACCGCTGTCGCCGATGATCTCATCGCACGCGCCCGACCAGGCGAGCTGCTCCAGCGTCCTGCGCCGCACGCCGATCCGCCCGGCCAGCTCACCGAGGCTGCGAAACGGGCCGCCGCGCTCGCGCTCGGCGACGAGTTCGCACATCTCCTCACGGGCGACGTCCTTGATGTAGCCGAGGCCGAGACGCACTCCCCCTCCCTCCACCATGCACTCGACCGCAGAGGCGTTCACGTCGAGCCTCAGCACCGCGATCCCCCGGTGAGCAGCCTCGTGCACGAGGCTGTCGGGTGCGTAGAAGCCCATCGGCTGCTCGTTGAGCAGCGCGCACAGGAACTCAGCTCCGTAGTGCACGCGAAGCCACGTCGACTGATAGGCGAGCAGGCCGAACGCGGCGCTGTGCGCCTTGGGAAAGCCGAAGCCCGCGAAGCCTTCGACCTGCTGCCACACGCGCTCGGCGGTCTGCAGATCGGCGCCGCCGTGGCGCATCGCACCCGTGACGAAGCGCTCGCGATGGCGCGCGAGCATCTCCTGCGAGCGCTTGCGGCTCATCGCGCGGCGCAGGCCCTCGGCCTCGCCGGGACTGAAGCCGGCGATCGCTTCGGCGACTTCCATCACCTGGTCCTGGAAGATGATCGTGCCGAGCGTCTCGCGCAGGACCGGCTCGAGCGCTGGATGCTCGTAGGGGATCTCATAGGACGGGTCCTCGCGCAGGCGCCGGCGGCGTTCGATGTATGGATTGACCGCGCCGCCCTGGATCGGCCCCGGGCGGATGATCGCCACCTGCACGGCGAGGTCGTCGAGGTTCTGCGGGCGCGTACGCCGCAACGACTGCATCTGCGCGCGGCTCTCGATCTGAAATACGCCGACGGTGTCAGCCTCGCTGATCGCGTCGAACGTCTCGCGGTCGTCGAAGTCGATCCGCGAGAGATCGACTCGTTCCTTTCGCGTCAGCGCGATCGTCTCGACGCAGCGCTCGACCGCCGAGAGCATGCCCAGCCCGAGCAGGTCGATCTTCAGAAAGCCGGCGTCCGAGCAGGAGTCCTTGTCCCACTGGACCATCTGCCTCCCCTCCATCGCCGCCGGCACGACCGGGCAGCAGTCGATCAGCGGACGCGTCGCGACGATCATCCCGCCCGAGTGCTGCGAGAGGTGGCGTGGCAATCCGTAGGCCTCCTCGACCAGCCGCTCCAGCCAGCGCCAGCGCTCCGAGCGTCGCTGCTCCTCACTGCGCGGCGCCGCTTCCGCGCCGTCGCTCGCCGTCCGCCCGCCGCCCGTCCCCGCGAGCCCCTCCTCGCGCTCGGCGCTGCCATAGCGATCGGCGCCGCGCGCAAGACGCTCGAGCTCGCCCGCAGGCAGGCCGAGCACCTTGCCGAGCTCGCGAATCCCGCCGCGCGAGCGAAACGTCGGGAAGGCCGCGACGAGCGCCGCATGCTCGTCGCCGAAGCGTTCGTGCACGCGCGGGATCAGCTTCTCGCGAATGTCACGCGGAAAGTCGAGGTCGATGTCGGGCAGCCCACGCAGGTCCTCGTGCAGGAAGCGCCCGAGCGACAGCCTGCTCCTGATCGGGTCGATGTGCGAGAGCCCGATCAGGTAGCAGACGAGCGAGGAGACCGACGAGCCGCGGCCGCGGCCGGGTGCGAGCAGCGCGCGCACCGAGTCGGGACCGCGCACCTCACGCGCGACCTCTCGCGAGAGCTCGAGCATCTCGTGATGCAGCAGGAAGAAGCCCGACAGCCCGAGCTTCTCGATCACGCTCAGCTCCTGCGCCAGCCGCGCCTGCGCCTCGGCCTGTGCCCGTGCGCCCTGGCCCGCGTAGCGCTCGTGCAGACGCGCAGCGCACAGCTCGGCGAGCTCTCGTTTCGAGCCCGCGTCCTCGGCGCCGGGATAGCGATAGCCGAGGTCCATGCCGAGGTCGAACGTCAGCTGCTCGGCCAGCGCCAGCGTCTCGCCGACCGCCTGCGGGTGATCGGCGAAGCGCCTGGCCATCGCCTGCGGAGTCGCCATCACGTGACTGGAGTTGCCGCGTCGCAGCGGCTCGGAGGCATCGAGTGTCGTGTGATGGCGCAGCGCGACGAATGCATCCTGCAACTCCGCCCGCGAGCGCGCGTGTGCGTGCACGTCGCCGGTCGCCACGCACGCCACGCCGAGTCGCCGTGCAAACGCGCTCAGCGCGCGGTTGCGCGCGCGGTCGTGGCGCGCGTAGGGTCGCTGCAGCTCGACGCGCAGCCCGTCGGCGCCGAACGCCTCGAGCAGCCGCCGCGCCACGGGCTCGTCGCGCGTGCCCTCGCCGATCGCCGAGCGCGCGGCGCATCCGGTCAGGCAGACCAAGCCCTCGGCGTGATCGAGCACCGTCTGCAACTCGACCGACGGCTCGCCGAGCACGCGCCGCGCCGAGCCATCGCGCGTGTGCGCATGCGCCCGCGTGATGATCCGGCAGAGGTTGCGCCAGCCGCGCGCATCGCGCACGAGCAGCGTGACGTGACGCCCGCCGCTGAGGTCGATCTCCGCGCCGTGGATCGCGCGAATCCCGCAATCGGCGGCAAACAGCGCGAGCTCCATCGAGCCCGACACCGAGTTGTGGTCGGTCAGCGCCAGCGCATCGTGGCCGAGCTCGCCCGCGCGCTGAGCCAGCTCCTCCGGCAGCGAGACGCCGTCGAGGAACGAATAGGCCGAGTGGCAGTGGAGCTCCACGTACGGCGGCGTCGATGCCATCTGGATCTCGCGACTCCCGGCGCCCGGCTCAAGATCTCTGCACGAACCAGCCGCCGGCTCGTCCCCGCCCGGCGTCCCCGCCCGGCGCGTCGCTGCCGAGGTCGTGGAAGACGACCATGTTGCGCCCACTCGAGCTGACCACCTCCCAGTAGCGGCGGCGCAGCGGCTGCGCCGTCCACCAGCGATCCTCGACCAGCCACGACTCGCGCACGAGCTCGATCGGATACCCGTCGACCTGCGCCGGCGCACCGCCCGGCGCGACGCGCACGCGCGCGGCCCGCGGCAGATTGAGCTGGGTTCGCGGGACCTCGGCCCCCATGGCTCGCGCCGGCGCGGCCATCAGCCCAGCAGCGGCGTGAGCACGACGCGCCGCTCGGGCACGCGCGAGTCGGGATCGATGCAGACGGCGCGCATCGCCGCATCCTCGCCCGCCACCGCGCGCAGCTGCGCGCACGCTTCACGCAGACGGACCAGGCGCGCGGCGTGCGCCTCGTTCAGCAGCGCTCGCTGCTCGCCGGCCGGCGGGCCGAAGCGCTCGATCGCGAGGCCCAGCGCCTCCGCCGGCGCCGGCAGCAGCAGCAGGCGCAGCGTCAGCGCCAGCGAGATGCGATCGCGATCGGCGAGCGGCTCGCGGAAGACGACGCTCTCGCGCCAGCCGCCGCCCGACAGCAGGCGCGCCGAGAGCGTGACCGAGCGCAGCGTGCGCCCGCGGCGCTCGCTGCGGGCCAGCAGCCGGTCGACGAGCACGCCGAGCACGCGCTCGAGCGCCGGCCCCGAACTGGCCTCGCCGACGCTCATCGTCTCCTGCAGACGCTCCTCCGGCGAGCGTGGGCGCAGTGGCGTATCCGCGCCGCACGCCAGCCGGTGCGCGCTCACGCCGGCCGCGCCGAAGCGGTCGGCGAGCGCGGCGCGGCCGAGGCGGCCGAGCTCGCCGATCGTGCGTACGCCGAGGCGCTCGAGCGGCTCGAGCAGCTGCTCGGTCTCCGCGCGATAGCCGAGCAGCTCGATCGGGCGTCCGCCGAGCCAGCGCAGCGCATCGGCCTGATCGAGCACGAGCGCTCGGCGCGATCGCACCGAGAGCGCCGCCGCCAGCGCGCAGAAGCGCGTCGGGCCGGCGCCGATCCGGGCGCGGCGCGCGTGCGCTTCACCGCCCGAGCCGATCCGCGCCGTGCCGAGCGCCCGCTGCGCGACGCCGATCACAGCGCCGTCGCTGCGGTGCAGCGCGCGCAGCGGCTCGGTCGCGAAGTATGTGAGGCCCGGGCGCGCCGGCTCGACGGCCGCGCCAACCGACTCCAGCGCGTCGAGCAGCGCCTCCCAGGCCTCTTGCACCCCCACAGGATCGGCCGGCACGAGCTCCAGCTCAGGACAGCGTGCAAGCGCCTCCCCAAGCGCCATCCCTCTGCGCACGCCCTGCGCCTCGGCAGCGCCGGAAACCTCTCCCAGGCGCTGCTCGGTGCCCGTCGGCGGCGCCACCGCAAGCGCGCGCCCGACGAGCGCGCGCGCCCCGCCGGCCGCCAAAGCCAGCTCGAAGCGAGGAAGGTGGACGCATACGATCATGCGAACACATGTTCGCATGATCCCAGGACGGATGCACCGCCGGGCGCGCCGTCCACGATCTCCTCGATCAGCTGCGGTGCAAGCGAACCTCCACCGCTGAGCCAGTCGAATGCTACGTTTTTCTCGTGTCGGTCTATCGGAGGAGGGGCGGCAGGATGCCGGTTCGCGCGCGCATGGCCATGAACGGGCTCGCGATCGCGCTGCTCGCGATCGTCATCGCGCCGGCCGTCGCACAGGCGAGCACCGAACTTCTCGTCGAATACGGCGGCACGTACAACGAGACGGCCAGCAAGAGCCTCGGGGGCGGCAAAACGGAAAAGACGACCGTCTCCTACACGTGGAACGAGCAGGGCACCGCGCCGGTCGCCGACGAGCGAACGGACGGCAGCGTCGCTGAAGAGCCTCTCGATCACCGGCATCTACTCGGTGGAAGTCACCGGGCGCGCAGGAAAAATCATGCGTGCTGTCGGCGTCGAAAACCTTCGCTCCCGGCACGAAGCTCTCGGTCTGGACGGAAGCCTCCGGCGGAGAAACCGCACATCCACGCGACCGCGCCGCTGCCCACGAAGCGCCGGTGGACTGGCCGCAGAAAACTGCAAACTGTCGCATCGCTCATCCGATTCGGCCCTTCGATGAAAAAGTCGAAGAAGAACCGGAATTCGGCGCGGTCAGCGAAGCCACGCTCGATCGCACGCAGAAAGAACTCTTCGCTGACAAAACTGCGCCGGTCGATTCAAGCCGATCAGCTTCCGAACGTCGAGCTCGCCCGCAGACAAATCACGATCACCGGCGAACTGAAGGCGCAGATCCTGCTCAACATCACCGCCGCCCGTCATCACGATTCCGAAAATCACGATCAAATCGCGCCGGCAGCTCGAGCCCCGGCACGAGCAGCCCGGCGCCGCACGTCTTGAGCCCGTCGATCCTCTCGCTGACCGGCGCTCTGACCGGTAAGCCGCGCGCGAGCGCCGCGTCGGTGCGCGGCATCGTCGTGAAATGCCCGCCGGCTGCGACGCGCTGTCAGGCGACCGGCACGCTGACGACGGTGCTGTCGAACGCGCGCTCGAGCGGCGGCGGCCGTGAACAAGCGCCACCGGCCGGCGACACACGCGATCGTGATCGGCGCCAAGGCGGTGACCGTCGCGGGCGGCCACGGCACGGCGCTCGTCGTCAAGCTCTCGCGGCGCGGCAGAGCGCTGCTCGCGGCACATCACCGGCTGCACGTCACGCTGACGGTCACGATCAACGCGACGACACCGAGCGGTCTCGTCAAGAGCACGCGGCGCTTCCAGCTCGTGCTCGTGCAGCACAAGCGCTGAATCCGCGCATCGCCGCCGCCCTCGAGCAACGAAGCCGCGGCCAGCGCCGTTGCAGCGCCGCTCGCGCTGTCGGACCGAGCCCGTCAGTCCATCGTCAGCGGGCCCTCTGCGGAGCCGCTGAGGAACTGCCTGACGAACGGGTTGTCCGAGGAGAACATCCGCTCGGCGTCGCCCGCCTCGACGATCCGCCCCTTCCACAGCACGGCGATGTATTCGCCGATCTGCCGCGCCGAGGCGATGTTGTGCGTGACGACGATGTAGGTGCCGCCGTAGATCGCGTGCATCTCCTGGATCAGTTCGCAGAGCAGTGCCGTGCGCACCGGGTCCAGGCCCGAGTCGGGCTCGTCGAAGATCACGACGTCGGGCTCCATCACGAGCGCTCGCGCGAAGCCGGCGCGCTTGCGCATGCCGCCGGAGAGCTGCGACGGTGCGTCGTCCATCGCGTCGGCCAGGCCGACATCCGTCAGCCGCTGCGTGACCCGCTCGGCGATCGCCGACCTCGCTCATGTCGGTGTGCTGGCGCAGCGGGAAGGCGACATTGTCGTAGACCGACATCGAGCCGAACAGCGCGCCGTCCTGGAACAGCACGCCGATCCGCTGGCGCAGCGCCAGCAGCTTCGGCATCGTCAGCCGCTGCACGTGTTCGCCGTGCACGACGACGTCGCCAGAGTCGGGAAACATCAGGCCGATCAGGTGCTTGATCAACACGCTCTTGCCCGTCCCCGAAGGGCCGAGCACGACCGTGATCGTGTCGTCGGGAATCGCGACCGTCAGCCCGTTGAGCACCGGCACGCCGCCGAGCCGCTTGTGCACGTCGGTGCAGCGGATCGACCACTCGCCCAGCGACGGATCGCCGGACAGGTCGAGCTCGTCGGAGTGGTACTGGTAGTCCTCGTCGTTCATCACTTACCAGCGTAGACGGCGTGCGGGAACTGTCCGGTGAAGCCGTTGAACGTGAACGGAGCCTGCTGCAAGCAGGCGGGCGCCGGAACCGAGTTGGGCGTTCCCGGCGCGTTGCCGACGTGGAACTGGATCAGCTGTTCGATGAAGCTCTGCGAGATCGTTTCGTTGGCCGGCCCGCTGATCGACGGCGTTCCGTTCAGGCAGTTGGCGGTGCTGAACACCTGCAGGCTGCCGATGCCCGCGGAACGCGCCCGGCTTGAAGTAGGGGTTGCCACGATGCGTGCCCGGCTGCAGACGGATAGACGGCGAGGCTTTCGGGCCCGAGCACGTTCATGATCCGCAGGTAGTGCTGGCCGGTGCCGCCGCCCGGCACGTTGGTGTTTTCGCCGTGCGCCTGCGAGGCCGCCGTGAGGTTGGCGAAGAACGCCTGCAGCTCGGGCACGTATTCGCCGAGGTACTGCAGGAAGGGATCGAAGTTGTGCAGGATCGGCCGGATGCCTTCAAGCTGCGTCGTCGTCAGGTCGAGCGTCTTGCCGACGTCCGGTAGGCCCTTCTTCGCGGCCTGTCGTCAGCGGCCCGAGCGCGGTGAGGAACTTGTCGAACTGCGGCGCGAACGGCTTCGCCGCGAGCAGCAGCTTCGAGAGCTTGCGCTCGACCGGGCGGAATTCGTCGAGGAACGGGCTCGCGTCGGCGGCGAAGCGGTCGAGTTCTTTCAGCGCCGTGCGCGAGTTGCGCTCGAATGCGGGCAGCGCGCGCCAGGCCTCGGCGAACGCCTGGCTGCTTTCGGCAGCGGCATGGAAGGTGCGCTCGCCGTTGACGATCAGCCCTTCGAGCTGGTGGTCGCGGCCGGCCAGCGCGTTGAACACGACGCCCGTGTTCTTGACCAGCGCACGGACCGCGCCTTCCTGGTCGTCGAGCAGCCCGACCAGCGTGTTGGCGTGCTGCACGAACGGATTGATCTCGGCGAAGCCGGCGTTGATCTGTTCGCCGCGGCCGTTCGTGCCTTCGGCCAGCGCTTCCTGCCAGATCTGGAAGTCGCGACGCGTCTTCGGATCGAACGCCGAGAGGATCCCGTCGAGCGTGATCGACGGTTCGACCTGAGCGTCGGCGAGCTGCCCGTTGTCGGGCAGGAACGGGCCGCTGTGCCCGCCGTTCTCCGGGATCAGCTGCACGTAGGTCTCGCCGAGCAGTGTCTTCTGGCGCAGGATCGCGTGCATGTCCGCGCGGACCGGCGCGTATTTGTCGCCGATTTCCAGTTCCGCGCGAGTGCGCCCGTCCTTGCCCAGTTTCAGCGCGACGACGTGACCGACGTCGACGCCTGAGATCCGCACGTCGGACTGTTCGGCGAGCGCCAGCGATCGCGGGAAGGCGACGGTCATCCGGTAGCCCTTCGGCTTCAGCGGCAGCGGGCCGCCGAATGACTCCCACAGGAACAGCAGCAGCCCGAAGCAGCTCAGCACGAACAGGATGATCACGAGCATGTTGCCGAGTGTCGGCGCGCGCTTCTGCATCGCTCAGCCGGCCTTCCTCGACGCGTGCGCTGAGTCCGACCCGAACGGCTCCAGGCCGGTCAGCAGTTTGCCGGCCGGCGCCTTCGGGTTGCTCAGCTGGTGCACGGCGCTTTCGCCCTTGAGCAGTTTCTGCGCCTGGCAGGTCGAGCGTTCGGGCGGCTGCAGCAGCCCGACGATCAGGTTCACGTTCGGGTTGATCGAGGCGACGCTTTTCAGGATCGGAGCGATTTCGCAGTTGAAGTAGACGAGCGTGCGCCCGAGCACGCCGTTGGCATCGGATGAGCTCAGCACGCTGTTGAGGTTGTGGTTGGCCCAGTCGAGGTAGAAGAGGAAGCCACCCTTGCTCTTGCCGGGGTTGTAGGCGAGCTCGTTGAAGAATTCGTTGAGCACGCCGAAGCTGGTCGCGAGCTTCGGGAACGCTTCGGACAGTTCCTTCGTGTCCGGCGCGATCTCGTTGATCGTCGGCAGGATTTCGCGCGCGAACGGGCGCACCTCTTTTTCGATGATCGGCGTCGTCGTCTTCGCAAGGTTCTGCGTCGCCTCGTTCGCCGGCCCGAGCGCCTTCGCGAACGGCTGCAGCTCGTGCAGCGTCGGCCCGAGCACGTGCGCCGCCGTCGCCAGCTTGCCGAGCCCGCCGCGAGTCTTTTCGAGCGCGCCCGGCAGCAGCTTGATCGTCTGCTGGACGCTCTGTTCCTCCTGCGCGAACGTCGCGAAGACGGCGTTCGATGCATCGACCAGCTCGGCGAGCTGCTTGTCCTTGCCGCCGAGCGCTTCCATCAGCAGCCGGAAGTTGTGGATCGAGCGGGCGATGTTGGCGTGGCGCGATTCGAGCGTCGAGGAGATCTCCTGGATCAGGCGCGCGGTCGGGTCGAACCGCTTGAACGTTGCCGAGAGCGCCTTGCCGTTGTTCTTCAGCGCGCCGCCCGCGCCGGCCAGCAGCTCCTGCAGGTAGGCACGCGTTTCGGCATCGAGCGAGGAGAGGAATTCGTCGAAGTTGACGTTCGGCGCGGTCTGTGAGATCGGCAGCGTCGAGCCGCTCGGCAGCTTGCCGGCCGAGGGCGTGCCGGGGTTGACCTCGACGGTTATGTCCTGCAGCTGCGTCTTCGGGCGCAGCAGCATCGTCGCGTTGCGATACAGCCGTGCGTACTTCGGCGTGATTTTCATCGTGACGACCGCGACGCCCTGGTGCAGGTCGACGCTGGCGACTTCGCCGATCTTCGCGCCGGCGATCGTCACCGCCTGGCCCTGTCCCGGCGTGACGGCCTGCGCCGTCTGCATGTCGGCCTTCAGCGTGTAGTAGTTGCGCCCGAGCACGGGCACCCAGCCGGGCAGCTTGAGGTTCTCGTGCGAGAGGATGTAGCCGCCGACGGCGGCCGCGATGATGACCATCACGATGACCGAGATGAACGCCGTGCGGTAGCGCTCGATCTGGTCGAACACGGTCAGGCCGCCGGAGTGTTTGTGATCTTTTGTCGGCTGCTTGCTCGCCATCATCCGGTCCCGTCCGCCGGGCCCTGCGAGAGCGGGCCGTTGAATTCAGGCACCTGCTGCGTGTAGCACGGCACGAGCGGCTTGTACGCGGGCTCGGTCTTCGGGAACGCCGGACGCGTGCCCTGCGGCGGCAGCGAGGCATGCGCGAGCAACCGCAGGCCTTGGATGCTCGTGCCCTGCAGCGAAGTCGGCGCCGAGCGGATCGTCGGGCCGCCGCTGCCGAGCAGGAAGTGCGACACCGTGCCGTTGCCGTCGAAGCTCTGACCGATGCCGGCGAGGCCGGTCATGCTGTACCAGAACTCCTTGTAGTCTTCGACGCCGCTCGTCGCGGCGCCGTCCTGCAGCTTCGCGTTGCCCGCCGGATAGAACACGTTCGTCAGGCACTTGTTGAACAGTTCGGTCTGCTTGTAGAACGGAGTCTGTTCGTTCGTCAGCGCCGCCAGCTGCGGTGTCGCCGCCTCGAGGCCCTTGGCCACGCCGCCGAGCTCGTCGGGTGCCAGCGACGCTTCCGTCTGCGCGATCCACGGCAGCGTCGCCTTGACGGTCTGCGGCGTGTTCTTCACGCCAGGCAGGATGTCGGTCGCGAACGTGCGCACCGACGGGAACGCCGCGTTCAGTTCGCGCAGGCCGGCATCGATCTGGTGAAGCGAGCTCGGCAGCACGGCGACGGCGCGCTGCAGGCTCGAGGCACGCGAGGCGAACGCGCGGAAGAACGCGTTGAAGTTGCCGATCAGTTCGCCCAGCTGCTGTTCGTGCACGTTCAGCGCCGCCGTCACTTTGCCGATGCTCAGCACGAGCTTTGAGAGGTCGTGCGGTTCGGTGCCGCCGATCGCCTGGTTGACGATCGCGCCGCCGCGCTCGGCCGCCGGCGCACGGCGGTAGGTTTTGTTGAGCGCTTCGGCCGCGTTGACTTCGCGTACTTCCGGATCCTGTTCGGCGTTGTCGGCGGCAGACGGCTTACGCGTCAGCGCGTCGCCGTAGCCGATCAGGAATTCCTGCAGGTTCTTGCGCGTGTCGGTGTTCAGCGCGTCGAGCACCTGGTCGATCTGGACCGGATCGGAGGACTGCGTGCTCGGCAGCGTCGAGCCGGAGGAGAGCGTCTTCGCCGACGGGCTGCCGGGTGACAGTTCGACGAACCAGTTGCCTTCGAGGAAGATCCGCGGGCGGATCTTGACGGTCGCGTCGGAGTGGATCGGCAGACCCTTCGATTCGAGTTCCATCTTGACGAGCGCCGTCTGCCCCTGATGCTTGATGCCGGTCACCTTGCCGACGTCGACTCCGGCGATGCGCACCGGCGACTTCGGTTTGATGTTCAGCGCGCTGGCGAACTGCGCGTTCAGGCGGTAGCCGTGTTTGAACGGAATCGCCTTCGTGAAGCCGAAGTAGATCGCGACCGCGATCACGATCAGGAAGACGATCGCGAAGCGCACGGGGCTCGTGCGGTTCAGCTCGACGACGGGCGTCTCGTCGCGGCGGCGCCACCAGCGCAAGCGGCTCACTTCTTCTTCCCCTTGCCGGCGCTCTTCTGCTTGCTCTTGCTCGTCTTCTTCGGCGCGCTCTTCGGCGTGATCCCGAGGTCCTTCAGCGTTTCGCTGGAGTACTTCTGACCGAACAGGTTCTGTTCGCGGCTCGTCAGTTCGCGGTTCTTGTCGACGCTCGCGGCAGGCAGGTTGCCGTCGACGAGCTTGCCGACTTCGTAGTGCTCGTTGCCGGCTTCGCAGAGTTTCGCCTGGCCCGGGGCCGGCGACGTTCGGATACGGGTTCAGGTGCACGTGGTCGTTGTCGATGACCGAGCCGCCGCCGAACGTTTTTTCGGTCGACGGGCCGTTGGCCGGCGCCGATGAGGGGAAGCCCTCGTTGTTCGGTCCGGTCGGCGAGAGCACGATCGAGGCGCGCGCGAGCGTGCCGACGCCGATGTTCTCCGACTCGAGGCTCGCGACGTTGCGGAACGCGAGCGTCAGGTAGTTGCAGTAGGCCTGCTCGGGCGCCAACCCGGCAAGCACCGGATTGCCGTACTGCAGCGTCTGCGTGAAGTCTTCGAGCCCGGCCGTGACGATCGGGTCTTCGGCGAATTTCTGGAAGTCCTGTGAGGATTCGGCCAGGCGCGAGTTCAGCGCGACCGCCTGCTTGAGGTTGACCGCGCCCGCCGCGATCGCGTCGCCGAGCGGCTGCGCGACGGTCGTCAGCGTCTTCGCGCTGGGCCGCAGCAGACGCATGAACTCGGTGCTCTTTTCCGTGAAAGCCGCCTCGTAGGGCAGCGAGTAGATCGCCTGTTCGAGCGATGCCGGGCCGCCGACGGTCGCTTCTTCGAGAGATTTCGCGACGCCGGCCCACGCCTTGAAGAACGTGTCCTGATCGACGTACAGCGCGGCCTGCTGGTCGGCGACCGGCGCCGCCTGTTCGGAGACGCGCTCGAGCGCCGGGAAGAACGCGCTCAGATCGGTCTTCGGCGAGGCGAGGTTGCGCAGCACCGGAATCGCGCGGTTGACGAGCGGGCGCAGCGTGCCGATCGCTTCGTTCAGTTCGAGCCCGCGCCCGGCCAGCCCGTCGCCGAAGCTGTTCGTGTTCTGCTGGATCGCCGTGCGCGTTTTTTCACTGAACATGTTGAACAGCTGGTCGATGTCGACCGGTTCCTTCGTCTGGCTGACCGGAATCTCGCCGCCGGCTTTGATCGTCTTCGCGGCGGTGCCCTTTTCCAGTTCGAGGTACTTCAGACCGATCGCCGAGACCGACAGGACGATCGCTCGCGTGTCGGCCGGCAGCGGTTCGACTTTTTTTTCGAGCTTCAGGTTCGCGATCGCCGTGACCACGCCCGTCTGCGGGTTCTGATGCGGCGTCAGCGAGCCGATGATGCCGACGCGCGTGCCGCCGATCCTGACCTGGTTCGAAGGCTGCAGCCCTGAGCCCTCGGGCAGCACGACCTTGATGTTGTACGTCGGCACGAACGGCAGCCCGTTGTTCGCGTTGTAGGAGAGATACACCGCGACGACGACGATCAGCGTCGTGATCGCGCCGATCAGCAGCGGGCTGCCCGCCAGCGATGTGTTGCGCCGGCGATTCATGGGTGCTGGCTCGGTTCGCAGGAGAGCGCTCCGCCGTCGGTGAACGGCGAGGAGCCGTCAGCCGCCGGCTGCGTCGCGGCACCCGGGCAGCGTCGCAGCTGGCCCGATTTCAACGGCGCCAACGCCTGCGCGCCGCTCGCCGGCGTCAGGTTGTCGTTGGCGCCGAGCGCGAAGTCGGGGAAGACCGGGCTGACACGCGCGTAGTGGCCGTTGGCGTCGTAGTAGGCAGCCGTCTGGCCGAAGTCGCGCAGCGTGCCCTCGAGATCGGGTGAGTACGGGCCGAAGAAGGCCGTGATCGGGATCCCTTCGCGATCGGCCTGGACCGCCGGCGGCGTCGCCGAAGCCAGCTGCGTGGCGAGCGCCGGCAGCGCGCGCACGAAGTCGGTCAGGTCGTTGCCGGGGCCGGGACGGCTGAACGCGTTTGCGAAGTTCGTCACGACCGGCGTCGCCGTGCGCAGCAGCGGTTCGAGCTTGGAGAACAGCTGGTTCAGCGGCTTCACCGTCGGCTTGGAGGCGTCGACGAGCTTTTTCAGCGCGCTGAACGTCGAGGGCAGGTTCGCGAACGTCTTGTTGCCCTGGCGCAGCGCGATCGGCAGTTCTCGCAGACCCGTCGCGAGGTTGTGCTGCTCGGAGCCGACCGCCGCGAACGTCGTGTTCGCGTGTTCGATCAGGTCGGTCAGCTGTTCCTTGCGCGCTCCGATCGTCGTCACGGCCTTCGACGTTTCGATGAGGAACTTCGTGAACGTCGACTGGTCGCGGACCAGCTCGGCGAAGAAGTGGTCGGTCGCCGAGAGCGACGGCGCGAAGTATTCGGTCGCGCCGGCGAGCGCCTTGTTCGTGCCGACGTACTGTTCGGCGGTGCCCTGGATGAACCCCTGCAAACCCTTGCGCGTCTTCGGGTTGAACGTGTTGAACAGCTGGTCGAGGTCCGTGACTTCCTTCGTCGCGCTGGCCGGCAGCAGTGAACCCGAGGCGAGCGCCGGCGCGTTGTTCGGTCCCGGGGCTGAGCGCGACGAAGCGGTTCGCGACGCTGGACAGCGACGGCACCCTCACCTGCGCGGTCGTGCCGCGGTGAAGCGGCGTCAGCGACGAGTTCACGTGGATCGTCACGATCGCTTTGAAGTCGTGCGTCAGTTCGATGTTCGTGACGCTGCCGACCGGCACGCCGCCGACCTGCACCTGGTTGCCCTTGACGAGCTGGTCGCCTTCGGCGAATTCGAGCTTGTACGTCGCGCCGCCGCTGCGGCCGAACACCAGGAACAGCACCGCCAGCACGACGACGATGAGCGCGGTCACCGCGATCGGGCGACCGTAGCGCTCACGCGCGGGCACAGACGAGCGCCGCGGAGGCTCGGGCGAACCGGGCGGCGGCGGCGGCGCGGCCGGCGGTTTCGGAGGAGTCGTCGTCGCCATCGCCTAGCGCGCTCCGGCCGTGTTCGTGTGGTTGCGCGCGCTCATCAGCTCAGCCGCCGAGCAGGTAGTTGAGGAGCATTCCGTCGGCGCCCGAGCTTTCGGGCGAGGAGCCGAGCAGCACGCTCGAGCTTGCGGACGGCTTGCTGCTCGCTGCCGGTTCGGCGCTCGCCGCCGCGACGCCGCCGCTCGAGGCCGCCGTGCCTGCCGCGCCGGGATATTTCGCGACCGCCTCGGCCGGCGTCGCGCCCTTCAGCACGGCGAGCGTTCGCGCCATCGTCACGCTCTCGTTGGTGCTCGCAGCCTGCGCCGAGGAGGCGTTGCTCGCGGAGGCCGGCGTCGCTTCGCTCGCTCCCGAGCTGTTCTGGTTGAACAGTTTCGAGCTCGCGCATTTCGATTCCGCGGTGATCGCGTAGGTCAGGCATCCGTTGCCGACGGCTTCGGCGCGCAGGAAGTGTCCGAGCGCGTCGTAGCCGTTGGCCGCGCCGGCGCCGAGGAAGATGAAGTCGAGGATCCGCTCGAGGCCGCCGGTCGAGCGCAGGCTGCTCAGCAGTTCGGAGGCGTTGAAGGCGAACGGCTTGCCTTCCTTGCCGAGCTGCGCCAGCCGTGCGAGCAGCGGCTGGATCGCGGTCAGCGCCGGACCGGAGATCTTCGCCGTCGCGCCGAGGCTCGTGAAGAACTTCGTCGAGCTGTTCGAGAACGCCGGCAGGTTCGTGAACGCCTTGTTGATGCCGGGCGCGGCGACTTTCAGGTCGGTGAAGACCGGCGTCGTCTGTTCGGCGAACGCCGCCAGCCGTTCCATCGACGGCCCCAGCTGCGCCAGGAACTTCGGCAACAGCGCCAGGTTCTGCTTCAGCGCGCCGCGATGGCGCGCGGAGGCCTGCGCGACGGTGTTCGCCTGCTGGATGAAGTCGGCGACCTTGCCGCGCACGGCGGCGAACGGCTGCAGCGCTTTGTCGGAGTCGACCGCCAGGCGCGCGAGCACCTTGTTCTCGCCGGCCAGGATCTGCAGCACGCGATCGAGTTCCTGCAGCGCCGGGTTGGCGCGGCGGATCACTTCGTGCAGGTCGCTGCCGCGCCCGGCCAGCCCGGCGCCGAGCTCGTTGAGGATGATCGTCAGGCGCTGGCGCTCGGGCAGCCGCGAGATGTCGCCGAGCAGGTCGACGTCGACCGGGCTGTGCGTGTTCTGCACCGGCAGCAGCAGCTCGCCGGCGCCTTCCTGCCCGCTGGGAATCTTGTGCAGCGCCGGCGGCAGCGGCGTGCCGGCGACGCGCGGCTGCGTCGGCAGGCAATCGACGAACTTCTCGCCGATCAGCGCCTGCGGGCGCACCGTGCAGCTGGCGTCCGCACGGAAGTCCTGGAAGCCGGTGTTCGTGATCTTCAGCACGACCGCCGCCTTGGCCTGCGGCGTGGCCGTCACCGAGCCGACCTTGCCGACGGTCACGCCGCCGATCTTCACGTTCTCGCCGGAGATGATGTTGCCGGCGTCGTCGAAGATCGCGCGGACTTCGTACTTTCCGTTGGAGCCGCCCGCGGAAGTGGCGAGCAGCACCGCGAGCGCTGCGCCCACGGCGACGAGGACCGCGACCGCGGTCACACGCCTGGCTCCCCCGACGGTCTTCCTCCTCACCCGATCCTTCCTTGCTTTCAACAAAGAGGCGGGCGGCCCCACCAGATGGTGAGGCCGCCCGATCCCAATTTCCTGCTGGCGATCTTACGCCCCGAAGCGCGTAAGCCCGCCTCTCGGACCTACTTCTTGCCCTTCGGCGGGCACGGCGACTTGTACGTCGTCGTGACCGTTTCCGCAGGGATCCCGAATTCGCGTTCTCCGCCGTAGGAGCCACCGAAGATCAGTTCGGCCTTCAGCGGGAAGCCGCCGGCCGGGCACTTCGACGGCAACGTGCCGTAGGAGATCAGCTTCTTGCCCTTCTTGATCGCCGCGCCGACCTTGATGTTGATGTTCTTGGTCGAGGCGAGCGGGGCGCCCGGAACGGTCGCGATCGCCGGGACAGTCGACTTCAGCTCGAGGCCGTACGGCGGCTGGCCCGAGTTGACGTACGTGCCGGTCGAGACGAATTCGAGCGAGACCGGGCTGCTTCCGTCGACGTAGAAGTAGAGGCTCTTGTTCGGTCCGAAGAAGGCCTGCAGCGACGCTTCCTCAGGCACACGTTCGGTGCCGAACGTGACTTCGCCGAGCGCGTTGCCCTTGGGGCTTGCGACCGATCCCTTGCTGCAGCCCGACGGACCCGGTGTTCTTCAGGATCGATTCCGAGCACGTGCTGAAGCCGCTCGAGTTGATCTTCGAGCCTGCAGGCAGGAAGAAGTTCACCGCCGCGAGCGGCGGGATGCCGCCGGCCGGGTTCGCCGGCGTGGCGCCGTAGCCCGAGCCGGTGAGGACGAAGTTCGCTTCCAGCGCGGCGCCGGCGTTGAGGATGTTGCCGGTGCCGGGGTAGGTGCCTCCGCCCGGCTTCGGGATCGGCACGGCCTTCGCTTTGAACGTGACCGTCGGCGCGGCGGATGCCGCAGCCGGGAGGCCAAGGACGGCAAGGGAGCCGAGCAAGGCCAGACAGGTGGATGCTCTGCGCATCAGATTCTCTCTCCTCTGTTGATGGACAGGTCCGCCTCGATCCGGGTAGCTCCGGAACCGTGCCGGTCCGGCGATATCGAGATCTCCGAGCATCGGGCCCGGAGAACAGTGGCGACGTACTGCCAGAGACATTATCCATCGCCCACGATGCCCGCAAGTGGCAACGGGGTGTGGGCAACGGCTTGCATTCAGGGATCGGATTTCCACGAGCGGGCACCGGCGAAACAGGACCGGACGAAGATCGTCAGACCGACCGCGAAACACTCAAGCTCAACTCGAGATCGAGGATCAGCCGGCCGACAGCTCGAGCTCATCGCTCTCGTAGCGCACGCCGATCGGCTCGACGACGACGCTGCGCGGGCCCTCCTCGACGTGGCCCGCAAGAAGCGCGTCGAAGCCGAGCTCGCCGGCGGCGATGACGATCGCTGCGCCCTCACCCGGACGGCAGTAGAGCGCGTAGCCCGATCCCATGTTGAAGGTCGAGTAGGCGGCGTGCGGATCGAGCTGCGCCTGCGCCACGAGGAACTCGAGCACCTCCGGCACGGGCGGCAGGCGCTCGATCCGGTAGCGCAGCTGCGCCGGCGGGCGCATCAGCTTGAGCAGGCCGTGACCGGTCACGTGGCTGATGTAGGTGGGAGCCGGGCCGGACTCCAGCAGCGCGGCGATCAGCGGCGTATAGATCAGCGACGGCGCAAGCAGCGCGTCGCCGAGCGTCGCGCCGCTCGCCAGTCGCGTCGCGTAGCCCTCCGGCAGGCGCGCGGCGAGGAGCCGCGCCAGCGACGCGCCGTTGGCGTGCAGCCCGCTGGAGGCGACGAGCACGATCTCATCGCCCGGCTGCAGCTGCTCGCCGAGGATCGGCTGGCGCCCGCCCGGCACGGCACCGACGGCCGCGCCGGCGAGCTCGATGTCGCGCTCGGAGACGAGGCCGCTGAGCGACGGTGACTCGCCTCCTCCCCATGTGCAGCCGGCGTCGACACAAGCCCGCCGCCAGCCCTCCAGCAGCGACTCCGCTCGACCCGGCTCGCGGTACCAGTCCGAGGAGCCGGTCGCGAAGTACGCGTTGACGACGAGCGGCAGCGCACCGACGCAGCAGAGGTCGTTGAGGATCGCGGCGACCGTGTCGTAGGCGACCGCGTCGAAGCGGTCGATGCCCTGCTCCTCGAGCACCTGACGGGCGATGATCGACTTCGTGCCGAGCCCCTCGACGACGAACGCCAGCGTGCGCCCGTCGAGCTCGAACACGAATGCCGGCTCACCGCGCGAGGCGTCCAGCGCGCGCCCGCCGCCGGCGAGCAGCAACGGCGAGGTCGACAGCGCCTTGGCGATCGCCGAGCGCTTGCCGGCGTCGAGCGCGTCGTAGTCGACGCCGGCGTCTCGATAGTCGGTCGTGCCGTGCTGCTCGCTCATCGCTCGTGAGCCTATGACCTCAGGTGGCGCCGTGCTGCGCGCGCCAGCACGCGCGGCCGCCGTGGCAGCGCTCGATCCGCGCAAGCGTGCGGTGAAGCGTTCGCAGGCGCGACGGCGGCAGCTGATCGGCGATGTTGTCGAGCTCGAACGGGTCGCGCGCGAGGTCGTAGTACTCGCGTTCGCCGGTCACGTACTCGACGTACAGACTGCTCGCGGTCCTGATCGCCTCGTAGCTCGGCGGATTGCCGGAGCCCTGCGACGGCAGGTCTGGATCGCCGGGGTCTCGCACGCGCCCGTGGTGCTCGACGAGGATCTCCTTGCGCCAGCCGCGCGCCCGGCGCCCGTGCAGGAGCGCGACGAGGCTGTGGCCGTCGACGCGCGGTGGCACCGCCGCGCCGGCCAGTTCCTCGAAGCTCGGGCAGAGGTCGATGTTCTCGGTCATCGCGCTCACCGTGCGTCCGGACGGGACGCCTGGACCGGTCACGATCAGCGGCACCTTGATGTCGGTGTCGAAGGCCGTCAGCTTGCCCGGCTCCAGCCGATGCTCGCCCATGTGCAGGCCGTTGTCGGAGCTGAACACGATGTAGGTGTCGCGCGCCAGACCCTTCGCCGCCAGCTCGCGCTCGATCGATCCGATCATCCGATCGACCGCCTGCACGGCCTGCGCGCGCTTGCGGAACTTCGCGTCGATTCTCGCCACCTGGCTCGGGCCCAGCGGCGAGAAGCGGCTCAGCCAGTACGGCTCGTTCTGCCCGACGGCGTTGAAGGCGGGCGAGCGTGGCGCGTGCAGCCCGGGAAACTCCGCCGCGTCGCGCGGCGCAGGCGTGTACGGCGCATGCGGCGCGAACGTCGCCAGCTCGAGCAGGAACGGCCGGCGCTGATCGGCCGAGCGTTCGATGAAGCCGACGCCCTTGCGCGCGAGCACTTCGGTCAGGTATTCCGACGGCGCGTAGCCGTAGCGACGGACCCGCCCGTCGCTGTTCAGCTGATAGCCGAACTCGGGATAGCCGTCTCCGGCGACGTCCCACTCGCTCCAGCCCGGCGGAACGCGCGCCGCGCCATCGGCACCGCGCATCGTCGGCTGATAGCCGTTCAGGTACTTGCCCATCAGCGCCGTGCGATAGCCGGCACGCTGCAGCGCCACCGCGAACGTTTCGCGCTCCTCGCCGCGCGCGTGAAAGACGCTGTAGCCGCCTTCCGGCGCGCTGTTGTCGAACACGCGCGTGTCGTGCGGGAAGCGACCCGTGAGGATCGAGGCGCGCGAGGGACAGCACAGCGAGTCGGTCACGAAGTAGTTCGAGAAGGTCTCGCCGGCGCGCTGCATCTGGCGCACGTGCGGCATGTACCTGACGAGATTCCAGGCGAGGTCATCGGTCAGCACGAAGACGATGTTCGGTCGCGACGAGCGACCGCGCGAAGCGCCGGCGCCTGGCACCGGCGCCGTCTTCGCCGCCCGCGTTCGCGGCGCGCTCGAGCCACTGCCGCAGCCGGCGAGCGAAAGCAGCACCGCTGCCGAGGCCGCCGCGGCGAGCAGCGCGCGCGCTGCGCAACGCCCGACGGCCGGCGGCCGGCGCGCGCCGGTTGATCTGCGGCTCGCCATCAGCGAGCGAACGCTACCGGCGCCAGAAGCGTCTCGGTCGCGGTCGGGCGAGAGTCGATATACACCGGTCTACCGGCCTGACAAAGGAGAGACATGGACTTCCAGCCAAGCGAGCGTTGTGCGGACTTCAAGGAGCGCCTGATCGCGTTCATGGACGAGCACGTCTACCCGGCCGAGGAGGTCTACGAGCGCGAACGGACGGACTCGGGCGACCCGCACCACCAGCCGGCGATCATCGAGCAGCTCAAGCGCCAGGCGCGCGAGCTCGGCCTCTGGAACATGTTCCTGCCCGACGAGCAGTACGGCGCCGGGCTGTCGAACAGCGACTACGCGCCGCTCGCCGAGATCCTCGGGCGCTCGCCGATCGCCTCCGAGGCCTGCAACTGCTCGGCGCCGGACACCGGCAACATGGAGGTGCTCTACCAGTTCGGCACCGACGAGCAGAAGGAGCGCTGGCTCGCGCCGCTGCTCGAGGGCGAGATCCGCTCCGCCTTCGCGATGACCGAGCCCGACGTCGCGAGCTCCGACGCGCGCAACATCGAGCTGCGAATCGAGCGCGACGGCGAGGACTACGTGCTCAACGGCCGCAAGTGGTGGACGTCCAACGCGCTGCATCCCAACTGCCGGATCATGATCGTGATGGGCAAGACCGATCCGGACGGTCCGACCTACCGGCAGCAGAGCCAGATCCTCGTCCCGATCGACGCTCCCGGCGTGACGCTCATGCGCGGCCTGCCGGTGTTCGGCTACCAGGACCAGGAGGGGCATGCCGAAGTCGACTTCGCCGACGTGCGCGTGCCGCAGAGCAACCTGATCGCGAGCGAGGGCGACGGCTTCATGATCGCGCAGGCGCGGCTCGGGCCGGGACGCATCCACCACTGCATGCGCGCGATCGGCGCCGCCGAGCGCGCGCTCGAGGCGATGTGCAGGCGCGCCGTCTCGCGCGTCACGTTCGGCCAGCCGCTGGCGACGCGTGGCAACGTGCAGGACTGGATCGCCGAGTCGCGGATCGAAATCGAAATGGCGCGACTGCTGACGCTGAAGGCGGCGTGGCTGATGGACACCGTCGGCAACCGCCACGCGCGGATCGAGATCTCGGCGATCAAGGTCGCCGCGCCGAACGTCGCGCTGAAGGTGCTCGACCGCGCGATCCAGCTGCACGGCGGCGGCGGCGTCTCCGACGACTTCGGCCTCGCCTCGGCCTACGCGCACCTGCGCACGCTGCGCCTCGCCGACGGTCCCGACGAGGTGCACAAGCTCTCGATCGCGCGGCGCGAGCTCGCGCCGTACCTGCCGCGCGAGCAGTAGCCCAAGCGTCCAGCCGCTGAATAGGACCGCTCGAAGTGGGTAGAGCCTGAGGTATAGGTGGCGTGCTCGCCCGAGCCCGTCGTACCAAGGGCCTTGGGGCTACAGGGAGGTAGAGAAGAGTGCAGAGACCGATGAGTACGCACGTCCGTGGCGGCGGTCGCAGGCGCTCTCGCAGTCGCGGCGCTGGCGCTGGGCGTGCCCGTGGCGCAGGCGGCGTTCGGTCCTGCGAGCTTCGAAGCCGGGCACGTGCACCGTCAACCACACGTGCACCTACGCGAGCGTCGAAGCGAACCGCAAAGAAGCCGTCACGCAGGCCGCGAGCCACCCTGGCTGGGGGATCACGACGTTCGAGATGAAACACAGCGGCTGCGAGCCATCGAAGGCCCGCTCGGTCAGGCGGATCCGCGTCGACGTGCCGCCCGGCCTGGCCGCCAACCCGCAGGCGCCGATGCCGAAGTGCGCCGTCGCGACGTTCAACGCCAACCCGAAAAACTGCCCGGCCTCGAGCGAAGTCGGCACGACCGAAATGGAAGCGATCGCCGAACCGCTCGGCATCCCGCTCGCGCTGCCGTCGCTCAGCGGCACGGTCTACAACCTCGAACCGACGCCCGGCCTTCCGCTCGACTTCGGCATCGCCGTCGAACCGGCCGGCGAACTGGTCTCGCCGATCCGGCTGCTGCTCGAAGGCCATGTCGCCTGGGGCAGCGACTACCACGAGTACTTCGAAATCAACAACGTGCCGAATGAAGCGACCGTCGACGCGGTGCTGCCGATCAAAGCGCCGTTGAAGCTGCTGAAGTCGAAACTCAACTTCAACGGCCAGGCGGGCGGCAACTTCCTGACGCTCCCGAGCGTCTGCTCGAGCACGACCGTTTCGTACCTCGAACTCGAATCCTACGCCGGCGAAATCGCGCACTCGGAAACGCACACGCCGGTCGGCGTCACAGGCTGCGAAAACGTGCCCTTCGCGCCGTCGACGACCGTCTCGCCCGAAACGACGCAATCAGACGCGGGCGACGGGGCGACGACCGTCGTGCAGGTGCCGCAGTTCACGGGCCCGACGCAGACCAACACCTCCGACATCCAGAACGCGCACGTGACGCTGCCCGAAGGCCTGACGCTGAACCCGTCGGCCGCGCACGGGCTGGAAGCCTGCACGCCGGAACAGATCGGGATCGGCACGACGCACGCCGGTCGGCTGCCCGGCCGGCTCGCGGATCGGCACCGTCACGATCGAAACCGATCTGCCGCCGGGATCGCTGACCGGCCCGGTCTACCTCGGCGGCCCGGCCGGCAAAGCGATCACCGATCCGCCGTACACGATCTACCTCGCCGCCGGCGCGACCGGGATCGAACCGAAAACGGGGCTGGAAGGCGTCTCGGTGCGCCTGCAGGGCATCGGTCACGCCGAACCCCGAAACCGGCCGCCTCGAAGTCACCTTCGCGAACAACCCGCAGCTCCCGTTCAGCGAACTGCGCCTGACGCTGAACGGCGGCGAACACGCGCCGCTCGCGAACCCGCTGACGTGCAACGCCGCGCATACCGACTTCAGCTTCACGCCCTACAGCGGGTTCGGCCTGGCCAGCGGCTCGACGCCGTTCGCCGAGGCCGGCTGCGTGCAGTCGGCGCCGTTCGCGCTTTCGCAGATCGACGGCGACAGCACGCCGAAGGCCGGCGCGTACACGGCCTACACGTTCAACCTCACGCGCGCCGACGGCCAGCAGTACCTGCAGAAGCTGACGACGACGCTTCCTGCCGGGCTGGTCGGCGCGATCCCCTCGGTGCCGCTGTGCGGCGAACCGCAGGCCTCGCAGGGCGCATGCCCGTCGAGCAGCCAGATCGGCACGGCAACGGTCACGGCCGGCTCGGGCGACGCGTATCCGTTCAGCGGCCCCGTCTACCTGACCGGCCCGTACGCCGGCGCGCCCTACGGTCTGTCGATTCCGGTCGAGGCGGCCGCCGGGCCGTTCGACCTCGGCAGGCTGACGACGCGCGCGACGATCAACGTCGATCCGCACAGCGCGCGAGTGATCGTCACGAGCACGCTGCCGACGATCTTCAAGGGCGTGCCGCTGCGCGTGCGAACCATCAGCGTCGCCGTGAACCGCAGCAACTTCCTGTTCAACCCGACGAACTGCGGCGGCGGGCTGTCGACCGACACGACGCTCGGCTCGACGTTCGGCGCGACGCAGGGCGGCCTTTCGAGTCCGCTGACCGTCAGCGGCTGCAACACGCTCGCCTTCAAACCGGAATTCTCGGCGGCGGTCGCCGCGTCGACCGACCCGACGACGCTCAAAGCCAACGGCGCCGCGCTCACGGTCAACCTGTTGCAGGGAGCGCACCAGGCGAACATCCACTCGGTTCTCGCCGAACTGCCGAAGTCGCTGCCCTCGCGCCTGACGACGCTGCAGAAAGCGTGCGCCGAAGCGACCTACGACGCGAACCCCTACAGCTGCCCGGCCGCCTCGAAGGTCGGCTCAGCGACGGTCACGACGCCGGTGCTTGCGCAGCCGCTGAAAGGACCTGCCTATCTCGTCTCGCACGGCGGCGCCGCGTTCCCCGATCTCGACCTGCTGCTCGAAGGCGACGGCGGCGTGCGCGTGATCCTCGAAAGCACGACGAACATCAAGAACGGGATCACGACGTCGAACTTCGCCTCGATTCCGGACGTGCCCGTGTCGAGCTTCGTGCTCGAACTGCCGACCGGGCCGAACTCGGCGCTGACCGCGATCGGCGCGCTCTGCACGCAGACGCTGACGATGCCGACGACGGTCACCGCGCAGAGCGGTGTCGTGACGAAGCTGAGCACGCCGATCGCCGTGCGTGGCTGCACCGGCGGCAAGGGCAAGACGCGGATCAAGATCCTCAGCAAAAAGATCGCGCACAACAAGCTCGTGCTGCGCGTGCAGACCTTCGCGGCCGGACGCGTCAGCGTCAAAAACCGCTTCCTGAAGACGACCTACAAGAAATTCGCGAAGGCCGGCAAGTTCACGATCAAGGTGCCGCTGTCGCGCAAAGGCATCAGCGGCCAGCGCGCGCACAAGCTGAAGTTCACCGCGCGCGTCGGCTTCCTGCCGAAGGCCAAGGCCGAAGCCGTCTCGGTCGCCTACACGAAAGTCGGCTTCACTCACAAGCGGGCGAAGGGCAAGCCCAAGCACAGCAAGTAGTCGTCGCCGCCGGCCGCGCGCGCGGCGGCGCGGCCCGCCTGACTCGGCGGACCGCAGCGGGCGCTAGCCTGCTGCCCGGTGTCCGCGGCGAGACGGTCAGCCCGATTCGCACTCGCGCTCGGCGCGCTGCTTGTGCTGCTGCTCGCGCTCGGCGTCAGTGCGGCCGGTCCGGCCGGCGCGAGCGCAACCGGGCCTGAAGTGATCGCCGCGCTGTCCAGCTCGCAGCTGCAGCTCGGCGGTTCGCTGACCGTCAGCGGGCAGGCGCTCGAGGGCGGCGCGCCGCTCGCCGACGCGCCGCTGGCGCTGGAAGCCGCTGCCTACCCCTACCGAGCGTTCGCGACGGTCGCGCACACGGTCAGCGGCGCCGGCGGCAGCTTCGCGTTCGAGCCGCTGACGCTGACGCTCGACACGCGCCTGCGCGTGCAGCTCGAAGGTGCCGCACCGCCGGCGGCGAGCGCTCCGCTGGGCGTGACGGTCGATCCGTCGGTCGCGCTGGCGGCCTCCGATCTCGGGCCCGGGCGCACGCGCCTGAGCGTGCGGCTCGGACACGCACCGCAGCTGTCCTCACGCTCGGTTGCGGCCGAGTGGTTCGTCGCGCCGCGCGGCAGCCGCGCGTTTCGCCTGCTCGAGACGACGCCGACGCGCGAGCTGGCGCCGGGCGTCACCTACGCGACGGCGACCGTCGACCCGCCGTCGGCACACTTCATCTACCGCGTCTGTCTGAACGCGACATGGGAACGCGCGATGGGGCCGAGCGCCTCGCACCGCCGCTGCCCACAGCAGAGTTTCAACGAGCCCGAGTCGCTCAGCGCGGGAGCGCTCGGCTACCAGAGCGAAGCGAGCGGCACGCCGCTCGCCGCCTATCCGTCGGCGGCCGCCGTCGCCGCGGCCGTCGCGTTCCTCGACGGCCGCGCCGGGCGCACCTCGCTGGCCGTGCTCGACAGCTCTGGACGCCTCAGCGGTACGCGCCTGGACGAGCACTTCCAGAGCGCGAGCGTCGTCAAGGTGATGTTCCTGACCGCCTTCCTGCAGCGCTTGAACGCCGACCATCGCGGGCTGAGCACGAGTGACGAAGCGCTGCTCTATCCGATGATCCACGAATCGAACAACGAAGCCGCGTCGGCCGTGCTCGCGCGCGTCGGCGGCGCGGCAGTTGCGCGCGTCGCGCGTGAAGCGGGCATGCGCGACTACGCGCCGGGCGTCGGCTGGTGGGCCTTCACGCAGACCTCGGCAGCCGATCAGGCGCGCATGTTCAGCGCGCTGGAACAGCTGATCCCGCCGCAGTTCTACGAGTACGCACGCGGCCTGCTGTCGGGCATCGAGGCGGAGCAGAGCTGGGGCGTCCCGCCCGTCGCGCGGCCCACCTGGAAGGTGTTCTTCAAGACGGGCGCACTGCCCTCCGAGGGACTCTTCAACGAGGCGGCACGCCTGGAGCGCCCCGGCGTCACGTTCACGCTCGCCGTCTTCACGACCGGCGATCCGTCGATGAGCTACGGCGAAGCGACGATCTCAGGGGTCGCCGAACGGCTGCTCGCCGGCGCTCCGCCGGGTGCCTGAGCGCTCGCGGCTGCACGCATCGACGCGAAGGTGGAGAATGCTCGCCAGAGGGAGAGCGATGGGAGGAGTCCAGCATGTCCGCGCCAGCCGCCGAGCGTCCGCACAGCCGATCGAGACGTGCGCCGTCGGTGCTGATCGTCGGCGCCGGCTTCGGCGGCGTCGCCGCGGCGATCGAGCTCGAACGGCACGGCATCGATCAGATCACGATCCTCGATCGCGCGCCCGACCTCGGCGGCACGTGGTTCTACAACAGCTATCCGGGCGCGGCCTGCGACGTTCCCAGTCACCTCTACTCGTTCTCCTTCGCGCAGCGCCGCGATTGGACGCGGCTCTGCTCGCCGCAGTCGGAGATCCACGACTATCTGCGCGCCGTCGCGCGCGATCACGGCGTCGAGCGACGCATCCAGCTCGGCAAGACCGTCAGCAGCTGCACCTGGGAGGACGAGGACGCCGGCTGGCGCGTCGAGACCGACGACGGCTCCAGCTACCGGGCCGACGCGCTGATCCTCGCGACCGGTCAGCTGCACCAGCCGACGCACCCGGCGATCGCCGGTGAGGAGACGTTCGCGGGCCACAGCTTCCACTCGGCGCGCTGGGATCACGACTACTCGTTCGCCGGCAAGCGCGTGGCGGTCGTCGGCACCGGCGCGAGCGCCGTGCAGTTCGTGCCGGAGCTCGCGCAAGAGGCGCGCCGGCTGACGGTCTTTCAGCGCACCGGCAACTGGTTTCTGCCGCGCCGTAACCGCCGCTATCCGCGAATCGTGCGCGCGAGCATCGAACGCGTGCCGGGCCTGCAGCGGTTCCGTCGTGGCTTCATGTTCCAGTACTGCGAGGCGATCACGCTCGCGATCCGCCACCCGCAGACCGTCGGGCGGATAGCCGCGGCGCGCTCGGCGGCGTTCATGCGGATGCAGCTGAAAGATCCCGAGCTGCGCCGCAAGGCGATGCCCGACTACACCTTCGGCTGCAAGCGCGTGCTGTTCAGCTCGAGCTACCTGCCGGCGCTCGAACGCGACAACGTCGAGCTCGTGACCGACGCGATCGAGCGGATCGAGCCGCGCGGAATCGTGACGGTGAACGGCAGCCTGCACGAGCTCGACTGCATCGTCTGGGCGACCGGCTTCAAGACGACCGAGTTCATGTTCCCGATGCGCGTGCTCGGCGCGCACGGCAGGGAGCTGAGCGAGGCGTGGTCGCAGGGCGCGCGAGCGCACCTCGGCATCACCGTGCCGGGCTTCCCGAGCATGTTCCTGATGTACGGGCCGAACACGAACACCTCGGGCGGCTCGATCATCGTCTATCTCGAGGCGCAGGCCGCCTACATCCGCCAGGCCGTGCAGCAGCTGCGCGCGCGTGGCGCGCGCTTCGTCGACGTGCGCGCCGAGGTCGAGCAGGCCAGCGACCGCGCGCTGCAGGCACGCTTTGCCGGAACGGCCTGGACCGGCTGTGACTCCTGGTATCGCGACGAGCAGGGCAGGATCGTCGCCAACTGGCCCGGTTACATGCGCGAGTACGTTGCGCAGACGCGCGCGTTCGAGCCCGCCGAGTACGAGTTCGCGACGAGTTCGCCTGCGGACGGGCAGGACAGCGCGCCGGCGGCCCGCGGCGAGCGCTCGGCGCCCGGCGCATCCTTAGGCGCGGAGACGGTGCGATGAGCGGCGAGCGCTACGACTACGTGATCGTCGGCGCCGGCTCGGCCGGCTGCGTGCTCGCCAACCGGCTCTCCGAGGACCCGTCGGTGCGCGTGCTGCTGCTCGAGGCCGGCCGCCGCGACCGCTCGCCGAAGATCAAGATCCCGGCGGCGTTCGCCGAACAGTTCCACACGAAGCTCGACTGGGACTACGCGACCGAGCCCGAGCCGCACGTCGACGGCCGCTCGCTGTACGTGCCACGCGGCAAGAGCGTCGGCGGCTCGAGCTCGATGAACGCGATGCTCTACGTGCGCGGTCGCCCGCTCGACTACGACGCGTGGGAGGCGCAGGGCGCGAGCGGCTGGAGCTATCGCGACGTGCTGCCGTACTTCGTCAAGTCCGAGGACAACGTGCGCGGCGCCTCGGAGTACCACGGCGCGGGCGGCCCGCTGCGCATCTCCGAGCAGCGCTCGCCACGTCCGCTCGACCGGCGCCTGCTGGCCGCCAGCGCCGCCGCCGGCATCCCGCAGATCGCCGACTACAACGGACCAGAGCAGGACGGCGCGTCGATGTTCCAGGTGACGCAGAAGAACGGCCGGCGCTTCAGCGCCGCCGACGCGTTCCTGCGCCCGGCGCTCGCCCGGCCGAACCTCGAGTTGCGCACCGGCGTGAGCGTGCTCGGAGTTGCGCTCGAGGGCGGACGCGCAGTCGGCGTGCGAGTGCTCAAGGGACGCCGCGGCGAGCAGCTCGTGCGTGCCGAGCGTGAGGTGCTGCTCGCGGCCGGCGCGATCAACACACCGCAGCTGCTGCTGCTGTCCGGCATCGGCCCGGCCGACGAGCTCGCGGCCGCCGGCGTCGAGCCGCGCCACGAGCTGAGCGGCGTCGGGCGCAACCTGCAGGACCACCCGTTCGTGACGGCGCTCTGGGAGGTCTCAGATCCGACGACGCTGTATGGCGCAGACAAGCCGAAGTCGCTCGCAGAGTGGCTGCTGCGCCGCTCGGGCAAGCTCTCCTCGACGGTCGCCGAGGTCGTCGCGTTCGTGCGCACGCGCGGCGGGCTGCCGGCCGCCGACATCCAGTTCCACATGGGCGCGGCCTACTACGAAGACCACGGCGCCGAGACCTACGACGGCCACTGCGCCGTGATCGCGCCGGTGCTCGTCGCGCCGAAGGCGCGCGGTCGCGTTTGGCTGCGATCGGACGATCCGGCGGCGAAGCCGCGAATCATCACCAATTCGCTGTCCGAGCCCGAGGACGTCGAATCGCTGCTCGCCGGCATGCGCCTGGCGCGCGAGATCGCAGCGCAGGCGCCGCTCGCCGACGTCGTCGTCAAGGAGCTGAAGCCGGGAGCGGCGGTCGCCGACGATCGCTCAGAGCTCGAAGCCGACCTGCGCCGGCGGCTGATGCTGATCTACCACCCGGTCGGCACGGCGCGGATGAGCGACACGCACGAGCAGGCCGTCGTCGACTCGCAGCTGCGCGTGCACGGGCTCGACGGGCTGCGCGTGATCGACGCGTCGGTCATGCCGTTGATTCCCGGCGGTAACACGAACGCGCCGACGATCATGATCGCCGAGCGCGGCGCTGACCTGATCCGCGGACGCGTGCGCTCGGCCGCACCCGCCGACGCCGCCGCCGCCGCGCCTGCAGCGTGATCAACTTCCACCGCGAGGGCGCCGGCGAGCCGCTCGTGCTGCTTCACGGAATCGGGCTCTCCTGGCAGATCTGGCAGCCGGTGATCGGTCCGCTCGCGCGCGAGTTCGACGTGATCGCCTGCGACTCGCCCGGGTTCGGCGACTCGCCGCCGCTGGCAGAGCGAGATCAATCCGACGGTGCCGGCATATGCCAGGCGCTTCGCAGAGTTCTTCGACGAGCTCGGCATCGAGCGCCCGCACGTCGCAGGAAACTCGATGGGCGGCGCGATCGGCCTCGAGCTCGCTCGCCACGGCGCCGTTCGCTCAGTCTGCGCGATCTCGCCGGCCGGCTTCTGGACGGCGGCCGAACGCGTCTTCTGCCAGGCCTCGCTCGGCTCGCTCGCGAGCTTCCCGCGGGCGCTGCAGCGAGCGCTGCTGGCGTTCGCCGGCACGCGCGCCGGGCGCACTGCGCTGTTCTGGCAGACGTTCGGCCGGCCGGCGCTGCTGCCACGCGAGGAGCCGGCCAGGATCCTGCGCGGCGCCTGGGCCTCGCCGGCGCTCGCGCCGGCGCTCGCCGCGTTCAGCGACTACGACTTCGAGCGGCCCGAGCAGCTCGACCCGGAGCTTGCCGCTGACGGTCGGCTGGGGCGTGCACGATCGCCTGCTGACCTACCGCACGCAGGCGCCGCGCGCGCGAGCGATGCTGCCGCGTGCGCGCCACCTCGCACTCGGCGCAGGACACGTGCCGATGTTCGACGATCCGGCCGGCCGTCGCCGAGCTGATCCGCTCGAGCGCGACCTGAGCACGACGGCGGCAATCACACGCTGCTCGTCGCGGCATCGCTCGGCGCTCGCGTTCATAATGTGCGCATGAACGACGACGAGGCACGCGAGCTCCTGGCGCGCGAGCGAACGCGCATCGAGGCCGAGCTGGCCGAGCTGGCCGAACCGGAGGGCGATGAAGAAGCAGTCGTCTTCGACGACGCCGACGCCGCGCCGGAGATGGTCGAGACGACGATCGACGAGGCGCTCGAGGTCTCACTTGCCGAGGAGCTGGCGGCGATCGAGCGCGCCGAAGCTCGCCTCGCCGAGGGCAAGTACGGGCTCTCGATCGAGAGCGGCGAGCCGATCGCCGACGCGCGGCTGAAAGCGGTTCCCTGGGCCGAGCGCACCGCCGAAGAGCAGGCCCGCCTCGAGTCCGGCCGCTGAGCGCCGGCGCGCCCGCCGTGCGAGCAACGCCCGCCGGCGCGCCGCTCAGTGGATGATCGGGCCGCTGTCGACCGCTTCGAACGCCGAGCCGGGAACGCGCTTGATCTGTTCGAGGCTCGCTTCGTTCCACTCGCCGTTCGGCGCGCCGGTGATGTACCACGGCGAGCCGTTGTCGGCGACGATCAGGCCGTAGCGCTTCAGCGCCTGCAGAATCACGAGCGCCTGCCCGCTGAAGCCGGCGAGGCTGTAGTCGGCTTTCAAGCGCAGGCGCAGGCCCATCGGCGGCAGGCTCGCGTCGGAGCTGCTCGACGGCGAAGTGCGTCGCCGGGTGGATGTATCCCTTCTGCGTGCGCGGCACGGTGACGCGCAGCGCGTGCTTGATCGCGCCGCTCGCGACCTCCGGATAGCGCGCGAGCAGCGGCAAGATCGGCAGGCCGGCCGCATCGGCCGACGTCCAGCCTTCCGGGCGTAGCGCGTTGCTGCGCAGGTTGAATACCGCGCCGTTGCTCGCGCTCCAGCCCGAGCCGCTGCGCTGCGCGTCGTACAGCTCGTAGAGCATGCACGTGCCGCGCTGCAGCACGAGCACGTGGCGGTCGCCTTCTTCGCCTGCGCCCTCGACCTTCGCGTTGAGCGGAATCGGATAAGGCCCGGGCTCCGATTCTTCTGGCGTATTCGGTGAACTTGATCGCGACCTTCGCCTGCTTCTCGGAGACGACCTCGAACGGGATGCCGTACTGCTTGTTGCGTCCGAAGTCCGGATGCAGGTGCGCCGTCAGGCCGATGCTTTCGATGTACTGCGCCGAGTTCGCGTTGACCGGCGCGCTGGCGATTTCTTCGTTGAGCGCGTTGTTCGCCGGAAAGATCGGGCAGCCGTATTCGTAGGGTCCGGCGCTCGTTTCCGTCTTCGCCTGCGCCGCCGGCGCGACGGCGAGCGCCACGATCAGCGCGAGCGCCGCGATCGGCGACGCGCTCGACAGCCTCGACATGGACACGACGCGTACACGACCGTCCGGCCCGCCTCTGCGGCGCTGGACGGATGCACGGCGCGCCGCTCAGTGGATGATCGGGCCGCTGTCGACCGCTTCGAACGCTGCGCCCGGCACGCGCTCGAGCTGCAGCAGGCTCGCTTCGTCCCAGCCGGCGCTCGGCGCGCCGGTGATCGACCACGGCGGGCCGTTGTCGGCGATGATCAGGCCGTAGCGCTTCATCGCCTGCAGGATCACGAGCGCCTGCCCGGAGAAGCCGGCGAGGCTGTAGGAGGCCTTCAGCCGCAGGCGTAGACCCATCGGCGGCAGGCTCGGGTCAGAGCTGAAACCGGCGAGGTGCGTCGCCGGATGGATGTAGCCGCGCTGCGTGCGCGGCGTCGTCACGCGCAGCGCATGGTCGATCTGGCCGCTGCGCACCTCTGGATAGCGCACGAGCAGTGGAAATATCGGCAGCCCGGCGGCGTCGGCCGAGGTCCAGCCGGCGGGCCGGAGCGCGTTGCTGCGCAGGTTGAAGACGGCGCCGTTGCTGGCCGTCCAGCCCGCGCCGCGGCGTTCTGCGCCGTACATCTCATACAGCTTGCAGGTGCCGCGCTGCAGCACCAGCACGTGGCGATCGCCCGGATCGCCGGCGCCCTCGACGGGCGCGTTCGGCGGGACCGGATAGGGCCCGCGGTTCGATTCGCGCGGATAGCCGGTGAACCTGATCGGCACGAACGGCTGCGTGCGTCCGACGACGACGTACGGAATCCCATAGTGCAGGCTGTGGCCGAAGTTCGGCTGCAGATGCGCCGTCAGACCGATGCTTGCGACGTACTGCGCCGAGTTCGCAGCGACCGGTGCGTGCGCGATTTCCTGATTGAGCGGGTTGTTCGCCGGCAGGATCGGACAGCCGTACTCCTGTGGCCCGGTTGCGCTTGCCGTGTTCGCTATCAGCCAGGCGGCGAGCAGCGAGAGCGCCGCGACGACGGCCAAGCTCGACGAGATCTTCCTCATCGACTCGACGCTACACGACCGCACCGCCTGCACGACGAGGCGTTCGATGGATTCGCGCCTTCGGCGCGTCGATCAGTCGGCCGGCGCCGGCGCGCGCAAACTCATCGCGGCTGCTCGGCGAGCCCGAACCAGCGCGCGCGGCGAGTCGAGCCGAAGCTCTCCTTCAGCGCCATCTGCTCGGCCGACGGAGGGTTGAACTTGCCGGTTTTCTCCGGACCGGAGAGGAAGTCGATGTCGACGCTGCCGACCCGTCCGTGACCGAACTCGATGTAGCAGGTGCCGCGCCCGAGGTATCGTTCCGGCGGCTCCTCGCCACGCCGCCTTGCGATCAGCGCCTGCGCGACGACGCGCGCCGCGCCCTCGGCGAAGACGCCCGCCTTCGGCACGCCTGCCGTCGCGACGTCGCCGACCGCGTAGACGCCCGGCAGTCGCGTCTGCGAGCGTCGCCGAGTCGACCGGCACGTAGCCGTCCTCGGTCATGCCGCTGGCGATCACGACGTCGGGCGCCCGGTGCTTCGGCACGCCGAGAAACAGGTCGAACGCCAGCTCGGCGCCGTCGTCGAGGATCGCGACGCTGCGCTGCGGATCGAGCGAGCCGACGCGCCGTCCCGTGATCAGCCTGATGTCGCGCTCGGCGAACGCCTCGATCAGCGCCGCCGAGGTCTCCGGTGACGGCGGCACCGGCGAGCCGAGCGGGATCACGAACGAGATCTCGCACTGCTCGCGCACGCCGCGCGCTGTCAGCTCGTCGTGCAGCAGGAGCGCGCACTCGCTCGGCGCCGGCGGGCACTTGAACGGAGCGCCGCAGACACCGATCACCGCGTGCCCGCGCGAGAACGCCGGGATGATCTGCGCCAGCTCCTCGGCGCCGGCGAGCGAGTAGAACTCGTTGCCGCCCTCGGCGAGACCGGGCGTCGCATCGAAGTCGTAGTCGGCGCCGAGCGCGATCACGAGCGTGTCGGCCTCGTGCACGCCGGCGTCGGTCGTCACGCGCCGAGCCTCGGCGTCGATCGAGGTGACCGTCTCACGCAGCACGCGCACGCCGGGCTTCGCGATCTCGCCGTAGCTCATCCGCACGGCGTCCGGCGTCGTGCGCCCGAACATCACGTCGAGCTTCGAGAAGCCGAACACGAACCCGTCGCTCTTGTCGATCAGCGTCACCTCGAACGCATCGCCGCCGGCCTCGGCCAGCGTCGTGCAGAGCTCGAGCCCGCCGAATCCTGCTCCGAGCACGACGACGCGCTCGCCCATTTCGACCCCCTCCGTGCGCGCGGCATCGGGCCGCTCGCTCGCTTTCTGGCCGTCAGGCTACCGGCCGCAGGCCGCGATCGACCTGCGATCGACGCCGCCACGCCGCCCGGTCAGGAGTCGGCGACCGGCGGGCCCTCGTAGTTGCGCCGCGGCCGGAGTTCCGGAGGTCCGCTGATCGCGTTCATCCGCGCCGGCACGTCCTGTGTCACGACCGCGCCGGCACCCACGCGCGCGCCTCGACCGATCCGGATGCTCTTTTCGCTGGGCGTCATCACGACCGAGTTCGCACCGATGACGGCGTTGTCCTCGATCACGATCTGGTTCTCGCCGGTCGGCGGGCGAACCGCCATCGTCACGTTCTGGAAGATCCGCACTTTGCGCCCGATCACGACTTTCGGATTGATCACGGTGCCGATCCCGTGATGGCCGAGCGTCACGTCGGGACTCAGCTGCACCTCCGGCGGCAGCGAGTTGTGGTAGAGGATCGTGTTGATCTTCGTCACCGCATGCGCCGCGCGCCTGTAGCCCGATCGGTGCAGCGCGACCGACAGCAGCCACAGACGACGGGCGCTGATATAGGAGTCGCGCCCGGCCAGCACCGAGCGGAACGAAACGAGCTCCTGCTCGCCCTCTGCCTCCGCTGCCATCAGCCGCCCTCCACGATGCGCCGATCGTACTGGCTCGGCTGATTTGACTCGCGCCATACTTTTGCGTTACCGTCAGTAACACGAAATGGTCGGCCGGGTGTACACACAGGTGGCGCGAGCGGAGGCCGAGGAGCGCACGCGGACCGCGCTGCTCGACGCCGCCACGCGCATCTTCTTCGAGCAGGACTGGGCCGCGACGTCGCTCGAACGGATCGCCGCCGAGGCGGGCGTGACGAAGCAGACGTTGCTGCGTCACTTCGGATCGCGTGAGGGGCTCTCCACAGCAGCGTTCGAGCGTGCCCGCGATGCGATCGTCTCGCAACGGACCGCGGCGCCGGCCGGCGATATCGCCGGTGCCGTCGAGAACCTGCTGGATCACTACGAAGCGTTCGGCCAGCGTGCGCTGAAGCTCGAGGCCCTGCCGCCGGGCGCCGCCGGTTTCGAGTTCGTCGCGGAAGGCCGGCGGCTCCACTACGAGTGGGTCGAGCGGGTCTTCGCGCCGCTGCTCGAGCGCGCGCGCGAGCGCGAGCGTCGCCTCGCCGCGCTGATCGCGATCTGCGACGTACACACGTGGCGTCTGCTGGCCGGCCACCTCGGCTTGGCGCGTGCCGAGGTCGAGCGCGACGCTGATCCTTGCAATCCGCGGAGCCCTGGAGGAGAACGACCGGACATGAAGATCCTCGCCTACACCTCGCCGGCCCGCGGACACCTCTTCCCGCTCGTCCCCACGCTGGAACAGCTGGCCGAGCGCGGCCACCGCGTGGCCGTCCGGACGCTCTCATCGGAGGTCGCCGTCATGGGCGCGCTCGGATTCGAAGCCAGCCCGATCGCCGTCGCGATCGAGGCGATCGAGCACGACGACTATCTCGGCCGCACGCCGGCGTCGGGCCTGAAGCGCAGCATGGCGACCTTCGCGGCGCGCTCGGAGAGAGAGGTCGCCGACCTGCGCAGCGCGATCGAGCGCCACCAGCCCGACGCGCTGCTGGTCGACTGCATGACCTGGGGAGCAACCGCGGTCGCAGAGGCCTGGGGCGGGCCGTGGGCGCAGTGGTTCCCCTATCCGCTGCCGTTGCCTTCGCGCGACGTGCCGCCGTTCGGCCCCGGCCTGCGGCCCGCCGCAGGCCCGCTCGGCCGGCTGCGCGACCGGCTCCTGCGCCCCGCGCTCACGGGTGCGTTCACGCGCGCGCTGCTGCCGCCCGTCAACGCGACGCGCCGCGCGGTCGGTGTGGCGCAGTTCCGAACTGCGCGCGAGCTGTTCACGAAGCCGCCGCTGCTCCTCTACATGACCGCCGAGCCGTTCGAGTACCCGCGCTCGGACTGGCCCGCGAACGTGCGCATGATCGGGCCCGGCGCCTGGGACCCGCCGGCCGAGGAGCCGTCGTGGCTCGAGCAGGTGAGCCGGCCGCTGATCATGGTCAGCACGTCTTCCGAGTACCAGGACGACGGGCGACTGGTTCGCGCCACGCTCGACGCGCTCGCCGAGGAGGACGTGTTCGTCGTCGCGACGCTGCCCTCGGCCGAGCTGCGCGGTCCGATCCCGGCGAACGCGCGCGTCGAGCGCTTCGTTCCGCACGCACCGATCCTCGCGCGCGCGGCCTGCGCGGTCACGCACGGCGGCGCCGGCGCGACACAGAAGGCGCTCGCCGCAGGCGTGCCCGTGTGCGTCGTTCCGTTCGGCCGCGATCAGCTCGAGGTCGCGCGCCGCGTCGAAGTGTCAGGTGCCGGCACGCGCCTCTCACCGCGCCGTCTGCGTGCCGACCGGCTGCGAGACGCGATCCGAGCTGCGATGAGCAAGCGAGCCGGCGCCGAACGCGTCGCGGCAGGTTACGTGGCGAGCGGCGGCGCAGACGCTCGCCGCGGACGAACTCGAACGGCTGGCGTCCGAGTGGCAGGAAGCGGAGCCGGCCCTGCCGGCCTGAGCGCGATGCACGCCCTGACGATTTAGATGACACTCTCTGACACGCGATGGAGCAGCGCCGCCACGAACGCAGGATCGTGAGCCGCCCGCCGCAAGGCGCGAGCGACGGGGCAATGCGGTCCGGCCTGCTGCCGACCCGCATGCGCTCGTCGGTCGAGCCGGTCGACGTGGTCGTCGTCGGTGCGCGCTTGGCCGGCTGCGCAGTGGCGGCTCCACTGGCGCGCGCGGGCCGCCGCGTGGTCGTGCTCGACAGGATGGGTTTCCCCTCCGACCAGCTCTCGACGCACGTGCTGCTGCCTGCGGGCACGAGCGAGCTGGCGAAGCTCGGGGCGCTGCCGCGGATCCTCCAGCTGAAACCCTCACGCGTGCGTTGGACGCGCATCGCCGTCGAGGGGATCAGCGCACTGGAGCGGCTGCGGCCGGCCGAGGACGGGATCGACTACGGCGTCTGCGTTCCGCGCGACCTGCAGGACGTGCAGCTGGTCGAGGCGGCGCGCGAACAGGGCGCCGACGTACGCGAGCACTGCACGGTGCAGTCGCTGCGCTGGCGCGGCGGGCGCGTCGCCGGCGTGCGCTACCGCGACGGCGACGGCGCCGAACACGAGCTCGCCTCGACGCTGCTCGTCGGCGCCGACGGCCGGCGCTCGACGGTCGCCGCGCTGGTCGGCGCCTGGACTCCCTACCGGCTCTCGCGCAACGGCCGCGGCCTGGTCTTCCGCTACCTCGACGATCCGCTGGCGGGTGGCATCGAGGCGGAGACCTACTACCAGTGGCGCGAGGGCGACTCGTTCGCGTTCGCCTTCCCGACGACGCCCGTCGGGCGCCTGCTGGTGCTGCTGATGGGCCACCGCGACGAGGCCAGCGCCGCACGCGCGGACCCCGAGGCCTACTGGCAGCGCAAGCTCGCCGAGCATCCCGGCCTGGCCGCGCGCGTGGCCGGCGCGACGGCGGGCACGAAGCTGCGCTCGACCGGCGAGACGCCGGCGTTCTTCCGCGCATCCTCCGGTCCCGGCTGGGCGCTGGCGGGAGACGCCGGGCACTTCAAGGACCCGGTCACCGGGCAGGGCATGCGCGACGCGATGTTCGCCGGGCGAACGCTCGCAGAACGGGTGCTGCCGGCACTCGACGATGCCGACGCGGTCGACCAGCGCGACGCGCGCGTGGGAGGCGGCGCGCGATCGCGAGTGCCTGCCGGCCTACCACTTCGCCAATTCGGACACGCGCGTCGAGCGCCAGTCGGCGGTCATCTGCGAGCTGGTGCGCGACGCGGGCGCGCACGACCGAGCCGGACATCACCGACCTGTTCGGGCGCGCGCGCACGCCGCAGCAGATCGCGACCGTGCCGCGGCTTGCACGCGCGCTCGGCGGCCGCCCTGTGGCGCGGCGAGCAGCCGCGCCTGCAGACGCTGCGCCGCTCGCTGCCGGACCTGCGCACCGAGCTGGCGATCCGCTTCGAGCAGCGTGCCGGTCGCTTCCGCTCGACGCGCACTGTCACGGGCTCCGAGCACCCCGGAGCCGACTGGCCGGCGCCGCCGAGGCCGGCGCAGGCAGCGCCGTCGGCCGCGCTGCGAGCGGCGACGACGCCGGCATCCGATCTCGCCGGCGATCAGGCGATCGCATGACGCGCATCGCCGTCGTCCAGCCGGCGCTGGCGCTGGGTGAGGTCACGCGCAACCTCGAACGGATCGAGGACCTGATCCGCGACGCCAACGACGAGCACTCGCCCGCGGTGATCCTCGTGCCGGAGGCGTGCACCACGCCGAACGTCTTCGCGAAGGTGCTCAGGGGCACGGCGCGGCCGGTCGACGGTCAGCCGTTTCAGCTGCTGACACGACTCGCGCGCGAGCTGGGCTGCGTGATCGGCGGCGGCTTCGTCGCAGTGCGCGGCAAGCACACCTTCGGCACGTTCGTGCTCGCCGAGCCCGACGGCGCCGTGCACCTGCACGACAAGGACATCCCGACGGCGTGGGAGCAGAACTTCTACGTCGGCGGCGACGATCGGGGAGTGACACGAAGCGAGACGCTCGGCTGCGACGTCGGACTGATGTCGGGCTGGGAGTGGGCCCGCTTTCGCACCTCCGCGCGCGTGCGCGCAGGCGGCGCACACGTCGTGCTCGGCGGCATGTGCTGGCCATCGATGCCGCTCAACTGGCCCGGCCCGCTGCATCTGCTGGCCGAGCGCGAGCACGCGCTGTGGCGCGCGCAGGCGCGCGCACTTCCCGGCCAGGTGGCGCGGCTGACGGGCGCGCCGGTCGCGCACGCCTCGCACGTCGGCGCGATCGAGGGCGAAACGCCGCTCGGCCCGGGCATTCCGTGGAAGACGCAGATGCTCGGCGAGTCACAGATCTGCGACCGCGACGGCACGATCCTCGCGCGACTGACGCTCGAGGACGGCGAGGGCCACGTCGCCGCCGACGTCGACCTGACGCCCGCGCCGACGCCGCTCGACCCGATCGAGCAGCGCTTCTGGATTCCCAGGTTCACGCTGACGACGCACGCCGCATGGCACGCGATGAACGCGCACGGCGCGCTCGCCTACAGGCTGCGTCACGCGCGGCGCGGGTTCCCCTGGCAGGCATGGCCGAGCGGCGACCTGCCCGATGAGATCCGGCCGTCGAGCGCGAGCGACGCCGCGGCGGCGACCAGCGCCTGAGCGGCCGGCGGCGCAGCGCAGCCGGAGGCATATCGATACCTGATCGGACGTCGAGAGCGTGCGCCTGACAGACGCGTCGCTCGAGACCGTCGTGTCGCTACAGTCGCGCACATGACGATCCAGCGCCTGGAGCACGTCGGCATCGTCGTCGACGATCTCGCCGCAGCGACAGCGTTCTTCCTCGCGCTCGGGCTCGAGCTGCAGGGCGAGGCGTCGGTCGAGGGCGACTGGGTGGACCGCGTGGTCGGGCTGGAGGGCGTTCGCGCGGACATCGCGATGATGGAGACGCCCGGCGGCGACGGACGGGTCGAGCTGACGAAGTTTCATGCCCCGTCGGGTCAGTGCCGGCGACCGGCACGCGCCGGCCGAACGCGCCCGGCCTGCGCCATCTCGCATTCAAGTCGACGATGTCGACGCCGTCCTCGCCGGCGTGAGAGCGTGCGGCGCGGAGCTCGTGGGCGAGGTGGAGCGCTATCGGGACGTGTACCGGCTCTGCTACGTCCGCGGCCCCGCAGGGATCATCGTCGAGCTCGCGGAACGGATCGGCTGAGCGGCTCTGACCGGCCGCGGAACGAGTCCTCGCGCGCGGATTCCGGCCTGGCTCGCCTCGGCCGATCCGGCCAAGCACCGCCGCGTGCTCCTCGCTCGGAGACGGCGTTCTCCTAGGCTGTCGCCGCGTGGAGCGCCAGATGAGCGATAGGCGTAACAGAGACGGCAAGGTCGTCGTGAACAGGTGCATGTCGCTCGACGGCTTCATCGCCGCCGCCGGCCACGTGATGGACTGGGGCGCCGGTCGCCAGCTCACCGACTTCGTCGACTCGGGCGACTTCAACGAGATCGCGGCGGCGACCGGCGCGATGCTCGTCGGCCGCCGAACATCCGATGTGGGAGCGCGGATGCAGGCCGAACAGCCGGGCAGTGTGGACTATCCGTTCTCGGGACCGGTGTTCGTCCTCACTCATCGGCCGCCGGACTCACCTCCACCCGGGGTCACCTTCCTGAGCGGCGACATCGTCGAGGCGGTCGCGACGGCGCGTCGTGCCGCCGGCGCCAAGAACGTGGAGATCCTCGGCGCCGACGTGGCCGGCCAGTGCCTGAGGCGGGGGCTCGTCGACGAGATCCTGGTCTACGTGCTGCCGGTGCTGCTCGGCGACGGCATCCCCTTCTCGCCACCGGGCCTGCCGAGGATCGACCTGGAGCCGGTCAGTGCCAAGCGGTCCCGACGCGCGACGATTCTCCGGTTCCGCGTCCCGAAGTGATCGCTGCGAGCATCCCGCGGCTCTGCGCTGACGCCCGGCCAGACGATGCCTCCGTGAAATTCCCGGCGGTCGATCTCTGAGGCTCTGGACGCTCGATGGGCCTCTGCTACGGCTCAAGAGCGAGCGCCCACGTAGCGCTCGAAAGCACCGGGATCCAGCAGATCGAGCAGGCTCTGCAGGTCTTTGCAGAGTGACTCGAAGCGATCCCCTCCAAGCGCAGCGCCCCAGTCCGCTTCTATCTGCGCGATCACTCGCTGCCCCTGACGGATCGCGCGCCATCCGCTGTCGGTGAGAAGGACGAGCTTGGCGCGCCCGTCGCGCGAGTCGCGGCGCCGTTCCACGTAGCCAAGCTGCTCGAGGCCGTCGACGAGCTCGGCCATCGCGGAGAGTGACATCCCGGCCCACGCGGCGAGATCGGTCAAGCGGCTGCCTTCCGCCTTGATCACCCCGAAGACCTGCAGATGGGCAGGTCGGATGCCCTCGGTTCCCGTCGAACCGTCGCCCCGCGCCGCGAGCTCGGCGCGAAACAACCTGATGAGGTGGGCGAGCAACTGGCCGACAGGCAGGCGCTCGACGGGCGGTGACGACGACACGGCCGCCTATGCTACGGTATCCGAAACTTCGGCAACCGTAGTAACTTGGGAGGTGGTCTTCGTGGTGCAAGGTGGGCAGATCTCCAATCCTCGAACGGGGCAGAGCATGACCTTCATCGAGAGGCGCGAGGATCTACTTCGGATCGAGACGGTCAACCCGCCGAGCGACGAGCGCGAGCCGCTGCACGTCCATCCGTGCCAGGAGAGCGGCGCGGAGGTGCTTTCTGGCTCGCTCGTGTTCGAAGTCGACGGCGCGCGCACCACGCTCGCGCCGGGAGACTCGATCGTGGTCCCGGCCAATGCACCCCACCGCTTCTGGAACGAGGGCAAAGGCGACGCACACGCAATCCAATATTTCCGGCCGGCTCTCGACACGGCTGACTTCTTCGAGACGCTGTTCGCACTCGACGGCGCAGGCAAGCTCGACGCCCGGGGCATGCCACGCCCGCTGCAGCTAGCCGTGATGGTCCCCGAGTTCGGTCGCGAGATCCGTCCCGTTGGCATCCCCTGGCCGCTGCTGCGCTCATTGGCGCTGCTCCTACGGCCGATCGCGCGAGCGCGCGGCTACCGCGCACGGATGCCCTCCGGCTGAGGAGGCGGTAGCCTGCCCCCTCGGTAGAGAGTCCGGCACAGAACACAGCCACGATCGGAAAGACGCTCATCGACCCCGCCTCGACGGCTCGCGACGAGCCGACGATCAGGCTCGGCCTGATGACCGCCGCCGGGGTCGCCGAGGAACTCGGCAGGGAACTCGCCGAGGAGCTCCCGGGCGAGCTCGCAGCCCGGATTTCCTCCGAGGTGCGGTGGGAGATCCCGGTCGTGACCGACGAGTTGGCCAGCCCGCGGTGGTGCCGGCACGGAGGTCATCGACGCCGCGCACGAGCGAATGCTGGGCGAGGACTGGCACCTGGGGGTCGTGTTGACGGACCTGCCCCTGCGCATCGGACGCCGTCCGGTCGTGGCCGACGCCAGCGCCACGCACGGAGTCGCCGTCGTCTCGCTCCCGGCGCTCGGAGCCGTGCAGATGCGAAGGCGCGCACGCGATGCCGTGGTGCGGCTCGTCGATGGGCTCGTCGGAGAGAGCCTCGAGCTCGGCGGACGCGAAGGCGGGGAGCGGCGCCGGCGCGTCCGTCGGCGCCTGCACGAGATCGCACGAGCGGAGCGGACCCTGCACCCCGATGACGACATCGTCGACGTACGGCTGGTCGCCGCCGTCGTGCGCGGCAACGCCCGGCTCCTTGCCGGGATGCTCCGCGCCAACCGGCCATGGCGGCTGATCGCAAGACTCTCCCGCGCGCTTGCCGCAGCGGGAGCCGCGCTCGTCTTCGCGCGTCGTGACGGCCGAAGTGTGGAACCTGGCCGCCGCGCTCAGCGCGTGGAGGCTGGCGGTGCTCAGCGTCATCTCGATGGCGGCCGTCGTCGTCTTCCTGATCCTCGTCCACGGTCTGTGGAGGCGCCGCCCGGCGGGCGCCGGCCGCGAGCAGGCGATCCTCTTCAACGTCGCCACCACCCTGACGCTGATCATCGGTGTCGCATCGCTGTACTGCGCGCTGTTCGTGATCGCCCTGGGCGCCGGCGAGCTGATGCTCGACCATCGCGTCGTGTCGGAGTCGATCGGGGGCCATGCGAGCTTCGCCACCTACCTGAGGATCGCCTGGATGACCAGCTCGCTCGCCACCGTCGCAGGAGCCCTCGGGGCCGGCCTCGAGAGCGACTCCGCCGTGCGCGAAGCCGCCTATGGATACCGCTCGGAGCGCGAGACCGAACGGGAGCGCATTCCAGGAGCAGCGCAGCGCGCACGACCGGGACTGACCGGCAGCGGGCGCGCCCCGAGCGATCCCTCGGCTTGCGCCCCGACAGCGTCAGCGCATCACCGAAAGTGCACCGGCAAATGCGCCTAAGGCACGTGTCGGTGCTGGTGTGCCCGCTCGAGGAAGTCATACACCAGCCGCACGGCCATCGACCCCTCGCCGACCGCCGAGGCCACGCGCTTGATCGACCCGCTGCGGACATCCCCGCAGGCCAGCACGCCGGGCCTGCTCGTCTCCAGCAGCAACGGCTGGCGGGACCCACGCTCGCCTTCACCGAGGCTGGCTCCCGCCGCCGGCCCCGTGAGCACGAAGCCATCTCGATCGAGCGCCACGCACTGGCGCAGCCAACCCGTGTGTGGCTCGGCGCCGATGAACACGAACATCGCTCGGGCCGGCAGCCGCTGGCATTCGCCGGTGCGCTTGTTCTCGGCGACCACCGCCTCGAGCGTGCGGCCTCCTTCCAGGGCGCGCACCTCTGTGTCGAGCAGCACCTCAACTTCGCTGCGCTCGATCCGATCGGCCAGGTAGCGGGACATGTTGGCGCTCAACGAGTGGCCGCGGATCAGCAGGCGCAGCTCGGTGGCGTAGCGCGACAGGAACAGCGTCGCCTGTCCGGCCGAGTTGCCGCCGCCGACGACGACCAAGGGGTCGCCCGCACAGGCCCGCGCCTCCGGCAGCGTCGCGGCGTAGTACACACTGCCGCCCTCGAACTCCTCGAGGCGCGGGACCGACAGTTTGCGGTAGCGCGCGCCGCTGGCGATCAGAACTGTCCGCGTGAGTATCTCGCGATCGTCGGCGAGCCGCACGAGGTAGTGGTCTTCCACCGACTCGAGTGCGACGGCCTCCGCCGGAACGATGATGCGTGCGCCGAACCTCCTCGCCTGAATCACGGCGCGCTCAGCGAGATCGGCGCCGGAGATGCCGGCGGGGAAGCCGAGGTAGTTCTCGATCCTCGAGGAGGCTCCGGCCTGGCCGCCCGTTGCAAGCGCATCGATCGCCACGGTGTCCAGACCCTCCGATGCGCCATAGACCGACGCGGCGAGCCCGGCAGGACCGGAACCGACGACGAGCAGATCGCAGAGCGTGCGCTCGCTCGCCATCGTCGCGAGCCCGACCGCGCGCGCCAGTTCGGCGTTCGACGGGTTGCGCAGGACTTCGCCGCGCCAGATGACGACGGGAGTCTCCCGTGGGGAGACGTCAACCTCACGCAGCAATGCCTCCGCGTCGGCATCCCGCTCGAGATCGATCCATCGATGCGGGAGCCGGTTGCGGGCGGCGAACTCGCGCAACCGTCTGGAGTCGGGTGAGAACGACGAGCCGATGATGCGCAAGCCGGCGCCGAGGCCGATCAGCAGCTCGCGCCGCAAGAAGTAGGCACGCAGCAGCAGGTCGGCGAGCGCCGCGTCATGGCTGATCAGCGCGCGCAGACGAGCAACCGGCAGGACGAGCTCCTCACCCGCTTCGCGCACGACCGCCGTGAAGAAGGCCGCCTGCCCGGTGAGCAGCCCGAGCTCGCCGAGAAATCGCCGAGGACCGTGCACGGCAATGAGCCGCTCCCGCGGCCCACCGTAGCCGTCGACGATGGCGACCTTGCCGTCGAGCACGACGTGGAAGTCGTAGTGCTCATCGCCCTCGGCGAACAGCACCTCGCCGGCGCGGATACGACGACGCTTTCCGTGAGCCTCCAGCCGGGCGAGCTGATCGCCGGTGAGCCTGGGGAAAGCGCCGTCGTGGTCCGGCGTCTCGACGGGCTCTTCGGCCGTCGCGCTCACGGCGCGCCCGCGACGCAGTGCGACGCGAGCCGCGATCCAATGAGAATGCTCACAGGCAACTAGCTAGGCCGCCAGCCATTCCTGGCAACTCGGGCGCTCTCAGGAGCCAAGCCAGAAATTTAACGTTTGGAATCGTCAAACGGGGTACGTGCGAGGCAAGCCTCCCGCTCGTGGATTCTCACCTCTGTTAGTCGTGGCGCGCCTGGCCGGCAGCCACCTCGTGTGAGGCCGCCCAATCGGACGGGAACGGGGTGCTCTCCTATCGCCACGCAACCGGAGATCCGATACCCGCAGCCGCGCGCCCGCGACAGCATCACCCGAGGGAGGTGACCAGTTATGACTGCCCACAGCGCAGTCGCCCACGTTCCGACGTTGCCCAGCACTCCCATCTCAGCAGCACCATCCCGCCAGCAGACCACTGACGAGCTGGCCCCATTTCACGAGACCCAGTCCGATCTCGTGCGCGCTGCACAAAGCAACCATCCGGGCGCGCGCGCCCGGCTGGTCGAGTCGTTCATGCCGCTTATCGGCAGCGTCGCGCGCATCTACTCCTACTCCCCAACCGTCGATCGCTCCGAGCTCATGCAGGAGGGGGTCGTCGGCATGCTCAGGGCGCTGGAGCGCTACGACCCCGATCTGGGCCCCCCGTTCTGGGCCTACGCCTCGTGGTGGGTCCGTCAGGCCATGCAGCAGGTCGTCTCCGAACTGTCCCGGCCAGTCGTGCTCTCCGACCGCGCGCTGCGCCAACTCGCGCGCGTGCGCGAGGCCCGGCGCAGTTTTGCGCGCGTCCATGCGCGCGAACCGAGCGTGCGGGAGCTCGCGGCCGCGAGCGAGCTCACGCTCGAGCAGCTTGACAGGCTCAGCGTGGCCGAGCGCCCGTACCGGGGCCTGCAGGAGCCGATCGACGAAGCGACCGGAGGCGGCGGCGCGACCTTCGGCGACACGCTGGCCGATCCCAAGGCCGAGGAGGCATACGAGGAGCTTTGGATACAGGTGGGCGCCGCAGAGGTACCGCGGCTGCTCGAGCAGCTGAGCGACCGAGAACGCGGAGTCGTCGAGGGACGATATGGCCTGCTCAGCCGAGAGCTGACGCTGAGGGAGCTCGCCGAGACGATGGGGATCAGCGCGGAGCGGGTTCGCCAGATAGAGCAGACCGCGCTCGAGAAGATGCGTGCCGCCTATTCGCAGCCGGCCTCGGAGCAGTCTGCGCCATCGTTCAGGCGGCCACGGTCGCGCGCTCCGCGCGATCCGGCTCGTCGTCCGGCTCGCCGTCGGCGTCCGTCCAGCGGACGACGAGCTCCCCGTGCTCGGCGTCGACCGTGATCGCGGAACCCTCGCGGATCTCGCCGGAGATCAAGGCCCTACCGATGCGCGTCTCGACCTCGCGTTGGATGAAGCGGCGCAGAGGCCGAGCACCGTACACCGGGTCGTAGCCCTCCTCGGCGATCAGCGCGCGGGCCGCGTTGCTCAGCTCGAGATCGAGGCGCCGGTCGGCGAGGCGCGATCTGACGTCGGCGATCTGGAGGTCGACGATCTGCTCGATCTCCTGCAGGGTCAGCGGCTTGAACAGGACGATGTCGTCGACTCGATTGAGGAACTCCGGACGGAACTGGCCGCGCAGCTCGCCCATCACGCGCTCGCGTGCGTCCTCTGCGATCTCGCCCCGGTCGTTCAGGCCGTCGAGCAGGTACAGCGAGCCGATGTTCGACGTCATGATCACGACCGTGTTGCGGAAGTTGACGGTGCGGCCCTGGGCATCCGTGAGCCGCCCGTCGTCGAGTATCTGCAGCAGCGTGTTGAAGACATCGGGATGGGCCTTCTCGATCTCGTCGAACAGCACGACCGAGTAGGGCTTGCGTCGTACCGCCTCGGTCAGCTGACCACCCTCCTCGTAGCCGACGTAGCCGGGCGGGGCGCCCATCAGGCGACTGACGGTGTGACGCTCCTGGTACTCGGACATGTCGAGGCGCACGATGTTCTCCTCCGAGTCGAACAACGCGGCCGCGAGGGCTCGTGAGAGCTCGGTCTTGCCCACCCCCGTAGGCCCGAGGAAGATGAACGAGCCGATCGGACGCCGCGGATCCTGGATCCCGGCCCGCGCACGGAGCACCGCATCGGCGACCAGACGCACCGCCTCCTCCTGGCCGATCACCCGTTCGTGAAGCACCTCGTCCAGGCGCAGCAGCTTCTCCCGCTCACCCTCGAGCAAACGGCTCACGGGGATGCCCGTCCAGCGGGCGACGATCTCGGCGATCTCGTCCTCGGTCACCTCCTCGCGCAGCAGGCGCGTCGCGCCCTGCTTCTCATTCAGGCGCCCTTCCTCGGCGCTCAGCCGACGCTCCAGTTCGGGCAGGCGGCCGTGGCGTAGCTCCGCCGCGCGGTTGAGGTCGTAGTCGCGCTCGGCCTGCTCGATCTCGCGGCGCAACTGCTCGAGCTCGCCTCGCAGCGTCTGGAGCTTGTGGATCGTCTGACGCTCGGCCTCCCACTGGGCGGTCATCGCGTCCGCCTGAGCGCGCAGGTCCGCGAGCTCCTTGCCGAGCGCGGCGAGGCGTTCCTTGCTGGCCTTGTCCTTCTCCTTCTTGAGCGCCGCCTCCTCGATCTCCAGCTGCATCACCCGGCGGGTGATCGCGTCGAGCTCCTGTGGCATCGAGTCGATCTCGGTGCGAATCACCGCGCACGCCTCATCGACCAGGTCGATCGCCTTGTCGGGCAGGAAGCGATCGGTGATGTAGCGGTGCGCGAGCGTCGCCGCCGCGACCAGCGCGGCATCCTGGATGCGCACGCCGTGATGGACCTCGAAGCGCTCGCGCAGGCCACGCAGGATCGAGATCGTGTCCTCGACGGTCGGCTCGTCGACCATCACCGGCTGGAAGCGGCGCTCCAGCGCGGCGTCCTTCTCGATGTGCTTGCGATACTCCGCGAGCGTCGTGGCGCCGATGCAGTGCAGCTCGCCGCGAGCGAGCATCGGCTTGAGCATGTTGCCGGCGTCCATCGCCCCTTCGGCCGCACCCGCTCCGACGACGGTGTGGAGCTCGTCGATGAACAGCAGGATGCGACCCTCGGCCGCCTTCAGCTCCTGCAGCACAGCCTTCAGGCGCTCCTCGAACTCGCCGCGGTACTTCGCCCCGGCGACGAGCGAGCCCATGTCCAGGGCGAAGATCGTCTTGTCCTTCAATCCCTCCGGCACATCGCCGCGCACGATCCGCTGGGCGAGCCCCTCGACGATCGCCGTCTTGCCGACTCCAGGATCCCCGACGAGCACGGGGTTGTTCTTGGTCTTGCGTGAGAGGATCTGGATCACGCGCCGGATCTCCGAGTCTCGCCCGATGACTGGGTCCAGGCGGCCGCTGCGGGCCGCGCTCACGAGGTCCTGCCCGTACTTCTCGAGGGCCTCGTAGGACGACTCGGGCGTGGCGCTCGTGACGCGCTGGGAGCCGCGCACCTGCGTGAGGATCTCGAGCAGGCCCTCGCGCTCGGCGCCGTGCTCGCGCAGCAGCTTGCCCACGCCCGTCCCGTCACCCGCGTCGAGCATCGCCAGAAGTATGTGCTCGACGGACACGTACTCGTCCTTCAGGTGCTCGGCCTCTCGCTCCGCGTCGTCCAGCAGTCGGGAGAGGCCACGCGTGACCGTTACCTGTCCGTTGGAGGCGCCGGGCCCGCTCACGCTCGGGCGGCTCTCGAGCGCCCGTTCGAGGCTCCCGCGCAGCGCTCCGGTGTCGAGATCGGCGCGTGTCAGCAGTCGCGGGATCAGGCCATCGGGCTGCTCCAGCAGCGCGAGCAGAAGATGCTCGGCGTCAACCTCGGTATGTCCGTAGCGCAGCGCCTTGGTCTGGGCGTCGTGGAGCGCCTCCTGGGTCTTCAGCGTGAGACGGTTCGGGTCCATGCGATCACCTCGTGCCGTTTGTCTGTCGTTGTGGCTGCGCGCAGCCTCTGTTCCAGCTCTTCGATCCGAAGGAGCAGTTCTGTCGCGAGCACCGCACCCGCATAGTCGAGGCCCAGGTCTCCGCGCAGGCGTGCGGCCCGAGCGAGCAATATCGCGTCCTCGCGGCGAAACAACGGTGCCGACGCCGTCCCTCCGCGTCGCTCGATCAGCCCGAGCGAGACGAGCCTGCTCACGACCTCCGGGTGCAGGCCGGCCGCCCGGGCGAGGGCTGCGTTCCCGATCAGCTCGGGCGCTCGCTTTACGAGCGAGCCGCCTCGGCGTCGTCGCGTTACCGAGGCCATCAGCTGCCCCTGCGCGGATCGAACTTCGACACGCCGGCCAACTGCTGGAAGAGCTCGCGTTCATCCTTGGTGAGTCGCTTGGGAACGTGTATGGCGAGCACCGCGTAGAGATTCCCTGCGGGTCCGTTGGCATTCGGCAGACCCTCGCCGCGTAGACGGAGGCGCCGGCCGCTCGATGACCCGGCGGGCACACGCATGCGGGCCGTCCCCGAGAGCGTCTTGACGGGCACCTCGGCGCCAAGCGCGGCCTCCCACGGCGCGACCGGCAGATCGACATAGAGATCGCGGCCCTCGACGCGAAAGCGCGGATGCGGCTTCAGGCGAACCCGCAGGAACAGATCGCCCGATTGCCCACGGCCGATGCCGGCGCTGCCCTGTCCGGCCAGGCGGATCCGCTGGCCGTCGCGGACTCCCCGCGGGATCGTGACCTCGAAGTCCCGGTCGTTGCCCAGCGAGATGCGCCGTTTACCGCCCGCCGCGGCCTCCTCGAGCGTCAGCTCGAGCACGGCCTCCTGGTCGGCGCCCGGCCTTGAGAATCCATTTGCGCCGGCTCCGTTGCTCGGCCCCCAGCCTTGGCGCCCACGCCGACCGAACAGGCCTTCGAAGAGGTCGCTGACGTCTCCTCCGCCGAAATCGAACCGTACGTCTTGGAAGCCGGCGCCGTCGCCGGCACCGAAGCCCTGCTCGAACCCGGGGGCGCCCGAGACGTCCTGCCCGGCCTTCCAGTTCGCGCCAAGCCGGTCATAGCGGGCTCGCTTCTCCTCGTCGCGCAGAACCTCGTACGCCTCGGAGATCTGCTTGAAGCGATCCTCGGCCTCCGGCTCTTTGTTCACATCCGGGTGGTATTTGCGCGCCAGCTTGCGATACGCCCGACGAACCTCCTCGACGCTCGCGTCGCGTGGAACGCCGAGCGTCTCGTAGTAGTCCTGGAAAGCGACGGCCATCAGCGCGCGTGCTCGGGGGCGCGCGCGACCACGACCTGCGCGGGACGCACGACGCGCGAGCCGAGCATGAATCCCGGGCGCTGAACCTCTAGCACCGTCTGGTCCGGAGCGGAGTCAGAGGTGCGCACTGCGACCGCATCGTGGCGCTCGGGGTCGAAATGCTCGCCAGGCTCTCCGATCCGCTGCGCGCCCTGGCGTTGCAGGACGCTGTCCATCTGCCCCATGACAGCGCGCAGACCCTCGCGGCACGGGCTATCGGACTCCATCTGAATAGCCCTCTCGACGCTGTCGACCGCCTCGAGCCAGTCCGTCAGCATGGACTCGCGTGACCTCGATCGTTCGCCTCTCGAGTTCCCGCCTCGAGCGCTTGCGGTAGTTGTCGAGGTCGGCGAGAGCGCGCTTGTAGAGATCTTCGATCCGCGCGAGCTCGGCAGTCGGCTCCTGCTGCTCGCGGTCCGCCGCTCCGGCACCGTCGAGCTTGCCCTTGCCGCCCGCCGGCGCCGCATCAGTGCGCGGACCGTTCCTGCGCGGACGGATCGCGCAGTCCGCCTGCGTCAATTCCTCGTGAACTCTGCATCCACCACCTCGTCCTCGTCGGCGTCCGTTGCGGCCGAGCCGTCCCCGTTTCCGGTCGAACCGTCGCCTGCAGCGGCGCCGGCGCCGGCGCTGGCCGGCAGGCTGTGCACGAGTTGCTGCAGATCGCCGGTCAACGGGCGCACGCGGTCGATCCCGGCCTGCTCCTCGACCGCTCTGCGGGCATCGGAGACGAGCTGCTCCGCCCGTGCTTTCTCATGCACGGGCAGACTGTCCCCGAGTTCACCGAGGAGCTGGTCCACACGGTAGGCCAGCGAGTCGAGCTCATTTCGGGCATCGACTTCCTCGCGGCGGCGGCGATCCTCGTCTGAGTGCGTCTCGGCGTCGCGGATCATCTGCTCGATCTCCCGCTGATCGAGGTTGGTGGTCTCGGAGATCGTCACCCGCTGTTCCTTGCCCGATTGCTTGTCGCGGGCCGAGACGTTCAGGATCCCGTTGGCGTCGATATCGAAGGTCACCTCGATCTGCGGAACGCCTCGTGGCGCGGGCGGGATTCCCTCCAAGCGGAAGCGGGCGAGCTGACGGTTGTCGGCGGCGAGCTCGCGCTCGCCCTGCAGAACGACGACGTCGACAGCCGTCTGGTTGTCCTCGGCCGTCGAGAACGTCTCGGTGCGGCGCGCCGGGATCGTCGTATTGCGCTCGATCACCTTCGTCATCACGCCGCCGAGCGTCTCCAGGCCGAGCGACAGCGGCGTGACGTCGAGCAGCACGACGTCCTCGACTTCGCCCTTGAGCACGCCCGCCTGCAGCGCCGCGCCGATCGCCACGACCTCGTCGGGGTTGACGGTCATGTTGGGATCCTTGCCGCCGGTGAGACGACGCACGAGATCCTGGACCGCGGGAATCCGGGTGGAGCCTCCGACGAGGATCACCTCGTCGATGTCCTCAGCGGTCAGCTTCGCATCCGCCAGCGCCGACTCGACCGGACCGCGGCAGCGCTCGACGAGCTCTTTGGTCAGCTGGTCGAAGGTCGAGCGGGTGAGCGAGATGTTGAGGTGCTTGGGCCCCGATGCGTCGGCGGTGACGAACGGCAGGCTGATCTGCGTCTGCGTGGTTGCCGACAGCTCGACCTTCGCGCGCTCGGCCGCCTCGTAGAGCCGCTGCAGGGCCTGGGGATCCGAGCGCAGGTCGATTCCCTGGTCGCGCTTGAACTCGTCGGCAAGCCAGTCGACGACCCGCTTGTCGAAGTCGTCTCCTCCCAGGTGACCGTCGCCGCTCGACGCGCGAACCTCTACTACTCCGTCGCCGACATCGAGCAGCGAGACGTCGAACGTGCCGCCGCCGAGGTCGAACACGAGCACGGTCTCCTGATTCTTCTTGTCCATCCCATAGGCGAGTGCGGCAGCCGTCGGCTCGTTGATGATCCGCAGCACCTCCAGCCCCGCGATCTTGCCCGCGTCTTTGGTCGCTTGACGCTGTGCGTCGTTGAAGTAAGCCGGCACGGTGATGACCGCCTCGGTGACTTTCTCGCCGAGGAACTTCGCGGCGTCCTCCGCGAGCTTGCGCAGCACCAGGGCGGAGACCTCCTCGGGCGCATACTGCTTGCCGCGGATCTCGAAGCGGACCGCGTCGTTCTGCCCTTTGACGACCTTGTAGGAGACGATCTTGGCCTCCTCGTCGACTTCGCCCCAGCGCCGGCCGATGAATCGCTTGGCCGAGTAGATCGTGGCCTCGGGATTGAGGATCGCCTGGCGCTTGGCGACCTGCCCGACCAGCCGCTGGCCGTCCTCCGTGAACGCGACCACCGACGGCGTCACGCGGCCGCCCTCGGCGTTCGGGATGACCTCGGCCTGACCGCCCTCCATCGTCGCCGCTACCACCGAGTTGGTGGTGCCCAGATCGATGCCTACTGCCTTAGCCATGCCAGCTCCTCTCGGTCGCCTCAGCGAATCTCCTTCGTGTCCCTAGGGCGCTGGGCACGCACTTCAAGGGCGAGGACGCGCTTTCAAGGCCGACGTGCGGGCCGGCGTGCGCCTCGCAACTGCCGCTTGCGATGCGTGCGTCCGACGGCCTAGCAGTAGATCGAGAGGAAGAACCCCGCACGAAAGGAGCGAGATGGCTCTCGCCACACGTCAAACCGACGCTCCCCGCCAGCGGACGAACCGCGGCCTGACCCGCGGTCAGCCTCTGCGCTGGGAGCCGTTTCAGGAACTGGAGCAGCTCAATGAGCAGGTCGGACGGTTGATGGACAGCGTCTGGTCGCCGATCGGCGCCGGCAACGAGGGCGCATGGATGCCGCTTGCCGACATCGAGGAGACCGAGGATGCATGGATCATCGAAGCGGACCTGCCGAGCGTCGAGCGCAAGGATGTGAACGTCGAGCTGCGCGACGCTGAGCTGATCATCTCGGGCGAGATCAAGGAGAAGGAGAGGAAGGGCGTGCTGCGCCGGCGCGCCCGGCGGACCGGTCAGTTCGAGTACCGCGTGACGCTGCCCGGCAAAGCGGATGCGGAGAAGATCGACGCCAATCTGCATGACGGCGTGCTGACGGTGCGCGTGCCGAAGTCTGAAAAGGAGCGGCCCCGGCGCATCGAGGTCAAGGCGGCCTGAAAGTGCCCGCCACCCTCGCCGAGCGGCGCCGGTCCGGGCATCCCGGGTGGCGCCGCTCGGGGCAGGCGCTGATCCTCGAACTGGCGTTCCGCGATTTCGACGAGGCGATGGCGTTCGTCGAGCGGGTCGCGAAGGCCGCCGAGGACCACCTGCGCCGACCCGATATCTGCATTCTCGACTTCAGTCGCGTGCGGCTGACCGTCTCCAACCCGAAGCGCGCCGGCATCACCCAGGCCGAGCTGCGGCTCGTAGCGAAGGTCAATGGTCTCATCGACGGTTGAGCCGAGCCGGTCGCCGCGAGAGCGCGATCGAAGACGCCGATCGGCCGCTCGGCACCGAGTCGATCGATCGGATCGCACAGTTCGACGGCGGGGGGCTGCCGGTCGTCTCGATCTACCTGACCATCCCTCCCGGACCCGATGCGCATGCGACGGCCAAGACCAAGGGCGACAGCCTCCTGCACGAGATTCGCGGCCCGGGCGAGGACCGCTCGCTCGAGCCACGACGCGCGCTTGTCGGTTCGACGGGATATCGAGCAGGTCACAGCGCGCGATCGCCATCGCTACGGTCACGCCGGGTACGCTGGCCTTCTTCTCCTGTAGCGGCGCCGGCCTGTTCGAGGTCGTGCGTCTCCCGCGTGCGGTACGCGATCGGATCGTCGTCGACGCGACTCCCTGGATCCGTCCCATGCTCGCGGTCCTCGGCGACTATCAGCGCTGCTGCGCGGTGGTCGTGGACAGGGGAACCGCTCGCGCCTGGGAGCTCTACCTCGGGCGGGTCCGCGACACGGGGCTGAGAGAGCAGCTGCGTGCGCCGCGCTCCAACGCCTCCAACGAGCGCCGTCACGGCAACCGCGCCGAAGAGCTCGAGAAGCGCCACTTCCGGCAGGTCGCCGAGGCGCTGGAGCGTCTGCAGCGCGCCAACCGATACGACCTCCTCGCGGTCGGCGGCCACGCCAGCGAGGTCCCGCGCTTCCTCGGGCTCCTCCCGGACGCCTTGCGCGAACGAGTGGCGGGAACGTTCTCGGTAGACGACGACTCGGTCGCCCCGGCGACCGTCCGTGCGCACGCCGAGGCGATTCTCGATGGCTACGAACTCGATCGACAGCGCAGCTCGGTCGCCGAGGTGCTCGCCACCGAGGCGGCGGGGGGCCCGGCTGTCGTCGGGATTGCGCGCGTGCCTGTGGGCCGGCTCGATGGCCGCCGTAGCGGATCTGTATGTGCACGAGGGCACCGCCAAGCCCGGCGTCGTGTGCGACGTCGCATTGGCTCGCCCTGCATGGCGAGACGTGCCCGATATGCGGCCGTCCGACACGCCAGACGCCCGACGTGATCGACGAGCTGGTCGAGGCCGTCATCGACGAGGGCGGCGCGATCCACCATGTGCGCGCCGAGACCGAGCTGAACGAGAAGCTCGCCGCCAGCTCACTGCGCTTCGTGCTACCGCCGATGCCCGAGCCGACGCAGGCCGGGGCGGCATAGGCGCATCAGGCGCAGCGCGATCGCCCAAGCATCACACCTCCGAAGCACGATCGCCGCCTGCCTGGTGCCGCTCTCAGCGCCATGCAGGCGCCCGTCCGGGGCCAGCTGGTCCGCGTGACACGAGATCGTTCTAGCCGGCGATCGCGGCTCCCCGGCCGGACGATCGGGCGTCCTTCTTGGCGTGCGCTCAAGTGCAGCGTCACTGCGGCCGTTGTAGACCACGAGGTGCCTATCCGCCGAGCCCACACCACACGGCAGCGATCACAGCGCCCAACTCGCCAGAGCGGTGGCGAAGGCCACTTCGCGCGCGGGTTGGGCATCGATCTCGTGCGCCCCGAGAACGGGGCGCTCGAACGAGCCGAGCAGCTCGCGCAGACCGGCACGTGGGAGTGGGACCTCGAGACAGACGTTCTGCTGTGGTCGACCAACATGTGGCGCCTGCTCGGCCTCGAGCCCGATTCGGTCACGCCAACGCCCGAGTATGTGATCGGGCGCGTGCATCCAGACGACCGTGAGCGCGTGGAGGGCGACATCGATCTGGCCAGGCGCGAGGGGAGGCTGCCCGGACCTACCTATCGGACCGTATGGCCCGACGGAACCGTCCACGTCCTGCGCTCCTACCCGGCTGTGGCAGACGAGCGTGAGGGTTGCCGTGGGCGACTCGTCGGTGCGGTGCAAGACGTGACGGAGCTGTGCGAGGCCGAGCGGAGGACCTCTGAGACATTGACCCTCATGGAAACGCTCCAATCAGCCGCACCGGTGGGCTTTGCGTTCGTCGATCGCGATTTCCGCATCGTTCGTATGAACGAGAAGCTGGCCGAGGTGAATGGTTCACCCGCTGCACGAGCAGATCGGGCGGACCGTCGCCGAGGTGGTTCCGGACGTGTGGCGCCAAATGGAGCGTGTATACCGCGGGGTGCTGGAGACCGGCGAGGCGGCGATGAACCTAGAGGTCACACGTCAGAGGAGCGGTAAGGAGGGTTCGCGTTTCTGGCTGGCCAGCTACTACCCGGTTCGCTCAGAGGAAGAGATCATCGGACTAGGCGTGATCGTGACCGACATCACCGAGCGCCAGGAGGCGGAGAATTTCCGCGCGGCAGTGATGGACACGATGGTGGAGGGACTCTACGTTCTCGATGACGAGGGCCGCCTGAAGTTCATGAACTCGGCTGCGTCGAAGATCCTCGGCTGGAGCGAGGAGGAGCTACGTGGGAAGCGCATGCATGCGGCGATCCACGGCCAGCACGCCGACGGCTCGCCTCACCCCGAGCAGGATTGTGAGCTGCTCAAGGTACGGACGGAGGGGCGGCCGGTACGGGTGACGCATGATGCCTTCACCCGCAAAGACGGCACGATCTGTCCCGTCGGCTATTCGGCCGCCCCTCTGATGAGCGGCGACAGCGTCAGTGGCGTGGTTGTGGTGTTTCGCGACACCACCATCGAGCAAGCGGAGGAGGCCCGAGCCAGACGAGAGTTGGACGCGCTCGCCTGGGTAGGTCGTATCAGAGATGCCCTCGACCAAGATCGGCTCGTGCTCTACTCGCAGCCGATCGTTCCGCTGGCAGGTGGGCAGCCGAGCCAGGAGCTGCTGCTCCGGATGGTCGGGCAAGACGGGGAGATCATCGCGCCCGGGAGCTTTCTAGCCGTCGCGGAGAAGTATGGGCTGATCGGCGAGATCGATCGCTGGGTGATCCGGCAGGCAGTCCGTCTGGCCGCGAGCGGCCAGCGCGTAGAGGCGAACCTCTCGGCGGCATCGATCGGCAACCTCGATCTGCTGCCCCTGATCGAGCGTGAACTGCGTGACGCGCAGGCCGATCCGGCCAACCTTGTCTTTGAGATCACCGAGACGGCGCTGATGGAGGACATCGAGATCGGAAAGGTCGTTGCGCATGGGCTGACAGGGATCGGCTGTCAGCTCGCCCTCGATGACTTCGGCACCGGGTTCGGCAGCTTCACCTACCTGAAGTCGGTACCCGTCTCCTATCTGAAGATCGACATCGATTTCGTGCGGGACCTCAAGGCCAATCCGGCTAACCAGGTCCTGGTCAAGGCGATCGTGGGCCTTGCCGAGGGCTTCGGCTATCAGACGATCGCCGAGGGAGTCGAGGATGCCGAGACACTCGCGCTTCTCGAAGAGTACGGAGTTGACTTCGCTCAGGGCTTCCACCTCGGACGTCCGGCGCCGATTGAGGCCTCGTAGGTCCGGCACAGCGGCCGGCACGCTCCCGTTCACGATCTGCGACGAGAGGGCTGGGCCAGGCCCACGGCCTGGAGGGCTTGTTCCTCCGACAGGAACATCTGCCAGCGGGCGATCAGGCCGTCACGTACCGTGAACACGAATGTCGTCTCAGCCTCCATCGGAGCGCCGCTTCGCTTTCCACGCCCGCGCTGGTGCGCGGTTGCCAGTACCAAGTCACCGACTTCGCGTGCGCGCAAGATCTCGATGGACCAGTCGTCCCAGCTCCCCGTCCATTCGCTCATCACCTCTCGAAGCCCGTCCCGCCCGTGATGATCGCGCGTGTCAATCTGCTCGGGAAACTGCGTGACGATGATGTCCGGCGCAGCAAGCGCGAGAACTGCTGGCTCGTCGCCGCGAAAGTAAGCATCGAAGACGGCCTGGACCAGCTCTAAGTTGTCAGACATCCCGCAGTGAGTATCCCGGGTTAGCGAGGCGCGCCTGCCGGGCGCTGCGCGCTGACGCCCCGCGCAACGCGGAACTCCGCGGCGACCTCGCGCGTGGCCGCCTCTGCTCCGAGCGGGAACACGTGAAGCGCGTCCACGCGCGAGATGCTCGCGATATCGGCCGCCAGTTCGCGTGCCAGGTCGATGCCGCCGCCAGCGTTGATCTGCGCCAACGCCCGTTGGGGAATCTCGACGCCCGGGAGGGCGCAGGCGCGCTGTGCCATGCGCTCGCTGCGGAGCAGCGCGACGCTTGCGTAGAACCGCACGCCGGCGAGGTTGCCCTCGGCGGCCGAGAGGAACGCTTCGAGGCGCCTGAGGTCGAAGATCATCTGCGATTGCACGAACGTCGCTCCGGCGGCGATCTTGCGCTGTAGGAGCCGCAACTCCCGGTCGACGTCTTCGGCGAAGGGATTGACGACGGCGCCGATCGCCAGCGGCTGCGGGGCGCTCCATGTCGACGCGCTCGCGATGAGCTGCGTGGCGGTCATGTCGGCCACACGTTCGACGCCAGGCACGGGATCGCCCTGCATGCAGAGCACCGCCTCTGCCCCGAGCGCCGCCGCTCCGACGACCTGCGACTGCAGGGCTAGCCGGTTGCGGTCTCGGCAGGAGACGTGGACGATCGTCCCCACACCCTGCTCTCGGGCGAGAGCCACCGCCGCGAGAGGCGACATCCGTGGTTGGCCAGCGTGGTTATCGGTCAGCCCGACGACATCGACGGTGTCGGCCAGCACGGCGATCCGGTCGCTGACGCGCGCGCCATCGGCCTCGGTCGGCAGCGAGATCTCGGCGGACGTCAGGGCGGTCAGCGACACGACAGCGGAGCCTAGCCCACCGCCGGCGAGCGAGCCAGAGGGGGCTCGACAGCTCGTCTGCTCATGCATACTTGCCCAGGTATGCCATCCGGTGAGGTCCAACGGCATGTCGACGGGATGCGGCCGGCGGTCTTGAGCGGCAGGGCGTTGCACGGCTACGCGGTCGCCGAGGGGCTGAGTCGAAGCAGCGAGGCGCTCGAGGCCGGCTGATGGATGCGCTCGATCCGATTGCGGCTCATCTCCGCGCCTGCGGCGCCCGGCGCACGAACGCGCGATGAGAGCCCGACAGAAATCGGCGACGAGCTCGATCGTGGAGTTGGTCGCGATCGTCGCCGTCGCGCTCGGGCTGGCGTTTGCCGTGCAGGCGTTTGCCGTCAAGCCGTATCAGATTCCGAGCGGCTCGATGGAGCCGACGCTGATCGAAGGACAGCACGTGCTGGTCAACCGCCTCGGAATGGACTTCAGCGAACCTCACATCGGTGGCGTCTACGTGTTCCACCCGCCCAGCGGCGCCGAGCAGGAACAGTGCGGTCCGATCGCGCATACGGTCAGCCCAGGCGGTGCGGCGTGCTCGGCTCCCGAGCCGCACGAGGCGGGCGTGAACTTCGTCAAGCGGATCGTCGCCGGGCCCGGCGACGAAATCTACATACGAGAAGGTCACGTCTTTCGCAAGGCCGCCGGTACGGGCCGGTTCGTCGCAGAGAAGGACTCTTACATCAAGGCCTGCGGTTCGAGCGCCGAGTGCAACTTCCCGACCCCGATCGCGGTCCCGCGCGGCCACTGGTTCATGATGGGCGACAACCGCGGCGACTCCGACGACAGCAGGTATTGGGGACCGGTACCGACCGGATGGATCATCGGCCAGGCGGTCGCCACCTATTGGCCGCCCGACCGCGTCGGGATCTTCTAGGTAACCGCCCGAGCGGCACCCCGTTGCGGCCATACGGAGATACCGCGAATAGAGCCGTAAGGTGTCCGCGAGTGCAGCCGGCGAGGCGGACCACCTCCGAATTCCAGGCGCCCGCTCTGATCGGGCGCGACGATGAGATGCGGCGCCTCGACGCGATGCTCGATGGTCTTACGGCAGACGGTGGAGCGCTCGTGATCAGCGGCGATGCCGGTATCGGCAAGTCGGCGCTGCTGCAACACGCAAGGGCGCGCGCCGAGGCCGCGGACGTGCAGATCCTCTCCGCCGTTGGCGTCGAGTCGGAAGCCGAGCTCGCGTTCGCCGGCCTGCATCAGCTGCTGGGACCGATCCTCGGGCTGAGCGACCGCCTGCCCGATCCGCGACGGCGCGCGCTCGAGGCGGCATTCGGGATCACCGACGCGCAGGTGCCCAACCGATTCCACGTCGCACTCGCCGCGCACCAGCTCGTCAGCGAAGCGGCGTCGTCGCGTCCGCTGATCCTTCTGGTCGACGACGCGCATTGGCTCGACAGCTCCAGTCTGGAACGTGCTGACGTTCCTCGCGCGCCGGCTGGATGGCGAGCCGATCGCGCTGCTCGCGACCGTGCGCGACGGCTACTCGACCTCACTCGAGGAGGAGCATCTGCCGACGCTGCGACTCGAGCGGCTGGGCGCGAACGAGGCGGCCGAGCTGCTCGACCGTCACGCGCCGGGGCTGCACCCGATCCGCCGCGCGGGCCTCCTTGCCGAAGCGGCCGGCAACCCGCTGGCGCTGGTCGAGCTCGGCGGCGTCTCGCGCCCGACGGATCGACGAGAGCATCTCGAGCCACGCCCGGCGACGCTGACCGCGCGTCTCGAACACGCCTTCGCGGCTCGGCTCGACGACCTCCCGGCAGCAAACGCGCCTTGCGCTGCTCGCCGGCGCGCTTGATGGACGGGCCTCGCTCGAGGAGATCGTCGACTCCGCTGCCGAGCTCTACGGCGGGCCTGTGGATCTGTCGGCGCTCGATGCGGCGTCGGCGGCGGGGCTTGTCGAGATCGCTGACGGCAAGCTGAGCTTCCACCATCCGTTGATGCGCTCGGCGGTGCGCCAGGCGACGCCGCCGGCGCAGGTGATCGCGATGTATGCGGCGCTCGCGGTTGTCGTCGGCGATCCCGAACGACGCGTCTGGCGCCGGGCGATGGCCGCGGTCGATCTCGACGAAGAGATCGCGGCTGCGCTCGAGGCCCTCGCGAAGACGGCGCGTGGACGCGGCGCGGTCAGCGCCGCGGCAGCCGCGCTCGAACGTGCAGCCGCGCTCAGTGTCGATCCGCGACGGAAGGGCGAGCGACTGCTCGGCGCGGCCGAGATCGCCTACGAGTTGGGGCTCAGCGAGGTGGCCGGACCGGATGGTCGCAGAGGCGCAGCAGCTCGGCCTCGGTGCCGCGGAGGCGGCGCGCTTGGCCTGGCTGCGACAGATGATCAGCGGCGATGTCTGGCGCGAAGCGGGCGCGACGAAGGTCTTCGTGGCGATCGCCCGGGCGATGAGCGATGGCGGCGACCTCGACATGGCGTTGGCTCGCTGGTCCCGATCGCGCATCGCTGCTGGTGGACGCCGACCCGCGCCAGGACGAGGGCCTACCTCGTCGACGCGGCGATCGACATCGGCCTACCCGACGACGATGCCCGCCTGCTCGCGGTGATCGCCCTGGCCGATCCCGAGGCGACCGGATCGAGGGTTCGCGGCCAGATTGCCCACAGGCGCCCACACGAGACGGTCGATCCGACGCGATGCGATGTACCTCGGTGTGGCCGCCGAAAAGTCCGGCGACATGGCGGCCGGCGAAGACCTTCCTCTCTCGAGCTGTCGTCGGCCTGCGCGAGCAGGGGCGGCTCGGCATGCTCGCCCAGGCCCTCGTCCACCACGCCTGGGTCGCGACTCACACCGGCGACTGGGAGGCCGCGATGCGACACGGCAGCGAGGGGGCGAGACTGGCGCGCGACACCCAGCAGCCTCAGTTCGAAGTGACCGGCGAACTCGTCGCGGCGCTCGCCGCCGCGCTGCGCGGCGAGGACGTCGAGACGATGCTCGCGGTGCCGGAGCGCGCGCTGTTGGCGAGCGGCGAAGGACCGCTGCTCGCACCAGCGCATCTCGCGCGCGGCGCGCTGGCTGCCGGCGAGGGTCGCCACGAGGACGCTTTTCGCCATCTTCAGCCGGTCTTCGACGAGGCGGCGCCGGCCTTCCATCGCTTCATGCGCTGGTCCGGCGTCCTCGACCTGGTCGAAGCCGGCGGTCGCGGCGAGCACGCCGGCTGGGTGGCCGGAGTCGTCGAGGAGCTCGAGCGCATCGCCGGCGAGAGCGGCGCTCCAATCCTGCTGGCCGGCCTCGCCTGCGCGAGACCGCTGCTCGCGGGCGAGGAGGAGGCCGAGGCGCTGTTCGAGCGCGCCCTCGCAGAGGACACCTCCGGCTACCCGTTCCTGCGCGCGAGAACGCTGTTCTCCTACGGCCGCTGGCTGCGCCGTCAGCGCCGCGACGCCGACGCGCGCGAGCCTCTGCGTGGTGCGGTCGTGTCGTTCGACGTCCTCGGCGCGGCCAGCTGGCGACGGCGGGCGAGGGCCGAGCTGCGAGCTACCGGCGAGCGGCTCGGTCCGCGCACTCCGGAGGCACGCGACCGGCTCACGCCGCAGGAGCTGCAGATCGCTCAGCTCGCGGCCGAGGGACTCTCCAACCGGGAGATCGGCGAGCGCTTGTTTCTTTCGCACCGGACGATCGGCTCCCATCTCTACCGGATCTTTCCGAAGCTCGAGATCACCTCGCGCTCGCAGCTGCGCGATGCGCTCGCGACAGCCGCAGGTCGAGACGCCGACGCAGTCGTGTGACTCTAGAGAGATAGAGGCTGGTCGGCCAGGGTCGATCTCCTCATCGCCCGGTCATCCGGACCGGACGGCCGAATCGAAGGAGAGCTCCAATGAGCGACCTACCGAACGTTGTCCTCGTCCACGGCGCTTGGGCCGACGGGTCGAGCTGGAGCGCCGTGATCGAGCGCTTGCAGGCCAGGGGGTACAACGTCACCGCCCCGCAGTTCCCCGAGACCTCGACCGAGGACGACGTCGCCCGCCTGCGCCAGGTCCTCGCGCGTCAGGACGGCCCGACGGTCCTCGCGGGTCATTCCTACGGAGGACAGATCATGACCGCGCTCGGCGCCGACGCGCCGAACGTCATCGGCCTCGTCTATGTCGCCGCCTTCGGAATCGACGAGGGCGAGTCGTTGGGCGCGCTGCTCGGCGCCGGACCCCCGACGCCGGCGCTCGCGAACCTGGCCGTCGACGAGCAGGGATTCGGCTGGCTTCCCGAGGCCGACTTCGTCGGACATTTCGCCGCCGATCTGCGACTCCGCTCAAGCCCGCGTGCTCTATGCCGTCCAGCAGCCGATCTCGATGAGCACCTTCGAATACACGATGGGCGAGCCGGCGTGGAAGTCGCTGCCCTGCTTGGTTCGTCGTCGCCGCGAACGACGAGGCGATTCCGCCCGACGCCGAGCGGCAGTTCGCACAGCGCATGAAAGCCACCACGATCGAGGTCAGCCGCCGGGCACCTGGCGATGGTCACCCACCCCGACGCGGTCGTCGAGCAGATCGAGCAAGCGGCTCGCGCGACGGTCGGGACGGTTTCGTAGGCAGCAGCGGCACCGGCCTCCTCGGAGAAGCGGGCACCGGCGCGAGTGATGTCGCGCCGGTGTCGCGCGCCGCGCCGGCCGCAGCGATTACGTCGATCCGAAATCTGACGAAAGGGAAGACCATGGCGATCTCAACGAAGAGTGCCCTGCTCGACACAGCGATGGAAGCTCACGGCGGCCTGGAGCGGTGGGGTGAGATCGGCTCCGTCCGGGTCGAGGCGGCGATCACGGGAGCCGTATGGCACCTCAAGGGGCGCCCGGACGTGCTCGAGAATGTCGTGATCACCGCGAGCACCGGACGGGAGCGCCTCGTGATGGACTTCCCCGGGCAGGACAAGCGCTCGATCTTCGAGCCGAACCGGATCGTGATCGAGACGGCCGCCGGCGACCTCGTCGAAGCCCGCGATGACCCGGTCGCCCACTTCGCTGGTCAGGCCGCGGACACGCCGTGGGACGACATCGACGTTGCGTACTTCAGCGGCGAGGCGCTCTGGACCTACCTGACGACTCCATTCCTGTTCTCGTACGCGGGCTTCAGCGTCCGCGAGGAGCCCGAGCCGTGGCTCGAGGGAGGCGAGGAGTGGCGCCGGCTGCGCGTCACGTTCCCCGACGACATCGCCAGCCATACGCGCGAGCAGCTCTTCTACTTCGGACCCGACGGCCTCCTGCGCCGCCACGACTACACCGTCGACATCCTCGGCGACACCGCCGGCGCCAACTACGCGCTCGAGCTGCGAGAGGTCGACGGCATCGTCGTTCCGACGAAGCGGCGCATTTACGGCTATCAGGCGAACCATCAGGTCGTTCGCGATCCGGTCCTGGTGGCGATCGACATTGGGGAGATCGCGTTCAGCTCTTGAGTCAGCGAGCCTCTACTTCGCTTTTTTGATCGGCTTCAGCG
>CAWEVS010000015.1:0-170561 GCA_963812575.1 uncultured Solirubrobacteraceae bacterium | reverse complement strand
ACGTCGTCGGGCTGCGCGCGACACTGGGGCTCGTGCCCGGGTACGGGATCGCGCCGATCGACGCCTCGCAGGACACGGCCGGCCCGATCGTCAAGACGGTCGCGGACGCGGCGACGACGCTCGAATCGATCGCCGAGGTGACGGGCACCGATCCCGAAGCGAATGCCGAGGTACGAAGCGATCAGGGTCCCGAATTCCCTCAAAAACGAAACATTCAGCCGGCGCCGTTCACAACGCTGCCTGAAGTACAAATCGGCACTCACGACGGAATACGTCAAAGGTAAGCGGATCGGCTACAACGGGACGACATGGGGAACCGATCTCTCAAATTGCCGTTGCCTGCACTCCGAAGCCCCAATTTCAGCCGGCGCGATTTTCTTCATGGTGCCGGACGCCGCCAGAGCGAGCCCGGTCGCCGAGACGCGATCCCCGGCTAGCACCTTGCCCGGGCTCAGCACTACTACGAGGAACACGCGACGATCGACGATTACTACGCGCATCTCGGACGCAGCAGCTCCGGTGAAAAGCCTCGTGCAGGAGGTGCAGGTCGACGAAACCGACCCGCAGGAGGCCTTGAAGTTCGGCGACAACCACACAAGGTCGAGTCCGAAGCCGAAGACACACCAGGCGGGGCGAACCAGAAAGCGTATGACGAAGCCCTGCCGAAAAGGAAGACGGCCTACCACGCAGCGATCGAAAAGATGATGAACGAACCAAGCGGTGGTGGTGGGCCTGTGATCGCCGTCGTCGGCTCGGTCCCCAGTGGGCCGCAGGCTGGCGATCCGGAGATCACCGTTCCGATGGGCTACACGCCACGCTGCGTCGCTCGCAGAATGTGAACATCAACGGCGGCGCCTACGACGAGACGAACCTGATCGGCGTGGCGTATGTCGTCGAACAGGCAACGAAATTGCACAAAACGCCGGCCGAAGTGGACCCGGCGGAGTACCGCTGTGCACGAACGACCCCGGCCGAGCCGTTCGCAAGCCGTGGTCACTGCAACCCCGACTATCTGTCGATCGTCAAAGAAACGAAAGGCACGACGAAAACGGTGCTGCCGTTCTCACTCGAAACGACCTCGGCGAAAACGCTCGAGACGATGATGGGCGAAGGAACGCTCAGCGCCAGAGAACTGGTCCAGGCGGAGCTCTACCGGATCGCCCTGACCAACGCGAACGGACCCGGCGCTGCAGGCCGTGCGCAACATCAACCCGAACGCCGTAGCGGAAGTGACGGCGATCGACAAGAGCCGTAAGAAAGGTAAACCGGCCGCAGGGTCGCTCGTAGGAATACCGGTGTTGATCAACGACTCGATCGACGCGACCGGCTTCCCGACGAGTGGCGGTCGATCGCACTGCCGGACGACCGCCGGAAGCCGACGCGACGCTTGTCGCCAAGCTGAAGGCAGCCGGCGCGATCGTGCTCGGCGACACGAACATCACCGAGCTCGGGGGCGACTTCGACCCGAACATGGCGCAGGGTTACTCCTCGCTGGGTGGCCAGGTGCTGCTGCCGAACGACACGAACAAGTCGCCCGGCGGATCCTCGGCGGGCGCGGCGGATGCCGTGGCCACCGGCCTGGCGCCGTTCACGGTCGGCAGCGAGACGACGACCGAAAACGGGGCACAGTTGATCGCACCCGCGGGTAATGCGGGCGTCGTCGCGCTGAAGCCGACGGTCGGGCTCGTCAGCCGCACAGGCGAGATGCCGTTGGCGAAGTCGATGGACTCGCCTGGCCCGATCGGTCAGACGGTCAGCGATGTAGCGATGGCGCTGAACGTGCTTGCCGGCCGGACCCGAGCGACCCGGCGACTGCCGGGCAGCCGAGCACATTGCCGGACTACACAGCTGGCCTTTCGACCACTGCGTTGAGCGGCAAGAAATCGCGGTCGTGTCGAGCACGACCGTTCCGTACCCGACAGCAGTGAGCGAGCTCGGAACGCTCGGCGCGACGACGACTGTCGTGACGCCTGGCGCTGCGACGAAAGCACCGAGCGTCTTGCCGTATGAATTCCACCGCGACCTCGACAGCTACCTGTCGACTTCACCGGAAGGCACGGCGAAATCGCTGCAGCAGGTCATCGAATACAACAGCGCCAACGCGACGGAGGGCCTGAAATTCCAGCAGAACGGGCTGCTCGCGGCGGAGGCGACTGAAACGACCAACCCGACAACCACGGCAACCTACGAAGAAAACCTCAGCAAAGGCCAGACCGAAGACCGTGCCGTGATCGACAACATCATCAACAACGGCACACCGAGTGAACCCGGCGACGATTACGCCGGCCTGATGGTCCCGAGCGGAAGTGCGCTCGTGGGCATCGCCGACCGCGCCGGTTACCCGGTGCTGACGGTTCCGGCTGGATTCGCTGCCGAGAACAGCTCGACCGGAGCCGACCCGATCGGGGTCGACTTCATCGACACGGCCTACAGCGAGGCGAGCTTCTGGACGACGGCTTCGCGCTCGAAGAAGGTCTGAAAGCGCGTCAGCTCGGTCCGGAATTCATGAAAAGCGCGGCGAACCCAGGGTTCAACGGGTCGCCGAGCCAGACCAACCAGAGCATGTTCCGCTGTCTGACCGGTAGCTCGTTCTACAAGCCCTACGACTGCAACGTCGACGAAAAGGAAAAGTAGGCGAGTGAAGGCGAAGTACCGCTGACGCGGGCGCAGGCGCCCCTCGACCGTTCACCGGTCGGGCGGCGTCGCGCGTTAAGCGCCGCGCCGACGGTGACGTTGACCGCCGCCGCCGCGGGCGCGTCGGTAGGCGGATGGGCGTCCGCGGCCTCGCCGGCTCACCGGTATCGGCGTGCCGGTGAGGTCAGGGGCGCTGGCGAGTTCGGCGCACCGGCGGCGATCACGCGGTTTCGCCCGGCGTGCTTGGCCTCGTACAGCGCCTCATCGGCGAGCTTGAACAGCGCGTCGTACTGCACGTCCTCGCCGCGCGCGGAGCTGACGCCGATCGACAGCGTGATCGCGACCCTCGCGGGGCGGATCCGCTCGACGGCGAGGCGCAGCCGCTCGGCGACCTCGCAGCCGACGTCGCTGCCGACGCCGGGCAGCACGACGAGGAACTCCTCGCCGCCGAGGCGATATACGAGCTCGAAGGAGTGCAGCCGCTTACGTAGCTCGTATGCGACGTCGCACAGCACGGCGTCGCCGCGATCGTGCCCGTGCGCGTCGTTGATCGCCTTGAAGTTGTCGACGTCGCAAAACAGCAGGCAGATCGGCTGATCGGTCATCCGCGCTTGGTGGCTCAGCTCGGCGAAGCGCGGGATCAGCGCGTTGCGGTTGAACAGGCCCGTCAGCGGGTCGATTATCGCCTCGTCGCGATGATGCAGCTCGGCGGACTGCAGCGCCCAGACGATCGAGACGACGCCGGCGAGCAGCGCGAGCGTGGCGGCGAGCAGCGCCGGATCTCCGATTGTCCAGCCTGGATGCGTGCCGAGCGTCGCGGCGAGCTGATCGCGATCGTCAGCCCGATCGCGGCGAGCACGACTTGCGGGCGAAAGCGCGCGGCGACCATCGCCGCGGGGAGGACCATCCACGGCAGCGCGACGCTGTGCGGGCCGCCGGAGAGCGCGACGCCGGTGCCGATCAGCAGCATCGTGAAGACGATCGCGAAGGCGCTGACGCGCTCCGGATGCGCGCTCGTCCCGATCCGCCGTTCGACGTTGAGGAAGTTCAGCGTCGAGAGCGCGAACAGGATCAGCGTCCACCAGCCGACCCACGGCGCGGCCAGCAGCAGTGCAAGTGCCGACGGCGCCTGAGCCGATCATCCGGATGTTGCGAACGCGTGCGCTCGCGTCGATCACGCGGCTGCGGTCGAGCTCGGTCGGGCATAGCCAGGAAGTGCGGGCCATGTGGGCGCTTCGGCCGCCCCGCACGGGCGCTTTAGGGTCGTCTGCCGGCCGTCAGACGTTTGTCCTCGCAAAATCGGATTTATGGAATACACCGCAAAATGGCATACGATGCTGGGCCAGGATGCACGCGGGCACGCAGATGCCGTTGAGCACGATGTCGTCGCTCGATTTTGGTCGGCCGCGGTCGCCGCTCTCGTACGCTTAGCGGATGTACAACGCCGTGCCGCCGACCGTCGGCGAGATCCTCAGCAGCGCGCGCGGGCGAGGAGATGGCGCTCAACGACCGCTATCTGAACCCGCAGATGGGCCGGATCCTGCGCACGCTCGGCTTCGACAAGCAGTGGCGCGGCGGCGAGGGCGCGCACCTGATCGACGCCGACGGCGAGCGCTATCTCGACCTGTTCGGCGGTTACGGCGTGTTCGCGATCGGCCGCAACCATCCCGAGGCGGTCGCCGCCGTGCAGGAGGTGATGGCGGCGCGCACCGGCAACCTGCCGCAGCTCGGCGTGACGCTGCTCAGCGGCGTGCTCGCGGAGCAGCTGCTTGCGCGCGCGCCCGACAGCGTCGCGGCGATGGTCCCGGCCAACACCGGGACCGAGGCCGTCGAGGCGGCGATCAAGATCGCTCGCGCGGCGACGGGTCGCCCGCGCGTGCTGTTCGCCGAGCACGCCTTCCACGGACTCACGCTCGGCTCGCTCTCGCTCAACGGCAACGCCGAGTTCCGCGACGGCTTCGGCCCGCTGCTCGACGGTTGCGATCCGGTCGCCGTTCGGCGACCTCGACGCGCTCGAGCGCGAGCTCGAACGCGGCGACGTCGCGGCGTTCATCGTCGAGCCGGTCCAGGGCAAGGGCGTCAACCTGCCGCCGGCCGACTACCTCGCCGCCGCAGAAGGCTCTGCCGCGACGCCGGGCCGCTGTTCGTCTGCGACGAGGTGCAGACCGGCATCGGGCGCACCGGCCGCTTCCTCGCGCTCGAGCACTGGGGCCTTCAGCCGGACATGGTCTGCGTCGCGAAGGCGCTCTCCGGCGGGCTCGTGCCGATCGGCGCCGTGCTCGTCTCGCGCGCCGCGTTCGATCGCGTGTTCGACGGCATGGAGCGCGCCGTGCGCCACGGCTCGACGTTCGGCGGCAACGACCTCGCCGCTGCCGCCGCGCTGGCGACGTTGCGCGTGCTCGACCAGGAGCAGCTCGTCGCACGCGCGCGAACGCCTCGGCGCGCTTGCTGCTCGAGCTGACCGAGCCCGCTCGTCGAGCGCTACGAGGTCGTTCGCGACGTGCGCGGTCTCGGCTTGATCTGGGCGATCGAGTTCGGCCCGCCCGTCGGGCGCCTCGCGCGGACGACTCTGGGAGGCCGTCGAGCGCCGCCAGGCCGGGCCTGTTCTGCAGCTGATCACCGTGCCGCTGTTTCACGAGCACCGGATCCTCTGCCAGGTCGCCGGTCACCGGATGAACACGATCAAGGCGCTGCCCGCGCTGATCGATCGAGGAGGCCGAGATCCGCCGTTTCGCGGCCGCGCTGGAGCAGACGGTCGCTCGCCGCCGAGCGCTATCCGTCGGCGCTCGCGCGCTTCGGCGCGCGCACCGGTCTGAGGGCGGCCGGCGCGCGCCGCTAGCCTAGTCGGCCGTGCTCGTACCCAGAGATGACATCCGCAACGTCGCGATCGTCGCGCACGTCGACCACGGCAAGACGACGCTGGTCGACGCGATGCTGTGGCAGTCCGGCGCGTTTCGCGCCGGCCAGGACGTCGCCACGCGCGTGATCGACTCGATGGACCTCGAGCGCGAGAAGGGCATCACGATCCTCGCGAAGAACACGTCGCTGCGCTACCGCGACGTCAAGCTGAACATCATCGACACGCCCGGCCATGCGGACTTCGGCGGCGAGGTCGAGCGCGGGCTGACGATGGTCGACGGCGTGCTGCTGCTGGTCGACGCCTCCGAGGGGCCGCTGCCGCAGACGCGCTTCGTGCTGCGCAAGGCGCTCGAGTCGAAACTGCCGGTGATCCTCGTCGTGAACAAGGTCGACCGTCCCGATGCGCGCGTCGCCGAGGTCGTCGACGAGGTCTACGAGCTGTTCCTCGACCTCGACGCCGACGAGCAGCAGATCGACTTCCCGATCGTGTACTGCAACGCCAAGGCCGGCATCGCCTCGCTGCACTACGAGCCCGGCCAGCCGCTCGCAGGCGACACGCTCGCGCCCTTGCTCGACCTGCTGCTCGAGCGGATCCCGGCGCCGATGTACGACCCCGAGCACCCGCTGCAGGCGCTCGTCACGAACCTCGACGCATCGCCGTACGTCGGGCGCCTGGCGATCTGCCGTGTGCGCAACGGAACGATCCGAAGGGGCAGCAGATCGCCTGGTGCCGCGCCGATGGCTCGATCCGAAAAGCGACGGTCGCCGAGCTGTACGTGACCGACGCGCTGGACCGCGTCGACGCGCCGGAGGCGGGCCCCGGCGAGATCATCGCCGTCGCCGGCATCGCCGAGGTGACGATCGGCGAGACGCTCGCCGATCCCGATGACCCGCGCCCGCTGCCGGTGATCACGGTCGACGAGCCGGCGATGTCGATCACGATCGGCGCGAACACCTCGCCGCTCGCGGGCAAAGACGGCGACAAGCTGACCGCGCGCCAGATCGAGGCGCGCCTGGACCAGGAGCTGGTCGGCAACGTCTCGCTGCGCGTGCAGGAGACCGCGCGACCGGACACCTACGAGGTACAGGGCCGCGGCGAGCTGCAGCTGGCGGTGCTCGTCGAGATGATGCGCCGCGAGGGCTTCGAGATGACGGTCGGCCAGCCGCATGTCGTCGAGCGCGAGATCGACGGCAGGCGCCACGAGCCGGTCGAGCTGCTGTCGGTCGACGTTCCCGAGGAGCACGTCGGCACCGTCACGCAGCTGCTCGCTGCGCGCAAGGGGCGGATGGAGCACATGACCAACCACGGCACGGGCTGGGTGCGGATGGACTACCTCGTGCCGGCGCGCGGGCTGATCGGCTTCCGCACCGAGTTCCTCACCGAGACGCGCGGCACGGGCATCATGCACCACGTCTTCGACCGCTGGGAGCCGTGGGCCGGCGAGCTCTTGACGCGCAACTCGGGCGTGCTGGTCGCCGATCGCAGCGGCGCCGACCGTGACCTTCTCGCTGTTCACGCTGCAGGAGCGCGGATCGCTGTTCGTCGGGCCGGGCGAGGAGGTCTACGAAGGCATGATCATCGGCGAGAACTCGCGCTCGGAGGACCTCGACGTCAACCCGGTGAAGGAGAAGCACCTGACGAACATGCGCTCCTCGACCTCCGACGTGCTCGTGCGGCTCGACGCGCACAGCAAGGCTGACGCTGGACGAGGCGCTCGAGTTCGTCCGCGAGGACGAGGCCGTCGAGGTGACGCCGGTCTCCGTGCGGATGCGCAAGGTCGTCCTCTCGAAGGTCGACAGGCTGAAGACGGCGCGCCAGGCGCGCAAGTGATCGGGCGCGAGGTGTTGCTGCTACGCAGCTGAACGGCGACACGACGCACGCCGCCGCGATCGGCGTCGACGGCCGTCCGGAGATCCGGCTGGCCGGGCTCGTCAAGTCGTTCGCCGGACCGCACGGGCCGATCGAGGCCGTCCGCGGCGTCGAGCTCGAGATCGGTATCGGCGAAACCGTTGCGCTGCTGGGGCCCAATGGCGCGGGAAAGTCGACGACGATCGACATGCTGCTCGGTCTGCTCGACCCCGACGCGGGCTCTGTTTCGGTGTTCGGCCGCTCGCCGAGCGAGGCCGTCGCGGCCGGCGCCGTCGGGGCGATGCTGCAGACCGGATCGCTGATTCGCGACCTCTCTGTGCGCGAGCTGGTCGCGATGATGGCGGCGCTGTATCCGGCACCGCTACCGGTTGAGGAGGTGCTCGAGCTGACCGGCACGAGCGAGGTCGCCGACCAGCGCACGCAGAAGCTGTCGGGCGGGCAGACGCAACGTGTTCGTGCAGCGGTGGCGCTCGTCAGCAACCCGCAGCTGCTCGTGCTCGACGAGCCGACCGTCGCGATGGACGTCGAGGGCCGCCGCGCCTTCTGGCGCGTGATGCGCGAGTTCGCCGCTCGCGGCAAGACGATCCTGTTCGCGACGCACTACCTCGACGAGGCCGACGCATACGCCGACCGCGCCGTGCTGATGGCGCACGGTCAGATCGTCGCCGACGGCCCGACGAACGAGATCAAGGCGATGGTCGGCTCGCGCACGATCCGCGCGACCCTGCCGGAGGTCGCGCTCGACGCGCTCTCGCGGCTGCCCGGCGTGAGCGCGGCGGAGCGGCGCGGCACGACGGTCGAGCTGACCTGCTCGGACTCCGATCAGGCGATCCGCGCGCTGCTGGCCGAGCATCCGGCGGCGCGCGACATCGAGATCGTCGCCGCCGGGCTCGAGCAGGCGTTCCTCGCGCTGACCGGCGAGCCGCAGCCCGAGGCGGAGAACGGGCTGACGGGTCGTGCACCAGCGAGCGCAGCGAGCGAGCCGCAACGAGGCGACCGGCGATGAGCGGCGGGCTTACGTACATGCGCTACGAGTTGCTGCGGACCTTTCGCAACAGGCGCTTCTTCCTGCTCTCGCTCGGCTTCCCTCTGATCCTCTACTTCGTGATCGCCGGGCCGAACCGCCACGTGCACGACTTCTCCGGCACCGGCGTGTCGCTGCCGCTGTACTTCATGGTCGGGCTGGCGTCGTTCGGCACGATGAGCGCGATGCTGTCCTCCGGGGCGCGGATCGCCGCCGAGCGTGCCGTCGGCTGGAACCGCCAGCTTCGGATCACGCCGCTATCGCCGCGCACGTACTTCCGCGCGAAGGTGCTGACGGCCTATGCGATGGCGCTGCTCAGCATCCTCGTGCTGTACCTCGCCGGCAGCTCGCTCGGCGTCAGCCTGGGCGCGAGCGATTGGCTGAAGATGACCGGGCTGATGCTCGTCGGCCTGATCCCGTTCGCCGCGCTCGGCATCGCGCTCGGGCACATGCTGACGCCGGACTCGATCGGGCCGGCGATGGGAGGCGGCGTCTCGCTGTTCGCGCTGCTCGGCGGCACCTGGTTCCCGCTCGGCAACCACGGCTTCCTGCACGACCTCGCGCAGTACATCCCCTCCTACTGGCTCGTGCAGGCAAGCCACGTTGCGATCGGCGGCAAGGCGTGGACGGGTATGGCGTGGCTCGTGATCGCCGCGTGGACGGCGGTTTTCAGCGCGCTCGCGCTGCGCGCCTATCGTCGCGACACGGCGCGCGTGTAGGCGCGACATCTCGCGCGGTCAGGCATTAGGGTACGCGCCGTGATCAGACCGATGAGAGGCCTCGCAGCCATCGCCGTCGCACTCTGCCTGGCCGCCGCCGGGCCGCTCGCGACATCTGCGTCCGCGGCAGAAGAAACGCCGATCGTCTACACGCCCGAGAGCGAAGCGGCGTTCGCGCAGCAGCTGAGCGCGAAGAAGGTCGAGAGCGTGATCGTCAACAAGCGCCTGCGTTCGCTGCGCGTCACGCTGAAGGACGGCACGCACGTGCTCGCCAAGTACCCGAAGAAGCAGAGCGAACCGACGATCGCGAAACTGCGCGCGAAGGGCGTCGCGGTGACCGTGCTCTCGCCCAAGCAGGCCGAGAACGAAGCCGGCAAGGCCAAGAGCCACCACCACAAAATCCGCTACATCGTCGGCGGCGTGCTGATCATCGTGATCATCGTCGTGATCGGCGTGCTGCTGTTCAACCGCCGCCGCCGCCAGGACTGAGCGCCGCCTCAGTACATCGGGCGGCGCTTTTCGCGCGTGCTGCGCGGCGGCGGGCCGTGCTCGAGCACCTTGATCGTCGCCTTGATGTCGTGCAGCAGCAGATCGACCATGTCGCGCGAGAAGTTCTCCTTGATGACCATTCGCAGCACGGTGATGTGCTCGGCGTTCGCTGGCAGCGTGTAGGCCGGCACGATCCAGCCGCGAGCTCGCAGCAGCGGCGAGAGCAGCGTCAGGTCGAGCTTCTCGGGATCCTTTGCGCGGACGATCACGATCGGGTAGCGCGAGCCGTCGTTGATCAGCTCGAGCGCGTCGAGCGCACCGAGCTCTCGCGCGAGCGCCTGCGCGTTGGAGAGCACGCTCGCGACGACCTGGCTGTAGCCCTCGCGGCCGAGCCGCAGGAACGCGAAGTACTGCAGGATCACCGAGCTCGACGGTCGCGAGAAGTTCAGCGAGTAGTTCGGCATGTCGCCGCCGAGGTAGTTGATGTGAAAGACGAGATCCTCGGGCAGGTCGGTGGCATCGCGGAAGACGACCGTGCCCATGCCCGGGTAGACCAGGCCGAACTTGTGGTTCGAGACGTTGATCGAGCGGACGCGCGGCAGGCGGAAGTCCCACTCGAGGTCGGGCTCGGAGAACGGCGTTATGAAGCCGCCGCTGGCGGCGTCGATGTGCAGCGGGATCTTCCAGCCGCGCTCGGATTCGACGCGCGCGAGCAGCTTGTCGAGCGAGCGCGAGGTCGTCCATCTGGCCCGTGAACGTCGTGCCGTGCAGGCCGGCGACGCCGATCGTGCGCTCGTCGAGCAGCGGCTCGACCTGCTTGGCGCCGATCGTGTAGCGGTCCTCCTCCATCGGCACGATCCGCGCTTCGACGTCGAAGTAGCGCGCGAACTTCTCCCAGCAGGTGTGCACGTCGGCGCCCATCACGAGGTTCGGCCGGTCGCTCGGCTCGCCGGCGGCCGCGCGCCGCAGCTGCCAGGAGCGCTTGTGCGCGAGCATCGCCAGCATGATCGCCTCGGAGGAGCCGATCGTCGCCGTGCCGGTCGAGCCGCGATCCGCTCGGCGCGTGGAACAGCCGGCCGATCATCGAGACGACGCGTTGGTGCACGGCCTCGGTCTGCGGGTACTCGTCCTGGTCGATCAGGTTCTTCGCGAGCGTCTCGGCCGCGAGCAGGTTGGCCTGCGGCTCCATCCAGCTGGTCACGAACGAGGCGAGGTTGAGCGCCGGGTTGCCGTCGAGATTGAGCTCGTCGTGGACCAGCCGGTAGGCCGCTTCGGCGCTGATGCCCTCGGCCGGCAGGCGGTACTTGGGGATCTCGTGCGAGAACGAGCGCGAGGCGTAGGTCGGCGCGAGCGTCTCGTCGGAGTCGAGGTTCAGCCTGTGCATCGAACTGAGTATCCGCGAAACGCGCTCGGAACGACTCCGGTAAGAGCGCGGTCGTGGTTGTCGGCGTCGCGATCGACCAACTACGCCTCGATGCCGCTCGATTGAGCTGCCCGCGCGGCGTGCTCTGCGCGCGGCGCCGCGCGCGCTCGCGGCATGCTCTGGCGACGGTCGCGGCGATGCGACGCTCGCCGCCGCCCCACAGGTAGGTGGCGACGGAGCCGAGCGTGAACACTGCGACGACGAGTAGCACCGGTCCCGAGTCCTCGCTGAGCGTGCCGATCAGGCCGGCCGTCAGCCCGCCGGCGAGCGTCGCCATCCAGGCCGGGTCCTCGCCGACCGGCGCGAGCAGGCGATCGCGCCTGCTGCACCGCGAGCACGCCGTAGAGCAGCGCGATCGCGGTCGCGAAAGGCATCGCGTGGTTCTTCAGCTCGGTCCATGCGGCGCCGTAGCGGCGTTCGATCACGTCGCGCAGATCGCCGGCTGAGCGCGCGTGCAGGATGCTGCCGGTGTAGTGGCCGGAGCCGTGCGCCGTCGCCAGGTCGAGCGCCGCGAGCGCGACGAGCGCGACGAGCGGGCTCGCCAGCACGAGCAGCACGCGGCCGCGCGAGAAGCCGCCGGGCGCCAGCACGAGCGCGGCGACGGCGAAGCCGGCGGCGACGAGGATCACGCCGCCGACGCCGGCGCCGATCCGGGCCGAGCCCTCGATCGCCGCCAGCACGACGCCGGCGGCCGCGAGCAGCGCCGCGCTGCGGCGCGATCTGACGCTCGGATAGAGCGCCGCGGCAACGGCTGCCAGCACGGCCACCGCGAGGCCCGACTTCAACTCGTTGCCGAAGCCGTAGAAGCGCGCGCCGAGGATCGGATTCGGGACCGAGCAGCGAGCGGACCAGCAGCTGCGTACCGGCCAGCGCATCGATCACCAGCGCGAGCACGCCGATCGTCGCCGGCAGCAGCGGCGCGCGCGGCCACGGCAGCAGCGCGTCGGTGATCGCCGCGAGCGCGAAGCAGCTGAGCGTGATCGCGGCGTACTCGACGGCGGCGCTCGGTTCGAGCGCCGCGCCGATCAGCGCACCGATCGGGATCCACAGGATCGACAGCGCGCCGACGCGCATCGCCCAGTGACGCGCTGCGCTGCGCCGGCGCCCGCGCAGGATCGAGACCGCGAGCATCAGCAACGCCCATCCGGCGATCAGGCAGCCGAACGCCTTCAGGCGGCGCCCGCCGACGACGCGCAGGCGGGCGGCGAATGCGCGCAGGCCGGCAGAGTCCAGCGCGCCGTCGGTTTCCAGGCGCTCGCCGCGCATGTCGGCGGGAACCGGCAGGCCGAGATGCTCGAGGATGGTGGGCGCGAGATCGACCGCTGCGATCAGGCCGCGCTGGTTGGTCGTGTGCGAGGTCAGCTCGCGCTCGCCGCCGCCGGGCAGACCGGCCGCGCCGGCCCACAGCAGTTCGTGCCCGCCGCCGTCTGCCGCACGCTGGACGACGAGCAGCAGCTCGCCGCGGGCTCGCGTGCGAGTCAGCATCTGCAGATCGGCGAGACCGGCGAGACCGCTCGGCAGATCGCAGACGACGACGCGCTTGCGCGTGCGCATCGCCGCGATCCGCGCGGGCAGCGTCGCAGCGCGGCCGAAGGACGTCGCGGCGATTCGCCCGCTGCGATCGACCGCGGCGATCGCGTCAGCGGCGTCGACTCCACTCACGCCGACGTAGCCGACGCCGCCGGGGATGCTCGAGGCGAGCAGGCCGGGCCGCAGCAGCTGCGGCGCGGCCTGTGCACGTGCGACGAGCGCAGGCCATCCGGCGACGAGGGTCGACGCCAGCTCTTCGCCTGGCTCGATCGACGGCGTCAGACGCGGCGGCATCGGCGCGCTGTAGGCGGAGGCGGCAACGCGTGCGCCCTGACCGACGTCGAGCAGAAACTGCTCGCGGAAGTAGGCGCCCTGCGATGCGGACATCACCCCGAGCGAGAGGCCGGCGACGCTGCTCAGTTGCGGCTCGCTCGCGCCGGTGAACGCGAGCACGACCGAGCGCGCCGCGGCCGGGACGGCACGCTCCGGCGCGAGCGGCCGCCTTCGCGCGACGGCGGCGAGGCGGCGCCCATCGCCGCGGCATCGCCCGGCGCTGCGAGCGTGAGCGTCGCGCAGAGGAGTGGCAGGCAGAGGAGCTGCGCCGCCCGGCCGATTGGGCTCAGCCCTCGGCCCCCTCTGCGGCGAGGTCGGGTCGCCCGGCTCGGCGCGGGGCGTTCGGCTGCGCGCCGCCGGCCTCGCCCGGCGCCTGCGCCGGCAGCACGGTGCCCTCGATGTTCAGGCGCGGCAGGACGCGGTCCAGCGCTCCCGGCAGCGACCATGTGCGCCGGCCGATCAGGTGCAGCACGGCCGGTAGCAGCAGGCAGCGCACGACGAGCGCGTCGAGGAACACGGCGCTGGCCAGGCTGAGGCCGAACTCCTTGATCACGCGGTCTTCGCCGAGCATGAAGGAGAGGAACACGCAGACCATGATCGCCGCGGCGGCTGTCACGACGCGCCCGGTCAGCGCGAGACCTTCGGCGACCGATCGCGAGTTTTCGTGCGTCTGCGTCCAGCGCTCGTGGATTCGCGAGACGAGGAATACCTCGTAGTCCATCGACAGGCCGAAGACGATCGCGAACAGCATCACCGGGATGAACGACTCGATCGGGCCGGCCTCGACGCCGAACAGGCCGCCGAGCCAGCCCCACTGGAAGATCGCGACGATCACGCCGAGCGACGCGCCGATGCTGAGCAGGTTCATCACGGCCGCCTGCAGCGGAATCACGAGCGAGCGGAACACGATCAGCAGCAGCAGCGCCGAGAGCAGCACGACGACGCCGATGAACAGCGGCAGCTTCTGCCCGAGCGTCGTCGCGAAGTCGACCGCGCCGGCGGTCTGCCCGCCGACGTAGACGGTCGCGCCGGTGCTCGCGGCGATCGGCGGGACGACGTCGTGGCGCAGATGTTCGACCAGCTGCGTCGTCGCGAGCGCCTGTGGCGAGGAGCGCGGATAGACGCTGATCGTCGCGACGTTGCCGGCCGGGTTGAGCTTCGTCGGCACGACCGAGGCGACGCCCGGGCTCGCCGCGATCGCCGAGTGCAGGCGCGCGATCGCTGCGACGCCGCCCGCGCTCGGCACCTTCGCAACGACGAACAGCGGGCCGTTGAAGCCTGCGCCGAAGCCCTCGGCAAGCAGCGCATAGGCCTTGTGCGTGGTCTGAGAGGAGGGGTCGTTGGAGGCGTCGCTCGAACCCAGCCGCAGGGCGGTCGCGGGCGCGGCGATCGCCAGCATCAGCACGGTTGCGGCGACGACGATCGTGCGCGGCCGTCGCTCGACGAACATGCTCCAGCGCAGCCAGGCGCCACCGGCGCCCGGCGCCGAGACCGGAGCCGGCGTCGCTATTGCTGCCGCTGCCGTCGTCCGCCGCGGCGGCTCGCTTGGCGCGACGCCTGGCCCGCCGCGAGGGCCGCGCGAGGCGCTTGCCGAAGAACGTCAGCAGCGCCGGCAGCAGCGTCAGCGACGCGAGCATCATCAGCAGCACGCCGATCGACGCCGAGATCGCGACGCCGTAGAGGAAGCTGACGCCGAGCAGCATCATGCCGAGCAGTGCGATCACGACCGTACAGCCGGCGAACAGGACCGCGCGACCTGCCGTGTCCATCGCCTGCACGACCGACTCGCGCGCATCTTCGAAGGTCGGACCCGGCGTCATGTACGCCTCGCGGAAGCGCGTCAGGATGAACAACGAGTAGTCGATTCCGACGCCCAGCCCGATCATCGCTGCGAGCTCGGAGGAGAAGTTCGGCGTGTCGACGACGTGCGTGAACAGCGCGATCACTCCGAGTCCGGTGCCGAGCCCGAACAGCGCGGTCAGGATCGGCAGCCCCATTGCGACGAACGAGCCGAACGTGAGCAGCAGCACGACGATCGCGGCGAGCAGCCCGACGGCCGTGGAGACGCCGAATCCGGCCTGCTCGGTCTGCTCGATCGCCTGGCCGCCGAGCTCGACGTCGAGTCCCGGCCGCGCGGCGGCTTTGGCGACTTCGACGACGCGTTCGGGCGCCGACTTGGGCAGCAGGTTGGCTTTTTCGTTGAAGACGACCGTGGCGAAGGCGATCTTGCCGTTGGCCGAGATCGACTTGCCGGCGGCGGCACCGGCGTAGGGGCTGATCACGGCCGTCACGTGCGGCAGCTTCGCGACCTTCGCGAATGCCGCGGCCATCCGCGCGCGCACGGCCGGGTCTGAGACGGTGCCCGAGGCGACCTTGAAGACGATCGTGTCGCGATCGCCGGCCTGGGCCGGGAAGCTCCGCTGCAGCAGGTCCGAGGCCCGCTGCGCGTCGGAGTTGGGCAGCGTGAAGTTGTTCGAGTAGCTCGTGCCGGCGGAGTGTGCGATCACGTTGATCACGATCAGCAGGACGAACCAGCCGAGCACGGTCAGGCGGCGATGCGTTGTCGACCAGCGGGCTAGCTTCAGCAAGGCGGGGGACCTCCGAGAAAGCGTGGCCGGGGGAGGGCCGAGGACTTGGGCAAGAGTAGCCGCCCGGGGAGCGCGACGGCTCCGATCGACTCTAGCGCGGCATCGGCGGGCCGCCGGCCTGACGGCGGCGGCGGTCGTTCATCCGTCCACGCTCAATTCAGCGAGGGATCGGGCGGCATCCGCGCGACCAGCGCGTAGCTGCCGCCCTTGCGCGTCAGCACGTCGCTCCACAGCTGCTCGGGCGCATCGCTGAAGACGTCGTCGGGCTGCGCCGCCTGCTCGATCCAATCGCCCTGCTCGATCTCGGCCTCGAGCTGACCCTGTCCCCAGCCGGCGAAGCCTGCGAACACGCGCACGCGCTCGGTCGCGTCGGAGAGCTCGTCGATCTGGGCGTTCGGCGCCGGGAAGCCGATCCGGCCGAGCACGAGCATGCCTGCCAGCGATGGATCGATGAACTCGGCCAGGAAGACGATCGAGCTCGGCTGCACCGGGCCGCCGACGTAGACGCGATCGTAGTCGTCGATCGCCTGCTCGAGCTGCGGAGCGGCCTCGGCGACGCTCAGCTCCGATGGGCGGTTGAGCACGACGCCCATCGCGCCCTCGGTGCTGTGCAGACCGATCAGCACGACCGTCCGCTCGAAGTTCGGGTCGCGCAGCGAGGGCGAGGCGAGCAACAGCTGTCCGACGAGTGATTCCTCCATATCGTGAGGCTAGCGAGACGCCGCCGGAGCTCGACCCGGTGGAGTTGCTCGCGCACGCGGTGCCGGCGTTCCAGACGCGCTGCGAGGTTCGGTCGCGGGCGCGATCGGTTAGGTTCTGCGCCCGCAGAAGATCGATCAGAGGAGGAGCAGAGATGGCCAAGACGCCGCAGGTTGGCGAGCCCGCCCCAGACTTCGAGCTGCCGGGAACGGATGGCCCGTTCCACCTCTCAGAGCACCGCGGCGAGCGCGTCGTGCTGCTCTTCTATCCCGGCGACAACACGATGGTCTGCACGAAACAGTTCTGCTCCTACCGAGACCGAGCGGACGATTTCTCGTCGCTCGAGGCGACAGTCGTCGGCATCTCCAAGCAGGATCTCGACTCGCATCGCGGCTTCATCGAGAAGAACGGCCTGACGGTGCCGCTGCTCGCGGACGTCGACGGAAAGGTCGCCACTGCCTACAGCGCCTACTCCTCGCGAATGGGCACCAAGCGCGCGGTGATCGTGATCGACGAGCAGGGCGTTGTGCGCCATCGCCACGATCACCTGCTGGGGCTCGACTTCCAGTCGGTCGACGACCTCAAGGCGGCGCTCGAGACGCTCTAGCGGGCGCGCCTAGCGCTCGAGGCCGAGATCGGCCAGGGCGCTGTCGACATCCAGGTAGTTGACGAGCCTGACGACCTTTGCGTCGCGGAGCTGGAACAGCGTCGCGACTCGCGCGTTCATCTGGCCGAGGTCGACGCCACTCGCCTTGCCGCGACCGCGCAGGTGGAACAGCACGAGGACGCGATCGCCGTCGAGCTCGCGGTACTGATCGGCGGCGACGCGATGCCCGGCCAGGATGCTGAGTACCTCGCGCCAGCCCTCTGCCATCCGCGGCCAGTCCGGTCCAGCTGCCAGGCGCCGGCCCGCCGACGTGGCAGTACTCGATCGCGGGGTCTGCCCATCGCGACCGAGCTGTAGTCGCCGCCCTCCCAATCGGCGACGATCGAGCGCACGAGGTCGAGGTTCTGCGACATCTGTCGCCGCTAGGCGTAGGGCACGCCGGCCCGCTCGCGCGCCGGGCGCTGCTCGGCGGCGCGCGCGGCGTAGAGCTCGGCGAGCTCGAGCTGCAGGCTGCGCGGCTCTTCGCCGGGGCCCGGCGTGCGCCTGTTCCACTCGCCCTGCTCACCGAGTTCCCAGGAGTTCTGGTTGTCGGCGAACGCCCGTTCCAGGGTGTCGAGCAGCTCGGCGCGGGCCGCCTCGGAGGCGATCGGCACGGCCAGCTCGACCCGATGGTCGAGGTTGCGCGGCATCAGGTCGGCGGAGGAGATGTAGATCGTGTACTCACCGTCGCGCTCGAACGCGTACACGCGCGAATGCTCGAGCAGCCGCCCGACGATCGAGACGACGCGGATGTTCTCGGAGATGCCGGGCACGTCCGGGCGCAGGCAGCAGATGCCGCGCACGTTCAGGTCGACGCGCACGCCGGCCTGCGAGGCGCGGTACAGCGCGCGGATGCACGCTCCGTCGACGAGCGAGTTCATCTTCATCGCGATCCGCGCCGGCGTCTGCGGGCTGTGCGACTCGATCGTTCGCTCGATCTGCTCGAGGATCCCGTCACGCAGCTGGTTCGGCGCCATCAGCACCTTGCGGTAGTGCATCGGGCGGCCGTAGCCGGTCAGGTAGTTGAACATGTCGGCGACGTCGGCGCCGATCTGCTCGTCGGTCGTGAACAGGCCGAAGTCGGTGTACAGCCGCGCCGTCGCAGAGTGGTAGTTGCCGGTGCCGATGTGTACGTAGTTGCGCACGCCGTCGCCCTCGCGTCGCACGACGAGAACGCACTTGGCATGGGTCTTCAGCGCCGGCTGGCCGTAGACGACGTGGACGCCTGCCTCCTCCATCGCCTTCGCCCAGTGGATGTTCATGCCCTCGTCGAAGCGCGCCTTCAGCTCGACCAGCGCGACGGCCTGCTTGCCGCGCTCGGTCGCGTCGATCAGCGCCGGCACGAGCGGCGAGTCATCGCTCGTGCGGTAGACGGTCTGCTTGATCGCGAGCACGTTCGGATCGGCGACGGCCTGCTCGACGAAGCGCTCGACGGAGGTCGCGAAGGAGATGTAGGGGTGGTGCACGAGCACGTCGCCTTCGCGCATCGCGCCGAGCACGTCGGGCCGCTCGCCTTCGTGGCGCAGCAGGCGCGGATCGGTCACGCCGACGAGCGGCTCCTGGCGCAGCTCGGCGTGGCCGGGCAGGCGCACGAGCTGCCACAGCGCTCCCATGTCGAGCAGCCCGTCGACGGCGTAGACCTCGGACGTCTGAGACGCGCAGCAGCCCGGTCAGCTCGGTCAGCAGCCGCTCGGAGCAGTCGGCGCCGACCTCGACGCGGACGATCTCGCCGAAGCGGCGGCGGCGGAGCTCGTCCTCGACCGCCTGCAGCAGGTCGGCGGCGTCGTCGGATACCTCCAGGTCGGCGTCGCGCGTGACGCGGAAGACGTTGCAGTCGACGATCTCCATGCCGGGGAAGAGCGCGTCGAGATGGTGCGCGATCACGTCCTCGAGCGGCACGAGCAGCGCCGGGCTGCCGTCGCTCTGCGAGAGCGTGACGAAGCGCGGCAGGATCTCGGTCGGCACCTTCACGCGCGCGAACACGGTCTGGTCGGTGAGCGGGTCGCGGACGAGGATCGCGAGGCTCAGCGACAGGTTCGAGATGTAGGGGAAGGGGCGCCCGGGGGCGACGGCGAGCGGTGTCAGCGCCGGGAAGATCTTCTTCTGGAACAGCTTGGCGAGCTCGGCGCGGCGCTCCTCGTCGAGCTCGCGAACGCCGACGACACGGATCTCGTTGTCGGCCAGCTGGCCACGCAGCTCGCCTTCGAAGCAGTCGGTCAGGCGGCGGCCGAGCGCGAGCACGCGCTCGCGGATCAGCGCGATCGTCTGCGAGGGCGTGCGACCGTCCTGGCCGGGATTCTCGACGCCGGCGTCGATCTGATCGTGCAGCCCGGCGACGCGCACCATGTAGAACTCGTCGAGGTTCGTCGTGTAGATCGCGCAGAACTTGACCCGCTCGAGCAGCGGCAGTCGCGCGTCTTCGGCGAGCTGCAGCACGCGATCGTTGAAGTCCAGCCAGGAGAGCTCGCGGTTTATGTACAGCGACGGGTCATCGAGCTTGCGCTGCTCGGACTCGTGCGCCTCGGACGTTTCGGGCGCCGCGCGCTCGGGCCGTAGCGCCGGCTCACGCGTCGCGCTGGCCGACGACGATCGTCGAACGATCGCCGGGCGCATGCTCTCGATCGAACTCCATCGCCCTTCACGCTACACGCTGGCGGGCATCGCGCATGACTTTGCACGGCCCTTTTTCACGTTTCGTTGACATCGCGCGCTCGGCGGCGCCGTCGCGGTAGGGTGCGCGAAGAAGCGATGGCTCGTCAGCTCTGGGTACTAAGGCACGCCGAGGCCGAGCCGCACGGGACGCGCGCCGATTCCGCGCGGCGGCTGACGGCACGGGGGGAGGCGCAGGCACGGGCTGCCGGCATCGCGATCGCGCGGCTCGGAGTCTCCTTCGAGGCGGTCCTGTTCAGCCCCAAGACACGCGCGCGCCAGACGGCCGAGCTGGCCGCCGAGAGCTGGCCGCAGGACGCGCGGGCGAAGCTCGAGCGAGCACGCGCCGCTCGCGTCCTCCTTCGAGGCGGCGCAGGCGCTGGACGCGTTGGCCGGACTCGACGCCGATGCGCGCGTGCTGCTCGTCGGGCACGAGCCTGACCTCTCGGGCGTGATCGCCGAGCTCACCGGCGCTCGCGTCGAGATGAAGAAGGGCGGCCTCGCGGCCGTGCGCCTAGAGGGCGTCGGTGGTGAGCTCGCGGTCCTCTTGCGACCGCGCGAGCTGGCTCTGATCGCGAGCGTCCCAGGCGACGGGAACTGACGCCGGGACATCGACCTCGAGCCGCTCGGCGTCGAGCGATTCGGCCGCGAAGCGGTAGCCGATGCCGAAGTGCGTGTGGATGTAGCGCCAGCGCGGCGAGGCCTTCTCGAGCTTCTGGCGGAGCTTGCGCACGAACACGTCGACCGAGCGGTCGCCGCGCACCATCGTGTAGCCCCACAGCCGCGAGTAGATCTCCTCGCGCTCGAGCACGCGCCCCTCGGCGGCGGCGAGCAGCTCGATCAGCTCGAACTCCCTGCGCGTCAGATCGAGGCTGTCCTCGCCGACGAACGCCTGGAAGCGGTCGGAGCGAATCTCGACCTCGCCGGCGAGCACCGGCTTGGTCTCGGTCCGGCCACTCGGACGCCGGCGGCGGCGCACGACGCTCTGCACGCGCGCGATGACCTCCTCGGGATGGCAGGGCTTGGTGATCCAGTCATCGGCGCCGAGACGCAGCCCGCGGACGCGCTGCGCGACGGTCGAAGGGCCGGTGCAGACGACGATGCCGAGATCGGGCAGCGCCCCGCACAGGCGCTCGAGCCACTCCCAGGCCTGCGGCCCGAGCACGGCGAGATCGACGACGAGCGCGCTCAGGCGCATCGCGACGACCGCGTCGGCCGGCACCGGGCTGGCGAGCACGCGGTGCTCCCAGCGAGAGACGGTCGAGGCGCTTGCTCAGCACCTGGATGAAGCCGCTGTCGCGGTCCAGTACTGCGATGCGCAACGGCGAGGTTGCGCCCCCCAGGCCCGACGGCGCCGCCACGTCCGGGGCGGTGATGCTCTCCGTCATTGCGGCGAAGTGTACGGGAGCCGTTGAGCCGGCAACCGTCTGAAGGGAAATCGTCACAGGATGTTCACATGCAAAATGGGCTCGCTGACGCGAGCCCTGCCGGGCCGCGAAGTGCTTGAGCGGAGCTAGAGCCGGTCCGGGCGGTCGTCGGGCGCCGCGTCGACCGGCACGCCGGCGGGATGCGAGGAGTCGGAGAACTCGCGGAACAGGCCGGTCACGACGAACGCGACCTGCTCGCCGATGTCGACGGCGTTGTCGCCGATCCGCTCGAGCGCGCGCGCGACGAGGATCATGTGCATCGCCCACTCGCGCGTGTCCGGATCGTCGCCGATCTCGATCGCCATCCGGAAGATCTCGCGGTTCAGCCGGTTGATCTCGCGATCCTGGCGGACCAGGTCCTCGGCGAGTTCGACGTCGCGCCCGGCGAAGGCCGCTTTGCACTGGGCGACCTCGGAGCGCGCGTAGGCGCCCATCTTCGCGAGCGCGTCCAGCATCTCGGGGCGAACCGGCGGCTCGTAGCCGGACAGCGGGATCAGCTTGGCGATGTTGACGCACTGGTCGCCCATCCGCTCGATGTGCTTGATCAGGTGCAGCAGCGCGGCGACGAGGCGAAGGTCGCCGGCGACCGGCGCCTGCAGCGCCAGCAGCGAGAGGATTCCCTGGTGAACCTCCAGGTAGCGCCCGTCGACGCGGTCGTCGTCGGCGATCACCATCTGCGCGAGCTCGACGTCCTGGTGGCGCAGCGCCTCGAGCACGCGGTCGAGCTGCTCGAGGATCAGATCGAGACCGGACAGCGCATTCGCTTCGAGCGCCTTCAGCTGCTCCTGGAAGTGGAGCCTGCCCTGCGCGGCGCCCGGCTTGGCGGCGTCTGCAGTGAGCAGGGAGTCGGCGCTCGTGGCCGGCGAGCCGTCGTCCGCGCCGCCGCCCGGCTCGCCGGCGCTAGCCGAACTTCCCGGTGACATATTCCTCGGTCCGCGAGTCGTTCGGTTTGGTGAAGATCTCCTGCGTCGGACCGACCTCGACCAGCTCGCCGCTGAGCATGAACGCGGTCCGATCGGCGACGCGCGCCGCCTGCTGCATGTTGTGCGTGACGATCACGATCGTCACGCGCTGCTTGAGCTCCTCGATCAGCTCCTCGATCTTCAGCGTCGCGATCGGGTCGAGCGCCGAGCACGGCTCGTCCATCAGGATCACCTCGGGTTCGACGGCCAGCGATCGCGCGATGCAGAGCCGCTGCTGCTGGCCGCCGGAGAGCCCGGCGCCGGGCTCGGAGAGCCGGTCGGCGACCTCGTCCCACAGGCCCGCGCCACGCAGCGCGGTCTCGACCTTCGCGCTCAGCTCGGCCTTGCCGCGACCGCCGAGCCCACCGGCGGACAGGCGCAGACCGGCGGCGACGTTGTCGAACACGGACATCGTCGGGAACGGGTTCGGCTTCTGGAAGACCATGCCGATCGCACGGCGTACGGCGACGACGTCGACGTCGGACCCGTACACGTCGGCATCGTCGAGCAGCACGCGTCCCTCGGCGTGCGCGCCGGGGATCTCCTCGTGCATGCGATTGATGCAGCGCACCATCGTCGACTTGCCGCAGCCCGACGGTCCGATGATCGCGGTCACCTCGTTGGCGCGGAACTCGAGGTCGATGCCCTTGACCTGCTCGGCCTTGCCGTAGAAGGCGCGCAGCTTCTCGAGCGTCACGCTGAGGCCCTGCTTGGCGGGTGCGGCGGACGGGCCGAGGCTCGCCGGCCGGAGCCTGCGGCGCCGAGCTGTCCGGCGCGATCCGCTCGCGCGGGCTGTCGGTTTGGCTGTCGGGCTCCACAGTGGCGCCCTGCACGTTAGCTGTCTGAGGCGGCATTGCGTCGGTGCTCATGCCAGGCGGCTCCTTCGCGAGACGAGTCGGGCGATCAAGTTGAGCAGGAGGATCATCACGACGAGCGTGAGCGCGGCCCCCCAGGCACGGTTTACCACGGACGTTGTCGGAGATGTGACGTCGTTGTAGATCTGCACGGGCAGCGAGTTCATGAACTGCGAGAGGTTGAAGTCGGTGTTGCGTGTGTACGCCGCGGTGAACAGCAGCGGCGCGGTCTCGCCGGCGGCCCGCGCGATCGCCAGCAGGATGCCGGTGACCATTCCCGGCAGCGCCGTCGGCAGGACGATCCGGAAGATCATCTTCCAGCGCGGCGCGCCGAGCGCGAGCGCCGACTCGCGCAGCGCGCCGGGCACCAGCAGCAGGATCACCTCGGCCGAGCGGATCACGACCGGCAGCATCAGCAGCGAGAGCGCGAGCGAGCCCTTGTAGCCGGCGTAGGAGCTGCCCGTGCCGACGACCAGCACGATGTAGATGAACAGGCCGAAGACGATCGAGGGGACGCCCGTCAGCACGTCGACGAAGAAGCGCACGAGCTGCGCGAACCAGCTCTGGCGTCCGTACTCGACGAGCCATACCGCGACGCCGACGCCGATCGGTATTGCGATCACCGAGGCCAGTGCGACGATCTCGATCGTGCCGAGGATCGCGCTCTTGATGCCGCCGATGCTCGACGTTTTGAAGAACGTGTTGCCGGTCGGGTCCGTGCTGAAGAAGCTCCAGCTCCACGAGCCGAGCCCCTTTTTCAGCAGGTAGTAGATGATCAGCACGAGCGGGATCAGCGCGATCACCGTGCCGGCCGTGATCAGCCCGCGCGCGATCCGGTCCTTGCGCCGCCGCGCCGGGCTGACGGCGAAGCGCGCGAACTGCTCGCCCGAGGCGGCCTGAGCGCTCATGCGCCTGCCGCCACACCTGCGAGTGGTGGCATCTCGGCACTGCCGCCGCCGCCGCGCGAGCGCGAGGCGCGCATCACGAAGAACCGCGCCAGACCGTTGACGAGCAGCGTCAGCACGAACAGCACGAGCCCGGCCGCAAACAGCGCCGAGCGGTGCAGCCCGGTGGCCTCGCCGAACTCGTTGGCGATCACGGCCGCCAGGCTGTAGCCCTGGCCGAACAGGTGTTTGCCGAGCTGCGGCGCGTCGCCGATCACGATCGTCACGGCGATCGTCTCGCCGATCGCGCGGCCGAGGCCGAGCATCGCGCCGCCGACGATGCCTGCGCGACAGTACGGCAGTACCGCTGTGCGGATCATCTCCCAGCGGGTCGCGCCGAGGCCCAGCGCCGCCTCCTTCTGGTCGGCTGGGACGGTCGCCATCACCTCCCGTGCGATCGCCGAGACGATCGGCAGGATCATGATCGCGAGGATCAGTCCGGCGACGAAGTAGTTGGGGATCGTCACCGTGCTGCCGCCGATGAAGGGGATGAACGAGAGCCGATCGGCGACCCACTGCTCGGCCGGCTGCAGCTTCGGCGCGAGGAAGAAGATGCCCCACAGGCCGTAGACGACCGACGGCACGGCGGCGAGCAGCTCGACGAGCACGGTCAGCGCGCCGCGCAGGCGCAACGGGCACAGCTCGTTCGCGAACAGCGCCGTCGCGACGGCGACCGGGACGCCGATCAGCAGCGCCAGCGCGGAGGTGATCAGCGTGCCGACCAACAGCGGCAGCGCGCCGAATTTGTTCCCGCTGACGTCCCAGTCGTTGCCGAAGACGAAGCCGATCACGCCCTGGTGGGCGAACGCCGGATGCGCCTCGCCGACCAGCCGCACGAAGAAGTAGACGATCAGTACGAGGATCAGCGCGGCGAGCGTCGTCAGCCCGTACTTCAGCGCGCGATCCGGAAGCCGCGCCAGCGGCGAGCGCTCGAGGATCGAGCGCTCGCCGCTGGGCATGACTGCGGTGCTCATGGCCGGTTGTCTATCCGATCCCAGCCCGAGCCGTCTCGCTCAGCCGCTGATCGGCGAGCCGTTGCATTCCAGGGAGGCCACGGCCGCCTTGGACTTTTCGAGGATCGCCGTCGGCAGTGCCGCGTAGTCGGCCTGCGAGAGGATCTTCTGGCCTTCGCCGAGGCCGTATTCGAGGAACTTCACGACGCCCTTCGCGGCAGCTTCGCCGCCCGGCGTTCCGGCCTTGCAGAGGTCCTTGTTGACGACGATGAACGTCTGCGAGGTGATCGGATACGCCTTCGGCGCCCGTCGGGTTGGCGATTTTGATGCCGAGGTTCGCCGGCACCTTCAGGCCTTCCGCCGCGGCGGTCGTCGATTCGAGCGTCGGCGAGATGTAGGTCCCGGCGGCGTTCTTGACGGCTGCGTAGGTGAATTTGTGCTGCAGCGCGTAGGCCTGCTCGACGTAGCCGACGGCGCCTGCCGTCTGCTGCACCGCGCCGGCGACGCCGGCGTTGCCCTTCGCGCCCGTGCCGACCGGCCACTGCACGTCCTTGCCTTCGCCGACCTTGCTCTTGAATTCGGGGTCGACCGTCGCGAGGAAGCCGGTGAAGCCGGCCGTCGTGCCGGAGGAGTCCGAGCGGTGGATCACCGTGATCGCGGTGCTCGGCAGCGAGACGCCGGGGTTCAGCGCCTTGATCTCGGCGTCGTCCCAGGTCTTGACCTTGCCGAGGAAGATGTCGCCGAGCGTCTTGCCGTCGAGCTTCAGCCCCGCCGCTACGCCGGGCAGGTTGTAGGAGACGGTGATCGCGCCGAGGAACATCGGGATCATCACGGCCGGGCTGCCGTTCTTCGCCAGCGCCGTTTCTTCTTCGGCCTTCAGCGGCGGGTCCGAGGCGCCGAAGTCGACCGTCTTGGACTCCAGCGAGGTGATGCCGGCGCCCGAGCCGACGGCCTGGTAGTTGACCGTGAGACCTGATTGTGCGGACGCCCACTGTTCGTATACCGGTGCCGCGAACGTGGAGCCGGCTCCCGAGATCGTCGCCGAGCCGCCGCTCGAGGCGCTTGTAGACGAGCTGGAGCTGGAGCTGCTGGACGAGCTGGAGCTGCTGCTGCCACAAGCCGCTAGACCGACTGCGAGCAAAGCAACGCTCGCGAGCGCGCCAATCCTGTTCTTGATCACTACGTCTCCTCTGGCTGGATTACGCATGTATGGAACCCGGCGCGCGTCAGAGGTTTCGCCGGGCGAATCTCAGGGCAGTCTGTTAATCGCCGGGAGCTCCCGTGTGAACATTTCGTGAAAGCTCGTCGCGAGCGCCGATCGGCGGAGCCGCGCGTACGGCCGCCGGTTCGCGCGCCGGCTGTGGCTGGAAGCGATAGCCGAATCCTGGGTGCGTGTGGATGAAGCGGCGGTCGGGCATCGCCGCTTCGAGCTTGCCGCGAAGCTTCGAGACGTACACGTCGACGGAGCGATCGCCCGGGCGCAGCTCGCCGCCCCAGACCGTGTCGTACAGCTCGGCTCGCGTTGCGATCGCGCCGACTCGGCGCGCCATCGCGACGATCAGCTCGAACTCTCGAACCGACAGCTGCACGACGCGGCCGCTGGCGAGCACGAGCCCGTCGGCGAGCCTGATCTCGAGCTCGCCCGCATACAGCGTGTCCTCACTTTCGGGAAGGCTCGCCACGTTGGCAACAGTCGCACGCGGATGACGCGGTCGAGGTTGCAAACTCGTAATCGGAGCGGTAAAAAATTCGTGAAGCCGGTTCGCCGCCGCGCCGCGCCCAATATCCTCGCGCGATGAGCATCCTCAAACGCGCGGCCGATCCCGCAGCTGATGGGACTCGTCGAGGAGGCGGGCCGCAACGTGCAGCGCTGCGGCCTGCTGCTGCACGACCTGCTGGTCGACTATCCCGAGCATGCGACGCTGGCGCAGGACATCAAGGTCTGCGAGCAGGAAGGCGACCGCATCACGCACGACATCATCCACCGGCTCGCCGGCGGTCGCGTACGAGCGCCGTTCAGCGCCGGCGATGGCTATGCGCTGGCGACCGCGCTCGACGACATCGTCGATCACTCCGAGAACGCCGCCGCGCAGCTCGGTCTCTACGGAGTCGAGGCGCCGATGGAGCAGGCCGTCGAGTTCGCCGACGTGCTGGTCGGCGCCGGCGAGCAGATCGCGCAGGCGCTGCGCTCGCTCCGCACCGGCACCGAGCTGGGGCCGCACCTGGTCGAGATCCACCGCCTCGAGAATGAGGGCGACCGCTTGCAGCGCGACGGCGTGGCGTCGCTGTTCGCCGGCGGCATCGACCCGATGGTCGTGATCCGCTGGAAGGACATCTTCGAGTCGCTCGAGGCGGCCGTCGATGCGTGCGAGACGGTCGCGCATGTGCTCGAGGGCATCACGCTGAAACAGCGTCGCGGCGGGCGCTGAGCCCTGTTGCCCGGCTGAGCGTGGTAGTCGCCGCTATTTGAAGCTCGCGGGCGGCGCCGAGAGTTGCAGTTGCGTTCCGCTGCGCTTCGCCGACGAACGCGATCTGAAACGGCGCCGAGGCGCCGGCGCTCAGCTGCTGCACGACCGCGCGACCGGCCGCGAGGATCTTGCCGCCGCGGCGCGCGAGCGCGAACACGACCAGGCCGCTCTGGACAACGTGCGAGCGATTCGTCACCCGGCCCGTCGCGATCGTTCCCTCGGCCGGGTCTTCGCTGAGTCGCGCCTGCCCGACCGAGACGCTCGGTAGCGGGCCGGAGACCGGCGGCGCCTGACCGACGCGTGCCGTGACGAGCGTGGGATCGCCGCCAGAAGGCAGCTGATCGTCGACCCAGAACGTCCTTGTGTGTGCAGCGATCGACGGGACGGCGACCAGCGCGCCTTCGAGGCCGACTCCGTTGTTCTGGAACAGCGTGCGACCGTGCGCGTCCTTCACGTCGATCGCGATCGGCACGTCGCGCTCCGTCTGGGATGAGCGATTTTCGAGCGTCACGACGGCGGCGGCGCGTTCGGAATCGTGCACTACGGTCGCGGCGAGAACCTTGATCGAGGTGCTCGCGTGAGTGATCTTCAGCCCCTTTTCTTCGACGCTCACCTGCTTGCCCTCGCTTTGCTTGGCCGCGCGTTCGAGCTTTGCGCTCTTCTCGGCAGTCGTCTCGCAGCCGCACAAGCTCACAGCGAGCAGCGCCAGCACGATCAGTCGCTGGAGCGTCACCTGCCTGCCCGGCGCGCGCTCATCCGAACGCGCCGCCGATGTAGTCGCGCGTGCGCTGCTGCGCCGGGCGGTCGAACACCTGATCGCTCGATCCGTACTCGACGAGCTCGCCGAGGTGCATGAAGGCGACGTGGTCGGCGACGCGGAACGCCTGCTGCAGGTTGTGCGTGACGATCACGATCGCAACGCTCTCGCGCAACCCGACGATCAGCTCCTCGATCGTCGCCGTGGAGATCGGGTCGAGCGCCGAGCAGGGCTCGTCGAGCAGCAGCACCTCCGGCTGTGCGGCAAGCGCTCGTGCGATGCAGAGACGCTGCTGCTGGCCGCCCGACAGGCGCTGCGCCGAGCGCGCGAGATCGTCGGCGACCTCGTCGAACAGTCCCGCGCGACGTAGCGCGTCCTCGACGGCGGCTTCCAGCGCCGGGGTCCGGCGCCGGCGCCTGCCGCGCGGCGGGCGCTGCTCGGCCAGCGCGTAGGCGACGTTGTCGTAGATGCTCATCGGGAACGGATTCGGCTGCTGGAAGACCATCGAGACGCGGCGGCGAAGGTCGTTGACCTCGAGCTCGTGGATCTCCTGGCCGTCGAGCGTGATGCGTCCCGCACGGGCGCCTCCGGCCGTGACCTCGGTGAGCCGGTTCAGCGAGCGCAGCAGAGTCGTCTTGCCGGAGCCCGACGCGCCGATCAGCGCGAGCACCTCGCCCTGGCGCACAGGGAGCGTGACGTCGCGCACGACCCAGTTCTCGCCGTAGGCGAGCCAGACGGACTCGATCCGCATCCGCTCCCGCACGACGGAGGGATCCGGCCGCGTGATCCTCCGACGAGCGTTGCCGTGCACCGCGGCGCTCGCGCCGTTCTCGGCGATCGGCTTGGCCGGTGCGACGCTGGGCTCGCGGTCGACGGCGATCCGCCGCACCGGTGGCGGCATCAGCGGGTCCACGAAGGCCTCCAGAAGCCGAGCAGGCGGCTGATGCGAATGCGCTCGGAACGACGGCCGGCCGTCAGGCGTGTGACAAGCGCATTCAGCAGCAATACGATCATCAGCAGCACGAACGCTGCCGCGTATGCCTTCTGCGGCGAGTTGCCCTCGCCGGCGGGCGAGTTGTAGAAGACGTAGCTCGTCAGCGTCGATCCGGTGCCACGCAGCAGGCCGACGACCGGCGTGCCGCCGACCGGCTGTGTCGTCAGTGTCTGGCCGAGAAGGATCGTGATGATCGCCGTGTCGCCGATGATCCGGCCCATGCCCAGGGCGATGCCGCTCGCGACGTCCGGCCGGATCGACGGAAGCAGCACGCAGCGGATCGTGCTCGCGCGCGACTTGCCGAGCGCGTAGGAGGCCTCGCGCACGCGGTCGGGCACCTGGGAGAGCGCCTCGCGCGTGGAGCCGACGATCAGCGGCAGCGCGAGCACCGACATGACGATGCCGGCGGCGAAGAACGAGCGCCCGTAGACGGTGCCGTTGGCGGCGTGCTCGGAGAGGAAGCCGAGGAAGCTCTCGGAGAAGACCAGCAGACCGAAGATCGCGAGCACGACGCTCGGCACGCCGGCGATCACGTCGACGGCCGATTCGACTGCGCGCGCGAGCGGCGCGGGCCGCCCGTACTCGGAGATCCAGACGGCCACGCCGATGCCTGCCGGCGCGGCGATCAACGTTCCGATCGCGGTGATGATCAGCGTCCCCTCGATCGGGTCGAGGAAGCCGCCGGACTTGCTCTGCTGCAGCGAGGCGGCCGGGTGTTCGACGAACAGCGCGGGACGCAGGTAGCCGATGCCCTTGATCAGCATGAAGACGACGATCCACAGGGTGATCAGACAGAGCGCGATGCCGGTAGCCCAGCACAGCCAGTAGCCGAGTCGGTCGATCAGCGGCCAAGCGCCTGTTCCCTGACGCTTGGGGCGGACGATTGCTCCCGCCTGGGGCGCAGGCATCGGCGTCGGCATCAGAGCGGCTCCGTCCGTCACGCGCGGATCCCGTAGCGCTTCAGCGGCTGCTTTGCGGCCCAGCCGGCGAACGAGAGCATCGCCGCCGAGACGAGCAGCACAGCGGCGATCGCATAGATCGTGTGCGCCAGCGGAGCGATCGACAGGCCCTCCTGCTCCTGCACGATCGTCGCCGCGAGCGGCCTGACCGGCTCGAACAGGAAGGTGATGCCGTCGAGTGGGTTCGCTGCGAATCCACGTCCGCCGGCGACCATCGCGAGCATGATCGCCTCGCCGAGCGCGCGCGCCGTCGCGAGCACGGTGGCGGCTACGATCGCCGGGCGCGCCGTACGCAGCGAGACGCGTACGATCGTGCGCCAGCGGTTGACGCCGAGCGCGGCCGATCCTTCGCGCCACGGCAGCGGCACCGACGCCAGCGCACCGGCGATCAGCGCGACCATGATCGGCGTGATCATCACCGCGAGGATCACCGTCGCCGTCGTCAGGTCGGCGCCGTTCAACTGCACGACATAGGCGACCGACTGCTTGCGCCCATTGCTGATCCAGTGGTGGTTGATGAACGGTGCCAGCGCGAGGATCCCGATCAGCCCGTAGACGACCGAGGGGACGCCGGCGAGCAGCCTGATCACGGGCTCGAGCGTGCTTCGCACGGCCTGCGGCGCGAACTCGGTCAGGAAGACGGCGGCGAGCGTCGAGACGATCAGCGCAAGCGCGACTGCGAGCACCGTCGTCAGCAAGGTGCCCCAGATCAACGGCCAAGCGCGGAAGTATTCGATCTGGTGGCCGGGGAGCGGCGTCGATTCCTGCATCGCTCGCAGCTGCGTGTCGACATCGCCGCCGGGGCCGAACCAGCTCAGCCCGTTGTGTGAGAACGACGGCCACGCGTTGACGAAGACCGTGACGATCATCGCGCCGATCAACAGAAGCAGCGCAACGGCAAGCGCGCCGAGCGTTCGCTCGGCGCGCTTGTCTTCCGTATGGCCCGTGCGGCGCCGCATCTGGCTCAGAGCGCCACGATCATCGAATCAGTGGATCGCGATCCAGTCGGAGTTGACGATGTTGCGGACCGTCAGGTTGCCGGGCTTCGTCACCCAGTTGATGAACTTCGCGGCTTCGCCTTTGGGTGCGCCCTTCGTGACGAACCAGAAATTACGCACGCCGCCATACTGGCCGGACTTCGCGTTGGCGAGCGTGCACGGGATCCCCTGGTAGCCGACGGCGTTGACGCCTTCGGTGTAGGCGAACGAGACGAAGCCGATCCCGGCGCCGCCCGGGTCGTTGCGCACGGCGTTCTGCTCGAGGCCGTTGGAGGTCTCTTCTGTGGCGCTCGGCGAGATCTTCAGCGTTTCGCCGAGGAAGATGTGCTGGAAGGCGTCCTGTGTACCGGAGGCGCCGTCGCGGTCGAACAGGTCGATCGGGCCCGAGACTTTCGAGCCGGGCACCTGACTCCAGTCGCGGATCGCGCCGGTGAAGATCCCGATCACGGTCTGCTGTGCGACGTTCGTCAAAGCGTTCTGCGGGCTCGTGATGATGCAGATCCCGTCCTGCGCGATCTTCGTGAAGAGGAGCCCTTTCGGATCGACGCCCGGAATTGGGTTGCGCGAGGAGGTGCCGATGTCGAAGCGCCCGGACGCCGCGCCGCTGATGCCGATGTCCGACTGCCCGCCGCCGACCTTCGGCGTCGGGATCTTGGGAAACGATTTGTGATAGGCGGTCGCGAGCTTCTGCGCGAGCGGCAGCACGGAGGTCGAGCCACCGATGATCAGCTGCTTCGCGATAGCGGTGGCCGGCACAGCCAGGATGGCGGTGAGGATCAAGCTGAGGATGAGAGTTCGGTGCGCGCGCACGGTGAGCGGTCTCCTTTGAAATCGGGCTTTAGGTGATTCTCGTCGTCGACATCAGTGGAGCCGTCGCGACGCAGGTGACGGAAACAACTCGCTCGCGTGATCGATGCGGAGGCGCGAGAACCATTCGCAGGCGCAAGAGTGTCGAGCGCTGGATTCGCTGGTGTTTCGTTTTTGTGAACGTCGGCGCGCCGAGCCGTTGTAACTGTTTTGTAAAGGTGGGCGACCGAATATGTCGTCCTTTGTGTCGTTTTTGTGAACGACGTTGCATTTCCGCTCGGCGCCTGTGACGCTGGCCCGACGGGCTGGAAACGCCGGCTCGCGTGCTTGCCCCGCCGAGACGGCCACGACCCGCTGCCAAGACATGACCGACGACCCCAACGCCACGACGCCCGAGCCTGACCCGGCTCCGGTCGCCTCCACCAACGGCCACTCACCTGCGGCAAGCGGTGGGGTTCGCTCTGGGCTTGGCGCACCGGCAGAACCCGGTGCTCAAGCGGGCCATGGAGATTCTGCAGACGGCGCGGCGCATCGCCTTCCGCGACCCGCTGGCGCTCTTCCTGCTGCTCGCCTCGATCGGACTGGCGGTTGCGTTTGCGGTGCTGCTCGGCGAGATCAAGCCGGGGAGCTCGGGCCGCGAGGTGCCGATCAGCACCGTCCAGAAACTCGCGAAATCACACGAAATCGCGAGCGCGACGCTGCTCGACCACGACAGCCGCGTCGAGGTGACGACTACCGGCACTGTCACCACCTCGACCAAAGGCAACGCGAACGGCGGCACCTCGCAGGTGATCACACCTGTCGGCACGCCTGGAACACCTCTGGGCCGCGTATCCGGCCTCCGGAGCGCAGACCGAGCAGCTCGCTGACGAACTTGGTAAAGGCGGCGCGATCGTCTCGATCGACCAGCAGTCGGGCAAGCCGACGAAGGCGATCATCGTCCAGTTCCTGATCCCGATCCTGCTGCTCGTATGCCTGTTCTCGCTGTTCATGCGCTTTGGTGGCGAGGGCGCGGCCGGCGGTATCGCCGGCTTCTCCGAGTTCACCGGGAAAGGTCGTAAGAAGGGCAAGGGCAGGTCCGAAGCGATCACCTTCGACGACGTCGCGGGCGCCGGCGAGGCGCTGGCCGAGCTTCGCGAGATTCGCGACTATCTCGCCGACCCGAGCAAGTACCTCGCGGTCGGTGCCGCCGCGCCGAAGGGCGTCCTGCTCGTAGGGCCTCCGGGCACCGGCAAGACGCTGCTGGCCAAGGCCGTCGCCGGCGAAGCCGACGCTTCGTTCTTCTCGCTTTCGGGTTCGGACTTCGTCGAGTCGCTCGTCGGCGTCGGCGCGGCGCGTGTCCGCGATCTGTTCCGCAAGGCCCGCAAAGAGTCGCCCGCGATCATCTTCATCGACGAGCTCGATGCCGCGGGGCGCAAGCGCGGTGCCGGCATCGGCCAGGGCAACGACGAGCGCGAGCAGACGCTCAACCAGATCCTCGTCGAGATGGACGGCTTCGCCGGCGACGGCGGGCTTGTCGTGATGGGCGCGACCAACCGGCCCGACATCCTCGACCCGGCGCTGCTGCGACCGGGTCGCTTCGACCGGCAGATCGTCGTCGACGTGCCCGACGTTCACGGCCGCATCGAAATCCTTCGCCTGCACGGTGGCAAGCGACCGCTCGCGCCAGATGCCTCGCTCGAGGAGGTGGCCAGGCAGACGCCAGGCTTCAGCGGCGCCGAGCTCGCGAACGTGATCAACGAGGCGGCGCTGTTGAGCGTTCGCGACGGCCGCGGGCTGATCGATCAGGCGACGCTCGAGGAGGCGATCGACCGTGTCGTCGCGGGTCCCGCCAAGAAGCACATCCTCACCGAGGAGGAGCGCTGGCTGATCGCGATCCACGAGTCCTCGCACGCTGTCGTGACCGAGGCGCTTGGCCACACGACCTCGACACGCAAGCTCTCGATCGTCGCGCGCGGCCGCCAGCTCGGAACCGCCGCACACATGCTCTCCGACCGTGACCAGACGATCATGACCGAGCCCGACCTGCAGAGCCAGCTGATCGTGATCACGGCCGGCCTCGCGGGCGAGCGAATCGCGTTCGGCCACAGCTCGACGAGCGTCAACGACGACCTGCACGCGGCGACGTCGCTCGCGCGCAGCATGGTCACCTCGTTTGGCATGTCCGACGCGCTCGGCCTCGTCACGATCGGCGAGAAGAGCGGTGAGGTGTTCCTCGGCGCCTCGCTGCAGGATCTCGGCTCGGTTGGGCCGGAGACGCTGAACGTGATCGACAACGAGATCGAGCGTCTGGTCGGAGATGCCGAGGCGCGCGCCGCGACGGTTCTGGATCGCAACTGGAACACCGTGGAGGAGACGGCCGCGGCGCTCATGGAGCACGAGACCCTGTCGGGCGTCGCGCTCGACGCCGTCCTTTCGACCGTCCGTGAGACATCGCTCGAGGAGTTGAAGAACGTGCGTCGAGCGTCGCAGCCGCGCTTCGCGCGCGACAAGGACGTGACGTGAGCCGCCGCTCAGGGCGTGGCGCCGGCTCCTCGCGCAGGCTGCCCTCGCCGGCACTGATCATCTCGCTCGTTGCCCTCGTCTTCTCGACGACCGGACTCGCCGACGCCGCGCGTCGCGCCGTCACCGCGGCGATCGCGGGTCATCCGGTCAGCGCCAAGCCGCACGCCGGCGGCGTGCTGCTGCTCGGCAAGAACCGCAAATTCCCGGCCGTCGGCGATCCCGACCGTCGGCAACGCGACTCACGTCGGTGGCAAGACCGCCGAACAGCTCGCAGGCACCTGCCCGCCAGCGACTGTCGATCTCGGTACGTGGTGCATGGACACGGCGCCGTATCCCGTGACCAACGCGCAGGCCGGCCAGAACAACTACATCTTCGCGAGCAAGGCGTGCGAGGCCGAAGGCGGCTGGCTACCGACGGCGGCTCAGCTGCTCGGGGCCGCCAGCCGGGTGAAGCTCGAGTCGACGATTCACGACTCGCAGCTGACGGCGACGATCCCGCTCGATCCGAGCCGCGGCCTGAAAGACCAGCGCGAGATGACTTCGACGCTGATCACGACTGAAGCCGGCTCAGCAGCGGCCGGCTTCGAGGGAGTCAGCGAAGGGTCGACAGGAAACCCCCGGCAAGGACAGGCCAATCCCGTCCCGCTCCCGGCGAATCCGCTCCCGGAATCGCTGCAGTACGTGACGGTCTACAGCAACGGCACCAAAGGTGGCTTCGCCGGCTCGGAGCCGGTCGCCAATCCCGAGAACTTCCGCTGCGCGTTCAACAAGACACCCGGCGCGCTCAACAAAAACGAATCCTGAGGCCTGTCGCGGTGGTTCTCGTGTCCGCGCTCTCGAGCAGGCAGGCGGAGTACCGCCGGCTCGCTGTACTCATCGTGCTCGGCTGCGTCGTGTTGCTGCTGGCTCACGCCCAGCAGGCCCGGGCTGTGATCCTCCCGGCGACGACGATCGACGGGCCGAGCCAGGAAATCGTCGGCTTCGGCGGAGTCGCGATGGCTGAAGACGGCACCGGCGGTCTCGTATACCTCAAGAACGTGACCGGCGTTCCGCATGTGTTCGTCGCGCGCTACATCGAAGGCCACTGGCTCGCGCCGATCCGCGTCGATACCGAACAGCCCTACGCCGCGAGCTGGCCACGGATCGCGGCGGCCGACGGCGGTGAGCTCGAGGTCGTCTGGGCGACGCCGTTCGCGAGCGAACACGAAGTCCCGGTCGACGAGCTGCTCGGCGCCACGCTCGGCCCCGGCTCCTCCTCTTTCGGGAAGGCGATGATCGTCGACCCGAACATCGGTAGCGCGACGGGCACGACGCCCGATCTGACGATGAGCTCCACCGGCCAGGCAGATGTCGTCTATCGGGTCATCCACGGCGGGGTCTCGACCGTGATCCTGCGCCCCGGCGACGTCGTCGAGGACGTCCGCGTCGCTCGCTTCGACGGTCAGCGCTGGTCGGGGCTGGGCGCGATCAACCGCAACCCCGGGCTGTCGATGCGGCCGCCGACCGAAGCGAACGCGCCGAAGATCGCAATCGGGCCCACGGGCAACGCCGTCGTCGTCTGGCAGGAGCCCGAAATCAACGGTGTCGCACGGATCTGGGCACGACGCCTGTTCGGGAGCACGCTCGACTACGTCCTGCCCGTCAGCGCCGCGAGCTACAACGGCACGCCGATCAACGACGACGCTGATGCGCCGAGCGTCGCGATCTCGCGCCTCGGTCAGGCGGAGGTTGTCTACCGTCAGGACGCCGGGCAGGGCTCGCCCCTCCCTGGGCCGCGCATCTTCCTCAACACGCTCCCCGACGGCGAATCGCTCAACGGTTCCGAGTTCGTCGGCGCGAGCATCGCCGACTCCGAAGTCCCGGGAGGCGCCGGCGCCAGCATCGGGCCGCCCAGCATCGACATCGACGAGAAGCAGGACCTGCGGATCGTCTACGACGCGAACGGCGCGCCACGCGTGGTCGAGGGGACCGACAAGGGACTCTCCGGGTCGCTCACACTGGGGCCCGGTTTTGCCGGCTCTGAAAACTCGTCGGCAAGCGTGATGAACCCGCAGGGTGGGGGAGTGTCGGCCTGGCCGAGCACGAACGCCGCCGGCCAGGCCGCCGTCGCCGTGCGTGAGGACTTCCCCGACGGCGCGGTCCAGACCGCGCTCGTCGGTGGTGGCGGCGGCGGCGAAGTCGCCGAACTCGGCGTCGGGCGCTCCGGGCTCGGCGACGGGCTCGTAGCCTTTCGCCAGGGGCCGATCGGCCACGCTTCGATCGTCGCCGCCCAGGCCACCACGCCGCCCGCGCCGTTCTTCTTGACGGCGCCAACCACATGGGTCAAGCCGTCGCAGGCCGCGATCACCTGGGTCGAAGCTACGAGCGCGAACGGACCGATCACCTATCGCGTGGTGCTCGACGGACGCGCCGTGATGACGCCGTCGCACGCGCTCGCCGCGCGCCTGCCGGCGGGCGGACTTGCCAGCGGAGTCCACCACGTGCAGGTGCTGGCGACCGACATCGACGGGCAGGAGACGCTCACCGGCGCGACCACGCTGCGGATCGACGCTCAGCCGCCGACGGTCAAGATCGTCCGAACTGAGCACGGTCATGCGGTCAGGGTCAGGGTCATCGACACCGGCGTGGGCGTCCAGAAGAGCGCGGTCGAGGTCAGCTTCGGCGACGGCGGGAGCGGACGCGGCAAGACATCGCTGAAGCACCGCTACGCACGCGGTGGCATCTACACGATCGTCGCGCACGTCCGCGACAAGCTCGGCAATCAGGCGACCGTTCGCCGTCTGGTGAGCATTCAATGAGGCTCGCTCCGGCAATCCTCGCGTGCGCCGCGCTCGCGCCGCTGTCCGGCATCGTCGCGCCCGCGCAGGCGGACGTCTTCGGCCCGATCGGGCTTGCCTCCACCGGGGCAATACCGGGCAGCCCGTTCGTGCAGCAGGCCGACTCGGCGAGCGACTCCGTGCTCTCCGCCAACGGCCGCTATGTCGCCTTCGACGGCCTGTTCGCGGGTCGCACGGGCGTCTTCCGGCGCGACCTCTTGACCGACGAAGTAGCGATCGTCGCCGAAGGAGACGCCGCGCAGCCGTCGATCAGCGCCGACGGGAGGTATGTGAGCTTTACGACGACGGCGAGCTTGGATCGGGAAAACGACAAGAACGCCGCGCCGGATGTGTACGTGCGCGACATGGAAAAGCCGAGCACCGAACCGTGCCCGGAAGGATGGGAACAGTGGGAAAACGAGCGCGAAGCGTGCGCCTTCACGCTCGCGTCGGCCGTCAACGGGTCCTCGGTCGGACTCTCCTACACGTATGTCTCGAACCCGCAGTTCGAAGCGACCCATGAGGGCTCCGTCGCGAGTGGCCGCTCGGCGCTCAGTGCTGACGGACGCGAGGTCGCCTTCGAGACGACAGCGATCTCGAACCTCGCGAACCCGAACCGTACGGGCGCGCCCGTTTCCGAAGAAGCTGAAACGCCTGCCGCGCAGATCGCCGTCCGTAATCTCGAAACGAAAGCGACGACGCTCGTTACCGTGCGCATCGACCAGGCGACGCGTAGCCCTCAGCTCAACGCGGCCGGCCAGCCCGAACCGGTGCCGGCGAGCGCCGAAGGCGGATACGGAGCGGTCTACCCGAGCGGGACCAAAATCCCGCCCTTCCCGTCCGAAACGACGTTTGCCGGCGCCTCACTCAGCGCCGACGGTTCGACAGTCGCGTGGATGGGCCAGCAGATCAAAGAACAGGCGCCAGTCATGCCAGGCTTCGACCTTGCCGACGAACCCGAATACACAGAGCCGCTGTGGCGGCGGATCGGCGAAGGCGGGTCGGCATCGACACGGCGCGTCACCGGCGGCTCGGATCCGACCAACCCCGCCTGCGAAGCGAGCGGGGAGACCCAAACGTCCAGCTCGGCGACGCTGTCGGACCCGTGCCAGGGCCCCTTCGACACTTCGGCTGCAAACAAGGGCACGCCGGGAGTGTGGACGCTGGGCACTGCCGACGACTACCTGCCGCGGCTGAGCGCGAACGGAGAAATCGTCGCTCTGCTCGCCACTGCGCGCGAAGTGGCCAGCGGCGAAGAAGCGACGGCGGCGCAGTCCTCGGACGACCTGTACGTCGTCGATATGCGCGAAGGACTCTCGCGCGTCGCCGCGACCCGCAGGCTGACCGAGATCGCCGGCGGCCCCGCCGAAGACCCGCCGCGCACCGGTCCGATCCTCGACCTCGGCGTCTCCCCCGACGGCAGCCAGGTTGCGTTCTCGAGCGAACGGACGATCTTCCCGCTTGGCTCGCCAGCCTACGTCAGCGCGCCCTACGGGATAAATCGGGCAGCCGAGCTCTACGACGTCGACCTCGAAGACGACACGTTGACCCGAGTGACGCAGAGCTTCGAAGGTGGGCAGAGCCTTCGACCCGAAGGCCCGTCGAGCTTCACCGGTTCGCCCTCCTTCGCAGAAGGCGGAAACGTGCTCGCGTTCTCCTCGAACTCGGACAACCTCGTCTATGGCGACGGCAATCAGAACAGCGACGCCTTCGTCGTCTCCAGGGTTCAGTTCGCCTCGAGTCCGGCCGTGTCGGAAATCACCGCGCCGCCCGCCAACCCCTCGTTGGTGCCGCCGTGGAAGCTCGGCGCGACGGCCTCCTCACGACGCAACGGGACGGTCGTCGTAGATGTCCTCGTCCCCGGCGCAGGAAGCCTGCGCGCCGGTGCCCAGAGCGCGGTTCGGGTGAAGGTCCGGGCGAGGAGCGCGGCAAGGCGTGCACACCGTGCGCGGCGGGGCGGACCCGCGCGCACCACGGTCGCGACGCGCACCGTCGCCTCCGCCGCCGCCCGCCCCGGCGGCATCGTCGTCGTTCCGGTGACGCTGCGCCTCGCGCGCGCCTACAGCTCGCTCGCGAGCTCGCGCGGCGGCCTCTCCGCCACCGTCACGCTGTCCTTCAGCGCGACTGGTCGGCCCACGCTGCGCGAACGCATCGCGGTGACGTTCGTCCGCACGCCGACGCCGCATAAGTCCAAGCGCCACCCTGCGAAGAAGCGGAGCGGAAGGTGAGCCCGCGGCTGCGCTCGATGATCGGGGCGCTCGTGGTCGTGATCGTGCTCACCGTCGGCGTGTTCGCTGTCGCCGCGCATGCCGAAGAACCGGAGTCGGCCGCGAGCTGGCAGCTCGAACAGCCGCTGCCGCCCGAACTGCCGAGCGGCCAGCGATCGAGCACCCCGATCGGCCTTGGAAAGATCGGCGACATCGAGTTCTGGGCACCGAACCGCGGGCTGTTGATCACGGCTGGCAATCCGCCGACGATCCCGGCGGGCGTCTGGGCGTACAACGGCGTCGGCTGGCACGAGCTTGCGACGGTCTGCGGCGCGACCGACGGAAGGATCGCGTGGGCCGGCGCGGACGAATTCTGGACCGTCTCCGACCATCGACCGGGGCAGTCGAACGTGGAACGCCAGCCGCCTCTCGCGGACAACACGCTGTGCCACTTCGCGGGCGGACAGGTCGTCGGCTCCTACGCCTCGCTCGCGTTCTTGCCTAACTCCTACCAGGCGATGCACGGGGCCGCGTGTGTCTCCGCGACCGACTGCTGGTTCGGAGGCGACACCCTCCCCGAAGGGCTTGCCGGAGCCTTTCAGCTGCATTGGGATGGGCACTCGCTTAGCGAGGAACCACAGCCTCAGGGACACGCGATCGAGGATCTACGGACCTTCGCCGAAGGGATCTACGAGAGCGTGCGGCTCAAGCACGAAGACGTTCTGAGCGAATCGGAACCGGAACCCTCCGACCTGCATCTGATCGAGCCCGAAGGAGTCGTTCCGCCGTTCGTATCGCTGAACCCCGGCGTTCCGATCTTCTCCGCGGGCGAGCTCCCCGAAGCGCTCGACTTCCTGCATCTCTCCAGCGGATCGTCGGCGCTGTGGGGCGCTGCCGATCCGGCGTCGCCGACGCCGAACGGCTCGTCTCCGGGCGAGGTGACGGTGATCCGCGTCGCGCCCGGAGGCGCCAGCCAGGTCGTCGGTCCGACGACCGACCTCGAAGGTGGCAACCCCTTCACCCGCGAACCTGGCAACGAAGGGGCTCACTCGTCGAACGAAACCGTCAGTTCCATAGCGGCCGAGCCGACCGGCGAAGAAGAAGGCGAAGCGACCGCCGCGGGCGAAAGCGCCTGGCTTGGGTTGAACTCGGGCCCGAATGCAGCCGAAGAACCTGTTGCCGCGGCACTCGTCGCACGGCTCTCCAGCACCGGTGCCGTGACCCGGCGCGAACGACTTCCGAGTGAAGCCGAAGTGGCGGCGGGCGCGAGTCCGGAGGGAGCGGCCGACAAGGTGACCTGTCCTGCGCCGCACGACTGCTGGCTTGCGACCACACGGGGCTGGCTGTTTCACCTCATCACGCCCGAAGCGCGAAGCGCGGAAGTCGCGAACCCCGACACCGACCCGGCGTTCAACCCGGCCCAGCCGATCACCTTCCGCCCCGAAGACCAGGGCGTTCCCGTCCAGGTGCCGGACGCGCCGCCTGCGGACGATTCGGGCCTGCCCGGTGAAGCGCCGCCGCTCACGACCCCGCTGATCGAAGTCGCCAGCCCCGAACCGGAACTGCGCACGCCTGTACCGCTGCTCTCGAACATCCACACCCGATTGGTCCACGGCACGACGCTCGAACTGCGCTTCCACCTCGCCGTGAAGGCTCGCGTGCGACTGCTCGCCAAGCGTCGCTCGCGCGTCGTGGCGAGCACGCCGATGCAGACGCTGGCAGCCGGTAATCGTCACCTCAGCCTGCGCCTCAACCGGCGGCGCTGGCCGACCAAGCTCAGCCTGCAGACGCACGCCCTTGCGAAACTGCCCACCGTATCCACGCGCGGGGCGAGCTCGACGACCGTCTCGACCGGCTTCGTCTGGATCAACCGAACGCCGCTGCTTGCCGGCCTTGGAGCGCTCGGTTGAGGGCGGTCGCAGCCAGCGGGCGTCGACTCGCGCCGGCACTCGCGCTCCTCGCGGTGCTGACGCTGTCGGCGATGGCGCTGCGTGGTGTGCTCGCGGGCGGCGGGCCGCGGGCGCTCGCGGCGAGCGCAGGCGAACCGATCGCGCAGACCGACGACTCGGTTCCCGCCAGCGAAGTAACGATGATCGGCTCATCCCCGGGTGAGAGCCCCGGGGAGACGTGGGGGATCGGTAAGGTCGGACCGCAGGGCGCCGGCTCCTACGCGATCGTCCACTACGACGACGAATCGGGCTGGAGCCGCGGCTCCAGCATGCTCACCGCCAGTGGAGCCGCGCTAGAAGACTTCCGGCCGGCGCCTGGCGTGCTCGCGGGCGAGATCACCTCCGGAGGCGCCGGTGCCCTGCTCGGCAGCGTTCCCGGCCGTCAGGTACTGCTCGTGCGCTCGCCGGGCGGCGCCTTCCAGGAAGTGCAGCCACTGCCGGAAGCCGGGGAAGTCGCGCTCAAAGAAGGCGAACAGCTATTTGGCGGCAATCGGTCGCCGCTGCTCGCGGCACTGGACGAAGGCGGTCGCGCCGGCGCTCTCGTCGTCCCCGTCGTATCTTCAATCGCCGGCGCGGAGACCGGGGTGCTCCACTGGGACGGCGAAAGCTGGACCCGCGAACCGATCGAACTGCCCAAAAAAAGCGAAGAAGAAGGCGGCTTCCGAGTGCTGTCGCTCGCGCGCGAGCTCGCCGCAGAACGCCTGGCTACTGGCTCAGCTGTCTGGCAGCTCCGGCGCGGTCGCGCTGTTCCGCCGTCAGGAAGGCCGCTGGCAGGAGGTCAAGCAGGAATCGCAGCCTTCGCCGGGGTCGCTGAGCGTCAACGGCGTGCCGTTCACGGTGCGTGGAACCGGCGAGCCGCCGACTGCCTCCTCACAGATCCTCACGGTGACCGAACAGGGCGTCTGGGTCGACGGCGAACGCACCGACTCCGCCGCCCCAGTCACGGTGTTCTTCAAGCCGAGCGAAGCGCAGGCGACCGAAGGGGAAGTTCAGGCGAGCTGGTGCAGCGTCTCGGCGCCGCTGCCGGCATGCAACTATCCGTTGCCGGAAGAAGGGCTCCCGAGCGGTCCCTCGCGTAGCTTTGCGTGGGCCAATCAGTCCTCCGCGACACCGTACGGCGAACGCGTGATCACCGGCCTGGGCGAAGGGGTCACGCTGCGCCTCGAAGGCAGCTCGTTCGTACGGGTGCTCTCGCTCGGCGGGTCGGCGCCGCCGAACGACGTCGGCGGCACGCTCGGTGCCGCCTTCTCGAACGCGCGCGAGGGTTGGCTCGGCAACGAGCTGCTCCCCGTCCACTTGACGCTCGATCCGGCGCCGAGCCGCCTCACGCCATATCCGGTGCCGTTCCGCCACGCGCTCACGGCGGTCGCGCCGCAGCCCGGCGCGCCGGTCGGCTCGCTGAACAGCGAGGCGCTTGCGGTCGGGGATCAAGGCGAGGTCGCGCGCTATCTGCCCGGCGAGGGTTGGCAGCCGGAAAGCCTGTTCAAGGCGAGCGGCGGTCTCGCCGCGACGTCGCTGCGCTCCGTCGCCTGGCCGACGCCGACACGGGCGTACGCGGTCGGTAGCGAAGACGCCGAAGGCGATCCGCAGATGTGGCTGTGGCGCGGCGAGACCGGGCTTTGGGAACCGGACCCGGCGATCCCGCAGAACTTCAGGGGCAACCTGCTCGGGATCGCGTTCGACCCGAACAACCCGAGCCGCGGCTACGCCGTCGGTCAGCAGGGCGTGCTGCTGCGCTACGGCAAGACATGGACGCAGGAAAGCCTGCCACCCGAAGTCGCCGGCGCGAGCTTCACCTCGATCGCCTTCGCCGGATCCGAGGCGATCGTCGCCTATCGGCTGGCCCATCAGCCGGTCACCGGCGGAGAACCGGCTCACTACACGGGCGGGCTCCTGGTGAACGAAGGTACGGGCTGGCGCGTCGACGCCGAAGCCGCGCAGGCGCTGCAGGGAGCGGTGCCCTGGGCGGTCGCGGGCCTGCCCGACGGAGGCGCCGCGATCGCGGCGATTCCCGGCCCGAGCACCCCCGAAAGCATCCAGGGTTTCGCGCTGATCCTCGAGCGCCCGCAGCCGGGAGCGTCGTGGCAGCAGGCGCCGACCTACCCGGCTCGCGAAGACCCCGGATCGCTGGCGCTGTTCCGCGAAGGCGGCGCCCTGCGCGCGGTCGCGTCCGGCGGCGTGCCGCCGGGGACGCTCCAGGACGAAACCGAACGCCCGCCGCCGACCGGCTTCCCACCCAATCTCATCGGTCCGTACCACCTCGCTACCGGCTATGTCCTGCGCCAGACCGCGAGCGGATGGACCGACGAGGAGCACGCCCGCAACCCCGCGGAGGATCCGCTCGGTGAATACAAAGCCTATGACACCGTTTACCAGCCCGATCCCAGCTCGGCGGTCCTGATCGGCCCGACGGGTTCGCAGGGCTGGGCGGTGGGGGGGTCGTCGAAGAATCGAACCCCGCCCTCGACACGGCCGACGTTTCGCGCTATCCGGCCGACGGCGTGACGCCGCCCGGATTCGCAACGTCGCCGATCCTGACGAGCTCGAACCAGGCGACGTTCGCCGTCGGCGGTGGCGCCGGCTGCCTCGCGCCCTGTGCCAATCGCGCCGATGCCGGCATCGGTCCGGACGTCTGGCTCTCCTCGGCTTTGCAGAAGGCCGCACAGACGAGCGGCGTGCGAGCTTTCTTCTATACGGGTCCGCGGATCACGTCGGGCGCCGGGCACGGCACCTTCGCCGTGCCGTACGCGCGCGAGTTCGCCCGCTACGCCCAGGTGCTCGCCGGCCCGCTGCCCACGTACGTCGCGCCCGCACCGACCGATCTCGGCCCGGGCAGCGAGTGCCCCCTCCAGCAGGCCTTCGCTGGCTTCCCCGCCCCGTTCGGCGAAGCGCCGGCGGTAGGTGAACTCGCCGAAGCGGGTCGCTCGAGTGAGCCCTGCTCGACCTACTACGCGATCAACTCGAACGGCGCCGGTGGGACCGTGCGGGTGATGGTGCTCGACGAGGCAGGTGAAGTGGATCCGACGCAACGGGCGTGGCTCGCGCAGCAGCTGAACGAAGCCCACGCCGCGCGGACGCCCGCGATCGTGATCGGCAGCGCCGACCTCAACGCTCAGATCGCAGCCGGCGACGGAGCAGCCGCCGAAGTGGCAGCGACGATCGTCAACGGCGGCGCCTCGGCATATTTCTATGACTCGCCCGAACGGAACATCACGCCTGCCCCTGCGCGTCGGCTCCGGCTCGATCCCGACGTTCGGCTCGGGGACGCTCGGCTACGTCAGCACGGTCGAAGCCGCAAGGCAGGAATTCATCGGACACAACGGTTTCCTGCTCGCGCAGGTCGCGACGGCGGAACGCAACGAAACAACCAACGTCGCACCCGTCACTGCGCGCCTGATCCCCGACATCGGCGAACTGGCGCTCGAAGCGAAGCGCGGGGTGCTCCTGCACCGCAGCCAGACGGCGCTGTTCGACGCGCTCGCTCGTCGTCCACGCTCGGGCGGAGAAGCCCCGCGCAACTCCACGATCAATCAGTCGGCCCTATACATCCCGATTCCGTCGAACTGTGTCGGCAACGTATGCGCCAACGGGATCTTCCCCGAATACGAATTCAGCTCCTCGCGCCCGGACATCGGCAACTTCGTCGCGCCCAACCTCGCGACGGGTAACTCTGAATCGGTCCTGCTCGAAAACGAACAGCCGGTCCCGGACTCGAAGTCGGGTCTGTTCTGTGCCTACAACGCGGGGACGACGGTCGTCACGATCAAGGCCGGCGGGCTCTCCGCATCGCTCAATGTGACCGTCCAAGCCGGAAGCGTGCGCCGCCCGTGCGGCACGACACCGCTGAAAGAAGTGCCGCTGGCCGAACAGCAGGCGGGCGCGCCGGTGCCGCCGCCACCGGCGACCCCTGCGCCAGTTACCAGTGCGCCGACTTCCGCCCCGCCACCGGTGCCCCTACCGGCGCCTCCCGTGCCGGCAGCGCCGGCGGCGCATCCGGCTGCCGCCCACCCGGCCGTGCCCCGGCCTTTCTTCGTGCCTGCCGCGACGACCGCTGCGCTGCTCCCGTTCGTGCCGCTTCCCGTGCCGACGCCGGCGCGCCCGACGCCGCCGACCGGCAGCTCGTTCGTGAGCTCGTCGGTAGAGGCGGCCGAACGCGAAGAGGAGGTCGAGGAGGCGCCGGAGTCGGTCGGCAACAAGGCAGTCGCTTACCGCGCCAGCGAACACGAGCCTTCGCCGCTTTACATCCTCGGCCTCGTCGTAATTGCCGCCTTCGCTGGTGTCCCGATCCGCAGACGCGTTGGCCGCGGGCGCCGCCCCGTCCAGGTCGCGCCTGCGACGATCTCAACACTGCGCTCGCAGGGGAGGATCGGGCGAGGGGGGCGGGACAGCGGCCGGCGCCGGCCCTGAGGATGTCTTCACGAGTTTGCAACAGGATCGGCGGGCGCATGCGCGACTGTTTGGCGGGCTCCGCCCTTGGCGCGGAGCCCGAGCCGGGGGAGCTGGCGGCTTGACGTCGTTAGGCGTCGCGGCCTGACCGCGGCACGCAGCAACGTCCCCCCCAACACCAGCGAGATCGGAGACCAATGTCCAACCCGCCAGGCCCGCGCACGAAGGCGACGATCGCGCTAGTGGGCATCATGCTCGCGGCCCTCGCCGCCTTGCTCAGCGGACTGGCGGGTACCGCCCTCGCAGCCGAACCGACCGGCTACGGCGAACTCACGCGCTTCGCGGAATCCGGCGACGGCGAAGGCCAGCTCGATGAAACGCGGACGCTGGCGATTGGTGTCAACCCGACCGACAACAGCTTCTTCTCGCTGGACGAATACAAAAGGCCCACGAGCAAGAAGCGCTTCCTGCGGTTGCAGAAGTTCAGCGCGAACGGGGCCGGTGCCTACGGTCAAACGGCGTCAAAGGAGTTCACCGAGGAAGCCAGCGAAGAAGGCGGAGGCGTGGGGGAATTGGCGGTTCAAGGTCTCGCCGTAGACCCGTCGGAAAAACGCGTCTATCTGCTGGTCGTCAACATCCGCCAAAAAGCGCTCTCACAGGATGCAGAAGCGAAAGAAAATGGAACCTCCAAGGGGTTGGGACTCCCTGTCGCGACGGCGCTGTACGCGTTCTCGACTGAAGGGCTCGCCGAAGCGTCGGGCACGAAAGCCGGCACTGGCGGCATCCTGGACGGGCCCGCGGAACTGAATGCGCAGTCCGTCACACCGGGTCAGGCGTTGCTCGAACCGCATGGGATCACGGTCGATCCCGCGACACACGAAGTGATCGTCCTCGCCCACGAAGACAGCGCAAGCAACAAGTACGACGAACTCTGCGCCGAACCCAGCACGGGCAACCCCTGTGCGCACGCCAGCGACCACTACGTACTGCAGCGGATCAAGCCGAACGGCACGTTGGGCGAACGCTACGTCGACAAGACCAACGTACTCAAAGAGGAACAGGAAACCGGCGTTGAACGTTTCGCGCGCCCAAACTCGCCGGTTGTGGTGTCGGTTGCTGGAGGCAAAGAGCGCGTGTACATCGACGCGAACGGCCTGACCGAAATACCCGATCAATTCGAACCTTCTACTCCGCCGAAGTTCACGCATGCGCCCCTCTCGCGCGCCATCTCGGGCGGCATCACCCCCCAGAGCAACGGCGGCGGGCTGAGCTCTGCCGAAGGGGTCATCTATGCCCCGAAAGGCGAGGGGATCTTGAACGAAGAAGACGGGCTCCAAAACGGCTCCGGAGTTGGCGGCGTGATGGCGATCTCAGGCGAAAGCCTTACTCAGATTGGCTGGACCGGCGGCGCCGAACAGCGTGAATCCGAACCGCAGGACAAGTGCGTGGTTTCTCAACGGGAACAGAGCCTCGTGCCTCTCGTTGCGGCCGGGTCCGGCGGCAAGGTCTTCGCTCTCGGCCAAGAATTCCTCCTTCGCAAGATCGAAGAAGAAGAAGAAATCGAACTCCCCCCGGAAGGCTCCGAAGAATTCGAAACGATCACGATCGTCGAAAATCTGCCGCCGCCCTTCTTCCCGGCCGTGATCGAGTTTGGTCCCGGAGGCACCGGATGTCCGCAGGCCAGCGCGACGCCTCTGCAGGCGAGCGCCAATGGCAAAGAACTCAAAAGCGAAGAATCGGTCAAGGTCGGCAGCGAAGTCACCTTCCTCTCGCACATCAAACAAGCGGACGCGCTGAAGGTCGAATGGAACTTCGGCGATGGCTCTACAGGTGGCGGCGAAGTCTCCAAAGAGAGCGAAGACCAGGCACCGACGATCACGCACAAGTACACGACCGAAGGCACGTTCACGGCTACGGCCAAGATCTACATCGACGACCTCGCAGGCGAACGCGGCGGGCTCGGCCAGAGCGTGTTCAATGCCGGGCTGCTCTCCTCGCCTGCGCTGACGCTCACGCGAACGATTGCGGTCGGCGCGCAGCCGCCGAAGGCTTCGTTCACGGCAAAAGCATCGGGCCTCGTAGCGTCGTTCGCGAATTTGTCGAGCGACCCCAACGGAGCGGAAGCCCTGCCGCTCAAATACGCCTGGGCGTTCGGCGACGGCGCGACGAGCACCGAAGCGGCTCCCACGCACGCCTACGCCGCGGCAGGTACCTATACGGTGAAGCTGACCGTGACGGACAAATTGGGGCTGACGAGCACGGCCTCGCTCGCCGTCACCGTCGCATCTGCGCCGCCTCCGGTCACCACCACTCAAACGCCGCCGCCTCCGCCCGCGACGACGACGTCGACGGCCGTTGCGCCGGCCACGACAAAACCCGCTACCGGCGGAGTGCTCTCCTACGCGGTCCACCTCGGCGCCTCGACGCTTTCCGTCAGCAAGGCTGGCGCGTTCGCGCTAAAGGTCGATTGCGGCGGGCAGAGCAGCTGCACCGGCAGTGCCGTGCTGCGCACCGCCAGCGCGGTCAGCTCCGGCGCAGGCAAGCGCAAGGCGGTACTCACGCTCACGAGCGGCTCGTTCGCGATCGCGGGCGGCCAGGGCAAGTCACTGAGCCTGCACCTGAGCGGCAAGGCGCGCACGCTGCTCGCGCATCTGCACGTGCTTCGGGCGAAGGTCTCGATCGTCGCCCGAGACGCGGCCGGCGTCGCGCACACGACGACCTTTCAGGTCACGCTGCGCGCGGCGAAGCAGCATCACTGATCAGTAGTCGCGCGGCCTGTCGCCGATCGCGGCAGTCGGCGTGGCCTGTGAACGCGATGTGAACAGACGAAAGCCCGCCGGTTCCTCAACGTCTGGAGTCAGACGTGAACGGCGTGTAAACGCTCAAGATCGTAACTTCACCGTGGCGACGAGTTGCGATCGTACTTTCCGACGGGGGTGGAACCGCCGTCCAATGAATCGCTACCAGGAGGAACTCATCCAATGAGATCTCGATCGGCTCGCCGAATGATTTTGGCGTGCGTAGTCTCAGCGGCAGCTACAGCCGCGCTCTCGGCGCCGGGCGTCGCCAGCGCAGCGCTGACGGAACAGTGCTCCGGCACGGAAATCCACGGCAAAGGCTCATCCGCGCAGAAGAACGTGCAGCAAAAAGTCTGGGGCCCGCGTTCGGCACCTCGAGCAACGCGAAGGCGTGCAGCGGCACGCAGGGCTCGAAAGGCACGCCGAAAATCAAAGAATACACCTCGACTGGCAGTGGTCCCGGGATGGAATCGTGGGGCGTCGAAACCCAGAAAGGCAAAGCCGGAGAAGAAATCCGCTTCGGCCCGGAAAACTCCTACGTCGGCACTGAGATTGCGCCGAACGCGAAACAGGAGTCAGAAATCACCGGACACGGCGGCGGCAAGGTTCTGACCATCCCCGTGCTGCAGGCCGCGATCTCGATCGACATCCACCTGCCCGAAGGCTGCACCTCGGTGACGGGCGGCCCCGACTCAGGACGCCTCGCGATGAAAGATGCGACCCTTGAGAAGGTGTTCCAGGGCACCGCAGTGAAATGGAGCCAGGTGCTCAACAAAGCCAAACTGGTGGGCACGACGGCGTGCGAAAAAACCGCCAAGAACACCGAAATCCACCGCGTCGTGCGTGAAGACGGCTCGGGGACGACGGACTCGTTCATGAAATACCTCGGCGTCATCCAGAAAAAAGCGGTCGAAGGCTCGGAAACGTGGGACCAGCTCGGTGAAAAGAGCAACAACACGCACTGGCCGAACGAAACCGCACACCCCGTGACTCGCGGTAACGGTGGCGGCGGCGTAGTGGCAGCGGTCGCAGCGACGGCGGGCTCGATCGGCTATGCGAACGTCTCGGACGCACGCGCGAACGCGAAATTCGTACCGCCGGCCGGCGGCTCGGGTACTGCGACGTTCTGGGCCGAAGTCGAACGCAACACCGAAAAAGTGGAAGGCAAAAACACCGCCATCTACAGCGACCCTGCCACGAATGGCGAGGTTGCGGCAAAAGGCAGCGCGAACTGCGGTCACACGCTGTACACAAACGGGAAAAAGAAATTCCCGCCGCCGAACACAGAAGAACTGTGGAACGAAGTTGTGGCCGCGAAGAAGCAGCCCAGCGCCAACTACGCTGACTGCTACGTGAGCTACGACCTCGCGCTGACGAAATACTCGCTGTTCGTAAACGGGCTCGTCAAAGAAGGCTCGCCGTTCAGCGAAGCGCCGACCGAAGGCGAGGCGCGTACGGTGGCTGACTACATCAGCTACGAGCTCAGCACCGGTGCCGGCGGAGGCCAGCCGGGTGCCGAAGGCGAAGACTACTCAGGTGACCCGAGCGTCGGTGCACCGAGTGAAAACGTCCTCGACATCGCACAGGCGAGCACGAGCAAAATCGGGTTCTAGCTCGATAGCTAGCGCCTACGCGTCGGTCGCGATCGACGCACCGCAGTAAGGCAAGGAAGCTGCGCCAAGGCCGGATCGCTCAAGAGAGCGGTCCGGCCACCGGCGTTTCGGCGGGGCGCCGCCCATGTCGATTGGGCGCCGACTCGAGACGGCTCGCCGCCGGCGCCGCCGGCGGCCGCGCCGCTTGCGTTGCTTGTATGGGTGTGGAGCGCGATCCAGTGCCTCCGCCGGGCCGGTCGTGTCCCGCCCCGCGGGAGTGCTGGCGGGCCGATGGCTTGCTCTCGCCCTGCACGCGCGCACACGGGTGCAACTCTTCGCCCGCGACGCCGTCGATCCGGCTGCCGCGCCCGCTCTGGCGGGCGCCAAAGCGGCGCAGGCCTCGCCGAACCGCACCTTCGCGGTGCTCAGCCAGCGTGGATCGGCCAACGATTTCGTCCCAGGCTTGACTTTACGGCCGACTTAAGTGCATGATGCGGGACATTGAGCACCGATCACGGGATCTCGACATTTGTTCGACACCGTGGCGCCATCATCGGGAGCGTGATGGTGAGCAAGGAAGCGGGGAGAGCCAATGAGCGTTGAGACGGGAAGTAGCACGGAGGCGGGCATCCAGTGGGGACAGTCGCTCGCGGGCGCGGCGACCGTCCAGGGGGAGACCGCGCGCCGCCGCGGGCTGCTGCGCGAGGACGTGCGCGGCCCTGCGGCGTGCCTGCGCCGCGACTCGTTGTTCCGCCGCTCGCTGCTGGCGGCCGACGTGGTCGCGATCCTGGCGGCGCTGGTGCTTACGGTCGTGCTCTCCTCGCGTCGTGTGCCGCTGCATCTCACCTGGGAGAGCATCGCGGGTGTGCCGCTGCTGCTGATCGCGGCGAAGCTACTCGGTCTCTACGACCGCGACGAGACGCTGCTGCGCAAGACGACGCTCGATGAGGCGCCGAAGCTGTTCGAGCTGGCGACGCTGTGCACGCTCGTGGCGTGGCTGGGCGGGCGGCTCGTCGTGGCCGGCTCGCTCGACCGCCGCGAGGCGTTCTTTCTGTGGGTCGCGCTGTCGGTATTCCTGATCGCCGGACGGGCCGTCGCCAGGGTGATCGCGCTACGGCTCGGTCCGTCCGAGCGTTGCCTGTTCATCGGCGACGAGCGCTCGGCGCGCATCGTCGGCTCGAAGCTGAGCGGCCACAGCGGGATCAAGGCCAGGATCATCGCGCACCTGGACATGGACCAGGTCGCGCCCTGGTCGACCGACGCGTTCTCGGCGCCGCGTCTGGCGGAGATTCGCGACCTCGCGCGAACGCTCGACGTCCACCGGGCGATCATCGCACCGGGCTGGGGAGCCGACGCGGATGCCGGCGAGACGCTCAACCTCGTGCGCACGCTGAAGGCGGTCGGCGTGCGAGTCAGCGTGCTGCCGCGGATGCTCGAGGTCGTCGGCTCCTCGGTCGAGTTCGACGACCTGCACGGCGTAACGCTGATGGGCGTGCGCCGCTTCGAGCTGTCGCGCTCCTCCGGCTGGATCAAGCGCTCCTTCGACGTGCTCGGCGCGACGCTCGGCCTGCTGGCGATCGCGCCGGTGATGCTGCGTTCTGGCGCTGGCGATCAAGCTCGACAGCCGCGGCCCCGATCTTCTTCCGCCAGCTGCGCGTCGGGCGCCACGGCCGGCGCTTCTACATGCTCAAGTTCCGCACGATGGTGAAGGACGCAGACGGGCTGAAGGACTCGCTGCGCGACCGCAACGAGGCCCAGGAGGGCCTCTTCAAGATCGCCGCCGACCCGCGCGTGACGCGCGTCGGGCGCCTGCTCCGCTCGACGGCGCTCGATGAGCTGCCGCAGCTCTTGAACATCGTCAAAGGCGAGATGAGCCTGGTCGGGCCGCGCCCGCTGGTGATCGAGGAGGACGAGCGGATCGGCGGCTGGAACCGCAGGCGCCTGGAACTGATGCCGGGCATGACCGGCCCGTGGCAGATCCTCGGGCCCTCGCGCGTGCCGCTGAAGGAGATGGTCGCGCTGGACTACCTCTACGTGGCCAACTGGTCGCTGTGGACCGACATCAAGATCTTGCTGCGCACGGTGCCGCACGTGCTCGGCCGGCGGGGGCTGTAGGGCGCGGCTGGAGGGAGCCGCTGGGGCGCGCGGGCCGAGTGCCGGGCTCGGCCGCCGCGCCCAAGCTTGCACCGCGCACGCGCGCGGCTAACGGACGCTGTGGCTTGCTCGCAGCCTGCGGGGCGGGCTGGAGCTGTGGCGTGTCTGGCGCCGGCGCGGCGCCGCGCGCCTGGCGGCCGGCGCTGTCAGCGTGAGGCGCGGTCCGATCGAGATCGCTGCCAGCTCCTCGAAGCGCGCCGGTGCGCGCTCGCCTTCGGCGGCCGCGCGGCAGATGCCGGCGAGCAGCGCGAGCATCGCGAGCCATCCGATTCCGATCGAGACGAAGAGCAGCATCCGCAGATCTCCCTTGGGCGTAGTTCGGCGGGTATAGGCCCGCCTCCTTCCCATCGGCCGATTCCCGCTGCGACATGAGTACCGGGTCGCGCGCAGGACGACGGACGTCCGGCGAGGCGCGCTCGCTCAGCCTGAGCGCAGGGCGCGATAGCGCCGGATCAGCGCGTTCGTCGAGCTGTCGTGCTCGAGTGCCGGCTCGTGCTGGTCGAGCAGCTCGGGAATGATCTGCTTGGCGAGCACCTTGCCGAGCTCGACGCCCCACTGGTCGAAGGAGTCGATCTCCCAGATCGTGCCCTGCGTGAAGACGCTGTGCTCGTAGAGCGCGACGAGCGTGCCCAGTGTGCGCGGGTCGAGCCGCTCGGCCAGGATCACGCTGCTCGGGCGGTTTCCCTCCATCACGCGGTGCGGGATGACGGCCTCGGGCGTTCCCTCCGCGCGTACCTCCTGCTCGGTCTTGCCGAAGGCGAGCGCCTGCGCCTGTGCGAAGACGTTCGACATCAGGATGTCGTGGTGCTCTCCCAGCGGGTTCAGCGCCTTGCCGAAGCCGATCAGGTCGACCGGCACGAGCTTCGTTCCCTGGTGCAGAAGCTGGTAGAAGCTGTGCTGGCCGTTCGTGCCCGGCTCGCCCCAGTAGATCGCGCCGGTCTGGTAGTCGACGCGCGCACCGCTCAGCGTCACGTGCTTGCCGTTCGACTCCATCGTCAGCTGCTGCAGGTAGGCGGGGAACCGCTTGAGGTACTGCTCGTAGGGGAGCACGGCCGTGCTCTGCGCGTCGAAGAAGTCGCCGTACCAGACCGCGAGCAGACCCATCAGCACCGGCAGATTGCGCGCGAACGGCGTCGTGCGGAAGTGCTCGTCCATCGCGTGGAAGCCGGCGAGCATCTCGGCGAACGCGAGCGGGCCGATCGCGATCATCGTCGAGAGCCCGATCGCCGAGTCCATCGAGTAGCGGCCACCGACCCAGTCCCAGAACTCGAACATGTTCTCCGGGTCGATGCCGAACTTGCTGACCTCTGCCTCGTTCGTCGAGACGGCGACGAAGTGCTTGGCGATCGCCTCCTGATCGCCGAGCGCCGCCAGCAGCCAGTCGCGCGCGGAGTGCGCGTTGGTCATCGTCTCGAGCGTCGTGAACGTCTTCGAGGAGACGATGAAGAGCGTCTCGGCAGGGTCGAGCTCGCGCGTCGCCTCGACGAAGTCGGTCGCGTCGACGTTGGAGACGAAGCGGAAGCGCATGTCGCGGCGCGAGTAGTGGCGCAGCGCCTCATACGCCATCACCGGACCGAGGTCCGAGCCGCCGATGCCGATGTTGACGACGTTGCGAATCGGCCGGCCGGTGTGACCGGTCCAGGCTCCGGAGCGCACGCGTTCGGAGAAGTCCGACATCCGCCGAAGCACCGTGTGCACCTGTTTGACGACGTCGACTCCGTCGACGATCAATGAGCTGCCCTCCGGCATGCGCAGCGCAACGTGCAGCACCGAGCGGTTCTCCGAGACGTTGATCCGATCGCCTGCGAACATCGCCTCGATCCGCTCGGCGAGCATCGACTGCTCGGCGAGCTCGACCAGCAACTGCAGCGTCATCTCCGTGACGCGATGCTTGGAGTAGTCGAGGTACAGCCCCGCGCCCTCGGCGACGAGCCGCTCGCCGCGCGTCGTGTCCTGTGCGAACAGCTCGCGCAGATGCACCTTGCCGAGCGACTCCTGCTCGCGGCCGAGCTCGACCCAGGCGGGACGCTCGCGGAGCGGCAGCGGCTCGGTCACAGCGCGAGTCTAGCTCGGCCGCGGCCGGGCGGGCGGACGGCGCCGCCTCTGCATTACGCTGCGCCGATGGAGGCCCAGGCAGCGCTTGCACGGATCGCCGAGTTTCCTCGATGGGACTACCGATTCGAGTTCGCCGACGGGCTCAGCACGCCCGTCGCAGACCGCGGCCGGATCAACCGCCAAGAGCAGCGCTATGCGTATTTCTTCCAGCGGCTGCTCGACCTGCTGGGCGGATCGCTTCGGGGACGGCGCGTGCTCGACCTCGGCTGCAACTCCGGTTTCTTCTCGCTGGCCGCGAGTCGAGGCCGGCGCCGAGTTCGTGCTCGGCGTCGATCTCGACGCCGACTTCGTCGAGCAGGCGAAGCTCGTGTTCGAGCTCAAGGGCGTCGAGGAGCAGCGCTACCGCTTCGAGCGCGGCGACCTGTTCGAGCGATCGTTCGAGCGCGAGTTCGACATCGTGCTCTGCCTCGGCGTGATCGATCACGTCGATCGTCCCGGTCGAGCTGTTCGAGCTGATCGCCGCGACGGGCGCGGAGCTGATCGTGATCGACACCGAACTCTCGCGCGCTCGCGCGAGCCTGCTCGAGCTCTCGCGCCGCTACCACACGGCGAACCTGGTCGGCGACGGGCTGGTCTTGATCCCGAGTCGCCAGGCGGTTGCCGATCTGGCCGCTCGGCACGGCTTCGCGACCGTCGCGCTCGAGCCGAACGTGACCGACTTCGCGGGTATGAGCGACTACCGCCGCCAGCGCCGCGGCGCCTTCATCAGCTCGCGCACGCTCGACCTCGGCGGTCTGCCGGCGTGGCGAGTTGCGCGAGCGCCGTGGTGGCTGCGCGACCCGCGCGCGCTCACGAGTGTCTGAGCGCCGGCTGCTCGCGCTCGACCAGCGACAGCAGCGCCGCCGAGATCTGCTCGCAGACGCGCGCCGGCGCGAACAGCCGGACCGCCTCTGAGTGAGCGAGCTCGCGGACCGCGCCGGAGTCGCGCTCGAGGCGGCCCAGCGCGCCGGCGATCGCATCGGCGAAGCCCTCGACGTCTCCGGGCTCGACGACGTCGGCGACCGCGCGGTCGACTTCCTCGATCGCTCCGACCTCGCTCGTCGCGACGACCGGGACGCCTGCGGCGAGCGCCTCGGCGACGGTCAGCCCGAAGGGCTCGTACTTGCTGGCCTGCAGCAGCAGATCGCTGCGCCCGAGCTCGGCCGGGATGTCGGGCGGCGGGATCCGCCCGACGAACTCCGAGTTCTCCTGCGGCAGGTCGTCGAGCAGCTTGGTGTAGTCAGACCACAGGCTGGGGCCGCCGACGACTCTGATCCGCACGTCGAGGCCACGGTCGCGCAGCAGCCGCGCGGTCGCGATCACGTGCTCGACGCCCTTGCGAACCGATATGCGGCCGAGCACGAGCACGGTCGGCGGCGTCTGCAGGCCGCGGTGCATGTCGCACCTCTCGAAGCGCTGCAGGCGCACCGGATTCGGGATCACGGTCGTTCGCTGCAGCGGAAAGCGGTAGTCGCGGACGATGTGATCGCGGAACACGCTGCTGATGCAGATCAGCAGGCGCGCGTCTCGCACCCGGCGGCGCTGGATCAGACGAGCGAGAGGACATCATCAGCGCCGTCGTCAAGAACACGCGCAACGGCTGGCATCTCAGGCTCAGGCGCCGCTCGGCCAGCAGCGAACGGAGCTCGCCGGCGATGTGCGTCTCCGGGTGGATCACGAGCGGCAGCGTGCGCTTCAGCGAACGCGGCATCGCGAGCGCCTCGATGTTGGAGAACTGGTAGACGAGGTCGTAGCGCTCGACGGCGTGCCTGCGCGCGAGCTCGCGACGCAGCCGCAGCGAGCCGACGCCACGCACGATCAATCCCGTCAGGAAGACGCCGAGCGGCGTGCGGTTGTACCAGCGGTTCCACTCGCCACGTCGCCGTCCCCCAGACGAAGCTCAGATTCTCGGCCTGAGCGACGCGCTTGGGCAGGGCGTGCTCGACGCCGGGCATGTAGCAGTCGATCCGATGGCCGAGCGCCGCCAGGCCGACGAGCAACTCGGCGGCGACACCGGGAACGCCGCCCGACTCCTGCGAGCCGGGACCCGCTCCGATCCAGGCTATACGCAGCGCTCGCGGGCTCATGACCGGCGCAACGATAGCCGCCGGCCCGCCGGCCGCCGGCGGGCGATCTGCAAGACTGCGCGCCTGATGCAGGAGCCCGCCGCGGACGTCGATCAGCGCCCGCGCCCGAAGGTGGTCTACGTGATGGGGGCCGGGCGCAGCGGCAGCACGATCGTCGGCGTCGCGCTCGGCAACTGCGAGCAGGTCTTCTATGCCGGCGAGGTCGACAAGTGGCTGCTGCGCTCCGGGCGGCCGAAGCTCGACGACGAGCCGCGGCTGCGGTTCTGGGAGGGCGTGCTGGCGCGCGTCAGCGCTCCCGAGCCGCTGTTCGGCGGCCGCGTGCACACCTACCTCGAGCGCTCATCGGCGCTGTTTCGCAAAGACGGACCACGCGTTCGCGCTCGGCTGCGCGGCCCCTACCGCCGCACGATGGGAGAGCTGTTTGCCTCGATCGCTTCGAACGCGGGCGCGACGCACGTGGTCGACAGCTCGCACTACCCGCTGCGTGCGCGCGAGCTGCAGTCGGTGGCGGAGATCGATCTGTATCTGCTGCTGCTCGTGCGAGACCCCCGCCGGGTGATCGCCTCGTTCGCGCGTGAGGACGTCGTCGAGCCGCGCTTCGCGCCGAACAAGACGCGCGCATACCTGCTGCTCACCTACGCGCTGTCGATCCTCGTCTTCTGGCGCCATCCGCGCGATCGACGGATGGTGCTGTTTCACGAGGACTTCCTCGAGGACCCTGCAGGCACGCTCCGCGCGATACTCGATCACGTCGACTCCGCCTCGTCGATTCCCGACCTCGGCGAGCTCAGCACGGGAATGGCGCTGCAGGGCAACCGCCTGCTCGAGCAAAGGCTCGTCGCCGTCGAGGCACGGCCGCAGCAGCAGCCGATCGCGCGCCGCGGACCGGTCGAGCTGGCGATCGTCGCGGTTCTCTCACGACTGCGACCGCGGATCGTCGCGAGCCGGCAGCGCTAGCGCCGGACGGCTTCCGCGACCACGCGCGTGAGTCGCTCAGCGAACTGCTCGACGGAGAAGCGCTGCGCGTTCTGCACCGCTCGCTGCGGATCGAAGTCGAGCCGCGCAAGCGCTTCGATTCCGGCGGCGAAGTCGGCCGCGTCGCCGGGGGTCGCGAACAAACCGGTCTCGCCCTCGAGCACCGTCTCCAGCGTGCCACCGGCCCTCGCCGCGAGCACCGGCCGGCCGGCCGCCTGCGCCTCGACGGCGGTGATGCCGAACTCCTCGACGGCGGTGACGAGAACTGCGCGAGCGCTCGCGTACAGGCGGGCCAGCTCCTCGTCGTCCACGCGCCCGAGGAAGGCGGCCTCCGGATAGGCGGCCTTCAGCGACGCTTCGGCAGGCCCGGTCCCGACCACCTGAATCGGCACGCGCGTGCGCCGGGCCGCCTCGAGCGCGACATCGACGCGCTTGTGCGCAACCAGCTCGGTGACGATCAGCAGCGCCTCGCCGGGCTCGCCGGGAGAGAAGCGGTGGGTCTGTACCGGCGGCGCGATCACCGTCGAGTCGCGCCCGTAGTTCTGCTTGATCCGCTCGCGCGTCAGCTGCGAGTTCGCGACGTAGACGTCGACCGATCGGCTCGCTTCGAGGTCCCACCTGCGCATCCAGCGCAGCTGTGCCTTCAGCAACGGGCGCAGCGGCCGCGGAACCTCCTCGAGCGCGCGCTGCTGCTCGTTCCATGCGTAGCGGAACGGCGCGTGGCAGTAACAGACGTGAACCGCTCCCGGCGGCACGCGCACGCCGTGGGCGAAGGCGCTGCTGCTGCTCAGCACGACGTCGCACGCGCGGCAGCACCAGCCGCCGGATCGCCCAGGGGTAGAGCGGCAGAAGCCGTCTGAAATTACGCTGGTCGACGCCGAGCCGGCTCAGCGGCGAGGTGTGCACGGCGTGTCCGGCAAAGCGATCGTCGCTGGCCGCCTCGTCGTACAGCAGCGTGAAGATCGGTGCCCCTGGAAAGAGATCGGCCATCGCCGCGAACGTCCGCTCCGCTCCGCGCATGACCAGCAGATAGTCGTGCACGAGCGTCGCGTCGACGCCGAGGAGTGCTTCACGGCGTGACACGTGACGGCAGTCTAGCGGTGGGTGCACGGCCGGCAGCGCGTTGACGTGGGCTACGATCCGCCGCGAGCGATGCGCATACTCATAACGGTTCCCTGGTGGGAGCGCCTGGGCGGCGCCGAGGCGATGTTGCACACGATCCTCGAAGGCGCCGACTCGAGCGGCCACGAGCTGGAGCTGATCTTCTTCCGCGACGGTCCCTGGCCGGAGGAGCTCAGAGCGGCTGGACTGCGCGTCGAGGTGATCGAGGCAGGACGCGTGCGCAGGCTCGACCGGCTGGCCGCGACCGTGCTGCACCTGGCCTCGAGCTTCCGCGCTCGCAGGCCCGACGTGATCCTCAACTGGGCGACGAAGACGCAGCTGTACGGCGCGCCGGCCGCGGCGCTGGCCGGGATGAGCGACCGGCTGGTCTGGTGGCAGCACGCGATCGCCGGCCGCCACTGGCTCGATCTCACCGCGAACGCGCTGCCGGCGCGGGCGATCGCCTGTTATTCGACCGCAGCGGCCGAGGCGCAGCAGCGACTGTGGCCGCATCGGCCGACGATCGTGATCCCGGCGGGCACCAGGCCGGTCTCCGGAGACCAGCCCCGCTGCGCCGCTGCAGCTGCCACGCGGCGTGCCGATCGTCGGCATCGTCGGGCGGCTGCAGTCGTGGAAGGGACAGGACCGGCTGCTTCAGGCGCAGGCGATCCTGCGCGCGCGGGGACAGCCGATGCATCTGGTGGTCGTCGGCGGCGACTCCTACGGCCTATCGCCGCAGTACGCCGCGTCGCTCGCGCCGCTGATCTCGCGGCTCGGGCTCGACGGCGCCGTGACGCTCGCCGGCGAAGTCGCCGACGCGACGCCGTTCATCGAGCAGATGGACGTGCTCGTCAACGCATCGGATCCGGAGCCGTTCGGCATCGTGCTGCTCGAGGCGATGGCCGCGGCCGTGCCCGTCGTTGCAGTCGACTCGGGCGGCCCTCGTGACATCGTCGAGCAGGCGCGGACCGGGATGCTCGCGCGCTCCGGCGACCCGGCGGACCTGGCTGACGCGCTGGAGCCGCTGCTGAGCTCGGCCGCGCTGCGCCACGAGCTCGGCGAGCGCGGTCGCGAGCGCTTCATGCGCGACTATACGGACGAGGCCGTGCGCAAACGATTCTTCACTGCGATGCAGGGCATCGCCGACCGGAGGCCCGGTGGCGGCTCCGGTCGTTAGCGGCCGCGCGCCGGCGCCGCGCGACGCGCCGGCGCCTGCGATCGGTGACGCTCGTCGCGCATCACGTCGGGCCGGTCGGCGGTATGGAGCGCGTGCTCTCGGAGCTCGCGCTCGGGCTCCGCGGCCGCGGCTACGACGTGACCGTAATCGCCTACGAATGCGATTTGCCGGCCGACGCCGGTGTGACGTTCCGTCGTGTTCGTGGGCCGAGCCGCCCGTTCGTGCTCAGCTATCCGTGGTTCATGCTGGCCGGCACGCTCGCGGTGCGGCGCTGGCGACGCGGCCTGGTGATGGCTGTCGGCGCCGTCGTGCTGAGCGAAGTCGACCTGATCGCGATCCACTACTGCCAGCAGGTCGGTCCGGCGACGCCAAGTCGCTCGAACTGGCTGTTCCGTCTGAACGTGGCCGCGTCGGCGCAGCTCGGCAAGCTGGCCGAGCGCGTCTGCTTCCGCCTGAACCGGGCGCAACGGATCGTCTGCGTGTCCGAGGGCGTCGCCGAGGAGATCCGTGAGTACTTCCCGGCGCAGGCCGCGCGCACGATGGCGATCGCCAACGGCGTCGACACGGCCGCGTTCGCGCCGGACTCGCGCCGCCGCGACGCGCAGGAGCTGCGCGCCCGAGCTCGGCATCGGCGGCGAGCGGCTCGTCGCGATCTTCGTCGGCAGTGAGTGGCAGCGCAAGGGGCTCGAGCCGGCGATCGAAGCGCTTGCGCTCGCACCCGAATGGGACCTGCTGGTGGTCGGCAACGGTGATCGTGAGCGTTACCAGCAGCTCGCCGAACGCATCGGTGTCGCCGCCGCGATCCACTGGATCGGTGTCTCACGCGACGTCGCGCCGCTCTACCAGCTGGCGGACGCGCTCGTCTTCCCGACCAGCTACGAGGCGTTCCCGCTGGTCGCGCTCGAGGCCGCGGCGAGCGGCCTGCCGATCATCGCCACGCCCGTCAACGGGATCCGCGAGCTCGTTCGCGAGGGCGAGGACGGCTACCTGATCGACGCCGATCCGGCGCAGATCGCCGAGCGCCTCGCCCTGCTCAGCGATGCGGCGACGCGTGCGCGTCTTGGCGCTGCGGCGCGCGCCGCAGCGCTCGAATACAGCTGGACGAAGATGATCGATCGCCACGAGGCGCTGTACGCCACGCTCGCGGAGCGCTCGCGCGGCTAGCGCCGGGCCGCCAGCACGTCCTCGACGAACGCGCTCATCCGCCGCTGCTGGGCATCGAGCCCGAAGACCGCGGCGCTGGCTCGCAAGGCGGCCTGCCTGCGTTGCTCCAGCTCGGCGCGGTCGATGCCGTCGAGCAGCTCGGTCAGCGCCGCGACGAACGTCTCGCTCCAGGGTGCCTCGCCCGGCAGCCGCCAGAAGTAGCCCTCGTCGAGATCGTAGGCGACGGGTACCTGTCCGCTGATCACCGGCAACCCGACGGCGAGGTACTCGCTGAGTTTCGTCGTGTAGCGAAACGAACCGATCGCGTCGACGCTCTGCGACAGGCTGCCGGCGTCGAACGCAGCGAGGTAGTCGGCGACCAGCTCGGGGGCGACGCGCCCCGGCAGCAGCACGCGCTTGCCGAGTTGATCGCCGGCCAGCTCGCGCAGGTGCGCAAGCCCGTCGCCGTCGCCGACGATGCAGGCGACGACGTCGCTGCGTGAGCTGCGGCAGACGGCCTTGACGATCTCCGCGCCGTAGACGTAGCCGACGCGCCCGTTCCAGTGCAGCGAGCCGGCCAGCCCGATCACGATCGCGTCCTCGGCGACGCCGAGCTCCTGGCGCACGCGCGAGCGGGCTCCCGGCATCGGCTCTCCGCGCGTCCAGCCGGGCGCGGTCATCGCGCGGGGAGCGCCGAAGGTCAGCGCGCGGCCGGCGAGGTATGGAGTCCAGCCGACGAACCCCGCGCAGTTGCGGCACAGCAGCCGCTCATAGGCGCCGCCGAGAAGCCCCAGCAGGCGCGAGCGGAGCCCGAGGAAGGGCCCGACCGCGTCCCCGCTGGAGACGATGTAGGGGACGCCGCGCAGCGCTCGCGCGAGCAGCAGGACGAGCCCTCCGGCGGTGCCGGTTCCCTCCATCACGATCAGCTGCGGGCGATTCGCCATCACCTCGCGCAGCAGCCGCAGCCCGGAGCGCAGCTTGGCGCTACGATCGAAGGCGAACTCCTCCGCGCCGGTCGGCTCGAGCAGCAGACGGATACGTTCGCCCTCGATGTGTCCGCGGCCCTGCGTCGCGAAGCAGACGATGGTTCGAGACGCGGGCACCAGGCGGCCCATCCTACGTCAGAGCACGCGTTGCGCCGGGCGCGCGTGAACAAGACGTTGCGTCGTGATCGCGCGCACTTGCGCACGGTAGTCTTTAGCCGCCGGAAAGCCCCGCGAATACGATGGCGAGTCTTCCGGGGCCAGGGACGGACCCCCTCTACGTCGATGAACCAGACCACTGACGCTACCGCCATCTTTGCTCCGATCTGGAGACGCAAGTGGCTGATCCTCGCCGTCGGGATCGTCGCCGGGCTCGGTAGTTACTTCTACTACCGCCACCAGCGGCCGACCTATCAGGCCTCGACTCAGGTGTTTCTCGGCGCCGGCGCCGAAGAACTGGCGCCGAGTGAACGCGCCGCGAAAACTCGCAGCAACGTGGTCGCCGACCAGGCGTCGGTGATCAACACGATCGTCGTCGAAGAAGTCAAGCGGACGCTGCGCAGAGAGCACAAGGGAGCGCTCGCCAAAGGCGCGAAAGTCAAAGCCAAAGCGCCGGAAAAAAGCGAATTCCTGATCATCACCGCGGAAGGGCACTCGGCGAAGGGCGTCGCGACGCTCGCCAACCTGACGGCGCAGCTCTACATCCGGCGCCAGCGTGAAGAGCGCCGCCGCGGGATCGAAAAATCGATCGCCGTCAGCCGCCGCCAGCTGCGACGGATCGAACAGTCGGCTCTCGACGAAAGCGGAAAAGGCAAAACCGAAGCATGGCTCCGGATCGGCGGGCGCCTCGGCGGGTAACACGCAGAGCGCCTCGAGCGTGATCCAGGAAGCGACGCTCAGCGCGAAGATCAACCAGCTCGAAGCGAGCATCGGCGCGCCGACCGCGCAGCAGGTCAAGCCGGCGAAGCCGGCGAACGCGACGCAGCTCTCACCGAAACCGCGCCAGGACGCGATCTTCGGGTTCGTCCTCGGGCTGGTCCTGGCGGCGATCGCCGCTTACGTGTTCAGCCGCTTCGATCGGCGGACTGCGCTCGCTCGCGGTGATCGAGGCGGTCACCGGGCCTGCCCGTGCTGTCGGCGATGCCGAAGGTGCGACGCCCGATCGTCCGCGCCAGCGGGCAGCCGCCGCGGCCCTCGGTCAACCTGCTCGAGCCGCTGCGCCGGCTGCAGGCCGCCGTGGCGCTGCGCGAGCGCAACGGGTCGGGCGCGAGCGCGCCGAGCTCCGGTCGCGTGATCCTGTTCGTCAGCCCGGACCCGGGTGACGGCAAGTCGACGATCGCCGCCGATCTGGCGCTCGTCCAGCGCGACGCCGGCGAACGCGTCGTGCTCGTCGAGGCCAACTTCCGCCGGCCGGTGCAGAGCCGGCTGCTCGGCCTCGAGGGCGACGGTCGCCTCGCCGACGTGCTGACCGGGCGGCTCAACTTCGACGACGGGTCGCAGCGTGTCCCGCCGACCGTGCCGCCCGACTATCGCGACGGGCGATCAGCACGCCGGCGGGCTCGCGACCGCGGTGCAGTCGAACGTCGGCTCGCTGTTCGTGCTCGCCGGCGATCGCTCGGTCGCGAATCCGCCGGCGCTGCTCGGCCAGGAGTCCGTCGGCGAGCTGCTGCGCTCGCTCGCGCGAGCGATTCGACTCGGTCCTGATCGATGCGCCCTCGCCGCTGGAGGTGAGCGACGTGATGCCGCTGCTCGGCGTAGTCGACCGGATCGTCGTCGTCGCGCGCGCCGGGCACTCGCGCGAAGCATCCGCACAGCGGTTGGGCCAGCTGCTGCGAGACCCCTCCTGCGCGCCGGTGCTCGGCGTCGTCGCGAACTTCGTCTCGACCGCCGATCTGAGGCGTTACGGGTTCTCCTCGCCGAACGGGCGCCTCTGGTCAGGCAGCGGTCTGACGGGACGATGACCGCGATCCGCCCACGGCCGCGGGCGGTACTCTCGCCGGTCCATCCGTACGTGGTGGGAAGGCGGATCAACGATGTCGCGCTCGCCGGCCTGAGCGCGCTGATCCCTGCCGCGCTCGCGATCGGTGTGACGATCGCGCTGCCGAACGCGAGCCTGCTGCTCGTGCTGGCGCTGATCGCCGGCGCGGTCGGCGATCGTCGCGCTGATCGTCAGCAGCCGCCTCGAGGTGACGGTCACGCTCGCTGATCCTCTACATCGGGCTGCTCGACGGACCGATCAAGCTGCTGTTCAGCAACCGTGAAGCGACCGCAGGCATCGAAGACGTGCTGATCGTCGCGATCTGCCTCGGCGCGCTGATGCGGATGGCGGTGCGCAAGGAGCGGCTTCGCATGCCGCCGCTGTCGGGCTGGGTACTCGCCTGGGTCCTGCTCGTGCTCGTCAACGCGTTCAATCCGAGGACCGAAGGCATCGCCCACATACTCGGCGGCTTCCGCAACCAGCTCGTGTTCGTGCCGTTCTTCTTCTTCGGCTACGCGCTGATGCGCTCCAAGCGCCGGTTCCGCCAGCTCTTCCTGATCGTGGGCGTGTTCGCGCTGGCCAGCGGCGCAGTCGCGGCGTACCAGACCGAGCTCTCACCGGCGCAGCTCGCGAGCTGGGGCCCGGGCTACCACGCTCTGATCTATCCGACGGTCGGCAGCGGGCGCACCTACTATCAGCGAAGGCGAAGCTCGCGTGCGTCCGCCCGGGCTCGGCTCGGAGGCGGGCGCCAGCGGCAGCGATCGGGCATATCGCGTTGCCGATGTGCCTCGCGCTGTTCGCGATCACGCGGCGCAGAAGACGGTGGATCGCCGCGCTGCTCTGCCTCGGCGCGATCGTGGCCGTGATCGTCGGGCTCGGCACGGATCCAGCTGATCGGCACCGGGCTCGGCGTGATCGCCTTCGCCGGGCTCGCGAGCCTCTCCGGGCGCAACGTCCCGAAAGCGATCGGCGCACTGCTGGCGATCGTCGTGCTGGCGATCCCGACCGGCGCGATCCTCGTCTCGACGCTGCGCAGCGGCACGTTCAAGCGCTACGAAACGCATCGGCCTCAACCAGGAAACGACTCTCCACAAGGAATCGTCGTGGAGCAAAATCCCGCAAATCGTGGCGGGCTCGCCGCTCGGCTACGGGCTCGGCAACAGCGGGTCGGTGGCCAACTTCGGCGGCAGCGCGAACAACAACCTGCTGGAAGGTCACGGCCTGACCTCCGAGACGCAGTACAACGTGCTCGTGAAGGAACTGGGCCTGCCGGGGCTGATCCTCTGGCCGCTTACCTCGCTCTACGTGAGCTTCTTGATCCTGCGCCGGATGCGGCTGATCCGCGATCCCGAGCTGGCGATCTGCCTTGCCGGGGCGCTCGCGGCGTTCATACCGCTGCCGATCGAGGGGTTCAGCGGCTTCCTCAACGGCAGTCGCCGACACGGCGGCGTACTTCTGGTTCGCGATCGGCGTCGCCGCCTACTGGCTCGTCGGGCCGGGGCTGGCGCGGGCGCGCGGGCTGATGCGCGACGGCGAGGACGGCGTCGCGTCGGGCGAGCAGGTCGGTCAGCGTCGCGACAGGTGGGCAGGATGCTGCGGTTGCGCCTGCCTAGACGCTCGCGGCGGGACGACTCGGTGCGCGAGCGCATCGGCCTGCTGATCGGCGACCGCCGCGGCCCGATCGCGCTGCTCGCGCTCTGCTCGATCCTCTCGGGCTTCGCCGAAGCGGCGACGATCGCGATGGTCGGTCAGCTCGCCGCGTCGGTCGTCGGAGGCGGCCACAAGGCCACGCACAACCCGGTGCTGTCGATCGTCGAACCTGCACGTCAGCGTCGGCAAACAGATCCTGATCGCGTTCGGCTTCTGCGCGCTGCGACTGCTCTTCCAGATCCCGCTGTCGCTGCTGCCGGCGCGGATCTCCGCCGAAGTGATGGCGCGGCTTCGCACCGAACTGTTCGACGCGTTCAGCCGCGCCTCCTGGACGGTCCAGTCGCGCGTGCGCGAAGGAAACCTGCAGGAGGTCATGACCAACCAGGTCTCGCAGGCGGTCAACGGCGTCTCCGGTACGACCGGGCTGATCGCCGCGACGCTGCAGTTCGCCGTGCTGATGGTCAGCGCGCTTGCTGCTGAACGTCGTCGCGGCGCTGGCCGTCGGCGCGATGACGGTCGTGCTGTTCGCGCTGCTGCGTCCGCTGCGGCGCGCGCGGCGGGCGCTACGCGCAGGCGCTCTCGCGGGCGCAGCTGCAGTACGCGGGCGGTATCGCCGAGAGCAACCGGCTCGCCGAGGAGACGCACGTGTTCGACGCCGGCGCGGCCCAGCGCGAACGGATCGGCCGCAGCGTGAACGAGGCCGCAGGGCTGGTACTTCCGCTCGCAGGTGCTGGCCCGCCTGGTCGTCGAACGTCTACCAGAGCCTGATCTACGTGCTGCTGGTCGCCGGGCTCTGGGTCCTGTACCTGATCGGCGGCTCTCACGCCGGCTCGCTGGCCGGCGTCGTGCTGCTGCTGCTCCGCGCCGGCATGTCGGGGCAGAACATCCAGGCCAACTACCAGACGCTGATCCAGGCGCTGCCCTTCGTCGCGCGTGCCCAGCAGACGCTCGCGGGCTACCGCTCGAGCGCCGAGCAGGACGGCGGCGAGCAGCTGCCTGCTGTCGAACGCCGTCCGCTTCGAGCACGTCTCGTTCGCCTACACGCGCCGACGCGCCGGTGCTGACCGACATCAACTTCAGCGTCAGCGGCGGCGAATCGATCGGGATCGTCGGCCCGTCGGGCGCCGGCAAGTCGACGCTCGTGCAGCTGCTGCTGCGCCTCCGCGGCCCGGTCGACGGGCGCTTCCTGATCAACGAGCAGCCGGCGGAGGGCTTCAGGCGCGAGGACTGGTACCGGCAGGTCTCCTACGTGCCGCAGGAACCGCGCCTGCTGCACGCGACCGTCGCCGAGAACATCCGCTTCTTCCGCGACATCGACGACGCGCAGGTACAGCGCGCCGCGCGAGCTGGCGCGGATCCACGACGACGTCGTCGGCTGGCCGAAGCAGCTACGACACGGTCGTCGGGCCGCGCGCGGACGCCGTCTCGGGCGGTCAGCAGCAGCGCATCTGCCTCGCTCGCGCGCTCGCCGCGGATCCCGACGTGCTGATCCTCGACGAGCCGACGAGCGCGCTGGACCCGCAGTCGGAGGCGCTGATCGGCGCCTCGCTCCAGGCGATCCGCCGCAACCTGACGCTGTTCATCGTCGCGCACCGGATGTCGACGCTCGAGATCTGCGACCGCGTGATGGTGATCCTCGACGGTCGCCTGGTCGCCTTCGATACGAAAGCCGTGCTCCAGCGCGACAACGTCTACTATCGCCACGCCTCGCAGCTGGCGGCCGCCGGACATGCGGGCTGATCAGGTTTCGCGCATGCGCGCAGCCGCGCCGGCGGGCGCAGGCCGCGCGATCGATCTCCGGCGACCGCCGTCGTTCAGCGGCACGATCCCCGACTTCTTCATCGTCGGCCATCCGAAGTGCGGCACGACCGCGCTGTATCGGATGCTGCGGGCCCACCCCGCAGATCTTCATGCCGGACCGCAAGGAGCCGTGGTTCTTCGCAGAGGAGCTGCACGAGTCCGCTCCGCCGCGACCGGAAGGCATCCCGCGCACGCTCGAGGAGTACGCGGAGTGGTTCACCGGAGCACGTGAAGGTCAGTTGGTGGGCGAGGCGTCTCCGTTCTATCTCTGGTCGAGCAGCGCCGCCGCGAACATCGCCCGAGTCAATCCGAGCGCGCGGATCATCGCGATTCTGCGCGAGCCGGCGAGCTTCCTGCATTCGCTCCACCTGCAGCTGCTCGAACTCTATATCGAGGTCGAGAAGGATCTGAGCAAGGCGACCGAGCTCGAGCAGCGACGGCGGCAGGGTAAGTCGGTGCCGCGATACGCGTACTACCCACAGATGCTGCTGTACTCCGATTTCATCCGCTACGTGGAGCAGCTCGAACGGCTCTACATGGCGTTCCCCAGGGAGCAGGTCAAGGTGCTGATCTACGACGACTTCCGTGCCGACAACGAGCGCACGGTGCGAGAGCTTCGCCGCTTCCTCGGTGTCGAGGACACCGAACCCGTCAAGCAGCTCGAGGCGAACCCGACGGTGCGACCGCGCTCGCAGTTGCTCAACGAGCTCGTCCACGCCGTCGGCGTCGGTCGCGGGCCCTTTTCGCGCGCGGTCAAGACGGCGATCAAGAGCGTCACGCCGACCGCTCCGCGCCGCCGTGCGCTACGCGTGCTCAAGCGCCGGGCGGTGTTCGCGCCGGCACTGCCGCCCGACCCCGAGGTGATGCGGCGACTGCGGGTCCGCTACAAAGACGAGGTGGCCGCGACGAGTGAGTACCTGGGGCGTGACCTGACGAGGCTGTGGGGCTATGACGAGCTGTGACGAGCGGGACGCGCGGAGATCCGAGCCAGGTGGCGGCCCCGCGGGTCTCGCTGCCTGCTCCCGACGGTCATGATCGAGTCCGTCGACAGCCCGAGCGACGCGCGGGATACGTCCGCCGGACGGATCCCCGACTTCTTCATCGTCGGTCATCCGAAGAGCGGCACCTCGGCGCTCTATCGGATGCTGCGCGCGCACGCCCAGGTCTACATGCCCGACGTCAAGGAGCCGTCGTACTTCGTCCCGGAGCTGCGCCACGGAAAGCGCAGCACGACGCGCTACCCGGAGACGATCGAGGACTACGAAGCGCTCTTCGCGGCGGCTGCGCCCGATCAGATCGCCGGCGAGGCGACGACGGCGTACCTCTGGTCGCGCGATGCGGCCAAGCGGATCGCGCAGCTTCAGCCCGACGCGCGGATCATCGCGATCCTGCGTGAGCCGGCGAGCTTCCTGCGCTCGCTGCATCTGCAGTTCCTCCAGGATCATGTCGAGACCGAGACCGATCTGCATCGCGCGATGCAGCTCGAACCGGAGCGACGCGAAGGCCGCTCGCTGCCGAAGAACTCGACGCGCCCGCAGTGGCTCTTCTACTCCGAGCAGGTGCGCTACGTCGAGCAGCTGCAGCGCTACCGCGAGGCGTTCTCCGCGGAGCAGATGCTGGTCCTGATCTACGACGACTATCGCGCCGACAACCTCGGCACGATCGCGCGCGTGCTCGACTTTCTGGGGATCGACGCAGAGCCGCAGACCGACGCGATCGACGTGAACCCGGCCGTGCGGATCCGCTCTCCGCAGCTGTACGGGCTCGTGCAGTCGCTGTATCTCGGGCGAGGCGCGGCGCCGCGCGCGCTGAAGACGGGAATCAAGGCGCTGACCTCGCAGCGCATCCGACGGCGGGCGCTGGCGGCGCACTACCGCGCGCAGCGGACCACGCCGCGTCCGGCTGACGAAGCGCTCGCACTCGAGCTTCGCCGGCGTTTCAAACCGGAGGTCGAGGCGCTCAGCGAGTACCTCGATCGCGATCTCGTCGGGCAGTGGGGCTATGCAGACCTCGAGTGAAGCGCCGAGCAGCGATCGGGGCGCGCGCCAGCAGGCGCCGGACTTCTTCATCGTCGGTCATCCCAAGTGCGGCACGACGGCTCTCTACGAGATGCTGCGCGTTCATCCGCAGATATTCATGCCGGAGCTGAAGGAGCCGTGGTACCTGGCCAGCGACATGCAGGCACGCTTCCCGCCGCCCCGCTCGGCCTCTCCGCCGGAGACACTCGGGGACTACCTCGCGCTGTTCGCCGGTGCGGCCGAGACGCAGATCGCCGGAGAGGCCTCGTCCTCCTACCTGCTCTCGCACACCGCAGCCGCGGAGATCGCCGAGCTGCGCCCTGATGCGAAAATAATCGCGATCCTGCGCGAGCCGGCGAGCTTCCTGCGCTCGCTGCATATGCAGCTGCTGCGTACACACGTCGAGGGCGTGAAGGATCTGCGGCGCGCGATCGAGCTCGAGCAACCACGTCGCGCCGGTCGCAAGGTGCCGCGCCGCTCGCACCGCCCACAGCTGCTGCGCTATTCAGAACACGTCCGCTACGTCGAGCAGTTGCAGCGCTACCGCGACGTCTTCCCGGCCGAGCAGCTGCTTGTTCTGATCTACGACGACTTCCGCCGCGACAACGAGGCGACGGTCCGCTCGGTGTTCAGCTTCCTCGGCGTCGACGACGACATCGCGGTGGTACCGACGGAAGCCAATCCGACGCAGACGACGATGCGCTCGCAGGGGCTCGACGAACTGGTCAACATGGTCTCGGTCGGCCGCGGACCGGCAACGCGGGCGATGAAGGCAGGGCTGAAGGCGATCACCTCGAGCAGGTTGCGAGCCGCGGCCATGCGGACGACCCGCCGGCGCCTGATCTTCGGTCAGCCATCGCCCGCCGACGAGGCGCTGATGCTCGAGCTGCGCCGCCGCTTCAAAGGGGAGGTGGCGGCTGCGAGCGACTATCTCGGTCGTGACCTGATCGAGCTGTGGGGCTATGACCGCCTCGACTGAGGCGGTGACGCTGAGCGCGCAGGCGGGTCCGGAGAGCGTGGCGCGCTGGCGCGGGCGGATGGCGCTCGAGCAGGAGTCGGCGCTTGCGGACGGCGCCGTCAGCATCTCCTGCTCAGCGCCGCTGGGCAGCGGCGGCCTCGGTCGCCACCTTCAGGAGATCCTCGATGCGCTGAAGCGGCGTGGTCAGCCGACCGCCTGCACCTCGGGCTCGACACGCGCGGCGCTCCCGCGCTCTCGTGCCGGCCTGCTCAACCGGGCGCTCAGCCTGCCGCTGCCGCTGGCGCCGTCGGTGCGCGCCTGGGCCGCTGCCGCGGACTTCGACGCATTCGCCGCGCGCAGGCTGGCGCCGGCGCGAGCAGCTGATCGCGTTCAACGGACAGGCGCTCCTGCAGCTGCGCGCGGCGACGCGCGCCGGATACCGCTCGAGCACGCTCGTCTCGGCGAACTCGCACATGCGCCGGGTGATCGCCCAGCACGAGCGCGCTCGCTCGTCAATACCCGATCGAGGGCACCTGGGCGAGCCGGATGCTGCCGCGCAACCTGGCCGAGTACGAGCGCTGCGACCGAGTGTTGGTGGCCTCGCGCTACATTCGCGAGTCGTTCCTGGAAGAGGGCTTCCCCGATGAGCGGTTGCGTTGGTTCCCGCTGACGCCGCACCCGCGCTTCGACGGTGCGCGAAGGCCGTCGAGCAGTGCGACGTTCGACATCGTCTATGTCGGCAGCCTCGCTGTGCACAAGGGCGTTCCGCTGCTGATCGACGCCGTCCGGCGACTGCCGTTCACGGACCTGAGGCTGAGGCTCGTCGGTGGATGGGGGACGCGCGGGATGCGTAGATTCATCGAGCAGGCATGCGCGACCGACCGGCGCATCGTCGCCGGGCCGGGCGATCCGCTGCCGCTGCTGACGAACGCCTGCCTGTGCGTGCATCCGGCCTTCGAGGATGGCTTTGGCTACGCGCCGGCCGAGGCGCTTGCCGCCGGCGTGCCGCTGATCGTCAGCGAGGACACGGGCATGAAGGAGCTGATCGACGTGCCCAGCAGCGGCCTCGTCGTTCCGACGGGCGACCTCGACGCGCTCGCCTCGGCGATCGAGGCGGCCTATCGCGGTGAGCTCCTCGGCAGGAGCTAGCGGACCGTGGCCGCGCTCGGCGATGTGACCTCCGGTGGTGACCGGGCGGAGCCGATCGCGGCCGGCTCGCAACGGCCGGCGGCCCGCATCGGCGTCGTCGGCGTGTCGATCGACGATCCGTGCGGAGTCCGCGACCACGCCCAGCGGCTTGCCGAAGGACTCGCCGATGACGCGCTGGCGTGCTCGCTTCACTGGCTCTCACGTAGCCACGGCTCGCTTACCGGCGAGCGTCGCGAGCTGCGCGCGTGGGCCGCTCGGCTCGACGGCGAGCTCGAGCTCGAGCGGGCTGACGCGGTGCTGCTGCACTACTCGGTCTTCGCCTTCTCGCATCGTGGCGTGCCGCTGCTGGTGCACCCGATTCTCGCCGCGCTCGCGCGCTCGCAGCTGCCGCTCGTCACGTTCATGCACGAGTACGCCTATCCATGGCGTCTCGGCGGAGCGCGCGGCAAGGTCTGGGCGGCGACGCAGCGCGTAGTGCTTCGCGAGGTCGTGCGCTCGTCGAGCGCGCTGGTCGTGTCTGCCGACACGCGCGCCGGATGGCTGCGCTCGCGTGCATGGCTGCCCGCTCGGCCGATCTCGGTCGCGCCGGTCTTCTCCAACCTGCCGGCGGGCGCCGCGCGAGCTGCTCCGACCGGCGCGAGCGGCGCGGCCACGCTGGGGCTGTTCGGTTACGGTCACGAGGGCGTCGACCTCGCGACCGTGCTCGACGCGCTGGGCGACCTGCGCGCTCGAGCCGTCGATGTTCGCCTGAGACTGCTCGGCGCGCCCGGCGAGCCCTCGTCCGCCGCTTCGCGGTGGCGGCGCGAGGCCGGCCGCCGCGGTCTCAGCGGCGCGATCGAGTTCTCCGGCCGGCTGCCGGCGCAGGAGCTCGCCGACGCGCTGGCAGGCTGCGACGTCCTGCTGTTCGCCGAGCGAGGCGGTCCGACCTCGCGTAAGACGACGCTGGCCGCGTCGCTTGCATCGGGGCGTCCGGTCGTCGCGCTCGATGGCCCAGACGGCTGGCCGCAGCTGGCGAGCGCCGGCGGCGCCGTGATCGTCGCGCCGTGGTCGCGCGCGCTGGCCGATGCGATCGTCGGGCTACTCGAGGATCGTGCCGCCGGCGAACGACAGGGTCAGCACGGTCGCGTCTTCGCCGAGCAGGCGATGAGCGTCGAGAGCAGCGTGCAGGTGGTCGGCGGTGCGCTGCGCGCTGTGATCGACGACCGGCAGAGCTGAGCGGGCGCGCTCAGCGCGAGCGACCGCGTCGCCCGCCGCTCGCGACGCCGGCCTCGATCGCCGCTTCGAACTGCTCGGCGCGAGCGTCGTAGGAGATCTCCTCGTGCTCGCGTTCGCGCGCGAACGTGCGCGGCCGGCCGGCGAACTTCGCCGAGGCCAGCTCGACGATCGCCTCGCGCTGGGCGCCGACGTCGTCGGGCTCGGTCAGCCACACGCCGGGCTTGCCGTCGAGGTAGTCCCAGTTCTCGCCGGCCGGCAGCGCGGCGAGGATCGGCCGGTCGGTCATCAGGTACTCATACGTCTTCGCCGAGATGCGCCCGCCGCGCGAGCCGTCGAGACGCAGCGGCAGGGTCAGGAACAGCAGGTCGGCGCCGGCCAGGATGCCGCCGACGAGCTCGTGCGCGACAGGGTCGTGCACGGAGACGACCTGCTCGATGCCGGCAGCCGCCAGCGCGCGCGTGACGACCTCGCGCGGGTAGCTGTTGTCGTACACGCTCATGCCCAGCCGTCCGTTCCACTCGGGATGCTCGGCGAGCGCCGACAGCAGCGCCTCTCCGACGATCGCCGGTGAGGCGGTGCGCGTGTCCAGCCGCGTCAGCGTGTGGCGGCCGAGGCGCATCCAGGCGTCGTAGAGGCGCTTGAACAGGCTCACCGGCGCTCGCTCGCCGATCAGCGTCCACCAGCCGGACATCGCGCCGACGTAGACGACCTCGAAGCGCTCGCCGCTCGGCGGCTGCGGCTCGAACTCCAGCTCGTCGGCTCCGTAGCGGACGAGATGGAACTTCGCCCGGGCGGCGGCCGGCTGACGCGCCGCGACGAGGTCCAGATTCGTCTGCGAGACGTAGACGATCGCGTCGGCGCGCCGCACGTACAGGTTCTCGAGCGCCTTGGCCAGCCGGTAGTGCAGGCGCGATGGGAAGTCGGGGTGCATGTCGGTGCAGGTCGGCGAGTCGTCGAGGTTGAGGATCAGCGGCAGTCCGCTGAGGCGAGCCAGCACGATCCCGACGAGCCCGGAGGAGTACGGCATCATGAAGACGACGATCGCGCGAGGCCTGCGCTCGGCGATCATCCGCCTGCCGGCGAAGATCGCCGGCAGCACCCAGAAGATCGACTCGTCCGGCCAGACGAGGAGTTCGAGCAGCTTGTTCAGCCGCGCACGGCGCAACGCCGCCATCAGCCGGCGCGGGCGCCGGGCGGCGACCGCGGTGACCTTCAGCCGGCCGCGCGAGCGCGCCTCGCTCGTCTCGGTCAGCGAGCTCGACGTCCCAGCGAGTGGCGAGCCGGGCGAGCAGCTTGCCCGCGCGGATGCCGGTCGGCGTCGTCTCGGGCGCGAAGGACTGCGAGATGCACAGCAGGCGTTCGCTCATCGGCGCGGGCCGCCCCGCTGCCAGCGCTGCTGCGCCGTCGCGTAGGCCTCGAGCAGCGCCGCGACATGCCGGCTCTCGGTGAATCGCTCGGCGACGTCGCGCCGTCCGGCGGCGCCCATCTCCTGCTGGCGAGCCGGGTCGGCCAGCAGCTCTGAGAGCGCCTCGGCGAGCGCTTTCGCGTCGCCGGCCGGCACGCACAGCCCGGTTCGCCCGTCGTCGAGCCACTCCTCGACGCCGCCGGTCGCACTCGCGACGACGGGCCGGCCTGCGGCGAGTGCCTCGATCCCGACGAGCCCGAACGGCTCGGGCCAGAGCGAGGGGATCGCGACGATCGACGCTTCGGCGAGCTCGTGCGCGAGCTGCTCGGGTCCGAGCCAGCCGGCGAAGGCGACGCGCTCCTGCACGCCGAGCCGTGCAGCGCGCGTGCGCAGCGCCTCCAGCTCGCGGCCGCGTGCCGCAGATCACGAACTCGGCGTCGACCGAGCGCGCCGCGCGGAGCAGCACCTCGACGCCCTTCGGCCGCACCAAGCGCCCGGCGAAGACGACCCGGCGACGGCGCTCGTGCCCCGATCCGCGCGCGACCGGCACGGTGCTGAACAGCGGAACGATCGCGCGACGCTCCACGCCGTTGATCGCCATGTGACGATCGATCGCGCGCGAGTAGGTGATCGTCAGGTCCGCGCTGCGCAGCGAGGCGCGCGCGGTCGAGGAGCGGTCGTAGCCGCGCGGCAGCCAGCGCGGGTCGCGCGTGTGCGCGCAGCCGCGCAGCAGCAGGTTGGGCACGCAGCCGGGCCCGTGCGCGCGCTGGCATTCGTGGCCGGGGCGGAAGTAGTGGACGCCCGAGGTGCATGCCGAGAAGCCGTGCACGCTGCTGACCAGCGGCGCGCGGCTCTGCAGGTGAGCGCTGACGAGAGGATCGTCGAACTGGTGCGTGTGGATCACCGAGTACGCACGCGCGAGCGCGTCGCCGAGCCGGCGCTCGACCGGCGCATCGCGCTTGAACAGATCCGGCGAGACGTGCACCGTGACGCCGTCGAGCGGACGCTCCAGCTCGTCGCGCGCGGCGAGGACGTGTACCTCGACGCCGGCCCGGACGAGTGCCGCGGCGCTTGCCTCAACGTGCGTTGCAACGCCGCCGTCCCTCGTCCAGAGCGGCGTGACGAGCAGAACGGATCTTGTCATCCCCGGGATCGCGAGCTCTCCATCCGCGCCGGCACTGCTGCGCCCTCTGGGCGGCGCGCGGACGCTCGATGATAGCGACGCCCGGCCCGCCGGCGCACTAGATTCCAGGCGATGAGCGCGGGGGCCAGCAGTGAGCCGGTGAAACTGGTGTACGTGATGGGCGCCGGGCACAGCGGCAGCACGATCCTCGGGATCACGCTCGGCAACTGCGACGGCTTCTTCTACGCCGGCGAGCTCGAGGAGTGGCTCCTGAGCGCTCAGCGGCCGCGTTGGGGTGCGAGCGATCGCCAGGACTTCTGGGACGCGGTCAGCCGACGGGTGAGCGGCGCGGAGGAGATCTTCGGCCGTCAGGCGAACCGCTGCATCGAGCGCTCCTCGGCCTGGCTGCGTTTCGATCTGTGGCCGGCGCGCCGGCGGCTGCGCCCGGCCTATCGCCGCGTTGCGGTTGAGCTCGCGCGCGCGGTCGCCGAGGTGGCGCAGGCGCGCTACGTGATCGACAGCTCGCACTTCCCGCTGCGCGCGAGGGAGCTTCGACGGCTGCCGGAGATCGAGCTGTACCTGATCTTCCTGGTGCGCGATCCACGCGACGTGGTCGCCTCCAACACGCGCGAGCTGAGTCCACACGAAGTCGCAGAGACGCGCTGGCGGCGGCTGACGATGAACGCGAATCTGTGGCTGACGCAGCTGCTCGCGCTACGCACGTTCGCAAGCCATCGCTCCGATCGCCGGATCTTCGTGCGCCATGAGGACTTTCTCGAGGATCCTGCGGGCGTGACGAGGCAGATCCTCGCGATGCTCGGCTCCAGCGCCGAGCTGCCCGACCTGCAGGCGCTGCGGGTCGGCGCGCCGCTGCAGGGCAACCCGCTTGATCCGCTCCGACACGGTCGCCGTGCGGCGCTCCGCGCGGCCGCGACCGCACGCCGACCGTCTGACGCAGCTGGTGCAGTCGATCTGGCGCCCACTGCTCTCGCGGCTGCGACCGGTCGCGAACGCGGAAGGCCTCGGATGAGCGTGCGTCCACAGGGCGATCGCTTCGCTCTCGCGGCGCGTCGAGCGCCCCGAGCTGCTCGCGATCTTCTATCCGGTCGCGCGCCGCCTGCTGCACGAAGAGATCGCCGTCGAGGCCGTGCTCGCGGCGGTGCTGCGCGATGACTCGACCTACGTCGACGTCGGCACGAACCGCGGCCAGCTGTTGCGCGTGGCCCTGCGCGCGGCGCCGGCGGGCCGTCACGTGGCTTTCGAGCCGATCCCCGACCTGGCGGCCGGGCTGAGGCGCGAGTTCCCGCAGCTCGACACCCGTCAGCTGGCGCTGAGCGCGCGACCGGGCACCGCCGAGTTCTGCCACTTCCGCACGATGGACGGCTGGAGCGGGCTACGCCGCAGCCTCGAGGTCAGCGACGAGCGCGGCGCTCCGGAGTACATCGAGGTGCGGCTCTCGACGCTCGACGCCGAGCTGGCCGAGCTCGACCCGCGAGTGATCAAGATCGACGTCGAGGGCGCCGAGCTGGAGGTCGTGCAGGGCGGCGCCGAGCTGCTGCGGCGGCGTCAAACCGTTCGTGATCTTCGAGCACGTTCCGAGCGCCGCGGCGCTCTACGGCTCGGCGCCGGGCGCGGTCTACGACGCGCTGCGCGAGCTCGGCTACGAGATCTTCTCGATCACCGGCGAGGGACCGTTCGCGCGCGAGACGTTCGTCGCGCGCGAGGAGATCGTCAACTGGTTCGCGCGGCCGGCGTCCAGTTGACGGCTCGCGCGGCCGGCTCCGGCTGACGCCTGACGCGGCCGCCGCCTAGCTGCCCTGGACGCGAACCTGCGTCGAGCGTTCGCGGCCGGCGCTGACCTCGTAGATCGTGGTCTGCGACGGATCGACCGTGAACGAGTACGCGCCGGTCGCGTCGGCGGTCACGGTCGCGACCGGCGCGAAGCGGCCCGCCTGGCTGCGTGCCAGCAGCGTGACGGTCTGGTTCGCGGCCTTGGCGGCGACTCCGCTGATCGTCGTCGGCGCGGCGCCAGCCGGCGTTGCGGCGAGCGCCGGAGCACCGAGCGTCGGCGGTTCGGTGGCCGGCGGCGTCGTGGTGTTGCTCTCGATCGTCAGTGCAGGGTTCTGCGCCTGCAGGATCGTGTAGCTGAGCACCGCCGATTCGGTGCGCTGCTCGCCGTGCGGATGCGCGACGGTCTCGACTTCGACGTCGCCGGCGAAGGCGAAGCGGTGCGAGAGCGAGTAGTGGCCTTCGCCGTCGGTCCGCGCGACGATCGACCGTGCGCCATTCTTGGCCGGCGTAGCGGACTCGCAGGCCGACGACGACGCCGGCCGACGCCGGCTGCACGACGCCGGAGAACGACGTCCTCTTCGATCCGCCGCTCACTCTGCCGGCACCCATCGCGAACGACGCGCCGCTGGCGGCGGGTCCCTCGAGCGTGACGCCGGCGTTGACTCGCACGACGATCCGCGCGGGGTGACGCGTGTCGGCTGAGCGGATCACGAACGTGCTGCGGGTGGCCGAGGCTTGCGGTGTGGAATTCGTAGCTGCCGTCGGTCGCCGTCTTGACGTTGCCGACGGGCGCGAGCGTGGAGGAGGCCGTGGCGTCACCTGGGCCGCCGGCCTGGCGCTGCTCGATCGTCAGTTCGCGACCTTCGGCGTCGGCAGCCGTCGGGCAGCTGAGCTTGCCGGTGAGGGTCGCCGATTCGCCGACCGTCAGAAGTGCGGCGCTGGTCGCGACGGTGAGGCTGCAGCCGGGCGCGCTCGACGGCCGCAGGCTCGACGCCTTCGCCGGCCGGCGCTTCGGGCTTGCCTTCCGGCTTGGCTTCGCTCGGCGCCGGTTCGGTCGGGAGCGGTGCTTCGGTGACGCTCGAGCGCCCGCTTGCGCGCGGCACGGCGTGCTTCGCGTTCGGCCTGGCGAGCGGCGCGCGTCGCTTCGCGTTCGCTCTCACGCGCTTCGCGCTGGGCCTGGCGTGCTTCGCGCCGTGCGCTGCGTTCTGCCTGGCGCTGTTCGCGGTTGGACGCGCTCGCGGCGGAGGCTCTGCCGGCGCGGTTGGCGGATGCCGTGGCGGGCAGCATCGATGCGAACGCGAACGCCACGCAGAGCAGGATGGCCGGGAACAGCGACCGGCGGGCGGCTTGTACGGGCACTTTGCTCCTTGTGATCGGTTGCGAGGCGGTCGTCGTGGCGATCGGCGACCTGTTCGCGGCTTTTATCGGCACCTGCACTGCGCTGCTTGACCGCGCCTGGACACGGGGGCGTCGTCGGGCAGCGCGGGCCCGGCGCGCCGGGCTCTGGTGCGGCGGACGATCATCTATGTTGCGCGCATGTGCGGGATCGCAGGGAGCACGGAGGACCCCGACGGCCGCGCGGTGAGGGCGATGTGCGCGACTCTGCGCCATCGCGGCCCCGACGACGAGGGCGTGCACAGCGATCCGCCGGCGGGCGTCAGCATCGGCGCCCGTCGCCTGTCGGTGATGGACATCGACGGCGGACACCAGCCGCTCTGTAACGAGGACGGCTCGGTCTGGGCGGCGTTCAACGGCGAGATCTACAACCATCGCGTGCTGCGCGCGGACCTGCAACGGCGCGGGCACCGCTTCTCGACGTCCGGCGACACCGAGGTGCTCGTGCATCTCTACGAGGAGTACGGCGAGGCGATGGTGCACGCGCTCGAGGGGATGTTCACGTTCGCGATCTGGGACCAGCGCGAGCGCAGCTCTGCTGCTGGCGCGAGACCGCTTCGGCGAGAAGCCGCTGTTCCTGCACGAGCACGACGGCGAGCTGCTGTTCGCCTCAGAGCTGACCTCGCTGCTCGACGGTCAGGCCGCAGCTGCGCGAGCTCGACCCCGCGGCGATCGATGCGTTCTTCGTGTTCGCCTACGTGCCCGGCCCGGGCACGGTCGTGCCCGGCGTGCGCCAGCTGCCGCCCGGGCACCTGCTGAGCTGGTCGCGCGAGCAGCGACGCAGCGAGCAGCGCGGCTGGTGGGCGCCGCCGCGGCGGAGCACGCGCCGGCGCGAGTCCTTCGCGGCGGTCGCCGCCGAGGCGACGGCGCTGTTCGAGCAGGCCGTCGCGACGCGAATGGTCGCCGACGTGCCCGTCGGCGTGTTCCTCAGCGGCGGCGTCGACTCGACGCTCGTCGCTGCGGCGGCCGCGCGAACTTCTTCGCAGCGCCTGCAGACATTCACGGTCGGCTACGACGTCGGCGGCGTCAACGAGACCGAGCGGGCTCGCGAGGTTGCACAACGGCTCGGCTCCGAGCACCACGAGGTGACGTTGACTCTCGAGGATGTCGGCGAACGCGTGCCTGAGCTGCTCGCGAGCCTCGACCAGCCGCTCGCCGACCGCGCAACGGTGCCGCTGAATGCGCTGTCGCAGTTCGCCCGGCCGCGCGTCACGGTCGCGCTCGGCGGCGAGGGCGCCGACGAGCTGTTCGGCGGCTACCCGCGCTACCGTCGCCTCGAACAGGCCAGGCGCGTGCACGCAGCGCTTCCCTCGGCGACGGCACGGCCGCTGGCAGGCGTGGCGCTGCGCGCCTCATCCGGCTGGGCTACCGCCTCGCGCGCCGCCCGGCGACTCGCGCCGACGCCGATGCTCGAGCGCAACCTCGACTGGGTCACGGCCGAGCGGCGGCAGGCGCGCGAGAGCCTCTACGGACCGCGGCTCGCCGGCGTCGAGCGCGCCGGGCTGCTCGGCGAGCTCGGGCGCCGGGCCGGTGAGCTCGAGGATGGAGCGGCTGCTCGCTGGCTGATGCATCTCGATCAGGTGCACTACCTGCCCGACGACGTGCTCGTGAAGACCGACCGCGCGAGCATGCTCGTCTCACTCGAGCTGCGCACGGTCTTCCTGCATGCCGGCCTCGCCGAGCTGGCCGGCTCGCTCGACACCTCGATGCACCTGTCCGGCGCGGGCAAGGCGCTCGTGCACGCGATGCTGCCGGCCGGCCTGCTTCCGAGCGCTCGCACGAGTCGCTACCGCAAGAAGGCGTTTCGCGTGCCCGCGGCCGAGTGGCTCCGGGGGCCGCTGGCGCCGGCGCTGCGCGAGCAGCTCGAGCGCGGCACGATCTACGGCGAGGGCTACTTCGATCGCGGCGCAGTCGAGCAGCTCGCGCGCGAGCACGCAAGCGGCGCGCGCGACCACAGCGACCGGCTCTGGCCGCTGCTCGCGTTCGGGCTGTGGGCCGACCGCTTCCATGGTCTCGCGCCACGCTGAGCGCGCGGCCGGCCGGGCGCGGCCGCGGCTGCTGCTCCTGACGCCCGACTTCCCGCCTGCGCCCGGCGGTATCCAGGTCGTCGCCGAGCGCCTCGCCTCGGGCATGGATGCGTTCGAGACGCTCGTCGTCGCGCCTGCTCTGCCCGGCGCGTCTGCGTTCGACGCGGCCAGCGCGCTGAGCACGCACCGCGTCGCCGGCGGCGAGCGGCTGCGCGGCGGGCGCAACGCGCTGCTGAACGCGGCCGCGCTGCGGGCCGCCGCCGGCTTTCGGCCCGATCTGACGCTCAGCACGCACATCGTCGCGAGCCCGGCCGCGGCGGCGATTCGCCGGACGCTCGGCGCACGCACGGCTCAGTACTTCCACGCCGAAGAGATCTGCGCGAAGCCGCGGCTCGCCGCCTTCGCCGTGCGACATGCCGACCTGGCGATCGCGGTCAGCTCCTACACGGCCGAGCTCGTCGCAGCGACCGGCGCGCGTCCACGGCGGCTGCGTGTGATCGCCAACGGTGCCGACGTGCCCGTCGATTCGACGCCGCTTGCGGCGGAGCGGCCGACGATCCTGACGATCGCGCGGATCGAGGAGCGCTACAAGGGCCACGACGTGATGGTCCGCGCGCTGGCACTGACGCTCGCGAAGGTGCCCGACGCGCAGTGGGTCGTGATCGGCGAGGGCTCGCTGCGCCCGCCGCTCGAAGCGCTTGCTCGCAGCTACGGCGTGGAGCGCTCGATTCGCTTCCTCGGCGCGGTCGACGACGACGAGCGCGACGCGTGGCTGCGGCGGGCCCGGCTGCTGGCGATGCCGAGCCGCCTGCCGGCCGGGCCGTTCGCCGGCGAGGGCTTCGGGATCGTCTACCTGGAAGCCGGCGCGTACGGCAAGCCGGTCGTCGCAGGCAACGTCGGCGGCGCGACCGACGCCGTGCTCGACGGCGAGACGGGTCTGCTCGTCGACCCGCTCGACCCGCTCGCCGTGGCCGGCGCGATCAGCTCGCTGCTGCTCGACGACGGACTCGCCCGGCGGCTCGGCGAGGGCGGGCGCAGGCACGCGCGGGCGCACACCTGGCAGGCCGTCGCGGCGCGCGTGCAGCGCGAGCTGCTCGAGCTGCTCGACGCGCGAGAGCTACGATCGGAGCACGGGCGCGGCGCCGGGCGCGAGCCGATGAAGGTCCTGTTCGTCAATCACACGGCGGTCGTCAGCGGTGGCGAGCGCTCGCTGCTGGAGCTGCTGAGCGCGCTCGATGCAGATGTCGAGCCGCTCTTGGCGACGCCGCGCGGCGCGCTGGCGGAGCTCGCCGAGCGTCGCGGCATCGCGACGACGCCGATCGCGGGAACGGCCGGGAGTCTCAGGCTGCACCCGCTGCACACTCCGCGAGCGCTGCTGGAGATGGCGCTCGCGGCCTGGCAGGTTCGTCGCGCGGCGAAGCGACACCGCGCCGAGGTCGTGCACGCCAACTCGATTCGCGCCGGCGTCGTGCTTGCGCTCGCCGGTCTGCGCGGAAGGGCGCGGATCGTGCACGTGCGCGACTGCCTGCCGCCCGGGCACGTTGAGCACCGCGACGCTTCGCCTGATCGCTGCGAGCGCGACGACGGTGATCGCCAACTCGCGCTACACGGCCGCGTCGGTGCGCGCGGCGGCGCCGCGAGCGCAGCTGCAGGTCGTCTACAACGCGGTCGATCTCGAACGCTTCGATCCACGGCGGATCGACCGGGCGGCCGCGCGCGCGAGGCTGGGGTCTGACGGCGCGCGCCCCGTGCTGCTCGGCGTCGTCGCGCAGATCACGCCGTGGAAGGGACAGGACACGGCGATCGAAGCGCTGCGGCTGCTGAGCGAGTGGCGGCGTCGACGCGCAGCTGCTGCTGGTCGGCGCGGCGAAGTTCGTCGCCGCGGCGACGCGCTTCGACAACGAGGACTACGTCGCGCGCCTGCGCGAGCTGATCGAGCGGACGGGCCTCTCCGGACGCGTCTCCTGGCTCGGCGAGCGCGACGACGTGGCGGAGATCGTGCGTGCGCTGGACGTGCTGCTCCTGCCCTCCTGGGAGGAGCCGTTCGGCCGCTCGGCGATCGAGGCGATGGCGCTGGAAGTGCCGGTCGTCGCGACCGCCGTCGGCGGCCCGGCAGAGCTGATCGACGACGGTCGCGAGGGGTTCCTCGTGCCGCCGCGCCAAGCGCGTGCCTGGGCGGAGGCGGTGCAACGTGTGCTGGCCGGCGAGGAGCAGTCGGCCGCGATGGGCCGCGCAGGGCGCCGGCGCGTGGAGCGCGAGTTCACGATCGCGCAGCATGTGCGCGCAGTGCAGGCGGTATACGTGCAGGCGCTGGAACGGGTTCGGGGCGGCTGACGGCGCGCCTCGAGGAACACGAAGCCTTACCGCAATCTTGCAAAAGCTGCCTAGTCTCCCTAATGTGGAAACGCGCAATCGGACTGTCAGCCCGGCGGACGCGCGGGAGCCGCACGGTGGTCGCTACCCGAATCAGGCCAACAACGAACACCTAGCACGGATGCCCGCTACCTACCATCTCTCGCACCTACGGACGCTCGAGGCCGAGGCGATTCAGGTGATGCGCGAGGTTGCGGCCGAGTTCGAGCGACCGGTGCTGCTGTTCAGCGGCGGCAAGGACTCGATCGTTCTCGTGCGTCTCGCCGAGAAGGCGTTCCGTCCCGGGCCGTTCCCGTTTCCGTTGATGCACGTCGACACCGGGCACAACTTTCCCGAGGCGATCGAGTATCGCGACCGGCGCGTGGGTGAGCTCGGCGAGCGGCTGATCGTGGCGAGCGTGCAGGACTCGATCGACAACGGACGCGTCGTCGAGGAGACGGGGCCGCGCGCGTCTCGCAACGTGCTGCAGACCGTGACGTTGCTGGACGCGATCCGCGAGCACGGCTTCGACGCGGCGTTCGGCGGAGCGCGTCGCGACGAGGAGCGCGCACGCGCGAAGGAGCGCGTGCTCTCGTTTCGCGACGAGTTCGGTCAGTGGGAGCCGCAACGGCAGCGCCCGGAGGTGTGGTCGCTGTACAACGCACGCATTCGCAAGGGCGAGCACGCGCGCGTCTTTCCGATCTCCAACTGGACCGAGCTCGACGTCTGGCAGTACATCGCGGAGGAGCGCCTCGAGGTGCCGTCGATCTACTTCTCGCACGAGCGAGAGGTGTTCGAGCGCGACGGCATGCTCTACGCGGTCAGCCCGTTCACGCAGATGGTCGAGGGCGAGCGCCCGTTCTCGGCGACCGTCCGCTATCGCACGGTCGGCGACATGAGCTGTACCGGCGCGGTCGAGTCATCGGCCGCGACGCTCGAGCAGGTCGTCGCCGAGATCGCGGCGACCGAGGTGACCGAGCGGGGCCAGACGCGCGCCGATGACCGCGTCAGCGAGGCGGCGATGGAGGATCGCAAGCGTCAGGGGTACTTCTGATGAAACACTCTCGTGGATCGATCGACGGCGGCAGAGTGAGGGGCACGTGAGCGAGGACGCAAACGGCAACGGGCGCGCCAGGCAGCGTGCGGCGCAGGAGGCGGCGGTTGCGACGGCGAGCGGCGGCGAGGAGGCGCGCGAGCTGTTCCGGCGCTTGACCGAGCGGCCAGTCGACCTGCTGCGCTTCGCGACGGCAGGCTCGGTCGACGACGGCAAGAGCACGCTGATCGGCCGGCTGCTGTACGACTCCAAGCAGGTTCTGACCGACCAGCTCGAGCACGTCGAGCAGACCAGTCAGCGAATGGGTCACGACTTTCTCGACCTCTCGCTGCTGACCGATGGACTGCGTGCCGAGCGCGAGCAGGGGATCACGATCGACGTCGCCTATCGGTACTTCGCGACCGCTCAGCGCCGGTTCATCATCGCCGACACGCCGGGTCACGAGCAGTACACGCGCAACATGGTCACAGGCGCCTCGACGGCGGACCTGGCGATCGTGCTCGTCGACGCGCGCAAGGGTGTCATCTCACAGTCCAAGCGCCACGCTTTCATCAGTTCGTTGCTGGCGATTCCGCACCTCGTCGTGTGCGTCAACAAGATGGACCTGGTCGACTACGACGAGGGCGTTTTCGACTCGATCGTTGAGGAGTTCGAGCTGTTCGCAGCGCGCTTGGAGATGCCGGACGTGACGTTCATTCCGATCTCGGCGCTGCATGGCGACAACGTCGTCGATCGCTCTGAGACGATGCCTTGGTATCAGGGGCCGCCGCTGCTCTACCACCTCGAGCACGTGCACATCGCCTCCGATCGCAATCTGATCGATGTGCGCTTTCCTGTGCAGTGGGTGATTCGCCCGCCGGCGACGAGCGTAAGCGACTACCGTGCCTACGCCGGACAGGTGGCCGGCGGCGTGATCCGGCCCGGCGACGACGTGATCGTGCTGCCGTCCGGTCAGCGCACGACGATCGCCGGGATCGACACCTTCGAGGGGCCGATCGAGGAGGCCTTCCCGCCGATGTCGGTGGCGCTGCGGCTGAGTGATGACATCGACGTCGGCCGTGGCAGCACGATCGTGCGCGCGCAGAACCAGCCGACGGTCGCGAATCGATTCGAGGCGCTGATCTGCTGGATGTCCGAGCGCCCGCTCGATCGCCGCCGCCGCTACCAGGTCAAGCACACGACGCGCACGGCGATGGTCGGCGGGCTCGACGTGCGCTACCGGATCGACGTCGAGACGCTGCACCGAGATGAGAGCGCGACGGAGCTTGAGCTGAACGACCTGGGGCGCGTGCGGATGGAGCTCAGCACGCCGCTCGTATTCGACTCCTATCGCCGCAACCGCACGACGGGCAGCCTGATCGTGATCGACGAGGCGACGAACGAAACGGTCGCGGCCGGCGTGATCCTCGATACGGAGGTCGACGAGCTGGATCCGCCGAAGAGCGAGCGCAGCCCGAACGTTCGCTGGCAGGGCACGCGGATGACGCGCGAGCGGCGCTGGAGCGCGCTCGGCCACCCCGGCGCGACGCTCTGGTTCACGGGGCTGCCGGGGGCGGGCAAGTCGACGATCGCTGCGGCCGTCGAGGAGCGGCTGATCGGGGCCGGGCAGGCCGCGTTCCTGCTCGACGGCGACAACCTGCGCCATGGCCTGAACGGCGATCTCGGCTTCGACGAGCCGGCGCGACGCGAGAACGTTCGGCGAACGGCGCATGTCGCGCAGCTGCTCGCCGAGTCGGGCACGGTCGCGCTGGTCAGCCTCGTCAGCCCCTACGCGGCCGATCGCGAGTTCGCGGCAAAGCTGCACGTCGAGCAGAAGCTGGAGTTCATCGAGGTGTTCGTCGACGCGCCGCTGGAGCTGTGCGAGCAGCGCGACCCGAAGGGCCTCTACGCGCGGGCGCGTGCTGGTGAGCTGGCCGGCCTGACGGGCGTCGGCGCTCCCTATGAGCGTCCGGCCGATCCGGATCTGGTGCTTGGAGCGCTCGAGGAAACCGTCGAGCGCGGCGTCGAGCGCGTGATCGAGGTGCTCGCCGCGCGCGGCATCCTCGCCGGCGAGTCCTGAGCAGGGAGCGGCCCGAGGCGCCTGCGTCGCGGTGCGCAGCGCGACGCCGTTAGGTCAGTGGCTCTTGGCGGCGTTCGGGTCGGCGCGCAGGGTCACGCTCGAGCTGGCGCCCGAGACGAGCGCGCCGGTGGGCAGGACGACATATGCGCGGTAGCGGCCGGCCTTGCGAACCGTGACGACCTGGCTGAAGCGCGAGAAGCTGCGCGTCGCGCGTTTCACCGTGGTGAAGGCCTGCGCCGAATAGCGCACTTCGCGTTCGGAGCTTGCCGCGCGGGCGGGCCGGCTCTTCGACCTGGAAGAGCACTTTCATGCCGACCTCGGCCGGGCGTGACCGTGCCGTACAGGCGCACGAGCCCGACGTGGGAGGAGGTGCGCACGTGCAGGGTGATCCTCGGCGCGACCTGAGCGGTCACGATCGGGCTCGTCAGCGGCCGCGTGCCGCTCGCTGTGACGCGGAGCTGCGTGCTCTTCGTCAAGCCTTTGCACCGGGATCGCGAAGGCGCCGGCGGCGTTCGTCGTCAAGGCCGATCCGACGTTGACGAATGCCGTCAGGTACGGGTACGGGCTGGACTGCAGCGAGATCGTCTGCAACGCGCCGCCGACGCCTGTCAGCGTTCCCTGCAGGACGAAGGTTCCGCCGTAGGGTGTCGGCGCAAGCTGCTTGGTGTCCTCCATCGCGAACTTCAGCTTGCGCTTGACGGAGGTGTAGCTCTGGTCGTGGCCGGCGCGAGTGCCGGCGCTGTTGGCCGCGACGATGCGGTAGTGCGAGCCGAGCGGGAGATTCGCGACCGTCTGGGAGACTCTCACCGGGTTCTGGCCGGCTCCGACCGAGATGCTCGGAGTCTGCGAGCCGTAGCTGATCGACGGCCCGTACTGGAAGACGTAGGTCGTCGGCAATCCGTGCGGGTTGACCGTGCCCAGCAACGCCGCTGAGGTGCCACGCACGTCGTTGACGCGGCCGGTCGAAACGGTCGGAGCGCCCGTCTGCGAGGCGGCCGGAGCCGACTGCGCGAGCGCCAGCGAGAGCGAGCGGACACCGTCGCTAGGAGGACGTAGGCGCTGTTGCGGGCAAGTTTCGATCTCATGTCCGAGTCCGTTCCGTTCGAAGCACGCCACGCACGACGAGCGCTCGCTGCGTCCAGTATGTGAACACGACGACCGCCTCAACGATGCGGCGTACGACGTTGATCCTAATGGCAGGCTCGCGGGCTGTCGCCCGCGGCTGCCGAGGATGCGCACGCGCCGCCGGCTTTCACCAAATCGTTACGCCGCCACGGAGGCACGGCTGGACCATGTGCGGAGGAGCCGAACGGCTTCAGGACGTGTCGCGCGCGCGACCGTCGAAGCGACAACGAGCACCCTCCGAGAGCCAGCCGCCATGCCGACCGAATCGATCGCCAGCTCCTCGCCGTCCGCTCGGCGCAGTCGAGCCGTGCCGCTCGTGCGGGGCGCCGATGGCCGAGGACCAGCGCTACTGCCTGGAGTGCGGCGAGCGGCGCGGCGCGATGAGCAGCGTGCTGCTCGGCGGTCCGCCGGTATCGACGCAAGCCGCCGCCCCGCCGGCGACGCCGCCGTCGCCGCCGCGCGACTCTCGGGGCGCAGACACGCCTCGCGGAAGTGCCGTGACCGTAATCGCCGGCGTTGGCGTACTGCTGCTGGCGATGGGCGTCGGCGTACTGATAGGCCGCTCCGGCGGCTCCAAGCCCAGCGCGCCGGCGGCCGCCCAGGTGATCAGCGTGAGCACCGCTCCGGCGAGCGGTGCTGCGAACGGTTCCACGGGAGCCGCGACGGAAGCGCCGTTCAGCTCGGACTGGCCGGCGGGAACTAGCGGCTACACGGTGCAGCTGCAGATGCTTCCGCAGGCCGGCACGACGACGAGCGCCGTCGAAGCCGCGAAGAGCGCAGCCGCCGCGAAGGGCGCGAAGGGCGCCGGTGCCCTGCTGAAAGGCAGCAAGTACGTCATCTACTCGGGCGTCTACCACAAGCAGGCAGAGGCGCAGAAGGCACTGGCCGGGTTGAAGAAGAGCTTTCCCGGCGCGAGCGTGATCAAGGTCGCCGGCAGCGGCAGCGGCGCGGCATCCTCCGGCTCGAGCTCGAAATCGGGCTCGACGCCGGCCGCGCCCGGAGGCTCAGGAGGCGGGCAGACGGCGACGCCGAAGTCGCTCGAAGAACTGCACAAGAGCAAGGGCAAGAGCTACGAGGAAAAATCGAAGAACCTGCCCGACGTGGTGGGGACGTGATGAGCCTGCTCGGAGAAGCGCTCAGGCGCTCGGGACGCACGGCCAGAGTGGCGGACGCGGCCGGCCGGTCGTCGAACGCAGACGCGGCCGATGCAGTCGACCGGCCGGCCGATGCGTCGCCGGGCGGGCACGAGCAGCCGGGCGATCAGCTGCGCCGCCGGCGCGACGCGCTGGCCGAGCAGGTGACCGAGCTGCACTGGGATCTCGGCGGCCTGGCATACGAGATGGCGATCCGCGATCACTTCCGCCTCGACGTGCTCGTGCGCCGTGCTGCGGTTCTGCAGGAGCGCGACGCCGAGCTGGCCGAGGTCGAGCGGCTGCTGCGCCTCGAAGAGAGCGCCAGCGCCGGCAGCTGCCCGGCCTGTGCCGCGCCGCACAGCCGTGGCGCCGTCTACTGCTGGCAGTGCGGCGCCACGCTGATGGATCGAGTGCCGAGCGCTTCGCTGTCGAGCGGCGCCGAGCTGGCGGACTCGACGGCGGCGATCGATGCGCTGCTGGTCGGCGACGGCGGCGATCGAGACCTCGACACGCCTGCCGGATCCTCTGCGGAGGTCTAGGCCGCGGTGGCGAGGGGCTGGAGATCGGCCGGCACTTGCGCCGGCTGCGACGCGCGCCTGGCTCGCGAGCAGCGCTACTGCGTGGAGTGCGGCGAGCGGGTCGGACCGCGCAGCGAGCAGCTACTCGGCCGTGCTTGCGCGCCTGCGCGAGCGATCGCGACCGGTTCCGGGCGGCTCGGACCGCCGCGAGCCGGCGGCGGCCGACGTCCCGCAGTCCGGCAGCAGGCGCGCTGCAGCGTTCGCGTTGCCGGCGGCGGTCGGCGGCGCGGATCGCGGCGCTGAGGCTTCCCTCGCCGCGCGTCTCGGCGCTCCTGGTGCTGGCGTTCGCGGGCTTCGGCGTGCTGATCGGCAGCGCCGCGGGCTCGCGCGTCGACGACACGCTGGCCGCGTCCGCACAGCGGCCGCTGAGAATCGTGCTGCCGCCGCCGAGCGCGGCGACGAGCGGCGGCGAAGCGCCGAGCGCGGCCGGTACACCGCCGCGCGGCCGAAGCCGAACCGACGCCGGAAGCGAGCGCGCCGGCGGAACCGGCCAGTCCGGCACCGTCGAGCAGCACGCCGGCGGCGACGCCGAAGGCCACGCCGAAAGCGGCCGGCGGCGGAGGTGAAGGTGGCGGAGAAGCGCCAGCCGGCGGCGGCACGAAGCTGCCGGCGATCAAGCACGTGTTCGTCGTGATGCTCTCCGACGAGCCGTATGCGGCGACGTTCGGTCCCGAATCGACCGCTCCCTATCTCGCGCGGACGCTCGAGCACCAGGGCGAGCTGCTCGTCCGCTACTACGCGGTCGCGCATCAGCAGCTGGCAGACGGCATCGCGCTGCTGAGCGGCCAGGGACCGACGCAGGCGACGGCGGCGAACTGCCCGACCTACGAGGCAGCTGACGCCGGCGAGCTCCGCCGCACGACGGGCAGTTCATCGGAGAAGGCTGCGTTTATCCGCAGACGACGCCGACGCTGCCCGGCCAGCTCGAAGTCAAGCGGCTCTCGTGGCGCGCGTATGTACAGGGCATCGACGAACCCGGATGCGACGGCGCCCTCGTGCGCGCATCCGGCGCTCGGCGCGCCCGATCCGAGCTCGGCTACGCCGGCCGCCGCGCAGCTCTATGCGACGTTCCGCAACCCGTTCGTCTACTTCCAGGGACTCACCGAATCGCCGTCGTGCGCGAGCGACGACGTCGGCCTCGGATCGCTCGCGGGCGACCTCGCCGATCCGGCGCGCACGCCGAGCCTCTCCTACATCGTGCCCGACCGCTGCCACGACGGCAGCCCCGGGCCGTGCCCGACGGGCGGCGCCGGCGGGCTGCCGGCCGCCGACGGCTTCCTCGCCGAAGTCGTGCCGAAGATTCTCGCGTCGAAGGCGTACAAGGAATCGGGGCTGCTCGTGATCACGACCGACGAGGCGCCGTCGACCGGCGAATTCGCCGACTCGAGCTCGTGCTGCGGACAGCCGCGATTCCCCAACCTGCCGGCGCCCACCGGCGTCGCCGCGAGCCTTCCGGCCGAAGGCGGCGGCCAGGTCGGCGCGCTGTTGCTCTCGCCCTTCGTGAAGGCGCATACGACCAGTCAGGAACCGTACAGCCACTTCTCGCTGCTGCGCACGATCGAGGATCTGTTCAAGCTCAAGCACCTCGGTTACGCCGGCGCCGCGCACGTCGAGTCCTTCGAACCGTCCCTGTTCGCCGCGAAGGCCGCGCGATAGTGCTGGGGGCCACTGGGCCCGGCGGCTGAGCTTGCTAGTTCGTCTCGCCGACGCGGCGCGCGCCAACGACGACGGAGACCGACAGCAGGGCGGGACTGCGCTCTCGCAGCGGACGCGGCCAGAGACGACCGTTTGCCAGCGGAATCACGTCGGCCGCCGCGTAGCGCGGCTCGTCGGGGATCAGGCCCTCCTCGGACAGGACGCGAGCGATCACGTGCGGGAGCGCGGGGGACAGGTGGGCGTCGTTGTCGGGACGGAAGCTCGTGAGTCTCCCTCGGGCGCTCAGATCGATGCGATGGCGCAGGGTCGCGACGTTGGGCGTCGAGACGACGATGCGCCCGCCCGGGCGGACCAGTTGCGCGGCCCGGCGTAACGTGCGCCACGGTGCCTCGAGGTGCTCGATGACCTCGATCAGCATGATCCGGTCCGCGGGCGCCAGATCGCCCATGTCCTCGGCCGCGCCCTGGCGAAACTCGACGTCGTCGTCGAGGTCGCTCGCCAGCCACGGAATAAGGTCGATGCCGGTCAGCGAAGCCGGTTCACAGCCGTCCCTGATCATCCGCAGGAGGTCGCCGGTTCCGCAGCCGACGTCGATCCAGCTCAAGCCGGGCCGGGGCTCCGCGGATCTAAGGCTCGCTTCGAGTATCTCGGCGTTCGAGATGCCGCCGGAAGACTGCTGCGCCGCGTAGTAGTCACCGGCCACGGCCGAAGCCTAACGATTGGCCGGTGGTCGGACCTCCGTAGCGCTCGAAGACGTTCGCGCACCGGCAAGGGGCGGCTTGCCGGTGCGGCCGCTCGAGCCATCGCGCGGGTGCCGACTCGCGCCAGCTCGAGCCAGGCTCGCCGGAGAGCCAGGACGCTCGATCGAGAGCTGGTCGTATGTGATCGCGACGCGCCTTCGCCCGGCCCGGCCGAGCACCCACTCGAGCGCGATCATCTGGTGCGGATGTTCCAGGTCTGAGGGGTGCAGGTCGACGCGCATGGTGCGCCCGCCGGCGAGCCCTGCGGCGCGAATCAGAGCGGGCGAGAGCGCGCGTTGCAGGCGACCCGAGCCGCCCGTGCCGAGCGCCGGCGAGATCAGGCGGCTGCTCTGCTCGGCGCCGGCACCGCGGCGGTGGATGCCGAACAGGCCGGCCCACCAGCGGAACCTGCGCGGAAGCACGCTGCGCAGTGCCGGCGTGTACGCGTAGGCGGGAGCGACGAAGCCGTCGGGCTCGACACCGGCGAGCTTCAGCACGCGCCAGCCGGCGTTGACCGCACGCTGCGTCTCAGCCACGTCCAGTCCGACGAACTCGCCGGCGCGCCGGGCGCGCGAGCTGAGCAGCGCCTGCGCCGAGAGGCCCGCGCGGCGGGCGCGCTCGTGCTGAAACCCGTGCTGAGCGATCGAGTCGCCGGCGATGCGGCGCTCGGCCAGCCAGCTCGTCATCTCCGGCGAGCGCTCGCCGAGCGGGTGCAGGTCGCGAGCCGGGATCACCAGCAACGTGACGCGGTCGACGCCGTGATCGTCGAGCCAGTCGCGGATCAGTGCGCAGCGCTCGAACGTCGCCGGCTCGATGTCGTGCAGGGCGACGGCGATCCTGGCGGGCTCGGCGGCGCTATGCGGCACGCGCGACCTCGCTCGCGTCGCTCGCCGGCGAGCAGGCTGCGATAGCCAGCCGCCGAGGCGCTCGAGCGCCCGCTCCCAGGTGCGCTCGCGAACGGCTTGCAGGCCGCCCTGCGCCAGCCGCTCGGCGAGCGCGGGCGCGCCGCTGAGCTCGAGCACGGCGCCGGCGAGCGTGACGGCGTCGGCCTGACAGAGCAGGCCGCTGCGACGATGCTCGATCAACGAGAGCGGGCCGCCCTCGGCGACGGCGATGACCGGCAGGCCGCTGGCCTGCGCCTCGAGCACGACCTGCCCGAACGTGTCGGTGCGGCTGGCGAACAGGAAGGCGTCGGCGGCGGCGTATGCGCGCGCGAGCGCGTCGCCCTCGAGCCAGCCGCGGAACACGGCGTGCTCGCCGACGCGCTCGCGAAGCCGAGCCTCCTCCGGTCCGCCGCCAACGAGCACCAGCCGCAGGCCGGGGTTCTCGGCGCGAGCCGTGAGGAACGCGTCGGCCAGCAGGTCGGCGCCCTTCTCGCGCGTGATCCGTCCGGCGTACAGCAGATCGAAGCAACCGTCGGGCTTGGCGTGACCGTCCGCCTCGAGCTCGCGCAGCCCGTGCTCGCGCAGGGCCGGGTCGAAGCGAGCGGTGTCGACGCCGCGGTCCCAGCGCGCGATCCGCTCGGCCGCGACGCCGATCGCGGCCAGCGCTTCGTCGGAGGCGGGGCTCGGCGAGAGCACCAGGTCGCAAGCGCCATAGAAGGCGCTGACACCGGCGCCCATCGCCGCGGCGACCCGCGGATCGCCGCTGCGCAGCCCTGCGTAGGCGGTCAGCTCCGTGTGGTAGCTGCCGAGCAGCGGCACGCCGAGGCCGCGGCTGACGAGCGCGCCGACGATGCCGACCGGGCCGGGCGAGCAGACGTGGATCAGGTCGAACGAGCCGTCGGCGATCGTCTGCACGGCCGCGGCGAGACTCGGCACGCCGATCTGCAGCCCCGGGTAGTAGGGCACCTCGAACTCGGCGACGGCCGACAGGCGTCGGTCGACGGCAGGGTCGGTGCCGACGACCTCGATCTCGAAGCCCTCGACGCCGCGTGAGCGGATCTCCTCGACCGCGCGCGTGACGCCGTGCGTCGAGCCGATGCCGTCGGCGAGGATCGCAACGCGCGGCGTCTCGCCGTCCTCGCGGCGCGTGTCGAGCTTCGCCCGCTCGTTGGCGAGGAAGGCCGTCGCCGGCGCGTAGGGGATCGCGGCGGTGCAGCTCTCGAACAGGCCCGAGCGCGGCGCTCGCGACGTCCGCCTCGCCGCGAGCCGCCGCGAGCGCGCCCTCGATCGCGGTGCGCAGCTTGCGCTCGTGCGCGCGAGCGGCTCTGCGGTAGAGGTCGGTGTGGCTGAAGCGCTCGTCCTGCATGTAGGCGATCAGGCCGGCCTCGTCGAGATGGTCGAGCTCGACGGCGTGCAGCCAGGCGCGCAGCAGGCGACGCGCATCTGCCGGCGTGACCGAGCCGCCCGAGTCGTTCGCACCGTGGCGCGCATCGCCCTCGCTGAGCAGGCGCTCGCGCCATGCTGAGCACGGCCGCCGGGTCCGGCGGCGCAGGGTCGCAGCGTCGTGGCCACCGAGTGAGCGAGCGGCGAGCGCGATCGCGGCATGTGCCCACTTCGCGGCGCTGCCCTGCGCGCCGCCGGCTGTGACCGCGCCGGCGCGGACGTGCGCGAGCAACTCGGCCGGCGTCGCGGCGAGCGGCGTCTGCGTCCAGGTACGTCCGATGTCGACGCCCGCGTGGTCGTCGGAGCCGCCGATGCCGGCGCCGTCGAGCGTCGCGACGTATGTCGCGGCCGGTCGGTTCAGCTCACGGGCGCGCGCGCCGTTGCGCACCTCCCAGACGTCGAACAGCTGCGCCAGGCGGCGGCGGTGGCGCGCTCGCAGCGGCGCGCCGACGTGGTAGTAGGGGTGGGCCAGCGCGCAGGCGATCTCACGCTCGTACATGTAGGCGGCGCACAGCTCGACGTCGTCGCGGTGCGCCTGCAGCCACTCGTGATCGTCCGGCGTGATGCCGAAGCAGAGCACGTGCACGGCCTGCGGCTCGCCGCGAAAGGAGGCGGTCAGCTCCTCGGAGATGAACACGTCGGGGCGGTCGGCGATCTCGAGCACGCCGTCGATCGTGTCGTGGTCGGTGATCGTGACGAAGTCCATCCCGCGGCGCTTGGCCAGCTCGTAGACCTCCTGCGGCGGCGTCGCGCACTCCGGCAGTCCGGCCGCGCGCTGCACTCCGAGCTTGGACTCCTGCGACGCGGTCGAGTGGCAATGAAGGTCCGCTCGGCATACCTGCGCAAACCTCGTCGTAGTCACTCCCTGACCGTCCATAGCAGACAGATTCCCCTGCAAAGCGAGCGGCTTTTGTGACCAGCCGGAAACGATCGTGTGAAGTGGGTGTGAAGATTCTCACGGCGTCTGTCGGCCCGCGCAGCCTCTAAGCTGCCGCGACGATGGCCGCCCTCCTGACCGCGCCGCTCGCGTCGGCGATCACCTACTTCCAGGCCGTCGTGCTGGGCGTGCTGCAGGGTGTCACCGAGCTGTTCCCGATCTCGAGCCTCGGCCACACAGTGCTGTTCCCGACGCTGTTCGGCTGGAACGAGCTCGTCCACGCGTCCAATCGCAGCAAGCACTCATTCTGGCTGGCGTTCGTCGTGATGCTGCATGTCGGCAGCGCGATCGGGCTGTTGATCTACTACCGCCGCGACTGGGTCGAGATCATCGGCGCGTTCTTTCGCACGCTGCAGACGCGACGCGTGCAGACGCCGAACGAGCGCCTGGCCTGGCTGATCATCCTCGCGAGCATTCCCGCCGGGATCATCGCGCTGGCGCTCGAGCATCAGCTGCGCGACGCTGACGGCGAAGCCGGAGGTCGCGGCGATCTTCCTGATGGTCAACGGCTTCCTGCTGTTCGCCGCCGAGCGCGTTTCGCCGCCGCGCGGCCGTTCGAGAACTGGCGATCGCCGAGGGCGCCAAGCCCGACGGAGCGCGACGGCTCGACACGCTCGAGTACCGCGAGGCGCTCGTCGTCGGCGTCGCGCAGTCGACGGCGCTGGTCGCCGGCATCAGCCGCGACGGCGTGACGATGGGCGCCGGACTCGCGCGCGGGCTCGATCACAGCGACTCCGCGCGCTTCGCATTCCTGCTCGCGACGCCGATCATCCTCGCGGCGGGCCTCGTGAAGTTGCCTGAACTGCTCGGTCACCTACGGCGACGGCGTGCGCGGCCAGGCGGTCGTCGCCTGTGTCGTGGCGGCGGTCACGGCGGTCTTCACGGTCGCGTTCCTCGTCAAATGGTTCAAGACGCGCACGCTCGTGCCATTCGGCGTCTACTGCGTGCTGTTCGGCTTGGCGATGCTGATCTACACCGTCAGCTGAGTCTGCGCTCGCCCGCCACGTTGGGCGCGAGGATTCAGACAACGCTTAGGTGGTACTCCATCATGGTCTGATGCCCGTCCCGCGGACACCACCGAAGATGTTCGAGACTCGCAGCCAGGCGTGGCGCGAGGTCGGCCTGCTGCGCCAGATCAGCCCGCGTGTCGTCAAGCGCGCACGGCTCGAGGCACTCGTGCTCGTGCCGCTGTTCGTCGCCGTCGTCATCTTCTACGACAACCGCGTCAGCCTGCTCGGCGCCGCCGGCGCTCATGGCAGGGCGGCGAAAGAACTCGAACCGGCGCTCGAAACGCCCGTCACGGTGATCGTCGTGATCGCGCTTGTGATTCTCGGCTGGGCGATCGCGCGCGACATCGGCCGCAGCCTCGGTCCGCCGCTGTTCCGGCGGCTCGATCCGGCGACGGCCGGCACCGTCGGCTTCTTGATCCGCCTGTTCACGATCGTGCTGGCGCTGCTGGTCGCATTGCGCGTCGCGGGCATCGAGACACGCACGATCGCGCTCGGCGGCGCGTTCACGGCCGTGATCTTCGGGCTCGCCGCGCAGCAGACGCTCGGCAATGTGATCGCCGGCACGGTTCTGTTGAGCGCGCGTCCGTTCCGCGTCGGCGACCACGTTCGGATGCAGGGCGGGCCGCTGGCCGGTCAGCTCGAGGGCACGGTCAGCTCGCTGGGGTTGTTGTACACGACGTTCGCCAAAGGCGACGACTCGATCATGGTTCCCAACAGCGTCGTGCTGAACGTCGCCGTGATCCCGCTGCGCGAGCCCGAGGCGGTCAACCTGCGTGCGCGTCTGCGTCCGGGGATGACGCCGAGCGATCTGCAGGAGCGGCTCGAGCACGAGCTGAAGACGCCGCTGCGCAACCCGGCGCGAATCACGCTGGAGGAGCTCGATGGCGAGGAGGTCGTGGTGCGGATCGCCGCGACGCCGCGCGTCGCCGCCGAAGGTCGCCAGCTCGCCAGCGAGCTGCTCGCGATCGTCTCGCGCGAGACGCGAGCCGGAGCCCAGGCGAAGCAGACATCCACCGCGTCTGCGCCTGCGGCGTCACAAGGGAGGCGAACGCCTCCTGCGCCGGCGGCCGCCGGCGCAAAGTCCTTGCCCGTGGAAGCCGAGGGCGAGCCGCCGCAGAAGTCCGAGGGCGAGCAGCGTGCCGACGGCGGTCACGAGTCGGCCGGCGAGCCCGCGCGCAGCAGCAGCGGCGGCCGCTCGGGCGCTTAGCCCGGCGTCGGCTCGCGGACGGCGTAGCGCAGGAACAGGTGCGACTCGTGCTCGAGCACGCCGAGCAGTGTGAGCTCGATCGGCGGCTCGAACTCGCGCCCGGCGAGGATCCGGAGCGACTCGCCCGAGACGTCTTCGCCGCCTGCCAGCTTCGGCGCGAGCGAGAGGAACAGCTCGTCGACGAGGCCGGCGAGCAACAGCTCGGCGTTGAGGTGTGGCCCGCCCTCGCAAAGCAGCGTGCGCACGGCGAAGCGCTCGCTCAGCTCGGCGAGCGCTCGCGGCAGGTCGAGCCGGCCCTCGCGCGCGGCGCGCACGTAGCTCGATCTTCGCGGCGGCGCCGCTGACGCTCGAGGCCGACTGGGTGAGGAAGACGACGCGCGCATCGGGCTCGGCGAGCAGCGGCGTATCGAGCGGCACCGCGAGGCGACCCGAGACGATGCAGGCGACCGGCTCTTCGCTGAGCCCGTCGGCGAGACGCCGCGCGCGTGTGTCGGCACTGGGGATGATCCTGCCGTAGTGCTCGACGCGCACCGTTCCGGCGCCGGCCATGACGCCGTCGACGCCGGCGCGCAGCGCATGGAACAGGACGCGGTCGGCGCGGCCGCCGATCGCGCCCGAGCGGCCGCGCAGGCTGGCGCGGCCGTCGACGGTGCTGACCATGTTGAGGATCACGTACGGGCGCAACGGCACCGCTCGCGCGCGCTCGGCGAAGTCGAGGCGCTCGACGAAGTCGCTCGCGCTGACCGTCTCGTCGCTCTGCGCCAGGCGAGCGAACCGCTGGGCCTCGGCCGACTGCGGGTCGCGTGCGGGCGCCCTCGAGGCGTCCTCCGGCGGGCTCATCGCATCACCCTAGCCCGCGGCGCCGAGCGCCCGCGAAAAGGGGCTGCGAGCAGGTCTTAAATCGATCGTCCGATCCACAACATTTCGACAACACGGGCGCTCGATGACCTGCTACGGTCACGCTTGTCTGGCCGGGACAAGACACCGGCGAAAGCAGTGCAAGCGCTCGCAGGTCGAAGCTTCAAGAAGCATCCTCCGCGTGCAGCACGCACAAACACGTGGAGGAGTTCCCACATGCCTACTGGCACAGTCAAGTGGTTCAGCGACGACAAGGGGTTCGGTTTCATCACGCCGGACGACGGCGACAAGGACCTGTTCGTCCATCACACGGGGATCAACGGCGAGGGCTACCGCTCGCTGCAGGAGGGCGCGAAGGTCTCCTACGACCCGGAGCAGGGCGACAAGGGCCCGAAGGCCGTCAACGTCCAGGCGCTCTAGGCGCCTTGCGCTGATCGCTGCGGCGCTGGCCGCGGCCACATCGGTCTAACCTTCTGAGGGCCCGCTCCGGCGGGCCCTCCGTATGTCGAGCGACGCGAGCACACTTCCCCTGCGCGACGCGCCGGTCGGGAGCACGACAGTCCGCAGCGGGCGCCTGCCGGCGCGCGTGCGCGCGCTCGTCGGCGCCGAGCGGCGGGCGTGGGTCGGGGCGCTTTGCCTCGTCACGATCGTGCTGTGCAGCGTGCTCGTCGTGCTGATCTCGGCGAACCGCCCGAGCCTGCTGACGCCGACGTCTCACGCGAACTACTTCCCGCACTGGATGGCCGGCCCGCTGGGCGGGCTGCTGCCGTCGCTGACGCGCAGCTCGACGACGCTGAAGTACCTGTTCTCCGGGGCGTTGGTGCTGATGTACGTCAGCTATGCGCTGGCGCTGCGCTACGTGCCGCGCCTCCGCTCGCGCTGGGCGATCGTGGCGATCGTCGCGGTGCACGTCGCCTTCCTGCTCTCGCCTCCGCTCGCGCTCACCGACATCTTCAACTACGTCAACTACGGGCGTATGGAGGTCGTGCACCAGCTCAACCCGTACACGACGATTCCGATCCTCGAGCCGCACAACGATCCGAGCTACGCGCTGAGCAACTGGCACCAGCTGCTCAGTCCGTACGGGCCGCTGTTCACGATTCTGACATTCGCGTTCGTGCCGCTCGGCGTGGCGGCGACGCTGTGGGCGATGAAGGCGTTGCTGGCGGCGGCCAGCCTCGGCACGATCTTCCTGGTGTGGAAGTGCGCGCGAATGCTCGGTCGCGATCCGGTCGCAGCGATCGTGCTGGTCGGCCTCAATCCGGTCGTGCTCGTGTGGGGGCTCGGCGGCGACCACAACGATTTCCTGATGGTCTTCTTCATAGTCCTCGGCTTCTACCTGCTGCTGTTGGCGCGCCGGGCGGATCTCGCGCAGGGCGCCGCCGGCGCCGCGAGGCCGAGCGGCGGACTCACCTGCGATCGAACGGTGGACCGGCGGTCGCCTTGCGGACAGGGTTCGCGGCTGGCTGCTGCCGCTCTCGGCCGTCGAGATCTGCGCGGGCGCGGCGTTCGTCGTCGCGACCGGGATCAAGGCCTCCGGCGGCGTTCTGATTCCAGTCGTCCTCGCCGGCCTGCTGCGCGCGCCGCGGCGGCTGACTCAGGTCGTTGTCGGGATGGCGCTCGCGACCGTGCTGACGGCGGCGGCGAGCGTGCTCGCGTTCGGCCTGCACATCCCGGACCTGAGCACGCAGAGCTCGCTGGTGACGAACGTCAGCGTGCCCAACCTGATCGGGCTGGCGATCGGCGCGGGTGGCGAGACCAAGACGCTGCACGACGTGCTGACGGTCGTGCTCGTGCTGGCGCTGCTGTCCTGCTGTGTGCAGGCCTGGCGGCGGGGCACGGCGATCACGGCGTCCGGATGGGCCAGCGTCGCGCTCCTGGTCACGCTCAGCTGGGTACTGCCGTGGTACGTGCTGTGGGTGCTGCCGCTGGCAGCGCTGTCGGGCTCACGACGCCTGCGCACGACGGCGCTCGCGATCGGCGTCTACATGATCGTCGCCTGGGCGCCGGCGTCGGGCTTCTTGTGGAACGCGATCGGATTCCATCCGGAGAAGACACCGCTCGGGCGACTGCATCAGCGCTACGTCAAGGAGCTGCTCGACTGATCGTGCCGCGGCACGGGGCGGGCTGACGCTACTCGCCCGCCTCCGGACGGCGGCGCTCGCGCTTGCGCTGGGCGTCGAGGCGCTTGCTCGTCAGCCGCCGCTCGCGCGAGGCGACCGTCGGCCGCGTTGCGCGGCGGCGCTTCGGCACGACCAGCGCCAGTGCGAGGCGCTCGCCGAGTCGCGTCAGCGCCAGCTCGCGGTTGCGCGCCTGTGAGCGCGCGTCCTGCGCGACGGCGCTCGGATGCGGGCCGAGCCGCGCCAGCAACCGCCGCCGCTGCGCGTCGCTCAGCGACTTGGACGCGAGCACGTCGAAGCTCGCCTCGACGCGCGATGCCGTGACGTTCGCGTGCTGGCCACCCGGTCCGGAGGAGCGGCTCGCGCGAACGGTCAGCTCGCCGAGCGGGATCGCGAGCCGCTCGTTGACGCGAAGCGCGGTCCTCGCCGCCGACTGATCGTCGCTCACCGCCTACGCGCTCCGTCGCTACGCCGCCGGCTTGCCCGAGTCGCCGAGATCGTGGATCGCTTTGACGCGCTGCTCCTCGCCCTCGGGCACGCGCCCGTCGCGACCGACGTAGCCCTGCTTGCCGCCGGCGCAGACGTAGACGGCGTCGACCTCGCCGACGTTGCGAATCTTGCGCACCGTCTCGGCGTCGACACGCGCCAGTGCGCCCTCGCCGAGCGTGAGCACGGCGCCGTCGCCGAACTCCATCTCGATCGAACCGCGGTGCACGAAGTACAGCTCCTCCTGCTCGTCGTGATAGTGAAAGCCGGTCTCGATGCCCGGCGGCAGGACGATCGCGTTGACGCCGAACGCGGTCACGCCCAGCGCCTTGCGGATCTTGCGAAAGCCGGGTCCATCGCCGAGGTCGTCGAGGTTGCCGACGGCGTAGCCGTCTCCCTCTCTGACGCCCGGATAGTCGGTCGAAGCCTCCATCATCGTCTCCTTTTTGAAGGAGATGATGATCGATCGCTCAGTGCTCGGCCACGCGCCCGTCGGCGGGCTCGAGCAGACGTTGCTCGGCGGCCCAGCGAAGCAGGCCGCCGTCCATCGAGTAGGCCTCGATGCCCGCCGCGCGCAGGGCCTGAGCGGCCATCGTCGAGCGCGAGCCGACGCGGCAGTAGAAGATCACCGGCCGATCGGCGTCGAGCGTCGCAGCCTGGCTCGGCAGGCTCGTCAGCTCGATGTGGCGTGATCCGGCGATGTGGCCGGCCTCATGCTCGTAGAGCTCGCGTACGTCGACGAGCTGAGGTGCCGGCTGCTCTCCCAGCCAGGCGGCGACGCGCGCCGGCTCGACCCCGATCTCGCTGCTCTGCTCGGCGCTCACGCGTTCAAGCTAGCAGCGCCCTGCGGCCGGCGAAGGTTCGCTGAAGGATTTCGGCGCGCGCGACGATTCGATCACTAGGATCAGCGGAGATGGAGGCCGTCGGCGACGTTTACACGATCCCGCAGGAGAACCTCGACTTCTGCGCAACGATCGGTCAGATCGCGCGCGAGCGGATCGCGCCGCGATCTTCGGAGATCGACGAGCGCGCGGAATACCCGTGGGACATTCGCAAGCTGCTGGCCGAGCAGGACATCCTCGGGCTGCCGTTTCCGACCGAGTACGGCGGCACCGGAACGGGGACGCTGATGCTGAACATGGCGGTCGAAGAGATCGCGAAGGTCGATGCTTCCTGCGCGCTGATCCTGATGGTGCAGGAGCTCGGCACGCTGCCGATCCAGCTGTTCGGCTCCGAGGAGCTCAAGCAGCGGTTCCTCCCGCGCTGCGCGACCGGCGAGTGGTCTCCCGCCTTCGCACTGTCCGAGCCCGAAGCCGGCTCGGACCCGGCTGGGATGATCACGACCGCGGTCAAGGACGGAACGGAGTGGGTCATCAACGGCACGAAGAACTGGATCTCGAACCTCGGCGTCGCCGACTTCTACATCGTCTTCGCGGTCAGCGACCGCGAGACGCGGCGGCTGACGGCGTTCGTCGTCGAGGCCGACCGGCCGGGCTTCAGCGTCGGCAAGCTCGAGCACAAGCTGGGCATTCGCGCCTCGCCGACCGGCCAGCCGATCTTCGATCAGGTCAGGGTGCCCGAGGAGAACGTGATCGGCGAGGTCGGAAAGGGTCTGTCGGTCGCGCTCGGCACGCTCGAGCGCACACGCCTGGGCGCTGCGGCGCAGGCCGTCGGCATCGCCCAGGGAGCGACCGACTACGCGGTCGGCTACGCCCGCGAGCGCCGGCAGTTCGGCAAGCCGATCAACGAGTTCCAGGGGATCCAGTTCAAGCTGGCCGACATGGAAACGAGGACAGCTGCGGCGCGCGAGCTCCTCTACAAGGCCTGCGCGATGGCCGATCAGTGGCATCCGCAGCGCGCAAAGTACTCCTCGATGGCGAAGGTCTTCTGCTCGGACACGGCGATGGCCGTGACGATCGACGCCGTGCAGGTGCTTGGCGGCTACGGTTACGTCAAGGAGTATCCGGTCGAGCGGATGATGCGAGACGCGAAGATCACGCAGATCTATGAGGGCACCAACGAGATCCAGCGGCTTGTGATCGGCCGCACGCTGAAATAACGGCGATGCGAGCCTCGCGACCGCCAGCGAGTGCTTCCGGACACGCTCGACGTGTCGGCATTGCGGCGCTCGTCGCGCTCTCGATCGGGCTCGTCGTGATCGTGATCGGTCAGGGCTTCAGCTCGGTCGGCGCCGTGCGCGCGCTCGAGGACGTCGCGCTCGGCGTGATCGTTGCGGCGGTGCTGATGGGCGGCGCTGCATTCGTCGCCGTGCGGCTGGCCGGCTGGCGCGATCCGGAGTCCGAGAGCGAGTTCGAGGAGATCGTGCGTCACTCGGAGGCGCTCGCCCGCGAAGGGCTCGCCGTCGATCCCGACGAAGCTGAGTTCATGGAGCTCGATCCGCTCGACGACGACGACTTCGAAGAGCTCGTGCGCGACGCGCTCGACGACCTACCGGACCTGCTGCGCAACGCCCTGCGACACGTCGCCGTCGTGATCTCCGACGGCGGTCGCAAGCGCGGTGCCTACGGCCTGTACCAGGGAGACGGCGCGACGCGCGACGACACGCACGATCGGATCGTCGTGTTCCGCGACACGCTGCGCCGCGACTTCGGACACGATCCGGACCTGCTGCGCGATCAGGTGACGCGCACCGTGCGCCATGAGCTCGCGCACCACGTCGGCTTCGACGAGCTCGGCGTCAGCCGCCTCGACCTGTAGCGGCACGCGGCTAGAATCGCCAGCGATGACCGCGCCGGCCGAGCCGTCGACGTCGCAGGCGGCAAGGACCGAGCCGGCGCGTGGCGACCGTGCCGAGCGCCGGTGGGCACATCGGCGCGAGCCGGCTGCCGGACTTCTTCATCATCGGCCACGAAAAGTGCGGCACGACCGCGCTGTACCGGATCCTGCAGAGCCATCCGCAGGTGTTCATGCCGGAGCTGAAGGAGCCGCGGTTCTTCTCGCGCGACCTCGACGCCAAGCCGGCGGGCGCCCGGGCGGGGGCGCTGCCGCGCACGCTCGAGGCCTATCTCGAGCTGTTCGGCGCGGCGGGCGCCGAGCAGCTGGCGGGCGAGGCCTCGCCCCAGTACATCCGCTCTGCCACGGCCGCTGCGCGAATCGCCGAGCTTCAGCCGCAGGCGCGCGTGATCGCGATCCTGCGCGAGCCGGTTGCCTTCCTGCGCTCGTTCCACATGGCGTGCGTGCGCAGCGGGCAGGAGGACGTGCACGACCTGCGCCGAGCGCTCGAGCTCGAGCCTCAACGGCGTCGTGGCGAGCGGATCCCGAGCGGCTGTTTCGCGCCCGAACGCCTGCTCTACTCCGAGCACGTTCGCTACGTCGAGCAGCTGCGCCGCTTCGAAGCGGCGCTGTCGCCCGAGCAGGTTCACGTGGTCGTCTACGAGGACCTGCGTCGCGACAACGAGCAGTCGGCGCGCGCCGTGCTGCGGTTCCTCGGGCTCGACGACGCGCAGCCGATCGACCTCTCCGGCTCCGCCGGCAACGTGCGCAAATCGGTCCGCAGCCCGACCTTCCACAGGCTGGCGATTGCGCTGAAGCGCTCCAGGCGCCGGCCGGACTCGGCGCCGGCGGCGCTGCGCGCGCTCGACTCGCTGATGCCGGCATGGCTTGAAGGGGCGGCGCGGCGGGCCGTGTATGCGCCGCCGGCGCCGCTCGACGAGCAGCTCGCGAGCGAGCTGAGCCGCCGCTTCGAGCCCGAGGTCGCGGCGCTCGGCGATCACCTGCATCGTGATCTCCTGAGCGAGTGGGGCTACCGTCGCTGAGCGCCGCCTCGGGGACGCTGAGCGGCTTGCGTTAGTGTCCACCGCTGCGCTCCGCGTCCGCAACCGTCCTCGCGGGTCGCGCCAACGACTATCAAGGAGAGAGACGTGGCCGAAGCAGTAATCGTCGATGCAATTCGCACCCCGATCGGCCGAGCCGGAAAGGGCTCGCTGAAGAGCGTCCGCGCCGACGACCTCGCGGCGATTCCGCTGCGAGAGCTGCTCGCCCGCAACCCCGAGGTCGAGCCCAGCTCGATCGTCGACATCATGATGGGCTGCGGCTTCTGCGAGGGAGAGCAGGGCTACAACGTCGGACGCGTCGCCGGGCTGCTGGCGGGCATCGATCACCACGTACCCGCGACGACCGTCAACCGCTTCTGCGCGTCCTCGCTGCAGACCGCGCGGATGGCCTTCCACGCGATCCAGGCGGGCGAGGGCGACACCTACATCGCCGCCGGCGTGGAGGCCGTCTCACGAGCCGGCGGCGGCGCGCCGTTCGAGTTCAACCACGCCGTCGACGGTTCCGAGGGCGCGGCCTACGACGTCTACATCCCGATGGGCATGACCGCCGAGAACGTCGCCGAGCGCTGCGGCGTCAGCCGCGAGGCGCAGGACGAATGGGCCGTGATCTCACAGCAGCGCGCGGTCGAGTCGGTTGCCAGCGGGCACTTCGACAAGGAGATCGTGGCGGTCACCGTGCCGGCGCACAAAGACGTCGACAAGGAGGGCAACGAGATCGAGGTGCCCGAGACGGTCGTGACCAAGGACGACGGCCCGCGCGCGGGCACGACGCTGGAGAAGCTCGCGGCGCTTGCACCCGTCTTCAAAGAGGGCGGCACCGTGACGGCCGGCAACGCCTGCCCGCTGAACGACGGCGCGGCGGCGCTTTTGATCATGTCCGCCGATCGCGCCAAGGAGCTCGGCCTGAAGCCGCGTGCGCGGATCGTTGCATCGGCTGTCGCGGGACTGCGCCCGGAGATCATGGGCCTCGGGCCGATTCCGGCGATCGAGAAACTGCTGAAGGCGACCGGCATGACGATCGACGACATCGACGTCGTCGAGATCAACGAGGCGTTCGCCGCACAGATCGTGCCGTGCAAGGAAGACCTCGGGATCGACGACGACAAGCTCAATCCGTTCGGAGGGGCGATCGCGCTCGGTCACCCGTTCGGCATGACCGGCGCACGGATCATGACTACGCTTGCTCAACGACCTCGAGACGCTCGACAAGACCTACGGGATCGAGTCGATGTGCGCGGCCGGCGGCATGGGCATGTCGATGCTCGTCGAACGGCTCGCCTAGCCGTCGGGCCGGCTCGAGCCGCCGGCCTCGGTGGCGTTCCACTGTCTCGCGCAATCCGATGACCGACGCAGCTCCAGCCGTCACCGCGCCACAGGGCATCCTCTACTCGTGCTCGGGTGAGAGCTATATCGAGGAGGCGCTGCGCTCGGCGCGCTCGTCGATGGCGCACAACGCGGTGCCGCACGTGCTGTTCGTCTCGGCCGACGTCGCTGAGGAGCCGGGGCTGCAGACCGTGCGCTTCGAACCCTCCGCGAACGCCTACGCCGACAAGGTCGCGAACATGCGCCGCTCGCCGTTCGAGCGGACGATCTACCTCGACACCGACACGTTCGTGGTCGACGAGATCGTGCACCTGTTCGACCTGCTCGATCATTTCGAGCTGGCCGTCGCGCACGACCCTTCGCGACGCCGCAGCGGCGACCCGCTCGTGCCGGCGGCGTTCTGCGAATTCAACACCGGCGTGATCGCCTGGCGAGCCGGCGAGCGAGTCAGCGAGTTCATGCGCAGCTGGCAGGAGACGTACGTGCGCTGGCTCGAGGACGAGCCGTTCGCCGGCGCCGCCAGAGCGAGCGCCAAACGGCGTGCCAGACTCGAGCCGGGGCGCGCGCCGTCGTGGGGCGGCGCGGCCGACCAGCCGGCATTTCGCCGCTGCGCCTGGGAGCACGAGCTGAGGCTGCTGGTGCTGCCGCCCGAGTACAACCTGCGGCTCGGCGAGCCGAGCGACGGTCGTCGACCGCGTGCGCGTGATCCACGGGCGCCACCGTGACTACGAGGGGCTGGCGGCGCGCGTGAACTCGCGCAGCGGGCCGCGCACCTGGCCGCCGCCGCTGTCGCTGCGCGCCCGCGCGAGCCGCGCCCGCCGCTCGCTCGCGAGTAGGCTCGGCGCCGGGCGATGACGGCCGCAGAGCGCCAGCTCGCCGCTCGAGCGCGCGTTCCTCGCCGAACTGCAGGCGGCGGCGAGGTCCGGACAGCGGCTGCCGGACTTCTTCATCGTCGGACACGCGAAGTGCGGAACGACGGCGATGCACGAGATGCTCGGCGTGCATCCGCAGATCTTTCTTCCTGCGAACAAGGAGACGCAGTTCCTCGCGCGCGACCCCGGCGATCGCGTCGCTGAGGGCAAACGGCGCCCTACGACGCGTCCGCTCACGCTGCCCGCCTATCTGTCGCTGTTCGAGGCGGCCGGCGCCGAGCAGCGCGCCGGCGAGGCCTCGACCGGCTACCTGCGGACCGCCTCCTCGGCCGCGCGGATCGCGGCGCTGCGCCCGGACGCTCGGATCATCGCGATGTTCCGCGATCCGGCGAGCTTCCTTCGCTCGTTTCACCTGCAGCTGCTGCAGGTCAACATCGAGACCGAGCGCGACTTCGCGCGCGCGATGAGCCTCGAGAGCGACCGCCGTCGGGGCGTGCACGTCCCGCGCGACTGCGCCTGGCCGCAGGCGCTGTACTACTCAGAGCACGTCCGCTACGTCGAGCAGCTCAGCGCCTACCACGAGCTGTTCGGGCGCGAGCGTGTGCTCGTGCTGATCTACGACGACTTTCGCCGTGACAACGCGAAGGTGCTGCGCGAGGTGCTGCGGTTTCTCGAGGTCGACGATTCACTGGAGATCGAGCAGACCGAGGCCAACCCGACCGTACGCGTCCGCTCGCGCCGCGCGGAGGAGCTGCTCGAGGCCGTGACGGTCGGTCACGGGCCGGTCTCGCGGACGGCGAAGACGGTGGTGAAGGCGATCCTGCCGGCAGGACGGCGCCGCGATGCGCTCGCCTCACTGAAACGCCAGATGACGGCGCCGCCGCCGCCGGCCGACGAGCAGTTCATGAATCGAGTTGAGACTCCGCTTCAAGCCAGAGGTGACAGCATTCAGCGAGTACCTGAATCGGGACCTCGTGAGCCTGTGGGGATATGACGGGCTCGAGTGAAACCGGCAGCGGCCGCGCGTCGGTCGCGCTCGGCCCTGACGGAGTGGGCGCATCCGATGCGCCCAATGGCGATCGGTTAGCATCCGCGCATGGACGCCGCGAACCTATACCTGAACCTGCTCGAGGAGTGCCTCACGCGCAGCCTGTTCATCGACGAGGAGGTCCGTGAGGTGGCGCTCGACGGTTGGAAGCTGCGCGCCTGGGATTCGCTCAAGCGGCTCGTATCGCATCCGGAGCTGCGCCTGGTGAAACCTGTGATTGCAACGCCCGAGGCGCGGCGAGCGCGCGCGGAGGGCAAGGGACACCACAGCGAGCACTTCGAAACGTCGATCGGGTTTGCGCGGCTCGACAACATCCGCAACTGTGTCACCTCGGTCCTCGAAGACGAAATTCCCGGGCGATCTGATCGAAGCCGGTGTGCAGCGCGGAGGAGCATCGGTTTTCACACGCGCGGTACTCGCGGCGCACGGCGGCGAGGATCGCGGCATGTGGCTCGCTGACACGTTCACGGGCCTGCCGGTGCCGAATCCCGAGAAGTATCCGGCGGACGCCGGTTACAACCTGACCGGCAACGATCCGAATGCGATCGGCGTCGAAGGAGTGAAGAGCAACTTCCGCCGCTATGGGCTGCTCGATGAAAGAGTGCAATTTCTCGTCGGGCTGTTCAAGGACACGCTTCCCGACGCGCCGATCGAGCGGCTCTCGGTCGTGCGGCTCGACGGTGACCTCTACGAGTCGACGATGGATGCGATCACGGCGCTGTACCCGAAGCTGTCGGTCGGCGGTTATCTGATCGTCGACGACTACAACGCGCCGATGTGGTCGAAGGCCTGCGGCCAGGCGATTCGCGACTACCGCGCGCAGCACGACATCACCGAGCCGATCCAAGAGGTCGACTGGACCGCGGTCTACTGGCGTCGCGAGCGGTGAGCGGCTCCCGCGCGCCTAGCGCGGAGGCATTCGCAGAGCGCCGTCGAGACGGATCGTCTCGCCGTTGAGCATCGTGTTCTCGACGATCTGACAGGCGAGCTGCGCGTACTCGGCCGGCACGGCCGAGACGTTGCGGGAAGGGGATGCCGGCGCCGAGCTTCTGGCGGGCCTCCTCCGGTAGCGCCGCGAGCAGCGGCGTGTCGAACAGTCCCGGGTGCGATCGTGTTGACGCGAACGCCGTACTGCGCCAGGTCGCGCGCGGTCGGCAGCGTCATGCCGACGATGCCGGCCTTCGAGGCGGAGTAGGCGACCTGGCCGATCTGGCCGTCGTAGGCGGCGATCGACGCGGTGTTGATGCAGACGCCGCGTTCGCCGTCGCTCAGTGGCTCGTTTGCGATCATCGCCGAAGCCGCGAAGCGCAGCGCGTTGAACGTGCCGATCAGGTTGATCGCGATGATCGTCTCGAACGGCATCAGTGGGTGCGGCCCCTTAGAGCCGGCGACCTTCTGCGCCCAGCCCGTGCCGGCGCAGCAGACGGCGATGCGAAGTCCGCCCTCGCCGGCAGCGGCGCGCTGCACGGCCTCCTGCACCTGGTCCTCCTCACGCACGTCGCAGGAGACGAACTCGAGCGCGAGCTCCTCGCACAGCGCCGCGCCCTTCTCGGCGTTGACGTCGGCGACGGTGACGTTCGCGCCGCGCGCGTGCAGGGCGCGCACAGTCGCCTCGCCCAGTCCCGAGGCGCCACCGACGACGAGCGCTGCGCTGCCTTCGATCTGCATCGCGCGCAAGCCTAGTGCTATGCGGCCGGCGGTGCTGCGAGCCCGATCGCCGATTCGCGGCGTGCAGCAGCGCTCGGCACCGGCTGCGCCGGTCACTGCGGATCGAGCTACGCGCGAGAGCGACAGTGCGAACAACTCATCGGGGTCGGTCAGCCAGCGCGCCAGCTCGAGGCCGGCTGCGGCGAGGTCGCCGGCGATCCGATCGGCGGTGAACTTCGCGCTGATCTCGGTGCGGATCTCCTCGCCGGCCGCGAAGTGCACCGGCAGGTCGAGATCGCGCACCAGCGTCGTGTGCTCGCGCCGTGCGCGCAATCGCATCTCGATCCACTCGTGCTCGCGGTTGAACAGCGCGACATGCTCGAACTCCTCGGGCTCGAAGTCCGCGCCGAGCTCGCGGTTGAGCACGCGCAGGACGTTGCGATTGAACTCCGCCGTGATCCCCTGCTCGTCGTCGTAGGCCGCTTCGAGCACCTTCGGGTCCTTGACGAGATCGGTGCCCAGCAGCAGGTAGTCCTCGGGCCCCAGCAGCGCCGCGATCTCGCGCAGCACGCGACGGCGGCTGCCCGGCGGAAAGTTGCCGATCGTGCCGCCGAGGAACGCGACGATCCGCGCTCCGGCGGCCGGCGGCACCTGCCCGAGGTGGCGCTCGAAGTCGCCGATCACGCCGTGCACGCGCAGCCCCGGGTACTCCTCCGTCAGCGCGGCCGCGCATTCGCGGACCATGCTCTCGGTGACGTCGACCGGAACATAACGGCGCAGCGTGCCGTCGGCGTGCAGCGCGTCGAGCAGCACGCGCGTCTTGCTGGCCGTGCCCGAGCCGAGCTCGACAAGCTCGGCCGCACCGGTCAGCGCCGAGATCTCGCCTGCGTAGCGCTCGAGGATCGCGCGCTCGGCGCGCGTCGGGTAGTACTCGGGCAGATCGCAGATCAGGTCGAACAGCTCGGCGCCGCGCGCGTCGTAGAAGTGCTTCGGCGGCAGCTCCTTGAATGGCCGCGTGAGGCCGTCGAGCACGTCGTCGGCGAGCGAGCGCTCGTGCGCGCCGTCGAGGTGCGAGTCGATGCGGATCGCCCCCCCGAGGATGGGCTCCGGTGAGGTTTGAGCCTCCATCAGCAGGGTCCGATCGTGCGAACTCTATCGCGCGTCTCGAGCGAGCCGGACACCGGCGAAGATCTGGCGGCGCTGCGGCAGGTCCCAGTTGCGGAAGTGGCGGCTCGCAACGCGCTCGCTGGTCGCCCATGAGCCTCCGCGCAGCACTCGGTAGCCCTTCGCGAAGAACACCTCGGAGTACTCGCGGTAGGGGTGCGCGACGAATCCGCGATAGCCGTCGAACTCGCTCTGCGTCCACTCCCAGACGCGGCCGGTCGACGTCAGCTGCCCGCGCCCGGCCGCCTTCTCCCACTCGACCTCGCTCGGCAGGCGCGCGCCGGCGGCGCGCGCGAATGCGTCGGCCTCGAACCAGCTCACGTGGCAGGCGGGCGCGCTCGGCTCGCCGGCGGCGATCGCCGGATGCTGCGCCTGCTGCTCGCTAGCGAGCCACTGCCAGCCCTCGGCGGACCACAGCTCGCGACGCCGATAGCCGCCTTCCTCGGCAAAGCGCAGCCAATCGCCGTTGCTCAGCGGCAGTCGCGCGATCTCGAACGCCGCCGTGCTCGCGGTGTGGCGCGGGCGCTCGTTGTCGTAGGCGAAGCCCTCGCTCGCCGGCGCCGAGCTCGAAAGGCCCGGCCGGCACGGCGATCCAGTCCTGCTCGCGCTGGCCCGCGCCGACGTCCTCGAGCGGCAGATCGCGGGCCGCGCGGTCGGCCGGCGAGAGCAGTCCGGCGATCGCCAGCGTCTGGCGCATCGTCTCGCAGTGCTGAAGCTCGTGGCGAATCACCATCTCGGCGATCTCGAGCGCACGCTCGTCGAGCGCCGACTCGGCGAGCGTCTCGGCGCTCCGCTCGCGAACGTCGGCGAGGTATGCGCGGGCGGCGTCGGGGCGCAGCACCTCGATGTCGCCGCGCACCGCGCGCGGCGTCTCGAACGCGTCGTACAGCGCAGCCAGATCGCCGCGCAGCAGCTCGCGGCTCGCCGATTCGCTGGCCGATCCAGAGATCCTCGTAGGCGGCGATGTGGCCGAGGTCCCAGACGAGCGGGCTCATGATCGGCGAGTGCACTCGCTCGAGTTGCTCGGTGTCGAGTGGCGCCACGAGCGCGAGCGTCGCCTCGCGTGCCGCGGCGAGCCCGTCCAAGATGGCACCGGCGGGCGAGGAGAGCGTGCTCTTGAGGGCGTCGGTGGCCATCGCGTCGCGCGTCCTACTGTACGCACTCGCCGCGCGCACAGCGGCCCTTGGCGCTTAGCCGTGAAGCTGCGCCGGGCTGGCAGCGTCGTCGACGACGACGCTCAGCCGCCCACGGCGAAGCAGGCTCGCGGGGACGTGGCGGCTCGGCTGCGCCAGCATCGCGTTGACGGCGTCGGCCTTGCTCGCGCCGGTCGCCAGCAGCACGCAGCGGCGCGCGGCGCGAAGCACCGCCAAGGTCAGCGTGATCCGCTCCGGTGGCGGCTTGGGCGAATCGTGAACGCCGAGGCACAGCTCGCTGGGATCGGCGTCCAGCGTCGAGGCGCCGGGAAACAGCGAGGCGACATGGCCGTCGGGCCCGATGCCGAGCACGATCACGTCGAGCACGGCGAGCTGTTGCTCGATCGGTGCGTGCTCGCGCAGCGCATCGGCATAGCGCGCCGCGCCGTCGTCGGGCCCGAGCTCGCCCTGCATCCTGTGCACGCGGGCCGGATCGAGCTCGGCGGCGCCGTCGAGCAGCGTCTGGCGAGCGAGCTTGTAGTTGCTTTCGTCATCGTCAGGGCCGACGCAGCGCTCGTCGGCGAACCAGACGTCGATCGCGCTCCAGTCGTCGATCGCATCGCGCAGCAGCTCGTAGGTGCGCGCCGGCGTGGTCCCACCGCTCAACGCGAGGTGCGCGCTGCCGCGCTCGCGTCGCGCTGCCTGAAGGCGCCGCGCGATCTCGCCGGCTGCGCGCTGCGCGGCGGCCTCGGCGTCGGCGCACGTCGTCAGGCTGGTCATGGCTCGCTCAGCCGCTGGCGTCTCATCCGGCTCCGTTCGTGGCGACATCGACTCCTGCTTGCGTTTCGGGCAGCATCTCCTGCGCCGCCGCCAGCGCGGGCCCATAGGTCGGATCGCGCAGCAGCGCCTGGCGGATGCCCTCGCCGAGGATGCCGCCCTCACCGCGCGACGCGCCCAACAGAGTCCAGTCTCGCTCTGCTCCGTCCGCGTCCCTGCGGTGTGCGCGCAGCCCGCCCGGCCCACGATCGAGGCGCAGGTCAAAGCCCGAGGCGCTGCCCAGGTCGAGCCCTGCGAGGCCGGGCACGCGGAGCTCGGGGTCGGCCTTCAGCTCGAGCTTGATGTTGCATGCGTCGGAGTGCGCTGTGCCGCTGAGGATGCCGTCGCGCACGCCGCTGCTGACGATCTCGGCGTGCTCGAGCTTCCAGTGCAGTCGCGAGGCCAGCCAGCCGAGCAGCAGCATCGCGGCGACGGTCGATTCGGGGTGGTGGCGGACGCTGACCGAGTTCAGCCGCTCGAGCTCCCTGCGCATGTGCAGCGGATCGAACGCCGCGGCGACGCGCTCGCGCCAGGGCGTCGAGCGCAGCCAGGCCAGGTCGACGACGTAGAGGTGCTCGGCGAGGCCCGTTGCCCGATCGAGCGCGGCGCGCCAGACCGGCTCGTCGATCGAGTCGATCAGCGTCGCCTGCGCGAGGCTGATCAGCGCGTCGACGGCCTCAGGGTGTCCGTGCGGAGACCACAGCAGCGTCGGCAGGTCGGTGACGACGAGCGGGTCGGCGATCGTCAGCAGATCGTCGAGATGGCGTTCACCGAGCCGCACGATCACGGTCTCGCGCAACACCGCGAGCTGACCCGGCTCCGGCTTCTGGTCGGAGGCGACGGTGGCGCGCGCGTCGAGCCGTTCGCGCTTGGGCTCGTAGGAGAGCACGATCAGCCGCGACGCGGCGTAGCGGCCGACGCCGCGCAGCCGGTTGGCGATCTCGCCGCTCCATTCGTCGTCGACGAAGGCGATCATGTTCAGCACGCGTGCGGGCAGGTAGCTCTCACTTTCCGCGTGGCGCTCGGCGAGCAGTGCGCGCAGCGCGCCTTCGATCCTGTCCGGCGTAGTGCCCTGCTCGCTCCAGACCGCGTCGCTCGTGCTCATCAGATCGCGCGCCAGCGATGACCTTCGAGCAGCAGCTGATCCGCCTCGGGCGGGCCCTGCGAGCCGGCTTCGTATTTCGCCAGCGGGCCGGGCTCGCGTGCCCACTCGCTGACGATCGGATCGCAGATCTGCCACTGCGCCTCGACCTCGTCGTTGCGGGTGAACAGCAGCGCTTCGCCGCGCATCGCGTCGGTGATCAAGCGCTCGTAGGCCTCGGGCGACTGCGACAGGAAGGAGGTGCCGTAGAGAAACTCCATGTTGACCGGGCGGATGCTCATCCTCGTGCCGGGGATCTTCGCGCCGAGTCGCAGCGAGACGCCCTCGTTCGGCTGCACGGTCATCACGAGCTGGTTCGGCTGCACGCCGAGCGAGCCGCCCTGCGAGAAGGCGAGGTGTGGCACCGGCTTGAGCGTGACCGCGATCTCGGTGATCTTGCGCGCGAGGCGCTTGCCGGTGCGGATGTAGAACGGCACGCCGGCCCAGCGCCAGTTGTCGACCTCCAGACGCAGTGCCGCGAAGGTCTCGGTCGTCGAGTTCGGCGCGACGCCGTTCTCTTCGAGGTAGCCGACCACGTCCTCGCCGCCGGCGTGGCCCGGGCCGTACTGCGCGCGAACGGCGATCTCGGAGATCTGCGCGGGCGTCGGCGCGTGGATCGACTGCAGCACCTTGACCTTCTCGTTGCGCACCTCTTCCGCTGTGAAGCTGACCGGCGGCTCCATCGCGACGTGGCAGAGCAGCTGCAGCATGTGGTTCTGGATCAGGTCGCGCAGCGCTCCGGCGTGGTCGTAGTAGCCGGCGCGCGTGCCGATGCCCAGATCCTCGGCCGCCGTGATCTGCACGTTGTCGATGTAGTTGCGGTTCCACAGCGGCTCGAACATGCCGTTCGCGAAGCGAAACGCCAGCATGTTCTGGACGGTCTCCTTGCCGAGGTAGTGATCGATGCGGAAGACCTGCGCCTCTTTGAAGATCGCCAGCACGCGGCGGTTGAGTTCACGCGCCTCCTCCAGTGACGTGCCGAACGGCTTCTCGATGATCACGCGGACTTCCTCGTGCGCGTGATGAGCGAGCTTCGAGCGCCCGAGCTGCTCGACGATCACCGGGAAGAACTCCGGCGCCGTCGACAGGTAGAAGGCGCGGTTCAGCGGTTCGCCGGCCTGCTCGTCGAATTCGTCGAGCACCTTGCGGAGCTCGCCGTAGACCGAGTCCTGATCGAATTCGCCCGGTACGTACTTGACCTCGGCGAGGAAGCTCTTCAGCACGTCGTCCTTCGGCGGACGTCGCGAGAACTGATTGATCGCTTCCTCGCACTCCTGGCGGTAGTCCTCGTGAGTTTTTTCCTGGCGCGAGACTCCGACGAGGTGAAACCGCTCCGGCAGCGCGCCGTCGTGCGCCAGGTTGTACAGCGCCGGCAGCAGTTTGCGCCGCGCCAGATCGCCTGTTGCGCCGAAGATCACGAGCGTCGTCGGCGCCACGGGCTGGCGCTCGAGGCCCGCCGTCAGTGGGTTCTCCGGTGTCGGCTCGGCCGTCGGCCGGCCGGGCCGCGGCGTGGGCTGCGTTGCCATGCTCAGCGCGCTCCCGAGCGTCCGCCGTTCGCGCGCTTTCCCGGCGCCGAGGATTTGGCGCCGGCGGCCGCCGCGCTCTTGACGGCGTGTCCGCCGAACTGGTTTCGCAGCGCCGCGAGCACGCGGTCGGCGAAGTCGCCGTTGCCACGCGAGCGCAGGCGCGCGTAGAGCGACGCGGTGATCACGGGTGTCGGCACGTCGTGTGCGGTCGCGTCGGCGATCGTCCAGCGACCCTCGCCCGAGTCCTCGGTGTAGCCCTCGATCGCTTCCAGCTCGTTGCCGTCGGCTTCGAAGGCGCGCGCGGCCAGTTCGCACAGCCAGGAGCGGACCACCGAGCCCTGGCCCCACAGGTGCGCGATCTTCGCGTTGTCGAGTTCGTACTCGCTCTTGTCGAACACGTCGAAGCCCTCGGCATAGGCCTGCATCAGGCCATACTCGACGCCGTTGTGCACCATCTTCACGTAGTGCCCGGCGCCGGACGGCCCGAAGTGCATCCACCCACGCGGTCCGATCGCCGCAACGCTCTGCTCGTTGGTCTCGGGCGCGAGCACGTCGAGTATCGGCGCGAGCCGTTTGACCGCTTTCGGCGGGCCGCCGACCATCATGCAGTAGCCGACTTCCAGGCCCCACACGCCGCCGGAGACGCCGACGTCGACGTAGTCGATGCCGAGCCGTTTGAGCTCTTTCGCGCGCCGCTTGTCATCGGTCCACTTCGAGTTGCCTCCGTCGACGATCAGATCGCCGCGGTCGAGCAGCTTCGCGAGCTTGTCGACCGTCTCCTGCGTCGGAGTGCCGGCCGGCACCATGATCCATACCATCCGCGGCGGGCTCAGCTGCTTGACGAGCTCTTTCAGCGAGGCCGCGCCGGCCGCGCCGTTCTTCACAGCCTGCTTGACCGCGCCGCCGTCGAAGTCGAACGCCACGACCTCGTGCTCGGAGTCGCGGCGGATCCGATGCACCATGTTGCCGCCCATCTTGCCCAGCCCGACAAAGCCGATCTGCGTCACGAGGGCTCCTTTCGGTCGACTCGCTGACCCGCCGCCGGGGCCGAATGGCCCTCGGCGCTGCACGCGATCCGGTAAACCTCTGCGACCTCGGCTCTGAGTCTTGTGGCGGGTGAGCGCTGAATATTCGCCGGGGCGTTCGCGTTGGTCTCGCGCACGCCACGATCGTACAGATGCGCTCGCCGCGTGACGGCGGCGTCGGCTACGATCGGCGGCTCATGGTCGCGGCAGATGGCAACACGTCTCCGGAAGGCAGCGCGGGAAGTGCCGGGCCGGCGGTAACCGAGGCGAGCCGAGGCGGCGACAGCGCCAAGATGCGCTCGCTCAAGCGCCGGCTCGAACGGCTGTGGGTCATCAGCCCGGAAAGACTGTGGTTGTTCTCGATCGCCCTGCAGCAACGAGGACACGGGCGTCTTGCGTTCGCAGTGAAGCAGCTGAACACGATCCTCTACCACAACTCACTTGCGCCAAAGGCATCGGTCAGCCCCGATGTCCGCCTCGCGCACTACAGCCACGGAATCGTGATCAGCGGCGTCGCGATCGGCCGCAACGTCGAAATCTGGCACAACGTGACACTTCACGGAGAACGGTCTGCGCGCGGGAGTGCAACGCGCGCGCCTGGACCGTCGTGCTGGATAACCGTCGAGGACAACGTCAAGATCGGCGCGAATGCGATCGTCATCGCCCCTCGCGGTGGAGGCCTGCGAATCGGCCGCGGCGCTCGGATCGGCGCGGGCACTGTCGTAACCAAGGATGTACCGGCGGGCGCAACCGTCGTCGGGCCACCCGCGCAAGTGCTGTTCACGCGCACCGCGGGGCGGGAGCGGCAAACAAAAGACGGTGAGGTCCCGGAGCGCTTCAGCGAGGCGCTATCGGACGCCGTGACAGACGATTGAGCCCGGACGCCACCCACCAACGCCCGGACCGCAACCTCGCACTCGAGTTGGTTCGTGTGACCGAGGCCGCCGCGCTGGCGGCGGCGCCGCTGGTCGGGCTCGGCGACAAGGAGGCGGCCGATCAGGCGGCGGTCGACGGCATGCGCTACATGCTTCAGTCGGTGCAGATGGATGGCGTCGTCGTGATTGGCGAGGGAGAGAAGGACGAGGCGCCGATGCTCTACAACGGCGAGCAGATCGGCGACGGCACGCCGCCGGCCGTCGACATCGCCGTCGATCCGCTCGAGGGCACGACGCTGGCCGCCCACGGCATGCCGAGCGCTTTGGCGGTCATCGCGCTGTCCAGCCGCGGCACGATGTTCGACCCGGGACCGTGCGTCTACATGGAGAAGATGGCCGGCTCGCCGGAAGTCGCCGACCTGCTCGATCTCGATCGGCCGCTCGCCGACACGGTCGCACTCGTCGCCGAGCGCAAGGGTGTCGCGGTCGGCGACGTGATGGTCGTCGTACTCGACCGCCCGCGGCACGAGCGGGGGATCCGCGAGATCCGCGAGGCCGGCGCCCGCGTGCGGCTGATCGCGCATGGCGATGTCTCTGCGTCGCTACTCGCCGTTACGGAGCGCTCTCCGGTCGACCTGCTCTGGGGGATCGGTGGAACGCCGGAGGGCGTCATCTCGGCGGCCGCCGTCAAGTGTCTCGGAGGTCAGTTGATCGGCCGGCTGTGGCCGCGCGACGACGACGAGCGCAAGGCAGCGCTCGAGGCCGGGTATGACCTCGAGCGGGTGCTTACGCGCGACGATCTGGTCGCCGGCGAGGACGTCTTCTTCTCGGCGACCGGGATCACCGACGGCGACGTGCTGCAGGGCGTCCGCTACCCCAGCGCGGGTGGCGCGACGACCGAGTCGCTGGTGATGCGTACGCGGTCGGGCACGATCCGGCGAATCAGGGCGACGCACGACCGCGCCAAGCTGCGCGCGGTCGGCGGTGAGCGATTTTGAGTCCGACCCGCGTCGAACCGGCGGCAGGGAGCGACCGGCGTACGCGGCGATGAGGCGCGCACGGCGAATGTTGCCGACGCCGAGCCCGGAACGGTTGTGGCTGCTGTCGATCGCGCTGCGAAAGCGCGGGCTGCGGCCGCTCGCGGTGTTTGTGAAGAACCTCAACTCGGCGCTGTACCACAACTCGCTGCCGATCGGATCAGAAGTCAGCCCGGACATCCGCTTCAACCATCACGGGTTCGGCACCGTGATCCACTCCAACGTCGTGATCGGCCGCCGCGTGCGGATCCATCACAACGTCACGATCGCGGCGCGCGCCCGCTCGAAGTCTCCCTACCGCATCTACATCGAGGATGACGTGATGATCGGTGCGAACGCGGTCGTCATCTCGCCGCACCACGCCGACCTGCGGATCGGCCGCGGCGCGCGGATCGGCGCCGGCGCCGTCGTCAGCGCCGACGTCCCGCCCGGGCACGTGGTCGTCAGCGCTCCGGCGACGCTGATCGCGCCCGACGGACGGCGCACGACGCTGGCGCGTGAGGATCCAGAGCGCGCCGAGGAGATCATCGACTGATCCAGCGACCGGCGCGTGCGCTTCGCACGGATGTTCGCACTGCTAGGCGCGAAAGCGCCCGACGCGCGACTCGGCGAAGTCCATCCGCGCGAGCGATCGCAGGAAGCTCTTCGTCACGATCACATGGATCCGCGACTGCGTCTCGTCGTAGATCCGGCGACCCAGCCGCGACGCGATCGAGGGGTAGAAGTTGGCGACCTCGACCGAGACACGCAGGCGCACCTGCGGGCTTGCGTGCGGCGAGCCGCGCTGCTCGAGTCGCTCGAGCTGCTCGCCATCGCGGCGGACCTCGATCTGCAGGTAGCCGCCACCGTCACGACCGCGGCGAGCGACGAGCACGCCACGAGCGATTCGCCAGCGCACGATGCCGTGCAACCGGTCCATCTCGTATTCCGGCGCCTGGAACGTCAACAGCTTCAAAGGCCGGAACAGCAGCACGATCGACCGCTCGCGCTCGCTGTAGTCGACGTGGATGAGTCCAAGCGTGACGCGCGAGAGGAATCGCCAGTACGTGCGCGCGAGCCGCTCGAGATATTCGGGCGACCAGATCTGCTCGAGCGCCTGCGCGGGCAGACAGACCTCAGCGCTCTGCAGCGAGCGCACGGCGCCGGTCTCGTCGTCGAGCGAGGTGAGGCTGCGCGGCGGCTCGATCGCAACCGTGGCGGCGCCTGCTCGGATGCGTCTTGCTCGCAGCAGCGCCGCGGGCAGGCCGATGAGCGCCCCGGCGGCAGCTGCCGACGCGGCGACGCGGGCGCGGTTCATACGCCAGCAGGCTAATCGGCTTCCTCTCGTCCTCGCTTGGTGATATCCACACGTGGGTGAGCGACGGACCGCCGATCGAGCGCATGCCGCGGGCGCGGGCCGTTGCCGACGCGCCGATCGAGCCGCTGCTTGCGGCCAGCGATGAGCTCGCCCGGCGTTGGCTTGTCGCGCTCGTCGCGGCTCGTCCGCTCGAGCAGATCGCAGATCTGCCGCTCGAGGCGCTGGCGATCCAGGCGCCCGTGCTGTGCCGTCAGCTCGTCCAGGCGCTCGGATCCGACGCAGAGCTGCAGCTGCTGCTAGCCGATGTCGATCGGCGGCCGTCGCGCGAGGGCGCACCGCCTGCAGGCGCGCGACACGCACTCGCGCTGGTCGCTCTCGACGCGAGCACGCTGGCGGCATCGGTCGAGGCGTTGCGCGCGGTCGTCTGGCGCCGAGCACTCGCCGAACTGCGCGATCCGCCGTCCGCGCTGGTGGCCGATCTCGGCGACAGGCTCGCGTTCGTCTGTGCCAGCCTGCTCGCCGCTGCGCTCGACGCCGGGGCCGGCGATGGCATCGGTGGCGCCGCTTCGCGCGGCGGTTCCGCTCGCGCGCCCTACGGGCGGCTGACCCCATCGAGCCGTCGCACCGGCGCGGTGCTGATCGACGAACTCGAGGCCGAGCCGCGACCGCTGGCCGGCGCCGGGCAGGCACGCGAGCCGCGTCAGACGGTCGCAGCCGAGCGCTCGAGCGCCACGGCGAAAGCTGCCGGCCGCGCCGCCCGAGCGCGTCCCTGGGACACGCCGCTGCGCGACGACCGATCCGCCGCCGCCGACCCGGTGCCGCCGGCCTCGCAACCGTCTCTGGACGAGGAGCCGCAGCTGCGCATCAGGCGTACGTCAGCGGTTCCGGTCGACGAGCTGCGCTGAGCGGTCGACCGCTCAGGCTGCGGGCGTTTCCGGCGTGGGTGCTGCTTCGGCGCCGCCGACGGCGGCCGTGCTCGGGGCCTGCGGCGGCGAGCCGAGCGTCGGCGTGTTCGGCACGATGCCGACGACCTTCGAGGACAGGCGTACGGTGTCGCCGATTCCGAGCGCGCTGGCTGCGCCGGTCGTCAGGTCCCACTGCGCGCCATTGTGCGCATAGGGCCCGCGATCGATCACGGGCACGACGGCAGCGTGACCGTGGTAGCTGAACTTCACGAGCGTGCCGCACGGCAGCGTACGACTGGCGACGCCAACGACGGCAGGCGTCAACGTCTGCCCGCAGGCGGTCGTCTGCCCGTAGAAGCCGGGACCGAACCACGTCGCAAGCGCGGCTTTGTGCACGGTCGGCGCGGGCGCGCTCGCGACGCCGCCGGTTTCGGCGGAGGCCGCGGCGCTCGCGAACGCGGCAACTGCCGTCGCGGCGCAAAGGGCGATCGTCAATATCTTCAAAAACGGGGTTCGCATCGGTGTCGACGCCTACGGGGTGAGCTGACGGGCTCGCGCCACACCTCCGGCGCTACGACCTGAATCGGTCGATTCGCCCCAGCGGCCGAAATCGTCTCGAGCCGCAATGGGTCCCCCGTCTCCCGCGACCTGAGTCGTCGGGAGCTCGGCGTGGCGCAAGTATACAGAAGACCTTTGGCGAGCCTTGCTCAGGTCTGCGACGCGCGTCGCCGGTTGCTCAACGAGCGCTCAGGAGAGCGGCAGGTGCGAGAAGACGTCCTTCAGCAGACGCTCGCTGCGCGACAGCCCGGCCTTCGCCAGCTCACCGACGAGCTCGGCTGCCGAGGCCACCAGCTCGACGCCTCCGGGCGGCTGCAGCGAGCCGCTCGGCGTGTCGCTCTCGGACTCGAAGCCCTGGCGCGGCGCCGGCTCCTGCGCCGCCGCCGGCCGCGTGCGCTTGCGCGCCGCGCCCGAGCCGGCGGGACGTTTGGCCGGACGCGGGCGAGGCGCGCTCGCCTTGCCGGGCGCGCTCGCACCCTCGGTGGCCTGTGACTCGCCGGCCGCGCTGCTCGACTTCGCCTTCGCGCGCTTGCGCGTCTCGACGGCAGTTTTGCTCGTCGCCGCCGACGGTCTGCTCGCCGGCGGACGCTGCTCGCGCACCGCCGTGCTCGAGCCGTTGCGCTCGCGTGCCGCCAAGCGGCGCGCGCTCGAGCGCTGCGGCCGGGCGCGCGGCAGGTTCGCGAGCACGCCGCTGCCATTCGGCGACCCGTTGACGTCCTCGCTGTGCTCGACGTCGTTCACCGACACATCATTGCTTAACGAGCCACGCCCGCGCGAGCACGCCACGCCGCGCAAACAGCGAGCTCGTCGTGCACGGCCGCTGGCAGACCGTTGAGATCCGGCGCAACGACGCGTTAGCATGGGTTTCGACGAGACGCAGCAGGCAATGATGTAACGAGAGGCCGGCGGCCGCCGTATATCCGACGGGACGCCGACTCGAACAGAGTCCGGGTAGGCCGTGGCGACGGGCGCCGGTAGTCGATTCACGCGAGTAGAAACGGGAGCAGATGTCAGTAGTCGAGCTGCAGGAGCTGGATGAGGTAAAGGGTCTGCTCGCCAAGGGCCAGCAGGTCGGAGTGCTCTCCTTCGCGGAGATAACCAAGTCGGTGTCCGAGCTCGACCTGGACGAGTCAGACGTCGAAGAACTGCACGGCTTCCTCGAGAAGGCCGAGATCGAGCTCGTCGAGGAGATCGACCCGGCCTCGACCGTCGCGTCGCAGGTTGAGCGCGCTCCCGACAAACGCGGCCGGCGCAAAGCCAAAACGGCGCTCGACCTGAAGCCGGACATGACGACCGACTCGCTGCAGCTGTTCCTCAAGGACATCGGCAAGGTGCGCCTGCTGACCGCCCAGGAGGAGGTCGACCTGGCGAAGCGGATCGAGCGCGGCGATCTCGACGCCAAGCAGAAGATGGTCGAGTCAAACCTGCGTCTGGTCGTCTCGATCGCGAAGAACTACCGCAACCAGGGACTGCCGTTCCTCGATCTGATCCAGGAGGGCACGCTCGGTCTCGTACGCGCGGCCGAGAAGTTCGACTACCGCAAGGGCTTCAAGTTCTCGACCTATGCGACCTGGTGGATCCGTCAGGCGATCGCTCGTGCGCTCGCCGACAAGGCGCGCACGATCCGGATCCCGGTGCACGTAGTCGAGAAGCTCAACAAGATCGGCCGCGCCGAGCGCAAGCTCGTCACCGAGCTAGGTCGCGAGCCGACGGCTGATGAGATCGCCGAGGTCACGGGCATCGATCCCGAGGAGGTCGACTCGATCAAGCGCTCCGCGCAGGCGCCCGTCTCGCTCGAGAAGCCGGTCGGCGACGAGGAGGAGTCCGAGTTCGGCCAGTTCATCGCCGACGAGCGTGCCGAGTCGCCGTACGAGCGTGCCGCCGAGATCCTGACGAAGGAGGCGCTGCGTGAGGCGCTGGAGAACCTCTCCTACCGCGAACGCCGCGTGCTCGAGCTGCGCTACGGGCTCGGCGGCGAGCATCCCCGCACGCTCGACGAGGTCGGGCGCACGTTCAACGTGACGCGCGAGCGGATTCGCCAGATCGAGAATCAGTCGCTGAAGAAGCTGCAGTCGCTCGCGGAGGCACAGAAGCTCCGCGACGTAGCCTGACCTGACGGGCGCTCGCGCACGCTGAGGGCGTCCTCGGTCGCTCGGGTGCTGTTCGCACGCCACGCGAACTGCTTGTGCCCCGAAGTGGGTACGTCCTTCTCAGCGCGCGCGATCGCCCCGTCGGGAGGCGCTCGGCGTCCATCCGTCCTCGCTTGGCTCAAGGCGCGGCGCCGGTTTGCCGATCAGCACTTCATGATCGACGTTGAGCGAACGTTGCGCGAGCTTGTCGAGAAAGGGGGCTCCGACCTGCACATGAAGGTCGGCTCGGCGCCGCTGTTTCGCGTCAACGGCGAGCTGTCCGCCTCCGAGGGCTCGGAGGCGCTCGTCGCGGAGGACACCGAGCGCGCGCTGAAGGCTCTGCTGCTCGACGATGTGAAGCTCGACGAGTTCGCGACCGAGCACGAGGTCGACTTCTCCTATGAAATCTCGGGCGTCGCGCGCTATCGCGTAAACGCCTTCCGCCAGCGCGGCGTGATCTCGATCGTCTGTCGCGCGATTCCGCACAAGATCTCGACCGTCGAAGAGCTTTCGCTGCCGGACGTCGTCACCGATCTGGCCGACGAGGAGCGCGGCATCGTGCTGCTCACCGGTACGACCGGCTCGGGAAAGTCGACGACGCTCGCGGCGATGATCGACCACATCAACCACACGACCAGCAAGCACATCGTCACGATCGAGGACCCGATCGAGTTCGTCCACACCGACAAGCGCTCGGCGATCAACCAGCGTGAAGTCGGCATGGACACGTCCTCGTTCAAGCGCGCGCTGCGCCGCGTCCTGCGCCAGGACCCCGACGTGATCCTGATCGGCGAGATGCGCGACGAAGAGACCGTGCAGACCGCACTGTCGGCGGCCGAGACGGGCCACCTCGTGCTTTCGACGATCCACACGGTCGACGCGACCGAGTCGATCAACCGGATGCTCGACTTCTTCCCGACGCACCAGCATCAGCAGGCGCGCAGCATGATCTCCGGCACCTTGAAGGGCGTGATATCGCAGCGACTCGTGCCCGGCGCCGACGGAGGCCGCGTCGCCGTGTGCGAGATCCTGCGCTCGACCGGACGGGTGCGCGACATGATCCTCGACCCGACGCAGACCGGCAAGCTGGTCGAAGTGATCGCGTCCGGTGGCTACTACGGCATGCAGACCTTCGACCAGGCGCTGTTCGGCCACGTCAAGGCCGGTCGTGTCAGCTTCGAGGACGCGATGCGCGTCGCCTCGAGCCCGCACGACTTCAAGCTGCTGATGCAGGCTGACGGCCGGATGGGTACGACGATGGAGGATGTGGCAGCGGCCGAGCAGCGTCGCGCTCCAGCCGACCAGCCCGAATCGATCGGCTCCGAGCCGGCCGGCGTTACCGCTCCCCGCTGACCGCGCTCACGGATTGCGCAGCAGCACTGCCAGCAGGGCGAGCGCCGCGACGATCACGACGCCCTCGACGAGCGGACCGATCGACGCGAGAACGAGCATGACGGCCGACGATACAGCCTGCCGGAGGCGCGGCCAGCCGCATGCCGCCTACTTCACTTGGTAAAGTAAAGGGAGAAATGGCCGTCGATGAGACATGTCCAGTATGCCGAACGGCCGACATCGTCTGCGGCAAGTGGACGCTGTTGCTGGTTCGCGAACTCGCCGAGGGAACCTCGCGTTTCTGTGAGCTCGAACGGGCGCTGTCGGGCATCAGCCCGCGCACGCTCTCGCTGCGCCTGCGCGCGCTCGAGGAGGAGGCGATCGTCGCCCGCCACATGTTCCCGGAGGTGCCGCCGCGAGTCGAGTATGCGCTGACCGAGAAGGGGCGTGCGCTGCTGCCGATCATCGCGGACATGCGCGAGTACGGCGAAGAGTGGCTGTGCCGCGAGGAGGCTGCCGACGGCTCGGACGCCGGCGAGCGCTCCGGCAGCGACGCGCTCGCGCTGGCCTGAGCGACGCTCGGCCTGCAAGCGTCGCTGCGCGGGCAGGAGCGCGTGCCGGCAGCGCGAAGTCAGCGGGCGATGCGTTCACGACAGCTTGAGATCGCGCTGGGCGAGCTTTTCGCCGCCTCCTCCGCACTTCTGCACGCCGACATCGTCGCCGGAGCGGAGGTTCCGTTCGAGCTGGGTGCGCAGAGCGCACGCCGCGGCGCCGGTGCGACGCTCTACTGCTACCGCGCGCTGACAGGACAGTTCATCGGCCAGCGCGAAGCCGCGCTCAGGCACGTGCCTGGCTACGCCGAGTCAAGCAAGCTGCTCGAGGGCTTCGAGGGTCTCGACCGGTACCTGGCCAGCGTCGGCGGAGAGGCAGCGCGGGCGAAGGGCCGCGCCCGTCCGCACGCTGCGATCAAGGCGCTGCTCGAAGACGTCTTCGACGAGCAGAGCGACTTCAAGGTGCAGCCCGAGCGCGCGCGTGCCGCGATTGAGCGCCTCTCGCAGTCGACGCTCGCGAGCGCCAGCGAGCTGACACTCGTCGCGACGCTGCATGGCGTCGCGCTCGCCTCGGCCGAGCTGCAACTGACGAAGGGCCTGCGAATCGCGCGTGCCGACGGGCTGCGCGAGCTGCCCGACGGGATCTCCTCGGCGCTCGCTGCCGACGGCGACATGGCCGCGCTGGTCGTGATCTACGTCGCCGACCAGCACGATCCCGCGGACGCGCTCGCGGACGGTCGCGCCGTGTTGAAGGACCTGCTCTCGGCGATGCGCCTGTTCGGCGACGGTCGCGTGACGCTCGGCGCGCTCGCGTGGGCCCGCGTCGGCGCCGGCGCGTGGGGGCCGCTCGCTCTGGGCTCCGGCGGGCGACCGCACGGGATGCTTCTCGTCACAGCCGAGCAGGAGGACGAGCTGCGCGCCTTCTGCAACCTCGTGTCGCGTCGCGCACCGCACGACAACGACCTCGCCTGGGCGCTGCGCCGCTTCGAGCTCGCCTGCGAGCGTGAGAGCCCGTGGGAGGCGCTGACCGACCACCTGCTCGCGCTACGCGCCCTGCTCGAGCCCGAGGGCGCCGCCAGCGGCCGCCTCGCAGGCCGGTTGGCCGCGCTGTGCGCGACACCGGAGCAGCGCGCAGAGCTGACCGAGCGTGCGACTCGTGCGCTCGCGCTGGAGCGCTCGCTGATCGCGGGCACTGCGGCGAAGGATGCCGCTGGGCAGAGCCTCGTCGAGGCGATCGCCAACCACCTGCGCTCGCTGCTGCGCGACGTGATCTGCGGACACCTCGATCCGGACCTCGCCGTGATCGCCGACGACCTGCTGGAACCGGACGAGCTGCTGCACGCAGACGAGGCCTCAGATGCAGATTTCGAGGGGCGCGAAGCGACGACGGCCGACGGCGAGGATCTTGAGTACGCGCTGGGAGACGAGTTCGACGATCACGTCCAGGGTGACGGCGCACCGGCCAACGGCACGATCGTGGGCCACGAGGGCGCTCTGAAGGGCGCGCACTCCGATCAAGCCGCCGAAGGCGCCTACGAGGACGCTCTGAGCTACGCCGACGATGCTGCGGCCGACCTCGAGCAGCAGCTGCCGATCGACGGCGTCGTCTCTCCGCTCAGCTGAACAGGATCGCGGCCAGCCGCGCGAGGCCGGCGAGGTCGTAGACGTCCTCGTCGAGGTGCGGCACGAGGATCGGCTTGGGTTCGGAGAGCTTGCGCGAGAGCCGCGCGATCGTCTCGTGGTCGCGCGTGGCCAGCACGTCGAAGTCGGCGAGGTTCGTCGCCACGCGCGCTGCCAGACGGGCGCCGAGCTCGGGCTCCAGTAGCTCCTGGACCTGCTCCGGCGAATGGCCCGTGAGCCCGTCGAAGTGGACGCGGTTGACGATCAGCGCGCCGCGCGACATGCCTCGCTCGGCCAGGCGCGCCGCCAGGAACTCGATCTCGCTCGCCGGCTCTGGCTCGGGCGAGGTCACCAGCAGGAAAGTCGTCTGTTTGTCGCGGAGCAGCTCGGCCACGCCGCGCGTCCGTTCGCCGAAGGCGTCGAGGATGCCCGACATCGAGCGGAAGAAAGTGGAGAGGTCGGCGAGCATGTCGACGCCGGTCACGCGCGCGAAGATCGCGAAGACGATGCCGGTCGAGCGGCCGAACACACGCGCTGCCAGGCCGCTGGGCGTGAGGAAGACTTTCAGCGCGCGACCTTCGAGGAAGCCGAGCAGGCGGCTCGGCGTTTCGAGGAAGTCGATCGCGTTGCGCGACGGCGGCGTGTCCAGCACGATCACGTCGAAGTCGTGCTCGTGGCGCAGCTCATAGAGCTTCGCCATCGCACTCAGCTCCTGCGAGCCGGAGACGGCCGTCGAGAGCTCGCGGTAGATCGGATTGGCGAGGATCTCCTCGAGCTCGCGCTCGCCGGGTGCCAGGCGCGTGACGATCTCATCGAACGTGCGCTTGCTGTCGAGCATCATCGCCCACAGCTCGCCGGCGCACTCGATCTGCTGCTCGGCGAGCAGTTGCGCGTCGATCTGGCGCGGCTCGCCGGACAGCGCCTCGAGCCCGAGCGCCGAGGCGAGCCGCGCCGCGGGGTCGATCGTGACGACCGCGACCTTCTGCCCGCGCATGGCCAGGCCGAGCGCGAGCGCCGCGGAGGTCGTCGTCTTGCCCACTCCGCCCGCGCCGACGCAGACGCAGACGCGCTTGGAGCGCAGCCGCTTGGCCAGCGAGCCGCCGCCGGTACGCGACTCGCGGTCGCGGTCGCGGTCGCGGCCGACGGCCGACGTACCGTCCGGCGAGCGCCTGCCGTCGCGCTTCGGCCTGGCGCCGCGCGTTGCCATCGCTCGATCGTAGTTCCCGTGCCGGAAGCCGGCGCCTGCGGCGTGCAGGAATCGCCAGCCCGTATGCGAATACCCACCGGACGGCTTTCTGCCCAATCAAGCATCGGAGCCACCGTGGAAGGAAAGGCCAAGGTCATCGCATTCGCCAATCAAAAGGGCGGCGTGGCCAAGACGACGACAACGCTCAACCTCGCGGCGGCATTCGCCGAGGAGGGCCATCGCGTGCTGTGCGTCGACATGGACCCACAGGGCAACCTGACGATGTCGCAGGGCATCGATCCGGACACGCTCGAGAAATCGATGTACGACGTGCTCGTGCACAAGGTGTCGATTCGTGAGGTGATCCGCAAGCGCGAGATAGACATCGCCTGCGCCTCGATCGACCTCGCCGGTGCGGAGATCGCGATGTCGACGATGATCGGTCGCGAGCGCTCGCTGCAGAAGGCGTTCGCGCCGATCCTCGAGGACTACGACTTCATCTGCATCGACACGCCGCCGAGCCTGGGCCTGCTGACGATCAACGCGCTGACGGCCGCCGACAAGGTGATCGTCCCCGTGCAGTGCGAGTATCTGTCGATGCGCGGGCTGATCCAGCTCCAGAACACGCTTGCGATGATCCGCGAGAATCTGAATCCCGGTGTCGACATCGAGGGCATCCTGCCGACGTTGGTCGACTCCCGGACGATCCACGCCAAGGAGGCGATCGAGATTCTCGAGGAAAACTTCGGCGACCGCGTGTTCGCCTCGCGCATCCGCAAGACCGTCCGCTTTGCAGAGGCGCCGGTGAAGGGGATGTCGGTCCTCAAGTACGAGCCCGACGGCGTTGCGGCCCAGTCCTACCGGCAACTCGCGCAGGAGGTTCTCGACCATGGCAAACGCTAAGCGCGCGAGTATGCGCGAAGGCCCGCTCGCGGCCCTGTTCCGCAAGACCGAAGGCATCGAGGAGCCCGCCGCCGAGCCAGCCGAGAAGACCACGCCGGCCGAGCAGCCGAAGAGCCGGAAGGCGCCGCCCGCCGAGCAGCGGGTCGAGGAGCCGCGCGGCGATGAGCGCTCGCGCGAGCGCCAACTTCCACACCCTGCGCTCGGCGCCGCGGCCGAGGAGCCGTCGCAGCCCGCGCACGTGCCGACGCCGCAGGAGCGCCTGCGCCATGCCTTCTCCTCGGAGATCCCCGAGAGCCTGATGGATCCGGTGCCGGCGTCTGCGCGTCCGGTGATGGACGACTACTCGCGTGCACATCAGCAGCCCAGCGGCACGCAGGGATCGGCCGGCCAGCCGGTGATCCGCGTCGTCGGTGTCGGCGGCGCCGGCGTCAACGCCGTCAATCGGATGGTCGAGGCGGAGGTTGCGGGAGTCGAGTTCCTCGCAGTCAACACAGACCTGCAGTCGCTGCAGCAGTCGACGGCCGACATCACGCTGCACATCGGCGCCGAGCTGACGCGCGGGCTCGGCTCCGGCTCGGATGCCAACGTCGGCCGCGGCGCGGCGATGGAGGACTTCGACAGGATCAAGGCGCTGCTGAAGGGCTCGGACATGATCTTCATCACAGCCGGCGCCGGTGGTGGCACGGGCACGGGCGCGGCGCCGATCGTCGCGCGCATCTCGCGCGAACTCGGCGCGTTGACCGTGGCGATCGTGACCAAGCCGTTCGGCTTCGAGGGCTCGCGCCGCGGAGCACAGGCGGAGACCGGCGTCAGCGCGCTGGCGCAAGAGGTCGACACGCTGATCGTCGTGCCGAACAACAGGCTGCTGTCGGTGCTCGACAAGCAGACCGCGATGGTCGAGGCGTTTCGCGTCGCCGACGACGTGCTGCGCCAGGGCGTGCAGGGCATCTCCGACCTCGTGACGCTGCCCGGGCTGATCAACCTCGACTTCGCCGACGTGCGCACGATCATGAGCGACGCCGGCAACGCGCTACTCGGGATCGGCATGGGCATTGGCGAGAACCGCGCTACCGATGCCGCGGTCTCGGCCGTCGCCTCGCCGCTGCTTGAAACGTCGATGACCGGCGCTCGCTCGATTCTGCTGTCGATAACCGGCGGGGAGAACCTATCTCTGTGGGAGGTCAACGAGGCCGCCAAGGCCGTCTCGGAGGCGGCTCATCCGGACGCGAACATCATCTTCGGCGCGATGGTCGACGAGAAGCTCGACGATCAGGTCTGGGTCACGGTTGTCGCGACCGGCTATGGCGATGAGGGTCGGCGAAAGAGCGTTCAGATGCTCAACGAGCCCGCCGGCGAGCCGCGCGTGCAGCGCGCCGCCCCGCCGCGCCCGGCGCGTCGCGGTGGGCTCTCGGTCGATGAACTAGACGTACCCGAGTTCCTTCCGTCCCGCTGACGCGCGTCAGCGCTTCGCCATGCTGCGTCCTCGGTCGCTCGTGTGCGAAGCACACTTCGCTCCCTGCGTCCTTGACCAACAGCTTCGCTGTCGGTGCCCGCTCGACTGACGCACGTCAGACGCGTCAGCGCTTCGCCGTGAGCGCTGTGCTACTGCTCTGCCATGGCTGACGGAGAGCATGGGGTCGTTGCGGCTGGACATCCGCTGACGGCGGAGGCCGGTGCTCGCGTGCTCCGCGAAGGCGGCAACGCTGTCGATGCGGCGCTCGCTGCGATGCTCGTCTCGTTCGCGGCAGAGCCGTTGCTGACGGGTCTCGGCGCGGGCGGCTACATGCTCGTCGCCGGCGGGGGTCAGCAGGCAGCGCTGCTCGACTTCTTCGTGCAGGCGCCGAGCGACCCGCGAGCGTCCGACGGAGAAGGCTACGTCGCGGCGCTCGAGGCAGTCGACGTCTCCTTCGGCGACGCTGCGCAGGTGTTCCACATCGGGCCGGCCTCGTGCGGCGCCTATGGCGTCCCCGCCGGCGTCTGCGCGGCTGCCGGCCGCTGGGGCAGCGTTCCGCTGGCCGAGCTGGCGGCGCCGGCGGCCAGTCTCGCGCGCGATGGCGTCGCGCTCAACCACGAGCAGGCGTACATCGCCGAGATCCTCGCCGACCTGCTGACCTCGACGCCGGAGTGCGCTGCGCTGTGGGCTCCGGGCGGTCGCGTTCTGCGTGAGGGCGAGGTGCTGCGCAACGCCGAGCTCGGCGACGCACTGGAACTGCTCGGCGAAGAGGGTGCCGATCCGTTCTATCGGGGCACGATCGCGGTCGCGGTCTGCGATTGGCTGCGTGAGCGTGGAGGCTGGCTGGTGCAGGAGGATCTCGCCGGATACGCGGCGATCGCGCGTGAGCCGATCGAGATCGGCTATCGGGACAGGCTCGTGCTGAGCAATCCGCCGCCGAACGCCGGTGGGACGCTGATCGCATACGCGCTCGCGCTGCTCGATCGAGGCCCGACGCCGCCGACGCTGCGTGGCATCGTCGAGGCGATGATCGCGGCGCAGAGCGAGCGCACGCCGCGGTTTCTCGACGGGCTGAGCGAGCCGGGCTTTCTCGAGCGCTTCCTCGGCTCGCGCCTGGGAGCGACGACCCACATCTCCGTGCTCGATGCGGACGGCCGCGCGTGTAGCGTGACGTGTACCAACGGCGAGGGCTCGGGCGTCGTCGTTCCGGGCACCGGCATGCATTTGAACAACGTGATGGGCGAGCAGGATCTGAACCCGTTCGGCTTTCACCTGCACGCGCCAGGCAAGCGGATGCCGAGCATGATGGCGCCGTCGATCGTGCTGCGCGACGGCGAGGTCGAGCTGGTGCTCGGTAGCGCCGGCTCGAATCGAATCCGCTCGGCACTGCTGCAGACGATCGTCGGCGCGGTTGACCACGATCTCGACGTGCACGCGGCGGTTGCCGCGCCGCGCGTGCACTTCGACGGTGGCGTGCTCTACGCCGAGCCGGGAATCGAGCTAGACGAGCTCGCCGGCCTCGCGGCGATCAGCGACGGCGGTGAGCCGCGGATCGTGCGCTTCGCCGATCTGAACCTGTTCTTCGGCGGCGTGCAGGCCGTGCGCAGCCGTGCCGGCACGCTCACCGGTGCCGGCGACCCGCGGCGCGGCGGCGTCGCCGTGAGCGCATGATCTCGCGGTTGGCGCGCGCCTCTGCTCGAGCGCGAGCACTCGCGCTGTGCGCACCGCTCGCTGGCGTCCTGCTCGCCGCCTGCGGTGGGATCAAGGCGCCGGACCTGTTCGTCGTGCAGCGCACCGGCAGCGGCCCGCACGCCAGGCTGACGCTGCTCGTCGACGAAGAAGGCGGAGTTCACTGCAACGGCATCGGCAGCCGAGGCGGAGTGAAGCTGAAACTCAGCGACCCGCAACTGGTCGAGGCACGCGCGATCCAGGAAGAACTGGAAGAACCGTCGGCCAAGCACACAGTGCTCGCACCGGGCGCTAAATCGGTGCTGCGCTACTTCGTGCGCGACGAACACGGCTACGTCCGCTTCTCCGATGACTCGGCTGCCCAGCCGAAGGTCTTCAGGCAGCTGGCGCTGTTCGTGCTGCGAGCCTCGCAGAACGTCTGCGGCCTGCCGGAATAGCGAGCGAGCTAACTGAAGCGCACCTTGCCGTTGGAGGCGGCACGCGCCTGTGCGCGGTCGATCAGCGCGAGGCGGTCGAGCGCCGCGCGCAGCAGCAACGCCAGCAGCCGCAAGCGCTCCTGCTCGGAGCGCAGCTCGAGCAGCTCCTGCTTGGCGTCGGTACCGAACTCGACCGTCGCTGCCATCTCATAAGCGCTCATCGCGGCGAGCTCGGCAGTGCCGAGCTGCCGGTCGGTCGCATGCTCGACGAGCTCGGCGTACAGCTCGCGCGCTTGAGCGGCGAGGTCCTGATCGGCGTCCTCGCCGCCGCTCGCAGCGCTTGCCGGAGCTTCATCGTCTGAATCCTCGAGGAACTCGACGACGCCGGCCGGATAGGGGAGCTCGTCCTGGCGCTCGAGCAGGCGAAACGGTCGCGTGCCGAGCGCCAGGATGTTCAGGCGACCGTCGTCCATCCGCTCGATCACGCGCTCGACCTCACATGCGCAGCCGACCTCCTTGAGCTCCTCGTCGGACAGCCAGACGATGCCGAACTCGCCTTGCGGCGAGCCGGCCTCCGCGCGCAGGCACTGCTCGATCATCCGCCGGTAGCGGTCCTCGAAGATGTGCAACGGCACGTGCTCGCCGGGCAGCGCGACGATTCCCAGCGGGAACAGCGGAAAGCCCCGGGAGACGTGCTCGGGCATGGGAGGAGTCTAAGCGCGCGCAGCCCGTGCGCAGCCTCGCGCGCCGCGCCGTCGGCGGCGCTGTGGAGTGGTCGATCAGAGCGCGCGCGGCTTGCGAGCGCTGATCAGCAGGTTGTAGAAGATCGCCGGCGGCAGGCGCGACTCGAGCAGCATGCGGTCGAGATCCTGCAGCAGCAGATAGCCGCGGTACGCGTACTGCCGCCAGGCCCACGGAACGTCCTCGGGCTTTGCGCTGGCCTCGAGCGTGCGATTGGTCCAGCCGAACCAGTTGGCGAGCAGCTCCTCGCCGGTGATGCGCACGTCGGCGAAGCCGGCGCCACGTGCCGCACGGGCCAGCTCGCCGGGCGCGAACGCGTGCACGTCGACGAAGCCCTCGAGCGCGGCGTCGGGTGCGTGCTGGTCGTTCGACGGCGCCGGGCGGGCGCCGATCGCGCGGCGCCATAGGGGCGCCAGCGCGCCTGCGGCGCGCTTTGGCACGCGCGCCAGGCGGTCGCCGTAGCGCGACGGCTCGCCTGCAAAGAGAAGCGTGCCGCCGGGCGCGAGCACGCGCGCGAACTCGCCGAACGCGCGGTCCAGGTTCGGAATGTGGTGCAGCACGGCGTGCCCGAAGACGAGGTCGAAGCTCGCGTCCTCGAACGGCAGCCGCTCGGCGTCGAGCTGCTCGGTCTGCACCTCGAGCTCGAGCCGCTCCGCGTTCGTCCGCAGCGCCGCGAGCATGCCCGGCGAGATGTCGCTGCAGGTTGCCTGAGAGATCATTCCGGCGCGCAGCAGGTTGAGCGTGAAGTAGCCCGTGCCGGCGCCGATCTCCAGCGAGCGCGCCCATCCGTCAGGGCGATGGCCGAGCGCCTTGTCGATCTTCACGAGCACCTGCTCGCGGCCGATCTCGCCGAAGTCGATGCCCCACTTCGCGTCGTAGTGATCGGCCGCCACGTCGTGGTAGCGCGTGTTCACGTCGCGGATCTCTTCTGCGCTCAGTCCTGGCGGCACGACCGAGCACCATATACTCGCGCGCCGTGCAGCCGCCGTCCACCCGACGCTTGGCTTTCGCAGCCGCAGACGTCTCTTGAGCTCAGTCCACTTCGAGCAGCGCGACCAGCCGAACGGCGTGCCGCCGCTGGCGCTGACCGGCGAGCGCACGCTGCCGGATGTTCCCGAGGAGAACTACTGGTTCCGCCGCCATCTGGTCGTCTATGAGTGGATCGCTGCCCAGACAGCCGGCCTGCGGGTAATCGACATGGCCTGCGGCGAGGGCTACGGCTCCGACGTGCTCGCCCAGAGCGCCGCGGGCGTGGTCGGCGTCGACGCCAATCCAGACGCGCACGAGCACGCGCGACTGCGCTACCGCCGGAGCAACCTGCGCTTCGAGCGCGCGTTGATCGAGACGTTCTCCGAGCCGGCCGACGCGGTCGTCTTCCTGCAGACGATCGAGCACCTCACCGATCCCGGCGCTGCGCTCGATCACTTCGGCCAGTTGGTCGCCGCCTCGGCCGCGGCGCGAGGCAGCGAGGCGTCGGTGGATCGCTCGCAGATCGGCGCCGGCAGCGTCTTCGTCTCGACGCCGAACGTGCTGACGCTGGCTCCGCCCGGCGCGTCGCGCTCGGGCAACCCGTGGCACGTGCACGAGTACCGCTTCACAGAGTTCGACAGGCTCTGCCGTGAGCACTTCGGCGAGGTGCGCATGTTCGGCCTGTTCCACACGCGCAAGCTGCGCGCGCACGAGCTGGCGTTGCGACTCGGCTGGGATGCGCTGCACGCGCGCCTCGGCCTGACGCGCCGCTTCTATGACTCCTTCACGCCCGCGATCGCCGTCTCGGACTTCGCGCTGCGCCCGGTTGGCCAGGCGCGAATGGCGCGCGCACTCGACTTCATCGCCGTCTGCCGGCCGTAGTCGTGAGCGGCGCACGCCGAGGCCGAGATCGCGGTGCGCTGGCGATCGTGCTGCACACGCATCTGCCCTACGTCGAGGGCTTTGGCACCTGGCCGTTCGGCGAGGAGTGGCTGTGGGAGGCGATCGTCGGCAGCTACCTGCCGTTGCTCGAGCTGCTCGACGCCGGCGCGCCGCTGACGCTGTCGCTGACACCCGTGCTCTGCGATCAGCTCGAGGCGCCGGGCATCTATGAGCGCTTCACTACGTTCGTCGAGCAGGTGCGCCGCCAAACGCACGCCGACGATGCCGCCGGTCTGCGCCGCGCCGGTCACGAGCAGCTGGCGCTCGAGCTGGAACGCTCGTGGCATGAGTACGAGCAGGCGTCGGCTGCGCTCGCGCGACGCGGCGGCGACCTGCTCGCAGCGTTCGCTGCGCACGCGCAGTGGACCTCTGCGGCGACGCACGCCGTGCTGCCGATGCTGGCAAGCGACGCCGGCGTGCGACTGCAGCTGCGCAGCGGCATCGCCTCGCATCGCGCCCGCTTCGAGCAGCGCGAGCACGGCGGCTGGCGCGGCGGGCTGTGGCTGCCCGAGTGCGGCTATGCGGCGCGGATGGAACCGCTGCTCGAGCATGCCGGCGTGCGCGCGACCTGCGTCGAGTTGACCGACCGCTTCGGCCTCGGCGCGAAAGAGCACCTGCAGCCGCTCGTCGGCGAGGCGGGAGTCGTGTTCGCGCCGATCGACCGGGCGAGCATCGCGCTGGTCTGGAGTGATGCCGGCTATCCGGCAGACGGCGCCTACCGCGACTACCACCACCACACGATCCACCACCACAACCCATGGAGCAACGACGGCAGTGCCTATGATCGCTCACGAGCGCTGGGGCGCGCTCGCGAGCACGCCGCCGACTTCGTCGCACGTACGATCGCGCGGCTGCGCGATGCCGGCAATGGTCTGCCGGGCGGTGGGCTCGCCGTGTTCGCTGTCGACACGGAGTTGCTCGGGCACTGGTGGTACGAGGGCGTTGCTTGGCTCGCGGCCGTCGTCGAGGAGTGCTCGCGCCAGGGCCTCGAGCTGTTGCGCCTCGACGATGCGCTCGCGCGTAACGAGCCTGCGCCGTGGCCCGCGCAGTCGCGCGAGCGCGCGAGCAGCTGGGGCGAGGGCGGCGAGCTTGTGACCTGGTCGGGCCCGGCCGTCGCTGAGATCGCCTTCGCGACGCGGGCCGCCGAGCTCGCGGTGCTGGCCGCCGGGCCGCGGGCGGGCGAGGCTGCGGTGCGCGAGCTGCTCGCGCTGCAGTCGAGCGACTGGGCGTTCATGGCTTCGCGCGGGATCGCCGCGAGCTACGCGCGCGAGCGCTTCGAAGGACACCGCGACGGCGTCGCGCTAGCGCTCGCGCAAGGTCCTCGCGCGAGCACGGCCGCGCTGCGAAACCTGGCGCCATACGCTCAGCGCACCGCGCTGTTCGGCTCCTGAGGCACGTCGCCGAGAGGCGCCGGGCGCGCCTACTCCCAGCGCATCGACTGCGGCGCGTCGCGCATCCGGATCAGACGCGCCGGCACGCCTCCGACGACAGCGTTCTGCGGTACGTCGCGAGTCAGCACCGAGTTCGTGCCGACGATGCTGTTCTCGCCGACGCTCACGCCGCGCAGCACGCAGGCGCCGTAGCCGATCCAGACGTTGTTCGCGAGGCGGACGTCGCGCTTGTAGATCCCCTGCAGCCGGATCGGCCGCTCGACTTCGGTCACGCCGTGATCGAAGTCGATCAGCATCACACGATCGGCGAGGATGCACTCGCGCCCGATCGAGACGTGCTGATAGGCCGAGATCGTGCACTCCTGGCCCATTACGGTCTTCGCGCCGATCTCGACTTCGCCCTCGTGCACGCGGATCTTGCAGCCGTGCCCGATCCAGGCCCAGCGGCCGATACGCAGCGTCGCACCGCGCCCGATCTCGAACTGGACTTTCGGGCAGACGAAGCACAGGCCATCGGTCTGCAGGCGCGAGCCGTAGCGCAGCTTCAGCCGCAGCCAGCGCGCGATCAGGCGCGCGTAGCCGAGATTCAGCATGTGGTTCGCGCGCATGAACCGCAGCAGCGCGAGCGGTCCGCCGTGGAGCGGCTCGGGCGCGCGGCGCAGCGCAGCCGCGATCGCCTCCGGGGTGTCAGTAGCTGGTGCGTCCGCGATCAGCTCCATCGCCGAGCAATCGTATTGCCCTGCGATGATTGCGCCGCGGATGGCCGACCTCACGCTCGATCCGACTCTGCCCCAGCGCCTGCTCGACGGCGATCGCCGCGCACTGGCGCGCGCGATCTCGCTGGTCGAGGACGATCGCCCCGAGGGGTGGGAGCTCGTCAAGCAGGTCTATCCGCACACCGGCAAGGCGGCGGTCGTCGGTTTCACCGGCCCGCCGGGCGTCGGCAAGTCGACGCTGATCGGCGCGCTGACGAAGGCACGCCGCGAAGCCGGTCGGAGCGTCGGCGTGCTCTCGATCGATCCGTCTTCGCCGTTCACGCAGGGAGCGCTGCTCGGCGATCGCATCCGGTTGGCCGAGCACTTCCTGGACCAGGGCGTGTTCATCCGCTCGATGGCCAACCGCGGCGCGCTCGGCGGTCTCTCGGAGGCGGCGCTGCAGGCGGCCCTGCTGCTTGACGCGGCCGGTCGCCAGGACGTGTTCGTGGAGACGGTCGGCGTCGGACAGGCGGAGATCGACATCATCGACCACGCGGACACGATCGTGCTGGTGCTGATGCCGGGCTCTGGCGACTCGATCCAGGCGCTGAAGGCGGGCGTGATGGAGATTCCGGATGTGATCGTGATCAACAAGGCCGATCACCCGCTGACCGACACGATGGTGCGCGAGATCCGCGGCGTGCTGTCGCTGGCAAACCTCGACCGCTCGCCCGATGAGGTGCGCGGCCGCTGGCGCGTGCCGATCATCAAGACGGAGGCCAACCGCGGCGTCGGCATCGAGGAGCTGGTCACGCAGCTGGACGAGCACCGCGAGCACATCCTCGCGAAGGGTCAGCTGCAGGAGCGGCGCGCCCGCAACCTGCGCAACGAGGTCCTCGCGATCGCGACCGCGCGGATGCGCCGTCGCCTGGAAGAGGAGCTGGCCGAGGACGACGAATTCAAGGCGCTGATCGAGCAGGTCGTGGAGCGGCGCCTCGACCCGGCGAGCGCGGCAACGACACTGCTCGCACGCGAGACGACCGAGCCGAGGGCACCGCAGCGCTGAGCGAAGGTGTCGCCGGCGCCCACGGTGTACGCTCGAGGGCGATGGACTATCTCGATCTGGCCGACCGCAACTGGCCACTTCTGCGACAGGTCATGAGCGCCCATACGGCTGTCTATCGCGCGACGAACGGTCTGGTCGGCCACCACACCCCGGGCCTGGCTCCGACGCTGTTGCTCGATCACGTCGGCGCGAAGAGCGCGAAGCGCCGCACGAGCCCGCTGGTCTACGGGCGCGACGGTCAGAACCTCGTGCTCGTCGCGTCCAAGGGCGGCTTTCCGAAGAACCCGGCCTGGTTCCACAACCTGCTTGCGAACCCGGACACGCACGTGCAGGTCGGCTCTCAGCATCTCGATGTCCACGCGCGTGTGGCGAAGGGCGAGGAGCGCGATCGGCTCTGGCAGCTGATGCTCGGCGTGTACGGCGGCTATGAGGGATACCGCAAGCGGACCGACCGCGAGATCCCGATCGTCGTGCTCGAGCCGCGCTAGCCAAGTGCGAGCGTGCCCAGCTGCGCAGCCGAGCAGCTAGGCGCCGAGCGCCCGCGCGATGACCATCTGTTGCACCTCGTCGGTGCCCTCGCCGATCGTCAGGATCTTCGCGTCGCGGTAGAAACGGCAGACCGGGTACTCCTCGATGTAGCCGTAGCCGCCATGTATCTGCACGGCCTCCTCGCTGCAGCGTACGGCCAGACGGCCGGTCTTGAGCTTCGCCTGCGCCGCGGTCAGCGTGAAGTTGCGGCCGGCGTCCTTCTCGAGCGCAGCCTTGTATACGAGCAGCCGGGCCGCCTCGATCTCGGTCGCCATGTCGGCGAGCTTGCTCTGGATCGCCTGGAACTTCGAGATCGGCTTACCGAACGCCTGGCGCTGCTTTGCGTACTTCAGCGCCTCGTCGAGCGCGCCCTGCGCGAGTCCGACGCCCATCGCCGCGACGCCGATCCGGCCGATGTCGAGGATGTGCAGGAACTGCTTGAAGCCGGCGCCGCGCGGACCGAGCAGATTCTCCTCCGGAACGCGGCAGTCGCTGAACGAGAGCGGTCGCGTGTCCGAGGCGTTCCAGCCCATCTTGCGGTAGGGCTCACCCGGCTCATAGCCCGGTGTGCCGCTCGCCACGATCAGGTTTGAGATCTCGCGTCCGCCGGCCGCGCCGTTCGTCTGATCGTCGCCCGTGACGGCCGTGATGCAGACGACGCCGGAGATCTCCGTTCCGGCGTTCGTGATGAACTGCTTGGCGCCGTCGATTACCCATTCGCCGTCATCCAGGCGCGCTCGTGTGCGCGTGTTGCCGGCGTCAGAGCCGGCCTCCGGCTCTGTCAGGCCGAACGCGCCAAGTCGCTCGCCGGCGCACAACCGCGGCATCCACTCGAGCTTCTGCTGCTCGGAGCCGAACAGATAGATCGGCTGCGTGCCCAGCGAGGTGTGTGCGCACAGCGTGATCGCGACCGACGAGTCGATCCGCGTCAGCTCCTCGACGGCCAGCGCATACGCGAGCGTGTCGCCGCCGCCGCCGCCGTACTCCTGTGGGAACGGGATGCCCATCAGGCCGAGCGCGCCGAGCTTGGCGACGATCTCATAGGGGAAGGACTTTGTCCGGTCCAGCTCCTCGGCGACCGGCGCCACCTCTCCTTCGGCGAACTCGCGGACGGTGCGGCGGATCAGCTCGTGCTCCGGCGAGAGGTCGAAGTCCATCGCGGCCATTCTCACAGGTCGCCTCGGTCTACGATGGCGCCAATGGGGCGAGCGCGCTGGATTCAACACTTCCTGTTCACGCGTGGACGCACCTACCGCTACGGCACCGACCGCTCCCAGCGCGGCGACCTGCACCTGCCCGGCGGAGAAGGCCCGCATCCCGTGATCGTGCTGATCCATGGCGGCTCCTGGCACCGCCGCTACGGGCGCGCCGTGATGCGCGCGATCGCAGCGGCCCTCCTCATGCGCGGCTGGGCAGTATGGAACATCGAGTACCGGCGGATCGGCAACGGCGGCGGCTGGCCGGAGACGTTTGCCGACGTCGCCTCGGCGATCGACCATCTCGACGGCCTGCACCCGTCACTCGACCTCGGCCGCGTCGCACTGATCGGCCACTCGGCCGGCGGCCATCTCGCGCTGTGGGCGGCCGGGCGGACAGCGCTACCGACCGGCGCGCCCGGAGCGATCGCGGGGCGTCCGCGTGTGCCGATCGCACACGCGGTCGCGCTGGCCGGCGTCTGCGACCTGACCGGCGCCTACCGGCAGTGGCACGGCGGCGCAGTGCGGGCGCTGATGGGCGGTTCGCCCGAGCGTCTGCCGGATCGCTACGAGGTGGCCGATCCGCTGCGCCGCGTCCCGCTGAAGGTCTCCGCGCTGCTCGTCCACGGCGTGCTCGACGAGACCGTATCGATCACGCTCAGCCGCAACTACGCACAGGCGGCGCGTGCTGCCGGGGCCGACGTCGAGCTCGTCGAGATCGAAGGAGAGGCGGGCAGCCACCGCGCGTTCATCGATCCGCGCGGCGCGGGCTGGGCGCCGGTGCTGCCGTGGCTCGAACTGCAGGCCGCGAGCGGAGCGCGCGCCGCCGTCAGGAGCTGAAGGTGCGCGCCAGCTCGACGAGCAGCCGCACGCCGTAGCCGGACGCGCCTTTCGGCGCGTAGGCGCGTCCGAGATCCCAGGCCGAGCCGGCTATGTCGAGATGGACCCAGGGCACGTCATCGACGAAGTTCGCGAGGAACGCCGCGCCGACGATCGTGCCGGCCTTGCGCGCCTCCGGTGCGTTGTCGAGGTCGCCGTAGGTGCCTTTGATCAGCTCGTCGTACTCCGGATGCAGCGGTAGTCGCCAGACGATCTCGCCGGCGCGCTCGCCTGCCGCGGAGACCTGCGCGCAGAGCGCGTCGTCGTTGCCGAGCAGGCCGGCGTAGGTCGAGCCGAGCGCGACGATCACCGCGCCGGTCAGCGTCGCAAGATCGACGAGGCGTTCGGCGCCCTCGCCGATCGAGTGACTCAGGCAGTCGGCCAGCACCAGCCGGCCCTCGGCGTCGGTGTTGTTGACCTCGATCGTCTTGCCGTTCGCGGCCTTGACGATGTCGCCCGGCTTGACAGAGCGGCCGCTGGGCAGGTTCTCGGTTGCGCCGACGACGCCGATGAGCTCCACCGGCAGCTGCAGGCGCGCGATCGCGCCGACGGCCTCGATCACGGCAGCGCCGCCGGACATGTCGAACTTCATCTCCGACATCTTCGCGCCCGGCTTCAGCGAGATGCCGCCGCTGTCGAACGTGACGGCCTTGCCGACGAAGCCAAGCACTGGCCCGCGGGCTGCCGGGCCCTTGTAGCGCAGCGTGATCAGTGCCGGCTCCTGATAGGAGCCTTGGGCGACTGCTGCGAATGCGCCCATCCCGCGCGCGAGGATCCCCTCGCGCCCCTCGACCTCGACGGATAGCCCGTCGATCTCTCGTGCCAGCGCCTGCGCATGCGCCGCGAGCGCGGTCGGCGTGAGGTCGTTGGCCGGTCGGTTCTGCAGATCGCGGGCGGCGTTGACCGCAGCGCCTACGAGCGCCGCCTCCGCGACGACGGTCGAGAGGTCGCTCGGCGCCGAGAGCTCCAGGGCTGTGAGGTGCTTCGGCGGCGCCTGCACATCGGCCGGCGCCGACTTGTGCCGGTCGAAGCGGTAGTCGGCAAGCACCGTCCCCTCGATGAGGGCTGCCGCAACATCGGCGCCGGCGCCCTGCGGCAACTGCCAGCACAGCGTACGCGCGGCGAGCTCGCGTGCGCGTTCGCGGGCGACGGCGGCGAGCACGCGGGCGCGCTCGGGCGTCAGCTGCTCGCGCGGGCCGAGTCCGACAAGCAGCCAGCGAACGCCCGCGACGTGCGCGAGCGCGAGCGACTTGAACGTTCCGCGAGCCTCGCCGCTGGCAATCAGTCGGCCGATCTCGGCAGGCGCCTCGGCACCAGCCGGGTCATCCTCGAACACGCCCAGCACGATTGTGTCGGCGGCGCCTGAGCCGCCAGGCGTGGTCGTGGCGGAGACCTCCATCGGCCGAGCACGATAGCCGGATCGCTAGCATTGCCGTCCGCTCACGAATTCTTTTTCCCCGAGACTGGAGAGCCCACAACTCATGCCAAAGACCGTGATTCTCGGAAGCGCGCGCACGCCGATCGGCAAGATGGGCGGCGGGCTCTCGACGCTCGACGCGACCGAGCTCGGCGGCACCGCGATCGAAGCGGCGCTCGAGCGTTCCGGGGTTGAGCCGGAGCAGGTCGAACACGTGATCATGGGTCAGGTGCTGCAGGCCGGTCAGGGGCAGATCCCCTCGCGCCAGGCGCAGATCAAGGCCGGCATCCCGAAGGAGATCTCCTCGGAGACGATCAACAAGGTCTGTGCATCGGGCCTTCGCGCGTCCGTCCTGCTGGACCAGGCGATCCGCGCCGGTGATCTCGAGGTCGGCGTCGGCGGTGGGATGGAGTCGATGTCGAAGGCACCGTACCTGCTGCCGCAGGCGCGCTTCGGCTACCGCATGGGCGACGCGAAGATGCTCGACGCGATGGTCCACGACGGCCTGACGAACCCGTTCTCGGGCAAGCAGATGTTCGTCGAGGCGACCGAGGTCGGCGATGAGCTGGAGATGACGCGCGCCGATCTGGACCGCTGGGCATTGCGCTCACACGAACGCGCACTCGCGGCGATCGACGATGGGCGGATGGCCGAGGAGACGGTCTCGGTGACCGTCAAAGGGCGCAAGGGCGACACGCTCGTCGAGGTCGACGAGGGCCCGCGGCGCGAGACCTCGCTTGAGGCGCTTGCCAAGCTACCCGGCCTCGTCGGCAAGGAGGGCTCGCACACCGCCGGTAACTCTCCCGGCGTCAACGACGGCGGCGGTGCGCTCGTGCTCGCCTCCGAGGAGTGGGCCGAGCGCAACGGCAAGGAGGCGCTGGCGGAGATCGTCGCGCATGCGCAGAGCGCCAACGACTTCGCCTACCTCGCGACGACGCCGGCGAGCGCTGCCAAGAAGGCGCTCGAGAAGGCCGGGCTGCAGCCCGGTGACATCGATCTCTGGGAGATCAACGAGGCGTTCGCGTCGGTCACGTTGAACTCGATCAGGATGCTCGGCATCGACGAGGAACGCGTCAACGTCAACGGCGGTGCGGTCGCGCTCGGCCACCCGATCGGCGCCTCGGGTGCTCGGATCCTGGGCAGCCTCGTGCACGAGCTTCGGCGACGCGGCGGCGGCCTTGGCTGCGCAGCGATCTGCTCAGGCGGCGGGCAGGGCGACGCGGTGATCCTCAAGGTCTGAGATGACCGCGAGCGCCAACGGGACGCCGCCGCGAGCGGCGGCCTTCTTCGACCTCGACAAGACGCTGATGGCCGGCTCGTCGGGGATCTTCTTCGCGCGCGCCGCGTATGAGACGGGGATGATCAGTCGCGCGCGCCTCGCGCGCGACGCCTACGAGAACCTGCGCTTTCGCCTGCGCGGCTCGACCGACGACCGCGCCGACGACGTGCGCAAGCGCGTCGGCGAGATGATCGCGGGCGTCGCCGTGCGCGACCTTCAGCGGCTCTCGCCGCGCGTTCTCGCCGGCGTCCTGCCGCGGCTTTATCCACAGATGCTCGAGCGCGCCTACGCACATCAGGATGCGGGCGTGCCGGTCTACATCCTCACCGCGGCCTCGCAGGAGATGGCCGATCTGCTCGCACACGTGCTCGCCTTCGACGGCGGGCTGGGCTCGCGCTCGGAGATCGTCGACGGCCGCTACACAGGGCGACCGGCCGGTCCGTTCAACTACCGCGAGGGCAAGGTCGTCTCGATGCGCGAGTTGGCCGAGCGCGAGGGGATCGACCTGTTCGCGTCCTACGCGTACTCGGACTCGGAGTCAGACCTGCCGATGCTGCGCGCTGTCGGCCACCCCGTCGTCGTGAACCCGGACGCAGAACTGCGGCGGATCGCGCTTCGCGAGGGTTGGGAGGTGCTGCGCCTCGACCGGCTCGGCCAGCGTCTGAAGGTGCTGGCGGCGCTCGGCGCGGTCGCCGCACTCGGCGGACTCGGCAGAGCCGCCCGCGGCGGTCGCGCGCGGCCGCCGCGTGGCGTGCTCGGTAGACAGCCTCGCGGGGGGTCGGGCAGCGCGCGCCGGCCCGCGCGCATAGGCTGAAGGGCAGATGAGCGCTCCGAGCAAAGGCAAGATCCGCGTCGTCGTCGCCAAGCCGGGCCTCGACGGGCACGATCGCGGCGCGAAGATCATCGCCCGCGCGTTGCGCGATGCGGGCATGGAGGTGATCTACACCGGTCTGCACCAGACACCGGAGCAGATCGTCGAGACGGTGATCCAGGAGGACGCCGACGCCGTCGGCCTCTCGATCCTCTCCGGCGCGCACATGACGCTCGTGCCGCGGATCGTCGCGCTGCTGCGCGAGCAGGAGATCGACGACGTCGTCGTGACGGTCGGTGGCACGATCCCGGCCGAAGACATCCCGGAGCTCAAGGAGCTGGGTGTGGCCGAGGTGTTCACGCCCGGCGCGCCGACCCAGGCGATCGTAGATTTCATCCGCGAGGCGACCGCCGCCCGCGCCTGATTGACTCGTCAGTCAACCGGGCAGAAGAGTAGAATCTCCGCTAACAGAACCCAAGGAGTTACCTGAGAATGAAGATATGCGTCCTGGTGAAGGAGGTCCCGGATGCGGCCGTCGAGAAGAAACTGAACCCCTCGACGGGACGCATGGACCGCAGCGGGGAGAAGAACCTCAACCCGTATGACACGCACGCCATCGAGGCGGCGATGCAGATCAAAGAGGGCGGCGCCGTGGCGGTCGAGGAGATCGTCGCCGTGACGATGGGACCGGACAGCGCCGTGCGCGCACTGCACAAGGCCGTGTCGCTGGGCGCCGATCGCTCGGTCCATCTCTCCGACGAGGCCGTCGCCGGCTCCGACGTGGCCGCGACCGGCTACGCGCTCGCGAAGACGCTGCAGCGCGAGAAGCCCGACCTGGTGCTGCTCGGTCAGCAGTCAGACGACGGCGAGTGCTACACGATCGGCGCCGTCGTCGCCGAGCATCTGGGAATGCCGTCGCTGACGCAGGTGATCAAGATGGATATCGAGTCGGATGCGCTGCGATGCGAGCGCCAAGCCGAGTACGGCTACGACACCGTGCAGATCAAGCTGCCCGCCGTGATCTCGGTCGGCGACGCGATCAACGAGCCGCGCTACCCCTCGCTGAAGGCGATCATGGGCGCGAAGAAGAAGCCGCTGGACAGCGTCACGGCCGCCGACGTCGAGATCGACACCGGCAAGGTCGGCGGCGATAACTCCGCCGCGCAGTGGGTCGCCGCGAAGGCGCCGCCGGCGAAGGCCGCAGGCGAGATCATCGAGGACGAGGACACCGACGAGACGGTCGAGAAGATCGTCGCCTGGCTCGACGAGAGGAAGCTGATCTAGATGGCGAACATCCTGGTCTACGCGCTGCACTACGACGGCGCGATCAACAAGAACTCGCTCGGAGCTGTCTCCGAGAGCGCCAAGCTCGCGGCCGAGCTCGGCGGCGAGGCGCACGCGATCCTGCTCGGCGAGAACGTGCCGCACGAGCTCGCGGCGACACTCGGAAAATACGGCGCCAAGAAGGTGCTCGTCGCCGAGGGCCCGGAGGGGCTCGCACAACCGCTGGTCGACGCGATGGCCGCAGCGATCTCGGGTGGCGATTACTCCTACGCGCTGTTCGGCGGCGGACTGCTCGGCTTCGAGATCGGCGCCGGTCTGGCCGCGCGACTCGGCGCCGGCGTCGTGATGGAGGTCACCAACGTGCGTGCCGAGAACGGCGAGCTGATCGCAGAGCGCCCGATTCTCGGTGACTCGGCGATCTCCGAAATCAAATACCGCTCCGACGTCGGCATCATCATCGGCCGCCTGAACGCATTTGAGATCAAAGAGAGCGGCGAGGGCGACGCGCCGGTCGAGCAGCTCTCCTTCGAGCTCAGCGCACACGCCTCGCAGGCGACGATGGTCACGCGCGGCGAACAGCGCGGCGCCGACGTCGACATCGAGGGCGCCGACATCCTCGTGGCCGGCGGTCGCGGCCTCGGGAAGGCCGAGGGCTTCGAGCTGGCGGAGGCGCTCGCGCAGGCGTTCGGAGGCAACAGCGCCGTGGCGGCGACGCGCGCCGTGGTCGATGCGGGCTGGTACCCGTATGCGGCGCAGATCGGCCAGACGGGCAAGACGGTCTCGCCGAAGCTGTACCTCGCCGCCGGCATCTCCGGCGCGATCCAGCACAAGGTCGGAATGCAGTCCTCGGAGAACATCGTCGCGATCAACAAGGACGCCAACGCGCCGATCTTCGAATTCTCCGACCTCGGCATCGTCGGCGACCTCAACAAGATCCTGCCGAAGCTGACAGAGGCAGTGAAGGCGAAGAAGGGCAGCTAGCGCGTGTCTCACAACGGCTCCAGCAACGGCAAGGTTGCGCCGGCGGCGTTCCCGCCGCCGGTCGACTCGCGCAAGGAGTTCATCAAGCGCGGGCTCGACGACGAGGACGAGCTGATCGAGGTCGGCGTCGCGATCGTCGGCGGTGGCACCGCGGGGCTCGCCTGCGCGAATCGCCTGCTGCAGCTGCTCGCCGATGACCCGGAGACGCTTGAGCAGCTCGGCGAAGTGCCGGTCGCGGTGATCGAGAAGGCAAAGACGTGCGGCGGGCATAACCTGTCCGGCGCCGTGATGCGCCCGAAGCCGCTCGAAGAGCTGTTTCCGGACCTGACGCGAGAGCAGTGGCGCGAGCAGGGCTTCGCGTTCGGTGAGGTCAAGAAGGAGTCGGTGTACATGCTGACGGGGCCGAAGAGCAAGCTGCTCGGTCCCGATCCCTGCGGTGCCGAACTTCAAGAACCACGGCAACGAGGTGATCTCGGTCTCGGCGCTCGCGCGCTACCAGCAGCAGCAGGCCGAGGACGCCGGCGCTTACATCCTCACCGAGACGGCCGCGACGCAGCTCGTCGTCGAGGACGGCCGCGTCGTCGGTTTGCGCTCTGGAGACAAGGGTCGTGGCAAGGACGGCGAGCCGCTCGGCAACTTCGAGCCGGGCACCGACATCAAGGCGAAGGCGACCGTGCTCGCCGAGGGCTGCTGGGGCCATCTGACGGGCGCGGCGATCCAGGAGTTCGACCTCGCCAAGGATCGCGAGCCGCAGGTCTGGGAGCTCGGCGTCAAGGAGGTCTGGAAGGTAAAACAGCCGCTCGATCGGGTGATTCACACGTTCGTGCAGCCGTGGCCGTTGAAGGTATCGCCCAAGTACGGGCAGCTCGGTGGCACATGGATCTACCCGATGAAGAACGCCGCCGGCGAGGATCTCGTCTCGATCGGCTTCGTAGTCGATCTCAACTACGCGGGACGCGACGACGTCGGCTCACGATCTGCTGCAGACGTTCAAGACCCACCCACTCGTCAAAGGGATCCTCGAGGGGGGCGAGCGCGTCGCGTGGGGTGCCAAGGCGTTGCCCGGCGGTGGCTACTGGTCGATGCCGAAGCTATCGATGCCCGGCGCCGTGCTCGTCGGCGACGCGGGTGGCATGGTCGACACGGCGGCGCTGAAGGGCGTGCACCACTGCATCCGCTCGGGAATGCTCGCCGCCGAGTCGATCTACGCGGCGCTCAAGCGCGGCAGCAGCGACCTCTCCGACTACGAGGACGCGATCGAGCAGTCCACCGTCGGCAAAGAGCTCTACGAGGTGCGCAACACACGCCAGGCCTTCCAGAAAGGCTTCCTCGTAGGCAGCCTGCTCGCGGGCCCGTCGATCATGTCCAAGGGCAAGCTCCCGCCTGGCCGCCAGGAATGGCACCGCGATGACGCCGAGCCGATGTTCGTCGGCGACACCAAGGACCGCTACCCGAAGCCGGACGGCAAATACACCTTCGACAAGCTCTCTTCGGTCTTCATCACCGGGAACGCGACGCGCGACGATGCGCCGAACCACATTCGCGTACAGAAACACGTGCCGCGCGAGATCGCCGAAACGTGGCGCTGGATGTGCCCGGCCGGCGTCTATGAGATCCCCGACGATGCGCCGGAGCACGGCGACGTCGACGTGATCGTCAACTACACCAACTGCGTGCAGTGCGGCGCGATCACGGCCAAGGGCGGTCGGCTGACGACGCCCGAGGGCGGCGACGGACCGCTCTACCAGATTCTCTAGCGCGGAAGCCGAACATCGCAGAGCGCGCGTCCATCTGCGCGACGGCAGCAGTACGCGTGGGCGCGAAACATCGGCTGCGGGGCGGTGTTAGAGGGGTGCCATGGATTGGACGAACCATCTCCGTCGCTGCGCCGGCGCGCTCGCCGGCTTCGCGGCCGCACTGCTGGTGCTCGCGCCGAGCGGCGTCGCCGGCACCCAGCCGCCGGCGAGCGCCACGCCGCTCGCCAGCGGCGTGGCTGCGACACTCGAAGCCTGCGTCACGTCGGTTGCGCAGTCGGAACGCTCGGCTACGTTCAGCGGCGAAATGACCGCGACGGCGGCCACGGCGAAGATGTCGATGAGGATCGATCTCGAGGAGCGCGCACCCGAAGAAGTCGAATTTCACCCGGTCGTCGAGTCCGGTCTCGGCGTCTGGCGCGCGGCCGACCCCAAGGTGAAGGTCTACAAGTACGTCCGGCAGGTCTCCAACCTCAGCCCGCCCGCGGCCTACCGTGCGCTGATCCGCTTCCGCTGGTTCAACGCGGCCGGACACGTGATCAGACGGGCCGAGCGGCTCACGACGAGGTGTCTGCAGCCCGCTACGCCGGTCGAACTGCCGACTCTGCCGCTCAGCGGCGGTGAGCCGCCGGCGTCGGCGCCGACCTCGAGCGGCTGAGCGGCGCAGGCACTGACCGGGGTGGCTCGCGACCGCTAGAATGGACGGACGATGAAGACGAAGATACATCCCACTTACAGCCGTGCCCACGTGCGCTGCACCTGCGGCAATGAGTTCATCACGCGCGCGACGCAGGATGAGCTGCGCGTAGAGGTCTGCTCGAACTGCCATCCGTTCTACACCGGTCGCCAGAAGCTCGTCGACAGCGGCGGGCGCGTCGAGCGCTTCCAGCGCCGCGTGGCCAAGGGCCGGCTCCACTCGGCCCAGACGCGGTCAGCTCAGTAGCGCGATGGCCTCGCGCCCGCTCGCCGGTTCGCCGACGATGCCGGCCGAGGCGCCGAATGGCTCCGACAGCGCCGCTGCGCCAGCCCTCGGGCGGCTGAACGACGGCGCAGTCGAGCTGGAGGCCGACGGCGAGCTCAGCGCCAAGCGCGACGCGCCGGTCGGCGGACAGGCGGTGCTCGAGGGCGTGATGATGCGCGGTGTCTCCAACTGGGCGGTTGCCGTGCGCAAGCCGAGCGCCGAGCAGCTGGCCGAAGGAGAGCACTCGCCGGAGGACGCTGCGCTGGGCGAGATCGAAGTAACGAGCTTCCCGCTCGAGTCCGCTCTGAAGCGCCACCGCTGGCTACGCCTGCCGATCGTGCGCGGGATCGTCGCGCTGGGCGGCTCGCTCGTGATCGGCTTCCGCGCGCTCGAGGTCTCGGCCAACGCGCAGCTGCCGCCGGAGGAGCGCAAGCCGAGCGCCGATCGGGAGATCTCGCCGGACGGCGAGGAGGACGTGAGCAAGCCAGAGGAGATTCCGAAGGCCGTATGGGCAGGAACCGTCGTCGTCGCGATCGTCTTTGCAGTCGTCCTGTTCTTCCTGATCCCGGTCGGGCTGACGAGCCTGATCAAGGGCCAGCTCGGCTCCTCGTTCCTGTTCTGGCTGATCGAGGGTCTGATCCGCACGGCGATCTTCCTCGGCTACATGTTGCTGCTGTCGCGTTTGCGTGACCTGCGCCGCGTGTTCGAGTACCACGGCGCCGAGCACAAGACGATCTCCTGCTTTGAGGCGGGTCTGCCGCTGACGCCGGCGAACGCGCAGCGCTTCTCTCGCCTGCACCCCCGCTGTGGCACGAGCTTCCTGCTCGTCGTGATGATCGTTGCGATCTTCGTATTCGCGCCGATCGGGCTGCCGGCCTGGTATTGGCTCGTCGCCACGCGCATTCTCGGCGTTCCGGTGATTGCCGGCGTCTCCTTCGAGCTGATCAAGTTCGCCGGGCGCAACCGCAGCCGCGGCTGGGTGCGCGCGGTCATGTGGCCCGGCCTGAAGCTGCAGCTGCTGACGACACGCGAGCCGGACCTCGACCAGCTGGCCGTCGCGATCGCGGCGCTGCAAGCCGTGCTCGAGCGCGAGGCGCCGGGCGATCTGTCGGCCGCCGACCTGCTCGGCGTCGAGGTAGTCGCCTAGTCAGACGGCCGACAGCCGGCGCGAGGCTTCGTCCCCGGTCGCGACGGGTGGCCGGCCGCCCATACACTGGGCGCGATGATCGAGGAGCTCGTCAAGCAGATCGAGAGCCGCTTTGCCGAGCTCGGAGAGCAGATGACCGACCCGGAGGTGATCTCCGACCGCGAGCGCTACGCAGAAGTCGGCCGCGCCTACCGCCAGCTCGAGCCAGCGGCGAAGCTTGCGGAGCAGTGGCGTGAGGCGCAGGACACCGCGACCGGCGCCGAGGAGCTGCTCAGCGAGGAGGGCGAGGACGCGGAGCTGCGCGAGGAGCTGAGCGGCGCGCGAGATCGGATAGAGCGGCTCGAGGAGGAGATCCGCCTGGCGATGGTCGAGCGCGACCCCAACGACGAGAAGAGCGTGATCGTCGAAGTGCAGGGAGGCGCAGGCGGCGAGGAGGCCGGTCTGTGGGCGGGCGATCTCTATCGAATGCTGACGCGCTACGCAGAGCGGCTGGGCTTCCAGACCGAAACGCTCGAGATCGGCGACGGCAAGTACACATTCGAGATCAAGTCACGCCCTCCCGACGGCGCCTATTCCGTGTTCAAGTTCGAGGGCGGCACGCACCGCGTTCAGCGCGTTCCGCAGACCGAGTCGCAAGGCCGTATCCACACCTCGACGGCGACCGTCGCGGTGCTGCCAGAGGCCGAGGACGTCGACGTGCAGATCGACCCGAACGACCTGCAGATCGACGTCTACCGCTCCTCGGGCCCCGGCGGGCAGTCGGTCAATACGACCGACTCGGCCGTGCGCGTGACACACAAGCCAACGGGCATCGTCGTCTCGATGCAGGACGAGAAGTCTCAGCTGCAGAACCGCGAGCGGGCGCTGCGCGTGCTGCGGGCGCGGCTGTACGAGCGTGCGCTCGCCGAACAGCAGGCCGAGCTCGCCGCCGACCGCCGCTCGCAGGTCGGGACGGGCGACCGTGCGGAGAAGATCCGCACCTACAACTACGGCGAGCGCCGCGTCACCGACCATCGGATCAAGCTGACCGTGCACAACCTCGAAGACGTGCTCGAAGGTCAGCTCGACGAGCTGACGGCGGCCCTGCAGGCAGATGAGAAGCGTCGTCGCCTGCAGGCGCGTTCAGAGGAGCACAGCCTGAAGGGCGTGGGCAACCAGGCGGCAGCGTGAGCGCGCCGCGAGCGGCTCGCGAGCGCGGCGCACGGGGCACGTCGATCGATGACGCGCTGGCCGGCGCGGTCACGGCGATCGGTGCGGCTGGATGCGACACGCCGCGGCTCGACGCCGAACTGCTGCTGGCAGACGCGCTCGGCGTCTCGCGCGAGCGCCTGCTGCTCGACCGCGAGCTGCGCGTCGCCGGCGGCGCGGTTCGACGATTCCAGGACGCCGTGCGCCGTCGCGCGGTGCTGCGCGAGCCGGTCGCCTACATCCTCGGACGCCGCGACTTCCGCCACATCACGCTCGCCGTCGATCGGCGCGCGCTCGTGCCGCGTCCGGAGAGCGAGCTGCTCGTCGAGCTCGCGCTCGAGCTGCCGCGCGGCGCGCGCGTGCTCGACGTCGGGACCGGCAGCGGCGCGCTCGCGCTCGCGCTCAAGCACGAGCGGCCCGACCTCGCCGTGAGCGGCAGCGACCTGAGCGAGGAAGCGCTGGCGCTCGCTCGCTTCAACGCGGGCCAGCTCGCGCTCGACGTCGCCTTCGTGCATGCCGACCTGCTCGAGGGAGTGCCTGACGAGTTCGATGCGGTGGTCGCCAACCTGCCCTACGTCGCCGAGCGCGAGAAGGCTGTGCTGGCGCCGGAGATCACCCGCCACGAGCCGCCGGCTGCGCTGTTCTCGGGTGCGGATGGCCTGGCGGCGATCGCGGCGCTGGTAGCGCAGCTGCCGGCGCGCCGGCGGATCGCGTTCGTCGCACTCGAGCTCGGCGCCGGGCAGGCCGCAGCGGTCGAGGCGCTGCTCCGTCACAGCGGCTTCGAAGACGTTGCATGTATGGCCGACCTCGCGGGTATCGACCGGGTGGTGAGAGGCCGACGAGCGCGATGAAGGCGATGCTTGACAGCAACGACGCGGCGCGGCTGCGCGACTGCGTCGCCGACGGCGGCGTCGCCGTGTTCCCGACCGACACGGTCTATGGCGTCTGCTGCGATCCCGAGGATGAAGCTGCAGCGCAGCGCCTATACAAGCTCAAGGGGCGCTCGCCGCTGCGCCCGGCAGCGGTGATGTTCTTCGCGCTCGAGCCGGCGCTGCGCGTACTCGAGGATCTCAGCCATTCGGAGCGGTGTGCGCTCGAGGCGCTGCTGCCAGGCCCGGTCACGCTGCTGATCGAGAATCGCTCGAGGGACTTCGCGGCCGCGTGCAGGAGCGATCCGGCGACGCTCGGGCTGCGCGTGCCGTGGCTTCCGGAGAGCTTGCACGCGCTCGCCGAGATCAGTGATCCGGTGATGCAGACGAGCGCGAACCGCTCGGGTGAGGCCGATGCGCGCGAGCTCGCCGAGGTGCCCGACAGCCTGCGCAACGGCGCCGACCTCGTGCTCGACGGCGGCACCTTGCACGGCACTCCGTCGACCGTCGTCGATCTTCGCGAGTACGACACGACAGGCCAATGGCACGTGCTGCGCGAGGGCGCGCTGGCCGCCGAGGCCGTACGCGAGCTGCTGCACCAGGCGCAGTGAGGGTCGAGCTCTTGCGATGGCGTCAACCGGCCTGTGCGCGCGCCCGATCGCGGCCGGCCAAGCGCCCCTGCACCCGCTGCTCCTGCTAGCCTCGAAACCGCTGCCGCGACTGGCGCCTGAGGTGGGATCGACCACCGGGAAGCGGTCAGCGAAAGCCGCCGCGCGCCTGGGCACAAGTCTCGACCGTCTACACGAGGAGTCCGCCGTGTCCGAGCTGAGCCCCGATTACTTCAGTCGTCCACTGAGCGACGTCGATCCAGAGATCGCCGAGGTGCTGCGCGGCGAGCTCGGTCGCGAGCAGCGCACGCTCGAGGCGATCGCTTCGGAGAACTTCGTGCCGCGCGCCGTGCTCGAGTGTCAGGGCTCGGTGCTGACGAACAAGTACGCCGAGGGCTACCCCGGCCGCCGCTACTACGGCGGCTGCGAGTGGGTCGACATCTCCGAGCAGCTCGCAATCGATCGCGCGAAGGCGTTGTTCGGTGCAGAGCACGCGAACGTCCAGCCCCACTCCGGAGCGCAGGCGAACACGGCGGTCTACCACGCGCTGCTACAGCCCGGCGACACGATCATGGGGCTCTCGCTGGCGCACGGCGGCCATCTGACGCACGGCATGAAGATCAACGTCTCCGGGCGCCTGTACGACATCGCCGCCTACGAGGTCGATCGCGACAGCAGCCTGATCGACATGGACGAGCTCGCCCGGATCGCACGCGAGCGCCGGCCAAAGCTGCTGCTGGCCGGCTGGTCGGCCTATCCCCGCCAGCTCGACTTCGCTCGCTTCCGCGAGATCGCCGATGACGTCGGCGCACTGTTGATGGTCGACATGGCGCACTTTGCCGGGCTCGTCGCGGCCGGCCTTCATCCGAACCCGGTCGAGTACGCCGACGTCGTTACGACGACGACGCACAAGACCTTGGGTGGGCCTCGCGCGGGCACGATCCTGTGCAAGGAGGAGTTCGCCAAGAAGATCGATTCGGCCGTATTCCCGGGACAGCAGGGCGGGCCGCTCGAGCATGTGATCGCGGCAAAGGCCGTCACCTTCAAGATCGCCGCCAGCGAGCTGTTCGCCGAGCGCCAGCGCCGCACGCTGGATGGCGCACGTGCCTGGGCGCAGGAGCTCCAGCAGGCCGGCCACGGCGTCGAGGTGCTGAGCGGCGGCACCGACGTGCACCTCGTGCTGGTCGACCTCCGCGCCGCCGACCCGGAGCTGACCGGCAGGCAGGCCGAGGATAGGCTGCACGCGATCGACATCACAGTCAACCGCAACGCCGTCCCGTTCGATCCGCGCCCGCCGATGGAGGCCTCGGGGCTTCGCATCGGGACGCCGGCGCTGGCCACGCGGGGGCTCGAGCACGACGACTTCGTCGAGGTCGGCAAGATCATCGCGAGCGCGCTGACGCCGGAATACGACGCTCGCGCTGCCGAGCTCGCCGGTCGCGTCGGCGAGATCGTCGAGCGCTACCCGCTCTACGAGTGGGTCGCTCAGGCCGGCGTCCAGCCCGCCTACTGACCCCCGCCGGCGCACGCACGCCCCGCCGTGTGGGCGCCGCGCGCCACTCACCGCTGGTGTGCGACCCCTGCGCCTGCGATGCTGTTCAGGTTCGATGGCGCATCCTGACGAGCTCGACGCGCTTTATGCCTTCCTCGTAGCCGCCGCCGTGTCGGCGCTGTTGACGCCGCTCACGATGCGCTTCGCCAGGGCCGTTGGTGCGATCGACGAACCGCGCGAGCGCGGCCTGTCCGAGAGCCCGACGCCGCTGCTCGGAGGTCTCGCGATCTTCGCCGGCACGTTTGTCGCGGCGCTGATCTGGCTGCCTGCCGGCTACGGCTCCGAACATGAGCTGTGGCACGGCGTGCTGCTGGCCGCAGCCGTGATCACGCTCGTCGGCGCCGTCGACGACCGCTTCGACCTGCCGCCCGGCGTCAAGCTCGCCGGACAGGTGCTCGCGGCGGTGATCGTCGTCCACTACGGCGTCGCCGTGAAGGCGATCACGCTTCCGTTCGTCGGTACGCTCGCCTTCCCGAACGCCGGCGTGACGAACGCCGGTCCGGTGCTGACGGTCCTCGGGCTCGTGTTGATGATGAACGTCGTCAACTTCTCAGACGGTGTCGACGGACTCGCGGCGGGCGTCTGCACGATCATCGCCGGAGCGATGACCGTGATCGCGTTCGACCTCGGCCGCCAGCAGCCGGCGGTGCTGGCCGCGCTGACGGCCGGCGCGGCGCTCGGCTTCCTGATCTACAACTTTCCGCCGGCCTCGAGCTTCATGGGCGACTGCGGCGCGAACCTGCTCGGGCTGATGATGGGTGTGATCACGGTCGAGGGCGCCGTCAAGACGGCAGCTGTCGTCTCGTTCGTGCTGCCGCTGATCCTGCTCGCCGTGCCCTTCCTCGACACGACGTTCGTCGTGCTCAAGCGACTGAAGTACCGCCAGCCGATCTACCGCTCCGACAGCGAGCACATCCACCATCGAATGGCACGCATCGGCTTCTCCAGCCGGCGCACGATCGCCTACCTGTATGCCTGGACGCTGATGCTCGCCGGGCTCGCGCTGGCGCTTCGCTTCATTCCCTACAGCGACCACAAAGGACACCTGCATACCGGCTGGACGCTCGTGCTGATCGCGCTCGGACTGATCGTCGCCGCGGCGAGTGTGTACCTCGTCTACGTGCTCGAGATCCTGAAGTTCAGGCGCGTCGCCGCGATGCGCCTGCGTCTACAGCGGCCCGATGCTTCAGCGAGTGAGATCGAGCAGGGCGTCGTTCGTGACCTCGAAACGGGTGAGATCGACGCGGTGACGGCGGGGGAAGGGGCGGACATGGACGGCCTTGGGGCGCGCCGGCGTCAGCAGCGGTTCGGCGAGCGGGAGATGGATCAGGACGGCGTACGCGCAGAACAGCAGCGTGGCGCCGCGCAGCCGCCGATCGCCGCTGACCGCGGCTAGCGGCAGCAGCCAGATCGCGTACCACGGCAACAGCCAGGCGGTCGAGAGCAGTAGGGCCAGCGTGCTCCAGCCGGCGGCGACGCGCCAGTCGGACCCGCGCGCTGCCCGCCACAGCGCGAGCAGGAGAACCGCGATGAACAGCGCGACGAACAGGTTGCGCCACCAATCCGGCGTTCCGTCGAGGCCGAAGAGGCGCGCCGTCTCGGCGGGGATGCTGTGCACGGCGACGAGCTGCTGCTGCTCGCCGACGGCGCCGAGGAAGCCGAGCGCATGGCTGCCGAAGCCCAGCAGCGCGACAGCGCCGAGCACGAGGAGGCTGGCCAGCGCCGCAAGAAGCACACGTGCTCGCTCGCTCGATCGGCGGGGAGCGAGCACGAGGAACGGCAGCGCAAGCCCGGCCGTCAGCTTCACGCCGACGCCGATCACCAGCGCAGCGGCGGCTGCGCGAAAGCGCGGACTCGCGCCGGCCGTCAGCAGCAACGCGGCGCCGAGCATCAACATGATCAGCGTGTCGTTGTGCGCGCCGCCGACTGCGAGCACGAGCAGCACTGGGTTCAAGCCGACGAACGCGCACGCCCAGCGACGCGAGTGCCCGAGCCGGCCTGCGGCGCGTGCGATCAACGCGACCGCGCCGAGGCTGCTGAGGACGGCGAGCGCTTTGAACGCCCACAGCGAGCCGCCGACGCCGAGCGGCACCGTTGCGTAGCTGAGCAGCGTGAACAGCGGCCCGTAGGGCGAGTGCTGGTAGGGCCAGCCGAGGAACGAGAAGACTTCGTCGGTAGAGGCCTGCGCGGCCACGTGCGTGTAGGGATCGAGCCCGTGCAGCGCGCCCATCCGCGCGAAGCCGATGTAGCCGAACACGTCCTGGGAGATCAGCGGCGGGCCGAGCAGCAGGATCGCGTGCGCAGCGGCGACCGCGAGGATGATCGTGGCGAGCGGAAGAGCGCGCGCAAACAGCAGCACCAGCACGTAGCTCGCGCACATGATCAGCGTCAGTGTCTGGAAGCTGCCCGAGCCGAGTCCGAGGTGCAGACCGGCGAACGGCCCGGCCAGCCACGGCGGCCAGCCGCCGCTGCGCGCCGGCACGTACTGCGATGGTTCGCCGGCGGCGCCGGCGCTCGTCAGAAAGACGGTGACGATCACGCCAAGCAGGCCGAGCACCCCCAGTAGACGCGCGCCGCGCGAGGATGCGGTGACCGTCGGCCGCCGCGCGCCGCCGTCTGGACGCTGCGCTCTCGCGGCTGCTCGGAGCGGCGCTTCGGGCACGGCCGAGGGCTGCATCAGGTCATTGTTACGGCTACTCGCGGGCAGGCGAGTGGATGGAAAGGTAGAATCCATCCCACGCGCGTGTAACGCTTGCCACCAGCTGCCGGTAAGTCCATTTGCGATCGCCTCCCGCCCTCCGCGCGCCGGGCACCGGGCTTTCGCCCGAACCTCTTCAGATGCGACGACGCCAACGTAAATCCACGCCGTCCCGCACGCCGGGGCCGCGTCGCGTGCTGATCCTCTCTGCCGACGTCGGCGAGGGTCACGCGGCCGCGGCGCGCGCGCTCGCGGCGCAGCTGGGCGAAGCCGAGCAGCCGAGCGAGGTCACCGTGATCGACGGCCTCGCGGCGATGGGCAGGGTGCTCAAACCGGTCGTCGAGGACGGCTACCGCGTTCAGCTGCGGTTCATCCCATGGACCTACACGCTCGTCTATGGACTGCTCAATCACGTCTGGCCCGCGCGCGCCGCCGCGACCCGCCTGCTCTGCTGGTTCGGCTCGCGGCCACTGGCGCGCACGATCGCCGCGCACGAGCCGGACGTCGTCGTCTCGACCTACCCCGCGGTCACGGTCGTGCTCGCGCGCCTACGCCGCACGAGCGAGGTCACGTGCCCGACGGTCGCTACGATCACCGACCTGACCGGACTGTTCTTCTGGGCGCAGCCGGGCATCGACATGCACATGGTGATGTACGGCGAGTCGCTCTCCTCGGTCGAGGAGATCGCGGGTCACGACAGCGTGCGTCTTGTGCAGCCGCTGATCTCAGGCGAGTTCCTGAAACAGCGCAACCCGGTCGAGGCGCGCCGCGCGCTCGGTCTGCCCGAGCAGGGCAGGATGGTCGTCGTCTCCGGCGGCGGCTGGGGCGTCGGCGATGTCGAGGGCGCGGTGCGCGAGTTCATCCGCGTGCCCGAGGCGAGCAGCATCGTCTGCCTGGCCGGGCGCAACGAGCAGCTCGCCGGCAAGCTCAGACGCACGTTCGCCTCGGAGCCGCGCGTGCACGTCTACGAGTTCACCGAACGGATGCCCGAGCTGCTCGCGGCCGCCGACGTGCTCGTGCACTCGACCGGAGGCGTCACCTGTCTGGAGGCGATGGCAGCGGGCACGCCGGTCGTCTCATACGGCCTGCCGGTCGGCCACGCGCGCGTAAACACGCGCGCGATGGCGGCGCTCGACATCGTTCGGCTGGCGAACGACACGAACGAGTTGCGCGAACACGTGCGCGCCAGCTTCGCCGGCGAGGGCGCGGCGTCGGCGCCGGGCGAGCAGCTGCCCGCGGAGGCGAGCGATCTGGTCGCCGCCGACGTCGTCTTGCAGGCGCCGCACCGCGTCCGTCCGATCCCGCGCTGGCGGTTGCGCACGGTCGCGCTGGCCGGCCAGCTGGCGCTGATCCTGGCGGTCGGCACCTGGATGATGTCGACGGACGAGGTGATGGCGGTCGCCAGCAAGCTGCTCCACGTCCATCCGCTGACCGAGGTGAAGACCGATCAACCCGAGGTCGGGCTGATCGTGCACGCGCCGCCCGGCGAGATGGCGGCCGTCGCATCCGAGCTGGCCGGCCGCGGGATCCACGCGTCGTTCGCCGACGACGGAGAAGCACCCTCGCCGGCGACGATCGCGAAGGTCCGCACGCTCGGCGACGAAATCGTGCCGGAAGTACACGCCGGAGCGCTGCTGCACTGGGTGCGGACGCGCTCGGTACTGCATGCGCAGGCGCGCGCGCTCGGGCTGCGCCATCACTTCTACTACCTGCAGCCGCCCGGCGGCCTGTCCGTCGGGCAGCTTGTGCTGGCGCGGACAGCCGGCGCTACACCGGTCTCAGGCGCGCAGCGGCTCGACGCCGACGGCCCGCTGCCTCAGCGCCCGATGCGCGCCGGCGACGTGCTGGTCGTCGAGCTCGACGGGTCGGCCTCCTCGATCACCGGGCTCGAACGGCTGGTCTCGAGGCTCGGCGAGGAGGCACTCGGCACCGAGCCGCTCGGCTGGCTGACCGGCTCGCCTGCCACCAGCGCGATCAGCAGCGGCGATCGCGCCAGCATCGCCGCGCCGGCGACGAGCAGCGCCAGCGAGGCCGACAGCGGTACGCCTCCCAGCGGCGTGTCGCCGAAGCTCTCACCGAAGAGCAGCGGCGCGACGACGATCGGGATCACGGTCTGAGTCACGAACACGACCGGCGCCACCTGGATCGCCGGTCGCTCCTGAAGCGCGCTCATCTCGCTCAGCACGCCAACGCCGGAAGCGATCGCCGTCGAGAGCGCCCAGATCGCGGCGCGCAGTAGATGGCCTTTCGCCAGATCGTCGGAGGCGAGCTTCGTCGCGACGCCGCTCCAGCCGCCGGCGATGCCGGCGCCGATCATCGTCATCGCCGCCGGCGGTCGCGCGATCAGGCGCACTACGTAGGGCAGCAACGCCGCGAGCGCCAAACCGCTCAGCACGAGCGTGATCGCGAGGTGCTCGGAGCGGATGCTCGTCGAGCGCGGCGGCGCGAACAGCCCGGCGCCGATCACGCCGAGCACGATCGCGATCATCGCGACGTGCTCGGTGCGCCCGGCGTGCTCGCCGAGCATCCGCTGCGCGAGGAACATGAGCACGAGCAGGCCGCCGGCGAGCGCCGGCTGCACGACGACCAGCGGAGCGAGCAGCAGGGCGACGACCTGCAACGGCCAGCCGAGGATCGACAGGCCCGTTCCGAGCAGCCAGCGAGCGCGCCGCAAGAGCCGCCAGGCCAGCGCCAGTCGCAGGTGCTCGCCGTGAGGTGAGTCCTTTGCGTCCATCGCCTGCAGTGCGACGCCTAGGCTGTAGAGCGTCGAGGCGCCAACGGCCGCTGCAATGCCAAGCACCAGATCGACCATGTCTGCGCACGATCATCGCATCCCGACTACCCCGATCACGAGCGCGATCGCGACGATCGCGCTCGGTAGCTACCTGCTGCCGGGACTGGCGGCGGCGCTGCCGGCGCTTCGCCGCCCGCTCGGCGTAGAGGATCGCGCCGCCGACGGGCGCGGCTACGCGCTGACCTTCGACGACGGCCCGCACGCCGAGGGCACGCCCGCAGTGCTCGAGCTGCTCGCAGCGGCGCGCGTGCATGCGACGTTCTTCCTCGTCGGCGAGCAGATCGCGCGCAATCCGTCGTTGCCGGGCGAGATCGTGGCGGCCGGGCACGGCATCGGCCTTCACTGCGCGCGCCATCGCAACCTGCTGCGGCTGACGCCGTGGCAGACGCGCGAGGACATCGCGCGCGCGCAGGTCGCGATCGAGGAATCGGCCGGAATCTCGCCGACTCTGTACCGACCGCCCTACGGCGTGCTCAACACCTCAGCGCTGCGGTACGCACGCGAGCGCGGTTGGCGCACGCTGCTGTGGAGCCAGTGGGGGCGCGACTGGGAGCGGCGGGCGACGCCGGAGTCGATCGCCGCGCGCGTGACCGACGGCGCCGGGCATGGCTCGGTGCTGCTGCTGCACGACGCGGACGACTACTCCGCGAGCGGCTCCTGGCGGCGCACCCTCGCGGCGCTGCCGCGCGTGCTCGAGACGCTCGCCGCGCGCGGTCTGCAGGCCGTCGCGCCCTGAGCCGGCGCTTGCAGAACGATCGGCGCCTCTGGCTCGCGGGGTAAAATCCTCCGCTTGTCCAGCGCCGTCTCGATCGATCCCGGCAGAACGCCGGCCGCTCTTGCCACGGCCGGCGCGCGCTCGGTGCCGCTCCAGGCGCGGCCGCGGACGCGCTGGTGGGTTGAGCTGCTGGCGATCGGATGGCTGCTGTGGCTGTACGACGCGACGACGAACCTGGCGCCGCTGCGCCTGTCGATCGCGCTCGGCAACGCACGCGGCATGCTGCACGTCGAGCAGGTCCTGCACATCGATCCGGAGTTGACGCTCGATCGTTGGCTGAGCGCGCACCGCACGCTCGCGCTGATCCTCTCCGACTATTACGACAACGCGCACTTCATCGTGACGCTGGGCCTGCTCGGCTTCCTCTGGTGGCGCCGCTCGGATCTGTATCGGCCGCTGCGGAACACGCTCGTGCTCGTCAACGTGATCGGTTTCATCGTCTTCTGGCGCTTTCCGGTCGCGCCGCCACGGATGCTGGACGGCTTCACCGACGTCGTCGCCGCCTCGCACGCGTTCGGCTCCTGGCACACCGGCGCGCTCGCCTCGGACGCCAACCAGCTCGCAGCAATGCCCTCGCTGCACATGGCCTGGGCCGGTTGGTGCACGATCGCGATTTGGCGCATCAGCAAACGGCGCCCGCTCCGCGCGCTGGCCGTTCTGTATCCGTGCGTCACGGCGCTGGCGGTGCTCGCAACGGGAAACCACTTCGTGCTCGACATCTTCGGCGGGCTGCTCGCGCTGGCGATCTCGACGCTGTTGGTTGGCTCGCCGGACCGGCTCGCCGGCAGGATCGACCTCGCAAGCTCCTGGCGAGCATTGCGGCGCAGACGGGGCGCGGCAGATCGTCGTGCGCAGGCCTTGGAGTAGCAGTTGCGTCGTATGTCACAAAGTTGTTACGAAGTCCAAGACACGGTAGACTGGCGCCGCTGCCGCAGACGCTCAGAGGCGACTCGGAAACGATCAGGGACGCCTCGACCGGTTCACCGCGCGCTCGCCGTGCGGACTTGTCGTCGGGTCTGTAGGGTGGCGCTCCGAGATGCCAGACTTCGACGCCAAAGAGGACTCGCCGCGCCTGAGCGGCGCCGGACAGGACGACTCGCGCGACCTGCCGGCACCGCGCGCATACGTCTCGCCGCGCGGCCGTGAGCTGGCCTCACGCAATTGCAGCGACCGGGCGCTCGGCTCCCGGCGGTTGATCAACGCCCAGCTCGGCTCGCGCACACGGCACGCCGCGCGCCGCGCATGCTCGACACGCGAGCACGTGGTCTTGCTGGCCGCTCCGGCCCGCCGGCGGCGCCGGCTGTGGACCGCGTGCCACGGCCACCGCTTCGGATCGCCGAGCTGAGATGATCGCGCTTCGCTACCTCGACGTGTGCCTGGTGCTCGCGACGGCACCGTTCGTGCTCGCAGGCAACCTGCCGATCACCGGCTACCTGATCGGCGCCGGCGCCTGGCTGCTGACGCGCGCAGGAACCGCTTTCACCTACTCACGCGCGCGCCGCGTCGGTGATGCGAAGTACCGCGCCGGCCTGCAGGTCGCCGGAATGATGGGCCGCATCTGGCTCGTCGCGCTGGCCGTGATCCTGGCACGCGTCGCCGGTGGCAAGGACGACGGCATCATGGCCGCCGCACTGCTGCTCGCCGCCTTCACCGTGTACTTCGTGATGTCGTTCGTCACTCGTGAAGGGCCCCTGCAGGGGCCCGCTGCGGCGCCCGGGAGAGCGCGGCCGTCATGAGTGCGCACAAGCTGGGATTCCCACCGAGCGAGGCAGGTGCCGGCCGGCGATGAACGCCACGGAGGGGGGAACCACCAAGACCAAGAGCAAGACGAAACGAACGCTTCTGATCCTCGCTGCTGTGTGGGTCGGCGGGATCGTCGTGCTCGGCGCGATCTACGGCCTGCACGGCACGCGCAACAAAGTCTACGAACCGCAGAACGAGTTCAAACTCGAAAGCTGGGTCCACCTCGGGATCTTCTCGATCAACAAGGCGGTCCTGTACCTGGTGCTGGCGGCGGTCGCGACGTGCGTGACGATGATCTACATCGCTCGGCGTATGCATCAGCGACCGAACAAGGTCCAGGCCGCGGTCGAGCTGCTCTACGAACTGATGCGCAACCAGATCACGGGCAGTGCGATGAGCGAGGAGATGGCCGCCAAGTGGTTCCCGTTCGTCGGCACGCTGTTCCTGTTCATCATGTTCTCGAACCTGATCGGCTACATCCCGTTGCCGACGAACACCGAGCACTCGATCAGCATCTTCGGGCTGGCACATCCCGTCGTTCTCGCTCTACGCGGCGACCGCGAACCTGTCGATTCCGCTCGTGCTCGCGCTCGTCGTGTTCTTCTCCTACACCTACGAAGGCGTTCGCGCGAAGGGTCCGATCGGCTACCTCAAAGGGCTGATCCCCGGCGGCGTGCACGGCGGAATGGCCGTCGCGATCTTCTTCCTCGAGGTGCTCTCGAACTTCATGCGGATCCTCTCGCTGACGATTCGTCTGTTCGCCAACATCCTGGCGGGGCACCTGATCATCTTGTTCATGGCGGGAGCACTCGCCGTGATCCTTGGCGTAACGGCGCTGGGCTGGTTCACACTCCCGTTCGGCGTGCTGCTGTTCGCCTTCGAGGTCGGTCTGGTCGCCGCCCTCCAGGCGTTCATCTTTGCCACTCTGACCGCTATCTACCTCGGCGGCGCGGTCGCCGAAGACCACTAAAGGAGCCAATAGTCGTGCACATAGCTTTGATCACCCTTCTGGCAGCGGCGACCGAAGAAACCGCCAAGGCCGGCAAGTCGATCGGCCTCGGTGTCGGCGGAGGCCTCGGCGCCGTCGGCGCCGGCGTCGGTATCGGCATCATCTTCGGCAAGGCAATCGAAGCGATCACGCGCCAGCCGGAGATGCGCGACGAGATCACGCAGCTGCAGTGGCTCGGCTTCGCGCTCACCGAGGCATGCTTCTTCTACGGGCTCGTCGCGGGGCTGCTGGCCGCGTTCATCGTCTGAGCGATGCCAGCCGTTCTCGCACATCCGACTGCGCTCGTGCTCGCTGCTTCGAAGGGCAGCTTCCTGATCAAGCCGGGCATCGGCCTGATGGTCTGGACGCTGCTCGTCTTCGGGATCACGATGGTGCTGCTCTCCAAGCTCGCCTTCCCGCGCATCTCAGAAGCGCTCGAACGCCGCAAGCGGAGCATCGAAGAGTCGATCGACATGGCCGAGCGCACGCGCGAGGAGGCCGATCAGATCCTCGCGGAATACCGCGAGCGTCTGAAGGAGGCGCGTGCGCAGGCTGAAGAGATCGTGCAGCGCGCCCGCCAGGCAGCGGACACGCACGAGCACGAGTCCAAAGAGCAGGGGCAGCGGATCCTCGCGGAAGCCAGCGAGCGCGCGCAGCGCGATATCGAGGCCGCGACGCGGCGCGCGCTCGACGACATCCGCCGCGAGATCGCCGACCTGACGGTGCTTGGCGACCGAGAAGGTGACGCGCAAGGCGCTCGACTCTGACGACCAGAAGCGGCTCGTCGAGGAGGCGCTCGGCGAACTCGACTTCTCGACGATCTCCCAGGCTGCGCCGAACAACTGATGGACGAGCTGGCCGAGGTATACGCACGCGCGCTGTTCGAGGTCGCCCTCGAGACCGGCCGGCTGGACGAGCTGCGCGAGCAGCTCGGCCAGTTCGCCGACGCGCTCGACCAGAACCACGACCTGGCCGTGTTCTTCTTCTCGCCGTACTTCTCGGGCGCAGAGAAGCAGGACGCGCTCGGCCGGATGCTCGAAGGTGCCGACGAGAGCTTCGTCAACTTCCTCAAGCTGTTGATCGAGAACCACCGGATGCCGGTCATCTTCCGTGCGCGCCAGCAGTTCGATCACCTGTGGGAGCAGGAGAACAAGGTGCTGCCGGTCGAGATCACCAGTGCGATCGAGCTCGATCAGGCGACAACCGAGAACCTCGGCCGCGAGATCGGCGAGCGCGCCGGACGACGCGTGACGCTCGCGGCGCGCGTCGACCCGAACATCCTCGGCGGGATCGTGCTGAGGGTGGGTAACTCGATCCTCGACGCCTCAATTCGCAACCGACTGGAGCAGCTGCGCAGGCAAGTTGCCCAAGGAGCCGCTTAGAACGACATGCAGATCAATCCTGACGAGATCACAAGCATTCTGAAGAGCCGCATCGAGGGACTCGACGGCGGGCGTGCCGAGCTGACGGAGGTCGGCACGGTGCTGTCGGTCGCCGACGGCATCGCCCGCCTGCACGGGCTCGAGAACTGCATGTCCTTCGAGCTGCTCGAGTTCCCGCACGGCGTCACCGGTCTCGCGTTGAACCTCGAGTCCGACAACGTCGGCGCCGTGCTGTTCGGCGAGTGGGAGCACATCTCCGAAGGCGACACGGTCAAGCGCACCGGGCACCTGCTCGACATTCCCGTCGGCGAGGGGCTGCTCGGGCGGATCGTCGACCCGCTCGGCCGCCCGCTCGACGGCAAGGGCGAGATCGACAGCTCCGAGCGCCGCCCGGCGGAGTTCAAGGCGCCGGGAGTCGTGCAGCGCCAGCCGGTCACCGAACCGATGCAGATCGGCCTGAAGGCGATCGACGCGATGATCCCGATCGGCCGCGGCCAGCGAGAGCTGATCATCGGCGACCGCCAGACCGGCAAGACGGCGATCGCGATCGACGCGATCATCAACAACAAGGACACCGGCGTCGTCTCGGTGTACGTCGCGATCGGCCAGCGCATGTCGACCGTCGTCGCGCTCGCGCAGACGCTCGAGGAAAACGGCGCGCTGGAGAACACGATCATCGTCGCCGCGCCGGCCGACGAGGCCGCGCCGATCAAGTTCATGGCGCCGTACGCGGGCTGCGCGATGGGCGAGCACTTCCTCTACGAAGGCAAGCACGCGCTCGTCGTCTACGACGACCTGACCAAGCACGCCTACGCCTACCGGCAGATGTCGCTGCTGCTGCGCCGCCCGCCGGGTCGCGAGGCCTACCCGGGCGACGTCTTCTACCTGCACTCGCGGCTGCTCGAGCGCGCGGTCAAGCTCAACGACGAGCTCGGCGGCGGATCGCTGACGGCACTGCCGGTGATCGAGACGCAGGCCGGCGACGTCTCGGCCTACATCCCGACGAACGTGATCTCGATCACCGACGGGCAGATCTTCCTCGAGTCGGCGCTGTTCAACTCGGGCGTGCGACCGGCGATCAACGTCGGCATCTCGGTCTCGCGGGTCGGCGGCAACGCGCAGATCGGCCCGATGAAGAAAGTTGCCGGGCGGATCAAGCTCGAGCTCTCGCAGTACCGCGACCTCGAGGCGTTCGCGCAGTTCGGCTCCGACCTCGACGCCGACACGCAGAAAACGCTCGCGCGCGGCGAACGGCTCGTCGCGACGCTCAACCAGAACGAGCGCGAGCCGCTTGCGGTCGAGGACCAGGTCGTGCAGATCTTCGCCGCGACGAACGGCTACCTCGATCGCCTGAAGGCCGAGCGCGTCGGCGAGTTCCTGGCCGAGCTGACCGAACGGATGCACTCTCAGCACTCCGACGTGCGCGAGAAGATCGCCGGCGGCGACTGGTCGGAGGACACGCAGAAGGCCGTCAAGGACGCGGTCGCGACGTTCGCCGAGGACTTCGGCTACGACCTCGACGAGGAGGGCCAGCCGCTCGACGACGACGCGCCGCCGCCGCGCCGCGCGACAGACGCCGCGGCGACGCGGCGACGCCGGCGAGGAGCCGGCAGCTCCGACGCGCGAGGAGCAGCCGCAGCCGGCCTAGCGCCGCGCGCAGCGAAACGCCATGCCATCACAGCGCGACGTCAAGGACCGGATCTCCTCGGTCAAGAACATCCAGAAGATCACGCGGGCGATGGAGATGGTCGCCGCCGCGCGGCTGCGCCGCGCCGAGCAGCGGATCGAGGCGCTGCGCCCGTACGCCGACGCGCTGCGGCGGATGACGCGCCAGGCCGCGCAGGCGGCCGGCGCCGAGGCCTCGCGGCTGCCGCTGCTCTCCGAGCACGACGCCGACCGACAACGTCGGCGCTGCTGCTCGTCACCGGCGATCGCGGGCTGGCGGGCGGCTTCAACTCGCAGATCATCCGCGCCGGCGTGCGGATCGCCGACGAGTACTCGCGAGGACGGCCTGCAGACGGTCTGGTACGCGACCGGCCGCCGCGGCGTCTCCTCGCTGAACTTCCGCGGGCGCGAGCTCGAGCGGCAGCTACACGGGCTTCGCCGACAAACCGGCCTACGCCGACGCGCGCTCGATCGCCGACGACCTGATCACGGCTACGCCGACGGCGAGGTCGATCGCGTCGAGATCGTCTACAACGCGCTACATCTCGCCGCTGACCCAAGAAGTCACGCGCGAGACGCTGCTGCCGCTCTCGCGCGCGACGATCGCGGCCGAGGGCCGCGAGGACGACGACGCGCGACGGGCGCCGAGCAGCGACGGCCCTCGCGCGCTCGTCAACTACGAGCCCGAACCGGAAGAGATCCTCAAGCGGCTCGTGCCGGACTACGTCGAGATCTCGATCTACCGCGCGCTCGTCGAGTCGACCGCCGGCTTCTTCGGTGCGCAGATGACGGCGATGCGCAGCGCATCCGACAACGCCGGCGAAATCATCACCGACTTGACGCTGCAGATGAACCGCGCCCGCCAGGCCGAGATCACGCAGGAGATCATGGAGGTCGTTGCCGGAGCGGAGGGCGTCACCTGAGCCGACCGCAGCCAGGCGACCGCCGTCAACGACTTCAACGAATCTTGAATCAGATAAAGAGGAGAAGCGAACGCAAATGGACGCAAGCACCGCCACCGAGCCACAGAGCACCACCGGCAACGGCACGCCGCTGAGCAGAACGTCGGGCGCATCGAGGAGATCCAGGGCGTCGTGATCGAGGCCGTCTTCACCGACCGCCTGCCCGAGATCAACCACGCGATCACCGTCGCGCGGCCGGCGGCCGAGCGAGGAGGAGGCCGACGGGATCAGCGCCGGCGCCGAGGAGAGCGTGCTCGTGTGCGAGGTCCAGCAGCACCTCGGCGACGACCGCGTGCGCGCGGTCGCGATGGACACGACCGACGGCCTCGCGCGCGGCCTCGAGGTGATCGACACCGGCGCGCCGATCACGGTGCCCGTCGGCGAGGCGACGCTCGGGCGCATCTTCAACCTGCTCGGCGAGCCGATCGACCTCGGCGAGCCGCTGCCCGGCCGACACGCCGCGCCGTCAGATCCACCAGGACGCGCCGCGCGTCGAGGACCTGACGCCGACGACCGAGATGTTCGAGACCGGCATCAAGGTCATCGACCTGCTCGCGCCCTACGCCAAGGGCGGCAAGGTCGGCCTGTTCGGCGGCGCCGGCGTCGGCAAGACCGTGCTGATCCAGGAGCTGATCCACAACCTCGCCAAGGAGCACGGCGGCCTGTCGGCCTTCTGCGGCGTCGGCGAGCGCTCGCGCGAGGGCAACGACCTGTGGCTCGAGATGAAGGAGTCGGGCGTGCTCGACAAGACGATGCTCGTCTTCGGGCAGATGAACGAGCCGCCCGGAGCGCGCATGCGCGTCGCGCTGTCCGGCCTGACGATGGCCGAATACTTCCGCGACCAGGGCCAGGACGTGCTGCTGTTCATCGACAACATCTTCCGCTTCGTGCAGGCCGGCTCCGAGGTCTCGGCGCTGCTCGGCCGGATGCCCTCGCAGGTCGGCTACCAGCCGACGCTCGAGACCGAGATGGGCCAGCTGCAGGAGCGCATCACCTCGACGAAGAGCGGCTCGGTCACCTCGATCCAGGCGATCTACGTGCCTGCCGACGACTACACCGACCCGGCGCCGGCGTCGGTCTTCGCGCACCTCAACGCGACGACCGCGCTGTCGCGCGCGATCTCCGAAAAAGGCATCTACCCGGCCGTCGACCCGCTCGACTCGACCTCGACGATCCTCAAGGCCGACATCCTCGGCGAGGACCACTTCCGCGTCGCCAACGACGTCAAGGAGATCCTGCAGCGCTACAAGGAGCTGCAGGACATCATCGCGATCCTCGGCATCGACGAGCTCTCCGACGAGGACAAGCTCACCGTGCAGCGCGCGCGCAAGATCGAGCGCTTCCTCTCGCAGCCGTTCTTCGTCGCCGAAGAGTTCACCGGCACGCCCGGCGCGTACGTGCCGATCGCCGAGACGATCCGCGGCTTCGAAGAGATCATCGAGGGCAAGCACGACGAGGTCCCCGAGTCCGCGTTCTTCCTCAAGGGCACGATCGACGAGGTCGTCGAGGCGGCCAAGAAGGGCTAGAATAGATGGCGCGCACCAAGTTCCCAGTCGAAGTCCTGACGCCCGAGGGCGAGGTGTTCAGCGAGGAGATCGAGATGCTCTCGACGCGCACCGCCGTCGGCTCGATCGGCGTCCTCGCCAACCACGAGCCGGTGCTCGCGATGCTCGAACCGACCGAGCTGCGGCTGTATCGCTCCGACTCCGACATCGTGCGCTTCGCGCAGGCCGAGGGCTACCTGCAGTTCGCCGACAATCGCGCGCTGGTGCTCGTCGAGGAGGCGATCGCGCCGGACGCGCTCGACCGCTCGACCTTCGAGCAGCGCCTCAAAGAAGCGCACGAAGCAGCCGAGAGCGCCGAGGACGGCACCGAGCAGCAGGCGCGCGCCCAGCGCGACGTCGCGCCGCTACGAGGCGTTCCTCGCCGTCGCCGAGTAGGCGCGTCTCGATGGAGGCATCCGCGACGCGCCACGGCCGCCGCTGGTCGGCGATCGTTCGTCGCCAACGGCTAGCCTTTCCCGCCGATGAGCGCCTTTCGCCAACCAATCGGAGTCATCGGCACCGGCTATGTCGGGCTCGTCACCGCTGCCGGCTTCGCCGAGCTCGGCAGCGAAGTCTGGTGCGTCGACATCGACGCCGCCAAGATCGAGCGCTTGCGCGCCGGCGAAGTGCCGATCTACGAGCCCGGCCTCGCCGAGCTGCTCGCGAAGAACGCCGAGCGGTTGCACTTCTCGACGACCTCAGCGAGGCGCTCGAGCACGCGCGGCTGCTGTTCGTCGCCGTCGGCACGCCGCCGACGTACTCCGGCGATGCCGACCTGTCCGCCGTCAACGCCGTGATCGGCGCGATCCCGGCCTCGACGACCACGCGCTCGTGATGAAGTCGACCGTTCCCTCCGGCACCGGCGTCGCCGTCAAGCGCATGTTCGCCGAGCAGGGCAAGGGCGGCCTCGCCTATGTCTCCTGTCCTGAGTTCCTCAAGGAGGGCTCTGCGATCAACGACTTCATGCATCCAGACCGCGTCGTCGTCGGCGACAGCGGCGACTGGGCCGGCGACGCTGTCGTCGAGCTGTATGCGCCGCTCGACGCGCCGCTCGTGCGCACCGACATCGCGAGCGCCGAGATGGTCAAGCTCGCCTCGAACGCCTTCCTCGCGACGAAGATCTCGTTCATCAACGAGATCGCGAACGTCTGCGAGGAGACCGGCGCCGACGTCGTCGAGGTCGCCCGCGGCATGGGTCTCGACGATCGCATCGGGCCGAAGTTCCTGCAGGCCGGCATCGGCTTCGGCGGCAGCTGCTTCGCACCCGAGGAGACGGTCTTGGCCCGCCTCGGTGGGACCGTCACGCTGCTGAGCTTCGAGCAACTTCTGGCGACGGCTCGAGACGAGTGCGACCGCATCGACGGAGACGAGGCGTTGCGGGCCTTCGGCGCCGGCTCGGACACCGAGGTGCTCGAGCCACAGGAGCTCGAGGTTCTTTCCTGGATGCGAGATGAGCAGCAACCGAGGTTCTTGCCGGCGATGGCGCTGAGCCGGCGTCCATACGAAGGCGCCTTGCTCGATGTCCGCACGAAGATGGGTCGTCGTGTGCGCACGACTCCCTGACCATCCATGGCTCGCCGGTTGCGGCGACGGTTCCGATGCCATGGTCAAGCTCGCGTTCGAGCTCGACCACAGACGATTGGGTGCCGCTCGCAGGATTGCGCAGCGAGGCGACGCGAGAGCTCCGAGTTCAGTTTCCCGTGGACGGAGCAATCGAAGCCGCAGGCCTCAGCGCCGATCAGATCATCGTGCGGCCGCCTCGCGAGCAGGTCGAGGCGCTTGTCGGGCGACCGATCGAGGAGCGTCGCCGGATCTTCACGAACCCTCGCGGAGCGGCCGCCAGGACCGGGGACGTGCGGCGCAGCGGTGCGTTGCGGATGGACGAGGCGGTGCGCGCTGAGTTGCCATGGCGGCGAGGCACGCTCGGTACTGCCAGCAACGGAGCCTTCCTACCCTCAGTAATCGAAGTCGACCGCAGCTTCTGGCGAGTGGTCGGGCTCTATCTCGCAGAGGGCAACGCCTCGTTTGAAGCGAACGGCACGGCGAGATCTTCTGGTCGTTTCACCCATCCAAGGAGCAGCATCTCGTAGATGAGGTGCTCGCGTTCTGGGCGAGGCATGGATCCGCGCCAGAGCCCGGCGCACGGCGACCGCCCAGCAGGTGATCGTGCAATCACGGCTCCTCGGCGCTTGGTGGACACGAGTCTTGGGGCTCGGCCGGACGAGCTATGAGCAGCGCCTGCCGAACCTGGCCTGGAGCCTCCCGGCGGCAGAGAAGTGGGCGCTGCTCTCCGGCCTCTGGGAGGGCGACGGATCGTGGTCGCTTATCAACGGCGGGCCGAGCGTCGTGCTCGAGCTCGGCACGGTGTCAGACGAGTTGGCCGATGGTGTGATGCGACTGCTGGGCGATCTCGGCGTCGTCGCCTCGCGCCGCGTTGGCCGTGTAGCCCTCTCCACGAAGGACGCGCACTGGATCCGCGTCAGCGGCGCCGCCCAGGTTGAGCGAGCGATCGAGTTGTTCCCGAGCGCGACCGGCGAGGTGTCCTTGCGAGCCTGGCGCGGCAGCGCAAGCGCATCGCTCCGACCGGTTTCCGCCGTGGCGATGACGG
>CAWEVS010000014.1:0-649657 GCA_963812575.1 uncultured Solirubrobacteraceae bacterium | reverse complement strand
GGTGCGATTTCTGCACAGTCCTGCGGCGCGGCGATGCCGGCGAAGCGCTCGGCCAGCCAGGTCGCAGCTTCGGGCAGCCACGGGCCGGCGCCCTCGATGTGTCCGAGGTGCTGATATTCGGTGAACTGCACCGAGACGCCTCGGCTGCACCATTCGCGCGCGAGCGTGCGAACGTCGCCGGCGATCATGACGCCGTCGCCGGGACCGATGCCCGGCTTGTTGCCGGCCGTTCCTTCGAATTCTTCGCCGCCGTTGCCCTGGCCGATCAGGAACGGGACCGTCGGCGTTGCCTTGCGGCCGACGATCAGTTTGTTGGCCGTGCGCACGAATACCGGAATGGTTTCGGGCGAAGGGTATTCGGGCTTGGCGATTTCCGACCAGGTCAGGCCCGGCACTTCCTTCTCGGTCGTGATCGAGGCGTGCTGGTCGTCGTTCAGCAGTTCCTGCCCGTATGTAGTGAGGTAGGGCGTCAGATCGAGGTGAAATGCGCGCGAGAGGCCGACCAGCGACATCGGGATGATCGACGCCCATTTGCTGCTGCCTTCGACGTATTTCAGGTTGTGCGCGGGCTCGACGAGCACGCCGCCCATCGCTGCGCCGACGATGTTCGAGTTGATTTCGGGCGCGTATGTGGGCGCCTCCTGCGCGGCCCACTCCGTCGCGATCGCGCCGCCGGAGTAGCCGGCCAGAGCGATCTTGGCGTCACTGCTCAGGCCGGTCGCCGGCGAGTTGAGCGCCGCGCGCAGCGAGTCGAGCGTGTTGTAGCCGTATACGGGACCGGCCGAGAAGTCCGCTTCCTCGCCCTCGGTGTCGGGCACGACGACGGTCTCGCCCGCGAGCAGCGCCGGTGCGATCAGCACCGACTCGACCTGCGCGATTTCGGCTCCCGGCAAGCCGCCGGTGGAGATCGCGTAGGACGGGTCGTCTGCGGTGCTGAGACTGTCGTAGAAGGACTGATAGGACAGCACCGTCGAGCTGAGTTTCACCGGCGGCAGCAGCACCGAGGTCACGTTGACCGTCGGCTTGTTCAGCTCCGACTTCGAGCGGTACAGAAGCTGAACTGCGGTGATCGGCACTTCGATTCCAGCGAGGTGCAGAGACACGGTCCGCGTCTTCAAGACCGTTCCGGGCGCAATCCGGCCGAGTCCCGGCTTGCCTTCGTACTTGTAGAACGGATCTTCTTCCGGCGTCAACGCTGCGTGCGCCGCGGGCGCGGCCAGCGCCGCCCAGGCGACGCAGCAGCGCGGCAAAGACAGCAACGACCCAGCCGAGCCGCCGTCGCCCGACGGAATCTGACAGTGCCGGTCCTACAGCGCTTGCCGCCTTCATCCAGTCCCCACTCTCGTCCCGCGGATTAACCGGTCCGGATCAGCAACCGACCGGTGTCGACCCCCGCTGGTTACCCGCGAGACGTAGGCCTCAAACGCGACGAGAGCCTCCTTCGGGGTGTCAGCGCGCGTCCGCGTCGACCTCGAAGATGCCGAACGTGTTGCGCTCGGTGTCGAGGAAGTAGCCCTGCCAGCAGCGCCCCGGCACAGCGAACTTCGCCAGCGCCTCGCGGCCGCCGTTGCGCTCGATTGCGTCGGCCGACGCATCGAAGCTCGCGACCTGCATCGAGACGACGGCCGCGTTCGTTCCGCTGCGCTCAGGTGGAGCAGCGATCGAACGCGCCAGGATCGCGCCGCCGATCTCACCGCCCGTGTCGATCCGCCAGTACTCGATCGGCATCGTCCCGTCCCGGGCGATCCGCCAGTTGAAGACAGCGCCGTAGAACGCAGCTGCGCGTGCCGGCTCGTCGGCCTGCAGCTCGAAATAGCGGGGGTCGTTCATAGGACTAGCTCCGTTCGCGATATCTCTGCTGCTCGAGTGCCCATGCCTCGGCTTCGACCGACGGATCGACACGGTCGTCGCCGATGTCGCGATGCTTCGGTCGGAATTCTTCTTGTCGTTCTCGAAGGGTCTTCAACGCCACTCCGCGACCGGCAGATATCCGTCCTGCTACGGGGATCACCACGACGATGGCCGCGACGACGAAGCCTGCGATGTTCGTCGGCTCGGGCCCGACGAAGGCCAGGACAGCGCCGACGACGAAGATGGACAGCAGAACGATCGCTGCCGGCGTGATCGTGTAGGACGAGTACCACTTCTTCATCACGTTCACTTCTGCCACCCGTGCATGCCTGAAAGCTAGCGGTCAAAGGTTCGCTGCCGGCGATAGTCTTCGCCGCATGAGTCTCGACTTCGCAGCGGCTCGGTTCGACGGCGAGACGACTGCGGTCAAGAAATACAGCGCCGCCAGGGAGCACGCCGGAAAGGATGCGGCGTGGGTGCGAGAGGTTGGCTTCGTCGAACATCGCCACAGCGGGCGCATCGCGCTGCGCGGGACGTTTGCCGGTCACTACGTCGACGTCGACGAGAGCGACCACCTCTCGCAGAAGGGTGCGGGCGAGGGAGCCGTGACCGGCGGCCTGATCGGCGTGCTCGGCGGACCGCCGGGCATCGCACTCGGGCTTCTGCTGGGCGGGATCCTCGGCGGCGAGGTAGGCCGCCCCGACGAAACGGAGGCAGAGCCCGAGGCGCTGGTCGAGCTGATTCGCGCAGCGGTTCCCAAGTCGTCTTCTGCGGTGGTTCTGATCGCCGGCGCGTCAGATGTAGACGAGATGATCGCGGCGCTCGGCGATCGCGCGAAGCAGGTCGACCGCCGGACTCTGACGGCAGCCGAGGAAGCGGAACTGGAGGCGTCGCTCAGCGCGGCGCCGCCTACATCGCCTGAGCGCTAGCGCGAACGGCATGTGCGGCGGTCGTCCTCAGAAGAGATGACGTCGTCGCCGCCAACGGATCCCTCTGAGTCGTCCGGGCACGACTCGGCTCAGGCGCACCACACGCGGCGCTCACTGCGATACGCGAAGCCGCATCTGCAGAGAGCCGCCTTGAGGCTGGCGGCCTATCTGCTGCTCGCGTACGTCGTGCTGAAGCTGATACCGGCGCTCGAACAGGCGCTAAGCAGCCTCGAGCACGTGAGTTGGCCTTGGGTGCTGGCTGCGCTGGCGCTCGAGACCGTTTCCGAGCTGGGCTTCGTCGCCTCCTGGGGCGCGATCGTCGACCCCGAAGATCTGCTGACGGCCGAAGGCCGCGGCCGGCGACTGGACTCGCGCGTAGCGTGGGCGCAGCTCGGAGGCGGAACGCTGATACCCGGCGGCTCATACGGCGGTCTCGGCGTGGGAGCGTGGATCCTGCACCGCCTCGGGATGTCGTCGGGACTGATCGCCGAGCGTGAGTTCAACCTCAGCTTTCTCAACACGGCCGTCGACGCACTTGCTCTGATCGTCTTCGGCGTCGGCCTGGCGACGGGCGTCTTGCCCGGTTCGCGCGATCTGCTGCTGACGCTATTGCCGGCGGCGGCCGCCGCCGGCGCGGTTGCAGCGGCTCTGTTTATCGCCCATCGTGCCGTCACCGGCGCGGAACGAAAGACGCGCAAGCACGGCGAGGTGGCCGGCGCGGTCAGGACGCTCGCGGCAGCCGTCAACGACACACGGCGCGTTCTGTTTCATCGCGGCAACGACCGAGCCGTGCTCGGTGCGCTGGTCTACCTGATGTTCGACGTGCTGGTCCTGTGGAGCGCCTTCTTCGCAGTCCACGCCGAGACGGTGCCCAGCTTTGCGGTCGTGATCATGTCCTACATCATCGGCGCGCTCGGCGGCTCACTTCCGCTACCGGCCGGCATCGGCACGGTCGGAGGCATCCTCGGCGTGCTCGTGCTCTACGGCGTTCAGCATGAGGTCGCGCTCGCTGCCGTTCTGCTCTATCAGGCGATCGGGCTCCTGGTGCCGCTGGTCGGTGGCGGCATCGCCTATGCGGTCCTGCGCCGGCAGCTGGCGCAGATGTCGATTGCCTCGCGGCTTGCTTGATGGCGTGTCGCGCTACTCGCAGTCTGCGACGATCAGGATCGCCAGACCGGTTGCACGAAGGGAGCACTGATGTCCAAGCAGCAACAGGACCGCGCAGGCGACTCGCGCAGCGAGCGCGAGCCGACCAGTCACGAGCGCCAGGCGGGCCGCCGCTGGAACGCTTCCTACGTCGAGGGACCACCTCCGTGGGACATCGGCGCGCCGCAGCCGGCCATCTCGCGGCTGGCCGGCGAAGGCGCTTTCGCCGGCGCGGTTCTCGACGCAGGATGTGGGACGGGCGAGAACGCTCTTCTCGTCGCGTCGCTCGGGCTGAGCGTTCTCGGAGTGGACGCGGCAGAGACGGCGCTGGCGCTCGCGCGCGAGAAGGCGGCGGCTCGCGATCTCGACGCCGAGTTCGCGCTGGCCGACGCGCTGCGGCTCGACCGGTTGGGCCGCGTGTTCGAGACCGTGCTCGATTGTGGCCTGTTCCACACGTTCGACAGCGCCGAGCGTGAGGAGTACGTGACGAGCCTGGAGTCGGTGACCCGTTCCGGCGCGAATCTTCACGTGCTCTGTTTCAGTGACGTCGGGCCCGATGCGTGTGGGCCGCATCCGGTCAGCGAGGACGAGCTGCGCGCGGCGTTCGGCGGCGACGGCTGGAGCGTCGCTTCGCTCGCGGCCGATCGAATCCACACGAGATTCGGACCTGACGGCTTTCCGGCCTGGTTGGCAAGGATCGAGCGGATCTGACTGCACAGGAGCGATGCCGCAGCTACTCCTGTCACTCAGCGCGCCGCAAACGCCTCGGCGAAACTCCGCGCGATCACGCCGTAGCCGGCGCGATTCGCATGGATGTTCGGCCCGACCGGCGGCGCTGCGCACATCCACGTCAGCCTGCACACTTCGGCGACGGCGACCGGCACGCGCTGCGCCTGTCCGGTCAGCGTGCGCTGCTTGGCGAGGTCGTAGGAGGCGAATGCCCGATCGACATGCGCGATGAGAAACCCGCCTGCGCGATACAGGCGCGCCAGGCCGGCGTTGACGTTGCGCGCGTATCTGTCGCTGGCGAGCGCTTCGCTGCGTGATTCGGGTGAGAGATAGAGCTCGAGGAACGGGTCGTAGAGCGTCATGGCGGCCATCGGCGTGCCGGGCGCGGCGGCGCGGCGCAGTCGGCGCAGGATCACGGGCAGGTTCGCGCTGATGCGTTCGGCTCCGCTGATCACGCAGCTCGTGTCGATCGCCGCTTCGCGCGCGCAGCCGTCGATGTCGTTGGCGCCGATGTCGAGCGTCACGAGCGCGACTTCGCCGGGGCGGCGATGCGCGCGCAGGAACCGTTCGGCTGCGACGATCTGCGCGCCGCCGGCCGGATCGCATCCGAGCAGCAGCGCGTCGCCGGAATTGCCGCGACCGGTCAGGAAGCTGGTCGTCGTCTCGCCGCCGCAGCCGAGCTTGACGAGTTTCAGCGACGGAATCCGCCGCTTCTCGATCGCCAGCAGCTGGTCGGCGTAGCCTTCGTCGGTGTTGAGCGTGAGGCCGGCCGCGTTGGGTTGCATGCCCTGAGCGAGCGAGTCGCCGAGCGAGAGGTAGTAGCGCGCGCTCGCCGCGCCCGCGGGCGTGGCGGCCAGCAATGAGAGCGTGATCGCGCAGAGCGCTACGACTGTCAGCCGCATCGACATGTTCGGAATCTAGCGCTCGCTGCAGGCCGCGGCGCGAGCTGCGAGTAGCATGGATCGAGTCGGGCTTCGAGCGAGCGGGAGGGCAGCGTGAGTGATTCACCAGCAGATGCGATCGGAGCCGTTGTCAAGCGGCTGGCGCGGCCGCACGACTCCGGCGGCACGGTGATCGAGCGCTCGGTGATCATCGCCGAGTCTGACTCGGCGGCGATCCTCACGTGGATCTCAGACCATCGCGGTGTCGCCGACTCGAGCGCTGCGGCGAGCGCGGGGCGGAGCACCGGGCTGCACGGCGCGCGGCTCGGCGGCGCGATCTCCGAACAAGAGGGTCCGCCACGTCGGTTCGTGCTTCCGCGCGACGCATTCGACGACTGAGCCGGCGCTCGGCGCCCGCGCGCTTGGCGCGAACGACGGCAGAGAGGGGAGTGGGCGAGATGGCGAGGGCCGGCCGGCGGATCGAAGAGCTGCGCGCCGAAGCGCGCTATCACCGCGAGCGCTTCGAGCTCTACAAGGCAAAGACGTATGGCTCGCGTCCGACGACCGACGCGCGCCTGCGCGAACTCGAACGCGCCGATCGCGGTGCCGACGCGCGGCTGCGCCGGGCGTTGCACGCTGGCGACTCTTAGCGACCTGCGCAGCGCACTGCCGGCCGGGCGCGCGCTGTTCGCGCAATGCTTATGCGCGCTCGCCGTGCTGCTCACGGAACGCTTATTCGCGCGCGCTTAGATGATTCGGAGATGCACGGCGAGGGTCCGACGATGACGCGCAAGCGCTTTCTCCAACGTGCCGGCGTCGGCGCGCTCGGGCTGGCGGTGAGCGGCGCGGCCGGAGCTGCGGTCGTCGAGGCGCTGACGCGCAGCTCGCTGCACGCGCCGGCAGCGCCGCGCTGGCACAGCCGCCCCGACCTGCAGATTCCGTCGTTGACGGTGATTCGCTCCGAGCCGCGAGCTTCGCGCGAGCCGATCTTCATCGCGCCGTACAACGCGCCGAACGCGCAGGCCGGCGCCGTGATCGCCGACGCCTCGGGCGAGCCGATCTGGGAGAACCCACTCGAGGCGAAGGTGACGACGAACTTCCGCGTGCAGCGCTACCGCGGCAGCCCGGTGCTGACGTGGTGGGAGGGCAGCATCGAACTCGGCCACGGCGTCGGCGAATACGTGATCGCCGATACGAGCTATCGCACCGTCCGTCGCGTGCAGGCCGGCAACCGGCTGCGCGGCGATCTGCACGAGTTCGTGATCACGCCACGCGACACGGCGCTCCTGACGAGCTACGTCGTGAAGAGGGCCGACCTCTCGTCGGTCGGCGGATCGCGCCAGGGCACGATTCAGGACGCGATCTTCCAGGAGCTCGACCTCGCGACCGGCGAGGTCTTGCTCGAGTGGCACAGCCTCGGCAGCGTGCCGTATGCCGACTCCTACGCGGCCGTCGGCGCGGACTGGGACTTCTTTCACATCAACTCGGTCGACGTCGACTCAGACGGCGACCTACTGATCTCCTCGCGCAGCATGCAGACGATCTACAAGATCGATCGCCAGGGTGAGATCGTCTGGCGCCTCGGCGGCAAGCGCTCGGACTTCGCGATGGGCGCGGGCACGCGCTTCGCCTGGCAGCACGACGCGCGACGGCTGCTCGACGGCAGCCTGACGGTGTTCGACAACGGCGCGACGCCGGCCGTCGAGCGGCGCTCGCGCGCGCTGATTCTCGAGCTCGACGAACAGGCGATGAGCGTCGCGCTGCTCGATCAGTACCAGCATCCGAAGGTGCTCGCCGGCAGCCAGGGCAGCGTGCAGCTGCTGCCCGACGGGAAAGTCTTCGTCGGCTGGGGCGAAGTGCCGCGCGTGACCGAATTCGATCGCGGCGGAGCGATCGTGTTCGACGCGCTGCTGGGCGCGCGATACGAGTGCTATCGCGCCTTTCGCCTGCCGTGGAGCGGCCAGCCGAGCGAGGCTCCGGCGATCGCGCTGGCCGGCACGTCGAAGGCGCCGGTGCTCTACGCGAGCTGGAACGGTGCGACCGAGGTCGCGCGCTGGCAGCTGCTGGCCGGCGCGCAGGCCGGCGCGCTGCAGGCGGTCGCCGAGACTCGCGCGCGCGGCTTCGAGACGATGCTGCGCAGCGCGCACGCCGGCCCGCGCTTTGCCGTGCGCGCGCTCGATCGCAGCGGCGCGGCACTCGGCCAGTCCGTCGAAGCTGAGGTCGCGGCGTGAGCGCGCGGATTCTCTACGACGGCGACTGCGGCTTCTGCCGCTCACGCCGTAGCCGGCGCTATTCGCATGGATGTTCGGCCCGACCGGCGGCGCTGCGCACATCCATGTCAGCCGGCAGACTTCGGCGACGGCGACCGGCACGCGCTGGGCCTGTCCGGCGAGCGTGCGCTGCTTGGCGAGGTCGTAGGAGGCGAATGCGCGATCGACATGCGCGACGAGAAATCCGCCCGCGCGATACAGGCGCGCCAGGCCGCTGTTGACGTTGCGCGCGTATCTGTCGCTGGCGAGCGCTTCGCTGCGTGCTTCCGGCGAGAGATAGAGCTCGAGGAACGGGTCGTATAGCGTCATCGCGGCCATCGGCGTGCCGGGCGCGGCGGCGCGGCGCAGCCGGCGCAGGATCACGGGCAGGTTCGCGCTGATGCGTTCGGCGCCGCTGATCACGCAGCTCGTGTCGATCGCCGCTTCGCGCGCGCAGCCGTCGATGTCGTTGGCGCCGATGTCGAGCGTCACGAGCGCGACTTCGCCCGGGCGGCGATGCGCGCGCAGGAACCGTTCGGCTGCGGCCATCTGCGAGCCGCCGGCCGGATCGCATCCGAGCAGCAGCGCGTCGCCCGAGTTGCCGCGACCGGTCAGGAAGCTGGTCGTCGTCTCGCCGCCGCAGCCGAGCTTGACGAGCTTCAGCGACGGAATCCGCCGCTTCTCGATCGCCAGCAGCTGGTCGGCGTAGCCTTCGTCGGTGTTGAGCGTGAGGCCGGCCGCGTTGGGTTGCATGCCCTGAGCGAGCGAGTCGCCGAGCGAGAGGTAGTAGCGCGCAGTCGCCGCGCCGGCGGGCGTGGCGGCCAGCAGTGCGAGCGTGATCGCGCAGAGCGCTACGGCTGTCAGCCGCATCGACATGTTCGGAATCTAGCGCTCGCTGCAGGCCGCGGCGCGAGCTGCGAGTAGCATGGATCGAGTCGAGCTTCGAGGAGCGGGAGGGCAGCGTGAGTGATTCACCAGCAGATGCGATCGGAGCCGTCGTCAAGCGGCTCGCGCGGCCGCACGACTCCGGCGGCACGGTGATCGAGCGCTCGGTGATCATCGCCGAGTCCGACTCGGCGGCGATCCTCACGTGGATCTCAGACCATCGCGGTGTCGCCGACTCGAGCGCTGCGGCGAGCGCGGGGCGGAGCACCGGGCTGCACGGCGCGCGGCTCGACGGCGCGATCTCCGAACAAGAGGGTCCGCCACGCCGGTTCGTGCTTCCGCGCGACGCATTCGACGACTGAGCCGGCGCTCAGCGCCGCGCGCTTGGCGCGAACGACGGCAGAGAGGGGAGTGGGCGAGATGGCCGAGGAGCGGCAGGCGGATCGAAGAGCTGCGCGCCGAAGCGCGCTATCACCGCGAGCGCTTCGAGCTCTACAAGGCGAAGACGTATGGCTCGCGTCCGACGACCGACGCGCGCCTGCGCGAACTCGAACGCGCCGATCGCGGCGCCGACGCGCGGCTGCGCCGGGCGTTGCACGCGGGCGACTCTTAGCGACCTGCGCAGCGCACTGCCGGCCGGGCGCGCCTGTTCGCGCAATGCTTATGCGCGCTCGCCGTGCTGCTCACGCAACGCTTATTCGCGCGCGCTTAGATGAATCGGAGATGCACGGCGAGCGTCCGACGATGACGCGCAGGCGCTTTCTCCAACGCGCCGGCGTCGGCGCGCTCGGGCTGGCGGCCAGCGGCGCGGCCGGAGCTGCGGTCGTCGAGGCGCTGACGCGCAGCTCGCTGCAGCGCGCCGGTAGCGCCGCGCTGGCACAGCCGCCCCGACCTGCAGATTCCGTCGCTGACGGTGATTCGCTCCGAGCCGCGAGCTTCGCGCGAGCCGATCTTCATCGCGCCGTACAACGCGCCGAACGCGCAGGCCGGCGCCGTGATCGCCGACGCCTCGGGCGAGCCGATCTGGGAGAACCCGCTCGAGGCGAAGGTGACGACGAACTTCCGCGTCCAGCGCTACCGCGGCAGCCCGGTGCTGACGTGGTGGGAGGGCAGCATCGAACTCGGCCACGGCGTCGGCGAATACGTGATCGCCGATACGAGCTATCGCACGGTCCGTCGCGTGCAGGCCGGCAACCGGCTGCGCGGCGATCTGCACGAGTTCGTGATCACGCCACGCGACACGGCGCTCCTGACGAGCTACGTCGTCAAGAAGGCCGACCTCTCGTCGGTCGGCGGCTCGCGCCAGGGCACGATCCAGGACGCGATCTTCCAGGAGCTCGACCTCGCGACCGGCGAGGTGCTGCTCGAGTGGCACAGCCTCGGCAGCGTGCCGCTGTGCCGACTCCTACGCGGCCGTCGGCGCCGACTGGGACTTCTTTCACATCAACTCGGTCGACCTCGACTGGGACGACAACCTGCTCGTCTCCTCGCGCAGCATGCAGACGATCTACAAGATCGATCGCCAGGGCGAAATCGTCTGGCGCCTCGGCGGCAAGCGCTCGGACTTCGCGATGGGCGCGGGCACGCGCTTCGCCTGGCAGCACGACGCGCGCCGGCTGCTCGACGGCAGCCTGACGGTGTTCGACAACGGCGCGACGCCGGCCGTCGAGCGGCGCTCGCGCGCGCTGATCCTCGAGCTCGACGAACAGGCGATGAGCGTCGCGCTGCTCGATCAGTACCAGCATCCGAAGGTGCTCGCCGGCAGCCAGGGCAGCGTGCAGCTGCTGCCCGACGGGAAAGTCTTCGTCGGCTGGGGCGAAGTGCCGCGCGTGACCGAATTCGACCGCCGCGGAGCGATCGTGTTCGACGCGCTGCTGGGCGCGCGATACGAGTGCTATCGCGCCTTTCGCCTGCCGTGGAGCGGCCAGCCGAGCGAGGCTCCGGCGATCGCGCTGGCCGGCACGTCGAAGGCGCCGGTGCTCTACGCGAGCTGGAACGGCGCGACCGAGGTCGCGCGCTGGCAGCTGCTCGCCGGCGCGCAGGCCGGCGCGCTGCAGCCGGTCGCCGACGACTCGCGCGCGCGGCTTCGAGACGATGCTGCGCAGCGCGCACGCCGGCCCGCGCTTTGCCGTGCGCGCGCTCGATCGCAGCGGCGCGGCGCTCGGCCAGTCCGCTCGAAGCTGCGCTCGCCGCGTGAGCGCGCGGATCCTCTACGACGGCGACTGCGGCTTCTGCCGCTGGTCGCTGCAGCGGCTGCTCGCATGGGACCGGCGCGGCGCGCTCGAGCCGGTCGCGCTGCAGGACGCGCAGGCCGCTCGCCTGCTCGCCTCGGTTCCCGAGCAGGCGCGCATGCAGTCGTGGCATCTGGTGACGTCCGACGGGCACGTCTACTCGGCAGGAGCCGCCGCCGCGCCGCTGCTGCGGCTGCTGCCGGGCGGGCGGGCGCCGGCGCGTATCGCCGAGGCGTTTCCGCGCGCGACGGCGGCTGCCTATCGCTTCATCGCGCGCCATCGCGCGATGCTTGGCACGCTCGTTCGCGCCACGCGGCGCGCCTGAGCGCGCTCCGTTTTGGCATGCTCCGCGTCAGGAGCAGCCCGACAGCAATGCGCGCAGCGATCCTCAAAACCGTCGGCGCCGACCCAGAGCTCGGCAGCTTCGACGATCCGGTTGCCGGCGACGGCCAGGCGCTGGTAGAGGTCGCGGTCGCCGGCGTCAACCCGATCGACATCCGGCTCGCCTCGGGGCAGCTGTTCAAGCCGCGCGTCCCATCGGTCGTCGGCCGTGAGGGAGTCGGCCGGCTGGCCGACGGCGCGCGCGTCTACTTCGGCGCGCCGATCGCGCCGTACGGCTCGTGGGCCGAGCGCACGCTGATCGATCCCGCTGCTGCCTTTCCGATACCCGACGGCCTCAGCGACGATCTAGCGGTGGCGATGGGCGTTCCGGCGCTCGCCGCCTGGCTCGCGCTCGCCTACCACGCGGACGTCGGACCGGGCGAGCACGTGCTCGTGCTCGGTGCGACCGGCAGCGTCGGGCGCGTAGCCGTGCAGGGCGCGAAGATCCTCGGCGCCGCGCGCGTAGTCGGCGCGGCGCGAGACGCCGATGCACTGCGCTCGCTGGAATCGATCGGCGCCGACGCGACCGTCGTGCTCGGCCAGGGCGACGACGCCGAGGCGCTCAAGGAGGCTGCCGGCGATGGCTTCGACGTCGTGATCGATCCGCTGTACGGCGCGCCCTTCGAAGCGGCGCTGGCCGCGTCGGCGCCGGGCGCGCGGCTCGTCACGCTCGGCGAATCGGCCGGCCCGACGGCGACGGTCGCCTTCCGCGCGCTGCAGGGCCGCACGCACATCGGGCACGGCACGCATCTGGTTCCCAAAGAGGTCGTGCGCGAGGCCTATGCGCTGCTGACGCGCCACGCGCTGGCCGGCGAGATCCAGATTGAGATTGAGCGCTTCGCGCTCGATGACGCAGTCGCCGCGTGGCACGCACAGAAGCGGGGCCCGCGCAAGAAGCTCGTGATCGAGATCTAGCGCAGCACCGCCGTGATAGCGCGCTCCGCGAACGCGATCGGGCGCGTGCGGACTCGGCGTTATGCTGAATTCGAGACCGTTATGAGCGAGCCAGTCCAGCCCGACCAGAACCCGCCGAAGCAGAGCATCGCGATGATCTGCCTGCGCTACGTGCTGCCGGCTGCGGTCGTGATCGCAGGCATCGTCGTGATGTCGCTCGGCAGCGAAACCGAGCTCGAGGGCGGCGCCGGCATTGCCGGAGCCGGCCTGGCGATCTTCGCGATGAACTGGCTGATCCGCAAGGCGACCGACGATCCGGCGCGCGCCGAGGAGGAGGCCGCGCGCGAGTTCTTCGACCGCCACGGACGCTGGCCCGACGAAGTCGCCGATCACTCCGAGGCTGCCTCGGCAACGGCGCCGGTGCGGCCGTCTGCGCCGAGCAGCCGGTGCTGTCGGTGCGCGGCATCGCCGCGAGCCGGCGATCCCGCGGACGCGCGGGCACTGACGCAGGCGCTCGGCCTGCGAGTGAGGGCGGACGTCGCGGCGTAGGGTGCGCGGATGGACGAGCGGCCTCCGGCGAGCGCAAGCGCGACGCTGACGGCGCTGCGCAGCCGCGACGCTCTCCGCACGCGAGCTGATCGCGGCGACGATCGAGCAGGTCGACCGCTCGTCGCTCGGCTCGGTCGACCTGCTCGATCGTGACGGCGCCCTGCGACAGGCCGAGCGCGCCGACGCGGCGATCGCGCGCGGCAGCGCCGGCTCGCTGGCCGGCCTGCCGGTCCTCGTCAAGGACGTGATCGACGTCGCCGGGCTGCCGACGCGCGGCGGCACCGCGCGCTGGTCGCGGCTCGCAGAGAGAGACGCCGACTGCGTCGCGGCACTCCGCGCATCCGGCGCGATCGTGATCGGCAAGGCGCACACCAACGAGCTCGCGTTCGGAATCGACGGACGCAACCCGCATCGCGCGCCGTGCCGCAATCCGTACGACGACGAGCGGCTTCCCGGCGGGTCCTCGTCAGGGCCGGCCGCGGCGATCGGCGGCGGTCTGGTCGCGGCGGCGCTCGGCACCGACACGAGCGGCTCGATCCGCGTGCCGGCCGCGCTGTGCGGCGTCGCCGGGTTGCGGCCGACGTTCGGCCGGCTCTCGCGCCGCGGCGCGCTCGCGCTGGCACCCTCCTACGACGTCGTCGGCCCGCTTGCGCGGTCGGTCGCCGATCTGCAGCTGTTGCTCGGAGCGCTGCTCGAGGATGCCAGCCGCCGTGCGCCATCGGCGGCGAGCCGGAACGCAGATGCGCCGCCGATCGTGCACGTGCGGCTGGTCGAGCAGTTGCTCGCGCCGAGCGTCTGTGAACCGGCCGTCGCCGAGGCCGTCTACGCCGCCGCCGATGCGCTCGCCGACGACGGGCTGCACGTCGATCGCGTCGCGATCGCCGAGCTCGACGAAGCGCTCGCCGTGCATCGCGACGTGCAGCTGCCGGAGGCGGCCGAATCGGTCGCTGCGATCGGCGTGCCGGAGCAGGAGCTCGGCGTCGAGGTGCGTGACCGCGTACGCAGCGCGCGCGAGATCGGCGCCGAGCAACACACGCGCGCGCTGCACGAACGCGCGCGGATTGCCGCAGCGATCGAGCGCGCACTGCCGCCCGGCGCGGCGCTGCTCGCGCCCGGCTGCGCGATCCAGGCGCCGCCGCGCGAGGCGCTCGAGTGGCGACTGCGCAGCGGGCGCGTCCGCTCACTGCGCGACGCGCTGCTGGCGTGCAGCGTCCCGCTGACGCAGGCGCCTGGCCCCGTGCTGAGCGTTCCGCTCGGCCTCGTCGAGCGGCTGCCGGTCGGCGCACAGCTTCTGGCGCACGCCGGCTGCGACGAGCGCCTGCTCGAGCTCGGCGTGCGCGTGGAAGTGCTGAGCGAGCGCGGCCGCGCTGAGCGAGCACGGCTCCTGAGCTCGCGCGCCTGGGCCGCGGGTCCAGACCTTCGCCGAGCGCTCGCCGCGCGCTTACCATGAGCTAGGCGCGCGGCGCGCGTGCACGGCGATGAAAGCACTCAACCGGCGACCCCGACTAGCGACGCTCCTGTCGGCGCTGATCGCCGGCGGGACGGTCGTCGCGATCGCCGCCTCGGACAGCCCGCGCGCGCTGTGGCACACGTTCGAGCAGCTGCAGCCGATCTGGCTGCTCGCGGCGTTCGGCTTCGAGCTGCTGGCCTACGTCGGCTACGTGCTGGCCTACCGCGCGACGATCGTCGACTCGGGCAAGGAGAAGCTCTCGCTGGTGCTCGCGATCAGGCTCGTCGTCGCCGGCTTCGGACCATTCGTGCCGCTCGGCGGCTTCTCGTTCGATCGCGTCGGCGCTGCGCGCGGTGCACACCAGCCGCCGCACCGCCCGCCGCCAGGTGCTCGCGCTCGGCGTGATCGAGTACGGGCTGCTCGCGCCGGCCGCTTGCATCTGCGCGCTCGTGCTGCTGCTCGAATCGAACCGCGCCTCGCTGGTGCTGACGCTGCCGTGGGTGTTCGCCGTGCCGCCCGGCTTCGCGTTGGCGTGGTGGGCGACGCAGCCGCGCATCGTCCGCTACTTCCAGCGCTCCGACGGACGCTTGCGCCGCTCGATCGGCGAGCTCTTGGCCGGCGTCGAGGTGCTGCGCGCGGTCGTCCTGCGCCCGCTGGAGCGTCCGCTGGCGCTGATCGGCATGGCGATCTACTGGGGTGCGGAGATCGCCTGCCTGGCGTTCGCGCTGCGCTGCTTCGGAGTCGTCCTGTCCGTTCCGGCGCTCGTCGTCGCCTACGCGACCGGCTATGCGGCGAGCCGCCGCTCGCTGCCGCTCGGCGGCGCCGGCATCACCGAGGCGCTGCTCACGCTCTCGCTGATCTGGGTACACGTGCCGGCCACCGACGCGCTGCTGTCGGTCGTCGCCTACCGGATCGTCAACTTCCTCGTGCCGATGCTGCCCGGCCTGCTCGCCCATTCCTCGCTGGCCGATGCGATCGAGGGCGACGAAAGCGTCGAGGCGCAGCGCAGCGGCGGTTCGGCGTGACCGGGAGACGGCGCTCACTCAGTCAAGCAGCGTCAGCTCGTCGCCGACGCTGACCGTTCCGCCCTGCAGGACCTCGCCGTAGATGCCGAACGGCAGCGGCTCGGTCGTCGCCAGCAGGCCACTGCGAAACGAGCGCAGCAGGTCGAGCGTCGGCAGGTCGACCTCGCCGCTCTCCGGATCGCGGCTCGTGACGATGCAGCGCCCGACGTGCCCGTGCGGCGCGAGCAGCGCATCGCCTACCGCGAGCGTCCGCCCGACCCAGCCGTCCTCGGCGAACGGCGCGACGCCGTCGAGCTCGATCGTCATGCGAAAGCGCCGCCAGTCGATCTGCTGCTCGCCCGCGACCTCGGCCAGCCGCCGCAGCGAGCCGCGCGAGATCAGGCTGACGCCGCCGGCGACGCCGCGATCGATCGCCGAGCCGCCATCGGCCGCGCGCACCAGCCGCAGCGCTTCGCCCGTGTGCTCGCTGAGCGCCTCGGCGAAAGGGCCGTGCACGAGCCGCGCCGGACGCACGGCCGAGTAGAAGCGCGTGTCGAGCTCTTCGCCGAGCTCGGTCGTGGCGCAGACGCGCGTGCCGTCGGGGAACGTCAGCGCCAGCCGCTCGTCGTCCTCGAGCTCGGCGACCGACCTCGTTGAGTGCGCCCGAGTGCTTGCCGTTGAACATCCGCGCGCGATCGTCGATCAGGTAGAAGCGGCGGTCTCCGCGCACGCCCGCACGCTCCAACGTGACGCTCGCCGGAGTCGCGATCCGCAGGCCCTTGACCGGCGTCGTCGAGAGAGCGCTGACGCGAATCGGCTCGCGCACCGTCTCAGTGCCCCGCGCTCGCGCCGGCCAGCAGCGCGAGCGCGTGGCGCAGCGGCTCGGCGATCGCCTCGCCGGTCTGCTCGATCGCCGCCGGGCTGCCGGGGAAGTTGACGATCAACGTCGAGCCGCGCGTGCCGGCGAGCGCGCGCGAGAGCATCCAGTTCGGCGTGTGCGGGCGCGATGCCTCGCGCATCGCCTGCGGGATGCCGGGCGCCTCGCGCTCGATCACCGCGCGCGTCGCCTCGGGCGTGACGTCGCTCGGCGCCAGGCCCGTGCCGCCCGTCGTCAGGATCAGCTCGCAGCGCTCGACGTCGGCCCAGTGCAGCAGGCGCGCTTCGATCAGCTGCTGGTCGTCGCCGATCAGCTCCGAGCCGGCGACCTCGTGCGCCGAGTCGCGCCGCGAGCGCCGCCAGTCGCGGCCCGCCCTCGTCGCGCCCCACGCCGGCCGCCTTCGACGTGCTCACCGTGAGGATCGCCGCGCGAGGCGCCACTCACTCCTCCGGGCGGCGCCAGTCGCTGCGCCCGCCGGTCTTCTCGAGCAGCACGACCTGCTCGATCTCGACGCCGCGCTCGAGGCCCTTGACCATGTCGTAGACGGTCAGCGCAGCGACCGCGCAGGCGGTCATCGCCTCCATCTCGACGCCCGTGCGGTCGACCGCGCGCACCTCGCTGAGCAGCTCGACGATGCCCTGCTCGGCATCGACGCTCGCGCGCACGTCGATCAGCGTCAGCGTGATCGGGTGCGCGAGCGGGATCAACAGGCCCGTCTGCTTGGCCGCCTGCACGCCGGCGATCCGCGCCGTCGCCAGCACCTCGCCCTTCGGCGCGTCGCCCGACTCGACGGCGCGCGCCGTCGCCGGCGACATCCGCACGCGCGCTCTGGCTCGCGCGACCCGCTCGCGCGCTTCCTTGGCGCCGACGTCGACCATCCGCGCGCGCCCCTGCTCGTCGAGGTGCGTCAGCCGCGGCTCGCTCACGCGCCCGCCTTCGGCGCGGCCGCCGGACTGCCGGCGCCGGGCGCCGGCGTGCCCTCGACGTGCTGCGCGCGACCGTCGGCGTCGACCTCGACCTTCCAGATCGGCGCCTCCGACTTGATCCGATCGATCGCGTCGCGCGCGGCGACGAATGCTTCGTCTCGATGCGGCGCCGAGACCGCGACGATCACGCTCGGCTCGGACAGCGCGACCGAGCCGATCGCGGTGCTCGACGGCGATCGCGCACAGCCCGTGCGAGCTGGCGCACTCGCGCGCGATCAGGCCGATCCTGGCGCTGGCCATCTCGGCGTAGGCCTCGTAGTCGAGGCGGCTGACCTGCTCGCGTCACGCCCTGGAAGGTGACGATCGCGCCGGCGCGCGCGTCGGCGACGCTCGCCGCCAGCGCCGCGAGATCGAGCGGGCGCTCGCTGACGGCGACGTGGATGCGTGGCTCGGCGTCCGCGCTCGCACCGCCGCTCAGCGGCGGGATCAGCGCGAGCTCGTCCTGCGCCGTCGAGTCGTGTCTGCGGCGAGGCGTAGTCGCGGTTGACGGCCAGCTGCACGGGCAGCCGCGCCAGCACGTCGCGCAACGAAGGCAGCCGCGCGAGCGCGGCGAGCGCGTCGGCGACCGTCGCGTTCTCGTCGAGCTCGAGCTCGACGCGCTCGCTGCCGGCGCGCTCGCGCAGGATCGAGAACAGCCTGACGCTGACGGTCATCCGAACCCCGGGCGCGCGCCGGCCAGCAGCTCGACGGTCGACGCGCTCGCCGGCGCGCACGCCGACGCTACGGGATGGGATCAACGCCAGCGCGTCGGCGCCGAGCATCGAGCGTGAGCACGTGCGAGCCCTGCGCTCCGGTCGGCTGCGCGCGCCAGCCGCTGTCGGTCATCTCGCAGCCGGCAGCGGAGCGCGTGCGCGCGACCGGCGGGCTTCTCGTAGTCGCAGGCGATCGCCGCCTCCGTGCGCGGCGCGTCCGGCGATTCGCCCGCGAGCGCGCGCAGTGCCGGCGCGACGAGCAGCGTGAACGTGACGATCGCCGAGACCGGATTGCCCGGCAGCGCGAACACGAGCGTTGCGCCCGCTCGTGCCGAACCACGTCGGCTTGCCCGGCTTCAGCGCGACGCGCCAGAAGCGCTCCTGCACGCCGAGCTCGGCGAGGCTCGCCTTGACGTGGTCGTGCGCGCCGACCGAGACACCGCCGCAGATCACGACGACGTCGGCGCTGCGCAGCGCGCGTTCGATCGCTGCCGACGTAGCGGCTGCTTCGTCGCGCACGCGCTCGCGCGAGTGGACCGTCGCGCCCGCCTCGGCGGCGAGCGCGGCGAGCGCGTGCGAGTTGGAGTCGTAGATCGAGCCGCGCGGCAGCTCGCCGCCGGGCTCGACCAGCTCGTCGCCGGTGCTGATCACCGCCACGCGAGCGCGCTCGAAGCACTCGAGCTGCGCCCGCCCGAGTGAGGCCAGCACGCCGAGCTCGGCCGGGCCGAGGCGCGGTCCGGCGCTGAGCACGCTCTGGCGCGCGCCGATGTCCTCGCCGGCGCGCCGGACGTCGTTGCCCTGCGGCACCGCCGCGAGCACCTCGACATGCCCGTTGCTCGCGTTCGTGTCGCTCGACCGCGACGACCGCGTCGGCGCCGGCCGGCAGGATCGCTCCGGTCGAGATCGCGATCGCCTCGCCCGCTGCGACCGCACGCTCCGAGGGATGCCCGGCGCGTGACTCGGCGACGACGCTGAGCGTCACCGGCGCCTCTCGCGTGGCGGCGCGCACGTCGGCGAAGCGCAGCGCGAAGCCGTCCATCGCCGAGCTGTCGAACGGCGGCGATGGACCGGCGCTCCGCACCTGCTCGGCGAGCACGCGCCCGAGCGCATCGTCGAGCGCGACGTGCTCGCTCGCCAGCGGCGCGGCGTGCTCGAGCACGATCCGCCGCGCCTCGTCGAGCTCGATCGGTGCCGCGTCCATCGCCAGAGCGTAGCCCCAGGGTTGCACGGGCGCCCGTGCGAGCGGCGCTCGTGCCGGCACTACGCGACACACACGCGAGGGGCTCGATCTGACGGGAATCGGTCCGTCGAGACTGGCGATGGATACCGGACTTTGATATCAACCCGCATGTCGGTCGTTTCGCGCGAGCGCGGCCGGCAGGCGGGGGCCAGTCGACGAGCCACGCGCAGCGTGGCTCCGAAATCAACTCATTGGGGGAAACCATGCCAGGGAAGCCTGCGTCGGACGGCGGCACCGATGCCGTCGTGGCAGACGAGGCGCCGTCGAAGATCCGTCGGTCAGCGTTCGCTCCTCATCGGCGTGCTCGTCGCGGCGCTGATCGGAGCGGCCTCGGCATCGGCCAGCTGCACGCGGCCGGTGAATACGATCTGGACCGGCACGACGGTCGGGCCCAATCAGACTCTCTCGTTCGAATCCTTCGTGAAAGTCGAACCGGAAACATCGCCGGGCAGCGAAGTGCTGCCGTTCAACGGCAGATCGGTGGCCAGCGGCAAATACCAGCTTGGCGCAGAATCGCTGCCGGCTGAATACAAAGGCCCCTACTTCGGGACGGTCGCCTGCGACGGGGCAGAGCTGTTCGAAGCCGAATTCGAAGGTACTGTCGGCCCGTATCACTTGACCACCGTCACGAAATACGAAGGCACCGTTCACGGCACGCAGGCATCGGGCACTTACGTGAACGACTACAGCGGCGAACATGGGACTTGGGAAGCCTCGCTCTACTCCACAGCAGAATCGGCGGGCACGCGAGAGGGTGAAGTCGAGATGATCAACCCATCGAGCAGCACGGCGACGGCTCTGACCGCCGAATCCGCGCCGCCCGGGCTTCCTGAAGAACTGGTTGCGCCGGTCGGAAGCATCTCCTATGAAGTCACCGAAGTGACGCCTGGTGGCACGCGTCCTGATCACCTTCAAGCTGCCGCCGGGAAGCCATCCGGTCGGCGCATACAAGCTCGTCGGCGGCGAATACCTGCCCTATCCCGCCGCAAAGACGAAAATCAGCGGCGAACAGATCACGCTGGAAATCGTCGACAACGGCCCCTACGACGAAAATCCGGCGCTCGGCGCGATCACCGACCCGCTGATACCGGTCGCATCCAACGTGCCGGAATTCGGGCGATGCGTGGCCGCGTCCTCGCACCTGTCGGGCAAAAAAACTGTGTACACGGGCAAGTACATGAGTGCGACCTGCACCACGAGAAGCGCGACGGCGACCGGCAAGTACGAATGGAGCCCGGGCGTCACGAACGGGCACTTCGAAACCTCGGCTACGGGCGCGACCTTCGAAACGACGGCGAAAGCGAAGCTGACGTGTGCGACCGAGCACGGCTCGGGTCTCGTCACGGGTGCGAAAACCGTGGGAAGCCTGACGCTCAGCTTCAGCGGCTGCCAGGCGGCCGGCCAGAAATGCACGACGGCTGGGCTCGAAGAAGGCGAGATCGAAACGAGCGCGCTCGAAGGAGCTCTCGGGATCGACTCGGTGAAGGTCACGAATGGGAAAGAATCGCGGAAGGCCGGGCTTGACATCTATCCGGTCGGCGACGCTGGCGCGTTTGCGGAATACGCGTGCGGCGGCGGTCCGACGCAGACGCTGTCCGGCTCGGTCATCGCGCCGGTGACGACGAACAAGATGTTCAGCACGGCCAGCGTCAAGTACGGCCAGAGCAAAGGCCACCAGAAGCCCGAAGGCTTCGAAGCCGGCGCGCCTGACGTGCTGAGCAACTCGCTGAGCCAGCAGGTCGGGCTGAGCTACTCGGCGACGCAGAGCAACGCAGAACCGATTGAGGTGAACGCGGTCTACTGAGCCGGTGGCTTGCGAGCCGGGGAGCGGATCTCCCCGGCTCGCATTCCGGTCTCCGACCCAGCCGGCCAGAGCGCGATCGCGGCCGGATCGATCGCGACTCTCACCGCCTCGCCGGCGCTCGGATCGATCCGCTCGAGCGTGCGCAGCGTCAGCTCGAGCGTGCCCTCGAGAGCGATCGTCAGCTCGCGCGCCGCGCCGAGGTCGGCGGCGTCGAGCACGACCGCCTCGTAGCGTGCCGGCGGCGTCGATCGCGATCCGCTCGGGGCGGATCGAGAAGACCACGTTCGCTCCCGGCGGGAGTCCGTGCGCCGCCCACCTCGAGCTGGCCTGCTCGCAACTGATCTGACGCGGCGCGACGACGACGCCGCGATGGGTGTTGCCGATGCCGAGCAGCGCCGCGACGCGCGGCGAGGCGGGAGCCTCGAAGACCGACTCGCGCGCGCCGGCCTGCAGCACGTGGCCGTCGTCGAGCACGACGATCTCATCGGCCAGCAGCGCCGCCTCCTCGGCATCGTGCGTGACGAGCACGGTGCTGAGCCCCTGTTCGCGCTGCAGCCGTCGCAGCTCGCGACGCAGGCCGTCGCGCACCGGCGCGTCGAGTCCGCTGAACGGCTCGTCGAGCAGCAGCACGCGAGGAGCGAGCGCAAGCGCTCGCGCGAGCGCGACGCGTCGCTGCTGGCCACCCGATAGCTCATCCGGATAGCGGTCCTCCAATCCGTCCAGCCCGAGCCGCTCGATCCACCAGGCCGCCAGCGCGGGGTCGGCTCGCGACGCCGAAGTTGACCTGCCCCCAGACCGTCCGCCACGGAAGCAGCGCCGGCTGCTGCGGCACGTAGCCGATCTCCCGACGCTCGGGCGTCAGCTGCCAGCAGCGAGCGCCGTCCGACCATCACGCGGCCGCCGGCGCCGCGGCTGCGTCGAGCCCGCGAAGCAGCCGCAGCGTCAGCGTCTTGCCGGCGCCGGAGGCGCCCAGCAGCGCGATCCGCGGCGTGCGCGCGCTGTGCGAGATCGTCAGCGTGAACCCGCCGAGTCGCTTCGTCAGCGAGAAGTCCAGCCGGGCGTCGGCTGCGCGAGCGCTCGCACGCGGTCCGCTCGCCGTCACCGCCTTGTGCGCGCGGCGGCGGCGCGGCAGTCGCACGTTGACGAGCAGCAGCACCGCGAGCGCGGAGCCGAGCGCGAGCGCGATCGGCAGCACCGTCGCGGGCAGGCCCGTCTCGTCGAACTGGACGAACGTGAAGACCGGCAGCGAGTAGGGGTGGTAGGCGACGATCACGGTCGCGCCGAACTCGCCGAACGAGCGCAGCCACGCGAGCAGCAGCCCGGCGCCGATCCCCGGCAGCGCCGCCGGCACGGCGACGCGCCAGAAGCGCGCGAGCGGCCCGTGTCCGAGCGACGCGGCGACGTCCTCGAAGGCCGGATCGACCGATGCGAACGCGGCCCGCGCGGCGATCACGAGGAACGGCGCCGCGACGAACGATCTGCGCGAGCACGATCCCCAGCCGCGTTTCGGTCAGCTGGTGGTCGAACAGTTCTCCCAGCTGCGGTGCGCGGGCCGAGCACGTAGAGCAGCAGCAGCCCGCCGATCAGCGGCGGCAGCGCCAGCGGCAGCGCGACGAGCGCGGTCAGCAGGCGTCCGAGCGGGCCGCGCATGCGTGAGAGCACGTAGGCGAGCGGCGTACCGAGCAGGGCGATCACGGCGGCCGAGATCGTCGCCGTCAGCAGCGAGGTGGCGAGCGCCCCGCCGACGCCCGGCGCGGCCGAGACGCCTCTGTCCAGGCGCACGACGAACGCGACGATCGGCGCCAGCAGGTACAGCGCGAGCAGCCCGCCGAGCCACGGCAGCGGGCTGCTCGCCCATCGCCTCACTTCCTGCTCGCGCCGACGATCCTGCGCAGGCTCTTCGGCACGCTCGCGACCTTGCCCGAGAAGGCCGGCTTGAGCGCCGTCAGGCCGTTCTTCTTCAGCGTGTAGCTGCGCTGCGCGTTCAGCAGGTAGCGCACGAACGCCGCGGCGCCCGAGGGGTTCGGCGCCTTGTTGAGGATCGTCAGCGTGTAGTCGGCGACCTTGTAGACCGGCGCCAGGCTGACGGTCGCGAGTTTCGCCGAGGAGGCCTCGACGGCGTAGAAGAAGCCGGCGTCGAGCTGGCCCGACTGCAGTCGCCCGACGAGCGCCGTCTCGGGATAGACGGAGAAGCCGGCCAGCGCCGTCGAGAGCGCCGGGTCTTTCAGCTTGCGCGCAGCGTTTTCGACGGCTTCGACCGTCAGGATCCCCTTCGGATCGAGCTTCGGATCGGTGCGTCCGACGAGGATCCCGGGCTCGGTCAGCACCTGGTACCACGGCTTGCCTTCGGCGAGCTGCTTGCCGAACGAGCTGTTCGGGTTGTAGGCGAGCATCAGCGGCGAAGCCGCGAACGTCGTGTACCACGAGACCCAGTTGCCGTTCGCCGAGCCTTCGAGCAGGTTGTCCGCGGCGGCAGCTGCGCTGATGAAGACGTCGCCCTGGCGCACGCCGCCCTTGATCTCCGCCGCGACTTCGGTCGAGCCGCCGCCGAAGCCCTGATAGCCGTAGCCGCTGGACTTCGCGAAGGACGGGCCGAAGTTGTGTTCCATGTAGTTCAGCAGCGAGCCGGCGAACAGCGCCGTAACCGTGCCGCTCGCCGAGGCGCTCGCGAGCGGGCCGGGCGCCGCCTGCGCCGCCGCGCCGCCGCCTGCTCCGATCGCGATCGCGACGACCGCGATGAGCGCCGCCACGTTCGACCCTCGCGCCGCTCTCGCCCAGGCCAGGTTCTCCCTCGCGCCTGCACGCGTCTTCGCTCCTATCACGTCCACTCCCTTCAGCGACCCGATCGGTCGCGTTCGATCATCAACGAGGTCGCCTTGACCATCGCGCTCGCCCCGAAGCCCCCGTGTCGTGGCGAGCGTCTCGACCGCTCGCCCAGCGCGAGATCACCCGTCGACAGCCTAGGCATTGCATAGGCATATCGCAAAAACGGCTTGCGCGGAGTGGCGCGGCCGGCGAGGCAGCGGCAGCCGTGTTACAAAGTCTCAGCCGCGCGGTGGCCTCGGGCGCTCGCGGCGGGCGCGTCAACTCTAGATCGGAGCAGCGATGACACCCATCTCTCGCGGATTTCACGGCCGTCGGCGCCGCGACGTCGATCCTTCGCGCGTGCCGCCGGGGCAGTACGTCGTGACGGACTTCCCGGTGCTCTCGGCCGGACCGACGCCGCACACGCCGACCGAGCAGTGGAGCCTCGCGATCGGCGGCGCCGTCGCCGCGCCGGTCTCGTGGTCGTGGGAGCAGTTCCGCGCGCTGCCGCGCGAGACGTTCACGGTCGACATCCACTGCGTGACGAAGTGGTCGAAGCTCGGCACCAGCTGGACCGGCGTCTCGCTCGACACGCTGCTCGAGCACGTCGAGACCGATGCCGGCTACCTGACGGCGTTGGTCCGACGGCGGCTACACGACGAACCTCGCGCTCGCCGACGTCACCGGCGGCACGCGCCTGGGTCGTCTACGAGTTCGACGGCGCGCCGCTGGAGGCCGAGCACGGCGGGCCGGCGCGGCTGCTCGTGCCGCACCTGTACTTCTGGAAGAGCGCCAAGTGGCTGCGCGGGCTGACGCTGACGGACGAAGACGAGCCGGGCTTCTGGGAGGCGGCCGGCTACAACAACCACGGCGATCCCTGGAAGGAACAGCGCTACTGGGGGCGACTGACGCTGCGCCGGCCGGCGCGCCGACTCGTCTGGCGACACGGCGACCGTGCGCGAGACCTGCGTCGCGGAGACGGCGCACGCGAAGACGATCGTGCTCGACGATCCCGGCTGGCCCGGTCACCTCGCCGGCCAGCACCTCGACGTGCGCCTCACGGCCGAAGACGGCTATCAGGCGCAGCGCTCCTACTCGATCGCCTCGGCGCCCGAGGAACCGCTGGCGCTGACCGTCGAGCGGATCGATGACGGCGAGGTCTCGCCCTACCTGACCGAAGAGCTGCGCGCCGGCGACGAGCTCGAGCTGCGCGGGCCGATCGGCGGGCACTTCACGTGGCGCACGACCGACGGCGGGCCGCTGCTGCTGCTCGCCGGCGGCTCCGGGCTCGTGCCGCTGATGGCGATGACACGCCACCGGATCGCGACCGGCGACGCAACCGCGATCCGCCTGCTCGTCTCCAGCCGCAGCGCCGACGACCTGCTCTACGCCGATGAGCTGAAGGCGATCGAGTCGGTCGGCGGGGATCGACGTGCAGATCACGCTCACGCGCACGCAGCCCGCCGGCTGGAAAGGATTCGCTCGGCGCGTCGACGAGCAGATGCTCGCCGAGTCGGGGCCGGCGCCGAGCGAGCATCCGCGCGTGTTCGTCTGCGGGCCGACGCCGTTCGTCGAGCACGTCGCCGATGCGCTTGTCGCGCTCGGCCACGCGCCGAGCGCGATCCACGCCGAGCGCTTCGGCCCGAGCGGAGGATGAGATGAGCGAGGCGGGCTGGAGCGAGGACCATGCGCTCGACGGCAACGCGCTCGCAGGCGAGCTGGAAGCCGTCTTCGCCGCCGAGATCACGACGGCGCGGCGCGTCTGCCAGTCGTGCGGCACGGCCAGCGCGATCGGCTCCCATCGCGCCTACCGCGGCGCCGGCATCGTGCTGCGCTGCCCGGTCTGCCGCGATCTCGCGATGCAGATCGTCGAGCAGCGCGCGCAGACGCGCGTCTGGCTGGCCGGCGAGTGGTCCTTCCAGACGCCTGAGCGCTGAGCGCCGGGACCTCGCGCGAATGGCGGGTCAACCGGCGATCGTCGCGGTGCTGGCCGGCGGCCGCGGCACGCGGATCGGCGGCGCGAAGGCGATCGCGCCGCTGGCCGGCCGGCCGCTGATCGAGCACGTGCTCGGATCCGCGCGCGAGAGCGGGACTCGAGACGTTCGTCGTCGCCAAGCGCGACAGCGAGCTGCCGGCCGCTCGCCGAGCCGTCGATCGACGAGCCCGACGAGCCGCGCCATCCGCTGTGCGGCGTGCTCGCCGCACTCGACTTCGCCGCCGCGCGATCGCCCGCACGCGACCGTGCTCGTGGTGCCCTGCGACATGCCGTTGCTCTCGGCCGCGCTGCTGCGCTGGCTCGCCGGCCTCGACGGTGCCGTCGTGCTCGCGCTCGACGGCGTCGATGCAGCCGCTGCCGGTGCGCGCTGCGCGCATCCGACGCGGCGCCGTTGCGAGGCGCACTCGAGCGACGCAGCTCGCTGCGCGCGGCGCTGAGCGCGCTGGCGCCGCGGCTGCTCGACGAGCGCGAGCTCGCGCGCTTCGGCGATCCCGCGCGGCTGCTGCACGGCGTCAACACGCGCGAGGATCTGCGTCGGGCCGAGGCGCTGCTCGCGGGCGGCGTCCGCGCGCTGACTAGCCCGGCCGGCGGCTCGGCCGGCGCGATCCGCGCGGCGGCGTCGCGCAGCTCGTCGAGCGGGCGCTGCGAGCGGCCGACGATCCAGCAGGCGATCGGCGCGGCGGTGCGTTCGGAGGCGTGCGCGGCGGTGCCGGCCAGCTCGAGCAGCTCGCGAACCTGCTCGACCGACGGCTTCTCGACGCCTGCCTCGCGCGCGAAGGCGGCGATCCATTCATCGCGCGTCATCCGCGCAGCGTAGTCGCCGCGCGACGGCGTTGTACGAGCCGCGGCTAAGGGGTAGAACTACGGGCATGGCGACTCGCGCGCAGGTCAGAGGGCTGCTCGAGCAGGGATTCAGCTACGAGACGGCGGCGCGCGAGCTGGGGATCCCGCCGGGCGGGCGTTCATGATCGCGACCGGCCTGCCGGCCGACGGCAGCGACGCCCGACGCCGCAGGAGCTCGGCGACGCAGCCGGCGCTGCCCGCCAGCCCGCAGCAGCTCGTCAATCCGCCGGCGGTCAACCCGACGCGCAAGCAGCACGTGCTCGAGTGGGTCAAGCGCGCGCGCCGCAGCGCGAGCTGGAGGGCGGCGCCTGAGCATGGCGCCGCTGCCCTCGCCGGGCGACTGGCCGCTGCTGCGCCAGCTGCGCGGCGAGGACCGGCTCGGCGCGCGGCGCGGCGGTCAAGTCGGCGGCGACGAGCGCGCTGCGGCCGCGCACGGCCGAGGCCGATCGCGTCGTCAAGTCGGTCTGCCCCTACTGCGCGGTCGGCTGTGCGCAGAACCGTGTTCGTCAAGGACGAGCGAGGTCGTGCAGATCGAGGGCGACCCCGACGCGCCGCACAGCCGCGGGCGGCTGTGCCCGAAGGGCTCGGCGACGCTGCAGCTGACGACCGGCGACTCGCGCGAGCGCTTCGTGCTCTACCGCCCGCCGTACGGGAGCGACTGGGAGCGGCTCGACCTGGAGACGGCGATGGACATGGTCGCCGAGCAAATTCGTGCGCGATCGCGCCGACGGGCTGGCAGTGGGAGAGCGAGGGCAAGCGCACGCGGCGCTGCATGAGCATCGCCGCGCTCGGGCGGCGCGACGCTCGACAACGAGGAGAACTACCTGATCAAGAAGTTCCTCACCGCCGCGGGCATCATCCAGATCGAGAACCAGGCGCGCGTCTGCCACTCCTCGACGGTCGTCGGTCTCGGCACCTCGTTCGGCCGCGGCGCCTCGAGCACGCTGCCCGGCGACCTGCAGAACTCCGACCTGATCGTGCTCGAGGGCTCGAACATGGCCGAGGCGCATCCGGTCGCCTTCCAGTGGGTGATGGAGGCGAAGGCGCGCGGCGCGACCGTGATCCACGTCGATCCGCACTACAGCCGCACGAGCGCGCTCGCCGACATGTTCGTGCCGCTGCGCGCCGGCAGCGACATCGCCTTCCTCGGCGGCGTGATCAACCACGTGCTGCAGCACCGAGTCGGACTTCCGCGAGTACGTGCTCGCCTACACGAACGCGCCGACGATCATCGGCGAGGAGTTCGAGGACGTCGGCGCCGACGGGCTGTTCTCGGGCTTCGACGAGGACAAGCGCGGCTACGACCCGTCGAGCTGGCAGTACGAGGGCGCGTTCGTCGCGGCCGCGGCCGGCCAGCGCGACCAGGAGGGCAACGTCGAGGCGCTCGCCGGCGAGGGCCAGGGCGCGACGACGAGGCCGCGCGCGGCGAGCCGAAGCTCGACCTGACGCTGCAGCATCCGCGCTGCGTCTGGCAGATCCTCAAGCGCCACTACGCCGCCGTACACGCCGGAGACTGGTCGAACGCGTCTGCGGCGTGCCGCAGGACGTCTTCGCGAAGGTCTGCGAGCTGTTCGTCGAGAACTCCGGGCGCGAGCGCACGACCGCGTTCGTGCACGGCGTCGGCTGGACGCAGCACACGATCGGCTCGCAGTACATCCGCGCGGCGTCGATCCTGCAGCTGCTGCTCGGCAACATGGGCCGGCCCGGCGGCGGCGTGATGGCGATGCGCGGGCACGCGTCGATCCAGGGCTCGAGCGACATCCCGACGCTGTTCGACACGCTGCCCGGCTACATCCCGATGCCGCACGCGCACGCGCCACGAGAACCTCGACAAGTTCATCGCCGGCTCCTCGGCGCGACGCGGCTTCTGGGGCAACATGCGCGACTACACGGTCAGCCTGCTGAAGGCCTGGTGGGGCGCGGCGGCGACCGAGGAGAACGACTTCTGCTTCGACTACCTGCCGCGACTGACCGGCAGCCACTCGACCTACGACACGGTGATGGAGCAGATCAAGGGCACCGTCAAGGGCTACTTCCTGTTCGGCGAGAACCCGGCCGTCGGCTCGGCCAACACGCGCATGCAGCGCCTCGGCATGTCGAAGCTCGACTGGCTCGTCGTGCGCGACTTCTCGCTGATCGAGTCGGCGACGTGGTGGAAGGACGGCCCGGAGATCGAGTCCGGCGAGATGCGCACCGAGGAGATCGCGACCGAGGTGTTCTTCTTCCCGGCCGCCGCGCACATCGAGAAGGACGGCACGTTCACGAACACGCAGCGGATGCTGCAGTGGCACCACAAGGCGCAGGAGCCGCAGGACGAGCAGCGCAGCGACCTGTGGTTCATCTACCACCTCGGCAAGCGCGTGCGCGAGCGGCTCGCCGGCTCGAGCGACGAGCGCGACCGGCCGGTGCTCGAGCTGACCTGGGACTACCCGACCGAGGGCGAGCACGAGGACCCGAGCGCCGAACGCCGTGCTCGCCGAGATCAACGGCTGGAACGCCGACGGCAAGATGCTCTCGGCCTACACCGAGCTGAAGGACGACGGCTCGACCTCGTGCGGCTGCTGGATCTACTGCGGCTGCTACGCCGACGGCGTCAACCAGACGGCGCGGCGCAAGCCCGCGCGCGAGCAGAACTGGACCGGCGGCGAGTGGGCCTGGGCGTGGCCGGCGAACCGCCGGATCCTCTACAACCGCGCCTCGGCCGACCCCGAGGGCAAGCCGTGGAGCGAGCGCAAGGCGCTCGTCTGGTGGGACGCGGAGAAAGGCGAATGGACGGGCCACGACACGCCCGACTTCGAGGCCGACAAGCCGCCGACTACCGCCCGCCGAAGGACGCCAGCGGCCCGGCGGCGATCGCCGGCGACACGCCGTTCATCATGCAGGCCGACCAGCGCGGCTGGCTGTTCGCGCCGGCCGGCGTCGCCGACGGGCCGCTGCCGACGCACTACGAGCCGCAGGACTCGCCGGTCGCCAACTCGATGTACCCGGAGCGCCAGCGCAACCCCGCGCGCGCAGGTCTACGAGCACGAGAACAACCGCTACCACCCCGACCCCGACGAGCCCGGCGCCGGCGTGTTCCCGTTCGTCGTCACGACCTACCGGCTGACCGAGCACTTCACGGCCGGCGGCATGTCGCGCTGGACGCCGTACCTCGCCGAGCTGCAGCCCGAGTTCTTCTGCGAGGTCTCGCCCGAGCTCGCCGCGGAGCGCGAGCTCGAGCACGCCGGCTGGGCGACGCTGATCAGCGCGCGCGGCGTGCGTCGAGGCGCGCGTGATGGTGACCGACCGGATGACGCCGCTGCAGGTCGAGGGGCGCACGATCCACCAGATCGGCATGCCCTACCACTGGGGCGCCAACGGCTACGCGAAAGGCGACTCGATGAACGAGCTCTCCTCGATGTCGCTCGACCCGAGCTCGCACATCCAGGAGGTCAAGGCGCTGAGCGTCGACATCCGCCCCGGGCGCCGCCCGCGCGGCGCCGGCGCGCCTGCAGCTCGTGCGCGACTACCGCGAGCGCGCCGGGATCACCGCGCAGACGGGGATGGACAGCGCGTGCAGCGCACGGCGGCTCTGCTCAACGTGCTGCTCGAGGGCGGCGGCGACCCGGCGGGCAGCTCCGGCTACGCGGAGCACCCGCCGCGGATGGGCTTCTTCACCGACACGTCGCTCTGCATCGGCTGCAAGGCGTGCGAGGTCGCCTGCAAGGAGTGGAACCAAGTCCCCGAGGACGGGCTGAACTGGACCGGGCACTCGCACGACAACACCGGCGGGCTCGGCGCCGACACCTGGCGCCACGTCGCGTTCATCGAGCAGCGCGTGCAGATCGGCGAGCACGAGCCGAACTTCCAGCGCGCGCCGGCGGCCGGCGGGAGAGGCGAAGGACGGCTTTCGCTGGCTGATGTCCTCCGACGTGTGCAAGCACTGCACGCACGCCGCCTGCCTGGACGTCTGCCCGACCGGCGCGATCTTCCGCACCGAGTTCGGCACCGTCGTCGTGCAGCAGGACATCTGCAACGGCTGCGGCTACTGCGTGCCGGCGTGCCCGTACGGCGTGCTCGACAAGCGCGAGGACGACGGGCGCGATCTTCAAGTGCACGCTCTGCTACGACCGCCTCGGCGTCGGCCAGGAGCCGGCCTGCGCGAAGGCCTGCCCGACCGACTCGATCCAGTTCGGCGCGCTGGACGAGCTGCGCGAGCGCGCCGGCGGGCGCGTCGAGCAGCTGCACGAGGCCGGCGTCGTGCGAGGCGCGCCTGTACGGCGAGAGCCCCGACGACGGCGTCGGCGGCGACGGCGCGTTCTTCCTGCTGCTCGACGAGCCCGAGGTCTACGGCCTGCCGCCCGACCCGATCGTGACGACGCGCGACCTGCCGCGCATGTGGCGCAACGTCGGCCTCGCCGCCGGCGCGCTGCTGGCCGGCGCGGCCGCCTCGTTCGCCGGAGCGCGGCGATGAGCGAGCGCGCGAGGTCACGCGCGAGGGACTCGAGGGCGTGCGCCCGGGCGCGAAGCGCGCTCGTGGTCGCAGAACGGCGATCGCGGGACCGCCATGGCGGCAGCGGCGAGGGCAGGCGCGGGGCGACGGCGCCGCGAGGCAGATCAGTTCTCCTCCTACTACGGCAAGCCGATCATCAAGCAGCCGTGTGGGAGGAGCTCGACATCGCCGGCTACCTGTTCGCTCGGCGGGCTCGCCGGCGCGACCTCGATGCTCGCGCGCCGGGCGGCAGAGCTGACGCGGCGCCCGCGCCTGGCGCGGCGCTGCAAGCTCGTGCGCCGCCGGGCGCGTCTCGGCGTCTCGCTCGTCGCGCTCGTCCACGACCTCGGCCGCCCGGCGCGCTTCATCAACATGCTGCGCATGTTCAAGCCGACCTCGCCGATGAGCGTCGGCGTCTGGCTGCTCGGCGTCTACGCGCCGGCCGCTCAACGCCGCGGCTGCTCGGCGAGCTGCTCGGGCCGCGAGCTCGGCCGCACGGCTGCGCCGCTGACGCGCCGGCACGGCGGCGCGGCGCTGCTCGGCGCCGGCGTCGCCTCCTACACGGCGGCGCTGATCGCCAACACGGCGCGTCCCGCCTGGCACGAGGGGCACCGCGAGATGCCGTTCGTGTTCGTCGGCTCGGCCGCGAGCGCCGGCGCGGGCTCGGCGCTGCTCGGCTCGCCGATCGCGCAGAACGCTCCCGCGCGTGCGCCTCGCGGCGATCGGCGCGACCGGCGAGCTGCTCGCGCGTGCAGGCTGCTCGAGCGGCGCATCGGAATCGTCGCCGAGAACTACGCACGAAGGCACGGCCGGCAAGCTGACTGCGCGCGGCCGAGGCGCTGACGCTCGCCGGCGTCGCCGGTGCGCTCGGCGCTCGCGGCGCCGCAGCCGCGCCGGCGCGGCGCTCAGCGGCGCCGCGCTGCTCGCGGCTCGGCGCTGCGCGCGCTTCGGCATCTTCGAGGCCGGCACGGCAGTCCGCGCGCGACCCGCGCTACACGGTCGAGCCGCAGCGCGAACGGCTCGCAGCGCGAAGCGCGATGAGCGCCCGGCCGGAGCAGCGCTCGACACCGGCCTCGACGCGACGAGCGAGGACGTCACTGCGCTGCACAGGCGCATCGTGCGCGACGGCGAGAGCGATCTGGTCGCGGTCGAGGAGCCGCTCGAGATCCGTGTCGACGGTCGATCCGCTCGCGGTGACGATGCGCACGCCCGGCCACGACGAGGAGCTGGCCGTCGGCTTCCTGTTCGGCGAGGGCCTGCTCGAGCGGGCGCCGCTCGTCGGCCTGAGCGACGACCTCGCCGCGAACACGATCGAAGTGCGCGGCCCGCTGGCGCGCGAGCCGGGAGCGCGCAACTTCTACACGAGCTCCTCGTGCGGCGTCTGCGGAAAGGGCGCGCTCGAGCAGGTCGCGGTCGACTGCGCGCCGCTGCCCGACGGGCCGCAGCTGGCGCGCGAGCAGCTCGCCGCGCTGCCCGACCGCCTCGTCCAGCCGGGCTTCGCGCGCACCGGCGGGCTTCATGCGACCGGCCTGTTCGACGCGCGTGGCGAGTTGCTCTGCGTGCGCGAGGACGTCGGCCGCCACAACGCGATGGACAAGGTCGTCGGCCGCGCGCTGCTCGACGGCGAGCTGCCGCTTCGGCCGCCGCGTGCTGTGCGTCAGCGGCCGGCTCTCCTTCGAGCTGGTGCAGAAGGCCGCTCGTCGCCGGTGCGCCGATCCTCGTCGGCGTCGGCGCGCCGACCTCGCTGGCCGTCGAGCTCGCGGCCGACCGCGGCCTGACGCTGTGCGGCTTCGCCCGGCGCGGGCGGCTGAACGTCTACACGCGTCCCGAGCGCGTGCTCGGCGCTACAGCCATTCGCGTGCCCTGAACGCGAAGTACAGGCCGACCGACATCACGACGATCAGCGCCGAGGAGAACCAGAAGCCCCAGTGCGCGGCGAAGCCGGGGTAGGGGACGTTCTGCCCGTAGAAGCCGGTGATCGCCGTCGGCACGGCGATGATCGCCGCCCAGCTCGTGACCTTCTTCATCACGAGGTTCATCCGGTTGCCCTGGATCGCGAGGTTCGTCTCGAGGATCGTCGTGACGAGGTCGCGCAGCGACTCGGTCCAGTCGGTCGCGCGCAGCACGTGGTCGTAGACGTCCTGGTAGTAGGGCACCATCTCCGGCCTCGACCACGTGCAGGTCGCGGCGCATCAACGCGTTGATCACCTCGCGCATCGGCAGCACGACGCGGCGCAGCAGCACGAGGCTCTTGCGCAGCTCGAACGAGCGGCGCTGCACCTCGGCTTCGCGCGGGCTCGTGTCGAACAGCGCGTCCTGCACGCTCCTCGAGCTCGCCGTCGAGCGACTGCACGGCGTCGAAGTGCCCGTCGACGATCACGTCGAGCACGCCCCACAGCAGGAACGCGACGCCGTTGTTCGCCAGGTCGCTCGATTCGTCCCAGCGGCGCAGGACGGGCGCGATGTCGACGCCCTCGTCCTTGCGCACGGTGACGAGCGCACGCTTGGTGACGAACATGCTGACCTCGCTGGTGTCGCAGTTCGGCCGAGGCCGACGTCGAAGTGCACGACGTAGGAGTTGAGGAACAGGTGCGTGTCGTAGCGGTCGAGCTTCGGTCGCTGATGCTCGTTGACCGCGTCCTCGACGGCCAGCGGGTGCAGGCTGAGCTCGCTGGCGATCGTCGCGAGGTCGGCTGTCGTCGGTTCGCAGTAGTCGAGCCAGACGGTCGCGCCGGGATCCTCGATGTGCTCGGAGACGTCGGCGACGGGAAAGTCCTCGAGCTCGAGCTTGCCGTCACGATAGAGCCGCGTCCGTGCCACACGCGCACGATACGGTCCGCCTCGGATCGTCCGTGCGGGTGCCGCCGCCGCAGGCGCTCGCGCCCGCCGGACATGGTTCGCAGGCGTTGCGGGTAGCTGATCTGGATCGAGCACGCATTCACAAGCGAGCGCGCCTACTCGGTCGGCGTCGAGGAGGAGCTGTTCCTCGTCGATCCGTTCAGCGGTCGCCAGATCAACGCCTCGGCCGCCGTGCAGAGCCGGCTCGGGCCCGTCACCGGCGAAGTCGAGCGCGAGCTGCACGCCGCGCAGGTCGAGCTGATCACCGACGTCTGCGCGACCGCCGGCGAGGCCGCTCGCGCGCTCGCAGCGCTGCGCGCCGGCGTGCTCGCGACCGGCGTCGGGCTGCTCGGCTCCGGCACGCATCCCTCTGCCGAGGAGGGCGAGAGCGAGATCACCGACAAGCAACGCTACGAGCAGATCCGCGAGCTGCTCGGCGATGCCGTCGCGACGCCGGTCGGCGGCCTGCACATCCACGTCGGCATGCCCGACCCGGAGACGGCGATCCGCGCCTTCAACGGCCTGCGCCTGCATCTGCCGCTGCTGCAGGCGCTCGCCGCCAACTCGCCGTTTCGCCACGGCCGCGACACCGGCCTGGCCTCCGCGCGCGAGGTGACGGTCCGCGGCTGGCCACGCTCGGGGCTGCCGCGCGCGGTGCGCGACTTCGACGACTTCTGCGAGCTCGCCGAGCCTGCTCGTGCGCGCCGCCGAGGTGCCCGACTACACGTGGTTCTGGTGGAAGCTGCGCCCGCACCCGCGGCTCGGCACCGTCGAGGTCCGCGCGCTCGACGCGCAGGGCTCGCTGAAGGACACCGCGGCGCTCGTCGCGCTGACGCACTGCCTCGCGCTGCACGCGGCGCGCGCGGAGCCCGGCGCCGAGCACGACCCGCCGGCCGAACTGCTCGAGGAGAGCGCGTTTCGCGCCGCGCGCTTCGGCGTGCAGGCGCGAGCTGCCCGACGCGCACGGCGAGCACAGGCCGGTCGCCGAGCTGCTCGAGCGTGCGCTCGAGCTCGTCGAGGCCGAGGCGGATCAGCTCGGCTGCGGGCGCGAGCTCGAGCACCTCGCGACGATGCTCGAACTGGGCGGCGGCGCCGGCCGCCAGCGCGACGTCTACGAGATCGCCGGAATGGACGCGCTGCTGCGCGAGCAGACGAAGTTGACCTCTTCGCGACACGGAGGGGTCTGAAGTCATGGATAGCCTTCGCGAATGACCTACGTCCCCCCGCAGCAGCTACTGGAGCGCTACGCAGCCGTGTTGATCGACTTCGCGCTCGGCGGCGGCCGCGGCGTGCAGCCCGGCGAGGTCGTTCGGATCGTCGCGCCGGAGAGCGCCAAGCCGCTCTACGCGGAGCTGGCCAAGGCCGTCTGGCGTGCCGGCGGCCACGTGATCGCCGCCTACCAGCCAGACGACGACAGTCAAATCAATATCTCACGCGACTTCTACGAGCTGGCCAGCGATGCACAGCTCGACCACTTCAACAGCCACTACATGCGCGGGCTGGTCGACGAAATGGACCACCAGGTCACGCTGCTCGCCGACAGCGACCCGCACGCGCTCGACAAGGTCGAGCCGGCGAAGATCATGCGCCGCGGCGCGGCGATGCGCCCGCTGCTCGACTGGCGCGGCGAGAAGGAGAACGCCGGCCGCTTCTCGTGGACGCTCGGCCTGTACGGCACGCCGGCGATGGCCGGCGAGGCGGGCATGGGCCTGGAGGAGTACTGGGAGCAGATCGTGCACGCGTGCTTCCTCGACTCCGAGGATCCGATCGCCCGCTGGCGCGAGGTCGGCGAGCAGGTCAGCCGCAGCAGCGAGTGGCTCGACTCGCTGCGGATCGAGCGGCTGCACGTCGAGGGCGAGGAAGTCGACCTGCACGTCTCACTCGGCGATCAGCGCCGCTGGCTCGGCGGCCGCGGGCGCAACATCCCCAGCTTCGAGATCTTCACGAGCCCCGACTGGCGCGGAACCGATGGCTGGATCCGCTGCAACCAGCCGCTGTACCGCTACGGCAATCTCGTCACCGGCATCAGGCTCGCCTTCAAGGACGGTCGCGTCGTCGAGGCGAGCGCCGAGGAGAACGAGCCGGTCCTGACCGAGATGGTCGCGACCGAGGGCGCCGACCGGATCGGCGAGTTCTCGCTGACCGACCGGCGGACATCGCGGATCACGCGCTTCATGGCGCACACGCTCTACGACGAGAACGTCGGCGGCCGTTTCGGCAACACGCACATCGCGCTCGGCCGCTCCTATCAGGACGCCTACGACGGCGACCCGAGCGAGGTCTCCAGCGAGCGCTGGGCCGAGCTCGGCTTCAACGACTCGACCGTCCACACCGATGTCGTCTCGACCGCCGACCGCGTCGTCACGGCCACGCTCGCAGGCGGCGAGGAGCGCGTGATCTACCGCGACGGCGAGTTCCAGATCGACGACGTCGGCTGAGCGTCGCGCGCGCCTCGCGCGAGCGCGCGAGCGAGCCGAGCGCCGAGGCCTCAGCGCAGGCGCGGCGGCAGCCTGACGATCCCGACGAAGAAGTCGTCGATCTGACGCACGATCTCGCCGAAGCGCGCGAAGTCGACCGGCTTGGTCACGTACGCGTTCGCGTGCATCTCGTAGGAGCGCAGCACGTCCTCCTCGGCCTGCGAGGTCGTCAGCACGACGACGGGAATCGTGTACAGCTCGGGATCGCCCTTGATCTCCGCCAGCACCTCGGCGCCGCTCTTGCGCGGCAGGTTCAGGTCGAGCAGCACGAGGTCCGGTCGCTCGCGCCCGGCGTACTCGCCCTCGCCGCGAATGAACTGCATCGCCTCGACGCCGTCGCTGACGACCGACAGCTTGTTGCCCACCTTGTCCTCGGCGAACGCTTCGCGCACGAGCATCACGTCGCCAGGATCGTCCTCGACCAGCAGTACCGAGACCAGGTCGGCGTTCATGGCGTCTTCTCCTCGATGATCGGAAAGGTGAAGCGAAAGCACGCTCCGCCGGAGTACTCCGGATCGAGCCAGATCTCGCCGCCGTGATACTCGACGATCTTGCGCGCGAGCGCCAGCCCGATGCCGGTGCCTTCGTAGGCCTCCCTGGAGTGCAGCCGCTGGAAGATCATAAAGATCCGGTCGAGGTACTCCGGCTTCGATGCCGATCCCGTTGTCGGCACAGCTCAGCTCCCACTCCTCGCCGGTTCGCCGCGCCTCGATGCGCACGAGCGGTGGCTGCTCGCCGTGGAACTTCAACGCGTTGGAGATCAGGTTCTGGAACAGCGAGACGAGCTGCGCGCGATCGCCGCGCACGGTCGGCAGCTCGCCGACGATCAGGCGCCCGCCGCCGCTGCGCAGCTCCTCCGAGAGCGCCGAGCGCGGCTTCCTCGACGACCTCGCCGAGCGCGACCGGCTCCGGCTCGCGGCCGCTGCGACCGACTCGTGAGAAGGCCAGCAGGTCGTTGATCAGCGTCTGCATCCGCTTCGCGCCGTCGACGGCGAACTCGATGTACTGCTCGGCGCGCGCGTCGAGCTGGTCGCCGTAGCGCGTCTGCAGCGCCTGGCAGAAGCTCGCGACCTTGCGCAGCGGCTCCTGCAGGTCGTGCGAGGCGACGTAGGCGAACTGCTCGAGCTCTGCGTTCGAGCGCGTCAGCTCCAGCGCCTGCGTCTGCAGGCGCTCGCGAGCGGCTTCGACGGTCGCGAGCTCATCGACGATCCGCTGGCGCATCGCGTCGATCTCGGCACCCATCTCGCTGACCTCGCGCGGTCCCGCCGCGATCGTCAGCGGCCGTGCGAACTCGCCGCCGGCGACTCGGTGTGCTTCTTCGCCGAGGCGCGTCAGCGGCCGCGTGATCGTACGCCGCAAGAGGAAGCCGGCGATCAGCACGCCGCCGAGGATCAGCACGCCGGCGAGGATCAGCAGCAGCTGCGAGCGTGTCTGCTGCGTTGGTCAGATCCGAGCGAGCGCGCAGAGTCCTTGGCTTCGAGCACGCGCGATCAGCTGCGTGAGCGAGTGCCGGACGCCGTCGAACAGCCGCTTTCCCGTGAGATCCTGTTCGATCGCCTCGCGCCGCGGCGGGTTCGGGCGGATCAGTACCGGCGCGACGTAGCCGCCGCGCCATTCATCGGCGCGCGCCCGCACCGCGTCGACCCTGGCGGCGAGCGGCGGACCGACGACCGGCTCGTGCGCTTCCAGTTCTCCGAAGGCGCGTTTCTCCGCGCGCAGGCCGTTGTCGTACGGTTCCAGGAAGGTCGCCTCGTTGGTCAGCGCGAAGCCGCGCACGCCGGTCTCCTCGTTGATCAGCGCGTTTTCCAGCGCGACGGCCGTGCGACGCGCCGGCCCGACCTCGTCGAGCAGCAGGTGGCGGTTGTGCGTCAGCGTGCCGTTTGCGAGCAGCGCCAGCCCGATGCCGATCACCGCCAGCATCAGCACGCACGCCGATCGTCCCCGCGAGCAGCGCGCCGACGCCGGCGCGCGCGATCCGCCGCGCGAGCCACGCCGCGCGGCGCGCGCTCGCTCGTCGCCGGCGTCTGCGCACGTGCCGCGCTCATGCGCCGCTCACCCGTGTTGCGCGTCCGCGCGCGCGCCGAACAGCAGCATCGCCACGTCGTCGCTCAGCGCCTCGCCGTTGAGCCGCTCGGCGTCTTCGATCAGCTCGTCGAGCAGCGCCTCGGGCTGCTCGCGCCAGCCCGGCAGTCGCGCGATCCGCTCGCTGAGCAGCTCCTGCAGCCCCGTTTCGCCGAGCCGCTCCGAGCCGCGCCCGACGCGACCCTCGACGATCCCGTCGGTGTACAGCAGGATCGCCCATTCGGGCGGCAGCGGCAGGCGCTCGCTCTCCCACTGCTTCGCGCTCGAGCCCGATCGCGGCGCCGCTGGGACCGTTCGGCGACAGCGCCGAGACCGAGCTCGCCGCCGATCAGAACCGGCCGCGGATGTCCGGCGCGAACCATCTGCAGCGAACGATGGCTCGGGTCGATCTCGAGCGCGCACAGCGTCGCGAACAGCCCGTCGATGTGGCGCTCGCGCTCGAGCACGCGCTGCATCGTCAGCAGCATCTGCTGCGGCTCGGTGCGCGCCAGCGCCAGCGCGCGCCAGGCGGCGCGCAGGCTGACGCCGATCGCCGCTTCGTCGGGGCCGCGACCGCAGACGTCGCCGACGAGCACGTGCACACTGCCGTCGTCGCTGCGCACGAGGTCGAAGAAGTCGCCGCCGAGCAGCGCACGGCTGCGCCCCGCGCGATAGCTGCGAGGCGACCCACAGCGTCGGATCTTCGAGCAGCGGCCTTGGCACCAGGCCTTTTTCCAGGCGCTCGGCCTCGCGCGTCTGCGCCTCGGCCAGCAGCAGCTCGCGCTCGGCATCCTCCGCTCGCCGGCGGCCGATCGCGTAGTGGATCGAGCGCGCCAGCTGCTCGCCGTCGACGTTTCCCTTGACGAGATAGTCCTGCGCGCCGGCTTCGACCGCCGCAAGCCCGGCGCCGGCCTGTGTTGAGCCCGGTCAGCACGATCAGCGGCACCGCAGGCATCGCCGCGCGCAGACGCGCGACGGCGTCCATCCCGCGCGTGTCGGGCAGGCCGAGGTCGAGCAGCACGCAGTCGATCTGCGCGTCGAGCACCTGCAGCGCCTCGCCCAGCGTGCGGCTGCGACGGATCCGCGCCGCCGGCAGCCGTTCGGCCAGCTCGTCCTCGACCAGTCGCGCATCGCCCTCGTCGTCCTCGACGAGCAGCAGCCCGATCTCCTCGCGCGCGACCGGCTGGCCGGCGCCGGCGCTCATCGGCCGGGCCTCGAGCGCGTGGACCGGTCAGCACGCAGCATCAGCGCGCATCTTATCGGCGTGATTCGAACACGCAGAGCGATTCGGATGCGGGAGAGCCCGCTTGCCGAGCGAGCGCATCCAGCCGCATCCGTACGATTGCTCGCCTGATGAGCAGCCTGCAGCAGTTGCGCGGACGGATGGCCGAGCTCGCCGACCTCTCGGCCGATGCAGATGCTGGCCGTCTGGGATCAGCTGGTGATGATGCCCGGCGAGGGCGCGCCGGCGCGAGCGCAGCAGCTCGGCACGCTCGCGCGGCTGACGCATGAACGTGCGACCGGCGCCGAGGTCGGCTCCTGGCTGGCCGAGCTCGACGGCGGCGAGCTCGACGCGCTCGATGCCGATGTCGTGCGAATCGCGCGGCGCGACTGGGAGCGCGCGCGTCGTGTCCCGACCGAGCTCGCCGTCGAGCGCGCCGAGGCCGGCGCGCAGGGCCAGGAGAGCTGGCGCGTGGCTCGCGAGAACGATGACTTTGCGGCGTTCGCGCCTGCGCTGCAGCGCAACGTCGAGCTCGCGCGCGCTTATGCCGAGTGCCTGCTCGAGCCCGGCGAGCGCCGCTACGACGCGCTGCTCGGCGACTACGACTTCGGGCTGCAGACGAGCGATCTGCAGCGTCTGTTCGGCGCGCTCGCGACGGAGCTGCCGCCGCTTGCCGACGCGGCCGCGCAGCCGCTCGCCACGGACGGCGCTCGCGATTCCGGTCGCCGCCCAGGAAGTCGCCGTGGCTGGAGTCGCTCAAGCGGGTCGGCGTCGAGCCGTCGAGCTGGCGTGTCGACGTCTCGGCGCATCCGTTCACGGCCTGGGTCGGGCCGCGCGACAGTCGCCTGACGACGCGCTACGGCGACGGCGCAGGTCGAGTCGCTGCTGAGCTCGCTGCACGAGTTCGGCCACGCGCTCTACGAGCGCCAGATCGACGCCGCGCTCGACCGCACGAACCTCGGCACCGGCACCTCGATGTCGATTCACGAGTCGCAGAGCAAGCTGTGGGAGAACCACGTCGCGCGCAGCCCGGCCTTCGCCGAGGTGCTCGCGGGCGAGCTGTCGGCCGGCGGCTTCACGGTCCCTGCGGCCGAGCTTCACGCCGCGCTCGTCGGCGTCGAGCGCTCGTTGATCCGCGTCTCTGCCGATCCGCTGACCTACCCGCTGCACATCATCCTGCGCTTCGAACTCGAGCTGGCGCTCGTCGAAGGCGACCTCGCCGTGCTCGACCTGCCCGGCGCCTGGCGCGAAGGGATGCAGCGCCTGCTCGGCGTGCAGGTGCCTTCAGACACGCTCGGCTGCCTGCAGGACGTCCACTGGGGCGCCGGCAGCATCGGCTACTTCCCGAGCTACGCGATCGGCTGCCTGATCGCAGCGCAGCTGTGGGAGGCGATCGAGCGCGAGCTCGGTCCGCGCGAGCAGGACCTCCGCCGCGGCGAGACCGCGCCGATCCAGTTGTGGCTCGCCGAGCACGTGCACCGCTACGGCAGACGGCTCGACACGCTGCCGCTGGTCGAGCGGGCGACCGGTCAGCCGCTCGGCGTCGAGGCGTTCCTGCGCTATGTCGCGCCGCTGAGCGCGCACTAGCGCTGCTGCAGCACCGCGAGCACGTTGCCGGCGGGGTCCTTGAACCAGGCGATGTACGGGCCGCCGCCGCGCATGATCCCGCGCTCGTCCTGCTCGAAGCCGTCGTAGCGCTCGATCTCGACGCCGCGCGCGGTCAGCTCGTCGACCGCCTGCTCGATCTCGGTCACGGGGAAGTTGAGGATCGTGTAGCCCGCCGGCTCGTGGTTCGGTCGCGGATAGACGATCGTCGGGCGCTCGCCTGCCAGGTGGAGCGTGAGGATCCCGTTCTCGATCGACGTGCGAATCCCCAGGGTCTCGCCGTAGAAGGCCTGCGCGCGCTCGACGTCGTCGACCGCGAAGCCGCTGAACGCATGTGTCTGGCCGAACATCGTCGACTCCTCTCGCTCGTTCGCACCTGTGCCGGTGCCTTGCCTGATAAGACGGATTCCAGCGCGCGTGCTCATCGCCGGATGCCGATGAGTTTCGCCGATCAGCGCCGTCTGGATCCAAAACGGAGTCGACCTGCCAAAGGAGAAGCGAACATGAGCCGCACCGCAGCCGAGGACCGCAGCCGCTGGCTCGCGCTGTACGTGCTCTGCACGGGCGTCCTGATGATCGTGCTCGACGTGACCGTCGTGAACGTCGCGCTGCCCTCGATCCAGACGGATCTCGGCTTCTCCGGCTCGGGCCTGGCGTGGGTCGTCAACGCCTACCTGATCGCCTTCGGCGGCCTGCTGCTGCTCGCCGGGCGAATCGGCGACATGGTCGGGCACAAGCGCATCTTCCTCGGCGGCCTGGTCGTGTTCACGCTCGCCTCGCTCGTCTGCGGCCTCTCTCAGAGCCAGACGATGCTGGTCGTAGCGCGCTTCGTGCAGGGAGCCGGCGGGGCGGCGACCTCGGCCGTCGTGCTCGGCATGATCGTGACGATGTTCCCGGAGCGCGCCGAGCAGGCGAAGGCGATCGGCGTGTACGGCTTCGTCGCCTCGGCCGGCGGCTCGGTCGGGCTGCTCGCCGGCGGCGTGCTGACGCAGGCGATCGACTGGCACTGGATCTTCTTCATCAACGTGCCGATCGGCCTGGTCACGGGCTTTGCCGCGATGCGCCTGCTCGACGACATGCGGATGCCGGGCGCCGGCAAGGGCGCCGACGCGCCCGGCGCCGCGCTGATCGTCGCGGCGCTGATGCTCGGCGTCTACACGATCGTCTCACCGGCCGCCGAGAAAGGCTGGGGCTCGGGCACGACGCTCGCCTTCGCCGCCGGCTCGCTCGTGCTGCTGGCGCTGTTCATCTGGCGCGAGGCGGTCGCGCGCGAACCGCTGATGCCGCTGCGCGTGTTCCGCTCGCGCGACACGGCCGGCGCCAACGCGATCCAGGCGCTCGTCGTCGCCGGCATGTTCGGCACGTTCTTCCTCGGCTCGCTCTACCTGCAGCGCGTGCAGCACTACGACCCGCTGAAGATCGGCTTCGCCTTCCTGCCGACGACGCTCGTGATGGGAACTCTCTCGCTGCGCTACTCAGAACGGCTGATCATGCGCTTCGGCGCGCGCCGCACGCTGGTGCCGGGCATGGTGCTGGTCGCGGCCGGCCTGCTGTTGTTCGCGCGCGTGCCGGTGCACGGCCACTACGCAACCGACGTGCTGCCAGTGCTGCTGCTGCTCGGCGCCGGCGTCGGCTCGACCTTCCCGGCGCTGATGACGCTGGCGATGGCAGACGCCGCGCCGCAGGACGCCGGGCTGGCATCGGGCCTGGTCAACACCTCGGCACAGGTCGGCGGCGCGCTCGGCCTGGCCGTGCTGGCGACCAGCGCGGCGACGCGCACGAGCTCGCTGACGAAGGCCGGCAAGCCGCTGGCAGACGCGCTGACCGGCGGCTACCACGTGGCGTTCGTGATCGCCGCGGCGCTCGTCGGAGTGGCGATCGTGCTCAGCCTGCTGCTGCACGCGCCCAGCCGTGCAGCCGAGCAGGCCGATCTGCCGATCGCCGAGGCTCTCGAGGCCGGCGACGGGCTGGCTGCCGGAGCCGGAGCGTGCGCCCGGCTCGCCGCACGCCTCCGCCCAGGATCTGATCGAGGCGGGTTAGCCGCACAGCGCAGCGAGGAGGTGGGGGATGGGCGAGCGTCGGCCGGCCGTCAGGCTGACGGTGCCGAGCTCGCTGAGCCGCGACGAGCTCCCGCGGCTGTTCGAACACACATGCGCGCTGCTGGCCTGCGTGCCGCGCTGCGAGCTGCTGTTGTGCGAGGTCGATGGCGTAGCGGCAGACGCCGTCGCGATCGACGCGCTCGCCCGCCTCGCGCTCTCGGCGCGGCGCAGCCGCTGCGAGCTGCGCCTCTGCGGTGCCTCGCAGGAGCTGCTCGCGCTGGTCGAACTGGTCGGGCTTGACGGTGTGCTGCGCTGCTCTGAGTCCCCGCCGCCTGGCGGCTGACGCTGCGCTAGCGAGTCAGCTCGGCGTAGTCGAGGGGCAGCCCGAACAGCGGGAACAGCGTGTCGGTCGCGAGAAAGAAGGTGAACTCGACGATCTGCCCGTCGGCGATCTCGAGTACCTGCAGGGCCCACGGTTCATAGCCCTCGCCGTCCTCGCGCGGCTTGTACTGCGCGAACGCCGGTGCGCCGTTGGCGCTCTGCGTCGCGACCACGCGCGAGCCGCGACAGCCGGCGCCCTGGCCGAGCCACCAGCCGAAGATGTCTTCGCGGCCGCGCAGCCACAGCTCATACGGCGGCATCGACTGCGTTGCGTCCTCGTGGATCAGTCGCGTCAGCGCGTCGATGTCGTAGCGCTCGAACGCATCGGTGTAGCGGCTCAGCAGCTCGCTGTCGTGTTCGCTGAGGCGACCGTCGCCGGGCGTCGGCGCTCGCCGCCTGCGCCAGCGTCGCGCGAGCGCGCTGAAGCGCGCTGTTGATTGCCGCGGTGCTGGTCTCGAGCAGCTCGCCGACCTCCGAGGCCTTCCACTGCAGCACCTCGCAGAGGATCAGCGCGGCGCGCTGGCGCGGCGGCAGGTGCTGCAAAGCAGCTACGAACGCCAGCCGGATCGTCTCGCGCGACTCGGCGACCGCCGCCGGGTCGCCGTCGCCGAGCACGAGCGCATCGGGCACCGGCTCGATCCACGTCGTCTCCGGCAGGATCTCGCCGATCGGCCCGTCGGGTGCGCGCGCCTCGCCGAGGTCCATCGGGCGGGCGCGACGTTGCTTTGCGCCGAGCATGTCGAGGCACACGTTCGTAGCGATCGTGTACAGCCATGACCGCAATGACGAGCGTCCCTCGAAGCGCTCGAGCGAGCGCCAGGCGCGCAGGAGCGTGTCCTGCACTGCGTCCTCGGCCTCGAATGGCGAGCCGAGCATCCGGTAGCAGTGCGCGGTCAGCTCGCGACGGTAGCGATCGAGCTCGGCGAAGCTCTGCACAGCGGCGGCTGAGCTCTCCACGCGCTCATCCTAGGACGTGAGCGCGCCCGATCGCGGCTGCGGCGCCTCGCTCGAGGCCGAGGCGTGCGCCGCCTCGCGGGTCGGCGAGCGCTTGCCCCAGCGCGTTCGCGCGGCGTACTGCATCAGCGTCGAGAAGTACTGTTCCAGCGGCGGGCAGACGATTCCGCGCGGCTGAAGCAGCCGCCGCGCGCGCTCGTCGGTGAACTGCGCACGCACGTCGAAGTAGGGCAGGTAGACCTCCGCCTCGCGCACGCCCGGCAGCGCGCCACCGCGCACGAACCGTGCGGCGACGCGCTCGAAGTGCGCGCACGCGAGCTCGAGCAGACGGCGATTGCTGACCGCGCCTGCGCCCGCGACGAGGTTGAACGTGCCGCGCAGATCGTCCTCGTCGTGCAGCGCGAGAATGCCCTCGGCGACGTAGTCGACCGGCACGATGTCGAGCGTGCCGTCGGGATCGGCGGGCAGCTCGTCGATCAGGCCTCGCGCGAAGGCCTGCAGCGGCCAGTAGACGACGTTGAAGCTCGGCGTCCAGCCGCAGCGGCTGTCGCCGACGACGATGCTCGGACGCGCGAGCGCGAGCGGCAGACCGTCGCCGGCCAGCGCGACGATCCGCTCGCTGTCGGCCTTCGACTGCTCGTAGCTGTTGCGAAACGATCCGCCGGCCGGCGCCGGGCCCTCGCCGAAGACGCCGCGATGGCGGCCGCAGACGTACGCCGTCGAGACGTGCACGACGCGCCTGAGGCGACCGGCGCCGTCGAGCTCCTGCGCCAGCTCCAGCACGCGCGCCGTTCCGCCGGCGTTGATGTTGCGCGCCTCTGCCAGCGGCAGGTCGAAGGCGATCGAGGCGGCGCAGTGGATGATGCTCGACGTGCGCGCGAGAACTTCGCGGCGATGCGTCGCGCTGAGCCCGAGGCGGGGCAGCGAGACGTCGGCCGGGATCGCGCGGACGCGCGCTGCGCTCGCCGGCGGCCGCTGGTAGAGCTGCGCGAGCGCGTGCTGCAGGCGCTCGCCTGCCGCCGCTTCGTCGCTCGCGCGCACGAGCACGATCACCTCGTCCTCGCCGCGCTCGAGCAGCCGCGCGAGCAGCTCCATCCCGAGGAAGCCGGTCGCGCCGGTCAGCAGCACGGTCTCGCTCATCGGATCGGCGCGCCCATCGCGTGGTAGCCGCCGTCGACGTGCAGGATCTCCGCGGTGATCCCGCGCGAGCGCCCGGAGAGCAGGAAGCAGATCGCCTCGGCGACCGGACCGGCGTCCTTCACGTCCCATGCGAGCGGCGCGACCGCCGCCCAGCTTGCGGCGAGCGTCTCGAAGCCGGGTATGCCGCCGGCGGCGAGCGTCTCGATCGGACCGGCCGAGACGAGGTTGACGCGGATGCCCGTCGGCGCCGAGGTCGCGCGCGAGGTAGCGCGCGACGCTCTCGAGCGCCGCCTTCGCGACGCCCATCCAGTCGTACACCGGCCAGGCGACGCCGGCGTCGAAGTCGAGCCCGACGATCGATCCGCCGGCGCCCTCCTCGCCCGCCGCGAGCAGCGGCGCAAGCTGCTGTGCGAGCGCCTTCAGCGAGTACGCGCTGGTCTGGAAGGCCGTCGTCGCGCTCTCGCGCGAGGCACCCAGGAAGTCGCCGCCGAGCGCGTCGGCCGGCGCGAAGGCGACGGCGTGCAGCAGCCCGTCGAGCGCGCCCCAGCGCGCCTGCAGCTCGCTCGGCGACGGCGGCGATGTCCTCGTCGCTGTTGACGTCGAGCTCGAGGATCTCGACCGGCTCGGGCAGCTCCTTGGCCGCTCGCTCGGTCAGCCGCCGCGAGCGGCCGAAGCCGCTCAGCACGACCTCGGCGCCGGCCAGCTGCGCTCGGCGCGCCGCCTCGAAGGCGATCGACCTGCGCGTGACGACGCCCGTGATCAGCAGCCGCCGGCCGCTCAGCACGGGATCACGCCGGCGTCGCGGCTGAACGGCTCGGGCGCGACCGCCGGCTGCGAGCGGCGCCAGATCACATCGAGCCTCGCGCGGCAGACGAGCGCGCCGTCCTGGTTGAGGATCGAGGTGGCGCAGCCGACCAGCCCGACCTCGTCGTCGAGCGCGATCAGCTCGGCCAGCCGGCCTTCGACGGTGATCGTCTCGCCGAGCCTCAGCGGGCGCTTGAAGACGACGTCGGCGATCCGCCGCAGCGCGACGACGCGCTCGGGGTCCAGCGGCAGCAGGCCGACGGCGTAGGAGACGATCAGCATGCCGTGCGCGATCCGCTCGCCGAAGCGACTCTGCTGCGCCCAGACCGCGTCGGCGTGCTGCGGGTGCCAGTCGCCGGTCAGCGCCGCGAAGCCGACGACGTCGGCCTCGGTGATCGTGCGCCCGCGCGTACGCAGGCGCTGCTCCCAGCTCGAGCTGCTCGAACGGCGCCGAGAAGTCGACGGCGCTCACAGCGGGATGTTCCCGCCGGCCGGCGCCCGCCAGGCGCTCTGCTGGAGCGTCGCCAGCGCGCCGGCGACGTACTCGCGCGTCTGTGCCGGCTCGATGATCTCGTCGACGAAGCCCTCGGCCGCGGCCGCGTCGGGGTGCAGGTGCTCGCGCGCGTACTGCTCGGCGAGCGCCGCGTGCGTCGCGGCGGGATCCGCGGCGGCGGCGATCTCGCGCCGGTTGATGATCTCGACCGCCTGCGTCGCGCCCATCACGCCGAGCTGCGCCTGCGGCCAGGCGAACACGAAGTCGGCTCCCAGCTGCTTGCTGTTCATCGCGATCACGGCGCCGCCGAAGCCCTTGCGCAGGACGACCGTGACGCGCGGCACGACGCACTCGGCGAATGCGTGCACGAGCTTTGCGCCGTGGCGGATCACGCCGTCGCGCTCCTGCTTGGCGCCGGGCAGGAAGCCGGGCGTGTCGACCAGCACGAGCAGCGCGATGCCGAACGTGTTGCACGTGCGCACGAAGCGCGCCGCCTTCTGCGAGGCGGCCGAGTCGAGCACACCGCCGAGATGACGCGGCTGGTTGGCGACGATCCCGACCGAGCGGCCTTCGATCCGCGCGAACGCGCAGACGACGTTGCGCGCGTAGCGCGGCGCGATCTCCAGCAGCCGCCCGCCGTCGACGATCGCGCCGGCGACGTCGCGCACGTCGTAGACCTTTCGCTCCTGCTGCGGCACGGTCAGGTCGGGGCGCTCGCTCGGCGCGGCGACCGCCGGCCAATCGGCAGGCCGTTCGCCGGCGCGCTGCGGCAGGTAGTCGAGCAGCTCGCGCGTCAGCAGCAGCGCGTCGAGGTCGCTCGGCGCGACGAGCTGGCAGACGCCGTTGCGGTCGTGCACGCGCGGGCCGCCGAGCGCCGCGGCGTCGATCGCCTCTCCGGTCACTTTCTCGACGACGCCGGGGCCGGTCAGGAACATGCTCGCCTGCTCGGTCATCACGACGAAGTCGGTCAGCGCCGGCGCGTAGGAGCCGCCGCCGGCCGACGGCCCGCAGATCACCGAGATCTGCGGCACGCGACCCGACAGCGCGACGTGCTGGCGGAAGATCCGCCCGTAGCCGCCGAGCGCCGCGAGTCCCTCCTGCATGCGTGCGCCGGCCGACTCCATGCAGCCGATCACCGGCACGCGCGAGCGCTCGGCCAGGCGCAGCAGCTCGACGATCGTGTTCGCGTGCTGCTCGCCGAGCGAGCCGCCGGCGAATGTCGCGTCCTGCGCGAACACTGCGACCGGGCGACCGTCGATCCGGCCGGTCGCCGCGAGCACGCCGTCGCCGTCGCGCGCCTGCGCGCCCATTCGCCGCGAGCGCACGCGCGTGCGCAGCAGCCGCAGCGAGCCCGGGTCGCACAGCACCTCGAGCCGCTCGTGCGGCGTCAGCCGCTCGCGCGGGCGTGCTGCCACGGCGACGCTCATGCCGGCGCTCCGGCGATCGCGCCCTCGATCACGAGCACGGCGTTGTGCCCGCCGAAGCCGAACGAGTTGGAGATCGCGACCGGCGCGCGCTCGTGCGACGTCCTCAGCAAGCGCGCCGAGCCGGGCACGTAGTCGAGGTCGAGCTCGGGGTCGAGCTGCTCGAGCCCGACCGTAGGCGGCACCATCCGCTCGCCGAGCGCGAGCACGCTGGCGACGGCCTCGACGGCGCCGGCCGCGCCGAGCAGGTGCCCGGTCGAGCCCTTCAGCGAGGAGATCGGCACGCGCGCAGCGTGCTCGCCGAGCGCCCGCTTCAGCGCGTTCGTCTCAGCGCTGTCGTTCAGCGGCGTCGAGGTCCCGTGCGCGTTGACGTAGTCGACCTGCTCCGGGCGCAATCCCGCGTCGGCGAGCGCCGCGCCGATCGCCGCGGCGGCGCCCGCTGCCGCCGGCGTCGGGCGCAGTCAGGTGGTGCGCGTCGCTGCTCGCGCCGTAGCCGCGCAGCGTGGCGAGTACCCGAGCGCCGCGCTCGCGCGCGTGCTCGGCGCTCTCGAGCGCCAGCACGCCGGCGCCCTCGCCCATCACGAAGCCGTCGCGGCGGACGTCGAACGGCCGCGAGATGCCGCTGGAAGACGTGGCGTCCATCGCCGCGAAGGCCGCGCGCGCGAGCGGCGTCAGCGCCGCCTCGCTGCCTCCGGCGATCATCGCGTCGGCGTCGCCGCAGGCGATCGTGCGCATCGCCGTGCCGATCGCGTGTGCACCGGCGGCGCACGCCGAGACGACGCCGAAGGCGGGTCCGCGCAGCCCGTAGCGCATGCTCACCGCCGCAGTCCCGGCGTTGCCCATCATCAGCGGCACGGCCAGCGGCGTGACGCCTCGCACGCCCTTCTCGGTGAGGCTCGCGTGGTTGACCTCGATCGTCGCGATGCCGCCGATGCCGGTTCCGATCAGGCAGCCGATCCGCTCCGGCGCACAGGGCAGCTCGCGATCCCAGCCGGCGTCGGCGAGCGCCTCGGCGGCTGCCGCCAGCGCGAGCTGTGTGAAGCGGTCGGCGCGACGCGCCTCCTTGACCGAGAGGAAGTCGCCCGCGTCGAACTCGGCGCACGGCGCCTCGCCGTCCTGCACGCCGCTTGCGCCGGCGATCCAGCGCTCGATCAGCGCCCGCGCGCCGACGCCGAGCGGCGAGACGCTGCCGAGGCCGGTGACGACGACGTCGGCCATCGCTAGGCGCGGCTGACGATCAGGTCGATCGCGTCACCGACCGTCTTCACGCCGGCGACGTCCGAGCTCGTCAGCTCGACGCCGAACTCGCTCTCGACGATCTGCGAGAGCTCGGCGAGGTCGAGCGAGTCGATGTTCAGCTCCTCGAACGTCGCCTCGCGCGTGATCGCGTCAGGCTCTGCGCCGAACTTCTCCAGTGAGTCGTTGACCAACTGCTCGATCGTCTGTGTGTCTGTGGGCATCTGGATCCTTTCGTTTGCTCAGGCGGACAGTCCGCCGTCGACATAGAGGGTTGTGCCGGTCACGTAGGCGGCTCGCTCGGAGGCGAGGAAGGCGACGCACTCGGCGACCTCCTCGGGGCGCCCGGCGCGGCGCGCCGGCACGCGGTCGAGCAGCGCCGTCGAGACCTGCTCGGTCATCTCCGTCGCGATGAAGCCGGGCGCGACGGCGTTCACCGTGACGCCGCGCCGCGCGACCTCGGCGGCGACGGTCTTCGTCAGGCCGATCAGGCCGGCCTTCGACGCTGCGTAGTTGGCCTGACCCGGGTTGGCCAGCGGGCCGACGACCGACGCGACGTTGACGATCCGTCCGAAGCGACTGGCGATCATCTGCCGCAGCGCCGGGCGGATCAGCCGAAACGGGGCGGTCAGGTTTGTCTCGATCACGCCGTCCCACTGCTCGTCGCCGATGCTCAGGGCAAGGCCGTCGGCGGTGATGCCGGCGTTGTTGACGAGCACCAGCACGGGGCCGTGGTCCTGCTCGCCGGCGCTCAGCAGGCTCTGCGCGGTTCGCTGATCGCAGACGTCGCCCTGAACCGCCAGTGCCGCGCCACCCTCGGCGTGGATCGCCGCGACGACCTGCTCCGCTGACGTGCTCGTCGCTGCGGTAGTTGACGAGCACCGGCCAACCGTCACGCGCGAGCGCGCGTCGCGACCGCGGCGCCGATCCCGCGCGAAGCGCCGGTCACGAGCGCACAGCCGTAGTCCGGCCGCCGCGTTCCGGCGATCTGCGCGGCGGACCGCTCGACGACGCTCACGCGAGCTCCCAGTCGACGACCGTCGCGCCCCAGGTGAAGCCGGCGCCGACGGCGGCCAGCAGCACCTTCTGGCCGGGATGCAGCCGTCGCTCTTGCCGGGCGTGGACGAGCGCCAGCGGAATGCTCGCCGCCGAGGTGTTGCCGAGCGTCGCGATGCAGTCGACGACGCGCTCGCGCTCGACCGAGAGGCGCTCGCTGAGCGCCGTCGTGATCCGGCTGTTGGCCTGATGGAAGACGAGCAGATCGAGCTCGGCGAGCTCGACGCCGGCGGCGGCGCAGGCCTCGAGCGAGACCTCGCCGAGTCGTCTGACGGCGTGCTTGAACGTCTCGTGGCCGTCCATCCGCAGCGTGCCGCTGTCGGGCTCGGTCGTGATCAGGTGCGCCTGCGAGCCGTCCGCGCCGATCACGAACCGGCCGAAGCCGCCGTTCGCATCGCCGCCGATCACGAGCGCGCCGGCGCCGTCGCCGAACACGGCAGCGGTGTTGCGGTCGGCTGGGTCGAGATGGCGCGAGATGATCTCGGCGCCGATCACCAGCGCGCAGCTCGCGCTGCCGCTGCGGATCAGCGCGTCGGCGCTCGCGAGCGCCGTGATGAAGCCGCTGCAGGCGCCGTTGACGTCGAACGCGCCTGCGCGCGTCGCGCCGAGCAGGTGCGCGACCGTCGGCGCGGCCGGCGGGATGATCGCGTCGGGCGTGAACGTCGCGACGATCACGAGATCGACGTCTGCCCGCGTCCAGCCCGGCGTCGAGCAGCGCCGCGCGCCCGGCGTCGGCAGCCAGCTCGCTGAGGCGCGCTCCGGGCGCGGCCCGGCGACGCTCGCGGATGCCCGTGCGGCGGAGGATCCACTGCTCGTCGACGCCGATCGCGCGCGGCGACGCGGTCGTTGCCGACGACCGGCGCCGGCAGCGCGCCGCCGAGGCCGAGCACGCCCGTTCGGGCGCTGTCGCCGCGAGCGCGCACGCTCGTCACGGCGCTCGCGCGCTCGCCGGCGCGACCGTGCGCTGCTCAAGCGCGGACGCCATCGGCGGCCTCCTGCAGTCGTGCGCTCGCTCAGCGCGACGCCTTCGAAGCCGGGCAGGTTGCGAGCGACCAGTCGCGCGAGCACCTTGTCGGGGCCGACGTCGAGGAAGCGCTGCGCGCCGGCGGCGTGCAGCGCGAGCATCGTCTCGCGCCAGCGCACGGGCTGCACGAGCGCGCGCGCCAAGCTCGCCGCGCACGTCGCCGAACGGCGCGGCTGTCATTCCCGAGTAGACGCTGATGCGCGGCGGTGCGATCGTGACGGCGCCGAGCGCGTCATACAGAGGCGCGCATGCGCTCTGCATCGCCGGCGAGTGAAACGCGCCGGCGACGTCGAGGCGGATCGCGCGCAGGCCGTGCTCGCGTGCGCCGGAGGCGGCGGCGTCGAGCGCTGCGCGCGGACCGGAGAGGATCGTCTGGCCCGGCGCGTTGTCGTTGGCGATCTGCACGCCGTGCGCGGCGGCGAGCTCGCGCGCGTCGCCGGCCGAGCCCTTGAGGATCGCGAGCATGCCGCCGTCGCCCTGGCGCTCGGCCGCGTCGGCCATCAACGCGCCGCGCAGGATCACGAGCGCCAGCGCGTCCTCGAGCTCGAACACGCCGGCCGCGGCGAGCGCCGTGAGCTCGCCGAGCGAGTGCCCGGCAAGCGCCGACGGCGCCTGCTCGGCGTCGTCCTGCAGCGCCCGCCAACCGGCGACGCCGGCGAGGAAGATCGCCGGCTGCGCAAAACGCGTGCTCTGCGAGGCGTGCTCGAACGGATCGGCGTCGAGCAGCTCGCAGCAGCGTTCGAGCAGGCTCGGGCACAGCTCGAGCACCGGCTCGCGCGCTCCGTGAAGCGAGACGCCCTGACCCGGGAACAGTGCGGCAGTCGTCTCGGTGCTCGCGCTCGATGCAGTCACTGCAGAGCAGCCTGCTCGACACGCGCGCCATGGCGGCCCGATCCACGCGAACAACCCCCGGGCGCGGGGTCCTGACACGACGTTCGGGGGGTGCCACCGCGTGTCGACCCCCCGAAAGGGGGTACTCCGAGCTTGCGCTCTCGGCCGGCGGCAAGCGCTTCGGTACTGTCAAGCCGTGTCACCGAGTGAGATGCGCGAGGAGGTTCTCTCCGCGGCTCACGCCACCGCGATCGAGCTGTTCGCCGACGTGCTGGCGCAGGGCGAGTTGACGGCGGCCGAGGACGACTTCTACAACCGCCTCTGCGAGGCGACTGTTCGCGCGACGCGGCTACGCCGGGCGATCATCTTCCGCTACGACTCGGCCCGCCGGCGCGTTCGGGCTGCCGGCAGCTTCGGGATCGACGTGGCGACCTTCGCCGACGCCTTCATCACCGTCGAGTCGGCGCCGATCGCCAAGCGAGCGCTCGAGCTCGACCGCGTGATCGAAGTGACGCAGGAGCTCGAGCGCGAGCTGCCCTCGGAGTACGTCCGCCTGCTCGATCTCGGCGCGATCGTCTGCTCGCCGATGAGCGCGCGCGGGCGCTGGCTCGGCGCGATCGTCGCCGAACGCGCCGAGGATGCGCCGCCGCTCGACGACGCCGAGCTCGACGTGCTGTGGATCCTCGGCAAGACGGCAGCGCTCGCCTCGATGGCGCGCGTCGCCACGCGCCAACACGAGAAGGCACGCCAGCTGGAGCACCGCATCGACCTGACGCGCGAGGTCCACGAGAACGTGATCCAGCGCCTGTTCGGGATCTCGCTGGCGCTGTCGCCGGATCGGCCGCTCGACGAACAGACGCGACGGCGCTGTGCCGAGGAGCTGCAGCGCTCGCTGCTGGAGCTGCGCTCGGCGCTCGAGCGGCCGCTCGGGCGCCTGGCGCCGGAGACGCACACGACGCTCGCCGAAGAGGTGCGCCGGCTTCAGCACCGTCATCCGGATCTCGGCATCGAGCCGGACGGCGGCGCCGCGTTGCAGGTGCCGGCGCCGCTCGAGCCGCTCGCCCAGTCGGTGCTCGCCGAGGCCGTGCGCAACGCGCACAAGCACTCGCGCCCGACGCGCGTCGCCGTGCGTACGAGCCTGTCCGACGAGACGTTCGTGATGGAGGTCTCCAACGACGGTGTCGAGGGCTCCGGGCGCCGCGCCGGCGTCGGCCTGCGGCTGGCCGCGATGGAAACACTGCAGGCGGGCGGCGTGCTCGAGTTCGGCCCGCGCGAGCGCGGCAGCTGGCGCGTCCGGCTCGTCGTTCCCTACGCGACGGCGCCGGGATGAGCGCGGCGAGCATCGGCGTCGCGGGCGGGGAGCGGTGAGCGCGATGCCCGGCGCACGGCGGCTGCACGGCGCAGACTCGGCCGAGCGCCCGCTGCGCGTGCTCGTCGTCGACGACCACGACGTCGTGCACTGGGGCTTTCGCCTGATGCTCGGCAATCAGCCGTGGGTCGAGCGCTGTCTGTCGGCGCGCAGCGGCGCGGAGGCGTATGCGCTCGCCCAGCGCTACGAGCCGCATGTCGCGCTGGTCGATCTGTTCATCGGCGAGGAGTCCGGCGCGGACGTCTGCGAGCAGCTTCGCAAGCGCTCGCCGATCACGAACGTGCTGCTGATCTCGGGCGCCGGGCGGATCTCCGCGAGCGCGGCGAAGGCGGCCGGCGCGTCGGGCTTCATCCCGAAGGACTGGACGGCGGCCGACATCTCGCGTGCGGTGCGGATGGTCGGGCTCGGGCTGACCGTGTTCGAGCCGCGCGGCGAGGGCGAGGCGACGCCGCTGTCGCCGCGCGAGCGCGAGGTGCTCGAGCTGATCGCCGCCGGCGGCACGAATCGCGAGGTCGCCGCACAGCTCCACCTCAGCCCGCACACGGTCAAGGACCTGACGAGCTCGCTGTACAAGAAGCTGGGCGCGAAGAATCGCGCCGACGCGGTCAGGCGGGCTGAGCGTCTCGGGCTGTCGGCCGGCTAGCCGACTCGCGCTCGCGTTGGCGCTCGGGCGCGATTCGCACGACATCGCTGACCAGGCCGAGGCGCTCGAGCACGAGGATCACGAGCGCCGAGGGGTCGAGCTCCCAGCGGCGCAGGCCGTGTACCGCCGAGCGTGGGAATGCGTGGTGGTTGTGGTGCCAGGACTCGCCGAGCGAGGGCAGCGCCAGCCAGAAGACGTTCGTCGAGTGGTCGTCGACGTCGAAGCGTCGGCGACCGAAGAAATGGCAGACGGAGTTGATCGACCAGGTCACGTGGTGCAGCAGGAAGATGCGCACGAGCCCGGCCCACAGAAGCGTCAGCAGCGCGCCGGTCAGCGTTCCGTGGATCAGGTAGCCGGCGGCGAACGGGATCAGCAGCGAGAGCAGCACGAGCGCGCCGAACTGCCGGCTGATCAGTCGCAGGCCGCGGTCCTCCATTATCTCCGGCGCGTAGCGCCTCGTCGTGGCCTGGCCCTGAGTGCGATACAGCCAGCCGATGTGCGCGTGCCATAGGCCGGCGAGCCCCGAGCCGGCGCCGACGTGCGGGCTGTGCGGGTCGCCGTCTACGTCGGTGTGCGCGTGGTGCTTGCGGTGGTCGGCGACCCAGTCGGAGAGTGGTCCCTGGACCGCCATCGAGCCGAGCACGGCGAGCGCGTAGCGCAGCGGCTGCCTGGCGCGGAAGGCGTTGTGCGTGAACAGCCGGTGGTAGCCGATCGTGATGCCGAGCGCCGTCGAGAGGTACATCGCAGCCATCACGGCGAGATCGCCGAGGCCGACGCCATCTCCCCAGAAGACGGTCACGCGCGGCGATCAAGCCGACGAATGGAAGCAGCACGGCGGCGATGTTGACGGAGCGCTCGAAGCGAGTCATCCCGACACGGTAAAACGTGGGATATGACTGTGTCTTGACCGAGATAGACACGTCTGGCCTCGAATTTCTTATCACTTCAGTTATAAATCTGTCTATGAGCGCGAGGCTCACGATGCGGCCGTGGGAGGGGCTGGCGCCAGTGCGTCGCGTCGGTCCTGCGCCCCGAGCTCGACCCGCTCGCCGACGAGATCATCGACACGATCGTGCTGGACGTGCACGAGTACGCGCGCCCGCTCGAGGGCGACTTCGAGCGCGGCCTGCGGCTCGGCGTGCGTGAGGCGCTGCGCCACTTCCTGCAGCTGATCGAGGATCCGGTCGCCGGACGTACGCAGGACCGCTCGGTCTACCGCGGGCTCGGCCGCGGCGAGCTGCGCCAAGGCCGCAGCCTCGACGCGTTGCAGTCCGCCTACCGGATCGGCGCGCGCGTCGCCTGGCGTCGCTGGGCGCAGGCCGCCGCGGCTGCGGGGCTCGACGCCGCCGCGCTGCAGCTGCTGGCCGAGTCGATCTTCGTCTACATCGACGAGCTGTCGGGCGAGTCGATCGAGGGCTATGCCGCCGCTCAGGCCGAACGCGCCGGCGAGCGTGAGCGCCGATACCGGCGCCTGTTCGCCGCGCTGGTCGCCGAGCCGATCGACGAGGAGACGGTGCGCGCGGCGGCCGCCGCGGCGAGCTGGCCGCTGCCGAGCACGCTGGCGGCAGTCGCCGTGCAGGGGACCGGCGGCGCGCGGCTCGCCGGAGCGCTGGGCGAGGACACGATCGCCGTGCTCGACGGCGAGAGCACGCTGATGATCTGGCCGGACCCGCTGCGCCCGGGCGGCCGCGCGCTGCTCGAGCGCGCCGTCGAGCGCCGCGGCGCCGTCGGCCCGGCGGTCAGCTGGCGCGAGGCGGCGCGCTCGCTGCGCCTCGCGCGGACGCTGCTCGACATCGGCCGGCGCAGCGGCGCACCGGAGCGACCGCGCTGGGTCGCCGATCATCTGCTGGCGATCGCGCTCGACGACCCCGACGGCGTGCTCGCCGAGCTGCGCAGCGCGCGGCTGCGCCCGCTGCGCTCGCTCAGCGAGAACGCCCGCACACGGCTGGAGTCGACGCTGCTTGCGTGGTGCGAGCAGCAGGGCAACCGTGCGGCGACGGCCCGCTCGCTCGGCGTTCACGAGCAGACGGTGCGCTACCGGCTGAAGCAGCTGCGCGAGCTGCTCGGCGCCTCGCTCGACGAGCCCGAGGCGCGCTTTGAGCTCGAGCTCGCGCTGCGCGCCGCGACGGCCGGCTGAGGCCGGTCTCGCCGATCCGGCCTGCTAAGCATGCTGGCGATGCGGGCGACAGACGCGCACGACCTTCGCGATGGCGAGCCGCAGTTGCTCGACGTGATGCACCTCGGCAACGCGCAGGTGATCGGCGCCTGGCGGGTCGGCGACGTGCTGATCGATCCGGGCCCGAGCAGCAGCGTCGCGACGCTGCTGGCAGGCCTCGACGCCGAGCCGCCGCGCGTGATCGCGCTCACTCACATCCATCTCGATCACGCCGGTGCGGCGGGCACGCTGGCGGCCCGCTTTCCGGAGGCGGAGGTGTGGGTGCACGAGCGAGGCGCGCCGCACATGGTCGATCCGTCGAGGCTGCTTGCAAGCGCCGGGCGCCTCTACGGCGCGGACATGCAGCGGCTGTGGGGCGAGTTCGTCGCGGTGCCGGCCGAGCGGATCCGCGTGCTGCGCGGCGGCGAGCGGCTTGGCGCCGTTTCGCGTCGCGTACACGCCCGGCCACGCCTCGCATCACGTCGCCTACCTGCACGAGCCGACTGCGACGGCGTTCGTGGGCGACGTCGGCGGCGTGCGGATCGGCAGCGGCCCGGTGATCGCGCCGACGCCGCCGCCGGACATCGACCTGGCCGCGTGGCGCGCTTCGCTCGATCGGATCGAGGCGTGGGCTCCGAGCCGGCTCGCGGTGACGCACTTCGGCTGCGCACGAGGACGTGCCGGCGCAGCTCGCGCAGCTGCGCGAGCATCTCGCCGAGGTCGAGCAGTGGGCGGCTGCCGGCGATCAGGCCGGCTTCGTCGCGCGAATGCGCGATCGCGTCGCCGGCGATCCGCGCTACGCGCACGCGCTGCCGCCCGATCAGAGCTTTCACGGTCTTGCGCGCTACCTGGCCAAGGCGCGCCGCCGCGTGAGCCGCGCGCGCGACCGCGTCACGGCGAGTCTCTAGGGTTTGCGCGATGGGCGCGATCGAGGAGCTGCTCGCCAACAACGACCGCCTTCGCCGGCTCGCTGACCGAGCGTCATCTCGACGTGCGGCCGAGTCGCCGCCTGGCGATCGTCACGTGCATGGACTCGCGCCTGGACGTGTTCGCGGCGCTCGGCCTGCGCGACGGCGAGGCGCACATCCTGCGCAACGCCGGCGGCGTGATCACCGACGATGTGATCCGCTCGCTGGCCGTCTCGCAGCGCAAGCTCGGAACGCGCGAGGTGATGCTGATCCATCACACCGACTGCGGCATGCAGAAGCTGACCGACGACGGCTTTCGCGCCGAGCTGCAGGAGGCCGCCGGCGTCGCGCCTGCGTTCGCGATCGAGTCGTTCGCCGATCTCGACACGGACGTGCGCCAGTCGATCCTGCGGGTCCGCCGCTCGCAGTTCCTCGCGCACCGCGACGCCGTGCGCGGCTTCGTCTACGACGTCGATACACACCGGCTGCGCGAGGTCGTCGCCGAGGAGGCGGGAGCGGCGCCGCGATAGGGTCCGCGGCGATGGCAGAGCAGGAGCAGACCGTCGGCGCCGCTGGATCCGGCGGCGTTCCAGAACCTGATCTACGCCGGCAGCCTCGCCGGGCAGAAGCCCGAGCTGCCGATCTCGGCCGCCGAGTTGCAGGAGCGCGCGCGTGAGACGATGAGCGTCGAGGCCTACGGCTACGTCGCCGGCGGCGCCGGCGCCGAGCGGACGATGCGCGCGAACCTCGACGCCTTCGAGCGCCACCGGATCGTGCCGCGGATGCTGCGCGACGTCTCCGAGCGCGACCTCAGCGCGAGCGTGCTCGGCACGGCGATGGGAGCGCCGTTGCTGCTGGCTCCGGTCGGCGTGCAGTCGATCGTGCATCCCGACGCCGAGCTGGCCTCGGCGCGCGCGGCGGCGGCGCTCGGCGTGCCCTACATCCTCAGCACCGCCTCGTCGCGCTCGATCGAGCAGGTCGCCGAGGCGATGGGCGACGCACGTCGCTGGTATCAGCTGTACTGGCCACGCGAGCGCGAGCTGGCGGCGAGCTTCGTCGGCCGCGCCGAGCGTGCCGGCTACGAAGCGGTCGTGCTGACGCTCGACACGTGGTTTCTCGGCTGGCGCCCGCGCGATTTGACGAACGCCTACCTGCCGTTCCTGCAGGGCGAGGGCGTCGCCAACTACTTCAGCGACCCGGTGTTCCGCGCCGCGCTTGCGCAGCCGCCGGAGGAGGACCCCGGGCCCGCGATCGGCCACTGGGCCTACCAGTTCGCCAACCCGACGGTGACGTGGGCGGACCTCGCCTGGCTGCGCGAGCAGACCAGCCTGCCGATCGTGCTGAAGGGCATCGTCCATGCCGAGGACGCCGCGCGCGCGCTCGACGCCGGCGTCGACGCGCTGCTCGTCTCAAACCACGGCGGCCGCCAGGTCGACGGCGCGATCGGCGCGCTCGACGCGCTGGTCGCGGTCCGCGACGCCGTCGGCGGGCAGCTGCCGCTGCTGTTCGACAGCGGCGTGCGCACGGGCGCCGACGTGTTCAAGGCGCTCGCGCTCGGCGCGAGCGCCGTCTGCATCGGCCGGCCCTACATGTGGGGCCTGGCGCTCGGCGGGCAGGCGGGCGTCGAGCACGTGCTGCGCTGCCTGCTGGCAGAGCTCGACCTGACACTCGCGCTGAGTGGCTACACCGAGCTCGCGCAGCTCGGCGCCGACGCGCTCGTGCCTGCGTAGAGATACGTAGAAGCGCGCGGAAAAGCCCTCTGAAGATCCGACGCTGCACGTATCGTGCGCGGCCTTGTCGGCGCTCGTCTCGATCTGGCTCGCAATCGCTCTGCTCGCAGCGGCCGGCCTGAAGGCGGCGCGTCCGGCCGACGGCGCGGCGGCGCTGGCGACCTACGGCATCGCCGCGCCGGTGCTGCAGCGGGCCGGGCTGTGGCTGCTGATCGCTGTCGAGACGGCGCTCGCGGTGGCGCTGGCCGCCGGCGCTCGGCGCGGCGCCGGCGATCGCCGGCGGGCTCTTCGCGCTGTTCGCGGCAGGCGGCCGGCGCAGCGCTGCTGGCCGGGCGCAAAGGCGCGCCGTGCGCGTGCTTCGGCTCCTCGGCGCGGCTCGACTGGCACGCGCCGGTGCGCTCGGCGGCACTCGCGCTGATCGCATGCTGTGACGGCGCTCGGCTGGTTGCCGCGCGCGCCCTACGGCTACGAGCGCTGGCTCACGCTCGCGCTGTCGCTCAGCATCGTCGCGATCGCGGCGCTGGCGGTCGGGCTGCTCGCGCTGGCGCGCGAGGTCGGCGTGCTGCGCCTCTCCGGCACGGCGCGCGGCGCTCTGGAGATCGCCGAGGAGGGACCGGCCGTCGGCGAGCGCGAGGCCTGGTCCGAGCAGCTCGAGCTGGGTCCGCGGGCGCTCTTGAAGCTAGCCGTGTTCAGCTCGCAAGGGTGTCCGCTGTGTGGCCAGGTGGCGCCTGCGATCGCGCACGTCGCAGCCGATCCGCTGCTCGCGGTGCGCGTCTTCGACGAGCACGCCGACGCGCCGGTCTGGCGCGCGGCAGGCGTGCCGGGCAGCCCCTATGCGATCGCGCTGAGCGGCGACGGCGTGACGCTGGCGAAGGGCACGTTCAACAGCCTCGGGCAGCTCGAAAGCGTGCTGGCAACGGCGCGAGCGCGCGAGCGGGGGCTCGAGCTTGCCGCCTGAGCGCGACGCTCGCGAGCCCGAGGAGCCGGGCGCGCGCGAGCAACCGGCGCCGTCCGGCGCCAGCCTCTCCGACGCGGTGCTGCGAGGCAGCAGCCGGCGCGGCTTCTTGGAGTGGGCCGGCACGGCGATCATCGCGCTGGCCGGCGCGCGCACGATCGCCCAGGGCGTGCTGCCGGACGAGGCCGACGCGTACACGAACTTCTGCGGCCACACCTACACGACCGGCAACTGCCCGCATCCGACCGGGCTGCCGCGCGTCGATCGCCACGACTATCCGCTGCGCGCCTCCGACGGGCATCCGGTCGACGACCTGGGACGTCCGATCAACGCGCAGGGCCAGCCGGTCGACGCGCAGGGCCAGGTGCTGCGCGAACCCGACGGCGAGCCGCTCGCGCCGGCGCCGCGCTCGAAGGTCTGCCCGGCGGCGGGCGACGCCTACGGCCTGAAGCTGAAGAACGACGGCTCCTGGTATCGCTGCTGCGGCGGGCGCGTGCGCCGGATGATGGATTGCTGCGGCGTGACGAGCAAACGGATCAACGGCGACGAAGCGCTGGTCGGCTACTGCTATCCGGGCCGCCACGTGTTCTGCGTGCAGTACTACGAAACGATGGTGCCGTGCTGAGCGCGCGGATCGCGGGGGCGGTCGCGGCGTGCTGAGCGGCCTCGCCGTGTGTGCCGCGATCACGGCGGCGTTCGCCGGGCTGACCGGCGCCTGGTCGCCGTGCGGCTTCTCGATGGTCGAGACGATCGGCAGCGCGCTGGGCGATGCTCGCCGCGGCGCGACGCTGCTGGCCAGCGCGACGTTCGCACTCGGCACGCTGATCGGCGGCGTCGTCACCTTCGGCGGGCTCGCGCTCGCTCGGCGAGCTCGTCGGCGGGCAGGGCGCATGGCTCCGCGAGGCGCTCGGCGCGGCGCTCGCGCTCGCTGCCGCCGATCGCCGACTGGCGCGGCCTGAAGCTCGCGCCACAGATCCGTCGCCAGGTGCCCGAGCGCTGGCGCTGGACGATGCCGCTGCCGCTGGCATGCGCGCTGTACGGCGTCCTGCTCGGGCTCGGCTTCACGACGTTCGTGCTCGCGTTCGCCGTCTGGGCGCTGGCCGGCATCAGCTTCGCGGCCGGCGATCCGGCGCTCGGCGCGCTCGTCGGCGCGGCCTTCGCCGCGGGACGGGCGGCGCCGGTGCTGTGGCTGGCGCCGCGACTGCGCGACGGCGACGGCGCGCGGCGGCTGGACGCGATGGCCAGCGAGCCGCGCATGTGGCTCGGCCTGCGGCGCCTGGACGCGCTCGGCCTCGTACTCTGCGCGCTCGCGCTCGGCGGCGCCAGCGCGAGCGCATCGGCGAAGGCGGCGAGCGTCGCGGCGGCGACGGACCCGTCGGCGGCGGGCGGCGAGCTGACCTGGCAGCAGCTCAGCGGCGCGCGGCGCGCTGCGCAGCACGGCGGGCGCGGTCAGCGCGCTGCCCGGCACGCATCCCGCGCTCGGCGGCGGCCTCGTCGCCTGGGCAGGTCCTAGCCGGCGTGACGATCGCCGACGCAGCGACGCTCGCGCCGCGGCTCGCGCTGCCGGTCGCCGGCGTCAACGCGCTCGCGCTGTCCGAGCGCGTGGCTCGTCTATCGCGCAACGACCTCGGCAGCCGGCGCCGAACAGCTGGTCGCCGTCTCGCTCGCCGACCCCTCGCGCCGGCGACGCCTGGCGGGCGCGAGCGTCGCGCGGACGGATCGGCCGACCGTCGCTCGACGGCGCGAGCGTCGTCTTCGCGCTGAACACGCCGCAGCGCAGCGCGATCGAGCTGGTTCGGCTGGACGAGCGGCATACGGCGGCCGCTGCGCATCGCCAGCCGCGACGCGCAGTTCTCGAACCCTCGCTGCTGGACGGCAGGCTGCTGTTCGAGCGCACGACGCGCTGCGTCCAGCAGCTGCAGCTCGGCGTCGCGATCCCGCGGCACCGGCGCGCGCGGCGCGCGCGAACGGACGCTGCTGCGCGATCCGCTCGACCGTGCGTCGCGACATCGGCTACGAACCGGGCTTCGAACACGCCTACAACATGGGCAGCACGTGCGGCGATCAGGGCGCAGGCGGCGGCGGCAGGATGCGGCTCGGCCCGACGGCGCTGAGCGGCGCGAGCGCTTACGTCACGGAGATCACCGGTGGCGTGCGCGAGATCGTCTCGCTGCGGCGCTGAGCGAGCGCGATACGCTGCGCGCGCCTGCTGGCCGCGGCGCTCTGCGCGTGCGCTCTGCGCGCGGCGCCGGCGCGCTCGGCCGCGGCAGGCTCAGCGGCACGGCTGGCAGCCGCACGTCGCCGCGGCGATCGCCTACGCGCATACGCGCGCCGGCGAAGTCAGCTTCGCCGTGCGCACCGAGCAGCGCCAGTGGGGCTGGCGCGTGACACGGACGGTGCCGTCGGCGAGCGTGCTGAAGGCGATGCTGCTTGTTGCCTATCTCGACGATCGGCGCGTGCGCGACCGCCCGCTGCGCGCTTCCGATCGCAGGCTGATCGATCCGATGATCCAGCGCTCGGACAACGAAGCGGCGACGAGCGTGCTCGAGTTCGTCGGACCGTCGGAGGTCGAGGCGGTCGCGCACCGCGCGGGCATGCGCGAGTTCAGCCTCGACGACACCGTCTGGGGGCTGAGCCGGATCGACGCGGCCGATCAGGCGCGCTTCTTCCTGCACATCGACCGCGAAGTCGTGGCGCGACATCGTGCCGCGGCGATGCACCTGCTGGCAACGGTGATCCCGGCTCAGCGCTGGGGCATCGGCCGGATTCGCCTGCCCGGCTGGCAGGTCTACTTCAAGGGCGGCTGGGGCGCCGGCACGGGCGAAGTCGAGCACCAGGTGGTGCTGCTGCGCCACGGTGCTGTGCGCGTCTCGCTCGCGGTGCTGATCACCGACAGCCCCAGCCACGAATACGCAAAGCAGACGCTGCAGGGCCTGTTCGCGCGGCTGCTGCGCGGCGTCGGCAGCCTGATCGCAGCGACTCGCCCGCGCCGCACGCCGAGGCCCTCGCTGAGCGCTGCGCTGCCTGGCGAGCGCGATGCGCGGTCGGCGCGTCAGCCGCTAGCGCCCGAACAGGCGGATCGAGCTCGCGCACGCGCCCGCCGAGCGGCCCGAGCAGCTCGCGAACTTCGCGCAAGCCCGTCGCGCAGCTCAGGGTCGCCGACCTCGACCGGCAGCATCGAGTCCTGCAGCTCGGCCAGCGTCGCGTCGGCAGCGGAGATCGACTGCGCGGTGCGCTCGAGGAACGTCTTCACGCCGGCGGACGGCGCTCCGGCGCCGGCCGGCGCAAAGCTGCGCGCGCTCAGCGCGTGGCGCTCGGCGAAGCCCGAGTAGGTGCGCTGCGCGCGGCCGTATGCGAGCTGAACGGGGCGGAACAGCTGCTGCTCGAGCCGATCGGCGCTCTGTTCGTCGAGCTGGTCGTAGGCGTCGCCGAGCTCGGCCAGCGCTTCGGCGAGCTTCTCGATCGCCTCGGCGACGGTCTCGAGCAGGCTCTGGCGCGCGTCGGCGGTCGCATAGGGCACGGTCTCACCTTAGGCCGATCGACTAGGGTTCGCGCCGGAGCGGGAGAGAATGGCGGCAGATCTCAAGCTAGGACTGAACACCGGCTACTGGGCCGGCGGACCGCCGCCGGGCGCGGCCGAGGCGATCGCCGAGGCCGAGCGGCTCGGAGTCGACTCGATCTGGACGGCTGAGGCCTACGGCTCGGACTGCCTGACGCCGCTGGCGTGGTGGGGCTCGCAGACCGAGCGCCTGAAGCTCGGCACGGCGATCGTGCAGATGTCGGCGCGCCAGCCGGCGGCGACGGCGATGGCGGCGATGACGATGGACTACCTGTCGAACGGGCGCTTCATCCTCGGGCTCGGCGTCTCGGGCCCGCAGGTCGTCGAGGGCTGGTACGGGATGCCCTTCGCCAAGCCGCTCGCACGCACGCGCGAGTACATCGGCATCCTCCGCGACATCTGGGCGCGCAAGGGGCCGGTGACGGCCGACGGCGAGCACTACAAGCTGCCGCTGCCGGGCGGCACGGGCCTGGCAAAGCCGCTGAAGTCCTCGATCCGCCCGCTGCGCGAGGAGATTCCGATCTTCCTCGGTGCCGAGGGACCGAAGAACATCGCGCTGTGCGCCGAGTTGTGCGACGGCTGGCTGGCGATGCTGTTCTCGCCGACGCACCAGGACGCGAACGTCGCTGCGCTGCGAGGAGGGCTTCGCGCGGCCCGGAGCACGGCGCACGCGCGAGGACTTCGAGGTCTGCGCGACGGTGCCGTTCATCGTCTCTGACGATGTCGACGGCGCGATCGACGCGCTGCGGCCGTTCTATGCGCTGTACTTCGGCGGGATGGGCGCGAAAGGGACCAACTTCCATGCGAACGTCGCGATCCGGATGGGCTACGAGCGCGAGGTCGACGAGATCCAGGAGCTGTATCTCAGCGGCAAGAAGGACGAGGCCGGCGCGAGGATCCCGCGCGAGCTGATCGAGCAGCTCTCGCTCGTCGGGCCGCCGGCGAAGATCCGCGACGACCTGCAGAAGTGGCGCGAGTCGATCGTGACGACGTTGCTGGTCTCGGCCGACGCCGTGTCGCTGCGGACGATCGCCGAGCTCGTGCTCGGCTGAGCCGAGCGAGCTAAGCTGCCGGGCGTGCGCGCGTGGCTGAAAGCACTGCTCGCGTGCGCTGCCGTGGTGGCGCTCGCAGCGGCGCTCGCGGGCTGTGGCTCGGGCGGCTCGGCGCTCGGCGCGGCCGTGCAGTTGCCCGGCGCCTCGCCGCTGCTCGGGCCGCTCGTCGGCGGCACCTCGCCGAGTGCCGGCGCGAGCCGGACATACCGGATCGTCGGCTGCCGCAGCAGCGGCACGCAGGTCTACTCGCACGGGCCGCATCGCTACGAGGTGGCGATCGGCTTCGACGACGGGCCGTATCCGGATACGCCGGCGTTCGTGCGGATGCTTGCGGCGAACCGTGCGCAGGCGACGTTCTTCATGATCGGCCGGCAGGTGACGAGCGAGTACCGCGCGACGATGTTGCGCGAGCTGCGCGAAGGCGACGTGCTCGGCGATCACACGTTCACGCATCCGGACCTGACGCAGTCGCGCGAAGTGCGCAGCCAGCTGCAGCGGACGATCTCGGTGATACGCGCGCAGACCGGCTACACGCCGTGCGTGTTCCGCCCGCCGTACGGCGACGTCGACGCGTCGGTCACGCAAACGGCGCGCTCGCTCGGCCTGGCGACCGTGACATGGGACGTCGATCCAAGCGACTACACGCAGCCCGGCGTCGGCGCGATCGAGCAGCGCGTGCTGGCGCAGGTGCAGCCGGGCTCGATCATCATCTCGCACGACGGCGGCGGGCCGCGCGGGCAGACGCTCGCGGCCTACCCGAAGATCATCGCGGCGCTGCGACGGCGCGGCTACGGCATCGTCACGATCCCGCAACTGCTCGGCTTCCGGCCCGTCTATGAGCCGTGCGTGCGGTTGTGCGACGGGCTCGGCGTGCCGCGGAGCGCGGTACCGCGCGAAGCGATCATCCAGCGGGCGCCTTAGCGCCCGCAATCAGACCGACGCGAACTCGGCTACTCGAACTCGGGCTCGACCCAGTCCGGGAAGATGTCCGGCAGCCCGTCGCTGACGCGATCGGGAAAGTGCGCGGCGCGCTTCTCGAGGAACGCCGTGATGCCCTCGGCGGCGTCGGCCGACTGGCCGCGCGCGAGCATTCCGCGCGAGTCGGCGCGGTGGGCGACCATCGGATGATCGGCGCCGAGCATCCGCCACATCAGCTGGCGCGCGAGCGCGACCGACACCGGCGCCGTGTTCTCGACGATCTCGGTGGCGAGCGCGCGCGCCGCTCCGAGCAGCTCCGCGGCCGGGTGCAGGCTGCGCAGCAGCCCGGCATCGAGCGCCTCCTGCGCGGAGAAGACGCGCCCGGTCGCGACCCACTCCATCGCCCGGCTGATGCCGACGACGCGCGGCAGGAACCAGCTCGAGCAGGCCTCGGGCACGATGCCGCGGCGGCTGAAGACGAAGCCCATGCGTGCGTCCTCGGCGGCTATGCGAACGTCCATCGGCAGCGTCATCGTCGCGCCGACGCCGACGGCCGGGCCGTTGATCGCGCCGATCACGGGCTTGGTCGAGGCGAAGATGCGAAGCGAGAACTGACCGCCGTTGTCGCGCGGCACGGCGCTGCCGCTGGGCGTCAAGAGCGACGCCTCCTCGGCGCGCGCGGTGTAGTCGAAGGTCTCGCCGCCGCTTGCGAGGTCGGCGCCGGCGCAGAAGCCGCGCCCGGCGCCGGTGACGATGATCGCGCGGACCTCGTCGTCGGCGTCGGCCTGATCGAAGGCTTCGATCAGCTCGCGGCCCATCGTCGCGGTCCACGCGTTGAGCCGCTCGGGACGGTTCAGCGTGATCGTCAGGATGCCGCCGTCGCGCTCGGTCGTGATCTGCTCGAAGCTCATCGTCGGGATCGTGTCCTCTCTCGCGCGCGGCGCGTGCAGACGGTCTCGGGGTGCCGCGCTCAGGCGACGCCGCTGAGCGTCGGGTGACGGCCGGCCCACGGCAGTGCCTGCTCGAGCTGTGCGGAGAGGCGGATCAGCGTCGCCTCCTCCCACGGCGCTGCAGTCAACTGGACGCCGACCGGCAGCTGGCCCTCGGTGCGGTGCAGCGGCAGGCTGACGGCCGGCAGGCCCGTGACGTTGCCGAAGGCGGTGAACGAGACGCTCGCGACGACGTCGAGCACCGGTGCCTCGGGTGTCGCGTGCTGGGCCTCGAGGATCGAGCCGGCAGCAGGCGGCAGGATCGCCGAGGTCGGCGTCAGGAGGACGTCGAAGTCGCGTCCCCAGCGAGCGACCTCCTCGCGGCTGAGCAGCTCCAGCGTGCGCGCGGCGAGCACGTAGTCGTACGCGCCCGCTTCACCGCTGAGTTTGCGCTGGTGCACGATGTGCGGCTCGGTCCTGGCCCAGTCGACGCCCTCGTAGTCGGCCAGGCCGCCCTGCGTGAGCAGGATGAACGAGGGGATCATCGCTTCGGAGACGGTCGGCACCTCGACCTCCTCGACGCTGTGGCCGAGCTCGTCGAGAGCGGTCGCGACGGTGCGCGCGGCGACGACGCAGGCCTCGTCGGTCGGTATGCCGAGCGGCGCGCTCGCCATCAGGCCGATCCGCAGCTGGCCTGGCGGCGCGTCGAGCTCGTCGGCGAACGGGCGCGCCGGCGCCGGCGCGTTGTACCAGGCGAGTCGATCGAAGTGCGCGATCGCGTCGAGCACGGCGGCCGAGTCGGCGACGGTCTGCGTGACGACGCCCTCGACGACGGCACCGAGCCAGCTCTGCGCCAGGCGCGGCACGCGGCCGCGGCTCGGCTTCAGCCCGACCAGACCGCAGTAGGAGGCCGGGATCCGAATCGAGCCGCCGCCGTCGTTGGCGTGCGCGATCGGAAACATGCCGCCGGCGACCGCCGCGGCGGCGCCGCCGCTGGAGCCACCCGGCGTGCGGCTCGTGTCCCATGGGTTGCGCGTCGCGCCGAAGCGGCTGTTCTCGGCCGCCGTGATCACGCCGAACTCGGGCGTGTTGGTGCGTCCGCAGAGCACGAAGCCGGCGCGCACGAGCGCGTCGACGACGAGTTCGGAGCGCTCGCTGGGACCGTCGGGAGCGCCGTGCGAGCCGTAGGTGACCGGCCAGCCGGCGACCGGCGTGAGGTCCTTGATCGGCAGCGGCACGCCAAGGAACGGAGCTGGGTCGCCCTCGTCGAGTCGACGGTCGGCCTCGGCGGCGTCGGCGCGCGCCTGCGCGTCGTCGCGCCAGGTGACGGCGTTCAGCTCGGGGTTGAGACGGTCGACCGCCGCGAGGCAGGCATCGAGCAGCTCGACCGCTGAGAGCTCGCGCCGGCGAAGCGCCGCGGCGAGCTCGAGCGCGGGCGTGGAGGGACCGAGCTGTGCCATCCGCGCGAGCCTACCCGAACTCCAGCACCGAGCGGATGCCGTCCTGCGCGTGCATCAGCTCGAACGCGCGGTTGACCTCGTCGAGCGGCATCCGGTGCGAGATGAACGGATCGACGTCGATCTCGCCGCGCAGGTAGCGCTCGACGAGCTGCGGGACCTGATCGCGGCCCTTGACGCCGCCGAAGGAGGAGCCGCAGATCCGCCGGCCGGTGATCAGCAGACGCGGCACGACGTCGAGCGTCTCGCCCTTGCCGGCGACGCCGGCGACGGTGCACAGGCCCCAGCCCATCCGCGCCGACTCGACGGCTTCGCGCATGACCGAGACGAGGCCGGTCGCCTCGAACGTGTAGTCGGCGCCGAAGCCTCCGGTCTCCTCGAGCACGCGCTCGACGATCTGACCGTCGGCGGTCCACGTGTCGGTCGCGCCCTGCCCGCGCGCCAGCGCCAGCCGCTGCTCGGAGCGGTCGACGCAGACGATCCGCTCGGCGCCCTGCAGCCGGCAGCCGGCGACGGCGCCGAGGCCGACCATGCCGGCGCCGAAGATGACGCAGGTCGAGCCCGGCTCGACCTTGGCCGTGTAGATCGCGGCGCCGAGCCCGGTAGAGAGCCCGCACGCGAACAGGCAGGCGCGGTCGAGCGGCGCCTCGCGGTCGACCTTGGCGAGCGCGATCTCGGGGATCACGGCGTACTCGGCGAACGTCGAGGTGCCCATGAAGTGCCTGATCGGCTCGCCGTCTCGCGAGAGCCGCGTGCTGCCGTCGGGGAGGTAGCCCTTGTTCTGCTGCTCGCGAATCGCCAGGCAGAGGTTGGTGCGCGGGCTCAGGCAGTGGATGCACTCGCGGCACTGCGGCGAGAACAGCGTGACCACGTGATCTCCGGCGCTCAGGTCGCGCACGCCCTCGCCGAGCGCCTCGACCACTCCGGCGCCCTCGTGGCCGAGCACGGTCGGCGCATAGCCGGATGGGTCGACGCCGGAGGCGGTGTACATGTCGGTGTGGCAGACGCCGCAGGCGAGCAGCCTGACGAGCACCTCGCCGGCGCGCGGCGCGGCCAGCTCGAGCTCCTGCACGACGAGCGGCTGCCCGAACTCCTCGAGCAGCGCCGCGCGAATCTTCATGCCGTCGCCGATCGCAGCATCGAGACGATCGTATTTGTTTGAGATCGAGATGCGTGCGGCGCGCACGCTCGTCGGCCGGTGCGACTGACCGGCGCCCGGATCAGCTCTCCAGTGCGAACAGCGGCCAGCGACCGGGCACGCCCTTCAGCTCGTGAAAGCCGCGGTCGGTGAACGTGAACGGGCCTCCGACGACCGTGCCGAAGACGGTGCCCGAGACGAGCACCTCACCGGGTCCGGCGAGCGCGCCCACGCGCGCGGCGATGTGCACGGCCATGCCGCCGACGTCCTCGCCGATCAGCTCGCACTCGCCGGTGTGCAGGCCGACGCGCAGATCGACGCCGAGCTCGCGCGCGGAGTCGATGATCGCGATCGCCGCGCGCAGCGCCCGCGAGGGCGGACCGGCGAACGTCGCGAGGAAGCCGTCGCCGGTCGTCTTCACCTCCTCGTCCGTCGAACCGTCGCAGCTCCTTGCGCAGCTCCTCGTCGTGGCGCGCGAGCAGATCGCGCCAGCGCGCGTCGCCGAGCTCGGCGGCGCGCGCGGTCGCGTCGACGATGTCGGTGAAGACGACCGTCAGCAGCGCGCGCGAGACCTCACCGGCGCTCCGCGCGCCGGTGAGGAACTCCTCGATCTCTTCGACGATCGCGCCGCTGTCGCCGACGAACGGCAGCGAGTCGACACCGTCGAGCTCGACGTAGTGCGCGCCGGCGATCCGCTGTGCGATGTAGCGCGAATGGCGCGGGTCCCAGGCGCCGTCGCCGGTGCGGTGCATGACCAGCGTCGGCACGGCGACGCGCGGCAGCAGCTCGCGCACGTCGACATCGGTGCCCGCGTTCAGCAGCACGCGCGCCTGCGTGGGGCTCGCGGCGAGTCGCTGCAGGCGCGCGAACCAGGCGGCAAGCGAGGGGTCGGCGCCGGCCGAGGGCGCGAGCACGGGCATCGTCGGACCCGTGACCTCACCCCACGAGGCGACCGTCTGCTCGGTCCAGGCGGCGCGCTCCTCGACGGTCATCGCCCACTCGTAGTCGGGCGCCCAGGTCGTGCGCGTGACCGACGCATACATGATCAGCGCGCCGATCCGCTCGCGATGCTCGGCGGCGAGCAGCACGCCGACCGGCCCGCCGAGGCCGTAGGTGAAGACGGCCGTGCGCTCGCTGCCGACGGCGTCGAGCACGGCGAGCACGTCGCGCGCCTCCTGCTCGAGCGAGTAGGGCTCGCCGGCGCCGTCGGACAGGCCGGTGCCGCGGCGGTCGAGCAGGATCAGCCGGCTGAAGACCGACATCCGCTCGAACATGCGACGCAGCGCAGGTGACTCCCACAGCTGCTCCACCTGCGAGATCCAGCCGTTGGTGAACAGCAGGTCGAGCTTGCCCTCGCCGATCGTCTGGTAGGCGATGCTCGCCTCGCCGCTGCGCGCATAGCGCGTCACCGGTGCCATCAGCGCGCCTCGGCTGGCGGCATCAGTGGTCCTCGAGCCATGCGCGAAAGGCGTCGGAGGACTGCACGGTTGCGCCGGCGGCGTGCACGCGGTCGGCGAGCCACAGATCGGACGTGACGACGCGCACCTCGGCAGGCGCCCGCTCGGCGCGCAGCATCCGCACGATCTCGTCATCGGCGGAGTCGCGCCGCGGGCGCGGAGCGTGCGTGACTTCGATCACGGTCGAGGAGATCGGCGGACGCGGCGGCTGCTCGAAGATCGACGACGACGTCCTCACCGTTGCTCGCGGCCCAGTGCTCGACCAGATGGACGAGCCGCACCATCGCGGCGTGGCGGTCCTTCCACCACGCGTCCGGGCGCGTGCCGATCACGTTCATGCCGTCGACGAACCAACGCACGGCGATCAGCCTACGCTTAGCCGGTGCGGCTCGAGGGAATCCAGACCGGCGACATCGTCGAGGTCGATCGCGGAGGCAGACGCTTCCACGCGCTCGTCACAGGGCCGGCGCCCGGAGGATTGGCGCTGGCGCCCTGTGACCGACGCGTCAGCTACTACAGCTGCCGCAGCCGTGAAGTCGTCGGACACTGGTCCAAGCGCGGCCGTCCGCGCACGAGCTCGGAGCCGCTGCAGCCCTCGCCGCGCCAGCTCGAGATCGACCTCTCTCAAGCGCTCTGAGCGGCGGCCGGCCGATGCGCCTGGCGGGCCGGCGCCGGCGCCGGCGCGGGCGCCGGCGTGACCGCCGATCAACGGCGCGATGCGCCGCCAGGCCGCGATCAGCCCGCTCGATTGACCGGCGCAGGACTCTCACGGGCCAGGTGCGGCTGTTGGGCGTCGAACGTGTCGGCGCAGTGCTCAGAGCAGAAATAGGTGCTGTCGCCCGGCGTGCTCGCGGGTCACGGCCTTTGCGCGGTCGACCTTCATGCCGCACACGGGATCGGTCGCGCCGCGGCGAAGCGTCAGCGCGAACAGCGCGACGAAGACGATCGTGCCGAGCACGTTGGTGACGAGCTTGTAGTCGAGCTTGACGGCGCCGAAGATGTCGGCGCGCGTCGGGCGCACATGCGGGATCAGGCCGGCGGCGCCGAACAGCCCGTCGATCGCGAGCGCTGCGAGGATCATCGTCAGCAGCATCAGCGCGACGATCTTCAGTGCGAAGGACGTGCCGTAGTACTTGCGGTAGATCGCGACGATCGGCAGGACGATCAGGTCGGCGAAGATGAACGCGATCACGCCGGCGAAGCCGATCCCACCGGACCACAGCACGGCGGCGAGCGGGATGTTTCCGACCGAGCAGACGAAGCTGAGCACCGCGATCAGCGGCCCGATCAGCACGTTCTCGAGCAGTCGCAGCGGCGCCGGCGCGTGGACGAGGAAGAGGTCGTTGAAGAAGTCGGTCGCCGAGCAGGCCGACGAAACCGGCGAGCACGAAGCCGACCGCGATCTCGCGATAGAGCATCGACCAGTCGTTGCGGAAGTTGTGTGCGACGTCCGACCAGGCCGAGACGGAGCTGAGGCGCGCGCGCAGCGGCATCCGCTCGCCGGCCGAGTGGTGCTGGTGGCCGGGCTCGGCGCGCCGGGCGTGCTCGCGGGCGCGCCTCTCTGCGCGGCGCGAGACGAACCGGCGCAGCAGCAGCGACATGATCGCGATCATCAGCAGCCCGCCGAGCAGCTCGGCGAGCGTGAACTGCCAGCCGAGCAGGATCCACAGGACCACGCCGAGCTCGACGACGAGATTGGTCGAGGCGAACTGGAAGGCGAGCGCGCTGACCGCCGAGGCGCCGCCGGCGAACAGCGATCGTGCGATCGCGACGGCTGCGTAGGAGCAGGAGGAGGAGGCGGCGCCGAGCCCCGTCGCCAGTGCGACCGGCCGCACGCCGCCGCCGCCGAGCGCTCGCTCGATCCGCTGCCGCGGGACCCAGGCCTGCACGATGGCCGAGATCGCGAAGCCGAAGACGAGCGCCCACCACACGGTCCATGCCATCAGCAGTGCGTTCGAGATTCCTTCCCAGACGGTCGCGAGGAAGCTCATCGCAGCCGCCCGGGCAGCTGGCAGCTGCCGTCGTCGTGCATCCTGAAAAATATACCCCGCGGGGGTAAGGCTCGGTTCGACGATCGGTGCCTGCGCGAGCAGTCGCACGAGAGCCGGCCGCGCAGAACCGTTCCAAGCTGTGTGTACGCTCCCGCCTATCGGAAATCGGGCGCCCGGGCGCGAGGCCAGGCAGCCGGCGCCGTGCACCGGAAGGAATGGCTCCCATGCAAAGAGAACCAAGTGAGCCGCGAGCGAGGGGCGACTCGCGATTGGAACGGGCGATCGTGCTCGAGCTGCTGGGCGAAGGCGGTCGCGACGGGCTCTCGCAGGCCGGGCTGCGCGAGGCGCTCGGCGCCGAGCCTGCGGAGCTCGAAGGCGCGCTGCGCGCCCTGCGCAGCGCGGGCGTGCTCGAGCTCGAGGACGGTCACGTTTCGCCATCCTCGTCGACGTGGCGCCTCGACGAGCTCGAGCTGATCGGCGTCTGATGGCGAGTCGCAGCGATCGCCGCGCGGGCCGGGGGACGCCTCGCGTGCTTGCCGGACGGCGACGAAACGCCCGGGCGGCGCCGGCGCGGCTGCCTCGGAGCGCCCGCTAGGTAGGGTCTGGATCATGGCCAATCGCGTGCTGCTCCTCTCCTGGGAGTACCCGCCGGTGATCGAGGGTGGGCTTGCGCGCCACGTTCGCAAGCTCGCCGAGGCGCTCGTCCGCCAGGGCGTCGGCGTCGACGTGCTGACGCGCGGTGTCGGCGAGACGCCGTCGTCCGGCCAGCCGGGCGTCGACGAGCTCGCCGGCGTGACGATCCATCGCGTGCGCGAGCCGAGCTGGCCGCGCGATCTCGACCGCTTCGTAGCTTGGGTCGAGCAGATGAACAGCGACATGCTCGCGGCCGGCGAAGCGCTCGCCGAAGAGAACTCATACGCGCTGATCCATGGACACGACTGGCTGGTCGCGCAGGCTGCGGCGGCGCTCTCCGAGCGCGCCGGCGTGCCGTATGTGACGACGATCCACGCGACCGAGCACGGCCGTCATCAGGGTTGGGTGCAGGACGAGCCGCAGGCTCACATTCATGCGCGTCGAGCGATGGATGGCGCAGCGAGCGGACGCGCGTGATCGTCTGCTCCTACTACATGCGCGGGCACGTCGCCGACATCTTCGACATCGACGAGCGGCGGATCGTCGTGATCCCCAACGGGATCGATCCGAGCGAACTGCGCCCTGCGGGTGACCTGGCGGCGCTGCGCAGCCGCTTCGCACAGCCCGAGGAGAAGCTCGTCCTGTTCGTCGGGCGGCTCGTCTACGAGAAGGGCTTCCAGCTCGCGCTCGACGCGCTGCCGGGTGTCGTCGAGCGGGTCGAGAACGTGCGCTTCCTCGTCGCGGGCAGCGGCACTCACGAGAACGAGTTGAAGGCGCAGGCCGAGCGCCTCGGCCTCTCCGAGCACGGCAGCTTTCTCGGCTGGATCGGCGATGACGTGCTGCACTCGCTGTACCGGATCGCCGATCTCTGCGTGGTGCCGTCGATCTACGAGCCGTTCGGGCTCGTCGCGCTCGAGGCGATGGCCTCGGGTTGTCCGTGCATCGTCGCCGACACGGGCGGGCTGCGCGAGGTGGTGCCGGTCGGCGAGCGCGTCGGGCTGCGCTTCAACGGCGGCGACGCGGAGCATCTCGGCGTGATGATCGAGCGGCTGCTCGTCGATCAGCCGCTGCGCGAACGGCTCGTGACGGAGGCCTCCGAGCACGTGTTGCGCTTCGATTGGGATGACATCGCCCAGCAGACGAGGAAGGTCTACAGTCAGCTGCGGCCGCTGCGGCCGCGTGAGGAGGGGGTGCAGAAGCGATGAGCTCGGAGCGGATGATCACTCGCGAGGCGGGGCCGGCAACGGCGCGTGGGGCGCTCGCCGGCCTGATGCAGGACGACTTCCCGCTGACGCTGCAGCACATCCGTCGCCGGCTGACCGACAGCAGCCCGGACGCACGAGGTCCTGACGCTGAGCGCGCCCGGCGTCGTCGAGCGCGCGAGCTTCCAGGAGGCCTCGGCGCGGATCGATCGGCTCGCGCGGGCGCTCGGGCAGCTCGGCGTCGAGCAGGGCGAGCGCATCGCGACGTTCGCCTGGAACAACCAGCGCCACTTCGAGCTGTACTTCGCGATCCCATGCGTAGGTGCGGTGCTGCACACGCTGAACGTGCGTCTGTTCGAGGAGCAGCTGACCTACATCGTCAATCACGCCGAAGACAGGCTGATCTTCGTCGACGACTCGCTCGTGCCGCGTGCTCGAGCGGCTCGCGCCGAGCTTCGAGACGGTCGAGCACTACGTCGTGATGGGCGACGGCGACAGCGGCACGCTGCCGAACGTGCTGCGCTACGAGGAGCTGCTCGCCGACGCGGGAGACGGCGAGCTTCGACTATCCCGAGCTCGACGAGCGCCAGGCGGCGGCGCTCTGTTACACGAGTGGAACGACCGGCAATCCGAAGGGCGTGCTCTACTCGCACCGCTCGATCAGCCTGCATTCGACGGCGACGCTGGTGCAAGGACGGGCTGGGGCTCTCGCGCAGCGACCGCGTGCTGGCGGTCGTGCCGATGTTCCATGCGAACGCCTGGGGGCTGCCACACGGCGCGGCGCTCGCCGGCGCCGACCTGCTGCTGCCCAACCAGTTCCTCTCGGCCGAGCCGCTGGCCGGGTTCATCGCCGCCGAGCGCCCGACGCTGATGGGCTGCGTGCCGACGATCTTCGCCGACCTGCTTCGTTTCGCCGACGAGCACTCCGATCTCGATCTGTCCTCGCTGACGAACGCGACCTGTGGCGGCTCGGCCGTGCCTCGCCAGCTGATGCGCGACTTCGAGGAGCGCCACGGCGTGAACATCTTCCAGGCATGGGGGATGACCGAGACGAGCCCGGTGGCGACCTTCTCGCGTCCGCTCGAGGGCGATCACGACGACCACTACTGGGACGTTCGCGCGAAGCAGGGGCGGGCGCTGCCGTGGGTCGAGCTGCGGCTCGTCGGCGACGACGAGGATCCGGTCGCGCGCGACGGCGAGGCGACCGGCGAGATCGAGGTTCGCGGACCGTGGATCGCGGCGCGCTACTTCAACGACGACTCCAGCGAGGAGAAGTTCGACGGCGGATGGCTGCGGACCGGCGACATCGCCTCGCTCGACGCGGACGGCTTCGTGCAGATCACCGATCGCTCCAAGGACGTGATCAAGTCCGGCGGCGAGTGGATCTCCTCGGTCGAGCTGGAGAACGAGGTGATGGCGCATCCCGACGTCGTCGAGGCGGCCGTGATCGCAAAGCCTGACGAGCGCTGGCAGGAGCGCCCGCTGTGCTGCGTCGTGCTTCGCGAGGGAGCCGACGCCGGCGCGCCGGAGCTCCTCGAGCACCTGCGCGGGCGCGTCGCGAAGTGGTGGCTGCCGGACGAGTTCGCGTTCATCGAGGAGATCCCGAAGACGAGCGTCGGCAAGTTCGACAAGAAGGTGCTGCGAGCGCGGTTGGGCGAAGGGACGCTGGCGGGTCGCGTGCGGCTCTGAGCGGCGCCCGCGCCGCGCGAGCTTGATAAGCCGGAGACACTGGGGTTTCGCCGGCACGCACATGGGTATTCGGCGCTTCAGGTCCGGGAAGCCGCTGCCGATAGGGGCAACACCGCAGATTTCAGCACTCGCCGACCGGCGGGGTTGATAGACCTTTTAGCGGAAGATGCAGGGCAATCGCCGCTAAACAGCGAACTGATATCCAACAACTTGCGTAGAATCGCCCGATCAACGGGCAAGAAGCCCGCTATGGGCACGAGCACTCACCCAAACCATCACGGGAGGTTGGCATGACTCGGACCGATGTCGTGGCCTCGAGTAGGCCGCAGGAAGCAGCAGCAGCAACGATGAGGAAAGGATCGCCCAGAGCTAGCAAGCTCGTCGTGCTGTCGGTCGCTTTCGCTCTGATGATGGCTCTGGCAGCGCCGGCCGCGGTCTTTGCCGCGGACACTACGCCGACGGAAACCAGCAACTACACGACGACAACTACTACGACGGTGACGACGCCTACGACGCCGACGACGCCGACGACGACTACTACGACGACGCCGGCGACGACGCCGACGACGACGGCGACCACCACGCCGACGTCGGGCACCTCGCCGGAAAAACAGTCGAGCACGCCGGAAAAATCGACTGCGCCTGAAACGAAAAAAGAAGAACCGACCGGCTCGACGGCGCCCGCAACCACTGCGAAAGCGACGACGCTGCCGTTCACGGGCTTCGACCTTCGCTGGACGGTAGCCCTCGGGCTCGTCCTTCTGGCCACAGGCTTCGCGATCGTGACGATGCAGCGCCGCCAGCGCCGCAGCGGCGGACGCTGAGCAACAGTCTCAAAGCTGAGCAGCAGAACGGCCGCCTTCGGGCGGCCGTTCTCGTTCTCGGGGCGATCCGTCGCGGCGAGTGCGGATGAGAGGACTCGAACCTCCACCTGGTCTCCCAGACACGGACCTGAACCGTGCGCGTCTACCAATTCCGCCACATCCGCGGGCGAGGGGCGAAGATATCGCACGAGGCCGGCGTTGGCTGTCGCCTGCCTGATCGCCGCTCGGGACGCTTTGGTAGCCTCGTGCGAGCAACAGCGCGCCGCTATCGTCCAGGGGACTAGGACGCCGCCCTCTCATGGCGGAAACCCGGGTTCGAATCCCGGTAGCGGTACTGCTTCGCGCCTCAGCCCGCGCTGAACACGCGGACGAGCACGGGACTGCTCGAGGCCGAGCCTTCGACCTTGCCCGAGCACGACGCGGGGTGCTTGATCCAGGTGATGCCGACGCGCTTGACCCAGTGCCTGTTGGCGACGGTCGCGGCGCCCGATGCACCACCGGTTTCGCGTCCGTTTGCGCTGGTGCAGTGGATCGACCAGTGGAAGTTCAGCGGGGCGTTGCCGGGCTCTGTCACGACGAGGAAGAACGAGCCGCTCGGACGCACATGCGTGAAGCTCGTCGCCAGCGTCGTCAACGGCGAAGCGTTGTGACGGACTACCAGGGCGCCGTACGTGCTGGCCGATGCCGCCGTCGCGGTCACGCCGCTGGCGGCCACGCAGCCTGCGAGGAGCGCGACGGAACGCTGCCTGGTGATCGTTGGCACGACATTTAGGCTAGAGGAATGGCGCAAGATGCGCAGGTTTGACCAGCGGTGGCTCTGCGCCGCGCAGGCCGGTCGCAGTTCGGTGCGCCGGCGGGCGAGGCTCGGACGGCCGGAAAAAGTTGGAGACGCGCCTCGACTTAACGCATTGGATTGTTGAATCTGCCTCCTGGCATCGCGGGCTGCCGGCGTCTCCGGGGACGGAGCCACGGTTCCAGCACGCGAGATACGTGGGCAAGAACACCTTTTCTACAGTCCAGCACGAACGCGAGGAAGAAATGGCCTTTGTCCACCAGTCAGGCGCGGCAACGCCGCGGCGACTCCAGCGATCGAGCAGGCTGTCCCGCGGCAGGGTCAGTGAGATCCAGCGGAGCCGGATGCTCGCGGCGGCGCTTTCCGCGGTGGAGGAGGTCGGCTACAGCGGGATGACGGTCGCTCAGGTGATCGGTCGCGCGAAAGTCTCACGCAAGACCTTCTACGACATGTTCGCCGACCGCGAAGACTGCTTTCTGGCGGCGCTCGAACAATCTGCTGCTCAGGCGGGGCGGCGCGTGCAGGCGGCCTACGAGAGCGAGTCCGTCTGGCGCGAGGGCATTCGCTCTGGACTCAGCGAGCTGCTCGTGTTCTTCGACGAAGAGCCGGCGCTGGCGAGGCTCGTGCTGGTCGAGGCGCTCGGCGCCGGACCGCGCGTGCTCGCGTGGCGGGCGGAGATACTCGATCGGCTCGCAGAGGTCGTCGACCGGGGGCGCGCGGCGACCAGTGCCGGGCGGGAACCGCCCGCGGTGGTCGCCGAAGGCGTCGTCGGCGCGGTCTTTGCGGTGCTCCACACGCGAGCGCTGGGCGAGGACGGAGAGGAACGCTTCGGCTGCCTGCTCGGATCGTTGATGAACATCGTCGTCCTGCCGTACCTCGGAGCACGAGCCGCCAGCCGCGAACTGAGCCGGCCGGCGCCGGCTCGTCGCCAGCGGACTGCGGACGTCTCGGCGCGAGCTCACAGTCGCGACCCGATGGCCGGTCTGAGCATGCGCCTGACCTACCGCACGGTGCGCGTGCTGGTCGCGATCGGCGAGCACCCCGGAGCGAGCAACCGTGAGATCGCAGAACGCTCCGGTGTGGCCGACCAGGGCCAGATCTCCAAGCTACTGGCGCGTTTGGCCAGGCTGGGGCTGATCGAGAACAGCGGCGAGGGCCAGGAAAAGGGCGGCTCGAACGCCTGGCACCTGACAGCCGCGCGGCGCGCGCGTGGAGCGGGCAACGCGCGCGCACTGAGACTTTCGAGGGCCTGACGTCTCCTCCGGCTGCGAACGGTCGGAGCAGATGATGAGGTGCTGCGCTTCGTTCTCTGGCGACTGTTCGCGGTGGCGGCCGTGCTCGTCAGCTACGCGCTGCTCGCCTGGTTCTTGCGCGGCGGACCTGGCCGGCTGCTGCGCGGCGCCTCCTCGCCACATCCGAGATCGCCGGCGGCAGCCCTGCTCGGCGCCTTGCGGAGCCTTTGCGGTTGGGCGGCGGGGCTCGATCTGCGCCCGCTGCGCCTGCCGCTTGCGGCGCTGCTCGGCGCGGCTGGTCGTGCTGCTGATCGTGCGCTGGCTCGCGCGCCGGCGCCGGCGCTACGTCCGTCTTCGGGTCGCGGCGTATCGGATCGATGCAGCCTCGGCTGAGGCGATCGTCAGCCTCTACGCCGCGCTTCACCGGCTTCTGCTGGAGCGCTGGTGGCGCCGCATCTGGCTCGGTCAGCCGGCGGTGTCGCTCGAGATCCACTACGAGCACTCCACGCCGCGGGCGCGCGCCGCCGGCGCGCGCGCGAGCTTCGCGTGGCTGGCGGTCGGCTGCCCGCGCGATCGCGTCGCGATGGTGGAGTCGGCGCTGCGCGTCGCATACGCCAACTGCGCGCTGCGGCCGACCGAATGGACCGTAGAGCCGGCCGACTGCGTGCTGCGGCTGAAGAAGGCGCGCGAGTTCATCCGCCGCGTGAAGTCGCTCGATCGCTTCGAGCACGAGCGCGACCCGCCGGTCAACCGCTTGCTCACGGCGATGGCGGCAGGCGGCGAATCGTCCTGCGTTCAGCTCGCACTGACGCCGGCGCCGAGCTCCTTCGAGCGCTTCGCGCGGCGCGTTTATCGGTCGCACGAGGCGCGCATCTCGCGCGAGCGCCGCGCTCATGCGGCGATTCGCGATCGCTCGCTGCTCGAGGACGTCGAGCTGCGTGGCGGCCTCGACGTCCAGCACCGGCCGCTGTTCTTCGCCGAGCTGCGCATCCTCGCGCGACGTCGGCAGACCTGCGAGCGCGTCGCCTCGGCACTGCGTGCAGACAGCGCCGAGAACAGGCTGGTCGAGCGCGGCACGACGATCCGCCATGGGCTGCTCGGCGTCTATCGACGGCGCGTAGCGCGCGGAGAAGGCAACCCGCTGCCCTCGCTGCTGAAGGGGGTCTATGCGACGACCGAGCTTGCCTCGCTGTGGCATCTGCCGTCCGTCGACTACGCGACCGTGCCGTTCGCGCGCGACGCGATGCCGCTGGCGCCGGCGCCGCCGTCGGTCTACCGCCCGCCCGAGGGCGAGGGAACGCTTCGAGACGCGCTCGGCGCGGTCTCGGTGCATCCGGAGATGCGCAAGCAGAACACGGCCGTGCCCGGCGCGGTCGAGCAGGGCAAGTCCAGCTACCTGATCGCGACGGTCGCCGAGGATCTGCGGCGTGAGCGCTGCGCCGTGGTCGTGCTCGATCCGAAGGGCGATGCCGCCGATGCCGCCGTCAGCCTCGTGCCTGCTGAGCGCACCTGCACGCTGCTCGACTTCGCGCAGCCGACCTGCGGCTTCAACCCGCTGGCGGTCGACGCGCCGGCCGACGTGATCGCGGACTACGTGGTCGCGGCCCTGAAGAACCTCTTCACCGACGGAGACATCAGAGCATCCTCCGATCGGTATTTGCGCAACGCGATAATCGCCGTCCTCGCGTTCGACCGTCGCGCGACGTTGTGGGACGCAGCGCGACTGCTGTCGGTCGGCGAGGAGGGCTATGCGTACCGGAGCGCGGTCGGCAGCGCGGATTCGCGCGCTTCCCGCGTTCAAGGAGATCAGCGATTTCTTCGCCGCAGAGCTGACCGCGCAGCTGGCGGATGCCCGCAGCATGACGACGGCGAAGCTCGACGCGCCCGTGAACAAGCTCGCGAGGATGCTCAACTCGGCGTCGATCAAGCGCGTCCTGCTCAACGACTCGCTGACGGTCGACTTCGACCGGCTGATCGCGAATCGCGAGGTGCTGGTCGTCAAGGGCGCGCTCGGTGCGATGGGCGCCGGAACACCTCGGTCCTGATGCAGCTGCTCGTCGGAATGCTCGACTCGGCGCTTGCTCGCCAGCAGGACCTCGTGTCATCGGACCGTCGCATCGCGGTCGCGCTGAAGGTCGACGAGGCACCGCTGGTTCTGAACCGTGGCTTCGCCGAGACGATGGCGCTGAAGCGATCGGCCGGGCTCGAGACGGTCGCGTGCTGGCAGTCCGACGCACAGTGGATCGACCGCGACGTGCGCGAGCAGCTGGACGCGCTGTTCGCGCACCGGGTCTACTTCGCGACCGCTTCGACGCGCGAGGCTCGCTCGGCGGCGGGCCTGATGATGGCGGAGTTCTCCGACACGGTTCGCCCGCGCGTCGAGCACCTCGGAGTGCTCGGCCATCCCGACGCCCGGCTGCATCTACCGCGCCATCACGCGATCGCGAGCTGGGCAACGCCGATGGGGCGCCAGGCGGCGTTCGTCGGCGAGACGATTCCGCTTCGCGTCGATCGCGAGCGGATCGCGTTGCATGCCGCGCGCCAGCTGCCAGCGCGGCGGGCGTCATCTGGCGGACTTGCGCCAGCCGCACTGGCAGCGAGACGAACGGGCGGCCTCGCCGGCGCGCGAGAGCGACCGCGACCGCCCTGCGGGCGTTCGAGCGGCGCCGGCGACGCCGCCGAACGGGCATGGCGCTCCTGCGCGACCGGGACGAGGCGAGCTCCGCGGACCGCGCCACCTCGCCGCAGCGGCTTCCCACGCCTGCGCAGTCGGTGGCGGAGAGCTATCGCGAGCTCGTCGAGCTCGATCTCGCACAGAGCGTGCGCTGGGCGACGGCCGCGTCGCTGCCTCGGCCGATCGATCCCGACGCGCTCGACCTCGAGATGCTCGAGCTGATCTGGCGCTTTCGCCATGTTCTCAGCAGCCAGCTGCACCGCCGGTTCAATCCGCAGCGCGCGATCACGACGACCCAGCGGCGGCTGAAGCGCCTCTCCGACGCCGGGTTGGTCGAACGCTTCCAGTTCCATAGACGCGACGGCGGCGGTGTGCCGATGTGCTACGTGCTCAGTCCGGCGGGCGCCGATCTAGCTGCGGTCGGCCGGAAGCATCGAGCCGGCACTCGACAGTCGACCGAGCCGGCCTCTCGCGAGGGTCCGGCAAGGCTGGGCCGGAGGATCTCCGCCGGCTGCGCAATGCGCGTCACGACGTGCACGTCTGCGCCAGTGCGCTGGCGCTGGCGCGGGCGCTGCCCGACGAGACGATGCTGCGCGGTCCACTCGAGGCGGTGCTCGCGCCGCCCACGAGATCCGGTGGCGGCGGGCGAACCGCGATCGGGCCCGCCGACCTGCGCCTGTCCGAAGGGCGCGTGCCGCACGACTTCCGGGGCGCGACGCGCAACGGCGTCGGGGGCGAGGTCGATCACTTTGAGACGCTGCGGCCGGATGCCGTGCTGAGCACGTCCTCGCGTCCGCCGCGCGATCTGATGCTCGAGCTCGACGACCGCCTGGCGTCGGGCGGCCTTGCAGCCAAGATCGTCCGCTACGACCACTTCCTGACCGGCTGGGCCGAGCACACTCGCCGGTATGGGGAGCGCCGGGACGCCGAGCCGATCGTCGTGTTCGTCTGCCGTAGCCGGGCTCGCGCGCGCAGTTGCGCCGAGGCCGCCGACACGCTCCTGCGCGCCTGTCGCGCATACGCCGGCGAGTACCCGATCGACTGGCAGTACACGGGCAGGCAGCGGACCGTCTTCGTCTGCGAGCGCGACCTGCACGAGGGCTCTCTGCTCGGCTACGGCGTGAGCCGCCTTCCGCCCGAAGTTCGTCTGACCGATGCTCACGGAGATCCGCGCGCGGCTCGCGCCGCGCTCGAGCTGCGCAGCCTCGTGCGATGAGCGGCATCGGGCGCGGAAACGCTCGCGCGTTGCGCCGGCGCGTTGCGCAGTCGCCTGGCAGCCGGCTGCAGTCGCGCCTCGCCGTGGCGGCACGGCTACGCAGTTGCGCTGCCTGTCGATCGAGGGGCGACGCCGCGTGATCGCCTGAAACGGCCAGTGTTCGCAGGGCAGTCGGCCGCTCGCACGCGACGCGACTGCACGAACGGGCCGGAGCGTCTATCGGGCGATCTCGGCGCGCTCGCCGGCAGCGGCTACTCTCCGATGCCCTCAAGCACCCAATTCCACGCACGCTCGGCCGCTGCTGCGGTCATCGATTCACGCCATCGCCAACGCATCGCACGCCTCGGAGCCGAGCCGTCAGCTGCTCGGCTCGCATCTCGCCAGGCCCGATCGAGCGTGAGCGTTTTCGCGCCAGATTGTTCGACCGGTTCGGCTCGCTCGGCGATCACCTCCGAGACCCCTTAAGGGGTTCTCGGAGCGCTCGACGCGCTCGTCGCTCGTCGCTCGGCGGGCGCTTGACGACGCCTTCGCCGCCTCCTACAAGCGCTGCGGTCTCGCCCCGTCTCGCGGCGCGAGCGCAACCCGATCGAACGTCCAGGAGACAGCAATGCCGTCAACCACAGCCCCCACACCCACCGGCCAGCGCCGCGCGAGTCAGCGCAGCGGCGAAGCGCTCCGGCGCCGTCGCGCTGTCATGCAGACCTGCCGAGCCGCGACCGCGCCGCGACGAGCGACGCGCGACGTTCGCTCGGCCACTACGTCGACTCCGCCGGCCGCTCGCGCGAGGTCGTCGCCGAGCGCGCCGCGCAGGGCAGCGTTCTCGTCGTCGACCAAGATGCCCGGACGCTCGCCGATCGGCGGCTCGTCGCGCACCTGGCGCCGGACGAGCCGGCCGCGAACGCCGAGGTCGTGACTCGCTGCTATCTCGAGCAGGCGCGGCAGTGGTTGCTGCCGCTGCCGACCCGTCGCCGACAGCGACCTGCTCGGCGTTCCATTTGCCCAGGCCGACGAGCAGCTGCCTCTCGCCGGCTGCGCGACCGCGCCCGTCGCACTGCCGGCGAGCGCATCTGCGGCGCAGAGGAACCGATCGCAGCTACCGGCTCGTCGCCGTTGAGCACGGGCATGTCGATTCCGGAGCTGCGCTGGTGTCGCTTCGCCCCGCGGCATTCGCCCGACGGCGAGCCGGTGAGCGTGCGTGAGGCGATCGGCGATCTCGAGCGTTACGAGCCGATCTGCGCGATCACGGAGGAGGCTGTCTGCGCGGGGGCGCCGCGACGATTCGATCTCGACCGCCCTTCTGCGCGCCGAGCTCTCGCGTGTTCGCGAGAGCCCGATCCTGCTGAACCGGTGCCTGCGCGAGGCCGTCCTCGCTGCCGTCGATCGCGAAGGGCTGAGCCTCAGTGAAGTCGCGATGCGTTGCGGGCGGCTGAAGCACGACGCAGCCGGCAACTGCAGCGGCGAGACGAGCTGGCTCGCGCGGCGTCTGGGCATGATGCCCGAGGGTGGCCGCGAGCAGCCGACGCCGTGGGTCCACAGCGACGTGCTCGCGTTGATCGCGCGCGACGGTCTCGGCCTCTCTCCGCGCGAGGTCGAATCGAGCTGAGCAGCGGCGCTTCGGGCGGGACGATCCGCCTGACCGCGCCTCGCTCGGCCGCACTCGGCGTCTGAGGGCGCACGAGCTTTCAAATCCGGCGGGATCGCCCGCCTGCATCAGAGAACCGCGAAGGCGGGCCCGCGTGGCCCGCCTTCGCTCGTCTAGGGGCCAGCGCACGAGACCGCCGGTGCGGCGTGCTCGTCTGCGGGCCAGGAAAGGAACCACATGTACTCAGTAGTCGGATCTCATCTGCCGTATGCCGGGCCCGCCGCCGTGACCGGGCTCGTGGATCGGGCGCGATCGTGGGCGATCCTCGCGGGCTTGCTCGTCGGCCTGGGGGCGCTCGCGCTCCGCGCGATGCGATCGCGAAACCTCCACTGGAGCTGGGGGCTGGTCGCGGTCGCCGTCGTCGCGCTCGCGCACGCGCCGCTCGGCAGCCTCGCGCCGCCGCTCCTGCTGGCGAGCGGCTGGGTCACGCGCCGCGCGCGCCGCGCTCATCTCGAACGGCTCGAGCTCGCGGCCGACCTCGGCAAGGCGGCCGCGAGCTCAGCTCAGCCCAGCGACGCTGCTGCGCCGCGCGCTCGCTTCGATCGAGCGACGTCAGCGTGAGCGGGGGAGCGCAGGCGGCTGGTTTCGCCGCGGTGAGCTCGTGCTCGGCGTCGAGCGGACCGGCGCGCTCGTCTCGATCCCGTTCGGCGGCGCCTCCGGCGGCTCGCACACGCTGCTCGTCGGAGCGACCGGCTCGGGCAAGACCGTCACCGCGACCTGGATGACGCTGCGTGCGATCGAGCACGGCATGGGCGCCGTCGTGATCGATCCGAAGGGCGATCGGGCAATGCATGCGGCCGTCGCGCTCGGCGCAGAGCGTGCGGGGCGCCGGTTTCTCGAGTGGAGTCCGTCGGGACCGAGCGTCTACAACCCGCTGGCGCGCGGCAGCGAGACCGAGATCGCCGACAAGCTGCTCGGTGCCGAGCGGTTCACCGAGCCTCACTACCTGCGTCAGTCGCAGCGGTTCATCGGCCACGTCGTTCGCGCACTGCGCGGCGTCGGCGAGCCGGTCAGCCTTCGCGCGGTCGTCGAGTCGCTCGACGCGTCTTCGCTCGAGCTGCTCAGCCGCGAGCTGCCGCAGGCGCAGGCCGACGCAACACAGCGCTATCTCGACTCATTGAGCCAGCGCCAGCTCGCCGATCTGTCGGGCGTCCGCGATCGACTGGCGATCCTGGTCGAGTCGGACGTCGGCTGCTGGCTGGATCCCGAGCACGCGCAGGGAGGGGCGGTTATCGATCTGCTCACGGCGATCCGAAGCCGCTCGGTCGTCTACTTCGGCCTCGCCGCCGACAGCAGGCCGCTGCTCACGCAGATGCTCGGCGCGGCGATCGTTCAGGACCTGACGACGGCCGTCGCATCGCTTCAGTACGAGCCGACTCCCGCCGTTGTCGCGATCGACGAGTTCTCGACGCTCGCAGCAGAGCACGTCGTTCGGCTGTTCGCTCGCGCACGCTCGGCCGGCATCAGCTTGATCCTCGGCACTCAGGAGCTGTCGGACCTGCGCGTCGCCGGGCGTGAGCTGCTGCTCGAGCAGGTTCTCGGCAATCTGAGCGTGCTGATCGCCCATCGCCAGGTCGTGCCGAGCTCGGCCGAGCTGGTTGCTTCGCTGGCCGGAACGAGAGGCGCCTGGAGGACGACGCGAAGCGGCTCACGCATCACGCGAGCTCGCAGCCGCGAGCTCGCGCTCGATCCGAGCGAGGTGATGAGCCTGGGCACCGGCGAGGCCGCCACGATCGTCCTCGGCAGTGGGCCCGGGGCGCGAATCACGCAGGTGTTCTCTCCCGTGAAGGCTGCCGCCCGGGCTCACCGCCGGCTCGCGATCGGGACCGGTGAGAGCCGATGAGCTGCTCGCAGCCGGTTCCCGCCGGCGCCGCCGCACGGCGGCGTCCGACATGCAGCTCGGACGTGCTGAGCTGCTTCGATGGACAACACGGATCGGTGCCGTGACGGCCGATTCGCTCGCATTGCTGCAGGACATCAGTGTCGCCTCGGCGAGCGCTCGGCTCGCGGCCGCCAGCAAGGCGAAACTACTCGCTCGCCACCATCTGCTGATCGGGCAGCCGGCGATCTACACGGCCACCGCTGCCGGCGTGCGCTTCTCTGGCGTCGAGGGACTCGAGCCGGTGCGGATCAGCGTCGCGAATGCGCCGCACACGCTCGCCTGTGCTCACGTTGCCGCGGCGCTTCAGCGTCGCTATCCGGACCACCTCGTCAGCAGCGAGCGTGAGCTACGCCGCGACGAGCGCCATGCCGGAGCTCCACTCGCCAGCGCCGTGCTCACTCGCACGGGCGGCGAGCGCGCGATCCTCCATCGCCCCGACCTCGTGCTCTGGCCGCCGAGCGGGCGCAAGCGCGCACCGATCGCCGTCGAGGTCGAGCTGGCGGTGAAGGCCCCGCGCCGGCTGACCGAGATCTGCCGGGCGTGGGCGCGCGCTCGTGAGATCCAGGGAGTCCTCTACCTGGCCTCGCCGGCGGCCCAGCGCGCACTGAGTCGCGCCGTCGAGCAGGCCTCTGCCGGCGAGCGGATCACGATCGTGGCGCTGGAGACGCTGTCGGCGCAGGGCCGCTGAGTCGTCTCCCGCGCCGATCGAGAGTCTCATCCCAAGCGGCTCCTAGTTTGATCGCGGGGATTCCAACTACGAGCAATGGAGTCATTGATGTCGAGCTATTCGATCAACCGGGTAACAATCGTCGGCCGCCTGACACGCGATCCCGAGCTGCGCTCGCTACCGTCGGGCCGCAGCGTGTCCTCGCTCCGCGTGGCATGCAACTCGAGCCGCATGGAGCCGGACGGCGAGCGCTCCGAGCGCGCCCACTACTTCGACGTGAGCGTGTTCGGGCCGACCGCAGAGTCCGTCGCGCGCTATCTCGGAAAGGGCAGCCGGATCGGGATCGATGGGCGCCTGGAGTGGCGCGAGTGGGAGTCCGAGCAGGGGCATCGCCAGGCGGTCAGCATCGTCGCCGACATGGTGCAGTTCCTCGACAGCCCCGAGCGGGGGACGGGGCACGAGGGCCGAGACGATCTCGGCGACGCCGGCGAGGAGCTCGTCGGCGTCGGCGCCGGCGAGCTCGAGGTGAGCTTCTAGTCGGCGGAAGGCCGCGGCGGCGCGCTAGGCGTAAACTGGCGCGCCGCGTTGGCCGACGAGGTCGTCCCTCAGCAAAGGAGTTCCGTGCCAGTCAACACAAAAGCGATCGGCAAGACCTATGAGCCCGTGGTCTACGCGGTCGGCCGGGAGAAGGTCAAGGAGTACGCGCGCGCTGTCGGCGAGAGCTACCCGCTCTACTTCGACGTGGAGGCCGCACGTGGGGCCGGCTACGCGGACGTCGTGGCGCCGCCGATGTTCGCGGTCGTCTACAGCGCGCCGGCGGTCGGACCGCCGATCTTCGACCCGGAGATCGAGCTGAACTTCGCGATGATGGTGCACGGAGCGCAGGAGTTCGAGTGGGGCCCGCTCGTCGTGGCCGGCGATGAGATCACGACGACGGCGAGCGTCAAGGACATCTCCGAAGCCGACGGACGCGGCTACTACGTGTTCGAGTCGGTCTCGAGCAATCAGCGCGGCGAGCAGGTCTGTCGCGGAACCTGGACGAACATCGTGCGAGGTGTGTGAGCGGTGGCCGAGTTGAAGCAGGGCGAGCAGATTCCGCAGGTCAGCGTGACACCCGACAAGTACCTGACCAACCGCTACGCGGGCGCCTCCGGCGACTACAACCCGATCCACATCGACGAGGAGTTCGCGCGCGCCGTCGGACTGCCTGGACGGATTCTTCACGGGCTCTGGACGATGGCCCAGGTCGCGCGCGCGCAGACCGAGGCGGCGGGCGGTCCCGAGCACCTGAAGCGGCTGTCGGTTCAGTTCCGCGGGATGGGCCTGCCCGAGCACGAGATCGTGGTCTCCGGCACCGTGCGCGAGCTGCGCGACGGTCGCGCCGTGATCGACACGCTCGCCGAGCAGGACGGCAAGCAGATCATTCGCAACGCCGAGGCCGAGCTCGTCCTCGAGGACTGAGCCGAGCGCTCGCGAGGGCACCGCGGCGCGGCCTACAATCGAATGATGCTCACCTCGCGTCAGGAGCGAATCCTGTGCAAGGTGGTGAGCGACTACCTGCGCACCGGCCAGCCGGTCGCCTCGAAGTCGATCGCCGCCGACCCCGAGTTCGACTGCGGACCCTCGACGGTCCGCAACGAACTTGCGCTGCTCGAGGAGCAGGGCCTGCTCGCGCATCCGCACGTCTCGGCCGGTCGCGTGCCAACCGACTCGGGACATCGTTACGTCGTCGACAGGATGCTCGACTCGGGCGAGGGCTTGGCGGTGCAGCCGGGGCTGGAGCTATCGCTGATGCGCCGCGAGGTCGAGCAGGCGATGCGAACGACCTCGCAGACGCTCTCGCAGATGACCAACCTCCTGGCGGTCGTCTCAGCGCCGTCGCTGACCTCGGCGACGGTTCGCCACGTCGAGGTGCTGGCGATGCAGCCGGAGGTCGTGATGGTCGTCGTGATCACCTCTACCGGCGGCGTTTCGAAGCTGTTCGCCACGTTCGAGCAGCCGGTCGACTCGGGCCTGCTGAGCTGGGCCGGCGAATACCTGCGCGAGCGTCTCGTCGGTCTCGGGCTCGGCGCGCGGATTCTGCAGCAGCGCCTGCTCGATCGCAGCCTGCCAGCGGTGGAGCTCGCGTTTCTCAGCCGGCTCGCGCCGGCATTCGGGGATCTCGCCTCCGAGAGCGAGGACGAGCTCTACGTCGACGGCACGGCGCGTCTGTTCTCGGCCGGTCAGATCGACGACGCCGTGCAGCTCGAGGGCATCGTCGGTCTGCTCGAGCGCCGCGTGTCGCTGCTGCGCGTGCTGCGCGCCGCCTTGAGCGCGCCCGACGTCTATGTGCGAATCGGCCACGAGAACGAGATCCCTGCGATGCGCTCGCTGGCGCTCGTGGCGACCGGCTACGGCCCCGGCCAGCGCAAGCTCGGCACCGTCTCGGTGATCGGGCCCGTCAGGATGGACTACGCCGGCGCAATCGTGACCGTGCGCGAGGCCGCGCACGAGCTGTCGCGCTTCGTCGAAGACGCCTATGCCGCGAGCTGACTCGAGCACGATGCCACGCGATCCCTACGAGGTGCTCGGCGTCGAGCGCGACGCCGACGAGCAACAGATCAAGAAAGCGTTCCGCGGGCTCGCGCGCGAGTTGCATCCCGACGTCAACGCGCACGATCCGGACGCCGAGGAGAAGTTCAAGGAGGCCGCCGAGGCTTACGAGATCCTCTCCGACAGCGAGCGCCGCGCGACGTATGACCGCTACGGGCACGAAGGCCTGCGCTCCGGCGGCTATGCGCCCAACTTCGATTCGTTCGGCTCGATCGGAGACCTGTTCGAGGCGTTCTTCGGCGGCGGCGGCGCGGGCTTCGCGGGGCGCTCGGGGCCGATGCCCGGCGGCGACGTTGCGGTGGCCGTCGAGATCGACCTGCTCGAAGCCGCGCGTGGCGCGCGCGTCGAGATCTCCTACGAGGCGATCGACCGCTGCGAGCACTGTCACGGCAACGGCGCCGAGCCCGGCACGCCGATCAGCACGTGCGAGCGCTGCGGCGGATCGGGGCAGCTGCAAACGGCCACGCGCACGCCGTTCGGGCAGATGCTGCGGACGGTCGCGTGCGATGTCTGCAGCGGCGACGGACGCGTCGCCGAGCAGCCATGTCGCGACTGCCGCGGGCGCGGGCGCCGCGTGGTCAAACGATCGCTGGAGGTCGACGTGCCGGCCGGCATCGCCAGCGGACAGCGAATCCGGCTGAGCGAGCGCGGACATGTCGGCGAGCCGGGCGCGCCGTCCGGCGATCTGTACGTGCTCGTGCGCGTGCGCGAGGACAAGCGCTTCGTCCGCGAAGGCGACGATCTGATCACGGCCCTCGACGTGCCGGCGCCGCTGGCCGCGCTGGGCGGCTCGCTGCAGGTGCCGACGCTCGAGGACAGCGCCGAGGTCGAGCTTGCGGCCGGGACGCAGCCCGGCGAGATCGTGACGCTTCGCGGCGAGGGAATGCCGGCGCTCGGTCGCGGCCGGCGCGGCAACCTGCGCGTCGTCGTCAACGTCGTGATCCCACGGCGTCTGAGCGAGCAGCAACGCGAGCTGCTGCAGCGAGCTGAACGGCACGCTGACCGAGGAGAACCTGCGCTCGGACGAGTCGATCTTCTCCAAGCTGCGTCGCGCGCTGGGTAGCCAAGCTGCGTGATCCGGCTCGCCGTTCGCGTCCATCGCGAGCAGGCTGAGCTCGTGCTCGCCGAACTGCTCGAGCTGGCGCCGGCGGGCGTCGAGGAGTCCGCGCTCGACGGCGAGGTGATCGAGTACGCGGTCTATGGCGCCGCGGGCGAGCTGCCGAGTCTGCCCGACCTGCAGGCCGCCGCCGGCGATGCGCTCGTCGAGATCTCGACGAGCGAGACCGCCGATGACTGGCCGGAGCGCTGGAAGAGCTTCCACAGGCCGATCCTGGTCGAGCCGCCCGCCGCGAGTGCCGCCCGCGTCAGGAGCGTGCCGGCCCTGCACGTGCGCCCGCCCTGGGAGCTCGAGCGCCACCAGAGCGCCGGCGCGAGCGAGGAGATCGTGATCGACCCAGGGCGCGCGTTCGGCACGGGCGCTCACGCGACGACGCGAATGTGCCTGGAGATGCTGCTCGAGCTTGCGTGCGAGCAGCGCGCGCTCGCAGGCCTGCTCGACATCGGCACCGGCTCGGGCGTGCTTGCGATCGCAGCTGCTCGGCTCGGCTTCGATCCGGTGCTTGGCGATCGACAACGAGCGCGAGAGCGTCGAGGCCGCGCATGAGAACGCGCTCGCCAACGATGTCGCGATCGACGCTCGGCGCTTGGATCTGCGCGAGCAGCCGCTTCCGTGGCTCGGCCGCCGCGAATCCACGCGGGCGCCGATCGTCGTGCTCGCCGAACCTGCTGCGGCCGCTGTTGCTCGAGCTCGCACAGAGGATCGCGGTTGCGCCCGCGCAGATGATCGCCAGCGGGCTGCTCGTCGAGCAGGTCGACGAGGTCGCTGCCGCGTTCACGGAGCAGCTCGGCATGCGCGAGCGGCGCCGCTCACAGAGCGGTGAGTGGGCGGCCGTGTGGCTCGCCGCGCCCGGCTAGTTCGGGTCGGGCAGCTCGGTCGCGGCGCGCACGATCGAGCGGTAGACGAGGTCGATCGCGGCACGTATGCCGTCCTCTTCGCCGACCAGCACGTCTGCTGCACCGAGCGCCGCGCCGATCACCTCGAGCGCGTCGCCGTCGGCGCCGGGCTGTGGGTCGCGACACGCGGCGCGTGCCATGTCGAGCATCGCATGTGCCTGCTCGCCGGCTCCGGTGAACAGCGCCGGGCCGACGAGGCTCGCGTAGTTGTAGACGCGCGCGAGGCGGCCCGACAGCGTGATCGAGGCTCCGCGCCGCGGCGGCTTGACGGGCGGCAGCCCGTGACCGTCGATCAGCGAGGCCATCGTGCCGCCCAGCACGCCGCGAACGGCACCGTCGTCGAGGCCGGCCTGCTGGGCAACGCGCAGCGCCAGGTAGAGCGTCGTCGCGGGCATCCCGTAGGGCGGATCGGAGGCGAACACGATCCGCTCGGCCGCGACGCGCGCGAACAGCTCGATCACGTCGAGCGGAAAGAAGCAGGAGATGTCGTAGAGCACTCCCGGGTGCTCGGCGAGTCGCGAGGTGAGGATCCCCTGATCGCAGATCGCTCCGTGGGCGAGGATCAAGACGACGTCGGGGTGGCTCAGCGCAAGATCGGCGAGCCCCTCTGCGAGCGGCGGCAGACCGCGACCGGCGTGGATCAGGATCGGCAGTTTCGCCTCCTCGGCGAGCGCGAACACGTCGGCCATCTCGGCGCCGTCGAACGCGAACTGCTGCGCACGCGGGTGCAGCTTGATCCCGCGCGCGCCGGCGGCGAGACAGCGCTCGGCCTCGGCCAGCGGATCTTCGGCCGGGTCGAGGCGGCAGAAGGGCACGAGCCGACCGTCGCTTTCGTCCGCCCAGGCGAGCACGCGATCGTTCGGCAAGCGGTAGGCCGGCTGGCGCTCGGGGTCGTGCAATGGAAACACGCAGGCGCGCCGCGCATCGGCGGCATCGAGCTGACTCGAGCAGCTGCTCGAGCGTCAGCGAGCGACCGTCCTCGTCGAGCCCGAGATGCGTGTGCGCGTCGATCACTTCGGCGTCGGCTGGGCGCAGCCGCTCGGCCTCGCGCAGAAACGGAGCAAGCGTGGCGGCGTAGAGCGACTCGTTCACGCGCGAGACGATATTCGCTCGGCGCGATCGGCAGCGGCAGGCATCGCTACGCCCAGCCGGCCCGGATCGTCGCTGCCGCGGCGTATCCTGCGTGGTGGATGGCGATACAGGATCAGATCAAGCTCGATCTGCAGGGGGCGATGCGTGCCGGCGAGAAGCAGCGAGTCGGCGCGCTGCGGCTCGTGCTCTCCGAGCTGCAGAAGTCGATCAAGGAAGGCTCTGAGGACGAGCTCGCGGTCCTGCGCCGCGAGCGAAAGCGCCGGCTCGAGGCTGCACGCGCCTATCGCGAGGCCGGGCGCGACGATCTCGCCGGAGGCGAGGAGGCCGAGGGCGAGCTGATCGGCGGCTATCTGCCGGCCGAGCTCTCCGACGAGGAGCTCGCGACGATCGTCGAGCAGGCGGTCCGCGACAGCGGAGCGCAATCGGTCAAGGACCTCGGTCAGGCGATGAAGCAGGCGATGGCCGCCGTCGATGGACGGGCCGACGGCAAGCGCGTCTCGGGTCTGGTGCGGGCTTCGCTGCAAGGATGAGGACTCAGATAGAGCTATCGAACGACGTCGCCGTCGAGCTGGCGGGAAGCCAGGACGCCGTGCTCCGCGCGTTGCAGGCGCACCTTGACTGCAAGGTGTTCCTCCGCGGCAACGTGCTGACCTTCGACGGCGAGGAGGGCGAGACGAACGCCGGCGAGCGAGTCGTTCGCGAGCTCGCCGAGCTGATCGCGCGTGGCCACCAGATCGGGCCGGGCACGATTGCCGCCGTGACCGGAGCGCTCGACGCGCACGAGTCGCCGGCGCGCGTGCTCGAGGACGTCGTCTGGCGCCATCGCGGGCTGCGCGTCGCGCCGAAGACGGTCAACCAGAAGCGCTACGTCGACTCCGTGCGCGACAACACGGTGACCTTCGGCGTCGGGCCGGCCGGAACGGGCAAGACCTTCCTCGCGGTCGCGATGGCCGCGGCCGCTTTGACCCGGCACGAGGTCAACCGGATCATCCTCACGCGTCCCGCCGTCGAGGCGGGCGAGCGCCTCGGCTTCCTGCCGGGCGACCTGATGGCGAAGGTCGACCCTTATCTGCGGCCGCTGTTCGATGCGCTGCACGACATGCTCGACCCCGAGAAGGTCGCTCAGTTCATCGAGCGTGGCGTGATCGAGATCGCGCCGCTGGCGTTCATGCGCGGGCGGACGCTGAACGACTCGTTCGTGATCCTCGACGAGGCGCAGAACACGACGCCCGAGCAGATGAAGATGTTCCTGACGAGGCTCGGCTTCGGCTCGCGCATGGTCGTCACCGGCGATGTGACACAGGTCGATCTGCCGCGCGATCAGCGCTCGGGGCTGATCGTCGTCGGTGAGGTGCTCGACGAGATCGAGGGCATCGAGTTCGTCCGCTTCGGCGGCGAGGACGTAGTTCGCCACAAGCTCGTACAGCGGATCGTCGAGGCCTACGACGTGCACTCTCAGCGCGCCGCGCCTGAGCTGCGTTCGGCCGACCGCCGCGGCTGACGCGCGGATGATCGAGCTCGACATCCTCGGCGCGGCGGCCGCTGAGCCGGGCGCCGTGCCCTCCGATGAGGAGATCATGCTGCTGTGCTCGCAGGCGGCTGCTGCGTTCGGCGTACACGGCGGTCACGTCGCGATCGAGTTCGTCGGTCCGCGTCGCATCGCCGAGCTCAATCGCAGCTTTCGAGGCCGGGAGGGCCCGACCGACGTGCTCTCGTTCCCGATCGACGGAGCCGAGCCGGTCGGAGGCGCGCGCGAGCTCGGCGACATCGTCATCTGCCTCGAGCACACGGCCGACGTGCGCGAGGCTGTCGTCCACGGTGTGCTTCACCTGCTCGGCATGGATCACGAGACGGACGACGGCGAGATGCTCGAGCGCCAGCGCGAGCTGCTCGCCGGGGCGCGCCGTTGACACGCAGCGGCTTCGTCGCGCTCGCCGGCCGGCCGAACGTCGGCAAGTCGACGCTGGTCAACGCGATCGTCGGAGAGAAGGTCGCGATCGTCTCCGATCGGCCGCAGACGACGCGTCGCGCGATCCGCGGCATCTGCACGCGCGGCGACTCGCAGCTGGTCCTGATCGACCTGCCCGGAGTGCAGCGGCCGCGCGACGCGCTGACAGCACGGATGGCCGGCCGCGTGCGCCAAGAGCTCGAGGATGCCGACACGACACTGCTGATGCTGAACGGCGAGCAGGGCGTAGGTCCGGGCGACCGGTTCATCGCGGCCGCGCTGAGCGCGGCGCAGCACGAGGTGACGATCGCCGTCAACAAGGTCGATCGGCTGTCGCGCGCCGGCGACCGCAGCCGCCTTGCAGCAGGCGGCAGATCTCGATCTTCGCGGCGAGGTGTTTCCGATTTCCGCGCGCAGCGGAGAGGGCGTCGCCGAGCTGGTCGAGCACCTCGTCGCGATGGTGCCCGAAGGCCCGTTCATGTTCGACAGCCGCGACAGCTCCGATCAGTCGCTCGAGCTGCGACTCGCCGAGCTGATCCGCGAGGCTGCGATCAAGCGAACCTTCCAGGAGGTGCCGCACGCGCTCGAGGCCGTCGTCGAGGACGTCGAGTGGCCGCACCGCGATCTTGCTCGCGTGCGCGCCCTGTTGTGGGTGGAAACGGCATCGCAAAAGGGAATCCTGATCGGCGCCGGCGGCCGGATGATCAAGTCGATCGGCACAGCCGCGCGCCGCGAGCTCGAGCGTGAACTGGGCTGTAAGGTGCACCTCGACCTGTCGGTTCGCGTGCGACGTGACTGGCGCGCGGACGACGGGCTGCTGGATCGGCTCGGCATCACCTGAGCGAGCTTGGCGCTCTGCCGAGCAAACGTCACGACGTGGAAGTCGACGAAGCGGCCTCGCGAGCGAATTCCATTCGGCGTGATTCATGCCCTGATTCGAATGCGGCTGCTTCGCGATTCGAGTACCTTTGCGCAGACGTCGGTTGACAGGAAGGGCGAAGATGTCGGCGAAGCACGCGGTTCTGGGGCTTGTGATCGAGCGTCCCGGCTATGGCTACCAGCTGGCTCAGCGGCTCGATGAGCGATTTGGCTCATCCGGCTTCGCGCCGTCAGGCGTCTACTCGGCGCTGGACCAGCTGAGCCGCGACGAGCTGGTCCGCAGCGCCGGCGAGATGGGCGCCGGGCGCGCGAGACGCGCCGCGCCGCGGACGATCTATGAGGCGACCGACGAGGGCGTCGAGCACTTCGAGACCTGGATGCTCGACCCCAGCCCGGCGCCGCCGCTGCGCGACGAGCTGCACATGAAGATCGCGCTCTGCCGCCCGGGCAACGTCCCCCGCCTGATCGACGCGGTCGCCGGACAGGAACTGGTCTGCCTCGGGCGGTTGCAGGACCTGAAGCGCCTGAGCGAGGAGGCCGGCGACAGTCGCGACTGGTCGCGCCTGATGGGAACGCTCGCCGGCGAAGCCGAGATCGCATTCTGGAACTCGCGCATCGAATGGCTGCAGCGGGCTCGCGAGCTGCTCGAACAGCTGCATGACGAGCACGAGGAGTCGCCGTTCGGCGCCAGCAGAGCGGGTTCGGCCGCGCTGATCGGGCGACTACGGAGAGTCTGATGGCCGCGGCGCTGCTGTCGTTGCAGGCGGTCGGCAAGAGCTACTGGCGCGGACCTTCGGAGGTTCGCGTGCTCGACGATGCGTGTCTTGACGTAGCGGAGGGCGAGTTCGTCGGCGTCTGGGGCCGGCGCGGCGCGGGCAAGACGACGCTCTTGCGAATCGCCGCCGGGTTGGAGACGCCCGACCGCGGCACCGTGCGCTTCGACGGGCGCGACCTCGCGGCGCTGTCCGAAAGCGACTTGGCGCGGCTGCGACGAAGCGAGATCGGCTGGGTGCGCCGGTCGGGGCCGCGCAGCGATCTGACGATGCTCGACTACGTGGCGCTGCCGCTGCTGATCGAGCACGGGCGACGAGACGCCAACCGGCGCGCCGACGCCGCGCTGCGGCGCGTCGGCATGGCGCAGTGCGCCGGCCAGCGCTGGGACAGCCTGTCCGACGGTGAGCGCGCGCTCGTTGCCGTCGCGCACGGCATCGCGCGCGCGCCTCGGCTGCTGCTGATCGACGATCCGACCGCCAATCTCGGTGTGCGTGAGCGTGACGAGATCCTGCTGCTGCTCCGCTCGCTGGTCGAGCAGAGTGGGCTGGCGATGCTGATGACGGTGCCCGATATGCCCGCTGCGCTCGGCTCCCATCAGTTGCGCGCGCTCAGCGGCGGCCGCCTGATCTCGGGTCCAGAGACGGCCGAGGCGCCCGACCGCGACGGGAACGTGATCGAGTTTCCCGGGCGCCGGCGCTCGGCCTGAGGGCGCGTCGTGTCGAGCGCAGGCGCGATCGCCGACAGCACGCAGGCCGCGCGATAGTGCTCGAGATCCGTCAGCTCGTCAAGCATTTCCCGGTGCTCGTCGGGAGCGCCGGTGCGGGCGGTCGACGGCGTCTCGCTCTCGGTCGAGCGGGGTGAGTTCGTCGCGCTGTACGGGCCGAGCGGCTCGGGCAAGAGCACGTTGCTGATGTTGATCGCGGCGCTGCTCACGCCGGATGGCGGCTCCATCCACCTCGACGGCCAGGAGATCTCGGCGCTGCGCGATCGCGAGGCCGCCCACTACCGGCTGCACGAACTCGGCTTCGTGCGTCAGTCGCTGAACCTGATGCCTGGAGCCAGCGCGCTCGACAACGCCGCGCTGAAGCTGATCGGAGCAGATATCGGCACGCGCGAGGCGCGCCGCCGGATCGCGCCGCTGCTCGACCGCCTCGGTCTCGCCGAGCGCACCACTCACCGCGCCGAGCAGCTCTCGATGGGCGAGCGCCAGCGCGTGATGATCGCTCGTGCGCTCTCGACCGAACCAAAGCTGCTGCTCGCGGACGAGCCTACGGGCAGCCTCGACAGTGAACGCAGCGCACAGGTGCTCGGCCTGCTCGCCGAGATCTGTCGCGAGCGTAATGTGACGGTCGTGCTCGTCACACACGACCAGCGGGCCGCCGACTTCGCCGGCCGTGTGTTCGTGCTGCGAGACGGCCGCCTGGTCGACGCCGAGTCTGAGAAGGAACGCACGCCGGTAAATGCGCGCTGAGCCTCGCGCGCCGCGCCCGCGATGAAGCTGTCGAGCATCGCGCGGCTGTACCGCGTCCGGATCCGGGCGCGTCTGACGCAGGAACTGTTCGCGGTGCTCGGCATCGCGATCGGCGTGTCGCTGCTGTTCGCCTCACAGGTCGCAGACACAAGCCTGAACCGCTCGGTCGAACGGCTGACGGACGGCATCGTCGGGCAGATGCGCTTCCAGCTCTCGGCGCGCGACAGCCAGGGGTTCGATGAACGGCTGCTCGCGGCGGTCCAGCGCGTGCCGGGCGTCGAAGCGGCCGTGCCGGTGCTCGAACAGGACGCCAACGTCGTCGGCCCGGCCGGCGATCGATCGGTCGACCTGGTCGGTGCCGACCCGCGACTCGCGCGCCTCGGCGGTCGGATCGCCCGGCAGGTCAGCCCGCTCGCGCTCAGCGGAGCGCGCGTGTTCACGGTTGCTCGCGCGCTCGCCGGCGAGCTCGGCGTGCGCTCGATTCGCGTCGTGCAGATCGAGCTCGGTGGCGAGCGCTCGCGCGCGTTGCTCGTGCCAGACCCGCTCGGCGCCGACGCCGGAGCCCTCGGAGAGAGCCCTATCGCGCTCGCTTCGCTGCGAAGCGTGCAGAGGATGTCGGGCCTGCACGGGCGTCTGACGAGCATCTACGTGCGCTCACGACCGGTGCTCGACCGCTCGGTGCGCGCCGGGCTGCAACGGATCGCGGCAGGCGCTCTCAACGTCCGCCCGGCCAACTTCGGCTCGCAGCTGTTCCGCAGCGCGGCCGGGCCCGTCGACCAGTCGACAGGGCTGTTCGCGGCGCTCAGCGCGTTGGTCGGTTTCCTGTTCGCGTTCAACGCGCTCCTGCTGACGGTGCCGCAGCGCCGTAGCCTGATCGCAGACCTGCGGATGGACGGTTACACGCGGCGGATGATCGTGCAGGTGCTGCTGTTCGACTCGCTCGTGCTGGGTGTCGTTGCAAGTGCCGCCGGGCTGGTGCTCGGCGACCTGCTCTCGAGCGCGCTGTCGGGCTCGAGTCCCGGCTATCTCTCCTTCGCCTTTCCGGTCGGCTCGCAGCGGCTCGTGACCTGGCAGAGCATCGCGATCGCAATCGCCGGCGGCACGCTCGCCGCCGTGACCGGCGTGCTCGTACCGCTACGAGCGGAGATCCTCGAGCGGCGCACGGCGAGCAGGCGAGCGGCGCGCGTCACCGACGGACGCAGCGGCTGGCTGCTGCTCGGCTCGCTCGGCTGCCTGGCCGGCACGACCGCGATCCTCTTCGCCGCGCCGCAATCGGCGATCGCCGGTGTCGCCGCGCTCGCGTTCGCGCTGCTGCTCTGCCTGCCGGCGCTGCTCGGTCTCGCGGTACGCGGTTTCGCGCGCGCACAGCAATCGTGGAGCGGCGCCGCGTCGTTCGTCGCGCTGATCGAGCTGCGCTCGCCGAGCAACCGAGCGCGCTCGCTGGCGATCGCGGCGACGGGCGCGATCGCCGTGTTCGGCAGCGTCTCGATCCAGGGAGCGCGCGGCAACCTTCAGCGCGGGCTGGATGCCTCGGCTCGGGGGATCGACTCGCGCGGAGCGGTATGGGTCAGCCCTCGTGGCAGCGCCAACGCGCTGGCGACGACGCCGTTCGAGGACCGCTTCAGCGCCTCGATCGCGAGGCTCCCGGGCGTTGCCGCGGTGAGTCTTTACCGGAGCAGCTTCCTCGACTGGGGCGATCGACGCACCTGGGTGATCGCGCAACCGCGCGCAGACCCGCAGCCGATCGCCGCCAGCCAGATCGTCAGCGGCGACCCGGCGCTCGCCGAGCAGCGCCTGCGGGCCGGCGGCTGGATCGTCCTCTCGCGTGCCGTCGCGCGCCAGCACCACCTGCGGGTCGGCGATTCGTTCGTGCTGCCGAGCCCGCGACCGCGGCGCTTTCGCCTGGCGGCGCTGAGCACGAACCTCGGCTGGCCGCCCGGTGCGCTGGTGCTCAACGCGGATGACTACGCCACAGCATGGGGAGTCTCCGACCCCAGCGCCTACCAGGTCGAACCGGCGCCGGGCGCCGCCGCTGCCACAGTCGCCGGCGAGATTCGACGCGCGCTCGGTCCGAGCTCGGCGCTTCGCGTCGAAACGATGGCCGAACGCGAGCGGCTGCACTACGGAACGGCCGCGCAGGGTCTCTCTCGCCTTTCGCAGATCCGCACGCTCGTGCTGATCGCCGCCGTTCTCGCGATGTCGGCCGCGATGGGCGCAATGATCTGGCAGCGACGTGCACGACTGGCGGACATGAAGGTCGACGGCTTCGGCAGGCTGCTGCTGTGGCGGGCGCTGCTGTGGGAGAGCGCCGTCCTCTTGGGGCTCGGATGCGTGCTCGGCGCCGCCTTCGGGCTGTACGGACAGCTGCTGTTGAGCCGCGCCCTGTCGGTCGTGACCGGCTTCCCCGTGATCGAAGCCTCGCCGCTGGGCGTCGCGCTCGGGAGCTTCGCGCTGATCACGGCAGTGGCGGTCGCGATGGCCGCTGTGCCGGGCTATCTGGCGGCGCGTGTGCGCCCGACGGTGGCGCAGCCCGACTGAGCGGTCGGGCCAGAAGTGCCGACCGAACGCCTGACTACTATCCGGGAGAGTTCCGATTCCTGGATAAATGCCCGACGCGCTACCTCTCTCTCCACGGCAGGTCACGGCCCTTGTGGGGGGCGCCGTGCGCGAGTTGCTCTGGGGTATACCGGCTGTGTCGGCCGAGATCGAGACCTGGACGTCGCTCGCCCGGCGAATTCCCGACCTGGCGATTCGCGAAGACGCACTGAGTTCGATCGAACGCAAGCGCGGGCATGCCGATGGCGCCGCGCTGTTCTGGATCCTTCCTCGCCGTCGCGACCACGAACTGCTGCGGCTGCTCGTCGCCTATCAGACGATCTGGGACTTCCTCGACACCGTCAACGAGCACGGCTCCCTCGCCGGCACGGACAATGGGCTGCAACTGCACACGGCGCTGGTCGAGGCGCTCGATCCCGCTCTGCCGATATCCGACTACTACCGCTACCACCCGTGGCGACGGGACGGCGGCTACCTGCGTCGGCTGGTCGAGACCTGCCGCCGAGCGTGCGCGCGCCTTCCGTCGTATGGACGGATCAAGCCGCTGGTGATCCGTGAAGCACGCCGCGCGCAGGTGCTCGCGCTCAATCACGACACCGACGGCGAAAGCCGCGACGCCGCGCTGAAGAACTGGGCCGCTCGCGAGTTCGCGGGCCAACAGCGCGCTAGCTGGTTCGAGCTGAGCGGCGCGGCGAGCGCGTCGCTGACGATCCACGCCTTTCTGGCACTCGCCGCGCAGCCCGGCTGCTCTGAGCTCGAGATCGATCGCACCTGCGCTGCTTACTTCCCGTGGATCTCTGGAGTCGCGACGATGCTCGACAGCTACGTCGACCAGGCCGAAGACGAGCTGAGCGGCGATCACCGCTATGTCGATCACTACCGCGATGCGAAGCTCGCGCGAGAGCGCCTGAGCGATCTCGTGGCGCGCTCGGCGGCTGAGGCACGGCGTTTGCACGATGGCCACCGGCATGCGGTGATCGCCGCCTGCATGATCGCGATGTACCTCTCCAAGGACAGCGCGCACACGCGCGAAATGCGCGCCGGCACCGCGGCGCTGGTGCGGGCCGGCGGCTCACTCACGCGCGTGCTGCTTCCCGTGCTGCGTGTCTGGCGGATCGCCTTCGACCAACAGGCAGCGTGAGTCCAATCGGATGCACGTTGCGAGGAATAGTCAGAACTGAATATTCAGAACAGCCTTTGCGTCACGCGCTTCTCCGTGCATCATTCGCCGCACGCGATGGTGGACGACAATGGGACCGGGGTCGTGTCGACACGGAGAGAGAAGCCGCGCCGCCCGCGGCGTGACAAGGGGAACGGCTCCAGCGCCGCGTCCAACCGCGCGTCGTCTCGCGAGTGGCAGCGGGCCGAGCGCCCGTCGCGGCGTTCGGCTCGCGCCGAGTCCGAGCCCGCATCGGAGACCGTCTCGATAGAGCTGTCAAAAGCGCAGGTCGACCAGGTCGTGCGCAGCGCCGGACAGGGCGGCACGCTCTCGGTGCTGCTCTCGGCTGTGAGAGACCCCGATTGGCCGCTTTCGCTGGACTCCGAGGAGTGGTCGCATCCGGCGCAGATGGACGATCGCCGCCTCTCGCGCTCGCTGCTTTCAGGGCTCTTGGTGCTGTCCTGCTTCCCGCCGGACGGCGGTTATCTGGGCATCGCCGAACTCGCGCGCATGCTCGGCATGAACACAAGCACGACACATCGCTATGTCACGACGTTGCTGGCGGTCGGGTTGCTCGAGCGCGATCCCGGCACGCGCAAGTACCGCCTCGTCGCGCAATAGCACGCGATCGGACCGGCGGGGCGGCTGCTCCCGGCCGAGACGATGCCCGCTCAGAGCCTGCGCTGCAGATGGTCGGCGATGCTCAGCACGGCCGCAAGGTCGAGCTCGTCGGTGAACTGAAACGGCACCGGGATCGCCTCGACGCTCCTACGCCGCAGCCGCGCCAGCTGGTTGCGCTGTGCGCGCGAACGAGTCGAGACGGCCTGCGCCGCGTCGACGGCTGCCCGCGTGAGCTCCCGCGAAGGGCCGGCCGAGCGGGTCTCGCCCGAGCTCGCAGCACCGTTCGCTCCGATCCGATCGGTCAGGCTCGCCAAGCGCACGAGCTCGGTCGCGCTGAAGCGCTGCGGCAGCACGCCGTTCACCAGCACCGCGTCAAGCTCACGTCCGAGCTGCTCGTCGAGCTTCTGCTGAAGCTCGAGCGTCTCGGTGACGGCCATCTCGGTGGCGTGTGCGACCGCGAGGTAGCCCGACCTCGCGGGATCTTCGAGCAGGTCGCGCACGCGCTCGGCCTGTCCTGCGATCGGGCCGACCCTTGCGATCGCGCCGAAGGTGCTCGGCGATCCGAGCATGCCCAAGGCATGGCCGGTCGCCGGCGCGTCGAGCACTACGAGCTCGTAGCCGCGCTCGTGCCCGCGCCACCGTCGTGCCTGTGTCAGCTCCCAGATCTTGACCATGCTGATCAGCTCCTTCGCACCCGGCGCTGCTGCCGCGAAGTACTGGAAGGTGCTGCTCGACGCGAGCACACGTCCTGAGACTCGTCCGCCGAGCGCCTGCAGCCATTCCATCAGCGCGCGATCGAGGTCGATCGAGAGGCTCCAGAGGTTCGGCTGCAGCTCACGCTCGACGCCGGGCTCGGAGGGCGGCTCTCCCAGCAGTTCGGGCAGACGGGCCTGCTCGCCGACCTCGACGACGATCGTGCGCTTACCTTGTTCGCTGGCCAGCAGTCCGAGTGCGCTGGCGATCGTCGTCTTGCCGACGCCACCCTTGCCGGTGACGACGAGCAGCTCCCTTTGCAGTACGCCCGCCACGATCTCGCCAGTCTGTCTAATAACGGCGCGCGCGGCGTCTACCTACAATCGTCCGAATGAGCTCAGTACCGGTAGAGCAGGCCGTCGAGCAGCAGCTCGTCTTCGATCAGCGCGGACTCGCGCCGTGCATCGTGCAGGACTGGCACTCCGGCGAGGTGCTGACGCTCGCATACATCAACGCAGAGGCGCTCGCGCGCACACGCGAGACCGGCGAGCTGCACCTTTACAGCCGCTCGCGTGAAGAGCTGTGGCACAAGGGTGCGACCAGCGGCAACGTGCAAGCGGTCAAGGCGCTGCGTGTGGACTGTGACGGCGACGCTCTGCTGGCTCTCGTCGTGCCGGCTGGGCCGGCGTGTCACACCGGAGAGCGCACCTGCTTTCACCGTGGTGAGCTTGCTCCGGCGGCGCCGAGTGAGGTGCTGCCGACGCTCGAGCGGACGTTGCGCGAGCGCGCTGCGCAGCGCCCTGCCGGCTCCTACACCGTCCAACTTCTCGAGGATCCGGCGCTCGCCGGAGCGAAGGTCGAGGAGGAGGCCGAGGAGGTAGTACGCGCCGTGCGCGAGGAGTCTGAGGAGCGCGTCGACGAAGAGGCGGCCGATCTGATCTACCACCTGCTCGTGCTGATTCGCGGCCGCGGCCGTTCGCTGGCGGACGCCGAGCGGGTGCTCGATGAACGTAGCCGCTGAGCAACGCTTGCAGGCGCCACTTACCGAGCCGAGCCCGGCAGCGGCGCGCGAGCTCGCCGCCAAGCACAACCTGATTCCGCTCCGCCACAGGTTCATCGACGACTGCGAGACGCCTGTCTCGGCATTTCTGAAGCTGCGCGAGCTGGCACCCGGTCAGCCGGCGTTCCTACTCGAGTCCGCCGATCAAGGGCAGCGGGTCGGGCGCTACTCGTTCATCGGCTTCCAGCCGCGTGCGGTGCTGCGCTGGTCGCTCGCCGACGGCGGCGATCCCTACGCGCTGGCCGCCGCCGCGCTGGCGCGCTACAGCCAGGCGCCGATCGACGACGCGCCGCCATTCACCGGCGGTGCGGTCGGCTACTTCGGCTACGACCTCGTGCGCACGGTCGAGCCCCTCGCCGAGCCGAACCCCGACGCGCTCGGGCTGCCGGACATGGCGCTGATGTTGAGCGACGCGCTGGTGATCTTCGATCACCTCAAGCACACGATCACGATCCTCGCGAACATCGACCTCACGTCCGAGCCTGACTTCGAGCTCGCCTACGCGGCCGCCGCGCGGACGATCTCCGACGTGCGCGCGCAGCTCGCCGGTCCGGTTCCACGCGTCGCGCCGATCGCCCGCGAGCGACCCTTTCCGCAGTTCACGTCGAACATGCCGCGCGAGCACTTCGAAGCGATCGTCGAGCGGATCGTGCGCTACATCTTCGCCGGCGACGCCTTCCAGGTGGTGCCGTCTCAGCGCTGGTCGGCGCCGGTGCCGGTCGAGGCCTTCTCGATCTATCGTGGCCTGCGGGCGGTCAACCCGAGTCCGTACATGTACTACCTGGACTTCGGCGACTTCCAGGTCGCCGGCGCCAGTCCCGAGCCGCTGCTGACCGTCGCCGGCGATCAGGTCAGCACGCGCCCGATCGCCGGCACGCGACACCGCGGCGCAACGCCCGAGGAGGATCGGCGGATCGAAGCAGAGCTGCTCGCCGACGAGAAGGAGCGCGCCGAGCACGTGATGCTCGTCGACCTCGGACGCAACGACCTCGGCCGCGTCTGCGAGTACGGCTCGGTCGTCGTCGACGAGTTGATGGAGATCGAGTCCTACAGCCACGTCATGCACATCGTCTCCTCGGTCTCCGGCACGCTGCGCGAGGACGTCGGCGCGATGGATGCGCTGCGCTCGGTACTACCGGCCGGCACACTCTCCGGCGCTCCGAAGGTGCGTGCGATGCAGATCATCGACGAGCTCGAGCCGGTCAAGCGCGGCGGCTACGGAGGCGCGATCGGCTACCTCAGCTACGGCGGCGACCTCGACACAGCGATCCACATCCGCACGGTCGTCGTCAAGGACGGCGTCGCGCACGTGCAGGCCGGCGGCGGCACAGTCGCCGACGCGAAGCCGGCGTACGAGTACGAGGAGTCTGTCGCCAAGGCGAGCGCGGCGATGCGCGCGATCGAGCTGGCCTGCCAGCAGCCGGATTGGGCCTGAGAATGCGCGTGCTCGTGCTCGACAACTACGACTCGTTCACCTACAACCTCGTCCAGTACCTCGGCGAGCTGGGCTCGCAGGTCACGACCGTGCGCAACGACAAGGCCAGCGTGGATCAGCTGCTGGACGGCGGCTACGAGCGCTGCGTCGTCTCACCGGGCCCGTGCACGCCGGATCTCGCAGGCATCACGCTCGAGCTCGTGCGACGCATGCCAGAGGCCGGTGTGCCGACGCTCGGCGTCTGTCTCGGCCACCAGGCGCTGGCGCAGGCGTTCGGCGGCAGCGTCCGCGTGCACACGCCCGTTCACGGCAAGGCGACGACGATCGAGCACGACGGTCGCACGATCTTCGCCGGCCTGCCGACGCCGCTGACCGTCGGCCGCTATCACTCGCTGGTCGTCGAGCCGCAACTGCCCGACTGCCTCGAGCAGTCCGCGAGCGGCGGCGGCGTTGTGATGGGCGTCCGTCACCGCGAGCTACCGGCCGAGGGTGTTCAGTTCCACCCGGAGTCGGTGCTGACGAGCGACGGCAAGCGGCTGCTGGCGAACTTCCTGCAGGAGCGCTGATGCCGAACGAGATCCTCACGCGCGCGATCGACGCGATCGCCTCGAGGCGCGACCTGAGCGCCGAGGAGACGGCGCAGGTGCTCGCCGAGATCATGCACGGAGAGGTCTCAGAGACTCAGATCGCCGGCTTCCTGATCGCGCTGCGCACGAAGGGCGAGACGGTCGAGGAGATCGCCGGGCTGGCGCAGACGATGCGCGCGCTGGCCGCGCACGTCCCGAGCAGTCGCACGCGACCTGCTCGACACGGCCGGCACGGGAGGCGGCCGCAGGACGTTCAACGTCTCGACGACGGCTGCGCTGATCGCGGCCGGCGCCGGCTGCGCGGTCGCCAAGCACGGCAACCGCTCGGCGACGAGCTCATCCGGCTCGGCCGACCTGCTCGAGGCGCTCGGCGCGCGCATCGACCTCGAGCCCGACGGCGTCGCGCGCTGCATCGAAGAGACCGGCTTCGGCTTCATGTTCGCGCCGGCTCACCATCAGGCGACGCGCTTTGTCGTTCCGGTGCGTCGCGAGCTCGCCGTGCGCACGATCTTCAACCTGCTCGGCCCGCTGACCAATCCTGCCGGCGCACGGCGCCAGCTCGTCGGCGTCTCCGATGCGCGCTATCTCGAGACGATCGCCGGCGCGCTCGCTCGGCTGGGCGTCGACAGGGCGCTCGTGGTCGCCGGCGAGGATGGCCTGGACGAGCTCTCGATCGCCGCCGCCACGAAGATCGTCGAGGTCGACCGAGAAGGCGTGCGCAGCTACACGTTGGCTCCCGGCGACGTCGATCTCGAGGCGATCTCGCAGGAGGCGCTCGAGCGCGACTGCGCCGGCGGCACGCCGGCGCAGAACGCCGAGGTCGCGCGGGCGATCCTTGCCGGAGAGCGCTCGGCAGAGGGCGCGCAGGCGCGACGGGACCTGGCGCTGATCAACGCCGGCGCGGCGATCTACGCGGCCGGCCGCGCCGACTCGATCGCCGCCGGCGTCGAGCTGGCGCGCGCCGCGATCGACGATGGATCGGCGGCGCGGACGCTGGAGCGCTTCGTGCGCGCCAGCCACGAGTACGCGCCTGCAGCGAAGGCCGCCCGATGAGCACGATCGTGACATGGCGCGCGCGCGTGAGCGGCACGGCGCCGACCGTGCTCGCACGGATCCTGCAGAGCACGCGCGCCGAAGTCGCGCTCCGTGCGCAGCAGGTGCCGCGCGCGCTGCTGCAAGCGCGCCTCGATGCGGCCGTCGGCGAGGATCGCCGAGCGCGAGAGCAAGCCGGCCCGCCGCGCGGCTTTCGCCAGGCGCTCGCCGGTCCCGGCGTTGCTGTGATCGCCGAGTTCAAGCGCCGCTCGCCGTCGGCCGGCACGCTGCGCGCCGAGCCCGAGCTCGCCGAGATCGTCGACGCCTACGCGCGCGGCGGCGCCAGCGCACTGTCGATCCTGACCGAGCAGCCCAACTTCGGCGGCTCGCTCGACGATCTCTCCGTTGCGCGAGCGCGCTGCGAGCTACCGGTACTGCGCAAGGACTTCATCGTCGAGGACTATCAACTGCTCGAGGCGCGCGCGGCGGGAGCCGATGCCGTGCTGCTGATCGTCGCCGCGCTCGACCAGGAGCTGCTCGGCTCACTGCACGAGCGGGCACGCGCGCTGGCGCTCGACGTGCTCGTGGAGGTGCACGACCGTGCCGAGCTCGAGCGCGCGCTGGCGATCGGCGCCGAGCTGATCGGCGTCAACAACCGCGACCTGCGCGACTTCAGCGTCGATGTCGCGCGCACGCACGCGCTGCGAGGCGCGATCCCGGCGGGCGTGCTCGTCGTCTCGGAGTCGGGCATCGCGACGGCTGCGCAGTTGCGCGAGCTCGAAGCCGATCGCGTCGACGCCGTGCTCGTCGGCGAGATGCTGATGCGTGCCGAGGATCCGGAGCGCGCTCTGCGTGCGCTGCGCGACTACGCTGCAGCGGGCGCCCCCGCTGAGATCGCAGGCGACGCCGCGCCGGCGGCGTCCTAGACGCGCCGTCGGTCAGGCTTTATTTCGCCTTCATAGCGGCTGCTCATCATCATCGACCGACATGAAACGCATGTTCTTCATCCCCTTCGTCGCCGCCCTGCTGGGCGGCGGCATCGTCGTTGCCGTGCTGGCCGCGGCCGGTGACCTCGGCAAGAAGTCCGAGCAGTCGGTCACGACCGTGCAGGCCGCGCCGCTGGCGCCGTCGAACGCATCGCAGCAGAACGGCTCGCTGACGCCGCACGACATCTACGTCAAAGACGCGCCCGGCGTCGCCTTCGTCACGTCGACGATCGTGCAGAAGAGCGAATCGCCGTTCAATCTGTTCGGCGGCGAAACGCAGCAGAAGGGCGAGGCGACCGGCTCGGGCATCGTGATCGACGCGAACGGCACGATCCTGACCAACTACCACGTCGTCGAGAACGCGATCAAGGTCACGGTCAGCTTCGAAAAGGGCAAGACGGTCGACGCGCAGGTCGTCGGCAAGGACCCGTCGAACGACCTCGCCGTCCTGCGGATCCACACGGACGGACTGACGCTGCACCCGCTGACGCTCGGCAACTCGAGCTCGGCTCAGGTGGGCGACCCGGTGCTCGCGATCGGCAACCCGTTCGATCTCGAACGTACGCTCACCACCGGCGTGATCTCGGCGCTGCAGCGGGAGATCACCGCGCCGAACGGCTTCACGATCGACAACGTGCTGCAGACGGACGCGCCGATCAACCCTGGCAATTCGGGCGGCCCGCTGCTGAACGCCGCGGGCGAAGTGATCGGCATCAACTCGCAGATCGAGACCGGCGGCTCGGGCGGCGGTAGCGTCGGCATCGGCTTCGCCGTGCCGATCGACACCGCCAAGTCGGAGATCTCCGAGCTGGAGAAGGGCGGCACGGTGCGCGGCGCCTACATCGGCCTGACGTCGCTGACGATCGACGGCTCGCTCTCGGCGCTCAACCTTCCCGTCCAGAGCGGCGCGCTCGTTCAGAGCGTGCAGAAGGGCACGCCGGCCGAAAAGGCCGGAATCCGCGGTGGCACGGTCAGCGGCAGCACCGAAGGCGGACAGGTCGCGGTGGGCGGCGACATCATCACCTCGATCGACGGCAAGGCGGTCAACAGCTCGGAAGAACTGGCCAACGACATCGAGGCGAAGAAGCCGGGCGACACGATCTCGGTCGGACTGCTGCGCGGCGACGGCAAGGGTCACTACGAACACAAGACGCTGAGCGTGACGCTCGCGAGCCGGCCGAACTCGGTGCCCAACCCGAACACGCCCGAAGGCTGAGCGGCGGCGCCTGCGGCCTCGCGCCTCGGCGCGAGCCGCCGGCAGGCGCGCCCCGCTACCGTTGGTTCGATGGCTGCGAAGGCGACACGCGCGAAGATCTGCGGGCTGACGAACCTGCCCGACGCCGAAGCGGCCGTCGGCCTGGGAGCGTGGGCGCTCGGCATGATCTTCTACGAGCACAGCCCGCGCCGCTGCTCGCAACATGAGGCAGAGCGGATCGCGGCGGCGTTGCGCCGCAAGGTCGAGCTGTGCGGCGTCTTCGTCAACGCACCGCTCGAGCACGTCGTCGGGCTCGGTCAGGAGCTCGGGCTCAGCCTGCTGCAGTTCAGCGGCGAGGAGGGGCCGTCGTTCTGCGCCGAGGCGGCACGCAAAACCGGTGCTCGCGTGATCAAGGCAGCGCAGGTCTCCGGCCCGGGCGACGTGCAGGATCTCGAGCGCTTTCACGTCGACTTCCATCTGCTCGACGCGCGCGCCAAGGATCCCGCCAGGCGGACGCTGCGCGGCGGCACCGGCGAGACCTTCGATTGGAGCCTCGTGCGCGCGCGTCGCTCGCGGATACCGCTGATCCTCAGCGGCGGACTCGACGCCGAGAACGTCGCCGCCGCGATCGCCGCAGTCGCATCCGTACGCAGTCGACGTCGCCAGTGGCACCGAGGCGGCGCCGGGTCGCAAGGACGACGCCAAGCTCCGCGCCTTCTTCGCGGCGCTCGAGCGCGCTGCCAGCGAGGACGACGAGCGACCGGCCGAAGCCGCAGCTGAGGTCGCTGCGCTCGTCGCGCCCGGCGACGCGGCGGTCGGGGCGGATGCCGGCCGGGCGGCGGACGACGGTCTCGACGCTGTCGCCGGCGGTCGAACGTGAGCGCCGGCGCAGCCGGCGAGCCGGGCGTAGAGCACCACTTCGGCATCTACGGCGGCCAGTTCGTGCCGGAGACGCTGATGCCGGCGCTGGCCGAGCTCGAGCAGGCGTGGTCGCAGGCGCGCGGTGACGCCGGCTTCCGCGCCGAGCTGGACGGACTGCTGCGCGACTTCGCCGGGAGACCCTCGCCGCTGTATCGCGCGCGCCGGCTCTCCGAGCGTGTCGGGCACGCGGTCTATCTGAAGCGCGAGGATCTCAACCACACCGGCTCGCACAAGATCAACAACGCGCTCGGTCAGGCGCTGCTGGCCAAGCGGATGGGCAAGCACCGCGTGATCGCAGAGACGGGTGCCGGGCAGCACGGCGTCGCGACGGCGACCGTCTGCGCGCTGCTCGATCTCGAGTGCGTCGTCTACATGGGCGTCGAGGACACGCGCCGACAGCGACCGAACGTCCAGCGGATGGAGCTGCTCGGCGCCAGCGTGCGGCCGGTCGATGCCGGCGCGAGGACGCTGAAGGAGGCGACGTCGGCCGCGATCCGCGACTGGGTCACGAACGTGCAGAGCACGCACTACGTGATCGGCTCGGCTGTCGGCCCGGCGCCTTATCCGGCGCTCGTGCGCGACCTGCAGCGGGTCATCGGCGACGAGGCGCGCGCGCAGCTGCTGCAGGCCGAGGGTCGGCTGCCGGCGCGCGTCGTCGCCTGCGTCGGCGGTGGGTCGAACGCGATCGGCACGTTCGCGGCGTTCATCGACGACGCCGAGGTCGAGCTGGTCGGCGTCGAGGCCGGCGGCGACGGGATCGAGACGGCGCGCCACGGCGCGCCGCTGACGGTCGGCGGCAGGGCGGGCATCCTGCACGGCTCGCGCTCGGCCGTGATGCAGGACGAGGAGGGCCAGATCCTCGAGGCGCATTCGATCTCGGCCGGGCTCGACTATCCCGGCGCCGGCCCGCAGCATGCGTTCCTGCGCGACAGCGGTCGCGCGCGCTACGTCGCGATCACCGATCGGCAGGCGCTGGACGCCTTCGCCGAGCTGACTCGGCTGGAGGGCATCATCCCCGCGCTTGAGACCGCGCACGCGCTTGCCTGGGTGCTCGCACAGAGCGACGGCGAGCTCGACCTCGTGTGTCTCTCCGGACGCGGCGACAAGGATCTCGCGGAGGTGCTCGCAAGAGCATGAGCACGCAGGCGCTCAGCGGAGTGCAGCGGATCGACGAGGCCTTCGCGGCCGCGCGCGCACGCGGCACGGCGGCGCTGATGCCCTACCTGATGGCCGGCTTTCCGACGCTCGCAGACTCGCTCGCGATCGGTCAGGCGTGCGTTCGGGGGGGCGCCGACCTGGTCGAGCTGGGCGTTCCGTACAGCGACCCGCTCGCCGACGGGCCCGTGATCCACGAGGCGGGCACGCGCGCGCTGGCGGCCGGCGCGAATGTCGCCGGCGTGCTCGAGGTTGCGCGCGGGCTCGCGCCGCACGTGCCGGTCGTGCTGATGTGTTACGCCAACATGGTCTATGCGCCGGGCGTGGGAGCCTTCGTCGAACGCCTCGCGCAGAGCGGCGCCAGCGGGCTGATCGTGCCCGATCTGCCGCTGGAGGAGGCCGATGCGGTGCGTGAGGCGTGTGACGAGCATGGCGTCGCGCTGGTATCGCTGGCGGCGCCGACGACGCCGGCCGCGCGGCTGCAGGCGATCGGCGAGCGCGCGCGCGGGTTCCTATACACGGTCTCGGTCGTCGGCACGACGGGCGAGCGCGCCGCGCTGCAGGACTCCTTTGCGGCGGTCATCGAGCGAGCGAAGGCCGCCACGGCGGTGCCGGTCGCGCTCGGCTTCGGCATCAGCACGCCCGAGCAGGCGCGTCAGGCGGCCGCGGCCGGGGCCGACGGCGTGATCGTCGGCACGCGGCTGGTGCGCGCCGCGGCGGAGTCCGACGATCCGGCCGGCGCCGTCGGCGCGCTCGTCGCGGAGCTCGCCGACGGGCTTGCGTCGACCGATCGCCCGGCGGCCAGCTAGGATTCCGCCGGCATGGGATTGATCCTCACCGTGACAGCAGGGCTGATCGCCTGGATCGTGCTGTGGGCACTCGGAGCGAAAGGCTTCGACGCGTTCCTGCTCTCGGCCGCGATCATCCTCGTCGGGGCCACTCTGAAGATCCTGACGGGCTACCTTCCCGGCCGACGCAGCTAGCCGGGCGTGCGCGCGCGCTGGCTGTCCCTGGCGGCTCTCGTCGCGGCGCTGCCCGCGCTGGCCGGATGCGGCGGCGTCGGCGTCTCGGCAGCGACAGAAAACGCAGGCAACCAGCTCGCCGTCTACTCGAGCCTGCCGCTGCAGGGCCCCGACGCGGCGATCTCTGCGGAAATCGTCAATGGCGAGCGACTCGCGCTGTCGCAGGTGGGAGGGCGCATCGGCGTGTTCAAAGTCGGCTACGTCTCACTCGACGACGCCAACCCGAAGACCGGCGAACTCGACCCGAGCGCGACCGCGACCGACGCGAAGATGGCCGCGCAGGACACGAGCACGATCGCCTATCTCGGCGAGTACAGCTCGGCCGCGACGGCCGTCTCGCTGCCGCTGATAAACGCCGCCGGCATCCTCCAGGTCAGCCCCGGCAGTCCGTACGTCGGTTTGACCTCCTCGCGCGACGCCGGCCAGGACGAGCCCGAGCGCTTCTATCCCAGCGGTAAACGCACGTTCGCGCGCCTGCAACCCGGCGACCCGGCGCAGGCCGTCGCGCAGGCGCAGCTGATGCACTCGCTGGGCGTGCACCGGCTCTACGTGCTCGACGATCAGGATCCCTTCGAGGTGCCGCTGGCAGAACTCGTGATCGACGAAGCAGAACGCGCCGGCGTAGCCGTCGCCGGACACGACAGCATCGCAACGACGCGCGGGAGCGTCTTCACCGGCGAGGTCGAAAAGATCGAGCACAGCGGCGCCGACGCGGTCTTCTTCGCGGGTGGGCCGGGCGCTGGCACCGTGGCGCTGTGGCGCGCGCTGCACGAAGCCGACCCGACGCTGGCACTGCTCGGCTCGAGCAGCCTCTCAGGCGTTTCGTTCACCTCGGCGATCGGCGCGGCCGCGCTCGCGCACCTTCATCACCACGCCGACGCTCGCGCTGAGCGACTACCCGCCTTCGGCACAACGCCTGCTCGCGCAGTACCGCGGGCAGTTCGGCGGCCAGCCCGGCGCATGGGCGCTGTACGGCTTCGAGGCGATGAGCGTCGTGCTCGACGCGATCCGCCGGGCCGGCGCGCGCGGCAACGACCGGCAGTCGGTGATCGACGCCTTCTTCGCCTCACCGCCGCGCAACTCGGTGCTCGGCCGCTACTCCTTCGAAGCCGACGGCGAACCGACGTTCGCGCAGTATGGCGTCGATCGGGTCGTCGCAGGAAGCGCCCAGTTCTACCGGGCGATCCAGGTGCGTTGAGCTAGCCGCCGGCGGCGCTCTGCAGAGTCAGCACGACGCGGAAGCGCTCGATTCCGTTGCCGAGCGTGCGCCCGCCGGCCGACAGCGCCGAGAGTGAGCGCAGGTACGGGACGAACGGCGCGATCGACGGGTCTTCGCTCAGGCCAACGCCTTCGAGCAGCCCGAGCAGCGTCGGGAAGTTGACGATCACGCTCGGTGAGATGCCCTCGCCGAGCGCCGCCGACGCGGTTCCGTAAGGCGCCGAGCCGGACATCGTGCTCGCGGGGCGCAGCGCGAGATCGACCGACTGTTCGCCGAGTCCGATGACGAACTTCGCCTGGCCGCTCGCATCTGTCGCGGCGGCGATGTCGAGCACCACCGGCAGACCGCTGAGACGCGCCGCGATCGCCGCTTCGGTGCCGGGCAGCTTCGCGCTCTGAACCGACGCTCCGCCGCGACGCAGGATCGTTCCCAGCTCGCCGACGGCGGCGCGCGAGCCGGCGGCGTCGCGGGAGTCGATCACGACGCCGCCGCGCAGTTCGAGCAGGCCGGTGCCCGACGCGAACAGCCCGGCCGAGCCCATCCAGCTCGAGAAGTCGCGTCGCGTCTGCGCGCCGCCCGAGCCGAGCGCGCGCAGCGGCGCGAGGATCCCTTCGAGCAGGCCCTTGACGCTGATTCCCGCGGCTGGGCTTTCCGCGCCGGCGCCGCTCAGCGAGCTGCCGAGCGAGGCGATGCCCTGGATCGCGTCGACGTCGGCGCCGAGCGTGTCGCCGACGTTTCCGAGTCCGACGGCCAGCCACGATTCGCCCGGTAGTTCGCCGGCGGCCTGCGCGGCCTGCGCGCTCGTCGAGAAGAGGCCGCCCGAGCCGGCGCTCGAGGTCGTCTGCAGCGCGTCGGCGTCGAGCGCGATCGAGGAGCCGGTCGGGACGAGCGAGACGTTCACCATGCCGCCGCCGGCGAGTGCCGAGAACGCCGACATCGACGCCTGCTTGGCGGCGCCGGCGCCGCCGCCGAAGGCGCTCGCGTTCGCATAGACGTTGGCCACCGTTCCAGCCGGGGCGACGGCCTGCAGTTTGGCGTAGTCGGTGCTGCGCGCCAGCGACGCGCCACCGGCGGTCGTGTCGATCACGGCACGGACTCCCGATTCGGTGCCGATGACGGCGAGCTTCGCGACGATCGCGAAGGCGATGCCGCCGGCGTTGACCTCGTAGGAGGTGCCGCGATAGCTGCTCGCGTGCGCGTGCGCGCGCGACGCCAGCTGGCCGAGGAAGGAGCGCGCCTTGGCGGCGTCGCGCGTGTCGAGCACGATCGCGCCTTCGACGGAGTTCGCCGCGAACGGGAACGCGCCGCGAGCAGAGCCGCTGCCGAGCAGGCCCTGCTCGACGAGCGTCAGCAGGCGGTCGACCGCGCGTTCCTCGGAGGCTCCGGTCGCCGTCAGGAAGATGCCGGCTCGCTCACCGAGCCAGGGCGCGATGTCGCGCTTGTACTCGATCGTGCCGGCGCCCGGCGTCTGCAGCGCCTCGATCAAGCGCAGGTATGGGTCGGATTGGTGCGTCAGGCCGCGTCCGGCGGCCTGCGCGGCGCGCTGCAGCTGGCCGGTCGGCCGCACGTATGCGCCTGCGTACAGTGGCGCCGAGGCGGGAACGGCGCGCGCCGGGTCGATCGACGTGCCCGAGGCGCCCGAGCCACAGCCGCTCACCGTCAGCGCCGTGACGATGAGCAGCGAGGCGAGCGCGACGATCAGCGCCGTCCGGCGGACTGGCATCGTGGCGATCGTACCGATTGGCGAGGCGGTTTCGACGCGCTTGCGAGCGGACGGCGGGGTGCAATCGCTCTCGCAGAAGCCGTGACTGCACGCTCGCTTGCAGCTATCGGCCGGCCGGACGGCGATACGCGGCCGGCCCGAGAAGTCGCCGATTAGCAGGCGTTTTGCCAGACGAGCGGGCGCTGGGACGGTCTGGTGGGAGAAAATGTGCAATCTGAGTTGCGTTGTGGGAGGAAGTGGGGTATGTTCGCCCGCAGCGAGCCGGGGTGGAGGGGCTCCTCCCACTCCTCCACCTCGGCTCGGTAATCAACTTCGGAGCTCTTACGACAGTGGTCCCCTTCCGTGGCACGTTCGACCATACGCTCGACGCCAAGAACCGCCTCACGGTGCCGGCGCGCTACCGCGCGGCGCTCTCGGAGGGCGTCGTGATGGCGATGCCGGTCGACCTCGAGCCGTGCGTCGGCATCTGGCATCCCGAGGAGTACGAGCGCTACAGCCGCCGCGCGCTGGCAGAGCTGCCGCCGCTGTCGCCGCGCCGGGCGGGGCTCGAGCGCTTCTTCTACGGCAGCTCGCAGGACACCGATCTGGATGCGGCCGGGCGGATCATGATTCCCGAGCTTCCTCGGCGAGCACGCGCGCCTGCACAAGGAGGTCGTCGTCGTTGGCGCCGGCGACCGCCTCGAGCTGTGGAGCAAGGACGCCTGGAACGACCACCGACCGACGCTGCTGAGCAGCGTCGCCGAGATAACGGCTCATGTCGACGACACTGCTTGAGATGAGACGATCGAAGCGGCGGCCCTCGCGCCGGCGGCCCGCGGGCGCAGGAGCGTTCTCCGGCCGCGATGGGCGCTCCGGTGGCGCGGGCGCGGGCGGCGGCGCGCACACGCCGGTCCTTGCCGCCGAGCTGCTCGAGCTGCTCGCGCCACAGCCTGGGCAGACGGCGATCGACTGCACGTTCGGCGACGGCGGGCACGCGCGGCTCGTCGCCGAGCGTCTCGGCGCGAGCGGAACGCTGATCGCGATCGACCGCGATCCGCTGGCCGAGCAGCGCTTCGGGCGGCTGGCCGACGACGTCGCCTGCGACCTGCGCTTCATCCGTGGCGGCTATGCCGAGGCGCTGACGCAGCTCGGCGAGGAGGGGATCCGGGCAGACGCGGCGTATTTCGACCTGGGAATGTCCTCGATGCAGGTCGACACGCGCGAGCGCGGCTTCTCCTATTCGTACGAGGCGCCGCTCGACATGCGCATGGATCCCGAGCAGGAGCTGACCGCGCGCGAGATCGTCGCCGAGTGGGACGAGCGCCGGCTGGCGCGCGCGCTGCGCGACTTCGGCGAGGAGCGCCACGCAGGCGCGATCGCGCGAGCGATCGTCCGCCGCCGCGCGCAGGCGCCGATCGAGACGACGCTCGAGCTGGTCGAGACGATCAACGCAGCGATTCCGACGCCGGCGCGCTTCGCCGGCGGCCATCCGGCCAAGCGCTCCTTTCAGGCACTGCGGATCGCGGTCAACGACGAGCTCGAGCAGCTCGACCGCGCGCTGCCGCTCGCCTGGTCGTTGCTGCGCGAGGGCGGCGTTCTCGCCGGGCATCTCCTTCCACTCGCTCGAGGACCGCCGCGTCAAGCGGTTCCTCGCGGCGCGCGCTCAAGGCTGCATCTGCCCGCCCGACCTGCCGGTCTGCGCCTGCGGTCGCGAGCCCGAGGCGGCGCTCCTGACGCGTCGCTCGATCGTGCCGTCGCGGAGGAGCTGGCCGGCAACCCGCGCTCGGCCTCGGCGCGCCTGCGAGCCGCGCGGAAGCTGACCGGCGAGCACAGCGACCTCGACAGGAGCGTGGCTGCATGACGCCGCCTGCTGCCGCAGCGGCGCCGGCGGTCCGCCCGCGTCGCGCGCCCGCGCCGCGCGGCCCGCGGCGCGTGTCCGGGCCGGCTCGCAGGGCGCCTGCGAGCACGCCGCGCCCGCGCGTCGTCAGGCGTGAGCGCGGAGTCGCGCTCGGCGGTCTGGTGCGTGCGTTCGAAGCGCTCGCGCAGCACCGCCTGCTCGACCGTCTGATCCGTGGTCGCACGTGGATCTTCATCGTCGCGTTCGCGCTGATCGGGATCGTCGCGCTGCAGCTCGGCCTGCTGAAGCTGAACGGCGGCATCGGCAGGGCGCTCGAGCGCGAGGGACTGCTGCAGCGACAGAATGCGGCGCTCAGCATCGAAAACTCCGAACTCGCCGCGGGACAGCGCGTCGAGGCTCACGCCGGCAAGCTCGGCATGTCGTTCGTGCCCGCCGGCGAGCTGCGCTTTCTCGCGGCCGGCGGGCATGGCGAGGCGTCCAAGGCCGCTGCGGCGCTGAGCGGCGCGGCGCGCGAACAGGCTGCGCGCACGGCCGAAGCCGCGGCGGCAAGCTCGAGCGAAGCATCGAGCAGCACCGAATCGGAAGCCTCCGGGACGAGCAGCGAAAGCGAATCGTCGGGCTCTGAAAGCTCCAGCGGCGAAGCGCCGGCGAGCAGCGAATCGAGCGTGGCGAGCAGCGAAGCCGCCGGCTCGGCGTCCGGCTCTGGCTCGAGCGAAGCCGAAGCGGCGAGCGGCGCCGCGCCGAGCGAAGCGGCGCCCGCGGCCGGCAGCGCCGCGGCGCAGTCGGCGGGCGGCAGCCAAGCGGGCGCCGACCGGAGAATGACGCGGTGACGATCGTCCAGCGCCGGATCGGGGGGATCTTCGCGCTGTTCTTCTGCCTGCTGCTGCTGGCCGGCGGGCGCACGCTGTATCTCGGCGCGCTGAAGGGCGGCAGCCTCCGCAAGGCGGCGGCCACGCAGCAGCTGACCTATGAAGTCGTGCCGGCTCAGCGCGGCACGATCACCGATCGCAACGGCGTCGATCTCGCCGTCTCCGAGCCCGCGCAGGACATCTCGGCGACGCCGTATCTGATCGCCAACCCGCTGGCAGCGGCGCAGAAGCTCGCGCCGCTGCTGGGCAAGCCGCAGAGCGAAGTGCTGCGCGAGCTGTCCGAGCGCAGCGGCTTCGTCTACCTCGCTCGCGCGCTTCCGGCCAAGCAGGCGCACGAAGTGCTGGCGCTGAAACTCGAAGGCATCGACGGTGCGCCGGTGATGCGTCGCGTCTATCCGCGCGGAGCGCTGGCAGCGCAGGTGCTCGGGGTCGGTCGGCACCGAAGGCAACGGGCTGTCGGGGCTCGAATACTCGCGCAACGCGCTGCTTCACGGGCACGCCGGCGAGCGCCGCGTCGTCAGCGACGCGCTCGGACAGCCGGTCTCGATCTCCGAACCGCATGCCGAGCAGTCCGGCACGCCGGTCGCGCTGACGCTCGACGCGAACATCCAGCAGCGAACCGAAGACGTGCTCGGCGCGGTCGGGCGCGTGTTCAGCCCGAAAGACGCGACGGCGATCGTGATGAACCCGCAGACCGGCGCGATCCTGGCGATGGCCAACTGGCCACAGGTCGACCTGAAGGACCCAGGCACGACCTCGCCGGAAGACATGGAGAATCGTGCCGTCAGCTTCGACTACGAACCCGGCTCGACGTTCAAGGCCGTGACGGTCGCCGGCGCGCTGCAGCAGCGTCTCGTCACGCCGAGCACGAGCTTCGAAATTCCCGACCAGATTCAGGTCGCCGACCGCACGATCCACGATGACACCGAACACGCGACCGAGTCTTTGACGACGGCGCAGATCCTCGCGCAGTCGAGCAACGTCGGCGCGATCAAGATCGGCGCGCTCGAGGGCAGCGAGGACTTCTCGAAATGGGTCGAACGGTTCGGCTTCGGCAAGTCGACCGGCGTCGAACTGCCGGGCGAGGAAATCGGCCAGGTGCTGCCGGTCGGCAAGTACTCGGGCTCGTCGATGGGCAACCTGCCGATCGGTCAGGGCGAGCTGGTCACGCCGCTGCAGATGGCGAGCGTGTATGCGGCGATCGCCAACGGCGGGATCCTGCGCCAGCCGCACATCATCCAGTCGGTCGGCGGCCAGCCGCAGGCGGTGCCGGCTGGCCACCGCGTGATCTCTCGAAGCGACGGCCGCATCGCTGCGCCAGATGCTCGAGGGCGTGCTCGCGCCGGGCGGTACGGCGAGCGAGGTCTCGATTCCGGGCTACCAGCTGGCCGGCAAGACCGGTACTGCGAGCAAGGTCGAAGAGTCGACCGGCGAATACTCGAAAACGCGCTACGTCGCCTCGTTCATGGGCTTCGCGCCGGCGTCGGATCCGAAGCTCCTGTGCGCGGTGATCGTCGACGAACCGCAGGCTGGCTCGATCTTCGGCGGTACCGTCGCGGCGCCTGCATTCGGGCAGATCATGAGCTTCGCGCTGCCCTACCTTCGAATCCCGCCGGGCTAGCGATCGAGTGCGCATCCGGCGCGGATAGCATCCGGTCGATGAGGCTCGACGAGTTGACCGCCGGCCTGGCATCGACCGTCGGCTCCTCCGGCGCGGCTGCTGCGACGCCGATCACCGGGCTCGCCTACGACAGCCGCGCCGTGCGCGGCGGCGAGCTGTTCTTCTGCGTCACGCGGCTTTCAGCGCGACGGTCACGAGTTCGCGCCGCAGGCGGTCGCCGCGGGCGCCGCCGCGCTGGTCGTCGAGCGCCCGCTCGGCCTCGGCGTGCCGGAGGTGCTCGTCGAGTCGGCACGCGCGTCGATGGCGCCGATCGCGGCGCGCTTCTACGGCGATCCGACGGCGCAGCTTCGCGTGGTCGGGATCACGGGAACGAACGGCAAGACGACGACGGCGTATCTCGTGCGCGCGCTGCTGCAGGCGGCGGGCGAGCAGTGCGGGCTGCTCGGCACGGTCAAGTCGGTGATCGGTGGGCAGGAGCGCCCGGTCGTTCGGACCACGCCGGAGGCGATCGAGCTGCAGCGCGACTTTCGCGAGATGCTCGAGGGCGGCGATCGCGCATGTGCGATGGAGGTCTCCTCGCACGCGCTCGAGCTCGGTCGCGCCGATGCGATCACGTTCGCGGGCGCGGTCTTCACGAATCTGACGCAGGACCATCTCGACTTCCACGAGACGATGGAGGACTACTTCCTGGCCAAGCGCCGGCTGTTCGCCGATCGGCTGCCGGCGGTCAGCGTGATCAACGTCGGCGACGTCTACGGCCGGCGGCTGGCGGCCGAGCTCGACGGTGCGCGCACGTTCGCCGTCGACGCCGAAGCGGATTTCAGCGCGATCGAGCTCGACTGCGACCTGTCCGGCTGCAGCTTCACGCTGCGCACGCCGGCGAGCGAGCCGCGCCGGGTTCGCCTGCCGATGCCGGGGCGCTTCAACGTCGCCAACGCGCTCGGTGCGCTGCTCGTCGTGCACGAGCTGCTCGGCGGCGAGCGACTCGAGCTGCTGCTGGGCGCGCTGGAAGCCGGTGTGCACGTGCCGGGGCGCTTCGAGCCGGTCGATGAGGGTCAGGACTTCGCGGTGCTGGTCGACTATGCGCACACGCCCGATTCGCTGGAGAACGTGCTCAGCTCGGCACGCGAGTTGATCGAGCGCTCCGAGAACGGCGCCGGGCGCGTCGTCTGCGTGTTCGGAGCGGGCGGCGATCGCGACCGCGGCAAGCGCCCGCTGATGGGCGAGATCGCCGCGCGGCTCGCCGACGTCGCGCTCGTGACCTCCGACAACCCGCGATCGGAGGAGCCGGAGCAGATCATCGCCGAGATCATGGCCGGCGTCGCGCGCGTGCAGGCGCGCGAGGCGCCGCCGGAGAGCAGTACGCCGCCGCCGGCGCGTTCGATCGCCGACCGTGCCGCTGCGATCGACGCCGCGATCGCGGCGGCGCGCCCGGGTGACGTCGTGGTGATCGCCGGCAAGGGCCACGAGCAGGGTCAGGAGTTCGCCGCCGGGCGCAAGGTGCCGTTCGACGACGCGACGGTCGCGCGCAAGGCGCTGCGCGTGCGCGGTGGTCGCGGATGACGCGCGAAGGCCGCCGGCGCACCGCCGGAGTGGATCGATGAAGGCCTGGAGTGCGGCTCGGATCGCGGCGGCGGCGGGTGCAGAGCTGCTCGCTGCGCCTGAGCAGGCGAGCGCCGAGAGCGGGCCGTCGTGCGCCGTGATCGACTCGCGCCGCGTCGGCGAGGGCGAGCTGTTCGTCGGCCTGCGCGGCGAGCGCGTCGACGGCGGCGAGCACGCGCTCGAGGCGCTCGGCGCAGGAGCCTGGGGCGTGCTGGTCGATCCGCAGTATGCAGGCGCGGCTGCCGCGGCCGCGCACCGGCGGCGCCGTGCTCTCGCACGCAGAGCCGCTCGCCGCGATGCAGGCGCTGGCGCACGCCTGGCGAGGCGAGCTCGGCGACGGCGGCGCGAGGGTCGTCGGCGTGACCGGCTCGACCGGAAAGACCTCGACGAAGGACATCCTCGCGGCGTTGCTGGGCGCACAGATGCGCACCGTCGCTAGTCCGGAGAACCTCAACACGCAGATCGGTCTGCCGCTCGCGATTCTGGCTGCGCCGGCGGGCACGCAGGCGCTCGTCGTCGAGATGGCGATGCGCGGGCCCGGGCAGATCGCCGAGCTGACGGCGATCGCCGAGCCGGACGTCGGCGTGATCGTCAACATCGGGCCGGTTCATCTCGAGCTGCTCGGCTCGCTCGAGGCGATCGCGGCGGCCAAGGCCGAGCTGATCGCCGGGATGCGAGGAGGCGCGAAGGTCGTCGTGCCGGCCGGAGAGCCGTTGCTCGAGCGCCACCTGCGCGCCGATGTCGAGACACTGACGTTCGGCGACGGTGGCGACGTCGCGCTCGAGCAGGCGGCGCAGGGGAGGGTGCGGCTGCGCGCGTTCGAGCAGACGATCGAGCTGCAGCCGTCGTTCGCGCAGGCTCACAACATCGAGAACCTGCTGGCCGCGGTGGCGGTCGCGGTGGCGCTCGGAATCGAGCCGGCTGAGCTGGCCGCACAGGACTCGCTGGAGGTGCGCTTCTCTTCGCTGAGAGGCGAACATCTGACGCTGGCCGGCGGCGTCGTCGTGATCAACGACTGCTACAACGCGAACCCGATGTCCATGCGTGCGGCGATCGACGACCTTGCTCAGACGGCGCCTGCGCGCCGTGTGGCGGTGCTCGGCGACATGCTCGAGCTCGGTCCGCAGGCGCCGCGGCTGCACCGCGAGGTCGGTCTGTACGCAGACGAGGCGGGAGTCGACCTGCTGATCACGGTCGGCGCGCTCGCCGCGGAGATGCGCGCGGAGTTCGAGGGCGAGTCCTATGCGGTCGCCGACGCGCCGGCTGCCGCCGAGCAGCTGCAGCCGTTGCTGCGTGAGGGCGACACGGTGCTCGTCAAGGGCTCGCGCGGCGTCGGCCTGGAGCGTGTCGCCGCGGCGCTCGGCGCCGCGGTGGGAGCCTGATGGGCCGCGTGCTGTTCGGCGGCACGGCCGCGCTCTTGATCTGTCTGTTTCTCAGCCCGAAGTTCATCGAGTTCCTGCGCCAGCGCGAGTTCGGCCAGCAGATTCGCGAGGACGGCCCCGAGGGCCACCACCAGAAGGCCGGCACGCCGACGATGGGCGGCGTGATCATCCTGATCGCCGTCGCCGTTCCGTTCCTGATCCTGACGAACTACGAATGGCGCTCGATCGGTGTGTTCGGCGCGATGATCGCCTGCGCGTTGCTCGGCTTCGCCGACGATTACACGAAGCTGGTCAAGCGCCGCTCGCTGGGGCTGCGCGGGCGCACGAAGCTGATCGTGACGATCGCGATCTCGCTCGGCCTGTGGTGGATTGCTCAGCACGAGGCGCATCTGGCACCGACGCTGCGGCTGCGCTTCGTCGATTACCAGATCGATCTCGGGCCGTTCTATCCGCTGCTGATCTACCTCGTCGTCGCCGGCACGACCAGCGGCGTGAACCTGACCGACGGCCTCGACGGGCTCGCTGCCGGCTGCGCGGCGATCGTGCTGCTCGCGTACATCGGCATCACTTTCATCACCGGCGAGTACGACCTCGCGATGACTGCCGGATGCCTCGTCGGCGCCTGCATCGGCTTTCTCTGGTTCAACGCGTTTCCGGCGACGATCTTCATGGGCGACACCGGCTCGCTCGGCCTCGGCGGCGCGATCGCAGGGCTCGCGGTGATGACGAAGACCGAGCTGCTGCTGGTGCTGCTCGGTGGCATCTTCGTGATCGAGGCGCTGTCGGTCGCGATCCAGGTGATCTCCTTCCAGACGACGCGCAAACGCGTTTTCCTGATGGCGCCGATCCACCATCACTTCGAGCTGCGCTCGTGGTCTGAGACGAAGATCATCCTGCGTTTCTGGATCGTCGCGGCGATCTGCTGCGCGATCGGCTTCACGATCTACAGGCAGAGCATCGGCTAGGTGAAGCCGCGCCCGGCGATCCCGGCGGGCCCGTATCTGATCGTCGGCCTGGCCCGCTCGGGAATCGCCGCGGCGCGCCTGTTAGGAGCGCGTGGCGAGCGCGTGATCGGGCTCGACGCCGGCTCGCCGGCGGCGGCCGAGCAGTTGCGCGAGGTCGGGATTGATCTCGTCTTGGACGAGATCGATGGGCGAGCGCTGCTCGACGACGTCGGCGCGCTCGTGAAGAGCCCGGGCGTTCCGGCGCAGGCGCCGGTCGTTGAAGCGGCGCGCGAGCGCGGGATTCCGGTGCTCGGCGAGTTGGAGCTCGCCTGGCGGCTGCTTCAGAACGAGTTCGTCGCCGTGACCGGCACGAACGGCAAGACGACGACGGCGGAGCTGATCGGCCACATCCATCGCGAGGCCGGCCTGCCGGTCGCCGTCGCCGGCAACGTCGGCACCGCGCTCAGCACGCTCGTCGAGGCGATCGAGCCGGGCACGACGATCGTCTGCGAGGCATCGTCGTTCCAGCTCGAAGACACGCTCGAGTTCGCGCCTGAGGCCGCGGTGCTGCTCAACATCGCGCCGGATCATCTCGATCGGCACGGCACGCATCGCGGCCTATGCCGCGGCGAAGCTCGAGCTCTTCGCCCGCCAGGGTCGCTGACGATCTCGCCGTGCTGCCGCTCGACTTCGAGCAGCGGCTGGCCTGGATTCTGGCGCGCGACTCGCCGCTGCCCGGCGCCGGCGCAGCCGGGTCCTGGACTGAGGCGGTGCCGGGCACTGCGCGCAGGGTCGAGTTCGGCTGGGATCCGGCGGCGGCGCTGTTCGAGCTCGACGGCGAGCTCTGGTGGCAGGCGCGCGCGTTGATCGCGCTGGCCGAGCTGCCGCTGCGCGGACGCCACAACGTCGAGAACGCGATGGCCGCCGCCGCGGTCTGCCTGGCACGTGGGATCGAGCCGCAGGCGGTGCGCGCCGGTCTGGCCTCGTTCCCCGGCGTCGCGCACCGCCTCGAGCCGATCGCCGAGCTCGACGGTGTGCTCTACGTCAACGATTCGAAGGCGACGAACGTCGCCAGCACGCGCGTGGCGCTCGACGCGTTCGCCGGCCGCCCGCTGCATCTGATCCTCGGCGGTCGGGCCAAGGGGCAGGACTTCACGAGCCTGCGCGAGCCAGTGCAGGGCGCCTGCGCCGCGGTCTATCTGATCGGCGAAGCGGCGCCGGCGATCGCTGCCGCGCTGGCGAACGTGGCGCCGCCGGTGCTGGAGTGCGGCGAGCTCGAGCGGGCGCTCGCGGCGGCGCGCCAGGCGCTCGATGGCCGACCCCGATGCGGCTTCCAGGGCGCTTCTCGAGCCCGAGGCCGGCCCCGTCGTGCTGCTCTCGCCGGCGTGTGCGAGCTTCGACCAATTCGCCGACTTCGAGGCGCGCGGAGAGCGATTTCGCGAGCTGGTCGAGAAATTGCAGGGTTAGTCGCCGGAGCAGCGAAGTCAGGCGGAATGCCATCGGCAGCAGCACGGCGCGCCCGCTCATCGGCGGGCACGAAACCCAAGGACGGGCGCAAGCGCTCGCGCGGTGTCATGGCGAAGAGTCAGCCGCTCGAGCAGAGGATCCTGATCACGGCGACCCTCTGCCTGCTCGGCTTCGGCGCCGTGATGGTCTACAGCGCCTCCTCGGCGACATCGCTGCTGCAGAGCGGCGGCACCGGCAGCGGCTACCTGATCAAGTACCTGATCTACGGCGCGATCGGGCTGTTCGTGATGCGCCTGCTGGCGCGCGACGGCGTCGCGAAAGTGCAGAGCTTCACGGCGCCGCTGCTGGCGATCTCGTTCGTGCTCGTGGTGGCGGTGCACATCCCGCACGTCGGCGTCAGCGTGAACGGCGCCCGGCGGTGGATCGGCCCCGGGCCGTTCCAGTTCCAGCCGTCAGAGCTGATGAAGCTCGCGCTCGTGCTGTATGCCGCGACGCTCTTGGCCAAGCGCCCGCAGCGCGTGCACGACATGCGCGAACTGCTCAATCCGCTGATCGTCGTCGTCGCCAGCGCCTGCCTGCTCGTCGTCACGCAGCCGGACCTCGGCACGGCGATGGTGATCGCGTTCACGACGACGGCGCTGCTCGTCGCCGCCGGCATTCCGATGCGCAACCTCGCGATCGTGCTCGGCGCGGCATTCGCGCTCGTCGTCCTCTATGCGCTCGTGCAGCCGTACGCGCGAGCCCGGCTGACCTCGTTCCTCGACCCCTGGGCGCACGCCTCGAGCAGCGGCTTTCAGGCCGTGCAGGGGCAGATCGCGATCGGCTCGGGCGGCCTGTTCGGCGTCGGTCCCGGGCAGTCGGTGCAGAAGATCTTCTACCTGCCCGAGGCGCCGACCGACTTCATCCTCGCCGTGATCGCCGAGGAGCTCGGCGCCGTCGGCGTCTGCGCGCTGCTGTTCCTGTATGGGCTGATCGCCTACGCCGGGCTGCGCGCGGCGAAGGGCGCGCGCAGCATGCAGAGCGCGCTGATCGCCGTCGGTGTGACTGCGCTGATCGTCTCGCAAGCACTGCTCAACGTCTTCGCCGTGCTCGGCCTGGCGCCGCTGACCGGCGTGCCGCTGCCGTTCGTCTCATACGGCTCGAGCAGCCTGATCGTGATGCTCGCGGCGATGGGCCTGCTCGTCAACGTCGCGTCCGGCGGTACCGCACACATGCGCGCTGTGAGCACCCCACGCAGGCGCTCTGCCGACGCTCGCGCGCGCGAAGAGGCACGATGGAGCGATGGATCGACCGACGCGGATCGTGATCGCCGCCGGCGGGACGGCGGGGCACGTGGTGCCGGCGCTCGCCGTGGCCGACGCGCTGCGGGCTGACGGAGCGGAGGTCGAGTTCGTCGGCGCCGCGCGCGCCGAGGCGCAGCTCGTGCCGGCGGCCGGCTACCCGTTTCATCCGATCGCAGTCGAAGGGCTGAGCCGCAGCAACCCGCTGAAGGCGCTGCGCGCGCTGCTGCGCGCCGCGCTCGCCGTGCCGCGAGCGAGAAGGCTGCTGCGCGCGCTGCGCGCCGACGCCGTGATGGGCGGCGGTGGCTACGTCGCCGGGCCGGTCGCGCTGGCTGCGCTGAGCTTGCGGATTCCGGTCGTGCTGACGGAGGCCGACAGCCACATGGGCCTGACGAACCGCCTGCTCGCTCCGTTCGCGGAGCGCGTCTGCCTCGCGTTCGGAGCTGAGACGGGCGACGGTCCGGACGCGGCGCAGCGGCGCGGCATCGCACGGCTGCTCGGTGGCGGCCCGCTCGCGCTGCTGCGCCGGCGCCGGCTGGCGCGCCGCGCCGGGCGCTATCGCGTGACGGGGCGTCCCGTGCCGGAAGCCTCGCGCGATGCCGCGAGCGCGCGCGAGCGCCTGGGCATCGGCGCCGAGGAGACCTGCGTCGTCGTCTTCGGTGGCTCGCTCGGCGCGCGCTCGATCAATCGCGCGGCAGCCGAGGCGTTCGCCGGCAGCGCGTTTCGCGTCCTGCACATCTCCGGCCGGCGCGACTACGACGAGCTGCGCAAACGCGCGCTGCCGCCGGGCTATGACCTGCGCGAGTACCTCGACCAGGAGGACTTCGCCGACGCGCTGGCCGCCGCCGATCTGGCCGTCGCGCGCGCGGGCGGGTCGGTCTTCGAGATCGCCGCGAACGGCGTGCCGGCGGTGCTCGTGCCCTACCCGCGAGCGGCCGGCGACCATCAGAGCGCGAACGCGCGCTGGATGGTCGATGCGGGCGCGGCCGTCGTGATGCGCGACGACGAGCTGACCGCCGCGCGGCTCGCGCGCCAGGTCGCGCTGCTGCTATCCGATCGCTCGTCGCTCGCGGCGATGGCGGCTGCCTCTCGCGCTCTGGCGCGACCGAACGCCGCTCGCGAGATCGCCGAGGAGCTCCTCGCGGTGGCACGCAGATGAGCGCCGGCGCTCCTCCGCAGCGGCCCTGGCTCGGACGACGCCTGCACCTGCTCGGAGTCGGCGGCGCCGGGATGAGCGCATACGCGCGCGCCGCCAGCGCGCTCGGAGCGGAGGTCAGCGGCTCGGACGTCGCCGAGAGCGCCTACACCCGCTCGCTCGCCGCCGACGGAGTGCTGCAGGCGCAGATCGGACACGCAGCCGAGAACATTCCGCCGGGCGAGGACGTCGAGCTGATCCACTCCTCGGCGGTGCCGAGCGAGAACCCGGAGCGCCTGGCCGCGCGCCGGCGTGGGCTTGCCGACCGGCCGCGCGCGGAGCTGCTCGGCGAGCTGACGGCGCTGCGGCGAACGATCGCGGTGGCCGGCACACACGGCAAGACGACGACCTCGGCGATGATCGTGCATGCGTTGCGAGCGGCCGGTCTCGCTCCCGGCTGGCTGATCGGCGGCACGCCGGGAGGCGGCCTGGCGAACTCGTACTGGAGCGAGAGCGAGTGGCTCGTCGTCGAGGCCGACGAGTCGGATCGCTCGATGCTCAGCCTCGACGTCGAGATCGCGATCGTGACGAACATCGAGCTCGACCACCACGCGACGTTCGCGACGCTCGAGGAGCTGTACGAGGCGTTCGCCGCATTCACTGCGCGCGCAAAGCGCGCAGCGGTCGTATGGGATCGCCCGGAGCTGCGCGCGCTCTCGCCTGCGCGTGGCGCCGAGCTGGTCCGCTTCGAGGTCGAGCCCGAGCTCGAGCCCGGCGGCTCGCGACTGCTCTGGCGCGGGCTGGCCGTGCGGCTCGCGGTTCCGGGAGCACACAACGCGATCGACGCTGTCGCCGCGCTGGAAGCGTCCCGGCTCGCCGGCGCCGATCCGGCCGCGGCGGTCGCCGGGCTGGCCGACTTCCACGGGGCCGGGCGGCGCTTTCAGCTCGTTGGCCGCAGCGCCGCGGGTGCGCTCGTCTACGACGACTATGCACACCACCCGACCGAGGTTGCAGCGACGCTGGCCGGCGCGCGCACGCTCGAGCACCGACGGCTGATCGCCGTCTTCCAGCCACATCTCTACTCGCGTACGCGACTGCTGGCACGGGAGTTCGGGCTGGCGCTGGCGAGCGCGGACGTGGTCGTCGTGCTCGACGTCTACCCGGCGCGCGAGCGCGCCGAGGAGCATCCGGGAGTCAGCGGTCTGCTGGTCGCCGAGGCGGCGGCCGACGCCGCTGCCGGCCGGCCCGTCTACTGGCTTCCGCGCATCGAAGACGCGGAACGCGCGCTGGGCGAGCTGCTGCGCGACGGCGACCTCTGCGTCGTGATGGGCGCCGGCGACGTCGATGCGCTGTCGCGAAGTCTGGTCGACGGATGACGAGCGAGCAGCACGAGCGTCTGCAGCCGCCGGCCGGCGTGCGCCGCGGCTACCCGCTCGCGCGCTTCGCGACGGTTCGCACCGGCGGCGAGGCGGAGTTCTTCGCGCGCGCCGGCAGCGATCAAGAGCTCGCCGAGCTGCTCTCCTGGTCGGCCGCCGGCGGCCTGCCGGTCAGCGTCGTCGGCTCCGGCTCGAACCTGCTGATCGCCGACGACGGAGTAGCAGGGCTCGTGCTGAAGCTCGACCGTGAGCTCGCGCGAATCGAGCGCGACGGGGAGCGGATCCTGTGCGGCGGCGGCGCGCGACTGCCCGCGGTCGCTGCCGAGTCGGCCCGCGCGGGCCTGTCGGGGATCGAGTTCGGCGTCAACATCCCCGGGACCGTCGGCGGCGCCGTGCGGATGAACGCGAACGCGTACGGCGGCGAGCTCGCACGCGTGCTCGAGTCGGTGCTGATCGTCACGGCGCAGGGGAGCTCGCGGCGCACACCCGAGCAGCTCGGGCTCGCCTACCGCAGCTCGCAGCTGGCGCCCGGCGAGATCGTCGCTCATGCCGCTTTCTCGCTCCAGCCCTCGGATCCAGCGGTCGTGACGGCGTCTCTCGCCGAGTTGCGCAGGCGCCGCCACGAGGCGCAGCCGCAGGGGATAAAGACGTTCGGGTCGACCTTCAAGAACCCGGGCGACGAGCGCGCCGGCGGTCGCACGGCCGGGCTGCTGCTGGCCGAGGCCGGCTGCAACGGTCTCGCCGTCGGCGGCGCGCGGTTCTCACCGAAGCATGCGAACTTCATCGAGAACACCGGCAGCGCCAGCACGTCCGACGTGCTGGCGCTGATGGCCGAAGGCCGCAGGCGCGTGCAGGAGCGTTTCGGCGTCGAGCTCGAGCCGGAGGTGCAGACGCTCGGCGATGTGCGCTTTCCCTGGTTGTAGGGGTTCGCGCGCGGAGGTCGAAGACAGCGATCGATGGATCGCTCGTTCGCCGCCCGCCTCGGAATCGGCGGCCTCACCGACCGGCCGCGAGGCAGCTCGCGGCCGCGCTCACGCGGCGGCGGTCGCCGGGCGCCTGCGTCACACCGTCTGGGAGGCGGTGTCGATCGCGCGCTCGCGACGGCGTGGCGGCTGCCGCTGCTGCCCGCGCACGCCGCGGCAGCGGCATGGGCGCGCGTGCGACCGCACCGGCGACTGCGAATCGCCTTGATCGCGTTGCTGATCGCGACGCCGCTGCTGGCCGGCGGCTGGCTGTGGCTGCGCAGCTCCTCGCTGGTCGCCGTCGAGCAGGTTCGCGTGAGCGGCCTGCACGGCTCCGACGCGCCGCAGATCGAGGCGGCGCTGAACGCTGCCGGGCGCCGGATGACCACGCTCGACGTCGATCCGGCGGCGCTACGCGCGGCGGTCGCCGCCTATCCGGTCGTCGCCGGCGTGAAGGTCTCGACGAGCTTCCCGCACGGGCTGCGAATCGAGGTCGAGCGAGCAGCCGCCGGTCGCGACGCTCGAGCTCGACGGCGCGAAGACGGCCGTCGCGGCCGACGGCGTCGTGCTCGGCGCGGCGCACGTCAGCAGTTCGTTGCCGACGCTTGCCGCGAGGATCCCGTTCACCGCCGGGCGAGCGCGTGCACGGAGCCGCGCTCCTCGCGCGCTGAGCGTGCTCGGCGCCGCGCCGCAGCCGCTCGCGAAGGACGTGCAGAGCGTGTACAGCGGCTCGAAGGGGCTGACGCTCGTGCTCCGCGGCGACGTTCGCGCCTACTTCGGCGACGCGACGCGTCCGCACGCGAAGTGGGCGTCGCTGGCGCGCGTGCTCGCGGACCCGTCCTCGGCCGGCGCCTCCTACGTCGACGTGCGCCTGCCCGAACGCCCGGCTGCCGGTTTCCCTGCCGGCGCGGCGCCGCCGGCGAGCAGCGCTGAAACCGAACGGTCGAGCACGAGCCTCGGCGCCCGGCAGCAGCGAATCCAGCGAAGCGCTGGCCGAAGGGCTCGCTGCGGCGCTCGGCGGCGGCACGAGCCCGGCGAGCTCGTCGAGCCCGGCCGCGACGGGGTCGACCGGCGAAGCGGAAAGCGCCGCTGCGAGCGGCGAAGCGGAAAGCGCGGCAGGGACGGGCGAAGCGACTGCGTCGAGCGGCGGTTCCGGCGAATCGAGCTCTCCGGAATCGACCGAACGGTAGCCTAAGCCTCGACTTCGGGGTTAGGGTCCGAACAGAGCACCTCTCAGCCGCCGGTAGAGAGTTCGCGGTTCTGCAACGTTCGTTGCGGAACTGGACGCCTTCGTTGACAGGGCGAAGTTCCCTGCATAACGTGCCGATTTCGGCGGGGCGCAGTCTTGTATGCTGTGAACCCTAATTTTCTACTGAAGGGTTCGGACAGAACCATCATGGAGAGCAGCAGCAGCTATCTCGCGGTGATCAAGGTCGTAGGCGTCGGCGGCGGCGGCACGAATGCGGTCAGCCGCATGGTCGACGCTGGATTGCGCGGCGTCGAGTTCATCGCCGCCAACACCGACGCACAGGCGCTCGCGATGTGCGACGCAGACGTCAAGCTGAACATCGGCCACGAGTCGACGAAGGGCCTCGGCGCCGGCGCCAACCCGGACGTCGGCCTGTCGGCCGCGTCGGAGTCGCGCGACGACATCAAGGAGGCGCTGAAGGGCGCCGACATGGTGTTCGTCACGGCGGGCGAGGGAGGCGGCACCGGGACCGGCGCTGCGCCGGTGATCGCCGAGATCGCGAAGAACGAGATCGGCGCGCTGACGGTCGGCGTCGTCACGCGTCCGTTCGAGTTCGAGGGCTCGCAGCGCGGTCGCCAGGCGACCGAGGGGATCGAGCGGCTGCGCGAGGTCGTCGACACGTTGATCGTGATCCCGAACGAGAAGCTCTTGACCGTCGTCGAGCGGCGCACCTCGATGCTCGACGCGTTCCGCGAGGCCGACAACGTGCTGCGCCAGGGCGTGCAGGGAATCACCGACCTGATCACGATTCCCGGGCCTGATCAACCTCGACTTCGCCGATGTGCGCACGATCATGCAGGACGCCGGCTCGGCGCTGATGGGAATCGGCGTCGGCCGGCGGCGAGAACCGCAGCGCCGACGCGGCGAAGGCGGCGATCTCCTCGCCGCTGCTGGAAGAGTCGGTCGACGGCGCGACGGGCATCCTGCTGAACATCACCGGTGGCAAGGACCTGGGGCTGTTCGAGGTCAACGACGCGGCCGAGACGATCCAGAACGCGGCCGATCCGAACGCGAACATCATCTTCGGCGCCGTGATCGACGAGAGCATGTCCGACGAGGTGCGCGTGACCGTGATCGGCACCGGCTTCGATCACCGCCCGGGGCGCAGCGCCCGCCGCGAGAGCCGCGAGCGCGGCCGCGACCGGCGCCCGTCGATCGACGATCGCCAGCGCTCGTCGCTGGAGATCTCCGACGACGACATCGACGTGCCGCCGTTCCTGCGCTAGCCGGCCGCCCGCTAGCCTGCGGGCGGTGACGAGCACTCTGCGCCGCACCGCGCTGTACGACACGCACGTCGCGGCGCGGCGCGAAGCTCGTCGAGTTCGCCGGCTGGGAGATGCCGGTGCAGTACGAGGGCGTCGCGCGCCGAGCATCGCGCCGTGCGCGAGTCGTGCGGGATCTTCGACGTCTCGCACATGGGCGAGATCGAGCTGATCGGCGCGCAGGCGAGCGCGCTGTTGCAGCGGCTGCTGTCGAACGACGTCGAGCAGATCGCGCTCGGACGCGACGGCGGCGGCGCGCAGTACAGCGTGCTGTGCCGCGAGGACGGCGGCGTGCTCGACGACCTGTTCGCCTACCGCCTCGACGCGATCGCTACCTCGTCGTCACGAACGCGGCCAACCACGAGCGCGACCTCGCGTGGTTTCGCGAGCATGCCGCCGACTTCCCCGGACGCCGAGGTCGTCGACCGGATCGACGACTACGCGATGCTCGCAGTGCAGGGACCGCTCGCGCGCGGCATCGTGCAGGCGATCTCCGACGCGCCGCTGCCGCCGCGGATGCACGTCGCGACGCGGCGGCTGGCTGGGGGGGATGTGCTCGTCTGCGGCACCGGCTACACCGGCGAGGACGGCGTCGAGCTGCTCTGCGCCCGCGCCGCTCGCGCCGGAGCTGTGGGCGGAGCTCGTCCGCCGCGGCGCCAAGCCGGCCGGCCTCGCCGCACGCGACACGCTGCGCCTGGAGGTCTGCTTTCACCTCTACGGCAACGATCTCGGCGTCGATCGTGGGCCGATCGAGGCCGGGCTCGGCTGGTGCTGCCGCGAGGCGACCGGCTTCGTCGGCGCCGAGGCCGTGCGCGCCGTGCGCGAGGCCGGGCCGAGCGAGAGGCTCGTCGCGTTCGAGATCGACGGGCCGGGCATCGCGCGCCAGGGCAACCCGATCGCCGGCGGCGGCGAGGTGACGAGCGGCACGATGTCGCCCAGCCTCGGCGTCGGCATCGGCATGGCCTACGTGCCGGCCGCGCGCGCCGCGCCCGGCACCGTCCTGGAGATCGACGTTCGTGGCAAGATGCGCCGCGCCGTCGTCAAGCAGAAGCCGCTCTACAGAAAGGCGCCGTAGATGGCCGACAACAGCTATCCCGAGGATCTGCTCTACCACCCCGAGCACGACTGGGCGCGGATCGACGCGAGCGATCCGGCGCTCGCGACGCTCGGCATCACCTGGTACGCGCAGGACTCGCTCGGCGAGGTCGTCTTCTTCGAGCTGCCGGCCGTCGGCACGAGCGTCACCAAGGACAAGCCCTACGCCGAGGTCGAGTCGGTCAAGGCCGTCTCGGACGTGATCGCGCCGCTGTCCGGCGAGATCGTCGAGGTCAACGAGGCGCTCTCGGACTCGCCGCAGGCGATCAACGATGATCCCTACGGCTCCGGCTGGCTCGTCAAGGTTCGCCTGTCGGACCCCAGCGAGCCGCAGGCGCTGCTCGACGCGAGCGCCTATACGGCGACGCTCGACGGCTAGGCTGACAGCAGCACCTTGAGCCGCTACACCGCAATCACGCCGGCGGACCTCGACGCGATGCTCGACGCGATCGGCGTCGAGTCGGTCGAGCAGATCTTCGAGCGCCAGATCCCGAGCGCGGTGCGTCTGGACCGACCGCTGCAGCTGCCCGACGGGCTGCCCGAGCAGGACGTCTTCGCGCACCTGTCGCAGCTGGCGGCTCGCAACACGAGCGCCGAGGAGCAGCTCAGCTTCCTCGGCGCCGGCATGTACGACCACTACGTGCCGGCGCTGATCGACATGCTGACCGAGCGCTCGGAGTTCCTGACGCCCTACACGCCCTATCAGCCGGAGATCTCCCAGGGCGGCCTGCAGGTGATGTTCGAGTACCAGACGGCGATCTCCGAGCTGACCGGCCTGCCCGTCTCGAACGCGTCGACCTACGAGGGTCCTTCGGCCGTCGCCGCGGCGGCGTATCTGGCAAAGCTTCACAACGGCCGCTCGCGGATCGTGATCAGCGCCGGCCTGCACCCGCACACGATCGAGACGCTGCGCACCTACGCGCACGGCTTCGAGATGGACGTCGTCGAGGTGCCTCTGCGCGACGGCGTGACCGACGCCGAGGCCTGGGCGGAGGCGATCGACGCCGACACGAGCGCGGCGATCTTCGCGCAGCCGAACTTCTACGGCGCGGTCGAGGACGCTGCGGCGCTGAGCGCCGCGGCGAAGCAGGCGGCCGAGCCCGGTCGTCGTCGCGCAGGCCGACCCGATCACGCTCGGAATCCTCGCCTCGCCCGGCGAATGCGGCGTCGACGTGTGCGTCGGCGAGGGCCAGCCGCTCGGCAACCGGCTCGACTTCGGCGGGCCGTCGTTCGGCTTCTTCGCGGCGCGCGAGCAGTACCTGCGACGGATGCCCGGGCGGATCGCCGGCGAGACGCTCGACGTCGACGGGCGGCGCGGCTTCGTGCTGACGCTGCAGACGCGCGAGCAGCACATCCGTCGCGAGAAGGCGACGTCGAACATCTGCACGGCGCAGGCGCTCAACGCGCTGGCCGGCGTCGTCTACCTCTGCTGGCTCGGCCGCGAGGGCATCGTCGAGCTGGGCGAGCTGCTGCTCGCTCGCACGCACTACGCGCGCGAGCGCCTGGCGGCGATCGACGGCGTCGGCAAGCTGCACGAGCAGCCGGTCGTGCGCGAGTTCGCGCTGCGAATCGACGCCGACCTCGCAGCGGTGCGCCGCCGCTGCATCGAGCAAGGCGTCAACCCGGGCGTCGACGTGCACGCGCTGAGCGGCCGCGAGCACGATCGCGGGGTGCTGCTGGTCGCGATCACCGAGCGGCGATCGCGTGCCGACATCGACCGGCTCGCAGAGGTGCTCGGCTGCAGCCGTCGCCGCTGAGCGCTCAGGCGGCGAGACAGCGCGACTCGGGCAACGACGGATCGAACGGTGCCGCGGCCGCCGGCCGGCGCGCGGCGATCGCATGAGCGAGATCGACGAGAACCACTTGCACGCCGATCCGGGCATCGAGGGGCACCACCCGCACCACGGTCTCAGCGCGCCGGCGTCTGCAACGGGCGCGACGCCGCTTCAGCGCGAGCGCGCGCGGACGATCTTCGAGAAGGGCGCGCGCGGGCGCCGGGCGTTCCTCTGCCCACCGCGCGACGTGCCCGAGCCCGACGCCGAGCAGGCGCTGCCGGCGCGGTTTCGCCGGCGCCAGCCGGCGCGGTTGCCAGAGGTCTCCGAGCCCGAGATCGTGCGCCACTACGTCGGCATCTCCAAGCGCAACTTCGATCTCGACTCGGGCTTCTACCCGCTCGGCTCGTGCACGATGAAGCACAACCCGCGCCTGCATGAGCGCGTCGCCGCGCTGCCGGGCCACGCGCGGCTGCATCCGCTGCAGGACGGCGAGGGCTCGCAGGGCGCGCTGGAGCTGATGTGGAACCTGCAGCAGGCGCTGTCCGAGGTCTCGGGCCTGCCGCACGTCTCGCTGCAGCCATCGGCCGGCTCACACGGCGAGCTGGCCGGCGTGCTCGTCACGCGCGCCTACCACGAGGATCGCGGCGAGACTCGCAGGAAGGTCCTGACGCCCGACACCGCGCACGGCACCAATCCGGCGACCGTCACGATGGCCGGGCTCGAGGTCGTCAAGCTCGCGACGAACGACGACGGCGGCATCGATCTCGACGACCTGCGCGCGAAGGCCGACGAGGACGTCGCGTGCCTGATGCTGACGAACCCGAACACGCTCGGCCTGTTCGATCCGAACATCGAGGAGATCGCGGCGATCGTGCACGGCGTCGGCGCGACGCTCTACTACGACGGCGCCAACCTCAACGCCGTGATGGGCCTCTCGCGCCCCGGCGACATGGGCTTCGACATCGTCCACTTCAACCTGCACAAGTCGTTCACGCAGCCGCACGGTGGCGGTGGCCCCGGCTCCGGCCCGATCGCGGTCTCCGAGCGCGTCGCGCCGTATCTGCCGGTGCCGGTCGTCGCGCGCGGCGAGGACGGCAGCTTCGCGCTCGACCACGAGCGGCCGAAGTCGATCGGCCGGCTGCGCGGCTTTCACGGCAACTACGGCTGCTTCGTGCGCTCCTACGCCTACATCTGCTCGCTCGGCGGCGACGGACTGAAGGACGCATCGGAAGCGGCCGTGCTGAACGCCAACTACCTGCTGGCGAGGCTGCGCGAGCAGGGCGTAGCCGAGTACCTGCCGCTGGCCTACGGCGAGCTGTGCATGCACGAGTTCGTGCTCTCCGGCGGTCCGATGAAGAAGGAGCTCAAGATCAAGACGCTCGACCTCGCCAAGCGGCTGCTCGACTTCGGCTTTCACCCGCCGACCGTCTACTTCCCGCTGCTCGTCGAGGAGGCGTTGATGGTCGAGCCGACCGAGACCGAGACGAAGGAGACGCTCGACGCATTCGCCGATGCGATCGCTGCGATCCTGCGCGAGGCGGCCGAGGATCCGGAGATCGCGCTCAGCGCTCCCTACACGACGCCGGTGCGACGGCTCGACGAGGTCGCAGCGGCGAAGCAGCCGGTGATCCGCCAGGCGCTCCTCTAGGCTCGAGGCGATGGCGTTCGAGCTACCGCAGCCTCGGCAGCGACCGGCGTGAAGCGTCAGCCCGCTCTGTCTCGGCGCGATGATGTTCGGCGCCTAGGGCAACACCGACCACGACGACTCGATCGCGATCATCCATCGGGCGCTCGATGCGGGCATCAACTTCATCGACACGGCCGACGTCTACTCGCGCGGCGAGTCCGAGGAGATCGTCGGCAAGGCGCTCGCCGGCGGCAAGCGCGACTCGGTCGTGCTCGCGACGAAGGTGCACGGCAAGATGGACGACGAGGATCCGAACCAGTTCGGCAACTCGCGCCGCTGGATCGTGCAGGAGGTCGAGAACAGCCTGCGGCGGCTGAAAACGGACTGGATCGACCTCTACCAGATCCACCGCCCCGAGCCGGACACCGCGATCGACGAGACGCTCAGCGCGCTCAGCGACCTCGTGCACGCCGGCAAGGTCCGCTACATCGGCAGCTCGACGTTCCCAGCCGTCGCAGATCGTCGAGGCGCAGTGGGTCGCCGAACGACGCGCGCGCGAGCGCTTCGTCTGCGAGCAGCCGCCGTACTCGCTGCTGAACCGCGCGATCGAGGCCGACGTGCTGCCGACATGCCAGCGATACGGGATCGGCCGTGATCCCGTGGAGCCCGCTGGCCGGCGGCTGGCTCTCGGGTAGGTACGCGCAGGGCGGCGAGGATCGCCCGGCTCGAGCCGCCGCGCGCAGATGATTCCGGCGCGCTACGACATGTCAGATCCGGCCAACCAGCGCAAGCTCGAGGCTGCGCAGGCACGCTCGGCGAGCTCGCCGAGCAGGCCGGCATCTCGCTGATCGAGATGGCGCTGGCGTTCGTCACCGCGCACCCGGCCGTGACGGCGCCGATCATCGGACCGCGCACGATGCGAGCAGCTCGAGAGCCAGCTGCCGGCGCTCGAGACCTGACGCTGAGCGACGACGCTGCTCGACCGGATCGACGAGATCGTGCCGCCCGGCGTGAACGTCAACCCGGCAGGAGCGCGGCTGGGATCCGCCGTGGCTCACCGACTCCTCGCTGCGCCGGCGCTAGCGCGGTCACTCGATGCGCATCTTCTCCGGCATCCAGCCGACCGGCCGCAAGCATCTCGGCAACTACATCGGCGCGATCGCGCAGTACGTGTCCGGCCAGGACCGCGGCGAAGGGATCTACTGCATCGTCGACCTGCACGCGATCACCGTTCCCTACGAGCCGGCCGATCTGCGCGAGCGCCTCTATGACACGACCGCGATCCTGCTGGCCGCCGGGCTGGACCCGGATCGCTGCGTCCTCTTCCGCCAGTCCGACGTGCACGAGCACACCGAGCTGACATGGCTGCTCTCGAGCGTCACCGAGCTCGGTCGCCTGCAGCGCATGCACCAGTTCCGCGACAAGTCGCTGGCCCAGCGCGAGCTCGTCTCTGCGGCGCTCTTGCTCTACCCGGTGCTGCAGGCCGCCGACGTGCTCGCCTACCGCGCCGAGGAGGTGCCCGTCGGCGAGGACCAGCGCGAGCACCTCGAGCTGATGCGCGACGTCGCGCGACGCTTCAACGCGCGCTTCGGCGACGGCCAGGACGTGCTCGTCGTGCCCGAGCACCGGATTCCGGAGGTCGGCGCGCGGATCATGGACCTGCAGGAGCCGACGCGGAAGATGTCGACGAGCGTCGGCTCAGAGCTCGGCACCGTCTACGTGCTCGACGAGCCGAAGGCGATCGAGAAGAAGCTGAAGAGCGCGGTGACCGACTCCGGCTCGGAGGTGCGACGCGATCCGGAGAAGCCTGGCGTCAGCAACCTGATCGAAATCCTCGCAGCGGTTCGCGGCGTCGGGCCGGAGGCGATCGAAGCCGAGCTGGCCGAGGCGCGCTACGGCGAACTGAAGGCTGCCGTCGCGACCGGCGTCGTCGAGTACCTCGCGCCCGTACGCGAACGCTACGACGCGCTTCGCCGCGACGAGAGCGCGCTCGAGGCGATTCTCGCCGACGGCGCTGAGCGTGCCACTGCGATCGCCGCCGAGACGCTCGCCGACGTGCGCGAGCGGATGGGCGTCGGCGCTCCACGTCGGGACCGCGCAGTACGGTGACGGCCGTGACGCTCGCCAACCTCGAGCTCGATCTCGACGTCTTCACCGGCCCGTTCGACCTGCTGCTGACGCTCGTCCTGCGCGAAGAGGTCGACCTGCTGGAGCTGCAGCTGGCCGACGTCGTGCTGGCCTACCTCGACCATCTGGAAGCGCGCGGCGAGCTCGAGCTCGAGACGGCGACCGAGTTCATCGTGCTGATCGCGGCGCTGCTCGAGCTCAAGTCCCGTCTGATGCTGCTCGGCGACGAGCAGCAGGAGCTCGACATCGAGCCCGAGGAAGCCGCCGAGGAGCTGCTCGCGCGGATGCTCGACGCGCGCCGCTACCGCGCCGCCGCCGGGCACCTCGGCGCGCTGCTCGAAGGCGAGCACGGGCATCGCTTCCGCGAGGCGCCGCTGCCGCCGGGGCTGCGCCGCACCGTGCTCGATCCGGCCGACGGCTCCGAAGAGGCCGGCACGCTGGGCGCCGCGATCGGCCGGCTGCTGGCGATGCCGCCGCAGATCAACCTGCGCCACATCTCGACCGCGCGCGTCGCCGTGGCCGAGCGCCTGGCGGTGCTGCGCGAGCTGCTGCGCCGCGGCTCGTTCAGCTTCGAGGAGGCGGTCAGCGGCGCCGATCGGATGACGGTCGCCGTGACGCTGTTCGCGCTGCTCGAGCTGTACAAGCGCGGCGAGGCCGACTGGGAGCAGGGCGAGAGCTTCGGCGCGATCAACGTCCGCCGCGCCTCGGCCGGCGCCGCTGGCGGGCTGTCGCTCGCCGGCGGCGCCGTGGCAGCTGCCGGCGCGGGCATGGCCGGCGCCGGACTCGGCGGCGCCACGGCAGGGCTGGCCGGGTGAGCGAGCCGCATCCGGACGCTCCACGCCTCGCACGAACGGTCGAGGCGCTGCTGTTCCTCTCCACCGATCCGCTCAGCGCCGGCGAGCTCGCCGACGCGTGCGAGGCCGACGAAGGCGCGATCGCAGCCGCGCTCGAGCTGCTCGGCGAGGCCCACGCGCCCGGCCGCTCCGGGATCGTGCTGCGCGAGCTCGGCGGCGGCTGGACGTTCGCGAGCGATCCCGCCGAGGAGGACGCGGCGCGCCGCCTGTTCAGCCGCCCGCGCGTGTCCCGGCTGACGCCGGCGCAGGCCGAGACGCTCGCGATCGTCGCGTATCTGCAGCCCGTCTCGCGTCCGGAGATCGCCCGGATCCGCGGCGTCAGCGCCGACTCGGCCGTCGCGACGCTGCTCGATCGCGGCCTGATCGAAGAGGCCGGCCACTCGCAGTTCGGCGCGACCGTCTACCGCACGACGACGCAGTTCCTGAAGCTGTTCGGGTTGCGCTCGCTGGAGGAGCTGCCCGACGTCGAGCAGTGGGACCCGACGCCCGAGGAGCAGGCCGAGCTGCGCGAGCGGCTGATGCGCGCCGGCGAGGCGCGCGCGGGCTAGCGGTTCTTCAGGGCCTCGCTTCGAGGATCAGGTTGAAGGGCGTCTCGGTCGCGCGGCGTACCGAGCCGAAGCCGCCCTGTTCGATCACCGCGCTGAGCTGTGCCTGCCCGGCCTGGGCGCCGAGCGCGAGCCCGACCTCCTGGTCGAGCGAGGCCGGCGTGCAGATCACGGTCGAGGCACCGTAGAAGACGCGTCCGACGGGGTTCAGGTTCTCCTGCACCGTATCGCCGGCGAACGGCTCGACGATCATCCACGTGCCATCGTCGGCGAGCGTGTCGCGGATGTGCGCCGAGGCGCCGACGGGGTCGCCCATGTCGTGCAGGCAGTCGAACACGCAGACGAGGTCATAGCCGCTTCCCGGGTAGTCCTTCGCCGAGGCGACGGCGAAGGTGATGCGCTCAGCGACGCCGGCCTGCTCCGCCGCCTCTCGCGCGCGGGCGATCGACGCCTCGTGATAGTCGAAACCGAAGAACTCGCTGTTGGGAAAGGCCTCGGCCATGAGGATCGTCGAGGCGCCGTGACCGCAGCCGATGTCGGCGACCTTCGCGCCCCGTTCGAGCTTCGCCTGGACGCCGTCGAGCGCTGGTATCCACTCGGCCACGAGATGCGCGCGGTATCCCGGGCGGAAGAAGCGCTCGGTGCCGCGAAACAGGCGCTGGTCGTGCTCGTGCCAGCCCATGCCCTCGCCGCTGCGAAACACGTCGAGCAGCTGGTCTTCGTCGGCGTACAGCGAGGCGATCAGGTCGTAGACGCCGAGGATGTAGAAGGGACTGTCTTCGTCGGCCAGCGCCAGCGCGTGCTCGTCGGGCAGCGTGTAGCGATCGGTTGCCGCGTCGTAGGAGACGTAGCCGCCGGCGGCCTGGTTGCGGAGCCACTCGCGCACGTAGCGCTCGGCTGCGCCCGATCGCTCGGCGACCTCCTCGGAGCTCAGCGGCCCGGCGCCTGCCATCGCGCGGTACAGCCCGAGCTTCTCGCCGATCAACATCAGTGGCGCGCTGATGATCGCGCCCATGTCCGTCACGGCCTGTCCCATGAATGCTTCGAGCTTCGCTTCGTCGATGCCGGTCGTGCTCATGACTCGCCTCCGCGCGTGAAGAAGTTGAAGATGGCGCGAGACGAGGCTGCCGCAAGCCTCCGTGCGTGCGACACCCCCATGCCGCATCGCAAAAGCTAGCACCGCGGCGTGGGCACGCGAACGGTCGGGCGGCCGCAGCAGCGGCGTTCGAGCCGGGCGGTCGTTACGCCTTCGCTGCCAGCTGCCCGCAGGCCGCGTCGATGTCGCGACCGCGTGTGAGGCGGATCGTCGCGGGCACGTCGTGGCGCGATCAGCGCGTCGCGGAACGCGGCGATCGAGGCGCGCGTCGAGCCTTCGTAGGGCGATTCGGTCGGGTTGTACGGGATCAGGTTGACCTTGAAGATCGAGCGCGGCTCGTCGCGGCGCGGCTTCAGCAGGCGCGCGAGCGCGAGCGCCTGCTCGTAGCGGTCGTTGACGCCTTTGAGCATCACGTACTCGACGAACACGCGGCGGCGCTTGCGCGCGTAGAACGCGCGGCAGGCCTCGATCACGTCGCTCAGCGCGTAGCGCTCGTTGACGGGCATCAGCTCCGAGCGCAGGGCTTCGTCGGCGGCGTGCAACGACAGCGCCAGTCGCAGCGGCAGCTCCTGCTCGGCAAGCCGTTCGATGCCCGGGATCCAGCCGACCGTCGAGATCGCCGTGTGGCGATGGCCGATGCCGAGGTCGGGCAGGCGCTCGCACGCTGCGAGCACGTTCTCGATGTTCAGCATCGGCTCGCCCATGCCCATGAACACGCAGTTGCTGAGCGGCCCGGCGAGGCGACGGAAGTGCAGCGCCTGATCGACGATCTCAGACGCGGTCAGATTTCGCGCGAACTTCATCTGACCGGTCGCGCAGAACGTGCAGGTCAGCGGGCAGCCCGACTGCGAGGAGAGGCATACCGTGCGACGACCGCTGCTCCCGTCGCCGGGATCGCGGTAGCGCATCAGCACCGCCTCCAGCGGACGCCCGTCGTGCGTTGCGAACAGCGCCTTGACGGTGCCGTCGCTCGCGTGGCAGCTCCTCTCGCAGCGCGAGGCTCGAGAACGGCAGCTCGCGGGCGAGCGCCTCTCTGAGCGGAGCCGGCAGATCGGTCATCTCCTCGTAGCCGAGCGCGCCGCGCGCCGCCCACGCCCACACCTGCCGCGCGCGAAAGCGCGGCTCGTCCTGGTCGCTGAGCGTCTTCTCGAGTAGCGCGAAGTCCATGATCGACTCGTCGCGGCGCTCGCCGGCGCCGATCGCGTGCCGATCTATGGTTGCAGCAGATGAGCCCGTTGCCGGAGCGGCGCTGATGCGCCTGGTCAAGTACCTCGCGCACGCCGGCGTCGCCTCGCGACGCGAGTGCGAGCGGATCGTGGCCGCCGGTCGCGTCAGCATCGACGGCGCTACGGTCACCGATCCGGCACGCGCCGTCGCCGAGTCGGCGCGTGTCGAGGTCGACGGGCTGGCGCTCGGCGGCGCCGAGGCGCGCGTCACCTACGCGTTGCACAAGCCGCTCGGCGTGCTCTCGACCGCGCGCGACACGCACGGACGCACGACCGTGCTCGACCTGTTGGCGGCCGCCGGCGCGCGGCTCTATCCGGTCGGCCGCCTCGACGCCGACAGCAGCGGCCTGATCCTGCTGAGCAACGACGGCGAGCTCGCCAACCGCCTGACGCATCCGCGCTTCGAGGTCGCCAAGCGCTACCACGCCAAGCTCGGCGGTCCGCCGATCGACGAGCCGGCACTGAAGCGCCTGCGTGAGGGGATCGAGCTCGATGACGGACTCACCGCGCCGGCACGCGCGCGGCGGCTCGGCGCGCACACGCTGGAGCTGACGATCCACGAGGGACGCAACCGGCAGGTGCGGCGGATGTGCGCGGCGCTGGGACGGCCGGTGTTGGAGCTGCGGCGCGAGCAGTTCGGCCCGCTGCGCCTCGACGGGCTGAAGGCGGGCCAGTACCGCCGCCTCGATCGGGCCGAGCTCGAAGCGCTGCGCGCGATCTGAGGCACCGCGGCGGCGGCCCGGCGTCGGGCGTGCGCGGCACCGCTGTCAGGGCTCGCGCGCTCGCTCTGGCACAATCGCCGCGCATGCGACTGTTTGCACTACGCGGCGCGACGAGCGTCGAGCGAAACGACTCTCACGAGATCCTCGAGGCGACGACGGACCTGATGCGCGAGATCATGGAGCGCAACGAGCTCGCTCCGGAGAAAGTCGTCAGCTGCATCTTCACGGCGACGAACGATCTCAACGCCGAGTTTCCGGCCGTCGCCGCACGCGCGCTCGGCTTCGAGTCGGTTCCGCTGCTGTGCGCGCGCGAGATCGCGGTGCCGCGCTCGCTGCCACGCGTGATCCGCGTGCTGATCCACTACTACGCGCCCGACGAGCACGTCGCCCAGCACGTCTACCTCGGCGAGGCGAGCGCGCTGCGCGCCGACCTGCAGGCGGCCCAGTAGGGGCGTGGCACTCGAGTTCTCAAAGCGCGTCGCGCGGCTGCCGAGCTATCCGGTCGCCGGCGGCTACGCCGGCACGGCGCCGCCGGTCAGCCTGGCCAGCAACGAGTCGCCCTATCCGCCGTTGCCGGAGGTGCGCGAGGCGATCGACCGCGCGCTGGCCACGCTCAACCGCTATCCGGACCCGACCAACTCGACGCTGCGCCGGCGTCTCAGCGAGCGCTACGGCGTGCCGGCGTCGCGCATCGCGATCGGCAACGGCTCCTGCGACATCCTGCTCGCGGCCGGCGAGGCGCTGCTCGAGCCGGGCGCCGAGCTCGTCTACGCCTGGCCGTCGTTCTCGGTCTACCCGCATCTGACGGGCGCGTCGGGCGCGCGCGCGATCACGGTGCGCGCTCGACGAGCGAGGACCGCCACGACCTGCCGGCGATGCTGCGCGAGATCACCGTCGCGACGCGCCTGGCGATCGTCTGCAATCCGAACAACCCGACCAGCACTGCCCTGCCGTTGAGCGAGATCGCCGAGTTCGTCGCGCAGGTGCCGCCGCACGTCTGCGTGATCGTCGACGAGGCCTACTGCGAGTTCAACCTGCTCGAGGACCCGGACGCCTCGATCGACCTGCTCGAGCACCACCCGAACCTGATGCTGCTGCGCACCTTCTCGAAGGTCCACGGCCTCTGCGGCCTGCGCGTCGGTTTTGCGCTGTGCGGCTCGGAGACGCTGCCGCGCGTGCTCGACCAGGTGCGCCAGCCGTTCTACTGCAATGCGCTCGCGCAGGCCGGCGCGATCGAGGCGCTGGCGCATCAGGACGCCGTGATCGACCGCGTCGCGCGAACCGTCGCCGAGCGCATCTCGGTCGACGAGCGCCTGCGCGCGCTCGGCATCACGCCGGCCGAGTCGCAGGCGAACTTCTGCTGGTTCCGCTTGGGCGAGGGGCGCGACGAGGCGCAGGTGATGGCGGGCCTCGAAGAGCGCGGCGTGCTCGTGCGCAGCGGCGCGGCGCTCGGCGAGGAGGGCGCGCTGCGCGTGACCTACGGCACGACCGAGGAGAACGCGCGGTTCCTCGACGCGCTCGCCGAAGTGCTGTGAGCGGGATCGGGCCTCGCGGCGCTTGCCGCGGCGGCGCGAACTTGCTACAACCTGCAAGACCGATCATGTCCGCGCGAGCAATCTCATCGAGCAGAAGCGCAGCCGCCCAGTGCGGCAGCAGTGTCGCGCGCGCATCGTGGTCGTATCCCGTCTCCTGGCGATTTAGCTAGGCGCTTCGGCCTGAGCTCGTGCGTGAGCGAGCTCGATCGGCCGCCCCGGGTCTCGTATACGAGGCCAAGCGCCTCTCTCACGGGCGTGAGCCCGCCCCCGCCGCCTGACCGCGGGGCTTCACGAGTCGTGCAGAGCTGGTCAAGCCAGCTTCCAGACCATAAGCTTTCGAGTCGTTGAAAGGATGAATCGATGATGATCGTCATGAAGGAGACCGCGACCGAGGAGGAGGTCGACGCGGTCGTCGAGAAAATCGAGCGAGCGGGCGCGCTGGCCCATCGCAGCAGGGGCGCGCGCGTGACCGTGATCGGCGCGATCGGCGACGTCGAGCAGGACGTCACCGTCGAGGGCCTCGGGCTGGAGGGCGAGGCGGGCGTCGACCGTGTCGTGCCGATCCTGAAGCCGTACAAGCTCGCCTCGGCGCAGATCACGCACGGCGAGCGCACCGTGCTCGACATCGAAGGGCGCAAGATCGGCGGCGAGAACTTCGCGCTGATCGCCGGTCCGTGCACGGTCGAGTCGCGCGAGCAGACGCTCGAGACCGCGCGCGTCGTGCGCGACGCCGGCGCGACGCTGCTGCGAGGCGGCGCCTACAAGCCGCGCACCTCGCCGTACGCCTTCCAGGGACTCGGCCAGGAGGGCCTGCGGCTGCTCGCCGAGGCCAAGCAGGAGACGGGCCTGCCGATCGTGACCGAGCTGATGGACATGCGCGACATCGATGCCGTGCTCGAGGTCGCCGACGTCATGCAGATCGGCGCGCGCAACATGCAGAACTACCCGCTGCTCGCCGAGATCGGTCGCTCCGGGCGCCCGGCGCTGCTCAAGCGCGGGCTCTCCTCGACGCTCGACGAGCTGCTGATGGCGGCCGAGTACATCCTCAAGGAAGGCAACCCGAACGTGATGCTCTGCGAGCGCGGCATTCGCACGTTCGAGACCGCCTACCGCTTCACGCTCGACCTGATGGCCGTGCCGGTGCTGAAGGAACTCTCGCACCTGCCGGTGATCGTCGACCCGAGCCACGCCGCCGGGCGTCGCGACCTCGTCACGCCGCTCTCGCTGGCGGCCGCCGCGGTCGGCGCCGACGGGATCATCGTCGAGGTGCATCCAAAGCCCGAGGAGGCGATCTGCGACGGCCCGCAGGCGCTTCGTGCCGAGGACTTCGCCGGTTACGCGGCGGCGGTCGAGCAGGCGGCGCAGCTCGCCGGCAAGGCGCTCAGCGCCGTCTGATGGTCTGGAGCTCGGCTCTTTGAACGTCGCGGTGCTGGGGGTCGGGCTGATCGGAGGCTCCATCGGTCTGGCCGCCCGGCAGCGGGCCGATGCGCACGTCCAGGGCTATGACCCGGACGTGGGCGTGCGCGAGCGCGCGCTCGCGCGCGGAGCGATCGACGTCGCTGCGAGCAGCGTCGCCGCGGCGGTCGACGGAGCCGATGTCGTGTTCGTCGCCGCGCCGGTCGGCGCGCTGGCAGAGACCGTGCGCGCAGCGCTCGAGCACGCATCGGCGGACTGCGTCGTCACCGACGTCGGCTCTACCAAGCGCGTCGTCGCCGAGGCCGGCGCCGACGAGCGCTTCGTCGGCGGCCATCCGCTGGCGGGCGCCGAGACGGCCGGCGTCGAGCACGCGCGCGCCGACCTGTTCGATGGCGCGGTCTGGTATCTGACGCCGACGAGCAGCACGGCCGGTGTCCTGTACGAGCGCCTGCACCGGCTGCTGAGCACGTTCGGTGCGCAGCCGACGGCGATCGAGGCCGACACGCACGACCAGCTGCTCGCGACCGTCTCGCATCTGCCGCACGTGCTCGCGAACGTGCTCGTCGCGCAGGCCGCGCGCGCGCTCGGTGACGCCGCCGAGGGACGCGTGCCGGCGGTCGGCCCGAGCTTTCGCGACGCGACGCGCGTGGCCGGCGCCAACAGCGCGATCTGGACCGACATCTACCTCGCCAATCGCGATGCGCTGCTCGTCGCGATCGATGACCTGACCGCGCGCGTGGCCGAGGTTCGCACGGCGCTCGAGCGCGAGGACGCGGCGGCGATCACGGCTTGGAACGAGGCCGCGCGCGGTGAGCGAGAGGAGCTGCTCGGAGCGGGGCTGACCGGCGGCGCGGTCGCCGAGCTGCGCGTCGCCGTGCCGAACCGGCCGGGCGTGATCGCGCAGCTGGCACTGGCGCTCGGGGGCGCGGGCGTGAACATCCGCGACATGGCGCTGTCGCCGTCGGAGGACAACAGCCAGGGCGTCGTTGCGCTGTGGCTCGACGGCGAGCGCGAGGCGCTGCGTGCCGGCGAGCTGATCGCTGCGCTCGGCTTTCCGGTGGCGCAGGCGTGAGCTTTGACGCGCCGCCGCGACGGCGGCGTGGCGGCCGGGCGAGGATGATGAGCGGATGAAGATGCGCTTCGAGCCCGCGCGCGGCCTCACCGGAGAGCTGCGCGCTCCGCCCGACAAGTCGATCTCGCATCGCGCCGCGCTGCTCGGCGCGATGGCCTCTGAGCCGGTTCGCATCGAGCGCTACCTTCACGCTGCCGACACCGACTCGACGCTGGACGCCGTGCGCGCGCTCGGTGCGCTGGTCGAGCTGCGCGGCGAGGACGAGGTCGTCGTCCGCGGCACCGGCCTGCGCGAGGCGCGCCAGCCGGACGGGCCGATCGACGTCGGCAATGCGGGCACGCTGATGCGCCTGCTGCCGGGCTGGCTGGCGGCGCAGGAGGGCTCCGAGTTCACGCTCGACGGCGACGCGTCGATCAGGCGCCGGCCGGTCGATCGGGTGGCCGAGCCGCTGCGCCTGATGGGCGCCGAGCTGAGCGCGCGCGACGAGCGCTTTCCGCCGCTGCGCGTGCGCGGCGCGCACCTGCGCGCGATCTCCTACGACCTTGCCGTCGCGAGCGCGCAGGTCAAGTCGTGCGTGCTGCTGGCGGCGCTCGCAGCCGACGGCGCGACGACCGTCAGCGAGCCGACGCGCAGCCGCGACCACACCGAGCGGATGCTGCTGCGCGCGGGCGTCGGAATCCACCGCAACGGGCGCCGGGTGACGGTCGTGAACACCGACGAGCTGCTGCTCGACGGCGTGCGCGTGCCCGGCGATCCGAGCTCGGCCGCGTTTCTCGTCGCCGCCGGCGTGCTCGTGCCGGGCTCTCGGCTGCTGATCGGCGACGTCGGCGTCAACTGGACGCGGACCGGCTTTCTGCGGATCGTCCGCCGCATGCAGGGGATCGTGCTCGGCGATCTCGAGGATGAGACAGGCGAGCTCTCGCCGGAGGAGCCGATCAGCGACCTCGACGTCGCGCACGGCGTGTTGGAGGGCACGGTCGTCGAGGCCGACGAGGTGCCGCTGGCGATCGACGAGCTGCCGCTGGTCGCGCTGCTCGGCTGCTTTGCCGAGGGCGAGACGATCGTTCGCGGCGCGCAGGAGCTGCGCCTCAAGGAGTCCGATCGGATCGCCGGCGTGGTCGAGGGCCTGCGCGGGCTCGGCGCCGAGATCGAGGCGACCGACGACGGCTTTGCCGTGCGCGGCAGCGGCGGCCTGCGCGGCGGCACGATCGACGCGCACGGCGATCACCGCATGGCGATGCTCGGCGCGGTCGCCGGCCTGGCCTCGCGCGAAGGCGTCGAGGTGCTCGGGATCGAGGCGGCGAGCGTCTCCTATCCGAGCTTCGTCGAGGATCTGGCGAGCGCTTTGCTCGTAGCGATCGACGGGCCGGCGGGCGCGGGCAAGTCGACGGTCGCGCGCGCCGTCGCGCGCGAGCTCGGCTTCACGTACCTCGACAGCGGCGCCATGTATCGATGCGTGGCGCTGCTCGCTCTGGCGGCGCCGGAGGCCGATCCGGCGGGACTGGCGCTGGCCGCGCAGATCGAGTTCGTGCCCGGCGCCGGCGACGGCGCGCGCACGCGGCTCGACGGCCGCGACGTGAGCGATCTGATCCGCGCCGGCGAGGTCTCGCAGGAGGCTTCGAGGGTCGCGGCCGATCCAGGCGTGCGCAGCGCGCTGGTCGCCAAGCAGCGCGCGTTGATCGCGCGCGGCGACTGGGTCGCCGAGGGGCGCGACATCGGCACGGTCGTCGCACCGGACGCCGAGCTGAAGGTCTTCCTGACGGCGAGCGCAGAGGTGCGCGCCGCGCGCCGCGCCGCGGAGCTGGGCGCCGACGCGCAGCGCGTGCTCGCCGAGCAGACGCTGCGCGATCGGCGCGACGAAACGCGCGAGCACAGCCCGCTGGCGCCGGCGCCGGATGCGATCACGCTCGACACGAGCGGCCTCAGCCTGGCGGAGGTCGTCGAACGGGTCGCGACGCTCGCTCGCGCGATCGCGCCGGCCTAGCCGGGCGGCCGACGGCGCGCCCTTGCCGGCGGCCGAGCCGGAGCGCCGCTCGCGCGCGGTCATACTGGCTGCATGAAGGTTGCGATCGTCGGTTATCCGAACGTCGGCAAGTCCTCGCTGATCAACCGTCTCTGCGGAACGCGCGAGGCGGTCGTGCACGAGCGCGCCGGCATAACGCGCGATCGCAACGAGATCGAGTGCGAGTGGAACGGCCGCCAGTTCAAGCTGATCGATACGGGCGGCATCGACTTCGAGGACGAGGATCCGCTGGCAGGCTCGATTCGCGAGCAGGCGCGCGCCGGACTGGCAGATGCGCAGGTCGCGGTGCTCGTCGTCGACGCGCGTGCCGGCGTACGCCCGGGCGATGAGGAGATGGCCGACATACTGCGGCGCTCACCGTTGCCGACGATCGTCGCGGCGAACAAGTGCGACGGTGTCGCCGAGCTCACGCTGGCGGCCGACTTCCACCGGCTCGGGCTCGGCGAGCCGATCGCGGTCTCGGCGACGCAGGGACTCGGCTCGGGCGACCTGCTCGACCGGATCGTCGAGTTGCTGCCCGAAGGCGAGGACGAGCGCGACGACGACACCGTGCGCCTCGCCGTGATCGGGCGTCCGAACGTCGGCAAGTCATCGCTCGTCAACCGCTTCCTCGGCGAGGATCGCGTGATCGTCTCCGAGCTGGCCGGCACGACGCGCGATGCGATCGACATGCCGCTGCTCGTCGGCGAGCGCCGGCTGACGTTGATCGACACGGCCGGCATCCGCCGCCAGTCGAAGGTGTCTGACTCGGTCGAGTACTACACGACGCTGCGCTCGCAGCGAGCGGCCGAGCGTGCCGACGTCGCGCTGGTCGTCTGCGACGCCGGCGCGGGCGTGACCTCACAGGACCTGCGCATCGCCGAGCTGGCGATGAAGTCGGGCTGTGCGACGGCGATCGTCTTGAACAAGTGGGATCTGCACGAGGGCGGCGAGTCCGAGCTCGATCACGAGCGCGCGCGCGTCGCCGAAAAGCTGCGACTGCGCCCGCGCGTGCTGACGGCCAGCGCGAAGACCGGACGCCACGTCGGGCGCCTGCTGACCGAGGCGATCGCGCTCGGCGACCGCGTCTCCGGCCGGATTCCGACGCCCGAGCTGAACCGCTTCCTCGCCGAGGCGGTGCAGGCGCGCCAGCCGCCGGTCGGCACGCGGCGCGGCGCCAGCGGGCACCGCCTGCGGCTGATCTACATGACGCAGATCGGCCAGCGCCCGCCGCGCTTCGCGATCCAGGTCAACTCGCGCACGCGCGTGACTCGCGACTATGCCTACTTCATCGAGAACCGGCTGCGCGCGCGATACGGCATGGAGGGCGTGCCTTTGATCATCGACTTCGTCGAGCGCGGGCAGCGTGGGCGCACGGAGAAGCGGGGCAGCCGGCAAGCCGCCGACGCCGGCCGCCAGGCACCCGCGGGCGAGCACCGAGAGGACGCGCAGGCGGGCTTGTCCTAGACTGTCGCCGCTCTCGCCGCCTTGCGCGTAGTCCTGCCCCAACGAACCAGGAGCCAGCCGCCGCTGCCATGAACGAGCCTTCCGACAACGAATTCCTGTTCACGTCCGAGTCCGTCACCGAGGGACATCCGGACAAGATCGCCGATCAGATCTCCGACGGAGTGCTCGATGCGGTGCTCCGCGACGAACCGTACGGACGCGTCGCCTGCGAGACGCTCGTCAACACCGGCCTGATCGTGGTCTCGGGAGAGATCTCGACCGAGACCTACGTCGACATCCAGGAGGTCGCGCGCGAGACGGTTCGGGCGATCGGCTACACCGACGCCGATCTCGGCTTCTCGGCCGACTCCTGCGCGGTGCTCAACGCGATCGACAAGCAGTCGCCGGACATCGCACAGGGCGTCGACAAGGCATACGAGACGCGCAACGACCCGGGCGACGACGATGAGCTGGACGTCGCCGGCGCCGGCGACCAGGGAATGATGTTCGGCTACGCGTCGAACGAGACCGAGTCGCTGATGCCGCTGCCGATCTCGCTCGCGCACCGCCTCGCCGAGCGCCTGGCGGCGGTCCGCAAGGACGGCACGCTCGGCTATCTGCGCCCCGACGGCAAGACGCAGGTCAGCGTGCGCTACGCCGACGGTAAGCCGGTCGAGATCGAAAAGCTGTTGATCTCGACGCAGCACGCCGAGGGCGTCGAAGCACAGATTCCCGAGGACCTCTGGCGAGCACGTCGTCGAGCCGATCCTGCCCGGCGAGCTGTACGACGCGGAGAAGCTGCGCAAGAACTTCCTCGTCAACCCGACCGGGCGCTTCGTGATCGGCGGTCCGGTCGGCGACGCGGGCCTGACCGGCCGCAAGATCATCGTCGACACCTACGGCGGCATGGCCCGCCACGGCGGTGGCGCATTCTCCGGCAAGGATCCGTCGAAGGTCGACCGCTCGGCGGCCTACGCGGCGCGCTGGGTGGCGAAGAACATCGTCGCTGCCGGCCTGGCCGAACGCGCCGAAGTGCAGGTCGCCTACGCGATCGGTGTCGCGCATCCGGTCTCGGTGATGGTCGAGACGTTCGGCACCGAGCTGCAGGGGCGCACGCGCGCGCAGATCGTGCAGGCCGTCGACGAGGTCTTCGACCTGCGCCCGGGCGCGTTTCGCGAGGAGCTCGACCTGCACCGCCCGATCTACCAGAAGACGGCCGCCTACGGCCACTTCGGTCGCGACGACGCCGATTTCACGTGGGAGCGCACGGACAAGGCCGAGGCGCTGAAGGCGGCGGCCGGGCTGTGAGCGCGACGGCGCGCGCGTAGCGCGCGGTCCGATCCGCCGCTGGCTCTAAGGTCAGCGCCGTGGCCTCGATCGCTCAGGTGGAGCCGATGACGACGGCCCGCGCGCTGCGCGGGCCGTTCGACTACAGGCTGCCGGAGGAGCTTCGCGACGGGGCGGTCGGCGTCGGCTCGATGCTGGTCGTGCCGTTCGGGCGCCGGCAGGTGCTCGGCGTGGTCGTCGGCATGGCCGATTCGAGCGACGTCGCCGCCGAGAAGCTGCTGGCGCCGCTGCGCGCGCTCGAGCTCGGCGTGCCGTCGGAGATGGTCGGGCTTGCCGACTGGATCGCAAACGAGTACTGCTCGACGCTCTCGCGCGCGCTCGGCCTCGTGCTGCCGCCCGGCGCCACGCGTCGGCTGAGCGGGCGCAAGCGCCGCCTGACGGCACGCGCGCCGCAGCCGGCCGTCGGCGCGCGCCGCGAGCAGCGGCCGGTGCTGAGCGCCGAACAGGAGCGAGGCGCTGGCCTGCGTGCGCGAGGAGCTCGCCACGCGCAGCGCGCACGCGCGTCTGCTGCACGGCGTGACCGGCTCGGGCAAGACCGAGGTCTACCTGCGCGCGGCCGAGGCGGCGCTCGAGCAGGGGCGCGGCGTGATCGTGCTCGTGCCCGAGATCGCGCTGACGCCGCAGACCGTCGGCCGCTTCATCGAACGCTTCGGCGAGACCGTCGCGGTGCTGCACTCGCAGCTGCGCGGCTCCGAACGCTACGCCGAGTGGCGACGGCTACGCGAGGGCGAGGCGCGGATCTGCGTGGGGCCGCGATCGGCGGTCTTCGCGCCGATCGAGCGGCTCGGCCTGATCGTCGTCGACGAGGAGCACGAGTCCTCCTACAAGCACGAGGGCGATCCGCGCTACGACGCGCGCGACGTCGCCGCCGAGCGAGCGCGCCGCAGCGGCGCCGTGCTGCTGCTCGGCAGCGCTACGCCGCGCGCCGAGAGTGCGCACCGGACGGCCCGGTCGTTTCTGACGCGGCGCGTCGACGGGCGCCCGCTGCCGCCGGTCGAGGTGCTCGACATGCGCGGCGAGAGCGAGGGCCTGCACGCGCAGACCGCGCAGGCGCTCGCGGCGGTGCGCGACGAACGCGGCAAGGCGATCGTGCTGCTGAACCGCCGAGGCTGGTCGAACTTCCTCTCGTGCCGCTCCTGCGGGCGGGTCTGGAGCTGCCCGCAGTGCGACGTCGCGCTCGTGCTGCATCGCGCCGGCGGCTTCGTCGCCTGCCACCACTGCGGACACCGCGAGCGCGCGCCCGAGCGCTGCCCGGACTGCTCCTCGACGTCGGTCGCCCGCCACGGCGCCGGCACCGAGCGGCTCGCGCACGAGCTTGCGAGCGTGCTCGACGACGGAGCGTTCCCGATCTTTCGGCTCGACGCCGATGTCGCGGCGGGCGGCGCGGCCGGCAGCGCGCCGCGCGACGGGCGCCCTGCGGAGCCGGCGGTCGCGCCGCAGGACGCGATCAGCGATCTGCTGCACCGCTTCGAGTCGGCCGGCTGCGGCGTGCTGATCGGCACGCAGATGGTCGCCAAGGGTCACGACTTCGCGGACGTCTCGCTCGGCGTCGTGCTCGACGCCGACGCGACATTGCGCTTTCCCGACTTCCGCGCCGAGGAGCGCACGTTCTCGCTGATCGCGCAGCTGGCCGGACGCGTCGGGCGCGGCGGCGCCGGTCGCGTGCTGGCGCAGACGATCGCGCCGCAGGCGCGCGCGATCGTGTACGCGGCGCGCCACGACAGCGATGGCTTCCTGGCCGGCGAGCTCGAGCGCCGCCGGGCGCTCGACTACCCGCCGTTCTCGCACCTGATCAGGATCGTCTGCTCGGCCGAGCAGAGCGCGCGCGCGCGCGGCGCGGCCGGCGCCGTGCGCGGCGAGCTGCAGGCGGGCGTGCGCGACGGGCGGTTCGCGGTGCTCGGGCCGGCGGCGCTGTTCCGACTGCGCGGGCGCGAGCGCGAGGCGCTCGAGATCAAGGCGGTCGAGCGCCGCGCCGCCGTGCGCGCCGTCGGCGAGGCGGTGCAGCGCGTCGCCGCGACCGGCGAGCACCAGGGCGTCAACTTCAGCGTCGACGTCGAGCCGCAGTAGAAAATCCTCGTCGCATCATTACTATTCGAATCCTCGAAAACGATCGGCCAAGGATGGCTCGGGGGATGTGATGGACAAGGATCTGTCTGCTGCTCGCGGCGCGACGCTCGTCGCAGTTCTGATCGCCGTGCTCGCGCTGGCCCCCGCGTACGCAGCGGCGCAGCCGGCATCTACGCCGATTTCGGCGAGTGGCTACGCCGAAGCGGTTCCCGTCTGCGCGCCGCCGGCGCCTGGACATGCGAGCTGCTTCGCGCTCGTGCGCAAGCACCTGGCCTCGCTTCCGGCGGGCGCGAGCCGAGCCTCCGTGCAGCCGTTCCTCGTCGCGGGCGGCGGCGGCGCCGCCCTGTCCGGCCCGGCGGGCGGGCTGACGCCGGAAGACCTCGCTAGCGCCTACGGCTTCTCGCCGAGCTCCGGCGGCGCCGGGCAGACGGTGGCGATCGTCGACGCTTTCGACGATCCGAACATCGAAAGCGACCTGGCGGAATTCGACGCCCACTACAAACAGCTCTCCTCGTGCACGAAGAGCGACGGCTGCTTCCAGAAGGTCGGCCAGAACGGCAATGCGAGCGAACTGCCGCCAGCCGACACGGAAGGCTGGTCGGGTGAGAGCACGCTGGACGTCGAGGCCGTTCACGCGGCTTGCCCGAACTGCAAGATCCTGCTGGTCGAGGCCAACAGCACCAGCCTCGCCGACCTCGCGGCAGCGACCAACGAGGCGGTCGCGCTCGGTGCGAGCGTCGTCTCGAACTCCTACGGTGCACCCGAGAGCTTCTTCGGAGCGAGCGAACTTGCCTCCTACGACCACGCCGGCGTACCGATCGTCGCCTCGACCGGCGATGCCGGCTACTACAACTGGAACAAGCTCGAGCCGGCGGAAGAGTCGGCGAACTTTCCCGCCGCCTCGCCGGCGGTGATCGCGGTCGGCGCGACGAAGCTCGAGCTCGCCGCCAACGGCACGCGCTCCAGCGAGACGGTCTGGAACCGGAACGAGCCGCTGGAACCGGATGAACCGGAGTTCTTCAAGGGCGCGAGCGGCGGTGGCTGCAGCCGACTGTTCGGCGCGCAGCCCTGGCAGCGCGACGTGGCCGGCTTCGCCGCGACGGGTTGCGAGGACAAACGACTCGACGCGGACGTCTCGATGGTCGGCGACCCGAACACGGGACTGGACATCTACGACGACTACAACTGCGGCAGCAGGTGCTCCGAAGTGGACAAAGGCTGGGTGACGATCGGTGGCACGTCGCTGTCGGCGCCGCTGATCAGCGCGCTCTATGCGCTCGCGGGTGGCGCGCATGGAGTCGCCTACCCCTCGCTGACGCTGTACGGCCAGCAGGCCGACGCAACGGGCAGGTTCGACGTGACCGAAGGCGGCAACGGCTACTGCGACGGCGAGCCGGCGGCCGAGTGCGGCCATCCGGACTCGTTCTTCGACGTCGGGCGGATCGATTGCGAAGGCACGACTGAGTGCGATGCCGCGCCCGGCTACGACGGCCCGTCGGGCGTCGGCACGCCGGTCGGGCTCGGCCTGTTCCAGCCGCAGCCTCCGACGGCGGCGATCTCTGCGCCGGCCTCGGCAGCGGCCGGCAGCGCGGCGAGCTTCAGTGCGAGCGCCTCTGCCGAGTTCTATCCGGGCGACTCGATCGCCGCTGCGTCATGGAACTGGGGCGATGGCAGCAGCGGTGGCGGCGTGACGACGACGCACACCTACGCTGCGCAGGGCACCTACACGGTGACGGTCACTGTCACCGACGCCTACGGGCTGTCGAGCGCGGCAGCGACGCGCGAGGTGAGCGTCGGCCCGGCTGAAGCGCACGTCGGAGGCGGGGGCACGGGCGCCGGCGGCGGTGATGGTACTTCGGGTGGCGATGGCAGCGCCGGCACTGCGGGCGGTGGGAGCGCGACGACGACGACCACCGCGAGCAGCGGTGTCTCGCAGCAGAGCGTCGCCGGCTTCCAGTCGGCATCGCCGACCGCGCGCGAGAGCGCATCTGGCAAGCAGCTCGCTCGAGGTCAGCGCGGGCAAGGTCAAGCTGGCAATCGTCTGCGCGGCGTCGGGCGGCGGCTGCTCCGGAACGGTCACGCTGACTGCTCCGGGCACCGGTCGTGCGGGGGCGGCGCGGGCGAGAAGCCTGACGTTGGGCAAAGTGTCGTTCACGGTCGCGGCGGGCAAGACGCTGACGACCACGTTGCATCTGTCGGCGCAGGCGCTGGCGCGGCTCGCGAAGGCGCACAGCCTGCACGCGACCGCGACGATCGCCCTGCGCAGCGGCAGCGGCGAGGCGCACACCGTGCGCGGCGCGGTCACGCTCCACGCAGCGCCGTTGGCTCATCGCTCGCACTGAGGGCCGGGACGCTGACAAGCGGGCGAACGGCGGGCGTGGCTCCTAGACTTGGCCGTCATGAGTGACGCGCACAGCGAGGCGGAGTTCGACGAGCTGCCGATTCCGAGCTCCGAGGAGGCCGACGTCGAGGTCGAGCGCGAGGAGGATGCGCCCGAGCCCGAGGAGCTCGACGCCGAGACGCGCGCGCGGCGCGATCACGCGCTGCGCTTCGTGCGCAAGCTCGGCGATCCGGTGCTGCGCGCGAAGGCGCTGCCGGTCGAGCGCTTCGACGCGTCACTCGAGCGCGAGGTCGAGCGGATGGGCGAGCTGATGCACGATGCGCTCGGCGTCGGGCTCGCGGCGACGCAGCTCGGCGTGCTGCACCGCGTGCTCGTCTACTGCGCCTACGCAGACGACCCGCTGACGGCGCTCGTCAACCCGGTGCTCGAGTGGCAGAGCGAGGAGCTCGAGACGGCCGAAGAGGGCTGCCTCAGCCTGCCGGGCGTGCACGTCGCGGTCGAGCGTCCTGCGCGCGTGCGAGTCAGCGCTCGCGACGCCAAGGGGCAGCCGATCGAGGTCGAGGCCGAGGGGTTGACGGCGCGCGTCATCCAGCACGAGATCGACCACCTCGACGGCGTGCTGATCCTCGACCGGATCCCGCGCGAGGCGCGCAAGCAGGCGATGCGTGAGATGCGCGAGGCGCAGGAGACGCCGAGCGCCGCCTGACGCAACCGCGCCGTGCGCCTCGTCTTCCTCGGAACGACCGACTTCGCCGCGGCGATCCTCGAGCGCCTGGCGAGCAGCGCGGCGCATCGCCCGGTGCTGGTGCTGACGCGTCCCGACCGCCCGCGCGGTCGCGGGCGCAAGCTCGCTGCGCCGCCGGTAGCCGAGCGCGCACGCGCGCTCGGCCTCGCGCTCGAGCAGCCCGAGCGCGTCAACGACGCCGAGACGCTTCAGCTGCTCGCCGACGCGAAGCCGGACGTCGTCGTCGTCTGCGCGTTCGGCGCGCTGATCAAGGAGCCACTGCTCTCGGCCTACGAGATCCTCAACGTGCATCCCTCGCTGCTGCCCCGCTGGCGCGGCGCCGCGCCGATCGAGCGCGCGATCATCGCCGGCGACCGCGAGACCGGCGTCTCGATCATGCAGCTCACGGCAGGTCTCGACAGCGGCCCCGTGTGCCTGGCCGCGAGCACGCCGATCGGCGCGCACGACACATACGGCTCGCTCGCATCGCGCCTGCGCGAGCTGAGCGCCGATCTGCTGCTTCAGGTGCTCGACCTGACCGACGCAGGGCAGCCGCCGCCGTTCGTCGAGCAGGACGAGGCCGGCGTGACGTACGCGGAGAAGATCGAGCCCGAGGATCGCACGCTCGATCCGCGCCGCCCGGCGGTCGAGCTCGAGCGTGTCGTACGCGCGCTGCATCCGCATATCGGCGCGCGCGTCGAGCTGGCCGACGGCACGCTGCTCGGCGTCCAGCAGGCGGCGCTGGCCGACGACGCGGCTCCCAGGCGGCGCCGGCTCGCCGGCGGGCGTGCTCGGCGTGGTCGCGCGCGAGGATCGACTGCTGCTCGACTGCGCCGATGGCTCGCTCGAGCTGCTGGTCGTGCAACCGCCGGGCGGACGCGCGATGGACGCGGCGTCCTACCTGCGCGGTCGCGGGCTGCCAGGGCGGCGGTAGTCGCTGACCGACGGCGGTACGCCGATGTCGCTCGACAGCCGCGGGTCCGGCACCGGTTCGGACGGCCGGCTCGCCAGCGGAATCACGCCGGCCCACACCGGCAGCGCGTAGTCCGGCTCGTCGTCCTGCGGCGGCCCCGTGCGGACCTTTGCCGAGCACTCCTCGATCGCCAGCGCAAGCACCGAGGTGGCCTTCAGCTCGTTCTCGCTCGGCGGTCGCGCTTCGTGCCAGCGTCCCGGCACGATGTGCTCGACGATCGCCTCGAGCGCAGCGAGCTTCTCGCCGCGATCCTCGATCGCTCGCGCCGTGCCCAGCAGGATCGCCGAGCGGTAGTTGGCCGAGTGGTGCATCGCGGCGCGCGCCAGCACGAGGCCGTCGAGCAGCGTGACCGTGAGGCACGCCGGCCGGCCGGCCACGAGCGCTCGCAGCGCACGGCTCGCGGTCGAGCCGTGCAGGTAGACGAGATCGCCGTCGCGAGCGTGCAACGTCGGGATCACGAACGGCTGCCCGGCCTCGTCGACGATCCCCAGATGGGCGACCAGCGCCTCGTCGAGGATCGCGTCGATCGCCGCTCGCTCGTAGCTGCCGCGCTCGCGCTTGCGCCGCAGGCGTACACGATCGGAGGCGGGAGGCGATTGGCTGTCCGTGGAAGCTGTCATAGTACAGATCAATGTCTGCACTGGAACAGTATCGGATCCGCGCCGGCGAGCGCTGCGGAGCTGGTGCAGAGCGTCGAGCGCGCGGTCGCCGAGGGAGGCATGCTGCCGGGCGAGCGGCTGCCGTCGGTGCGCCGGCTCGCGGTGCAGGTCGGTCTCAGCCCCGTGACCGTCGCCAGTGCGCTGGCCGAGCTGCGCCGGCGCGGCGTCGTCGTGACCGAGGCGCGCCGTGGCACGCGGATCGGCGAACGCCCTCCGATCGGCTCCGCTCGGGCGCCGCAGGCGGTGCCGCCGGGCGCGCGCGATCTCTCGCAGGGCAACCCCGATCCAGCGCTGCTGCCGGACCTCAAGCGCGCGCTCGCCGGTACGAACCTGCCGCAGCGGCTGTACGGCGAGCCGGCGACGCTGCCGCAGCTGGCCGAGCTCGCGAGCGCGCAGTTCGCGGCCGACGGGATCGTCGGCGCGCGGCCGTGCGTGCTCAGCGGCGCACTCGACGCGATCGAGCGCGTGCTCGACGCGCATCTGCGCGCCGGCGATCGCGTCGCGGTCGAGAGCCCGGGCTACGCGGCGCTGTTCGACCTGCTGCGGGCGCGCGGTCTGGCACTCGAGCCGGTCGCGATCGACGAGCGCGGGATGCTTCCCGATTCGCTGGGCGCTGCGCTCGCACGCGACGTGAGCGCGGTGATCCTGACGCCGCGCGGACAGAACCCGACCGGCGCGGCGCTCGACGCGCAGCGGGCGGCGGAGCTGCGCGAGCGGCTGGCGCCGTTTCCGCGCGTGCTGGTGATCGAGGACGACCATCTGGGCGACGTCGCCGGCGCCGTTCTGCACACGACGGTCGCCGGGCGCGAGCGGTGGGCGGCGACGCGCTCGGTCGCGAAGTCGCTCGGCCCCGACCTGCGCCTGGCGCTGCTGTGCGGCGACGAGCAGACGCTCGCTCGCGTGCAGGGACGCCAGCAGTGCGGGCCGGGCTGGGTCAGCTACATCCTCCAGCGTCTCGTGCTCGGCCTGCTGCAGGATCCGCACGTGCAGGCCTCGGTCGCACAGGCCGGCGCGACGTATACGGCGCGGCGCGAGCATCTTCTACGCGAGCTGGCCGATCGCGAGATCGTCGCGACCGGCGCGTCCGGCCTGAACGTCTGGATCGCAGTCGAGGATGAGACGGGCGTCGTCGGCGCGCTCGCCGAGCGCGGCTGGGTGCTTGCGCCGGGCGCGCCGTACCGCCTCGCGGACGGCGCGCCGTCGGTTCGCGTGACGGCGGCGACGCTGCGCGAGGAGGAGTCGGTGCGCCTCGCACGCGATCTGGCCGAGGTCTGTGCGCCCGCGCGTGCTGCGCGCAGCGGATAGCCGATGATGGCTGCCGTGGCCGGCTCTCCCAGCACTGCGATCGCGCCGGCGCGTCGCTGCGCGTATGCCGTCGTGCGACGCGTGTTCGAGCAGGGCGCGTACGCCGATCGCGCACTGCAGGCCGAGGCGGCGCGGCTCGACCGCCGCGACCGCGCCCTGGCGATGCGGATCGCCTACGGCGCCGTCCAGCGCAAGGCGACGCTCGACTGGCTGATCGAGCGGTTGGCCGATCGGCCGGTCGCACGGCTCGATCCGCCGGTGCTCGCGGCCCTGCGCATCGGCCTGTTCGAGCTGCTGTACATGTCCGGCGCGCCCGACAGAGCGGTCGTCGCCGACGCCGTCGAGCTGGCGAAGTCCGGTGGCCGCGGCGGTCACGGCCTCGTCAACGCCGTCCTGCGCCGCGCCGCGCGCGAGGGAGCCGGCGCGCTGCTCGGCGAGCTCGACGACGACACGCCCGAGCATGCAGCGCTCGCGCACTCGCATCCGGAGTGGATCGCGCGGCTGCTGTGGGAGCGTCTTGGAGCCGACGGCGCGCGAGCGCTGATGGCCTGCGACAACGAGCCGGGCGAGGTGGCGCTGAGGGCCAACGCGCTCGTCGGCGACGCCGATTCGCTCGCGCGCTCGCTGCAGGCCGCGGGCGTGAAATGCCACCTGCCGGGCGCGATCCCGGAGGCGGTCGTGCTCGACGGCCCGCTCGACCTGCGCGAGTCGCCGTTGTGGCGCGCGGGCGCGTTCGCGGCGCAGTCGCGCGCGGCGATGCTCGTCTCGCGCGCGCTTGCGCCGGTCGCCGGCGAGCGCGTGCTCGACCTGTGCGCGGCTCCGGGTGGCAAGACGACGCATCTCGCCGAGCTGATGGGCGGCGAGGGCGAGATCGTCGCGGTCGAGCGCAACGAGCGCCGCGCGCGCCAGCTGCGCGAGACGCTCCACAGGCTGCGCGCGACGAACGTCAGCATCGAGCTCGGCGACGCGCGCACGCCTACGGCGGGCGCGCGCTTCGACCGCGTGCTGGTCGATCCGCCGTGCTCAGGCCTCGGCACGTTGCAGGCCAACGCCGACCTGCGCTGGCGAATCGAGCCCGAATCGGTCGAGCAGATGGCGGGCGCCCAGCGCGCGATCCTCGCCGCCGCTGCGCAGGCCGTCGGTCCCGACGGGGCGCTCGTCTACTCTACGTGCACGATTTCACCGATCGAGAACGAGCTCGTGATCACGGACTTCCTTGACTCGCATGCCGACTTCGCGTTGGAGGATCTGGCGCTGCGGCGTGCGGCGATCGGACAGCCCGCCGCCGCCGAGCAGACCTCGGAGCGCGGCGGCTTGACAGGCACCGTGCAGACGCTGCCGCATCGCGACGGCACGGCCGGCTTCTTCATCGCCAGCCTGCGGCGGAGCTGACGGTGGAGGGCGATTCGAAGACCTCGTCGAAGGCTGCCGTCGATCTCGGCCCGAAGTGCCCGCACTGCGGCGAGCCGTGGCTGCGCCCGACGAACCTGCCGGGCCGCTATCGCTGCGTGTACTGCCTGCACCGCTTCGAGCTGACGTCGGTCTGCCCGAACTGCGGTGAGCACTCGACGATCGTGCGGATGTCCTCGACCGCGATCATGAAGTGCAATCACTGCGGCGACTCGATGCTGCAACCGCTGTGAGCGACGCACGCGAGCTGCTCGCCGGCGTGCGCGTCGCGCCGTCGATCCTGTCGGCCGACTTCGGGCGGCTGCGTGAGCAGGTGGGGGAGGTGCTCGCGGCGGGCGCGCGCGTGATCCATGTCGACGTGATGGACGGGCACTTCGTGCCGCCGATCACCGTCGGCCCGCTCGTCGTCGAGGGGCTTGCCGAACAGGCGCGCGAGGCGGGCGCGATGCTCGACGTGCACCTGATGATCGAGCGGCCCGAGCGGCACGTCGGCGAGTTCGTCAAGGCGGGCGCCGACTCGATCACCTTCCACGCCGAGGCGACGCCGCACGTCGCCTACGCGGCCGCGCTGGTGCGCGACGGCGGCGCCTGCGTCGGCGTCGCGATCAACCCGGCGACGCCGGTCGGCGCGCTGTCTGAGATCGGCGAGCAGATCGACATGGCGCTCTGCATGACGGTCAATCCAGGCTGGGGCGGGCAGGCGTTCATCGCGCATTCGCTGCAGAAGATCCCGCGCGTGCGTGCGATCCTTGCCGGCGACGTCGCCGTCGAGGTCGACGGCGGGATCACGACCGAGACGGCGCCGCAGTGCAGGCAGGCCGGAGCGAACGTGTTCGTCGCCGGCTCGGCGATCTTCGGCCTGGACGATCCCGGCGCCGCCTATCGAGCGATCGCCGAGGCGATCGGCGCAGTCTGACGGGCGGCCACGAGGCAGCTTGCCGTTTCGCGCGACCTGCTCAGGCGGTGCTGCCGGCCTCGAGCCTGCGCGTTCCCTGGCGGTAGAGAAGGGTCAGCGCGAGCGCCAGCAGCGCCGTTGCGCCGGCGTAGCCGACCTCGGCGCGCAGCAGCTGTTCGGAGATCGCCGGCAGCAGCATCCAGCCGACGAACAGCGCCGCGGCGAGCAGCCAGCAGCCGGCGGCGGCGCGTGCGCGATCGCGCGCCAGCGCTGCCTGGTTCAAGGCGCCGGAGCAGAGGTGCAGGCCCATGCCGACGCCGATCAGCGCCAGCCCGAAGCCTTTGTAGCTGTAGTTCTGGCCGAAGAAGACGTGGCGCAGCGCGAACGGGCCGACGACGAGCAGGCCGAGCGCGACGAGCGCGGCGAACGCGACGATCGCGAGCACGGTCGTGCGGATCGCCTTCGCGAACGCCTCGTGGCCGGCGGTCGCCTCGAGGCCCGTCAGATGTGGCAGCAGCGAGGTCTGGATCGCCTGGAACAGCTGTAGCGGCGCGCGCGCGATCAGCAGCACGTTGAAGACGATGCCTGCCAGAGCGCGATTCGAGGAGGTCGCGTCGACCGTCAGCACGGCGGCGTTCAGCAGCGTCTGCTCGGAGAGCATGATCGCCGAGACAGCCGCCGCGAAGCCGCCGCCGCGACGCAGCGAGAGGTCGTCGTGACGGCCAGCAGCCGTCTCCTGCACGCCCTCGGTACCCGGCCCGGCGAGCGCCGCAGCGGCCTCGTCGACGGTGATCGGCGCTGAGTCCTGCGCGACGGAACGCCCGCCCGCGGCGCCTGCGCGCGCGGCGCCGGTGCGCGCGAACGCGAGCGGCACGACGACGAGCGAGACGAACGGAGCCGCGGCGATGCCGAGCGCGACGGCCGTCTCGCCGTGCGCGATGCCGAGCGCGACGGCGAGCGCGAAGCAGATTCGCGAAGTCGACTCCATCAGCACGAGCCCGCCGAACAGGCCGAAGCGTTCGTGACCGGCGAGCCAGCCGCGCGCGAAGTAGCTCGCGGCGTAGGCGAGCGTGCCGATCACGAGCACGTCGTAGAGCGCGTGCTGGTGTTCGAAGACGTGATCGACGAGCTCGCCGTGCAGCGCCAGCGCGACGGCGAGGAAGACGAGCGCGAAGCTCGCCTGGATCAGCATCGGCACGCGCAGCGTGTGCTGCGCATGGCCGCGCGCGCGGCGTTCGGCGATCGTCCGCGAGAGCAGCTGTTCGATCGGCCTGTAAATGACCGAGATGATCACGAACATGACCGACCACAGCAGGTCGATCCGCTTCGCCGGCTGTTCGCCGAGCACGTGGCTGGCGATCGAGAAGTAGGCGAACGTCAGCAGCCCGGTCGAGGCGATGCCGATCGACAGAATTCGCGCTCCGCTGCCGTAGGAGCGCTTGCCACCGCCGGGCGCCGCGGCTGCGTCCGGAGCTTTCGCGACTGCTTTTCGGGAGGCGCTCGCGGCCTTCTCCGAAGCGCTAGAGGCGGACAAGCAGCATCGTCCAGGGAAACGGCGAGCGCAGCTCGACGACCTGTCCGAACCGTGAGAGCAGGCGCGTGAACGAACGCCTGGACCAGTGGTTGAGGTGCCCCGGCGTGTTGCCGAGCTGTGCGAGATAGGCGCCGCGCGCCATGTTCAGCGCCGCGCCACAGCGGCTCGCGCGGCACGGAGACGAGCAGGTAGCGCTCGGCGCAGCGCGCCATCTCGGCGAGCGTGCGCTCAGGGTCGGGCACGTGCTCGAGCACCTCGATCGCCGTCGCCAGGTCGAACTCGTCGGTTGCGAACGGCAGGTCCTCGGCGGCCATCGTGCGGTACTCGAGGTTCGGCGCCTGCCGCTCGGCCCATCCGGCCTGAATCGACTCCTCCTCGAGATCGATGCCGACAACGCGTGCCTGCGGCATCCGCTGCGCCCAGCGCTGTACCAGCACTCCCTCACCGCAGCCGACGTCGAGCAGCGAGCGAGGCTCGGCGCGCGCCAGCAGCTCGTCGAGCGTCTGCTCGAACGAGGCCATCAGCCGGCGTACGAGCGGATTCGAAGAGCCGTACTTGTCGTAGGTGTTGCCGGTGACGATTCCGTCGCCGGAGACGGTCACGCCGCTCACAGGCGCACCGGATGCTGCTGCTCTTCGCCGCGCGCCGGCTGCTCGAGCTCGCTCGGCGCAGCCTGCCGTCTCGGTGCCGGCCGGCGGCCTGGTTTCGTTCGTAGTGCGACGGCGCGACGCCGAGCTCGAGCTCGATCCTGCGCACGCGCTCGAAGGTCCGCTGCGTCATCACACGCTGCGCTGCGAGCAGGTCGCCGATCACGCCTAGCGCCCACATCAGCGCGGCGGCGATGAACAGCACCGCGCCGAGGATCAGCGACTGCACGTGGCCCTTGCCATTGCCTTCGGCGTAGGCGATCGCGAAGCGCACCCAGACGGCGATCGCGGCCAGGCCGACGACCAGCGCGAGGCTCCAGAACACGCGAAGCGGCTCGTACTGCGCGTAGATGCGGAAGATCGAGACGGCGTTGCGCCTGACGTAGGCGCCCATCGACGGGAACAGCCGCGACTCGCGAGTCTTCGGATTCGTGCGCACCGGCACGTGATCGACGGCGACGAGCAGCTTGCCGGCCTGGATGATCGTCTCGAGCGTGTAGGTGAACTTCGAGACGACCAGCATCTGGATCGCCGCCTCGCGGTTGTATGCGCGAAAGCCGGACGTCGTATCGGGCACGCTCGTCGAGGAGGCCTGGCGCACGACCCACGAGCCGAGCCGCTGCAGCGTCTTCTTCAGCGGCGAGAAGTGTGAGATGCCGGTCACCTCGCGATCGCCGACGACCATGTCGGCGCGACCCTCGACGATCGGAAGCACGAGGCGCGCGATGTCGGCGCCGCAGTACTGGTTGTCGGCGTCGGTGTTGACGATCACGTCGGCGCCGAGCTTCAGAGCCGTATCGATGCCGGCCTGAAAGCCGGCGGCCAGGCCCTTGTTGTTGGTCAGGCGCACGAGGTGCTCGACGCCGTGCGAGCGGGCCACGGCGACGGTTTCGTCGGTCGAGCCATCGTCGATGACGAGCACCTCGACGACGTCGAAGCCGTCGACCTGTCGCGGCAGGTCGGCGAGCGTCTGCGGAAGTTGATCTGCCTCGTTGAAGCAGGGAATCTGGATGATTAGCTTCATACGTTGAGTCGCCGAAAACGGCTGATTGAGGCCCGAGCGAGCTTAGAAGGGGGGCTGGCCCCTCTCCTGCTCGAGCAGGGAATCTTGGTGGTGAGCTTCATCGGCGAATTGCCTAGACTTGGCTCCCGGCAGTATCCCAAAGCACGGCCCTGGCCCTGACAGCGGGCGTGCGGGTGCGGCCACCGCCGGCGGACGCCGGCCGAGTCTCGATGGAAAGCGCGACGCTCACCCGGGTGCCACCGGGCTCGAACCGGCTTGAGCGGCTTCGCTCGGTGCCGGCTTCGACCTGGGCCAAGGCCGGCTTCGCGCTGATGTGCGCCGTCGCGCTGTTCGGCTACTTCGCCTACCCGACGTATCCGACCTACGACTCGTTCTACGCGCTGCTGTGGGGCCGCGACCTGCTGCACGCGCACCTGCCCGACTTTCGCGTCTACCGTGGCCCGACGGAGCATCCGCTGGCGATCGCCTTCGGCGCGCTCTGCTCGATCTTCGGCCAGGGCGGCGCCCGCCTGATGGTGCTCGGCTCGATCGCCTCGTTCGTCGCGCTCGTCGCGCTGATCTACCGGCTCGGCCGGCTCTGCTTCGGGCCGGTCGTCGGGCTCGTCGCCGCGCTGCTCGTCCTCAGCCGCTTCTTCCTCGAGAACCTCGCCGCGCAGGGCTATCTCGACATCTCCTACCTCGCGCTGATCGTCTGGGCGGTCGTGCTCGAGGTCGAACGGCCGCGGCGCGGCTGGCCGGTGCTGGCGATGCTGGCGCTCGCCGGGCTGCTGCGCCCTGACGCTTGGCTGCTCGCGGCGGCCTACTGGTTGTGGTGCGCCTGGCCGACCCCTGCCAACCGGATCTCGAACGCGCGGCGGCTCGGCTATGCGGTGCTCGCTGCCGCCGGGCCGTTGATGTGGGTGCTGGTCGATCTGATCGTCACCGGCAAGCCGTTCTATTCGCTGAACTCGACCGCCGGGCTGGCCCAGGAACTCGGTCGCACGCAGGGCGTCGCCAGCGTGATCGGCTCGGTCTGGACGTTCCTGGTGCGGATCGACAAGCTGCCCGTGCTGATCGGCGCGGTCGCCGGCGCCGGGCTGGCGATCTGGTTGACGCCGCGGCGCGTGCGCACGCCACTGGTCGCGCTCGTCGCTGCTGCTTGCCGTGTTCGTGCTCGAGGGCGCCGGTGGCGCCTCGGTGATCGACCGCTACCTGCTCGGCGCAGCGGTACTGATCGTGCTGTTCTGCGCCGTCGCGATCGGCGGTTGGGCGATGCTCGAGCCAGGCACCTGGATGCGGCGGGTGTGGATGGCAGGCGCAGCGCTGCTGGTGCTCTACGGCGTCGCATCGGCTGCCACGACGCTGAGCCTCTCGAGCCTGCGCAACACGCTCGCCTACCACGAGGACTTCCACAAGGGCCTCGTCGTCGCACTGCGCGCCCCGGCCGTGAAGCGCGAACTGAAGCGCTGCCCGCTGCTGACCTTGCCGAACAACAAGCTCATCCCCGACGCGCGCTGGATCCTCGATTCGAGCAACCAGCGCGACATCGTCGCACGCAGCCAGGCGCGCGCCGACGTCGGCAAAGGCTCGCATGCGCTCGAGCATCGGATCGCGCGCGGAAGCGTTGCCGTCTACCCGCTCGGCAGCGCAGTCTTCTACGAGGCGATCGTCGACGTCGGCGACGATCCGCGCGACCAGATCCCGCAGGACGGCTACCGCCGCATCTTCACGAGCCGCTACTACGCGGTCTATGGCAACTGCTGAGCTTCCGCGCCGGTGGGCCTGGCCGGCGCTCGCAGCGATCCTCGCCGCGGGGCTCGGGCTGCGCCTGTGGGGATTGCAGCAGGGTCTGCCCTACGCCTACAACGCCGACGAGGCAGACCACTTCGTGCCGCACGCGATCGCGATGTTCGGGCATGACCTGAACCCGCACTACTTCGCCAACCCGCCGGCCTTCACCTACGTCCTGCACTTCCTCTTCGCGATCGCCTATGGCGGCAAGCACGGCGTCAGCCAGGCCTTCGCGCTGCATCCGACCGACGTCTACACGCTCGCGCGCGTCGCCGCCGCCGCGCTCGGCGTGCTCGCGCTGTGGCTGCTCTACGCGGCCGGCGCGCGACTCTTCTCGCGCGGCGTCGGGCTGCTCGCGGCGGCGATCGAGGCCGTCGCGTTCCTCCCGGTCTTCTACGCGCACCTGGCGCTGAACGACGTGCCGACGTTGGCGCCGCTGACGCTGTCGCTGCTCGGCGCCGCAGGCGTGCTGCGCAAGGGGCGCCTGATCGACTACCTGGTTGCCGGCATCGGCCTCGGCTTCGCCTGCGCGAGCAAGTACACCGCCGGCATCGTGCTCGTGCCGCTGCTCGCAGCCGGCGCCGCGCGCCTCTACGACGGCGAGCCGGGCGAGGCGCGCGCACGCGTTGCCGCGCGCATCGCGCTGGCGCTCGCATTCGCCGGCGTCGTCGCGTTCGCCGCGTTCTTCCTCGCCAATCCGTACTCGCTGCTGGACTACAAGAGCTTTCACGCCGAACTGGTGCACCAGTCGACCCTGTCGGCCGAAGCGCAGGGCAAGCTCGGTGCGCCGCGCAACGGCGGCCTGGCCTACTACCTGTGGTCACTGACCTGGGGGCTCGGCTGGGCGCCGGCGATCGCAGCGCTCGGCGGCGCGCTGACGATCTGGCGACGCGACTGGCGGCTCGGCGCGCTGCTCGTTCCGGCGCCGCTCCTGTTCCTCGCCTTCATGGGCCTGCAGGGCCGCTACTTCGGCCGCTGGCTGCTGCCGATCTTCCCGCTGCTGTGTCTGCTGGCGGCGTACTTCGTGCTCGAGCTCGCCGGCGTGCTGGCGACTGCGCTCGCCCGCGCAGCTCGCCGCGAAGCGCCCGCCGAGCCGCGCGTCGCCGACGAGCGACAGGCCAAGGCGTCGCGCGCGCACGGCAGGCCGGTCCTCGCGATCTGCCTCGCGCTGGTGCTGAGCGCCGTCGTGCTCGCGCAGGGCGCGGTCTTCAGCATCCACTCGGGAGTCGTGCTCTCACGCGCGGACACGCGCAACCTGACGCGTCAGTGGATGCTCGCCAACGTGCCGGCCGGCTCGCGAATCGTCGCCGAGCCGATCTCGCCGGACGTGTGGGCGCGCGAAGCGCCCGGCACGTTCCCGCGCGCCAGCGAAAACCCGTACCGCTGGATCAAGTACCCGGGCCTGCTGGCGCGGACCTCGCCCAGCGGCGCGCTGCTCTCGCACGGCTTTCACGTCGTCGGTATCGAGAACTACGTGCGCACGCTGAGCCCGGCGCTGCTCGGCTACTACCGCCAGCATGGCTACTGCACGGTGCTGGTCGGCTCGACCGAGTCCGGACGCGCGTTCGCCGACCCGCACGCGGTCCCGCAGGCGGTCGCCTACTACCGCGCGCTGCAGCGCCAGGGCGAAGTCGTCTTTCGTGCCTCGCCCTACGCGCGCGGCGCCCATCCGGTCGCATTCGGCTTCGACTGGAGCTTCGACTACTACCCGCTCGCCTACGATCGCCCCGGCCCCGCGATCACGGTCTACCGGCTGCACGGCGGCCGGTGCTCGCGCTGAGCGAGGTTATCCTCAGTCGCTGAGATGGCGATCAGGACCGACACAGACGAGGCGCACCTCGCCCGCGCGATCGAGCTGGCCCGCAACGGCATCGGCTCGGTCAAGCCCAACCCGGTCGTCGGCGCGGTCGTCGCGCGCGGCGAGCAGGTGCTCGGCGAGGGCTGGCACCAGGAGTACGGCGCGGCGCATGCCGAGGTCAACGCGATCGAGGCCTGCGGCATGGAGGATCTCTCGGAGGCGACGCTCTACGTCTCGCTCGAGCCGTGCTGCCACGAGGGCAAGACGCCGCCGTGCACCGAGGCGATCCTGCAGGCCGGCATCAAACGCGTCGTGATCGGCTCGGACGATCCGACCGAGAAGGCTTCCGGTCGCGGCCTCGGCATCCTCCGCGACGAAGGCGTCGAGATCGTGCTCGCCGACGGCGAGCAGGCGACGCGCGCGCGGCTGTTGAACCAGGCCTTCCGCAAGCACGCGCGCGTCGGCCGGCCGTGGGTGCTGTTCAAGTCGGCGATGACGCTCGACGGCAAGGTCGCGACGCGGACCGGCGACTCGCAGTGGATCAGCGGCGAGGACAGCCGCGCGCTGGCGCACCGCTGGCGCGCATCGGTCGACGCAGTCGTCGTCGGCATCGGCACGGCGCTGGCCGACGATCCGCAGCTGACGGCGCGCCCCGATGGCGAGACCGTCGAGGCGACGCATCAGCCACGGCGTGTCGTGTTCGACACGCTCGGCCGGCTGCCGCCCTCCTCGCGGCTGGTCTCTGCCGCCGCCGAGATCCCGTTGACGGTCGTCGTCTCGCGTGCCGCCGCGCGCTCGGACACCGATGCGCTCGAGGCCGCCGGCGTGCAGGTGCTGGTCGCAACGGGCGAAAACGAGCCGGCGCGTGTGCGCTCGGGGCTCGAGCAGCTCGGCGCGCTCGGCGTCTCCTCGGTGCTGCTCGAGGGCGGCCCGCATCTCGCCGGCGCGTTCCTCGACGCCGGCGAGATCGATGAGCTCAGACTGTTCCTCGCGCCGCTGCTGCTCGGTGGCAGCGCAGCGCGCGACCCGCTCGAGGGCATGGGCGTCGAGCGCATCTCCGAGGCGATGCGCGCGCTGACCTTCGACTGCGAGCGCGTCGGCGACGACCTGCTGATCTCGGCGCGGCTGCGCGAGTGGTGAGGCTTCGATGGGCGAGACGATGAGCGAGTGCTGCTGATGTTCACCGGACTGGTCGCCGACCTCGGCAGCGTGCGCGAGCTGCGCCGTGACGCCGACGGCGCGCGCGTGCGGATCGACACGCGGCTCGCCGGCGAGCTCGCGAGCCGGCGACTCGATCGCCGTCAACGGCGTCTGCCTGACGGCCTCGCACGTCTACGCCGACGGCTTCGACGCGGAGGCGATGAGCGAGACGCTGCGCCGCTCCTCGCTCGGCGACCTGCACGAGGGCTCGCCGGTCAACCTCGAGTTGGCGCTGCGCGCCGGAGACCGGCTCGGCGGCCACGTCGTGCAGGGCCACGTCGATGGCACCGGCACGGTCCGCGCGGTCCGCGAGGACGGCTTCGCGCGCGTGCTCGAGATCGACGTCGACGAGCAGCTCGCGCGCTATCTGGTCGAGAAGGGCTCGGTCGCGCTCGACGGCGTCAGCCTGACCGTCAGCGCGCTCTACGACGGCGGCTTCGCCGTCTCGCTGATTCCCGAGACGCTGCGCCGCACGAACCTCGGCGCGCGCCACCGCCGGCTCGCGCGATCAACATCGAGGCGGACATCCTCGCTAAGCACGTAGAGCGCCTTCTCGCCAGCCCGGTCGGGGAGCACGCATGAGCGCGCCCAACGCGACGACGCCGTTCGCGACGATCGAGGAGGCGCTCGACGAGATCCGCCAGGGCCGGATGGTCGTCGTCTGCGACGACGAGAACCGCGAGAACGAGGGCGACCTCGTGATGGCCGCCGAGTTCGTCACGCCCGAAGCGATCAACTTCATGGCGAAGGAGGCGCGCGGCTGGATCTGCCTGGCGCTCACGCCGGAGCGCTGCGACGAGCTCGGCCTCGAGCTGATGACGGCGAAGAACGAGTCGGCGCTGCAGACGCCGTTCACGATCACGATCGAGGCGCGCCACGGCGTCACGACGGGCGTCTCGGCGCACGACCGCGCGCACACGATGAAGGTCGCCGTCGACCCGCACTCCAAGCCCGAGGACCTCACTCAGCCGGGTCACGTCAACCCGCTGAAGGCGAAGCCGGGCGGCGTGCTCGAGCGCACCGGCCACACCGAGGCGAGCGTCGATCTTGCCCGCCTGGCCGGACTGAACCCTGCCGGCGTGATCTGCGAGGTGATGAACGAGGACGGCTCGATGGCGCGCGTTCCCGACCTCGCCGCCTACTGCGAGCGCCACGGTCTGAAGATGATCACGATCGCCGACCTGATCGCCTACCGGCGCCGCAACGACCGCCTGATCGAGCGCGTCGTCGCGACGCGCCTGCCGACCACGTTCGGCGAGTTCGAGGCGGTCGGCTACCGCTCGACGGTCGACGAGAAGCATCACGTCGCGCTGGTCAAGGGCGAGGTTGCCGGCGCGGACGACGTGCTCGTGCGCGTGCACTCGGAGTGCCTGACCGGCGACGTCTTTCACTCGCTGCGCTGCGACTGCGGCGAGCAGCTCGAGTCGGCGCTCGCGATGATCGAGCGCGAAGGGCAGGGGGTGCTGCTGTACCTCGCACAGGAGGGCCGCGGCATCGGCCTGCTGAACAAGCTGCGCGCCTATCGGCTGCAGGAGGACGGGCTCGACACGGTCGAGGCGAACGAGCGCCTGGGACTGCCGGCCGACCTGCGCGACTACGGCATCGGCGCGCAGATCCTCGCCGACCTCGGCCTCAGCTCGATCCGAATCCTGACGAACAACCCGAAGAAGATCATCGGCCTCGAGGGCTATGGCCTGTCGGTCACCGCGCAGCTGCCGATCGAGCACGCGCCGAACGTCCACAACGAGTCCTACCTGCGTACGAAGGCGCAGCGGATGGGCCACACGCTGCATCATCAGGGCCTGAATCTCGACGAGGAGCTGCTGCATTCAGAGCGCGAGCACGAGCGCCGCCAGGGCGAGCGGCGCGCGGCCGACAGGCGTGCCGCGGACGCGAGCGGCGATGGCCAGCCGTCGCCGGCGGGCGGCGATGCAGGCGAGCTGCCGCACGCCGAGCCTCGAGGCGAACAGGACGGTCGGTGAGCGACTCCTACGCGATCGTCATCGCACGCTTCTACGAGGATCTCGCCGAGCGGCTGCTCGACGGCGCGACGACGGCGTTCGCACAGGACGGCGATCACGTCGTCGAGGTCTTCGACGTGCCCGGAGCCTTCGAGCTGCCGATCGCAGCGAGCTATGCCGCGCGCTCGGGACGCTTCGCCGGCGTCGCCTGCCTCGGCGCAGTGATCCGCGGCGAGACCGATCACTACGACTTCGTCTGCGCCGAGGCTGCACGCGGCGTGATGGACGTGCAGCTGCAGACCGGCGTGCCGTGCGCCTTCGGCGTGTTGACGTGCGCGACGATCGAGCAGGCGCTGGCGCGCTCCGGCGGCGGCAAGCGAGACCAGGGCGCGCACGCCGCGCAGGCAGTGCTGCAGATGTCGGCGCTGCGTCGCGAGCTCTCCGCCGGCTGAGCCCACCGCCTGTGCCGCCACGGCGCGATCCACGAGGGCCCCGTCAGGGGTCCAATCGAAAAACCATCTAGACTTCGCGCGATGGCAAAGGTGTGTCACAGCTGCGGCAAGGGGCCTGCGTTCGGCAACAGTCGCAGCCATTCGATGGTCGCTACCAGGCGTCGCTTCGATCCGAACCTGCAGAAGGTCAGGATCCTCGTCGGCAAGGCGCCCAAGCGCGTGTATGTCTGTACGCGCTGTCTAAAAGCCGGCAAGGTCCTCAAGGCCGTCTAGACGCTGTTGGCGCGGCGCGAGGCTGCGTCCTCGATCGCTCGTGTGCTGTTCGCACACTTCGCTCACTGCGTCCTTGCCTCGCTTGGCCAACAGCGCCTAGACCGCGTTGTGGCGCGGACCGTCAAAACTCGGTCGAGCGTCCATTCGCGTCTGCCCGGCTGGCAGGCGACCCCTCACAAGTGATAGACGTGTCGTCGTGACGGATACGAATCTGGTCCGCTTCCGCGCGGCTGTTGCAGGCGCGCTTGCGCACCTGGAATCGCGTCGACAGGAGGTCAACGACCTGAACGTCTTTCCTGTCGCCGATGGCGATACGGGCGACAACATGGCCTTGACGCTGCGCGCCGTGCTGGAGGAGCTCGACCGGCTGCAGGGCGCAGACGGCGCGCGCACGATCGACGAGATCGGGCGTGAGGAGATCGTTCAATCGGTCGCGCGCGCGGCGCTGCTCGGCGCGCGCGGCAACTCCGGCGTGATCCTCTCGCAGCTGATTCGAGGCGCCGCCGAGGAGCTCGTCTCCCGGCCGGGCCAGCTGATCGACGCGACGCTGATCGGCGCCGCGCTCGCGAATGCCGCCGACCGCGCGTACTCGTCCGTGCGCAATCCGGCAGAGGGAACGATGCTGACCGTCGCGCGCGAGATGGCCCACCAGATCGCCACCGACGTCGCGCACAGCGCAGGCAACCCGCGCCTGGAGCCGGCGACGGCGCGCGGCGTCCAGGATGAGCTGATCGCCGCTGCGCTCGAGCGCGCCGTGCACGCCGGCGAGGAATCGGTCAAGCGCGGCCCCGAGCTGCTGGCCGCCCTGCGCGACGCCGGCGTCGTCGATGCCGGCGGCTACGGCTTGACGATCATGTTCGCCGGCGTCGTCGCCGCGCTGCGAGGCGACGAGCCGCCAGAGCTCGAGCATCACGCGCCTGCGCGCATCACACACCCGCAGCACACCTCCGGCACCTATCGCTTCTGCACCAACTTCGCCGTCACCGGCGCTGAGCTCAGCCCCGGACGCTTCATCGAGCCGCTCGAGCTGCTCGGCGACTCGGTCCTCGTCGTCGGCGACTCGAGCACGCTGAAGGTGCACCTGCACACCGATGCGCCCGAGCTGGCGACGGCCGTCTTCGACGGCGCCGGCGAGGTCTCGCGGCTGGACGTCGCCGACATGCGCCTGCAGGTCGAAGAGCGCGACGCGCGGCTGGCCGACGACGGCGAGCATGACCGCGAGGAGTCGAGCGCGCTCGATCTGAACGGCGCCGCGCACGTCGCCGAGCGCCAACGGCGCACAGGCGGCCGTGCGGCCGGCCAAAGCGAGCGCCCGCTGTGGCGCGATCGCGGTCGTCAGCGGTGCTGGTCTGGCAGCGCTGTTCGACGAGCTCGGCGTGCAGACGCTCGACGGCGGCCCGACGATGAACCCGTCGACCTACGACCTGCTCGCCGCGATCCACGAGGTCGCCTCCGAGGAGGTCGTCGTGCTGCCGAACAGCGCCAACGTGATCATGGCCGCAGAGCACGCCGCGAAGCTGTCCGACAAGCAGGTCAAGGTCGCGAAGACGACCAGCCAGCAGGCCGGCCTCGCCGCTGCTGTCGTGCTGGCTCCAGAGCGCTCGTTGGAGCAGAACGCGCAGGCCGTCGACGAGGCGCTCGCGCGCGTGCGCACCGGCGCCGTTGCGCCGGCCGCGCGCGACGATGCGCAAGGGCGCTTCACGCGCGGCGACGCCGTCGGCTTCGTGCAGGACGAGGTGCTCGCGTGGGGCGATCCGCGCGAGACGCTTCGCGCGATCCTCGAGCGGCTCGCCGCCGGCGACGGCAACGGCATGCGACCGGAGCTGATCAGCGTGCTCGCCGGCCTCGACGCGCCACTCGGCCTGGGCGAGATCGAGCTGATCGCCGGCGACGGCGTCGAGCTCGAACTGCGCGACGGTGGTCAGCCCGCCTACTGGTGGCTGCTCGCAGCCGAGTAGCGTCAGCGGGCCGTCGACGCTGCGCGGAAGCGGCGTCCTCCGTCGCTCGCGTGCCGGCCGATTCCTAACCCGCTCCATCACCGTTTCGGCGGCAGCATCTGGCTGCCGATCGGTACGCCACGCTTCCTGCGTCCTTGCGCCGCTTGGTCGACGACTCGCTGAAAGCAACGACCGCTGCCGCGATCATCATGGGCGCCGCATGGCCGCGACGAGCATCCAACCGCCGGCTCTCATGAGCCCGGCCGCGCCGTCGCTCGCAGCGCTCGAAGCCGACGTTCGCGCGTTCGCCGGCGAGCACCCGCTGAGCCGCGCCGAACTGCTCGCCGCGCCGCTGCGCTGGCCGCGACCGGAGCGCCTGCTCGAGCCGCTGGCACTGCCCGCCGGCAAGTTCGCCGACGGTATGGCAGCGCTGGGGCTCGGCACGGTCGGCGAGCTGCTCGAGCACCTTCCGCGCGACAGCCGCGAGTCGCGCACGATCGCCGGCCTGCGCGCCGGCGAGCAGGCGACGGTCGCTGTGCAGGTGCGCTCGATCACTTCGCGCTCCGTGCGCCGTCGCGGCATGCGCCCGCTCGTCGAGGCGGTCGTGCACGACGGCAGCGGAAGCATGCGCGCGACCTTCTTCAACCAGCCGTGGCTGGTGCAGCGCTATCCGCCCGGCACGAGTCTCGTGCTCCACGGCAGCGCCGACGCGCGCGGCGGCTTCCGCGTCTCCCATCACGCGATCGCGGCGCAGCTCGCGCTCCCACCGGATCCGGCGAGCGCCGCGCGAGAACAAGCTCAATCGACGGTGCCGGCCGGTGCCGTCGCGCACTATCCGGCCGGCGAGGGCGTCAGCTCGACGCAGATCCTGACCCTCGTGCAGGGTCTTCGCGATCGGCTCGCCGACATCGTCGAGCCATTGCCGGCGCATTCGCGAACCGCCGCGCAGCTGCCCGACCGCGCCAGCGCGCTAGCTGCGATGCACTTCCCGCGCGAGCCTGACGACACCGAGCAGGGCCGCGCCCGTCTGGCCTTCGACGAGCTGCTGCTGACGCAGATCGTCTTCCTGCTGCGGCGAAGGCGCCGCCGCGCCGAGCACGATGCCAACGCGCTTGCGCGAGCCGCGCGAGCTGACCGAGCGTTGGCTCGCCGAGAGCCTGCCGTTCGCGCCTACCGGCGATCAGCATCGCGCGATCGAGCAGATCGAGGCCGACATGCGCAGCACGCATGCGATGCAGCGCCTGCTGATGGGCGAGGTCGGCAGCGGCAAGACGGTCGTCGCGCTGTTCGCGATGCTGCGAGCGGTCGAGCACGGCCATCAGGCGGCGTTGATGGCGCCGACCGAGACGCTCGCAGAACAGCACTTCGCCACGCTGCAGCGGCTGATCGGCGCCGAGCCCGTCGCCTGCGCGCTGCTGACCGGCTCGACGCCGGCCGCCAAACGTCGTGACATTCTCGGCAAGCTGGCAAGCGGCGAGCTCTCGCTGCTCGTCGGCACGCACGCGCTGATCGAGCCCGACGTCAGCTTCCGCTCGCTCGCGCTCGCCGTAGTCGATGAGCAGCACCGCTTCGGCGTGCGCCAGCGCGCGGCGCTTCACCGCAAGGGCGCGCCGCACATGCTGCACATGACCGCGACGCCGATCCCACGCACGCTGGCGCTCGCCGGCTACGGCGACCTCGACACCAGCGCGCTGCACGAGCTGCCCGCCGGGCGCCAGCCGATCGACACGCGCGTCGTCGCCGGCGAGCGCGGCCGCGCTCGCGCCTACGAGGAGCTGCGCGAGCAGCTGCGCGCCGGCCGCCAGGCCTTCGTCGTCTGCCCGCTGATCGACGAGGAGCCAGCGGCCGAGCGGGAGCGCCCTCCCGCGCGCGCTCGGCGAGCTCCGCGCGGCTACCGTCGAGCTTGAGCGGCTGCGCCGCGGCGAGCTGCGCGGGCACGAGCTCGTGCTGATGCACGGCGGCATGCGCACGCGCGAGAAGCAGGCCGCGATGGCCGCCTTCGCCGCCGGCGAGGCCGACGTGCTCGTCGCGACCACGGTCATCGAGGTCGGTATCGACGTGCCGAATGCAACGGTCATGCTCGTCGAGAACGCCGAGCGCTTCGGCATCTCCCAGCTGCACCAGCTGCGCGGACGGATCGGCCGCGGCGAGCACCGCGCGAGCTGTCTGCTGATGGGCCCGCCCGGCTCGCCGCGACTGCGTGCGCTGGCCGAGCACGGCGACGGCTTCCGGCTCGCCGAAATCGACCTGCAGCTGCGCAGCGAGGGCGAGCTGATCGGAACGCGCCAGTCGGGTCTCGGCCAGTTCGAGATCGCGCGCGCTGCCCGACGACGCGCTGCTGCTCGATCATGCGCGCGCCTGCGCCGAGGCGATCATCGGCGCGGACCCGGAGTTGAGCGAGCCGCAGAACCTGCTGCTCGGCGCCGAGCTGCAGCGGCGCTTCGGCGTCGAGGCGCTCGAGCCGATCCCGGCGTAGCTCGAGCAGGCCTCACCGGCTCGCCGCCGCGTGCGCGTTACGGTGCGCAGATGCGCGTGATCGCCGGAGAGCTGGGCGGCCGCCGGCTGCGCGCTCCGGCCGGCACGGTCACCCGCCCGACGTCAGATCGCGTCCGTGAGGCGCTGTTCTCGATGCTCGGCGAGCTGCGCGGCGAGCGTGTCCTGGACCTGTTCGCCGGCAGCGGCGCGCTCGGTATCGAGGCGCTCTCGCGCGGCGCCGCCAGCGCCGTCTTCGTCGAGCGAGACGGCGCCGCCGTGCGCGCCCTGCGCGAGAATCTCGAGGCGCTCGAGCTCGCAGCGCCGGTCGCGCAGGTGCACCGCGCGCAGGCGATCAGCGCGCTGCAGAGCGCACGGCGTCGGCGAGAGACATACGATCTGATCTTCATCGACCCTCCTTACGCGACGGCGCGCCACTGGCAACCGGAGCTGTCGGCGCTGTTGCCGGCGCTGCTCCGCCCGCAGGCGCGCGTCGTCGTAGAGAGCGATCGCCGCGAACAGCTCGAGCTCGAGCTGGCGATCGAACGAGAACGACGCTTCGGCGACACTACGATCAGGATCCAGCGCCACCAATGAGCCCGCAGAACAAGTCGATAGCCGTCTGTCCTGGATCCTACGACCCGATCACGAACGGACATCTCGACGTGATCGAACGCGCCGCGCGGCTGTATGACGAAGTCGTCGTCGCCGTCGTCAACCGCTCCGTGCGCAAGAGCAAGGCGCTGTTCGGCATCGACGAGCGGATCGGCTTCATCGAGCATGCGATCGCCGATCTCGACGGCGTTCGCGTCGAGCCGTTCTCGACGCTCGTCGTCAAGTTCGCACGCGACGTCGGAGCACGCGCGATCGTCAAGGGGCTGCGCGCGATCTCCGACTTCGAGTACGAGCTCGAGCTCAATCAGCTGAACCGCCGACAGGACCCGGAGATAGAGTCCGTTTACCTGATGGCCAGCCCGCAGTACAGTTTTCTCTCCTCCAGCGGCGTCAAGGAGCTGGCGACGTTCGGCGGCCGGATCGACGGTCTGGTCCCCGACGAGGTGGCAAGACGCTTGCAGGAAGAGCTGACACGCTGACGAAATGGGACGTGCAAACGTGATCTCGAACTTCAACTCGCGCCCAACCGGGCCGCAGAGCGCGCAGCGCCGGTAGACCCGCATGGACGTCCTCGTACTGATAGACAAGCTCGACGACCTCGTGCACAACGCGAAGTCGGTCCCGATGACCGACCAGGTGCGTGTGGACAAGGAGGAGATCTACGACATCCTCGATCAGATGCGCGCGACGATCCCTGAGGAGATCAAGCAGGCGCGCTGGATCGTCAAGGAGCGCCAGGAGATGCTCGCCGAGGCCAAGAAGGAGGCCGAGCGGATCATCAAGGACGCGCGTGAGCGCCAGGAGCGCCTCGTCGGCGAGGAGGAGGTCACCAAGCAGGCCGAGCGCGCCGCCGAGGACATCGTCGAGGACGCCCGCGCCCGAGAGCGCGAGATCCGGCTGGGCGCCGAGGACTACGCCGACGAGATCCTCAACACGCTCGAGGTCAACCTTTCGAAGTTCATCGCCGCCGTGCAGCGCGGGCGCGAGCGCCTTCAGGGCAAGGACGAACCAGCCGAAGTTGGCTAGGACGCCGCGGGCGCGGCGCGAGGCGGCGTCCTCGATCGCTCGTGTGCCGAAGCCGGCAGACACTCGCTTCGCTCGCATCGGCCGTTTCGGCCAGCACACTTCGCGAAACTGCTTGTGCCACGAAGGGGTGCGTCCTTGCCTCGCTTGGCCCGCGACGCCCTAGCCGGGTGGTGAGCTAAACGCGCGGTGGCGGCGGTCGTTGCCGCTCTCGGTACGCGCGACGCTTGCGCATGGCGGCGTTGGGGTAGGGTCAGCGCCGTGGATGCGCAGGAGGTGAGGTACAAGCTCGAGATGGCGCGCGCGCTGCTGGGCACCGGCATCGCGCAGCCCGACCGGCCGGACCGCACGGTCCGCTCGCTGCTCGCGCTGCGGCGCTGGGGCCCGAGCTCGCCGTCGGCCTACCTCGGCGGCGCGATCCGCTTTCCCGATCGCGTCGCGATCGTCGACGAGCGCGGCACGGTCAGCTTCGCTGAGGTCGATGAGCGCACGAACGCGCTCGCCTCCTCGCTCACCGACGCCGGCATCTCCGAACACGACAGCGTCGCGATCATGTGCCGCAACCACCGCGGCTTCATCGAGGCGACCGTCGCCTGCGCGAAGCTCGGCGCCGGCGCGCTCTATCTGAACACGGCCTTCGCCGGCCCGCAGATCAGCGATGTGCTCGCACGCGAAGATCCGGCAGCCGTGATCTACGACGAGGAGTTCGCCGGCCTCGTCGGCGAGGGCGCCGCCGGACGCAAACGCTTCGTCGCGCGCAGTGAGCCCAGCCGGCCCGGCGAGGAGGCGACGATCGGAGACCTGATCGCCAGCGGCGCGACCGCCGAACTGCGCCCTCCGGCAGAGAAAGGACGCGTCGTGATCCTCACGTCCGGCACGACCGGCACGCCGAAGGGCGCTTCGCGCAAGCAGCCCGACACGCTCGAGCCGGCCGCGGCGCTGTTCTCGAAGATCCCGTTGAAGGCGCGCCAGACGACCGTCATCGCCGCGCCGCTGTTCCACTCCTGGGGCTACGCGCACTTCACGCTCGGGCTCGCGCTCTCCTCGACGATCGTGCTGCGGCGCAGGTTCGACCCCGAGGAGACGCTCCGCGCGGTCTCCCAGCACCGTGCGAGCGCGCTCGCCGTCGTGCCGGTGATGCTGCAGCGGATCCTCGACCTCGGTCCGCAGACGCTCGCGCGCTACGACACGAGCGCGCTGAAGGTGATCGCCGTCAGCGGCTCGGCGCTGCCGGGCGAGCTCGCGACGCGCACGATGGACGCGTTCGGCGACGTGCTCTACAACCTGTACGGCTCGACCGAGGTCGCCTGGGCGACGATCGCGACGCCCGAGGATCTGCGCGCTGCGCCGGGCACCGCCGGCCGGCCGCCGCTCGGCACCGTCGTCAAGCTGCTCGACGCCGACGGGCACGAGGCGCCGCCCGGCGCCCCCGGGCGGATCTTCGTCGCCAACGAGATGATGTTCGACGGCTATACCGGAGGCGGCGGCAAGGAGATCGTCGGCGGCCTGATGAGCACCGGCGACGTCGGGCACTTCGACGCCGGCGGGCGGCTGTTCGTCGACGGCCGCGACGACGAAATGATCGTCAGCGGCGGCGAGAACGTGTTCCCTCGCGAGGTCGAGGACCTGCTCGCAAATCACGAGGCGATCGCCGAGGCGGCCGTCGTCGGCGTGCCCGACGAGGAGTGGGGGCAGCGCCTGAAGGCGTTCGTCGTGACACGCGACGGCGCTCAGCTGAGCGAGTCGCAGGTGCAGGATTACGTCAAGCAGAACCTCGCCCGCTACAAGGCGCCGCGCGAGGTCGTCTTCCTGCGTGAGCTGCCGCGCAACGCGACCGGCAAGGTGCTCAAGCGCACGCTGCTGGCGCCCGCCTGAGCGCCGGCGTACGAGCGCTCACGCGATCGCGCCCTCGGGCGCGGCAGCGAGCCGCGTCGCTTCGGCAACGTCGTTGTCATAACGCAGAAGCGCCGGGAACGCCCGTCGCGATCAGCGCCGCCGCGAGCACGCAGCCGACGCCGCCCGAGATGACCGAGAAGCGCGGCGTGCTGAGCGAGGCGACGGCGCCCGACTCGATGTCGCCGAAGCGCGGCCCGCTGGTGACGACGAGCGAGAAGACGGCCGACATGCGCCCGCGCATCGCGTCCGGCGTGACCGTCTGATTGATCGTCGAGCGGCACACGGCGCTGACGCTGTCGGCGGCGCCGGCGAGCGCGAACAGCGCGAGCGCAGGCCACAGCGAACGCATCAGCCCGGCCAGCGCGATCGCCGCGCCCCAACACAGCACCGCCCAGATCACGACGCGTCCGAGGCGCTGCACGCGCGCCAGCCAGCCGGTCGTCAGCGCGGCGATCGTCGCGCCCGCCGAGACTGCAGCGAACAGCGCGCCGGTGCCGGCCGCGCCCGCGTGATAGACGGTCAGCGAGAGCACCGGGAACAGCGTCCGCGGCATCCCGAACGTCATCGCCGCGAGATCGATCCCGAACGAGCCGACGAGCGCGCGGTTGCCGCGAACGAAGCGCAGCCCGTCGAGGATCGAGCGGCGGATGCTCGGTGCGAGTGCACCGCATGCGGCGGCTGCGGCCCCATCGCGACGGCCGCCAGCACCATCCCGACGCAGCTGACCGCGTCGACCGTATAGGCCGTGCCCAGACCGCGTCGCCGCGATCAGCAGGCCGCCGAGCGCCGGCCCGATCACCATCGTCAGCTGGTAGAGGCCGAAGTTCAGCGCCAGCGCACCGCGCAGCAGCGGCGCCTCGACGACGTTCGGCACGATCGCCGAGCGCCGCGACGTTCTGCACGGCGCTGAAGCCGGCGAGCAGCGCCGCGAGCACGTAGAGCACGCCGAGCGGCGGCGAGCCGGCGAATGCGCCGAGCGCCAGCGCCGCCGTGATCAGCATGAGCGCGACCTGATCGCTCAGCAGCAGCCGCCGGCGGTCGAGCCGGTCGGCCAGCGCGCCGCCGTACAGCGACATCGCGATCAGCGGTCCAAGCTCGACCGCGCCGAGCAGACCCGTGAGCAGCGGCGAGCGCGTCTGCACGTAGAGCTGATAGGGCAGCGCGACGAGCGTTGCCTGCGTGCCGAGACCGGTCACGAAGTTGCCCAGCACGAGCAGCCGGAAGTCGCGAGAGGCGCGCAGCGGCTCGACGTCTACCGCGACATGGCGGAACAGCCGCAGCTGCCGCGCCACGCAGCGTTCGCGTCGGTTCGGCTCCTGCGCCCGGCACGCGGCCAGTCAAGCAGACGCGGCGCGCCGCCTCGCTAGCCTGAAGGAGTGGCCGTGCGGACTCACGACTTCGACCTCGCTGCTCTACGGCTGAGCTCCGGCGAGGGGCGCAGCCTGGCGCTCGACGTTCCGCTCGAGCCGCTGCTGCTCGGCGGCGAGCGCTACGGCGCCGAGCCCGCGAGCGTGCCGGTCACGCTCGACGTCTCGCGCATGACCGGCGGCGGCTATGCGCTTCGCCTGCGCTTCACCGCGGCGCTTCGGCGGGCCCTGCATGCGCTGCCTGAAGGATGCGCGCCCGACCGTCGCCGTCGACGCGCGCGAGGTCGACCGGCCGGGCGAAGGCGAGGAGCTGGAAAGCCCGTACGTGACCAACGAGACGCTCGATCTGGCCGCCTGGGCACGCGATGCACTCGCGCTGAGCGCGCCGGCGAAGGTGCTGTGCCGCGAGGACTGCGCCGGCCTCTGCCCGATCTGCGCCGCCGACCTCAACGAGGCCGGTCCCGAGCATCACCACGAGCGTCCCGTCGACCCGCGCTGGGCGAAGCTGAGCGAGCTCGAGCTCGAGTAGCGCCGTCTCTGGCTGGTAGCCTCTGCTGCTCGATGGCCGTCCCCAAGAAAAAGCAATCGCATAGCCGCACGGCTAAGCGCCGCGCCCAGCACAAGATCGGCACGCCGGCGGTAAACGCCTGCCCGCAGTGCCACAGCCCGCGCAGGCCACACCGAGTCTGTCCGGTGTGTGGCTACTACGCAGGCCGCGAGGTCGCCGCGCCGGCAGGGCGCGGGCACGACCACGACCACACGCACGAGCACGACGACGCGTAGCGGCGCGGTGGCGCCGAGGCCGCTGTCAGGCGCTGGGGCTGAGATCGACGCGAGCGCGCCGGTGACGGTTGCCGTCGACTGCAACGGTGCCGACCTCGGCCCGGCGGAGGTCGCCGCGGGCGCCGCGCTCGCGGCCGCGCGTGGCGCTCGCGTGATCCTGTTCGGCCCGGCTGAGGAGCTCGGCGCCGCGCCCGAAGGAGTCGAGATCGTCGACGCGCCCGTCTCCGTAGCGAAGGCCTCCGACCCCGCGAGCGCCGTGCGCGCAAACCCCGACGCGTCAATCGTCCAGGCCGCGCGCGTCGTCGCCGCGGGCGGTGCCCAGGCGCTCGTCTGCGCCGGCGGCACCGGCGCTGCGCTGGCGGCGGGGCTGTTCAACATCAAGCGCATGCGCGGCATCTACCGCCCGGCGCTCGCGCTGCCGCTGCCGCTGCCGGCCGGGACGGTCACGCTGCTCGACGTCGGCGCCAACGCGGCCGCCCGCCGCGAGCACCTCGTGCAGTTCGCGTTCATGGGCGCGGCGCTGGCCGGCACCGTGCTCGGCGTCGCGCGCCCGCGCGTGGGACTGCTGTCCAACGGCGAGGAGGCGGCGCGTGGCAGCGCGCTGGTCGTCGAAGCGAACGCCGAGCTCGCGGAGCGCGCGAGCGGCCGCAACGCGGCCTTCGAGTTCGCCGGCAACGTCGAGGGCAACGACGTGCTCGACGGCGCTGTCGATGTCGTCGTCACCGACGGCTTCACCGGTAACGTCGCGCTGAAGCTGATCGAGGCGACCTCTCAGACCGTGCTGCGCGCCGTCCGCGACGCGGCGCTCTCATCGCCGCGATCGAAGCTCGGCGGCGCGCTGCTGCGCCCCGCGCTCAGCGTCTTTCGCGAGCAGGTCGATCCAGAGCTGCAGGGCGGCGCCTATCTGCTGGGGCTGCGCCGGCTCGGCGTCGTGCCACACGGGCGCTTCTCGCGCACGGGCTTCGCCGAGGCGATCATCCGCGCCGAGCGCGGCGCGCGCGAAGATCTCGTCGGCCAGACCGAGCGGGCGCTGGCGGCGGCCGGAGCGCTGCGCGAAGCGCCCGCGTCCGCGTCGGCCGCTAGCCTGCGCCCGATCGTATGAGCTCCTCGATCTGGCCCACTACGACTGCGTCTGTGCGCGCTCGCGAGACGACGATAAGCGGTCGCGCGCGCCCGCTGCGATGACGCCGCTCGCACGCGAGCAGGTGTTCACGCTGATCCGTGCACACCTGGCCGACGAACTCGACGTCGAGACCGGCGTGATCGCCGAGAGCACACGCTTCAAAGAGGATCTCGAGGCCGACTCGCTCGACCTCTACACGCTTGTCCAAGAGCTCGAGGACACCTATGGCGTGAGCATGTCCGATGAGCAGGCTGCGCAGATCCTGACCGTCGGACAGGCCGTCGACTTCGTCCTCGCACACCAAGACGGAGCCGCGAATGGGCGACGATGAAGCTGCTCGCCGAGCTGCTCGAGGAGTTGCCGCAGGACCTCGCGCGCCAGGTCTTCACGCACGCCTCATGGAGCGAGCGCCGCGCCGACTCGTACGCGCGCCTGGCCTTCCTCGGCGACAGCGTGCTCGCGCTGGCGGTGACGACGCACCTCTACCCGCGGCTCGAGGCCGAGCGCTTCGGCGCCGGCAGGCTGACGAAGATCCGCGCGCAAGCGGTCTCCGGCCCGTCGTGTCGTGCGGTCGCCGTGCGGCTCGGACTGCCGCAGCGGCTACGCGAGGCGGCTCCGGCCGGCGTGCGCGACAGCGCGGCGGCGCTCGTCGAGACCGAGCGCGTGCTCGCGTCGGTGATCGAGGCCGTGATCGGCGCCTGCTACCTGCACGCCGGCTACGAGCGGACCGCTGCGGCAGTCGTCGAGGCGTTCACCCCGGAGATCGCCGAGGCGCTCGAGCACCCGGTCGACTTCAAGTCGGCGCTGCAGGAGCTGCTCGCGAGGCGCGGCGAGGAGGTCAGCTACAACGTGCTGGGCGAGGAGGGACCGCCACACGAGCGGACCTATACCGTCGCAGCGAGCGTCGGTGGGCGCGAGCTCGGCAGCGGGCGTGGGCGCAGCAAGAAGCACGCCGAGCAGGAGGCCGCGCGCGAGGCCGTCGAGCGACTGGAGGCGTGAGCCGGCGATGCACCTGAAGTCGCTCACGCTGAAGGGCTTCAAGTCCTTTCCCGAGCGCACGACGCTCGACTTCGGTCCGGGCGTAAGCGTCGTCGTCGGACCGAACGGCTCGGGCAAGTCGAACGTGACCGACGCGGTGCTGTGGGCGATGGGCGAGCAGTCGCCGCTGGCTGTCCGTGGTCAGTCGATGCAAGACGTGATCTTCGGCGGCGGCCACGGCGTGCAGCCGCGCAGCGCCGCCGAGGTCGAGATCGTGCTGGACAACTCCGACGGCACCGTCGACGTGCCGCTCAGCGAGATCTCGATCGTCCGTCGGCTGGAGCGCAACGGCGACGGTGGCTACCGGCTGAACGGCGCGCGCTGCCGGCTGACGGATGTGATCGAGGTGCTGTCCGACACCGGGCTCGGCAAGGAGACGCACTCCGTCATCTCACAGGGTCGCGTCGAGCAGATCGTCACCTCAAAGCCACGCGACAGGCGGCTCTTGATCGAGGAGGCAGCCGGCCTCGGCAAGCACCGCAAGCGCCGCCGCCGCGCGCAGCTGAAGCTCGAGCGAACGCAGGAGAACCTCGATCGCGCGCTCGACGTCGAGCGCGAGGCGCGCACCCGGCTGCGGCCGCTCAAGCGCCAGGCCGAAGCTGCCGAGCTGCATGAGCGCCTCGAGCGCCAGATCCTGCAGGCGCGGCTGGAGCTGGCGCGCGACGCCACGCGGCGCTGCCAGATCGAGTTGGCCGACGCAGAGCGGCGTGTCGCCGAGGCGCGCGGCGCGCGCGGCGCGCGCGAGGCCGAGCTGCAGCAGACCGTCGAGCGGCGCGGCCGTGCCGAGCGGGCGCTGTCCGAGCGCGCTGAGCGCCACGACCTGCTGTCGCGGCGGGTGTACGAGTGCCGCTCTGCGCATCAGCGTCTGGAGCTGCGCGGCGAGCAGGTCGCGGCCAGCGCGCAGGCGCTGACGCGCCGAAGCGAGCGCGTGCGGCGCGAACTGGACGAACTGAGCGCGGCGCACGAGCAGGGCTCTGCGCAGGCCGAGCGCGCGAGCGGCGAGGGCCGCGTAGCCGAGCTCGAAGCGGCACTGGCGAAGCTCGAGCTCGAGCGCGAGAGCGAGCTCGCCCGCGAGCTGTCCGGGCTCGACGGCGAGTTGCGCGAGCAGCGCGAGCAACTCGCCGCGCTCGGATCGCAGGTACAGACGGCGCAGGCCGAGCGAGACGCCGCCGACGCCGCATCGGCGTCCGCCCGCGAGCGCTTGGCGGAGGCCGAGCGAGCGGTCGAGGCGGCGCGCCGGGAGGCGGCGCGCGTCGGCGCCGAGCTGGCGGCCGCGAATCAGTTCCTGCGTGGTCACGCCGCGCTTCGTGCGAGCCGCGGCGACGCGGCCGCGCCGTCGCTGAGCGAGGAGCTGCGGGTGCGTGACGGCTACGAGTTGGCGCTGGCTGCGGCGCTCGGCGGGCGCCTCGACGCCGCGCTCGTCGAGGATGTCGCCGGCGCCGAGTCGCTGCTCGACCGGGCCGGGCCGGACGGCGCGACGGCCCTGCTCACTGCCGGCGCGCTGGCCGAGGCGAGCGGCGAGCGCGTCGCTGAGGCCGCGCCGGCGCCGGGTGCGGAGCGCCTCCTCGACCAGGTCAGCGGACCGCCCGCGGTTCTTGCACTGGCGCGCCGGCTGCTCGCCGACGCGTGGGTCGTCGAGCGCCTCGAGCAGCTCCCGCGCGACTTCGACGGGATCGCCGTCACACGTGCCGGGCGCGTCTGGTTCGCGCCGTGGGGCGAGGTCCGCCAGCTGGCCGAGGGCGGCACCGAGCGCGTGCTCGCGCGCCACAACGAGCGCGAGCGGCTGATCGCCGCGACAGAGCGAACGCTGCAGGAGGAGCAGGCGGCCAAGGCACTCGTCGAGGCGGCGCTGATCGAGCGTCAGCAGGCAGAAGCTGCGCGCGCCGGCGCTGAGGATGCCCTGCGTGCGAGCGCGCGCCGTCAGTCCGAGGCGGCCGAGGCGGTGCGGCGCAGCGAGTGGCTGATCGGGCAGCGCTCCTCGGCCCCGGCGGAGGGCCCGCTGGCGGTCCGCAAAGCCGAGCTCGAGGGCGAGCTGGCCGGCGTGCGCGCGCACGCGCAGCGGATCGCGCAGGAGCTCGAGCAGCGCGATCGCGCGGATCGCGCGGCTACGCGCGCAGCTCGCGCTCGATGTCGAGACGGCGCCACACGCCGCGCGCCTTGCGACCGTGCTGCGCGGCGCGGCCGAGCTCGTCAGCCAGCGTGTCGCGAGCTTCGAGCGAGAGCTCGCGGCCGATCGCGCCGCCGGCGAGGAGATGGCCGGTGAGCTGCGCGCGTGCGCCGCTCAGGAGGCCGAGATCCAGGCGGCGCTTCGGAGCGCCGGCGAGGCCGTCACCGATGCCGAGGTCGCGGCGCAGCGACTACGCGACCAGGCCGACGATGCGCAGCTCGAGCTGAGCACCGTCGCCGAGCGCCTCGGGCTGACAGCTTCGGGCGCCGAGCCGCCAACGACCGCCGACGGCGGCGAGGGCGCCGGTACTGCAGGCGCCGCGAGCGAGGCGCCGGCCTCCGGCGAACCCGCGGTGGACGCACGAGCCGACCGCCGCGCCTGAGGCCGCGGCTGAGCTCGGCGAGCTGGAGATCGCCGCGCTGCAGAGTCGCGTCGAGCGGCTCTCGCGTAGGCGCGAGCAGCTCGGGCCGGTCAACCCGCTGGCGCAGGAGGAGTACGCCGAGGCGGTCGCACACGTCGAGGAGATGGAGGGACGTCGCGCCGATCTCGAGACGGCGCTGCGCGAGCTGCGCGGCGTGATCCGCGACACCGACCGCCAGATCCAGGAGTCCTTCGAGGAGACTTTCAACGCCGCCGCGCGCAACTTCGAGGAGCTCGTCGGCGACGTCTTCCCAGGCGGCACCGGGCGCCTTCGGCTCGTCAGCGAAGAGCAGCCTGTGCGCGCAGTGCTCGGCGGGCAGCCGCTGAGCAGCGGTCGCGAGGGCGAGCGCGCGCAGGTGGTCGGCGGTGCGCCGGCGAGCGCGGCCGAGGACGCGGCAGCGGCCGAGCAGGCGGCCGAGCGCGAGGCGGAGCTCGAGCGCCAGCGCGAGGAGGACGGATCGGAGATCGGCCAGCTCGGCGTCGAGATCGAGATCACGCCGGCCGGCAAGTCGAGCAAGCGGCTGTCGTTGCTGTCAGGCGGCGAGAAGTCGATGACCGCGCTGGCGTTCCTGTTCGCCGTGTTCCTGGCGCGCCCTTGCCCGTTCTACATCCTCGATGAGGTCGAGGCGGCGCTGGACGACCTCAACCTCGACCGTTTCCTGACGCTGCTGCGCCGTTATTCCGGCCGCGCTCAGTTCATCGTGATCACCCACCAGAAGCGCACGATGGAGGCCGCCGACTGGCTGTTCGGCGTCTCGATGGGCGGCAACGGCGTCTCCCGGGTGCTCTCGCGACGGCTGCCCGCCGGACCAGTCCGAGTCTGACGCTCAGGCGCAGGACGGCGCAGTCGCCGAAGTCGCCTGAGCAGCCAGCGGGTCGACTCCTTCCCACAGCCCTGCAGAGTCGTAGGGGCGAAAGCGGAAGAATGCAGAGTGATGGTGAAACGGGCGTGCCGCGTGAGCGATGACCGCCTCGCGATGCTCGCGCCCGGCGCGCCCGGCGGCGTACGCGCGCATCGCCGCAGTCGTCGACCACAGCGAGAACGTCGCGACGAGCGCCGGCGGGCGAGCCATACCGATGCCGCGAAGCATCGCCGGATCGGCGAGCGCCAGCCGTTCGGCTGCTCCGCCGGCTCTGAGGAAGCGAGCCGCCTGTGAGAGGCGCAGGCGGCCGAGCGTCAGCACGGCAGTCGGCTCGTCGTCGGACATCGGCGGCTCGTGCCCGACGATCTCCTCGAGCCCGGGCCAGGCGCCGTACAGGTGCGTCGGCTGCAGCCGTGCGCGCCAGCCGGTGCCTGCGAGCGCGCCGGCGAGCGGATGCCCGGCCTCGAACGCATCCAGCGCGCGATCGCCGTCCCAGACGGAGAACAGCGCGATTCGAGCGGTCGTCGGGCGGGGCACACGACGGTCGCTCAGCGGTGAGGTCGTCATCAATGCCGCGTAGCGCAATCCCGGCACGGCCGTCGCCGAAGGTTGCGCTCGCAGCAGGCGAGCGCCGGCGAGCCTGCCGACGTCAGTGATCTGAATCGTGGCGATCATCGTTCGTCAGCCCTCCGATCTTGTTGTTACCATCGGGTATACCAGATGGTAACTTCGCGTGACAGCGAGCAGGCCGTGGCGACGACCGCGACAACTGCGACGCCAACGCCGAGACCGCCACGCCGCCGGCTTTCAGGCGCACAGCGGCGAGCGCTGATCGAGCAGGCTGCCGCGCGACTGTTCGCCGAGCGCGGCTTCGCTGAGACGACCGTTGCCGCGATCTGCGCCGCGGCAGGCGTCAGCAAGCCGATGCTCTACCGCCACTTCGAGTCCAAGCGCGAACTGCACACGCGGCTCCTCGAGCGCCGCCGCGACGAGCTCGCGGCGGCGCCGATCGCGCGCTTCATGGAGACCGACGGCACGCTCGAGCAGCGCCTGGCGGCGATGATCGATGCGTGGTTCGAGCACGTCGAGCAGCACCCGGAGAGCTGCCGCCTGCTGTTCCAGGACGTCACCGGCGACCGATCGATACGCGATCTACAGCGTGAGCTGAGGCGACGTCAGCGCGCGGCCGACGTGGCGTTGCTGCGCGAGTTCGGCCCGCCGCTACCCGAGCAGCAGCTCGAGCCGCTCGGCGAGATCATCCGCAGCTCGCTGACCGGCCTTGCGCTGTGGTGGCTGGATCATCCGGACGTTTCACGCGCGGTCGTCGTCGCGGCGATGCTGCGGACGCTCGGCGGCATGCTCGAACTCGCTTGAGGCCGGCGTGGCGCGGCGCGCGCACGCTGATATCGTCGCGCGGCCCGTGGCACGCGAGTGGAGCGATCTGTTCATCCTCGAGGACTCCGATCGCCTCGCGCGCGGCGATCGCGAGGTTCTCGGTGATGGCGGCGAGTCGCCCGGCGGCGAGCGGCGGATCGCAAACGCGGCCTGTTCAGGCGCCTGCGCGAGAGCATGGCCAAGACGCGCCAGGCGCTCGGCACGGAGATCCAGGCGACGCTGTTCGGCGTGCTCGACGAGCACACCTGGGAACGGCTCGAGGAGGCGCTGATCATGGCCGACGTCGGCGCCGAGCACGACTGCATCGGTCGTCGCGACGCTCGAAGCCGAAGCAGGCGACGGCAGCCTGGAGGGCGGCGAGGCGCTGAGCGAGCGGCTGATCGAGCTGCTCGCCGAGACGACGCGCGTCGGCGACGAGCCGAATCGACCTGCGCAGCCGGCCAACCGTGATCATGGCCGTCGGCGTCAACGGAACGGGCAAGACGACGACGATCGGCAAGCTCGCCTGGCATCTGCGCCACGAGCTCGGCGCCAGCGTGCTGCTCGGCGCCGCCGACACCTTTCGCGCCGCCGCGACCGAGCAGCTCGCCGGCTGGGCCGAGCGAGCTGGATGCGAGATCGTGACCGGCGCGCCGGGCGCCGACCCCGGCTCGGTCGCCTTCGAGACGATCGCGCGAGCGCGCGCCGAGGACATCGACGTCGTGATCATCGACACGGCAGGCCGGCTGCACACGCAGGACGACCTGATGGGCGAGCTCGCGAAGGTGCGACGCGTGATCGCGCGCCAGCTGGAGGGCGCGCCGCACGAGACGCTGCTGACGATCGACGCGACGACCGGGCAGAACGGACTGCGCCAGGCGAAGCTGTTCGCGCAGGCCGCGCAGGTCAGCGGTGTCGTGCTGACGAAGCTCGACGGCACCGCGCGCGGTGGGATCGCGCTTGCGATCGCGCGCGAGCTCGAGCTGCCGGTCAAGCTGATCGGCGTCGGCGAGACGGTCGAGGATCTGCGCCCGTTCGACTCCGAGGAGTTCGCACGTGCGCTGATCGCACCGTGACAGCGGTCGTCTTCGCGCCCGCGCAGGGGTAACCTGAGACTCATGGACGTATGGATCATCTGGCTGGTAGCCGCCGCTGTGCTCGGTATCGGTGAGATGCACCAGGGCGGCTTCTACCTCGCTCCCTTCGCAATGGGCGCGGCGCTCGCGGCGCTCGTCGGGCTGCTCGGCGTCGGCGCGCTGCTCTCGCTCGTCGTCTTCCTCGCGGCCTCGGCGCTCGTCTTCGCGACGCTGCGGCCGGTCGCGCAGCGTCATCGCCGCGTGCCGCCGGCGATCCGCACCGGCGCCGCGGCGCTCGTCGGACGGCCGGCGCTCGTGCTCGAGCGGATCGCCAACGACGAGGGCGTCGGCTGCGTGAAGATCGACGGCGGCGAGGTCTGGACCGCGCGCAGTTACGACGAACACGAGGAAATTCCCGCCGGCGAGCGGGTCGAGGTCGTTGAGATAAGGGGCGCAACTGCCCTAGTGATGCACTAGAAAGGAAACCCCTGAATGGTTGTCCTGATCGTCGCCATCGTCGTTGTCGTGTTCGCGCTGGTGCTGGCCGCGCGGACGATCCGCGTGATCCCGCAGGCGCGTGCCGGCGTGGTCGAGCGGCTCGGCCGCTACAGCCGCACGCTCGAGCCCGGGCTGACGATCGTCACGCCGTTCATCGATCGCGTCAAGCCGCTCGTCGATCTGCGCGAGCAGGTCGTCAACTTCTCGCCGCAGTCGGTCATCACCGAAGACAACGTCGTCGTCGGGATCGAGACGGTTCTGTACTTCACGATCACCGATGCGAAGTCGGCGACCTATGAAATCGCCAACCCGCTGCAGGCGATCGAGCAGCTGACCGTGACGACGCTGCGCAACGTGATCGGCGGGCTGACGCTAGAGAAGACGCTGACCGCCCGCGAGAACGTCAACACCGAGCTGCGCGTCGTGCTCGACGAGGCGACCGGCAAGTGGGGCATCAGGATCAACCGCGTCGAGATCAAGTCGGTCGACCCGCCGCCGGACATCCGCTCGGCGATGGAGAAGCAGATGCGCGCCGAGCGTGATCGACGGGCGGCGATCCTCACAGCCGAAGGCGAGAAGCAGTCGCAGATCCTCACCGCCGAGGGCGCCAAGCAGGCGGCCGTGCTGACCGCCGAAGGCGCGCAGCAGGCGGCGGTGCTCGACGCCGAGGGCGAGCGTCAGGCGGCGATCCTCCGGGCCGAAGGCGAAGCGAAGGCGATCGACACGGTCTTCAGCGCGATCCACGAGGGCAAACCGAACCGCGAGCTGCTCAGCTACGAATACCTGCAGATGCTGCCGCAACTCGCCGAAGGCGACGCGAACAAGGTGTTCGTCGTGCCGTCCGAGTTCGCGCAGGCGTTCGGTGGCATCGGCGAGGCGCTCGCCGGCCGCTCGGGCGTTCGCGAGCCCGACGGCCAGCCGCCGCGGCCGCGGCCGGTCGCGCCGCCGAAAGACGCCTGAGCGCCTAAGTGTTCGACACGCTCTCGGAGAAGCTGCAGTCGACGCTCAACGACGTCCGCAACCGCGGCACGCTGACCGAGCAGGACATCGATGCGGCGATGCGCGAGATCCGCTTGGCGCTGCTCGAGGCGGACGTCAACTTCAAGGTCGTGCGCCGGTTCACCTCGCAGCTGAAGGAGCGCTGCCTCGGAGCGGACGTGATCGGCGGGCTGAACCCGGGCCAGCAGGTCGTGAAGATCGTCAGCGAGGAGCTGGCCGGGCTGATGGGCGGTGCCTCGGCCGGGCTCAGCTTCTCGCCGAAACCGCCGACCGTGATCCTGATGGCCGGCCTGCAGGGTTCCGGCAAGACGACGGCGACGGCGAAGCTCGCACGCTATCTGCGCGAGGAGCACTCCTCGACGGTCGCCGTCGCGGCTTGCGACGTCTATCGCCCGGCCGCCGTCGAGCAGCTCGTCAAGGTCGCCACGGAAGCCGGCGCGGAGGCGTATGAGCAGGGCACCGATCGCGATCCGGTCGAGATCGCCAAGTGGGCGCTCGAGCGCGCACGCGAGGACGGCAAGGACGTGCTGATCGTCGACACGGCCGGGCGCCTGCACGTCGATCGCGAGCTGATGGACGAGCTCGTGCGGATACGCGCGGCGGTCAAGCCGCACGATGTGCTCCTGGTCGTCGACGCGATGACCGGCCAGGACGCGGTCAACGTCGCCGAGCAGTTCGCCGAGGCGGTGCAGTTCGACGGCGTCGTGATGAGCAAGCTCGACGGCGACGCGCGTGGTGGCGCCGCGCTGTCGGTCAAGGCGGTCACCGGCAAGCCGATCCTGTTCGCCTCGACCGGCGAGAAGCTCGACCAGTTCGAGCGTTTCCATCCCGATCGGATGGCGCAGCGGATCCTCGGCATGGGCGACGTGATGAGCCTGATCGAGCAGGCCGAGCGGCAGTTCGACGAGAACGACGCGGCCGAGCTCGAGCGCAAGCTGCGGCGCAACGAGTTCGACCTCAACGACTTCCTCGGACAGCTGCGCAGCATTCGCAAAATGGGCCCGCTGACCAACCTGCTGGGGATGATTCCCGGCCTCGCCGGCCATCAGCTCTCACAGATGAAGGTCGACGAGCGCGAGCTCGACCGGATCCAGGCGATCATCCTCTCGATGACCGCCGAGGAGCGGCGCTCGCCGGAGCTGATCAAAGGCTCGCGCCGGCTGCGGATCGCGCGCGGATCGGGCACCAACGTGCAGCAGGTGAGCCGGCTGATCAAGCAGTTCGGCCAGACGCGCAAGATCATGCGACAGGTCGGTCGCGGCCGGACGCCGGACTTCGGCGCGTTGATGCGCGGCGCGCGCTGAGCGCGCGGCTCTGCCTCGGGCACGCACACCGTCTAAGCTCTGCTGTCGTAGATTCAGGCATCCAGCAGAGAGGAACACGTGGCAGTCAGGCTCAGGCTCACGCGAGTGGGCGGCAAGAAGGATCCGATCTGGCGAGTCGTCGTCGCCGACCAGCGCTCGCCGCGCGACGGCCGCGTTATCGAGACGATCGGCCACTACAACGCGCAGACCGAGCCTTCGACGATCGTGCTCGACGAGGAGCGCGCGCGCAGCTGGCTGGCGCGCGGCGCCCAGCCGTCGAACACGGTGCGCAAGCTGCTGCGCATCCAGGGGATCGAGGCGCGCTGAAGCCGGCGCGCGTGCGCCTGTGCGAGCGGCGGCCGGCGACGCGAAGATGAACGATCAGGGCACATCCGAGGACGGTGCGCCGAGCGAGGTCCCGCGGAGGCTGCTCGAGTACCTCGCCGAAGGCCTCGTCGACTCGCCCGAAGAGGTCGCCGTCGAACAGTTCGAGGGAGATGACGGCACGATCGTGCTCGAGCTGTGCGTCGGCGATCAGGACTACGGCCGAGTGATCGGCCGCGGTGGGCGCACGGCGCAGGCGTTGCGGACCGTCGTCAAAGCAGCCGCGACGAGCGAGGGCTGTCGCGTGCTCGTCGACATCGTCGATTGAGCGCGGCGCGCGAGCTCGTCGCCGGACGCGTCGCGCGCCCGCACGGGCTCGACGGGAGCTTCTACGTGACCGGCCCGTTGACGCGACTGCTGACGCTCGGTGCGAGCGTGACCGTCGCCGGGCGCGAGCTCGAGATCGTCCGTCGCTCGGGTACCGCCGCGCGGCCGATCCTGCGCCTCGAGAGCGTCGGCGATCGCGTGGGCGCCGAGGCGCTGCGCGGCGAGCAGCTGACGATCGCCTCGCGCGATGCGCCGCAGCTCGGCGAGGGCGAGTGGTGGGCGCATGAACTGGAGGGCTGCGAGGTGCTCGACGAGCACGGCCGGTCGCTGGGCACGGTCACGAGCCTGCTCGGCCTACCGTCGTGTGAGGTGCTCGACGTGCGCGCCGCGGCAAGCTCCGAGCCGCTGCTCGTTCCGCTCGTCAAAGACGCGATCCGCAACGTCGACATCGCCGCGCGGCAGGTCGAGATCGACTCGGAGTTCCTCGGCCTGGGAGCGCCCGAGCATGGAGATTGACGTCTTCACTCTGTTCCCTGAGTGGTTCGCCTGGCTGCGATCGCAGCGGCACGTCGCCAATGCCCTGTCGGCGGGCTCGACGCTCGAGCTCGTCAACTTCCGCGACGACACGACGCTCAGCGGTGCGCAGGTCGACGACATGCCGTTCGGCGGCGGCGCCGGAATGGTGCTGCGCGTCGACGTCCTCGAAGCGAGCCTGCGCGCGCGCTACGGCGTCGATCCCGTGCAGCTGCGTGAGCGCAGACGCGTGATCGCGCTCGCGCCCGGCGGGCGGCTGCTCGACGATGCGCTCGTCGACGAGCTCGCCGGCGAACCGTCGGTGACGTTGTTGTGTGGTCGCTACGAGGGCTTTGACGAGCGGATCGTCGAGCACTTCTGCAGCGATGTCATCTCGATCGGGCGCTACGTGCTGGCCGGCGGCGAGCCGGCAGCGATGGTGATCTGCGACGCCGTGCTGCGCAAGCTGCCCGGCTCGCTCGGCGACGAGCGCTCGGTCGTCGAGGAGTCGTTCAGCGCCGCGCTCGGCGGCGACCCCGAGTATCCGCACTACACGCGCCCGGCCGAGCATCGCGGCTGGCGCGTTCCCGATGTGCTGCTCTCCGGCCATCACGCTCAGATCGAGCAGTGGCGCCGTGAGCGCAGTCGCGAACGCGGCGAGCGCCAACGCGCCGAGCAGCAGGCCGAGCCGGCGCCGCGCGATTGACGCAGCTCGCGCCAGCTGTCCGCTACCATTGCAAACCGCGCTGGCCGGAAACCCGTCTCGGGGATCAGCTCCGGCCGCTGCCGTACCACCTCCTTCCCCTCATGAGCAGCGTCATCGAAACCATCGAGCGCGCACAGTTGCGCCGCGTCCCCAACTTCGCGCCGGGCGACCGCGTGAAGGTCCACTTCCAGGTGATCGAGGGCTCGCGCCGCCGTGTGCAGGTGTTCGAGGGCGTCGTCATCAAGCGCCAGGGTCACGGCTCGCGCGAGACGTTCACGGTGCGCAAGCAGTCCTTCGGCGTCGGCGTCGAGCGCATGTTCCCGGTGCACTCGCCGAAGATCGAGCGGATCGAGCTGGCCGCGCGCGGCGATGTCCGACGCGCGAAGCTCTACTACCTGCGCGATCGCGTCGGCAAGCGCGCGCGTGTGCGCGAGCGCCGCTACTCCGGTCCCGAGGAGCTCGTCGAGCCCGGTCTGCTGCACGAGCCGAGTGGCGCGACCGACGCCGACGGGCTGACCGCCGAGGAGACCGTGCTGGAGCAGGACGCGACCGTCGAGGAGACGGCCGAGGAGCAGCCGGTGCAGCCGCAGGCCGTTGGCGAGACGCCGGGTGAGGAGACGGACGCTGTGGATAGCGACACGGCGCCGGCCGACCTCGCGCAGGACACCGCAGAGTCGGCGCCGGATCAGGCAGGCGATGCGGCAGAGGGCGTTGCCGATGCCGACACGGACGGGAAGGACGCCGGCAGCGACGAGCCGGCGTGAGACGGCGCAGCAAAGCGTCGAAATCGACCGTCAGCTCGATCGTCGAGCTGGTCGTGATCATTCTCATCGCACTCGGTCTGGCGCTCGGCATCCAGGCCTGGATCGTCAAGCCCTACCGGATCCCGAGTGGCTCGATGGAGCCGACGCTCGACGTCGGCCAACGCGTGCTCGTCGATCGGATCGGCATGCACTTCGGCGAACCGCACGTCGGCGAGATCGCAGTCTTCCATCCGCCCGAAGGTGCGACCGAAGAGGAGTGCGGCAGCGGAACGCGCATCAGCCCGGGCGGCGCACCTTGCGATGAGCCCGTGCCGAAGGAGGACACCGGCACCAACTTCATCAAGCGGATCGTCGCCGGGCCGGGCGACACGATCAAGATCATCGAAGGCCACGTCTACCGCAATGGCAAACGCGAGAAGGACTCCTACATTCGCCCGTGCCCGGGCGTGTCGGAGTGCAACTTCCCGGTTGCGATCAAGGTTCCCGCCGGGCACTGGTTCATGATGGGCGACAACCGTGGAGAATCCGACGACAGCCGCTTCTGGGGCCCGGTCCCAACCGGATGGATCATCGGCGGAGCCTTCGCCACCTACTGGCCGCCCGACCGAATCGGAACCCTCTAGCGGACTCGTGAGACACGTCGCCGGCGATGGCGCGAGCCAGTCGCGTGCCGGCTCGGGCACGCGCGCGGGAAAGGGCTCGGCGCGCTCGCGCAGACGCGCACGGCGCGGCAGCGGCACCAGCGGGCGCCGACTGTTCGCGTTCGATCGCCGCCTCGGCGTGCCGCTCGTCGCCGGCGCCGACGAGGCTGGGCGCGGCTGCCTCGCCGGTCCGTTGATTGCTGCGGCCGTGCTGTTCGACTACGACGCTTCTGAGCACGCGTGAGCTCCGCGCGCTGAGCGCGCTTAACGACTCCAAGCAGCACTCGCACGAGGCGCGCGAGGAGCTGTTCCCGCTGGTGCTCGCGAGCGCCGCGCGCGTCGTCGTCGTCTCGCGAAGCGTGCGCTCGATCGACGCGTGCGGGCTGCACAAGACGAACCTCGCGGCGCTGCGCGACGCCTTGCGCTCGGTCACGCGCGGGCTGCACGGCGAAGTCATCTGCCTGACCGACGGCTTCCCGGTACGCGACTTCGGGCGACCGCAACGGGCGATCATCGACGGCGACGCGACGAGCGCCGCGATCGCCGCAGCGTCGATCGTCGCGAAGGTGACGCGTGACCGCTACATGCGTCACGCCGACGGCGAGCATCCCGGCTGGAGCTTTGCCGAGCACGTCGGCTACTCGACGCCGCTGCACCGCGAGGCGATCCTCCGCCAGGGCGTCTCGCCGCTGCACCGGATGTCTTTCCAGTCGCTCGCCTATCAGCAGCTCGCACTCTGAGCAGCGACTCCTCACCACGCGTCCTCGAGGTGATCGAGGCGCTGAAGACTACCGCTTGAATCGAGCACGACGCCGATCGCGTCGAAGCGGATCGAAGCCGGCGCCGGGCGGGCGCCGCGTGTCCGCGCCAGCCATGCGCGCGCGAGCCGGCGCAGCCGAGCGCGCTGGCGCGCGCCGAGCCGGACGAGCGGCAGTTCCTGCTCAGCGAGCGAGCTGGGCCCGCGGCGAGCGCGGCAGGTCTTGACCTCGACGAACACGAGCGCATCGCGGTCGCTGACGATCAGGTCGATCTCGCCGTCGCGCATGCGCACGTTTCGAGCGAGGATCGTCCAGCCCTGCTCGTGCAGGTAGGCGGCCGCCAGGCGCTCGCCACGCCGGCCCAGCAGCAGTCGCCCGCGCGCGTCATAGTCGGATCGCGGCTCCTCATCCTGCTGCGAGCGGCTGGTTCGAGCGCGCATCGGCGCAGGCTAGGAGCCACTTGAGACGAAACGAGCGCTGAGCTGATCGAGCGGCGTCGAGCACCCGCTCGCTAGCCTGCATGCCGTGCACGACTCCCCAGCAGCCGGCGAGGACGCTGCCGTAGCGCGCTCGCAGGGCAAGGACGGCGTTGCCGGAGTCGATTCGCCGCGCCGTCGTGGGCCGGGCGCGATCGACGGTGTCACCGAGTTCATCGGCATGCGATGGGACGATCCGCAGACCGTTCGCCTGACGATTCGCCCGGAGCTGATCAACGCCGGCGGCCTGCTCTCGGGCGTGGTCACCTACGCGCTGATCGACTACTGCATGGGCTCGACGCTGTGGGCGCAGACGACCACCGATGAGCGGATCGCGACGATCAACATCTCGGTCAACTACGTGCAGACGGCGACCGACGGCGAGATCGTCTGCCGCACGACGCTCGACCGTCGCAACCGGCGCACGGCGGTGATGCGCAGCGAGGTCAGCCACGAGGACGGGCGCCTGCTCGTGACGGCGATCGGCAGCTACACGATCTTCCCGCCGCGCCGCCCCGACGCACCGGCGGCCCCCGCCTCCTGACCGATGCAGCGCGCTAGCTCGAGCGCTGCGACTCCGGTCGCGCTGACGATCGCCGGTTCGGACTCAGGCGGTGGCGCCGGCATTCAGGCCGATCTGAAGGCGTTCGCGCGCTGTGGCGTGCACGGAACGAGCGCGATCACTGCGGTCACCGCGCAGAACACGCTTGGCGTCAGTGAGATCCACCCGGTTCCGCCGGCGACGATCCTCGCGCAGGTGCGAGCGGTCGTCTCTGACATGCGCGTCGCGGCTGTGAAGGTCGGCATGCTGGGCACGACCGACGCCGCGATCGCCGTCGCGCAGGCGCTCTGCGAGCTGCCGCCGGGCGTTCCGGTCGTCGTCGACCCTGTGATGGTCGCCGAGTCGGGCGCGCGGCTGCTCGATGCAGGCGCCGAGCGAGTGCTCATCGAGCGCGTGCTGCCGCTCGCGAGCGTGCTGACACCGAACCTGCCCGAGGCGCGCGTGCTGGCCGGCTCCTCGCGGACGCCGGCGAGCGAGAGCGAGGACGAGGAGGCGGAGGCGCTGGCGCGTGCGCTGCTGGCGCTCGGGCCCGGCGCGGTCGTCTTGACCGGCGGGCACCGCACCCGCGCGGTCGACCTGTTCCTCGACGGCGCGCGCGAGCGACCGGTCGAGATCGAGGGCGAGCGACACGCCGACGGTGCCGCGCACGGCTCGGGCTGCACGCACTCTGCGCTGCTCGCCGCGCAGCTCGCGCTCGGCCAGGCGCCGCTGCAGGCGTCGCGCGTCGCGCGAGCGCTGACCGGAGCAGCGGTCGCCGGTGGCTTGCGAGACGTCGGCGCCGGTGCCGGGCCGGTCGACGTCCTCGGGCTCGCTCGCGCGCGCTCGGCGCCGGCTTCCGACGGCGCCTGAGCGTTGCCGCGATGCGACGCAGCTGACCCTGTTTGCCATAATCGGCGAACGATGAGGTGGCATGGCGTGGAGCTTGGCGAACGATGAAGCTGCTGCGCATGAAGCCTGGACATGGCGAGATCCTGCTCGCGGAGGGCGATGTCGAGATGCCCGAGCAGGAGCGCGAGCTGATCGAGGCGTTTCGCCGCGAGCTCGACGCCGGCATGTGGGCGGCGGTGCCGAGCGAGGCTCGCGACGGGCGTCGACAGGCCGAGCTGGTCAAGTGCTTCGAGGACGTTCCGCGCGATGCCGAGCGCGTGATCTTCTTCCCGCGCGCCGCAGGCGGCGCACCGCGGACGGCTCGCTGAGCGGTGCTGCTCGCGCTGGGCACCGCGGCGCTCGTGCTCGTCGTGCTGCTGTGGGAGCTCGCGCGCTCTTCGGTGCTCGCCGCGGCCGGCGCGTGCGCGCGAGGCGTTCGCCGAGTGGCGCCGGCGCGAGCCGGCGAACGTCGGCTATGACCCGGGGCGGGAGCGGCGCGCCGAGCAGCGCGCGCGGGAGCTGCTGCGCTCGTGCGTCGATGAGCGCGAGTGGGCGATGTATCGCGACCTCGGCTTCATCCGCGCGTGGGGCGGGCTCGGCGAGCGCGCTCACGCGGCCGGCGCCTCCTATGCCTACCTGCTCTACCCGCACCGGCCGATCGTCGCCTACGTGCCGCAGACCGGCGCGCTCCTGAACGAGTACTGCGTCGCCTTTCCCGATCACTCGCGGCCGTACGGAAGCGCGCGCCTGCCCGACGCCGACGACGTGCTGGCGAAGTGGATGGCGCTGAACGCCGACGAGCGGCGGCTGATCGAGGAGGCCAACATGCACCTGCCGGGGCGCCAGATCGACCCCGAGCAGGTGCGGCGCGATCTCGCGCGGCTGGCGCGCTGGGAGCGCGAGCGAGCCGCGGCTGGCGCAGCAGATATCGTGCGCGCCGCGTGAGCAGCACAAACGGATTCGACGTCAGACATCGCAGCCGGGCCCTCACCGAGGGCCCGGAGCGCGCGGCTGCGCGCTCCTACCTGCATGGCGTCGGCTACTCGGCCGAGGACCTGGCCAAGCCGATCGTCGGCGTCGCTCACTCGTGGATCGAGACGATGCCGTGCAACTTCAACAACCGCGTGCTCGCGGCGAAGGTGAAGGAGGGCATTCGCGCGGCCGGCGGCACGCCGATGGAGCTCAACACGATCGCGATCTCAGACGGCATCACGATGGGCACGTCGGGCATGCGCGCGTCGCTCGTCTCGCGCGAGATCGTCGCCGACTCGATCGAGCTCGTCGCAAGCGCGCACCAGTTCGACGCGCTCGTGACGATCTCCGGCTGCGACAAGACGATTCCCGGGACGGTCATGGCGCTGGCGCGCCTCGACATACCTGGGCTGATGCTCTACGGCGGCTCGATCAAGCCCGGCTGGTTCCAGGGAGCCGAGGTGACGATCCAGCAGGTCTTCGAGGGCGTCGGCAAGGTTGCAGCCGGCACGATGACCGAGCAGGAACTGCACGAACTGGAGGAGGCGGCATCGCCCGGCGCCGGCGCCTGCGGAGGCCAGTTCACGGCGAACACGATGGCGATGGCGTTCGAGGCGCTCGGCATCTCGCCGGCCGGCTCGGCGATGGTGCCGGCCGAGGACGGCCGCAAGCTGGCCGTCGCGAAAGAGTGCGGCGAACTCGTGATGGACGTGCTGCGGCGGGGGCAACGCCCCAGCGACGTGCTCGTCAAGCCGGCCTTCGAAAACGCGATCGCGGCCGTCGCGACGAGCGGCGGCTCGACCAACGGCGTCCTGCACCTGCTGGCAGTCGCGCGCGAAATCGGCGTGCCGCTGAAGCTCGATGAGTTCGAGGCGATCTCCGAGCGCACGCCGCTGCTCTGCGACCTGCAGCCGGGCGGACGCTACGTGGCGACCGAGCTCTACGAAGCGGGCGGCGTGCCGCTCGTGCTCAACCGCCTGAAGCAGGCCGGCATTCTCAACTCAGACGCGATCACGGTCACCGGCAAGACGATCGGCGAGCACGCCGACGCGGCCGAAGAGACCGAGGGCCAACCGGTGGTGCGCCCGTTGTCGAACCCGCTGAAAGCGACCGGCGGCTTCGCGATCCTGCACGGCAACGTCGCGCCGGACGGCTGCGTCGTCAAGCTCTCCGGGCACGAGCGTCGCAAACACGTCGGCCCGGCGCGCGTGTTCGACGGCGAGGAGGCGGCGATGAAGGCCGTGCTCGCACACGAGATCGAGCCCGGCGACGTCGTCGTGATCCGCGCCGAGGGCCCTGCCGGCGGCCCCGGCATGCGTGAGATGCTGTCGGTCACCGCCGCGATCGTCGGCGAGGGTCTTGGCGAACAGGTCGCGCTGATCACCGACGGACGCTTCTCCGGCGCGACACATGGCTTCATGGTCGCGCACGTCGCGCCCGAGGCCGTCCGCGGCGGTCCGATCGCCGCGCTCGCAACCGGCGATCAGCTGACCGTCGACGTCGACGCCGGCCGTCTGGACGTCGCGCTGAGCGACGAGCAGATCGCCGAGCGCGTCGCCGCCTACGTGCGCCCGCCGCGCGCCGACGAACACATCGACGTGGCGATTCGCAAGTACGCCAAGCTTGTCGGCAGCGCCTCCGAAGGCGCAGTAGCCCTTTAGCAAGCCGTTGCCGCTGCGCTGGCCGATCTTCGATCGGTCGGCTCCTCGGTCGCTCGCGTGCCGACACCGGTGGACACTCGCTGACGCTCCCTGAAGCGTGTTCCCGGCAGCCTGTTGCGCCGTCAGCGCTACTCCGCCAGGAACTGCTCGAGCAGGCGGTTGAAGCGGTCGGGGCGCTCGAGCATCGCCATGTGGCCGGTGTCCTCGAAGACGACCTTGCGCGAGTTCGGGATCAGCTCGGCGAACACATCGGCGTCGTGCACCGTGATCAGGCGGTCGCGATCGCCCCAGACGATCAGCGTCGGGCAGGCGATCTCGCCGAGGCGCTCGCGGATCTCGTAGTCGAGCACCGCTTCGAGCCCCTGCAGGAAGCCGGGCTTGCCGGCACCGCGGATCTGCTCGGCGGCCAGTGCCGCTCCCAGCCGCTCGGGATGGCGAACGACCACGCCGAGCGCAGCCTCGCGCAGGCGCGCGCGGCGCGCGACGGCGTCTGACTTCGACGCCGCCCAGGCGCCGGAGGCCATCAGGATCCGCTCGGCTCGGCGGATCGCGGGCAGCACGCGCGTCGAGCCGGCGTGTTCGTGCGTCGAGAGGCCGGCAGCCGAGACGAGCACGAGTCGCTCGACGCGCTCGGGAAAGGCGATCGCGAGCTCGGCGCCGATGAAACCGCCCATCGAGTTGCCGACGACGGCCGCCGCATCGATCTCGAGCTGTGCGAGCAGCCCGTCGAGCAGCCGCGCGTAGCCGGAGATCGACAGCCGCTGCTCGGGCATCGGCGAGTAGCCGAAGCCGGGCAGGTCCAAGGCGATCACGCGGCGCTCGGAGGCGAACACCGGAAGCTGCTCGAGCCAGTTCTGCCACGAGCCGGACAGCCCGTGGATGAAGACGAGCGGCTGGGCGCTGCTCTGCTGCGCCGGCGCGAGCTCGATCGAGTTGACCGGCGTGCCGTCGACGATCCGCCAGCGCTGGTGCTCGCGCCAGTCGACGTCCATCCACGGCGCCTGCCGCTTTGACGCGGATCGGCCAACCTGTGGATGACCGTTGTCCAGAGCGGGTATCGACACGCCGTGAATCTATCGCGCAGTCGAGAGCTCCGAGCAGGGTGCGCGCCCGGCGGCGGCGAACTAGGCCTGATGATCAGCGCATCTCGAGCCGATCCAGCGCCGGCGAAGTCCGCCGAGCGGGCGTCTGAACCCGACGGGCCGGTCCACCTAGCCTGGCGTCAGGCGATCGAGCTGATGCTCGAGGACCTGCAGCGGCGTGACGCGGCGCCGCGCACGCGTCGCGCCTACCGCGTCGATCTCGAGCAGTTCGCGCGGTGGTCGGGCGAGCGCGGCTCCGAGCCGCGCGAGGTCGACGCCAAGCACGTTCGACGCTACGTCGCGCATCTGTCTGAGCGCGGCGCTGCACCGAGTACGAGCGCGCGCAAGCTCGCAGCCGTGCGCGCGCTGTTCGCGAGCCAGCGCGAGCACGGCGAGATCGCCGAGAATCCGGCCGATCTCGTCTCGACGCCGCGCCGCGGATCGCACCTGCCGCGCGTGCTCAGCGCGCGCGACGCCGCCGCGCTGCTCGACGCGATTCCAGCCGGCGGCCCGCTCGAGCTGCGCGACCGCGCGATGTTCGAGCTCGCATACGCCTGCGGGCTGCGCGCCGAGGAGCTCGTCTCGCTGGGCACGGCCGACGTCGACTGGGACGGCGAGCAGCTGCGCGTCGAGGGCAAGGGGCGCAAGACGCGCTTCGTGCCGGTAGGCGAGCCGGCGTTGCTGGCGCTGCGCGCATATCTCGATCGCGCCCGCCACGACCTCAGCGCGGCGAGCGGCGAGCGCGGCGAGCATCGACGGTGCGCTGTTCCTCTCGAAGACCGGCCGGCGGCTCGGCACCAGCGACGTGCGCCGCCGGCTTCGCATCTGGACCTCGCGCCTGGCCGCGCAGACCGGCGGCTCGGACGGCTCGGGCGGCGCCGCGATCTCTCCGCATGCGCTGCGGCACAGCTTCGCGACGCACCTGCTCGACGGCGGCGCCGACCTGCGCAGCATTCAGGAGCTGCTCGGCCACGCCAGTGTGTCCAGCACCCAGATTTACACTCGGGTAGAGTCAGCGAGACTGAAAAGCGCCTATGCGCGCAGCCACCCTCGGGCCTGATACAAGGGGAAACGACCCTGGAGACCAATGTCAAACCGATCGAGCTGCGGGAACTCTGGCGGCGATACAAGTCCGACAGCGACACAAAGGCGCGTGAGCGGCTGGTCGTCGCCTATTCGCCGCTGGTCAAGTACGTAGCCGGCCGCACCGCGGCCGGTCTGCCGCCGCATGTCGAGGAGGCCGACCTGATCTCCTACGGCTTGGTCGGGCTGATCTCGGCGATCGAGCGTTTCGATCTCTCCCGTGACATCAAGTTCGAGACGTACGCGATCATGCGTATCAAGGGCGCGATCATCGACGAGCTGCGCTCGATGGACTGGGTGCCGCGCAGCGTTCGTGCGCGTGCGCGTGAGGTCGAGCGCGCGAACGCGAAGCTCGAGAACACTCTCCAGCGCGCGCCGACCGACCAGGAGATCGCCGACGAGATCGGCATCACCGTCGATGAATTGAACGAGTCGCTGCTGGCGATATCGCACTCCTCGATGGTCGCGCTCGACGAGCTGTGGAGCGTGTCGGACTCGAGCGGCGATCAGGTTTCGCTGATGGACACGATCGAGGATCCGAACGCGCCCGACCCTGCGCGCTCACTCGACGTCGGCGACCTGAAGGACCGGATCGCCGACTCGATCGCCAAGCTGCCGGAGCGAGAGAAGCTGGTGATCGCGCTCTACTACTACGAGAACCTGACGCTTCGCGAGATCGGAGAGGTGCTCGGCGTGACCGAGTCACGCGTCTCGCAGATGCACACGAAGGCCGTGCTGCGGCTGCGCTCGCGCATGCAAGAGGAGTCGTTCGACGACTAGTAGCGACTGAAGCGAGGCGGTAGCCTCGCTCGCTCGATGGCGACGCCATGGGACGCGGGCACCTACGACCGCACCAGCCAACCGCAACAGGCGTGGGCGACAGAGGTGCTGGCGCGGCTGGCCGCACGCGGCATCGCGCCTGACGCGAGCGTGCTGGATGTGGGCTGCGGCACCGGTCGCGTGACCGAGGCGCTGCTCGCGCTCGTGCCGCGCGGACGCGTCTTGGCGCTGGACGCCTCAGCGGAGATGGTCGAGCTGGCGCGCAGCCGCCTCGGTGAGCGCGCGACGGTGTGGCGCGAGGACGCGCTCGAGCTCGAGCTGACGGAGCCGGTCGATGCGGTGATCTCGACGGCCGCGCTGCACTGGATGCGCGACCACGAGCGGCTCTGGGCGCGTCTGGCACAGGCTCTGCGCGCCGACGGCGTACTCGAGGTGCAGTGCGGCGGCGAAGGCAACATCGCCGGCGTTCGCCGGGTGATCGAGCGGGTGGCAGCGGAGCAGGCGCCGGAGCTGATCGACTTCTCGCCCTGGGAGTTCGCCGGGCCGATCGCAACCGAGCGGCGCCTGCGCGCGGCGGGGTTCGCGCAGATCAGCTGTTGGCTCGAGCCTCGGCCTACAGTGCCGGACGACGTCGCTGGGTTCGTGCGGACCTCGATCCTCGCGGCGCACCTCGAGCGCCTGCCAGAGCCGCGGCGCGAGCCGTTCGCGAGGGCCGTAGTCGAGGGTGTGCGGCTGCCGCTCGATTACGTGCGGCTGAACGTCTCGGCGACGCGCGCGCCTGGCTGAGCGAGAATCGCCGGTCGCTCGGAGATCGGCGCCGGCGGTGGCTGGAAGCACGACTTCGAGCTGGCCTGCACGCGGTTCGAACGACCCCGGCAGTCGCTCTGGCGCGCGATCGCGCCCGGCGGTATGGTGCTCACACAGCTCAGAGAGGAGATCGCATGCGACCCACTGGAGACCGCCCGCCGGCGGATCGGATTCGCAACGTCGCCCTTGTCGGCCATCGCGGCGCGGGCAAGACCTCGCTGCACGAGGCGTTGCTGTTCGAGGCCGGAGCGATCGGCCGGCTCGGGTCGGTTCCCGACGCGAGCACCGCGTCCGACGCCGACACCGACGAGCAGTCGCGCCAGATGTCGATCTCGGCGTCGCTCAACTCGTTGCGCTGGCGCGATCGCAAGATAAACCTGCTCGACACTCCTGGCGAGCCGAGCTTCGTCGCCGACGCGCTCGGCGCGCTGCGAGTCTGCGAGTCGGCCGTCTTCGTCGTCAACGCGGTGATGGGCGTCGAGGTCTCGACGAGCCGGCTGTGGGCGCGTGCGGCCGAGCTCGACATCGCACGGATGCTGTTCGTCAACATGCTCGACCGCGAGCGTGCCGACTTCTTTCGCACGCTCGATCAGATCAAGCGTGCGTTCGGGCCGCACGCGGTCGCGACCGAGATACCGATCGGCTCCGAGCACGAGGTGCAGGGCGTCATCGACCTGGTCGACATGAAGGCCTTCCGCCAGGATTCGCCGGCGCGCGGCGACTGGAGCGAGATCGCGATCCCCGAGGCCGAGCTGGAGCTTGCGCAGGAGTACCGCGAGAAGCTGATGGACGAGGTCTGCGAAGTATCGGACGTGCTGATGGAGAGATATCTGGAGGGCGAGCAGATCTCCCATCAAGAGATCGTCGACGGCCTCAAGGAGGGCACGAACCACGGCAAGATCTTTCCTGTCGTCTGCGGCGTCGCGACGCGCAACCTCGGCACGACACGGCTGCTCGACGCGATCGTCGAGGACCTTCCCTCGCCGGTCAAGCACGGTGCGCTGAGCGTCGGCGAGGTAGAGCTCGAGGCGCGCGAGGACGGCGAGCTGTTCGCGTTCGTCTTCAAGACGCGCGCCGACTCCTACGCCGGGCGGATCAACCTGTTGCGCGTCTACCAGGGCGTGATGTCGGCCGACAGCCATGCGCTGAACACGCGCGCGCACGTCAAGGAGCGGATCGGCCAGCTGCTCGTCTTCGCCGGCAAGGACGTCGAGCACGTCGGCGCGTTCGGACCGGGCGACATCGGCGCCGTCGCCAAGCTGAAGGAGACGCGCGCCGGCGACTGGCTCGCCGAGCGCGAGACGCCGATCGAGATGCCGCGCACGCCGCTGCCGGCGCCGGTCATGGCGTTCGCGATCGAGCCGAAGAGCAGGGGAGAGGAGGACAAGGTGTTCGCCGCGCTGCGCCGGCTGCAGGAGGAGGATCCGACGATCGATCTGCACCGCGACCAGCAGACCGGCGAGCAGATCGTCGCGGGGCTCTCGCAGGTGCACGTCGAAGTCGTGATCGATCGTCTGCGCGACCGCTTCGGCGTCGAAGTGACGCTGCAGCCACCGCGCGTGCCCTACCAGGAGACGATCCGGCGACCGGCCGGCGCGCACGGCCGTCACAAGAAGCAGTCGGGCGGTCGCGGTCAGTTCGGCGACTGCCGGATCGAGATCGAGCCGCTGGCGCTCGACGAGGAGTTCGAGTTCGTCGACCAGACCAAGGGCGGCGTGATCCCGCATTCGTTCATTCCCGGCGTCGAGAAGGGCGTCCGCGAGGCGATGAGCGCCGGCGTGCTCGCCGGCTATCCCGTCAAGGGCGTCCGCGTGCGGCTCGTCGACGGCTCGCACCACTCGGTCGACTCCTCGGAGATCGCCTTCAAGCTCGCCGGCACGCAGGCTATGCGCCAGGCGCTCGAGCTGGCCGAGCCGGTGCTGCTCGAGCCGGTCATGCTGGTGACGCTGTCGGTGCCCGAGACCTATGTCGGTGACGTGATCGGCGATCTGAACAGCCGCCGCGGGCGTCCACTGGGAATGGAGCCGAACGGCTCGATGAGCGAGATCAGGGCCGAGGTGCCGATGGCCGAGATGCTCAGCTACGCGCCGGACCTGCGTTCGATAACCGGCGGTCAGGGCGATTACACGCTCGAGTTCCTGCGCTACGAGGAGCTACCGGCGCAGCTCGCGCAGAAGCTGCTCGAGACGAGCTCGGGCGAGCGGGCGGCCGTGCACGTCTGAGCGAGCGCTTGACGGCCGAGCTACGCTGCTGGGCTCATGGCAACACGATCGATCGTTACGTCTCAGCCCGATGTCGAGTGCGAGGTCTGCGAGCGGCGCCTGCTGCGCGGCGAGCAGCCCGACGTCTTCCTCGATGCCGGACAGCCGCGGATGGTCTGCGAGCTGTGCGCGCCGCGCGCCGCGCATCAGGGCTGGAAGCGTGGCTCCGAGGAGCAGCTGCTGGCCTCGGCGTCGCTGTCCAGCCGCCGCGGGCGCGGCCTGCTCGCACGCCTGCGCCAGTCACGCCGCGTCGAGGCCTCGCGCGGTCGCCGCGGCGCGCCGGAAGATGAGCCGCAGTTCGACTCGTTCGGCCCGCTTGCCGGCGAAGCCGACCTCGAGCGCGCGCCCGGCTCGGTCGCCGAGTACGCGTCGGCCGGCACGCCTTCGCGCGAGCCGCTGAGCGCCGAGCAGGAGCTGCTCGTGCAGGCGATCGACGCGTTCAACGCGAGCGAGTACACCCGTCGAGCGGCCAGCCTCGCGCGCTCGCTCGGCACGCCTGAGGTGACGGTGCGACCCGGCGTCGCAGTCGCTTCGAGCGTCGTCATCGTGCTCGCCTGGGAGCTCTGCTGGTACTCCTACGAGGTCGATCTGGACGACATGCAGGGCGTCGAGGTGCGCGCGATCGGCCAGGGCACGGAGCTCACCGAGCTCGGCGCCGAGGACCGGCTCGACAACGCGCTCGCCGATGAGCGCGGCGCGCTCGCACTGAGCTAGCGCGAGGCGCCGCGACAGACGCTCGGGCCGTGCCGCTCGCCGTCGCTGCGCCGAGGCCTGCCTTGCGCTCCTTGTCTATCTCCGGCCCACGGAGTACCATCGCCGCACGATGGTCTTCTGCGTTGTGCCCAAGCCGCTCGCCGACGAGCTCTATCCGAAGCTCGTTGATCACTACGCCGGCGACGAGAACGTCACCGTCATCGTCGATCGCCGCGAGTTCGACCGGCGTGCGCGACGTGCCCGCGACGGCGCTCGACCGTCGGCCGACCAGCAGCAGCGGCGCATCGTTCGCGACCGCCGGCGCGCCCGCGTGGCCGGCGACCTGCTCCCGCTCGCGCACGCTTAGCGGCGCTCGGTCGCCCGAGCGCCGTTCGCGCAGCGTGAAGGTCGTAGTGCACATCGATGGTGGCGCCCGCGGCAACCCAGGTCCGGCGGCCGCGGCCTGCGTGATCTCCTCGCCGGACGGAGCGACGATCGGCGAGCACAGCGTGCTGCTCGGCCGCGCGACGAACAACGTCGCTGAGTACCGAGCGCTGTTGCTCGGTCTCGAGCGCGCGCTCGAGCTGGGCGCAAGCGAAGTCGACATCGTCGGCGACTCCGAGCTGATCGCCAAGCAGGTGCGTGGCGAATACAAGGTCAAGAACGAGTCGATGCGCCAGCTGCACCGCGAGGCATTGGCCGCGCTTGGCGCGTTCGAGCATTGGTCGATCCGCACCGTTCCGCGCGCCCAGAACGCCGACGCAGACGCCCTCGTCAACCTCGCGCTCGACCAGGCGCGAGACGCGAGCCGGTCGTAATCACAGGACGCTAGAACTCGGCCTGGGCCTATCGCAACGAAGCGATGTGCGATGCCGAGCGTGTCACGCGCCGCTCGCGTCTAGACGGACGCTGGCCAAGCGAGGCAAGGACGCAGGGAGCGTCGCGTGCTTCGCACGCGAGCGACTGAGGACACGGCCGACTGTCTCCCGGCCTCGGTGACGCGAGCGACCGAGGACGCCGCCTCGCGCCGGCCAGCGTCCGTCTAGTGCAGGGGCTTTGCCGAGCGGGCGATAGCCAGCATCTGCTGATTGGAGAGATCCTCCAGCAGGGTGTTCGTGAGCCAATACAGCATTCCGCCGGCACGCCAGGCGACCAGTGTATGTGGTTGCCGTCGGTGAAGATCATGTACTTCGTGTGCCCGATCTTGCGTTCTTCGTTCGGATGCGCGACGAGCGGCGGCCCGAGCCAGTCCGTGCCCTCGAAGTCGTAGTAGCCGCCGAGCGTGTTCTGCTGCCAGACGGCCACGTACGCGTGGTGGAGCCGCCCGCTGCGGTCGCGCAGGTCATACGCGCGCGCCGGCTGCTCGACCGAAGAGGCGATCTGCAGCGATGGGTAGAGCACGTGCAGCGGCATGCCGACCGTGCCTTTCGCGAGTTCTTCGTCGCCGGCCATCGGCGAGGACGCGAGGCCGAGCGAGGCGGCGCTCGGCGCACTCGAACGATGGTGGTGATGGTGGCTGCTGCGAGTGCGCAGGCGCCGGCTTCGGTTCGCTTTCTGAGACCTTTTCGTCGCCGTGCAGGAAGTCTTCGAGCGTCTGCTGCTCGAGCTCTTTCGTGCTCGTCACATAGGAGCCGCCGCGCAGCCCGTAGTTCTCGTTGGCCGCGCGGAACTTGACCTGGCGCAACGGCTTCTTCTGCGAGAACGCGACGAGCTTGCCGAGTTCGATCACGTCGTGGTTGGAGTGGCCGATGCCGGCGCTGACGATCGACTTGCCCACGACCTTCGCGACCTGTTCGAACTGACCGATCAGATCGCTCGAGGAGACCTGCTCTCGCAGGGCGCGCAGGAAGTCCTGCTGACGCGCGACGCGGACGAAGTCCGAGTCGCCGTGGCGGTAGCGCACGTAGCTGAGCGCGTGTTCGTAGCAGAGCTTCTGGTAGCCCGGCTGCAGGTTGATTTCGGAGTACTCTTCGCCGCCTTCGCCGTTGACGTGCAGGTAGCGGTGATCGACGTTGACGTAGACGCAGCCGAGCGTGTCGACGAGCTTGATGAAGCCTCCGAAGTTGACGTCGACGATCCCGTTGATCTGCAGCCCTGGGAAGACTTCCTTCTCGATCGTTTCTGCGGCGAGTTCCATCGAGCCTTTGGTGCCGTGTTCCTTCGCGCCGTAGGTGTAGGCGGCGTTGATCTTTTCCTGCGGGTAGTACGCGCCGTCGCGGCTTTTGATGTTGACGAGCAGGTCGCGCGGGATCGACAGCACCGACGTCTGTCCCTGCGTGGGGTCGAAGCGGACCAGCAGGATCGTGTCGCTGTGCGGCGGATCGGTGCGATCGAACACGTCGGCCGATTTTTCGCGCCGGTCGGACCCGAGGATCAGATAGGTCACAGGGCTGCCGGAATATTCCGATTCTTTGACGACGGTCGATGAGACGTTCACGACTTTGCTCGGCGCGAACAGGCTTTCTTTGAGTTTCGTGATCGTGTTCTCGGCGACCGTCGCGGTCGCGCCTCCGGCCAGCAGCGCGATCAGCACGCCGGCGATCGCAAAGCGCTTCCACATGCCGCGCGAAAGCGAGGGCAGGCGGTCATCCATGGCGTGTCGGCACCGAGCTATGCATGGGCGTCTCAGGTGTGCGCCGACCCCCCGGACGGGACGCACTGGCGCCTAGCCTAGCGAGCCGATCGGCGTGCGCGCGCCGGATCGCGAGGTACGCTCGCACGCGTGCTGAGCGCCAGAAATCGGGAGCTCCTGGGGCTGCTGCCGTCTGCGCTGCTGGTGATCGCCGGCTTCACGGCGATCTTCATCCAGTCGGAGGACAACTCGCCCGGCGCACCGGCGAACCTGACGCTGAATCACGCGTCGAGCGTCTCGTTGACCTATGGCGCGCTGTTCCTCGCGCTTACGGTCGCCGGGCATCTCGTGATCCGCTTCGCGCTGCCGCACGCCGATCCCTACCTGTTCCCGATCGCCGCCGTGCTCGCGAGCGTCGGCATCGTGATGGTCTATCGGATCGAACCGACGCTCGCCCGTCAGCAGGCGCAGTGGATGGTCGTCGGGCTCGTCTTCTTCGCGGCGACGATCATCGCGCTGCGCTCGCGAGGCGTCGGCGTGCTCGAGCGCTACCGCTACACGATCGCCGCCGTCGGCATCGGCATCACGATCCTTCCGCGCCTGCCGGGCATCGGCGCGCAGGTCAACGGCGCCTACCTCGACATCCACGTCGGCGGCATCTCCTTCCAGCCGTCCGAGCTGGCGAAGATCGCGATCGTGATCTTCCTGGCGAGCTACCTGCACGACAACCGTCAGCTGCTCGTCACCGCCGGGCGCCGCGTGCTCGGGCTGACGATCCCGCCGATGAAGCAGTTCGGGCCGATGCTGATCGTCTGGGGCGCGGCGATGGGCACGCTGCTGTTGACGCGAGAGCTCGGCACATCGCTGATGTTCTACGGCGCGTTCCTCGCGCTGCTGTACGTCGCCACCGGCCGGTTCTCGTTCCCGTTCATCGGGCTGGTGCTGTTCGCGCTCGGCGCCTGGTTCGTCGCGACGCACGTCAGCCACGTGCACTCGCGCGTGCTCGCCTGGGAACATCCGTTCGAGCCGGCGCTGTACAACAAGCCGGCCGGCGGCAGCTACCAGCTGGCGCAGTCGCTCTTCGCACAGGCCGACGGCGGCCTGCTCGGGACCGGCTTCGACCAGTCGCTGCTGCGTCTGCCGCACGGCGGCGGGCCGATCCTGCCGGTGCCGGAAAGCGACACGATCTACGCCGTGATCACCAACGAGCTCGGTCTCGCCGGCGCCGCCGTGCTGCTGCTCGTCTACCTGCTGTTCGTCGCGCGCGGACTGAAGATCGCGGCGCTCGCGCGCGACTCGTTCTCGAAGCTGCTCGCGACCGGCCTCGCGTTCGTCGTCGCGATGCAGGTCTTCGTGATCGTCGGCGGCGTCACTCGCGTGATCCCGCTGACCGGCGTGACGCTCCCGTTCGTCGCCTACGGCGGCTCGTCGGTGGTGATGAACTTCGTCCTGCTCGCGCTGCTGCTGGTCGTCTCCGACCGCGCGCGCCGCCCCTACGAGCCGCGCCGCTCGCGCTGAGCTGAAGCGCGGCGCCGACGCCAGGCGCCGCAGGTGACCGGCGCGATCCGTCGAAGACCGACGCCGGGATGGCCAGCTCGACGACCCTGCGCGCAAAGCCGCGCATCTTGATGGCGCCGTTCGCGCGACCCGCGCAGTCGCGCTACCGGCGCATGCCGGAGCCCGACGCCGGCACCGCGCGGATCTCCTCGCGCGCCGGTCTCGCCCGCCGCCCATGGCTGGCGCGCCTGCGGCGCGCGCTGGAGCAGAACCTGTTCGTGCTCCACTACCAGCCGATCGTCTCGCTCTCAGAGGACCGCGTCACGCATCACGAGGCGCTCGTGCGGCTCGCCGACGACCCCGAAGGACGCGCTCGTCGGGCCGGCCAGCTTCCTGCCCGCGGCCGAGCGCTACGGGCTGATCGGCGCGATCGACCGGATGGTCCTCGACCGCGTCGCCGCCCAGCTCGCGAAGACGCCGCCGGCAGCCGGAGCGATCGCGATGAACCTCTCGGCGCTGTCCGTCACCGACCGCTCGATGCTCGCGTGCGTCGAGCAGAGCCTGCGGCGCCATCGCGCCGACGCCAGCCGCCTCGTGATCGAGGTGACCGAGACGGCGTCGATCTCCGACATGCCGCAGGCGCGGCGTTTCTGCGAAGGCGCGCGCGAGCTCGGCTGCGCGATCGCGCTCGACGACTTCGGAGCCGGATTCGGTTCGTTTCACTACCTCAAGCACCTGCCGTTCCACTATCTGAAGATCGACGGCGCGTTCATCCGCGGCCTGCCCGACTCGCCGCACGACCAGCTCGTCGTCAGGGCGCTCGTCGGGCTCGTCGGCGAGATGGGCCAGCAGACGATCGCCGAGTTCGTCGGCGATCGGCGCACGATCGAGCTGCTGCGCGAGCTCGGCGTCGACTACGCGCAGGGCTTTCACGTCGGCGCGCCGGCGCCGTGGAGGAGCGCGACTTAGCCTCGGGTGCGGGAACTGGGCGCCCATCGCGGCTTCCCACACGCGGTCGGGCAGGACGCGGCGCATGGCGATCGTCAGCTTCGCCGACGGCGTGATCCTGATTCGCGCCGGCGGGTTTCGCCGCTTGAGCGCGTGCTCGATCGCCTTCGCGACGCGGTCGGGGCCGCCGCCGAGCAGGCGCATCGGCCCCTCATAGGCGCCTTTCGTGATCGCTCCGACGGCCGTGTTGAAAGCCGCATAGGGATCCTCGCCGGCGAGCTCCGTCGCGGCGATGCTGGCCGTCGCCGTCTCGCCGAACTCGGTCGTGATCAGGCCGGGCTCGAGCAGGATCACGTCGATCCCGAAGCCACGAAGCTCGAAGCGCATCGCATCGGAGATCGCCTCCAGCGCGTGCTTTGTCGCGTGGTAGTGCCCGGCGCCGGGGAACGACAGGCGGCCGCCCATCGAGCCGACGTTGACGATCTTGCCCCAGCGCTGCGCGCGCATCTTCGGCAGCACCAGCTGCGTCAGGCGCACGAGGCCGAACACGTTCGTCTCGAACTGGCGGCGGACCGAGTCCAGCGGAACGGTCTCGATCGCGCCGCTCTGGCTGTAGCCGGCGTTGTTGATCAGCACGCCGACGGCGCCCTCGGCGGCCTCGACGTGCGCGACGGCGCTCTGCATCGAGTGCTCGTCGGTCACGTCGAGCGCCAGCGTCTCGCAGCCCGCTGCAGCGAGCTCGGCGATCGTCTCGGGGCGGCGCGCCGTCGCGTACACCTTCCAACCGCCTGCTGCCAGCCGCAGCGCCGTTGCGCGGCCGATTCCCGACGAGCAGCCGGTGATCAGCACGGCCTTCGACGGTTCCGCCATTCCGCGCAGCATATGTCCTGTCCTGGCCGACGGGCAGGTGATCCGCGGCCGCACTCGTGCTCGCCGGGCGGTCGCTCGACCGCGCAGCGCCTGCGCCGGTCCTCTAGGCTGGCGACCGATGCGCGCGGTCACATTCCAGGCGCCCGGCGAGGTGCGCGTCGATGACGTCGCCGAGCCCGAGATACTCGCGCCGACCGACGCGATCGTCCAGATCGAGGCGAGCGGCGTGTGCGGCTCGGACCTGCACATCTATCACGGTCGCGTGAAGATCGAACCGGGTTTCACGATCGGTCACGAGTACGTCGGCACGGTCACGGCCGTCGGCGACGAGGTCCGTCATGTCGCGGCCGGAGACCGCGTCCTCGGCTGCTTTCAGACGGCCTGCGGGCAGTGCTTCTTCTGCCGCCGCGGGCTGTTTCACAAGTGCGACGCCTCGCGCACGTTCGGCCACGGCGCGGCGCTCGGCTCGCTGCAGGGCACGCAGGCCGAGCGCGCACTCGTGCCGAGCGCCGATCTCGTCCTGCGCAAGGTGCCGGACGGCATGAGCGACGAGGTCGCGCTGTTCGCGGGCGACGTGATGGGCACCGGCTACCACGCCGCCGCCGAAAGCGGACTGCAGCCGGGAGACACGGCCGCCGTGCTCGGCCTCGGCCCGGTCGGGCTCTGTGCCGTGCAGGCGGCGTTTGCCGTCGGCGCCGCGCGCGTGATCGCGATCGACACGGTGCCCGAGCGCCTGCAGATGGCGGCCGCGTTCGGCGCGCAGGCCGTGCACCTGAGCGAAGACGACCCGCGCGCGGCCGTGCGCGAGGCGACCGAAGGCCGCGGCGTCGACGTCTGCATCGACGCCGTCGGCGACCCGCGCGCGCTCGAGCTCGCGATCCGCCTGACGCGCAAGTGCGGGGCGATCCAGACGATCGGCGTGTACGCCGAGCGCTGCGAGGTGCACATGGGGCTGCTGTGGATCAAGGCGCTGAACGTGCACTCCGGCCACGCCAACGTGATCGGCCACGTCGACAGCGTGATCGAGCTGATGTCGAGCGGGCGCCTGGACCCCGGCCCGCTCGTGACGCATCACATGCCACTCGACGACGCGGCCGAGGCGTACGCTCTGTACGACCGTCGCGAGGCGCTTAAGATCGTCCTCCAACCGTAGTCCTGCGCCGAGAAGGAGCCGCCATGACCGCCGCTGCCGACACTGCCACCTCCCTGCCCGACGCGCTCGGCGCAGAGGCGCGCGAGTTCCTCTCGCGACCGCAGCTGCTGCTGATCGGCGAGGAGCGCCTCGCCGCCGCCGACGGGGCCACGTTCGCGACGCTCGACCCCTCCAACGGGCGCGAGATCGCGACCGTCGCGCAGGGCGGCGTCGAGGACGTGGAGCGTGCCGTCGCAGCGGCGCGCCGCGCGCTGCAGGAGGGCCCGTGGGCGACGATGCCGGCGACCGGTCGCGAGAAGCTGATGCACGCGCTCGCGCAGGCGATCGACGACCACGCTCAGGAGCTGGCCGAGCTCGAGTCGCTCGACAACGGCAAGCCGGTCGCTCTCGCCAAGCTGGTCGACGTGCGCGGCGCCGCGGCGCACCTGCGCTACTTCGCCGGCTGGCCCTCGAAGATCGAGGGCGGCGTGCTGCCTGTGAGTGCGCCGAACATGCTCTGTTACACCCGCCGCGAGCCGGTCGGCGTCTGCGGGCAGATCGTGCCGTGGAACTTCCCGCTGCTGATGGCCTCATGGAAGCTCGGGCCGTGCCTGGCGGCCGGTTGCGTCAGCGTGCTCAAGCCGGCCGAGCAGACGCCGCTGAGCGCCCTGCGGCTGGGTGAGCTGGCACTCGAGGCCGGCTTCCCGCCCGGCGTGATCAACGTCGTGACCGGCGACGGCGCGACCGGCGCGGCGCTGGTCGACAGTCCTGGCGTCGACAAGATCGCGTTCACCGGCTCGACTGCCGTCGGGCGCGAGATCGGCGCCAAGGCCGGCCGCGCGCTGAAGCGCGTGACGCTCGAGCTCGGCGGCAAGTCGCCGAACGTGATCCTCGCGGACGCCGACCTGGACGCCGCGATCAAGGGCTCCTTCCAGGGCATCTACTTCAACTCCGGCCAGGCCTGTAACGCCGGCTCGCGGCTGTTCGTGCCGGCTGAGAGCTTCGATCAGGTGATGAGTGCGCTCGCCGACGCGGCGAATGCGACGAAGCTCGGCCCCGGGCTCGCGCCCGACACCCAGCTTGGGCCGCTCGTCTCGGCCGAGCAGCGCGAGCGGGTGATGAGCTACATCGAATCGGGCAACGAGCAGGGCGCCGAGCTGCTTGCCGGCGGCGAGCCGGCGCTCGCCGACAGCGGCGGCTACTACGTCGCGCCGACGCTGTTCAGCACCACCTCCGACGATCTCAAGATCGCCCGCGAGGAGATCTTCGGGCCGGTGCTCGTCGCCTCGCCCTACGACTCGCTCGAGGAGGTCGCCGAGCGCGCCAACGCCGGCGACTACGGCCTGGCAGCAGGCGTCTGGACGCGCGATGTCGGAAGTGCGCACAAGCTTGCAGCGATGCTGCGCGCCGGCTCGGTCTACGTCAACACGTGGGGCAACGTCGAGCCGCCGGCTCCATTCGGCGGCTTCAAGGCGTCAGGGATCGGCCGCGAGCACGGTCACGACGGTCTCGACGCCTACCTCGAGACGAAGACGGTTTGGACGGCCTTGTGAGCTACGCGGCGTCGTGAACGTCGCCGCGCAGCACGAGCTCCCGCTACAACGCACGCGCGCCGCCCAGTGGGCGGCGCCCCTGGCGAGCGTCTGTGCGCTGCTGATCGTCGCGGCGGTTGCCGAGATCGTGCTCGACGGCGCGCTCGGCCACTCGGTTCTGATTCCGAAGTCGCCGCAGATCGCCGGCTGGCTCAGCGGCATCGGCGAGCGGCTCGGCTATCGCGTCTTCTTGATCGCGCTGATCGCTGCGACCGTTGGCTACGCAGGGCTCATCGCGCTCGGGCACAGTGTCTCCAAACGCTGGGCGATCGCGCTGCTGGCGGCGCTGCACGCGATCGTCTTCGTCGGGCCGATCCTGCTCTCGACCGACGTCTTCAGCTACATCGATTACGCGCGGATGGGCGCCGTACACGGTCTCAACCCATACACGCACGGGCCGATCGCGGCGCCGCACGACCCCGTCTACCACTACGTCGGGCAGGACTGGAAGAAGGTCGCGACCGCCTACGGGCCGCTGTACACGCTGATCTCCTACCCGTTCGGGCTGCTCGGCGTGACCGGTGCGCTGTGGGGCATGAAGGTGCTCGCGCTGCTGGCCAGCGCGATCACGCTGGCGCTGACGTGGCGCTGCGCGCGAGCGCGCGAGCGCGACCCTGTGATCGCGGTGCTGCTGGTCGGCGCGAATCCCCTCTACGTGATCTACGGCCTCGGTGGCGCGCACAACGACCTGATCATGATCGCGCTGATGATGGGCGCCGTTGCGCTGAGCTTCGCCGGCCGAGACGCGCCGGCCGCCGCGAGCGTGATCGCCGGTGCGCTCGTCAAGGCGACCGTCGCCGCGCTGCTGCCGTTCATGCTCGTCGCGCGCCGCAGTCGCGGGCTGCTGCTCGGAGCGCTTGGCGCGCTCGCGCTCGGTGTCGTCGTCGCCTACGCCGTCTTCGGCATCGACGGCGTCAACATCGTCGCGGCGCTGAATCGCGACGCCGCGTTCGTCTCGAGCGACAGCTTCGCGACGGAGATCGCACACCTGTTCGGCAAGCACGGCGTTTTCCCGATCGACCACGACCTGCTGAAGCTCGCGCTGATCGTGATCGTGCTCCATCTGCTGTGGCGGACGTGGCGCGGCTATGACTGGGTCGCCGCGTCGGGCTGGGCGCTGCTCGCGATCTCTGTCACGAGCACGTGGCTCCTCGCCTGGTACATCCTCTGGCCCTTGCCGCTCGCCGTGATCGCACGCGATCGCCGCCTGCTCGTCGCGACGCTCGCGATCCAGGCGCTGTTCATCGTCCATCAGATGACGCCGCTCTTGGCGCCGGTCTCATGAGCGCGACCCCGTCGGCCTTCGAGCAGCGGCTGCAGCGCCTGCCGCCGCGCCTGCGACCGCGCGATCGAGAGCTGCCGGGGAGCGGGCGGATGTGGCGGATCGAGACCGCCGTGCTGCTGCTCGTCGGCGTGCTGCTGGCGATCGCCGTGGTCAACGACGTCGTGCTCGGCACGCACGTCAACCACCGCCTCAGTGCCGACCTGCGCACCTGGCGCGCCTATACCGGTCACGACTACAAGAACGTCTCGACCGAACAGGACGTCATGCACTTCACGACGGTCGACGTCGTCTGCGGCAACACCACGCCGGGACCGCCGAAAGAGCGCGTCCAGATCTGTCTGCAGATGACGGGGCCGATCGTCCACGCTCGCCGCGCCGTCTCCGGCGGCTGGTACCTGCCGCCGCGCAGCGAAGACCTGCGCCGCTACCGCTACGGCTGCTATGGAGCGCCCAAGGCGAAGGACGACTGCCCGCGATGAACGCCGTCGCTGCGAACCGCGATCCGCAGGCGCTGAGCGTCGAGCGCAGGCTGCCGCGTTGGTGGCCGCTGCTCGCGCTGACCGCGCTCGCCGCCGTGCTGCGCTTCGCGACGCTCGGCGAGCAGAGCTTCTGGTACGACGAGGCGTTCACGCCCGTGCACGTGCTGCACAGCAGCATCGCTGCGACCTGGCATGCCTACGTGCACCACGAAAACACGCCACCGCTCTGGTATGCGATCGCCTGGATCGACACGCGGATCTTCGGCGACGGCGCGATCGCGCTGCGCTTCCCATCGGCGATCGCCGGCGTGCTGACGGTGCCGGTCGTGTGGGCGCTGGGCAGCCAGCTCGCTGGACGATCGGCGGCCGGACGCCGCACAGCGTTCCTCGCGGCCGCGCTCGTCGCCGTCGACCCGCTGTTCGTCTGGTACTCGCAGGAGGCACGCGCCTACGCGCTGTTCGTGCTCTGCTCGGCGCTGGCGATGCTGTGCTTCGCGCGGCTGCTGACGAGCCGACACGCGGGCGTGCAGGGGCGTTTGCGCTGAGTGGCGCGCTGGCGCTGTTGAGCCACTACTTCGCGGTCTTCCTGCTCGTGCCGATGGCGCTGTGGCTGCTGTGGGATCGTCGCTCACGAGGGCTCGCGATCGCTGCGCTCGCGCCGATCGTGCTCGTCGGCCTCGCGCTGCTGCCGCTGATCTCCGCACAGGGCGGTCACGGCACGCAGTGGATCGGCCGCTGGGCGCTGTCGAGCCGGCTGCAGGCGATCCCGCAGTACTTCCTCACGGGCTACTCAGGAGCGCCGCTCGGCCACGGCGTCGAGCTGCTCGTCGCCCTGCCGCTACTCGCCGGCATCGCGCTCGGCCTGTGGCGGCTGGCCTCGCGACCGCCCGATCGGCTGCGGCGGGCGGCCTGGATCTCGTTGTCGGTCGCCGGCTTCGGCGTGCTCGCGCCGATCGCGCTCGTCGGCCTCGGCGCCGACTACCTCGCGCCGCGCAACCTCGTCGGCGCGATGATCGCGCTCAGCGTGTTGATCGCGGTGCTGTTCGCGGTGATCGACGATCGGCCGGCAACGGGCGCCGCCGGCGCGGCGCGTTCGGGCGATCGGCCTCGGCGCCGGCCTGGCCGCGCTGGCGCTGACCGCGCTTCTGATCGTCACCGTCGACGTCGACGCGAGCCCGCGTCTTCAGCGCGGCAACTGGCGCGATCTCGCGCACCTGCTGCGCCGCGGCGGTCGTGCGCGCGCGATCACGACGGTCGAGCTCGGCGCGGCGCCGCTCGAGTACTACCTCTCGTCGTTGCGTCTTCAGAACCTCGCGCGCGACTCCTACGTGAAGGTGTCCGAGATCGACGAGACCGGCTACGAGCCGCTGCGCGCGGGTGTCACGCGCGCGCCTTCGCCCGGCTTCCGACTGCTCGAAGATCGAGAGATTGACGGGCTCTTCGTCTACCGCTTCGTATCCTCCGTCCCACGCGTCGTCTCCGAGGTCGAGTTGCGCCGCCATGTGATCACGCTCGCCCATCCGGAGGTGCTCGTGCCAGCAGGCGTGCAGAGCGCGAACACGCCGTCGGGCGCTGCTACCCCGTAACCGAAATGTCGTCGTCCGATCAAAACATTTAAGTTCCCGGCATGGCGTCGTCAACCGTAGAGGCCCGCAACGAGGCTGAGGTGGCGCTGGATCTCGCGTGCGAGCACCTGCTCTCGCTGCAGAACGACGCCGGCTGGTGGCAGGGCGAGCTGCAGACGAACGTGACGATGGACGCCGAGGACATGCTCCTGCGCGAGTTCCTCGGCATCCGCAAGCAGGACGAGACCGAACGGTCGGCCGCCTGGATTCGCTCACAGCAGCGCGAGGACGGCACCTGGTCGAACTTCTACGGCGGTCCGGGCGAGCTGTCGACGACGATCGAGGCCTACTGGGCGCTGCGCCTGGCGGGCGACGCCGCCGAGGCCGAGCACATGCGGATCGCGGCGGCCTGGATCCGCTCGCGGGCGGCGTCGCCCGTGCTCGCGTGTTCACGCACCTCTGGCTGGCGCTGTTCGGGCTCTGGTCGTGGGATCGCGTGCCCGCGCTGCCGCCCGAGGTGATCATGCTGCCCTCGTGGGTGCCACTGAACGTCTACGACTTCGCCTGCTGGGCGCGCCAGACGATCGTGGCGCTGTCGCTCGTCAAAGCGCACCGGCCCGCGCGCCGGCTGCCATTCGACCTCGACGAGCTCGACGACGGCGGCGCCGACGCCCGCGCCGAACGCTCGCGCGCGCTGCGCGTGCTGGACTCGGTCACGCGCTTCTACGAGCGCCATCCGATCCGTCCGCTGCAGCGCTTCGCGATCGCACGCGCCGAGCGCTGGATCGTGCACCACCAGGAGGCTGACGGCTCGTGGGGCGGTATCCAGCCGCCCTGGGTCTACTCCCTCATCGCGCTCAGCCTGAACGGCTATCCGATCGATCACCCGGTGATGCGGCGTGGCCTGGAAGGAATCGACGGCTTCATGGTCGAGGACCACGACGACCGGAACGGCGTCGGTGCGCCGGCCGGAGCCAGTCGCCGCCTGGAAGCGTGCCAGTCGCCGGTCTGGGACACGGCGCTGTCGCTGATCGCGCTGAGCGACGCGCGGCCTGCCCGCCGAGCATCCGGCGCTCGTGCGCGCCGGCGAGTGGCTGCTCGGCGAGGAGGTGACGCGTGCGCGGCGACTGGTCGGTCGACGCGGCCGCAGCTTCAGCCCGGCGGCTGGGCGTTCGAGTTCGAGAACGACAACTACCCGGACGTAGACGACACAGCCGAGGTCGTGCTCGCGCTGCGCCGCCTGAACCCCAGCCCGCAGCTCGACGCGGCCGTCGATCGCGCGGCGCGCTGGCTCGGCCGGCATGCAGAGCGCCAACGGCGGCTGGGGCGCGTTCGACGCAGAGAACACGAGAGCGCTCGTGCGCGAGCTGCCGTTCCTTGACTTCGGCGAGGTGATCGACGAGCCGAGCGCCGACGTGAGCGCACACGCGATCGAGACGCTCGCGGTGCTGGGCGAGCTCGACACGCCGGTCGCGCGTCGCGGCGTGCAGTGGCTGATCGAGCAGCAGGAGGACGACGGCTCGTGGTTCGGGCGCTGGGGCGTGAACCACGTCTACGGCACCGGTGCCGCGGTGCCGGCGCTGATCGCTGCGGGCCTCGCGACCTCCGATCCCTGCATCACGCGCGCCGTGCGCTGGCTGCTCGAGCACCAGAACGAGGACGGCGGCTGGGGCGAGGACGCGCGTTCCTACGACGATCCGGAGTGGATCGGGCGCGGCCCGAGCACCGCCTCGCAGACGGCCTGGGCGCTGCTGGCGCTGCACGCGGCCACCGCGGCTGGCGCGAGCTCGGCGAGTGCGAACGGGTCGCGCTGCGAACGGGCAGATCGGCGCGGCGGGCGCCGCGAGCGCGGCCGCGATCGAGCGGGGTGTCGGCTGGCTTGTCGCAACACAGCGGGCCGACGGAGGCTGGGACGAGCCGCAGTACACCGGCACGGGCTTTCCCAGGGACTACTACATCAACTACCACCTCTACCGGCTCGCGTTTCCGATCATGGCGCTCGGTCGCTGCCGGCGATGATGCTGCTGGCCGACGTCGACTCGCCGGCGCCGAGCGCCCGCGAGGTGATGGCGCGGGCTGAGACCGAGAACTTCCCTGTCGCCAGCCGCGTGCTGCCGCGCCGGGTGCGAGCGCACCTGCTCGCCGTCTACGGCTTTGCGCGGCTCGTCGACGAGCTCGGCGACAGCGCGCCCGGTGACCGTCTGGCGGCGCTCGACTGGCTCGAAGCGCAGCTGCGTCTGGCCTATCGAGGCCGCGCCGAGCATCCACTGCTGCAGCGTCTCGCGGGCACGATCGCCGAATGCGACCTACCGCCCGAGCCGTTTCTTCGGCTGATCGAGGCGAACCGCACCGACCAGCGCGTGAGCCGCTACGAGACCTGGCAGCAGCTTCGTGAGTACTGCTCGCTGTCGGCCGATCCGGTCGGCGAGATCGTGCTCGGAGTGTTCGGCGCATCGACGCCCGCACGGGTGGAGCTGTCGGACTCGATCTGCACGGCGCTGCAGCTCGCCGAGCACTGCCAGGACGTCGCCGAGGATTTCCTCGCCGGGCGGATCTACCTGCCGGCCGAGGACATGCGCCGCTTCGGCTGTCGCGAGCAGGATCTCGATCCGGCCGCCGGCTCGGGCGGCGCCGTAGACCGCAGCGCGCTGCACGCCGTGCTGGCCTTCGAGGTCGAGCGTGCGCGAGAGCTCTTGCGACGCGGCACGCCGCTCGTTGGCGAGCTGCGCGGTCGTGAGCGCCTCGCGATCGCCGCCTTCGTAGCCGGCGGCCACGCCGCGCTCGACGCGATCGAGCGCGCGCGCTACGAAGTGCTCTCGGGGCCGCCGCAGGCCGGCGGTTGGCGGCGGCTGCGCGCGATGCGGGCCGTGCTAGCCGCCTCGTGAGCGCCGCACTGTCCCCTGCCGAGGCGTATGCGCGCTGCGAGGAGATCACTCGCGCGCAGGCGGCGAACTTCTACTACGGCATCCGCCTGCTCTCGCGCGAGCGTCGCCGCGCGATGTGCGCCGCCTACGCGTTCGCGCGGCGAATCGACGACATCGGCGACGGTTCGCTTCCGCCTGAGCGCAAGCTCGAGTTGCTCGAGCAGGAAAGCGTGCAGCTGGCCGAGCTCGAACGCTCCCGCTCTCCCGCCGCCGCGCCGTCGGATCCGGTGATCGTCGCGCTCGCCGACGCGCACGCCCGCTTCCAGCTACCCGCCGGCGCGCTCGGTGAGCTGATCGAGGGTGTGCGGATGGACGTCGAAGGCGCCACCTATGAGACCTTCGAGGAGCTAGTGCTCTACTGCCGCCGCGTCGCGGGCGCGATCGGCCGCGTCTGCCTTGCGATCTTCGCCACGCGAAGAGCAGGCGGCGAGACCGCCGATCCTCAGCGGATCGAAGCGCTGGCCGACGATCTCGGCGTTGCGCTGCAGCTGACGAACATCCTGCGCGACGTGCGCGAAGACGCGCTCGGCGGACGGGTCTACCTGCCGGCCGAGGATCTGCGTCGCTTCGGCGTCGGCGCCGGCGCCGACATGGCCCAGTCGGCGCGAGCGCTGCTCGCTGCCGCCGAGCGCGAGGACGAGGCGCTCGTCGCGCTCGAGCGCTTCCAGGCCGCGCGAGCGCAGCAGTGGTTCAATCGAGGCATGCAGCTCGTGCCGCTGCTCGACCGCCGCAGCGCCGCGTGCGTCGCCGCGATGGCCGGCATCTATCACCGTCTGCTGCAGCAGATCGAGGCCGACCCGCAACGTGCGCTGAGCGAGCGGATGTCGCTGTCGGGCGGACAGAAGGCGCTCGTCGCGCTGCGCAGCCTGGCCGGGAGGACGACGTGAGCGCCGGACGGCGCGTCGTCGTGATCGGCGGCGGCCTGGCCGGGATCGCCGCGGCGCTGGACTGCGCCGACGCCGGCGCCGAGGTGACGCTCGTCGAGGTGCGCCGCCGGCTCGGCGGCGCCGCCTACTCGTTCGAGCGCGACGGGATGCGCCTGGACAACGGCCAGCACGTCTTCCTGCGCTGTTGCAGCGCCTACCGCTCGCTGCTCGCGCGGTTGGGCTCGACCGATCACGTCGCCGTGCAGGAGCGCTTGCGGATCCCCGTGCTCAGTCCCGGCAAGCAGACGTGTCGTGCTGCGTCGCGGATCGCTGCCGCCGCCGCTGCACCTGGCCGGCGCGCTCGCCCGCTACCCGTATCTGGGGCGCGCGCAGCGACTCAGCGCCGCGCTCGCCGCGCGTGCGATCTCCGCGCTGGACCCGGCCGATCCCGAGCTCGAAGGACGCACGTTCGGCGACTGGCTGGGCGATCTCGGTCAGAGCGCGGCGTCGCTCGCGGCACTGTGGGACCTGATCGCGCTGCCGACGCTCAACGTGCGCGCCGACGAGGCCTCGCTCGCGCTCGCCGCGTTCGTCTTCCAGACGGGCCTGCTGTCCAGTGCCGACGCCGGCGACATCGGCTTTCACGTGGGCACGCTCGCCGACGTGATCGGCGATCCCGCGGAGACGGCGCTCGCTGAGGCCGGCGTCGAGTTCCGCCTCGGCTGGCGCGCCGAGCAGCTGCGCCGCCTCGACGGTGGCTTCGAGGTGCAGAGTGGTGAGGACGGGCTCAGCGCAGAGGCCGTGATCGTCGCGCTCCCGCACACGCGCGCCGCCGGCCTGCTCGAGCCGCTGCTGCCGCAGCAGGCCGCGACCCTGCGCCAGATCGGCAGCTCGCCGATCGTCAACCTCCACGTCGTGTTCGATCGTGTCGTCTGCGAGGAGCCGTTCGCCGCCGGCGTCGGCTCGCCGGTCCAATACGTCTTCGACCGCAGCGCAGCAGCCGGCGCGCCGTCCGGCTGCCAGTATCTGGCCGTCTCGCTGTCGGGCGCCGACGCCGAGATGCAGATGAGCGTCGAGGCGCTGCGCGAGCTCTACGTGCCGGCGTTGCAGGAGCTGCTGCCAGAGGCGCGCGGCGCCAAGGTCGAACGCTTCCTGGTCACGCGCGAGCACGCGGCGACGTTTCGCGCGGTGCCCGGCGTCGGTGCGCTGCGCAGCGGCGCCCGCACCAGCATCCCGGCGCTCGCATTGGCCGGTAGCTGGACCGACACGAAATGGCCGGCGACGCTCGAGAGTGCCGTGCTCAGCGGCCACGCCGCGGCGCGCGAGGCGCTCGCGGCGCTCGAGCTCCGCGCCGCGCCGGGCGAGCCCTCGCCTGCGCCGTCGGCGCCCGGCGAGCCGGTCTGGCGCACGGGAGCGGCGAGCGCATGAGGCGCATCCTCGTCGCGGCGCCGCTGGCGCTCGAGCAGGCGCTGATCCGCTCCGGTGCGCGTGGCGCGCACGTGCGCAAGACCGGCATGGGCCCGCAGAAGTCGCTGCTGGCCGCCCCTGCGCTTGCCCGCGAGCAGGCCGACGCGCTGCTCGTGCTCGGATTCGGCGGCGGTTTGGACGCGCAGTCGCGTCCCGGCGAAGTGATCGTCGCCGAGGAGGTGCTGGCGACGGACGACGAAGGGCACGAGTTCGTTCGCGCCGACTGCCACGGCAGCGAGCAGCTCGCAGACTCGCTGCGCGCGGGTGGCCTGAGCGTTCGCACCGGCCCGATCGTCGGCGTCGGCAAGATCGCGACCGGCGAGCGGCGCGAGCAGCTCCGTGTTGCGGGCGCGCTCGCTGTCGACATGGAGTCGCCGTGGCTCGCCGGCGGCGCCGCCGGCCGCCCGTTCGCCGCCGTTCGCGTGGTGCTCGACAGCCCCAGCCACGAGCTGTTTCGCGTTCAAGCGGTCGGCGGTGCGCTGAAGGCGGCGCAGGCGCTGCGGCAGGTTTCGGCGATCGTCCTTCAGGACTGGGACCCAGAGGGCTAAGGTACGCGAATGGCGGTTCGAGTCAGGCAGAGCACGCGCATGGGCATCTACCTGATGCGCCAGCGGCTCGCCAAACGCGAAAAGTTCCCGCTGATCGTCGAGTTGGAGCCGCTGTTCCAGTGCAACCTCGCCTGCTCGGGCTGCGGCAAGATCCAGCATCCCGAGCACGAGCTGCGCCGCCGGATGCCGGTACAGCAGGCGATCGAGGCGGTCGAGGAGTGCGGTGCGCCGATGGTCTCGATCGCCGGCGGCGAGCCGCTGATCCATCCTGAGATCCACGTGATCGCCGACGAGCTGCTCAAACGCAAGCGGTTCGTCTATCTCTGCACGAACGCGCTGCTGCTGGAGAAGAAGCTCGACAACTTCAAGCCGAGCCCGTACTTCTCCTGGGCCGTGCACATGGACGGGCTGCAGGAGCGCCACGACGCCTCGGTCGAGCGCGAGGGCGTCTTCGACAAGGCCGTTGCGGCGATCAAGGCGGCGAAGGCGGCCGGCTTCCGCGTGACGACGAACACGACGTTCTTCACGCACGACTCGCCGAAGACGGTGCGCGAGGTGCTCGACTTCCTCAACGACGATCTCGAAGTCGACGAGATGATGATCTCGCCGGCCTATGCCTATGAGAAAGCGCCGGACCAGGAGCACTTTCTCGGAGTGACCGAGACGCGCAAGCTGTTCAAGGAGGCCTTCAGCGAAGGCCGGCGCAAGAAGTGGCGGCTGAACCACAGCCCGCTGTTCCTCGATTTCCTCGAGGGCAAGGCCGAATTCGACTGCACCGCGTGGGGAATCCCGAGCTACTCGCTTTTCGGCTGGCAGCGTCCCTGCTACCTGATGGCCGACGGCTACACGAAGACCTACAAAGAGCTGATCGAGACGACCGACTGGGACAAGTACGGTCGCGGCAAGGATCCGCGCTGCGAAAACTGCATGGCTCACTGCGGCTACGAGCCGACCGCCGTGCTGCAGACGACCAGCTCGCTGCGCGAGTCACTGCGCGCGTTCGCCGGCTGAGCGCTCTGCGGCCGAGAGCTCGGCGGCACCCGACGGCTCGTGCCGGTCGCTGGTCTCGAGCTCGTCCTCGGCGCGCAGCTGCTCGGATTCGGACTCGGCACGCAGGTCGCGCCAGGTCAGGCCCTCGCCGAGCAGCGCCGGAACGCCGAGTCCCAGCGCGGTCAGCACCTCGACGGCCTGCAGGATGATTCCGTAGGCGAGGCCGGGGCCGGCGCCGACGCCGTAGGCGGCGAGCACGACCAGGCACGCGGCCTGGAAGACGCCGACGTTCGATGGCGTCGCCGGCAGGATCGCGCTGACGTTGACCGCCAACAGAACGGCGGCGGCTGCGGCCAGATCGGCCTTGTGCTCCAGCCCGAGCGCGAGCAGGACCATGTAGCAGGCGAGCCACTGCAGCGCCCAGGCGGCGAGCTGCGCGGTGACCGCCACGAAGCCGTAGCGCGGCCGGGCGAACACGACGAGGCCCTGACGTGCCAGCGCGAAGACGCGAGCGAGCGCATCCGACCAGCGCGCGATGCGGCTCGAGTGCGCGCGCTGGCCCAGCGCCAGCAGCCGCGGGCCGGCGAGGACGAGCGCGCAGATCAGCAGCGGCACGGCGATCGCGGTTGCTATCCCGGCCGGATGTCCGCTCAGCAGCGGCACGCTCGAGAACGTGACGCCGGCGAGGATCGCCAGCGCCAGCAGATTGATCAGCGTCTGCGAGAAGACCGTGCCGGCGACGATCGGCAGCTGGCGGCGGGTGGAGCCTTTCAGGCGACGCGTCAGCACGACGACGCGTGCAGCCTCGCCGACGCGGCCGGGCACGACCGCCGAGCCCATCACGCCGATCATCAGGGCTCGCGTCACGGTGAACCACGGGATCTCGGTATCCGGCAGCGCCGCCTTCAGCACGGCGCGCCAAGAGACCGATCGCAGCACGAGCGAGCAGGCCATCAGCACGAATGCGAGCGCCACCCATCCCGGCTTCGCGGTCACCAGCGCGTGTCCGATGCGGTGCAGTCCGAGACGCGAGAGCGCGAACGCGAGCAGACCGGCGAGCAGGATCGTCGCGACGAGCAGGCCGACGCGCCTGCGACCGAACCGCCGCTTCGTGCTCGGCGGGTTCTCGCTGGCACCCATCGCCCGGGGTCTATCAAACAATGCCGCCGTCTCGCCCGGGCGCCTGTCCACGCGACGCCGGGTCGCGGCCGGGTGCGAGCGAGGATGGGCGCCGGGAATGGGCCTCTGCGGTGCCCGGTTATCCTGTCGGCGGGATGGAGCGCGGATGAGCATTCGACGGCGCGCGGCGGTGGCGGCGGCGCTCGTGTTGTGCGCGATCGCGCTCTCGATCGCGCTGTTGGCGAGCGCGCCGGCCGAGGCCGCTCAGCCGGTCGAGCTCGCCGCGCCCTACGAGTACCTGGGCTGGGGCGATCCGCAACCGCCCGCCGGCGTGCTCGCGGGAAGCGGCGTCGAGGACCTCACGCTCGCGTTCATGCTCTCGCACGGGAAATGCAACCCGGAGTGGGACGGCAAACGGCCGCTGCTCGGCGGATCCGACCAGGCCGCGATCGCAGCGTTGCGCGCGGCCGGCGGTGAAGTCGACGTCTCCTTCGGCGGCTGGAGCGGCAACAAGCTCGGCAGCTCGTGCAAGACGGCGGCGGCGCTCGCAGCCGCCTACCAGAAGGTGATCGACGCCTACTCGCTGCGTGCGATCGACATCGACATCGAGCACGGCGAGTTCACCAACAAGAAGACGCGCGCGCGTGTCGTCGAAGCGCTTGCGAACGTGCAGCGGTCGAATCCGGGACTGGAGATCTCGATCACGTTCGGCACCGCCGAGAACGGCCCCGAACCGGACGGTCAGAGCCTGATCGCGGATGCTGCGGCGATCGGCTTTCAGCCGAGCGTCTGGACGGTGATGCCGTTTGACTTCGGCGCGCCGGTGAGCGACATGGGCGCGGTCTCGATCGCCGCGGCCGAAGGGCTCGAGCGCGAACTGGTCAAACGCTACGGGCTCTCGGCCGAAGCGGCCTACGGCCACGTCGGGATCTCCTCGATGAACGGCCAGACCGACGAGTCCGACGAGACGGTCAGCGCGGCCAACTTCAGCTCGATCCTGCGCTTTGCCCAGCAGCGCCATCTCGGTCGCCTCAGCTTCTGGGCGGTCAACCGCGATCGGCCGTGTGCCGGGCGCGACAGCGATCCCGGAGAATCGTGCAGCGGGATCGCCCAGCAGCCCTACGAATTCAGCGAGCTGCTCGCGCAGTTCCACGGCTGAGATGGCCCGCGAGCGCACGCTTGGCAGGTGCGCCGGGCTCGATCGCGCTCGTGCTCGCGGTCGCACTCGCTGCTGCGCTGGCGGGCTCGGCCGCGGCACGCGCCGCTCGCGCCGTCGCTTCGGCTCGGCACGCAGAGCCTGACGCGCTGCTCTGCGACGCCGCTGGCGTACTGCGGCACGCTCGCGGTCCCGCTCGATCACGAGTCGGCGGCGAGCAGCCCGCAGATCTCGATCGCCTACCGCTTCTACCCGGCGAGCGCCGGCGGCGAAGCTGGCGCCACGAGAACGGTCGTGCCGGTCGAGGGCGGTCCCGGCTATCCCTCGATCGAATCGGTCTCCTACCGCTCGCTCGGGCGCGAGACCGGCTACAGCGCGATGTACGGCGCGCTGCTGCAGCGCTCGAACATGCTCGTCGTCGACAATCGCGGCACCGGCGAATCGACGCCGCTTCACTGCACGGCGCTGCAGGACTTCTCCGGCCCGACCGCGAGCGAAGCCTTCCAGCAGGCCGCGGCCGGCTGCGCGGAAGCGCTGAACCACCGTTGGCGCTACGCCGATGGCGCCTGGGTGCACGCCTCGGACATGTTCAGCTCGGCGCCGGCGGCCGAGGATCTCGCAGCCGTGATCGAAGCGCTGAAGCTCGGAAAGGTAGACCTCTACGGCGACTCCTACGGCTCCTTCTTCGCGCAGGTGTTCGCGGCGCGTTTTCCCAAGCTGGTGCGCAGCGTGACGCTCGACTCGACCTACGAAACGAGCGATCTCGACCCCTGGTATCGCAGCACGATCGAATCGATGCCCGGCGACTTCGACGCGGTCTGCGCGCGCTCTGCGGCCTGCGCGAGCGCGCCGGGCGCGAGCGCTTGGAGTGAGATCGGAGCGCTCGCGGCGAGGCTCCGCGAAGATCCGATAGCCGCGCGCGTTCCGGGCCCGTCGGGAGCGGTCGAACCGGTGAAGATGAACGTCGTCGGGCTCGTCGACCTGCTCAGCGACGCCGCCGAGGACACGAACATCTACCGCGAGCTCGACGCCGCTGCACGGGCGCTGCTCGGCGCCGGCGACGCCGATCCGCTGCTGCGCCTCTATGCGCAGCGCGAATACTTCGACGAGGGCTACTTCGGCTCACCCGTGAGCGAATACTCGGTCGAGCTCTACGTCGCCGATGCGTGCATCGACTACCCGCAGCTGTTCGACATGAGCGCGCCGAGCTCGGAGCGAGCGAGCGAGCTCGCGGCGGCCGAGGCGGCGCTCCCGGCTGACACTTTCAGCCCCTTCACGGCCGGCGAGTGGATCGCGCAGAACGAGAACACCGAGGCCTTCTCGGTGTGCATCGGCTGGCCCAGCCCGACCGCGGCGCAGCCTCCCGTGAACGGCCCGACGCCGCTGTTCCCGCCGGGGCTGCCGGTGCTCGTGCTCGGCGGCGAACTGGACACCTGGACGCCGCCGTCCGGCGTCCCGAAGGTGCTCGCTCAGATCGGTGGTCACTCGCGCTTCGTCGAGCTTGCGAACTCGACGCACGTCGTCGGCGAGGGCGACACCGAATGCGGCTCTTCGCTGGTGCAGCGTTTCGTCGCCGATCCATCGCGGCTGGACTCGCTCGACGTGTCGTGTGCGGCCGCCGTGCCGCCGATCCACGCGGTCGGCGTCTATCCGGCGACACTCGCCGAACAGCCGCCGTTGCAGGCTGGGCCGGGCAGCTCGGCCTCGCCCGAGCAACTGCAACTCGCGGCTGCGGCTGTGGACACCGCGGGCGACGCGATCGCGCGCTACGACGCGATCGAAGCCACGCAGGACCGCGGCCTGGAGGGCGGGTCTGTCATCGCCCGGCATGAAGGCGCGCTGCTGACGCTGACGCACGACCAGCTCGTTCCCGGCGTGTCCGTCAGCGGTACCGTGACGCTCACGCCGAGCGTGATCGCGGCCAACGGCGCGAACGCGGTGGCCTCGCTGACGGTGCGCACAGCCGGCGCTCGCGCGATTTCGCTACAGGCGGAATGGAGCACCGCGGCTGCGGGCGCCGAGGCCGTCGTGACCGGCACGTCGGGCAAGCAGCCACTGTCGGGCACGATGCCCGCGCCGTGACGAAGCGCGCGGCTCAGCTGGCGCGACGACCGCGCTGGATCTGCGGTTCGGTGGCGAACTCGGCAAGCGGCCGTGCAAGCGGGGCGGGAGCGCCGCCGACGCTGTGCAGACCTTCGGCGGCGCCCATCACCCGGACGCTGAGGATCGCGATGTCGTCGCGCACGTGCTCGTCGAGCTCGACCAGGCCGAGCAGCGCGTCGATCGAGTCCTGCGCGGCGTCCGGCACGCGCCGTTGCAGCTCCTCGATCATCTGCTCGGCTGTGACCGTGCGATCGGGCGCGTGCGCCTCCAGCAGGCCGTCGGTGTAGAGCGCCAGCGAGTCGCCGGGCGTGAGCACGGCACTGGCCTCGGCGATCGCCGGCTCGGCAAAGACGCCGAGCAGCGCGCCGCGCTCGCCCAGCTCGCGCGCTGTCCCATCACTGCGCGTGAGCAGCGCCGCCGGATGCCCGGCGGAAGCCACGGTGACGGCCACCTCTGAGCCCTCCAGCTGCATGTGGACGAGGATCGCCGTCGCGAAGCGGCCTCCGAAGTCCTGGTCGAGCATCACGCGATTGACCATCGAGAGCACCTCTCCTGGGCTCGTCGCCACGCGCGAGTAGGCGACGGTCGTGTGCCGCAGAAATCCGGTCAGCGCTGCCGCCTCGGCACCCTTTCCGCAGACGTCGCCGACGACCAGCCAGCAGCTCTGCTCGTCGCCGAAGACGTCGTAGAAGTCGCCGCCGACCTCGGCGCCGGCGCCGAGCGGGCGGAAGAAGCTCGCCAGCTGCAGTCCCGGGATCGCCGGCAGCACCGACGGCATCAGGCTGCGGCGTAGCGTCTGCGCGACACGCGTGCGCTCTTCGTAGAGCCGCGCGTTGTCGAATGCGAGCGCGGCGCGCTCGCTGAGATCCTCGAGCACGGCGAGCGCACTGCGCCCGTAGCGTGCATCGCTGCCGACGTGCAGGAAGGAGATCGCGCCGTGCGTGCGCCCGCGCGCGGCCATCGGGAAGACCGCGGCGGAGCGGTAGCCGGCGGCACTCATGAACTGCTGATGCTCGTCGTTCTGTGCGACGGCGGCCAGCGCTCCCTGGTCGGTAAGGTCTTCGACGACGCAGCTCTCGCCGCTGGCCAGCACGCGTGCCACTGGATGCGTGCCGCCGAGGTCGAGCGGCACCTCACGCCGAAGCCGTTCCACTTCTCGCGCGACGTCCGGGTCGGTCGCTGCGGCAACCGTCTGGCCGACCGTGCCGCGCTCGTCGAGCAGGTCGATCACGCACAGCTCGGCGAGCATCGGCACGGCCGCCTGCGCGAGGTTGCGAAGCGCGTCGCTCGGGTCCAGCGAGCTGTCGAAGCTCGCCGTCGCGTCGATCAGGAAGCGCAGCTGGCGACGGTGCGTACGCACGCTGTCCATCGCCATGTGGATGACGAGTGCGGTCAACAGCGCCAGCACGATGCCGACACAGGCGATCGCGCCGAAGATCTCGGGCACACGTTCATAGGTCAGCGGCAGCAGGAACGCGATCAGCAGGACGACGGTCACCGCGATCACGCGCCGGCGCGGCTGGAAGGCGGCGGCGTGACCGATCGCAAACAGGTAGATCAGCGCAAACGGACTGCTCGCGCCGCCTGCGCCCGCGCACAGCACGGCGATCAGCAGAACACCCCAGAGGTCGGCGGCGAACGCGAGGTTGAGCGTCGCGTGACCGCGGTTCGTGAGGATCGCCAATCCGGCGGCGACCAGGATCGCGTCGATCCCGACGGCCGCGATCGCGGCCGGCGCGCGGACGTGCGGGATCAGCAGCGCCGTCGCGCAGAGCACTCCGCCGATCGCGTAGAGGAACGCGCAGGAGACGAGCGCGGCGCGCAGTTCGCGGCCGCTCGGAGCCTCGCCGCCGACACCGAAGTCGACGATCGCGCTCGAAGTCACACGGCTCTGATTCATCTCCCTCTTCCCTGACGATGCCGAACCATCGCGTTTCGCACGCCGCCACCCCGTTTCCATCTCGATGTGCAGCTCATATCGTAGGCTGCCGGCGCCCGTAGAGCCAACCTGAATCGAGGCATGCGCCGCGCTGCTCGACCGACGTCAGGCGCTGAAGACCGCGCTGGGCGCTGGGCGCTAGGCCGCTGCGTCGCGACGAAAGCGCCACAGCGCTTTGACCTCGTCGAGGCTGAGCAGTCGCCAGCGACCACTGTCGCGCTCGCGCGCATAGATCCGGGCGTCGAGCGCGCTGCGCAGTCCTTCCAGCAGGCGCACCGCCTCGCGTACGTCGACGTCCTCGCCGAGTACGCGTGCGCCGAGCACGTCGACGACCTTCAGCCTCAGAGGCTCGCGTGCCGCCGGCTCAGTCGGCGTCGGCGACGGGCGCTCGAAGGTGACCAGGTCGAGCTCGCGCTCACGTTTGCGCGGGCGATCGTCGTCGAGCGGCGCGATGTGCGCGCCGGTGCCCTTCGTCTCGGTGTCCAGCACCCACGTCTTGGCCATCACTTCAATCTAGCTGCGGTTAGCCGACACGCCGGCGATCACGAGCGCCCGGCGCAGCACCGGCGTTCCGGCGCCGCTCACCAGGCGATCTCTTCGAGTCGCTCGCGGACGATGATCCGGCCGGCGGCCTCGATCAGCGCGAGGTGCGAGAAGGCCTGCGGGAAGTTGCCGAGGTGGCGGCCGGTGCTCGAGTCGTACTCCTCGGCGTAGAGGCCGAGCGGCGATCCGACGCTCAGCAGCTTCTCCATCAGGTCGCGAGCGCGCTGCTGCTCGCCGACGATCGTCAGCCCTGAGACGAGCCAGAACGAGCAGATCAGGAAGCTGCCCTCCTTGCCGCTCATGCCGTCGTCGGTCTCGTCGGTGCGGTAGCGCAGCACGAAGCCATCCTCGGTCAGCTCGTCGGCGATCGCCAGCACGCTGGCGCGGAGTCGCTGATCGCTGCCGGGAAGGAAGCCGAAGATCGCCGCGAGCAGGTTCGATGCGTCGAGCGCGGTCGTCTCGTAGTGCTGGCGGAGCACTCCGGCGTCGGTCACGCCGTGCTCGAGGATGTCGTCGCTGATCAGCGCAGCCGTCGCCGCCCAGGCACGTTCGAGCTCGCCATCTCCGCGCACCGTTGCCAGCTTGGCGGCACGGTCGAGCGCGACCCAGCACATCAGCTTCGAGGAGACGTAGTGCCGCGGCGCGCCGCGCGCCTCCCAGATGCCCTGATCCGGTTCGCGCCAGACGGCGCTGGCGCATTCGGCCTGCGCCTGCACGAGCGGCCACAGCCGCCGCGGCAGGCGCTGGCTGCGGTGGGTGTGAAGCGCGATCGCGTCGAGCGCCGCGCCGAAGACGTCGTTCTGGCGCTGGTCGAAGGCGCCGTTGCCGACGCGCACGGGCCGCGCGCCGGCGTAACCGGACAGCTCCTCGAGCGTGGACTCGGTGAGGTCGCGGCGTCCGTCGATGCCGTACATGATCTGAAGCGCGCCGTCCTCGTTGGTCTCGAGGTCGGCGATGAACTGCATGAACTCCTCGGCCTCCCAGTCGAGGTTCAGGTAGTGCAGCGCCTTCAGCGTGAATGTCGAGTCGCGCAACCAGGTGTAGCGGTAGTCCCAGTTGCGCTCGCCGCCGGGCGTCTCCGGCAGCGAGGTCGTCAGCGCGGCGACCGTGGCGCCGGTCGGCATATAGGTCAGTCCCTTGATCGCGAGCGCCGAGCGCTGTATCGGCGCACGCCAGCGGTGGTCCGGGATCCGTGCGCGATCGAGCCAGCCGCGCCAGAAGCCGGCGGTCGCGGCCATCCGCTCGTTCGCCTCGTCGAGGTTCGCCGGGCCGGCGAGCTGCTCGGCCCACGACAGCGAGCAGTAGACCTGCTCGCCCCGTTGGAGCACGTGGCGCGCCCGTACCCGGCCGCCCTCGATGCCGAGGGCCAGATCGGATCGCAGCCTGACGGTCAGCTCGGCGCCACTGGCGTCGCCGCAGTGGCCATCTTCGGCGAGGCTCCACTGGGCCGGCACGCGGCCGTAGTCGAAGACCGGCTCGCAGGTCAGCTCGAGCTCGACCTCGCCGTTGAGGCACAGCGCCGTGCGCACCAGTAGATGCTCGGCGTCTTCGTCGATCGGCGGCCGCGTATGTGGCGTGATCCGGTCCTCGCCACGGCGCGGACCGAGGATCAACGCGTCGCGCACGATCGCCCAGCCCGTCGGCGTCTTCCAGGTCGTCAGGACGATGTTCGTGCCGGGCTCGTAGATGCGCGCCGAAGGAACGTTCACGTCGAACGGCGCGAAGCGGAAGTCGCCTGCCTGGCGATCGAGCAATGCGCCGAAGATGCTCGGCGCGTCAAAGCGCGGCACACACAGCCAGTCGATGCTGCCGTCAGGCGCGACCAGCGCGCCGGTGTGGCAGTCGGACAAGAATGCGTACTCGGCGATCGGCGGGAATGGGGAGGGGGCGGCAGCGCTCTGCGGCTGCGCCGGCCCCGTGCGCTCACCACCGCCGGCGCTCATCGCGCTCCGTTCGCCGATCGATCGCTGCGTCTCTTGCTTCGGTCCGTCAAGGAGCCCCCGTGCGTTCTCGCGTGGGCGTAGCTTATGCCGCTGCGGATGGATCTGGAACTGACAGAGAAGGTCGCAGTCGTGACCGGCGCGAGCAAGGGCATCGGCCTCGCGGTCGCCCGCCAGCTCGCAGAGGAGGGCGCGCGCGTGGTTGCCGGCGCGCGAACGATCGACTCGCTGCGGGGGATCGATGGAGTGACGCCCGTGAGCGTGGATCTCGCCGATCCGGAGGGCCCGGGCCGGCTCGTCGCGGCGGCGATCGAGCGTCACGGGCGGATCGACGTGCTCGTCAACAACGTGGGCTCGGCGCACGTGCGCGTCGACGGCTTTCTCGCGCTGAGCGATGCCGACTTCGAGAGCTCGCTGCAGATGAACTTCTTCGCGGCGCTGCGTGCCTCGCGCGCGGCGCTGATCGACATGCTCGAGCGAGGTGAGGGGACGATCGTCAACGTCGCCTCGGTCAACTCGTTTCTCGAGCCCGACGGCGGCGTCGTCGACTACGGTGCGGCGAAGGCGGCGCTCGTCAATCTCGCGAAGTCGCTGTCGCAGGAGTTCGGTCGCCAGGGGATACGGATCACGAGCGTCTCGCCGGGACCGGTCGAGACCGACCTGTGGCTCGGCGAGCACGGAGTCGCCGAGACGGTCGGCTCGGCCAGCGGCACGAGTGCGAGCGCGGTGCGCCAGCAGATCGAGGCGGGAATCGCGACCGGCCGCTTCTCGACGCCGCGCGAAATCGCGACGCTCGTCGTCCTGCTGGCCTCGCCGCGGTGCGGCAACGTGACCGGCTCCAACTGGGTGATCGACGGCGGCAAGTCGAAGACGACCTGACGCGCGACTGCTAGAAGCGCACCAGATAGTCGCTCTTCAGCCACGCGACGGTGCTCTCCAGGCCCGTCGTGTAATCGACGCGCGGCTCCCAGCCGAGCAGCTCACGCGCGCGTCGGTTGCAGAAGTCCTGGTCCTTGGCGAGCACGTGCACGGCCTGGCGTGAGAGCAGAGGTGGCGCGCTCAGTCCGGTCGTCCGGCGCGCGAGCCGGTAGCCGTGCTCGAGCGAGAAGCCGAGGCCGTGCGCGACCCAGTAGGGCATGCTCCAGCGGACCTTCGAATAGCCGAGTCCCTCGGCCAGGCCGTCGGTGAACTCGCGCCAGGTCACATCGAGACCGTCGCTGACGTTGAACGCCTCGCCAGGTGCCGCCTCGTGGCGCAGCGCGAGCAGTGCCGCATCCATCAGGTTCTCGACGTAGCACAGGCCGGCGATCGCGCGGCCGCGATCGACGAGCACCATGTTGCGCCCGCGGATCGCCCGAGCGATCTCGCCGACGACGTCGGTCGAGCCCGGCCCGTAGACCGTCGCCGGACGCAGGATCACGGCACCGAGTGCGTGTTCTCGCTCGGCCCGGCGCACCTCGTGCTCGGCGTGCAGCTTGGTCTGCGCGTACCAGTTGCGAAAGCGCGTCGATCGGTGCGTCTCCTGCACCGCGGCACTGCCTGGATAGCCGTAGACGTCTGTGGTTGAGAAGTGGATGAAGCGCCTCACGGAGGCGTCGACCGACGCGCTCAGCAGGCTGCGTGTGCCCTGCACGTTGGTCTGTTCGATCTCCTTCCTCGTCGCCCAGTCCGAGACGAGCGCGCCACAGTGGAAGACGTAGTCGCAGCCTTCGACGGCGTGGGCGAGCGAGCGCTCGCTGGTCAGATCGCCGACGGCGATCTCGACGTTCAGCCCTTGTAGGCGGGAGGTGTCGCTGCTCTCGCGTACGAGGCAGCGCACGGCGTGGCCCTCGTCGGCGAGGCGCGCGGCGAGTCGGCCGCCGATGAAGCCGCTGGCGCCGGTCACGAGGCAGACATCGTCGCGCGAGGGGTCGATCGGAATGCCGCGAACCGGCGTCGCGTCGCTGACGGCGGCGCGCCGGCGGCGGTGCGCCTGCTGCGGGCGGCGGCGCAGCGTCGCGGTCGCGATGTCGCGCACGACGCTCCAGTTCTTCGCGCTCGCGCCTTCGCAGTCGGCCAGCACGGCGTCGAAGGCGCGCAGGAACTCGTGCGCCTCGGCCTCTGACAGTGTCAGCGGGGGCAGCAGCTTGATCACGTCGTTCTTGCCGGCGGCCATCGTGATGACACCGTGGTCGCGATGTAGCGGGATCACGAGCAGCTGCGGGAAGAGGCCCTCACTCGCCATGTGGATCAGGCGCCAGTTCAGCCTCGCAACACGCGAGCTCGGCGCCTGCAGTTCGATGCCGATCATCAAGCCGCTCGCGCGGATCTCCTTGATCAGCTCGTAGCGCTGCTGCAGCTGGAGCAGCCCGTCGCGCAGCAGCGCGCCGACCGTCGCGGCGTGCTCGGTCAGCGCAGTCGCGCTCGATGATCCGGAGTGTTGCCAGCCCGGCCGCCATCGACAGACGGTTGCGGCCGTAGGTCGACTGGTGCACGTAGCTGCGCTCGAGCGTTCCGACTGCGTTCTGGAAGATCTCGCGCGTCGTGATCATCGCGGCGACCGGCATGTAGCCGCCACTGAGCGCCTTGCCGACGAGCACGAAGTCCGGCTCGAGCGCCCAGTGCTCGAGCGCGAACCACCTGCCCGTGCGGCCCAGGCCGGTCTGGATCTCGTCGAGCACGAACAGCGTGCCGTAGCGCCGGCAGAGCTCCTGCGCCGCCTGCAGATAGCCGGACGGCGGAAGCGTGACCTCGCGGCCCTGGATCGGCTCGACGATGAACGCGGCGACGTCCTTGCTGCTCAGCTCGGCCTCGAGCCGCTGCAGATCGCCGAACGGCACGCTCGCACAGCCTGGCAGCAGCGGCCCGAAGCCCTCCTTGAAGAACTCGTCGCCGACGAGCGAAAGCGGTCCGAGCGTGACGCCGTGGAAGCTCGAGACGCAGGAGAGCAGGCGGGAGCGGCCGCTTGCCGCACGCGCGAACTTCATCGCGGAATCGACCGCCTCAGCGCCGGTGCTCGCGAAGAACACTGCGTCGAGCTCGCCGGGCAGCCGCTGCGCGAGCGCCTCGGCGAGCATGCCGGCCAGTGCCGAGTAGTGGATCTGTACGCCGTCGAGCAGGTCAGCCGCGAGCGTCGCCTGCAGGACCTCGCGCACGTCGGCGTGGTTGTGCCCGAGACTGGCGAATCCCTCGCCGCTGTGCATGTCGAGATAGGCGCGACCGGCGGCGTCGTAGAGGTAGGAGCCGCGTGCGGTCGTGTACTGCTCGTCGAAGCCCAGGATCCGCAGGACGTCGACGAGCGAGCGGTCGAGATGGCGTTCTGCCAGCGCAAACGTCTCGTCCGCGCGCGAGGTGGCATCGGCGATCACGCCCAACGAGTCGAGCACCGGTGCGGCCTGGTCGTCGGGGTCGCTGCGGGCGGGCATTGCAGCGGCCGAGTTTAGGCGCTGCAGCGGTTGCGCCGAGGCGGTCGAGCGCTCCCTCCGGCGGGGCTGCCCGGCGCGTCAGCGCCGGGTTCGTGCTAGCCGGGCTCGGCGATTGGAGTGCGGACGCCCTGCAGCACGAGCTCGAGATGGCGTCGCCAATCGGCACTGCCCGGCTTGTAGTACATCGTCGAGGTGATGCCGCACATGATCATCGGGTAGTCCTCGGCGCTCAGATCTTCGCGCGCCACGCCGGCTGCGACGGCGCGCTCGATCACGCGCCCGACCACCTCGGTGAGCGCCGCCTTCTCGATCTCGACGCCATCCCAGTCGAGCTCGTTCGCGCCCATCATCGCCAGCTGGAAGCCCATGTCGTCCTCGACTGCTTCCAGGGATTCGCGCATCATCGTCGCGAGTGCCGCGAACGGCTCGTCGATCTGCTCGGCGGCGCGGGCGATCTCGGCGAACACGGCGAACCGGTCGCGCACCATCGCCGTCAGCAGCGCCTCCTTCGTGGGGAAGTGCCGGTAGACGGTCCCGATCCCGACGCCGGCGTGCGCGGCGATGTCGTCCATCTGCGCCTGCGGGCCCTCGCGCGCGAAGAGCTCGCGTGCGGAGGCCATGATCCGCTCGCGATTCCGCTTGGCATCTGCGCGGAGCGTTCGCTGGTCTGTGTCGATCGCCACGATAAACGGAATCCTATCTCCGTATGCTACGGTCTTCAACAGGAACCGTAGTTCCGCTTCCTGATACTCGCTCAAGCTAGCCTGAGAGGCATACATGGATCTCCTCACGACCTTCACCGGCCAGATCGTCGACAGGAATGCAGAGGTGTCGTCATGAGCTCGACGCGGACGGGCCGCTCGCAGCCGGATCTGAGCACCTCGCGCGGCAAGGACCTTGCGCTGCTGCTGCTGGCGATGACGCAGTTCGTCGTCGTGATCGACGCCTCGATCGTGAACGTCGCGCTGCCGTCGATCGGCGTGCACCTGCACTTCTCGCGTGACGACCTGTCGTGGGTCGTGAACGCCTACACGCTCACGTTCGGCGGTTTCCTGCTGCTCGGCGGGCGGCTCGCCGACCTGCTCGGGCGCAGGCGGATGTTCATGATCGGCCTGGTCGTCTTCTCGCTGGCGTCGCTGGCGGGCGGACTCGCCCAATCGGAGACTTGGCTGATCGCCGCGCGTGCGGTCCAGGGCCTCGGCGCGGCGATCGTCTCGCCGGCGGCGCTCTCGATCATCACGACGACCTTTGCCGAAGGCGCCGAGCGCAACCGCGCGCTGGGGATCTGGGGCGCCGTCGCCGGCGCCGGTGGCGCCGCCGGAGTGCTGCTCGGAGGGATTCTCACGAGCGGGCTGAGCTGGCGCTGGGTGCTGTTCGTGAACGTGCCGATCGGACTGCTCGCCGCGACGCTCGCGCCGCGGGTGCTGCTCGAGAGCCACGCCGAAGACGGAACGCGCGGCTTTGACATACCAGGCGCCGTCACGGTGACGGCCGGGCTCGCGCTGCTCGTATACGCCGTCGTCGACGCGGTCAACGTCGGCTGGGGCTCGACGGGCACGCTGCTCAGGCTCGCCGGGTCGATCCTGCTGCTTGTCGCGTTCGTCGTGATCGAGCGCCGCCAGCGACACCCGTTGCTGCCGTTCTCGATCTTCCGTCTGCGCACGCTCAGAGGCGCCGACATCGTCGGCCTGTTGATCGGGATGTCGCTGTTCTCGATGTTCTTCTTCATCTCGCTCTACATGCAGGACGTGCTCGGGTTCTCGCCGATCCACGCCGGCCTGTCCTACCTGCCGCTCGCGGTCGGCATCATCGTCTCGGCAGGAGTCGGCTCTCAGCTGGTCACGCGCGTCGGCTTCAAGCCCGTGCTGACCGGCGGGCTGGTGCTGATCGCTGCCGGGCTGCTGTGGTTCTCACGCGTGCCGGCTCCGGGAGGATCGTTCGCTGCGAACGTGCTCGGGCCGTCGCTGCTCGCCGCCTTCGGGCTCGGCCTCTCGTTCGTCTCGGTCACGATCGGCGCCGTGACCGGTACGAAACCGCACGAGGCCGGGCTCGCGTCGGGGCTGATCAACACCTCGCAGCAGGTCGGCGGCGCGCTCGGCCTCGCGATCCTCGCGACCGTTTCCAACAGCCGCACGCAGAGCCTGCTTCACGCAGGTCATCTCGAGCCAGCAGGTGGCGCTGACGAAAGGCTTCGACCGTGCCTTCCTCGTCGGCGCGTGCTTCGCGATCGTCGGCGCGATCCTGACGATCGTGTTGGTCTCCTCGCGAGACAGTCGCGAGCAGGCCGAAGCGGCGCGTCGCGGCGAGCTGGAGCCGGTCGCGGCTTAGGGGGAGCTCGCGGACGAGCGATCTGCACTTGGTGGGCCGCCACGGCCAAGCCCCGTGGCGGCCCCCAAGCGAGAGGGAGGGATGTCCAGAGGGAGACATCGCAAGCGCGATCCGTCGCTGTCGACATCCTGCGGCATCGGCCTGCATTTCGGACTGGACAGCGGTCCAGACATTTGGCGTGCGATCTCTGCATTCGGCGGCGCCTGGCCTGTCAGTCTTTGGGCCAATCTCGAGCGCCTGAGGAGGCTCCGTGGCCAGATCGCAGTGGCACAAGCTGTACAGCGCAGCCGTCGCGGCTCCGCCGAGCGTGCTGTTCCAGCTGCTCTCAGACCTGCCGAACTACAAGGAGTGGTTGCCGGGTTCCGAGCAGTTCGGCAGCACGACCGAGGTCGATCCATACCCCGTTCAACTGGGTAGCCGCTACCACGACGGAAAGCCCGAGCAGCCGGGCATGGACTGGTGGGGGACGGTGATCGGCTTCCAGCCGCCCGGGTCGATCGACTTCCATCACACGATCGACGTCAAGCAGCTCAAAGCGACGGTCGACGTCCATATCCACTACTCGTTCGAGCCCGAAGCAAGTGGCACGCGCGTCAACCGCTGGCTGATCCTCGACATCGCGATGCCGGTGGTGGTGCGACCCCTGCGCCGCTTCATCGTCAAGAGCTTCGACGAGGAGAACCTAAGGACGATCGCTGCGGTGAAAGCGTACGCAGAGGCCCATCCGATTCGATCCGATGCGGATCCGCCGGCTCGCTAGGACTCCGGCTCTGCGCTGAGGACCGAGCGAGCAAGCTCGAGCTCCGCTGCCGTCACGTACACGTAGCGGGAGCCCGCCGCGCCGAATTCGGGTCCGCCGATCGTGCGTTGGATGACCGCTGTGATTCCGGCCTGCGCGAGGCGCTGGCGGATCAGCTCCGCCTCGGGTTCGCCCTCGGCAGTCGCAGCGACGCAAAGCGCGTCGCCGTCCTCGCCACTCATCGAACGCTCAGTGCGACGTGGGCCACGATGCCGGACGCTAGCGCGATCGTCGAGTAGGCGATGTCGCCAGCACCTATGCCAACGACTTCACGGCGCCGGCGAGCTCGCGCGAGAGATCGCGACGGCCGGAAACCTCGACTCGCTCGAGCGCAAGCCAGTCGGCGAGCTGGCGCAACTCGGCAGCAAGCTCACTTGCGACGTACGCGCGATCGACGCCCTGCTCGGCAAACGCGCCGAGCACGAGCAGCGCTCCGGTCTGTCGGTCGCTCTTCAGGTCGACTCGGGCGACCAGCGTCTCGCCGAGCAGAAACGGCAGCACGTAGTAGCCGAAGACACGCTTCGCGGCCGGAACGTAGATCTCCAGGCGGTAGTCGAAGCCGAACAGCCGGCTGGTCCGCTTTCTCGCCCAGATCAGCGAGTCGAAGGGGGAGAGCAGGGCGCGTGCGTGGATCGCGCGCGGTGGCCGGAGCGTTCCGAGCACCAAGCCCGGCGCGGACCATCCCTCGACGCCGACCTGCTGCAGCTCACCTTCGTCGATCAGCTCGGAGACTCTTGCTCGCGAGACCTTCCTGGGGAGCCGGAAGTAGTCGCCTAGGTCCTCCTCTGTCGCCACTCCGAGTCGTGCCGCGGAGATCCGCAGGAGCTGACGCTGCGCGTCCTCCTCGGGCGGCGTCGGCAGCTCGAGAATCTCCTGCGGCAGCACGCGCTCGGTCAGATCGTAGAAACGCTCGAAACTGACTCGCCTGGCGGTCGATACGCGGCCCTCATAGAAGAGGTACTCGAGTGCGTTCTTGCCCTCGCTCCACTCCCACATCGCCCTCTGCGTGCGCGGCTGTGGCGCGATCGAGGCCTCCGATCCACGTAGCGGACCGCGCTCGGCAACGAGCCCGAGAACGCGCTCGATCAGCTCCGGCTGCTCCTTGCCGACGCGGGCGACGAAGTTCCAGGACTCCTGCTCGGCGCGAGCCATCCTCCATCGGAACAGGGGCTGATAGCCGATCGGGATCAGCGAAGCCTGGTGCGCCCAGTACTCGAACAGCTCCCGCGGCAGCCGTCTACGAGGAGGTCCGTCGCCAGACGCCGGCTCGTGTTCGGCAAGCCCGTCGAGTATCGCGCGGTCGTAGCCGCCGATTCGCGAGAAGACGGGCATGTAGTGCGAGCGGCAGAGGACGTTGACCGAGTCGAGTTGCAGCACGGCGACGGACGCGAGCGCGCGTCTGACGTGGCGAAGCTCGGCGCGAGTGCGCGGGCGCGGAACGTCGAAGCCCTGCGCTGCGAGTGCGATTCGACGCGCCTGGCCGGCGTCGATCTCGAGGTGTGGGGCGGTTGCGCTCAAGCGCGTTTCAGAGCCGCGTCTCACTTGTCCTTCGCGTGGTCGCCGAGCTCGAGTCTCAGCTTGTTCGCAAGTCCCTCGAACAGCGGATATGTGCCGGGTCCGTAGGCCTCGTGGATCGCTGGGCGCCACAGCGCCCACCGGTCGATCAGCGTGCGCCCGAGCAGCAGCTCGATCAGGTCGAGATCGAACGCGCCGATCTTCTCGAGCGCGGCCAGCTGCTCGAAGTAGTCGAGCTCGCGGTAGAGCACGTAGGCCTCGGGCGCGTCCGCGGCGACGTAGTCGGCGAATGCATCACGCAGCTCCTCGGCCGACCTGAAGCGCGCGACCAACCGCCGCGTCTCGACCAGCGCATCGTCGTTCCAGCGCCGAAAGAACTCCGCCGCCATCTGCGCCTCGCGGCTGAGGCGCGCCTCGCGTACCTGCTGCGCGGCGAACGCCGCTGCACCCAGCGCCCCGAGCAGGCTCAGCGCCAGGACCGAGGTGGCGATGGCGGTCACCTCGCCCCAGTCGACAGCCATCGTGAACACGTCTCGACTCCGATCTTCAGCTCGCCGCGCTTCGGCTCAACCGTATCTCGCACGCCGCACCGCAGGGATTCTCGCGGTGGCCGAGAAACACTCAAACGCCGGCGTGCGGATTGTGATTTAGTCGCACCATGCACGCGGGAGTGAGGCCATGAGCTCGTCGCCCTCTTACGACGCCGAACGCCGCATCTTCGGCTCGGTCGACACGGTCGGCACTGCCGGCGTGTTCGGCCAGGTGATGGGGCTGGTCGCGGTCACCGTCGGCTTCTTCACGCTCGGCGCCTATCTCGGGCGGAACTTCACCTCGGGCCCATCGATCATCTGCTTCATCCTCGGCTTCGTCAGCATCATCGGGCTGAACTTCGCGCGTCGCTCGGAGGGCTTGGCGATCACGATGCTGTTCGCTGCGGGCGTATTCCTCGGGCTCGGACTGGGTGGAGGCCTGCGGCGCTATGCCGAATTCGAGCCGAGCGTGATCTGGCAGGCAGCCGGTGCGACGGCGCTGTTCGTCGCCGGGCTGGGGAGCGCCGGCTACGCGATCCGCCGCGACCTCTCGCGCTACTACCGCTTCCTGTTCTTCGCGCTGTTGGCGCTGATCATCTTCGGCTTCGTCTCGCTGCTCGTCTCGATGCCGCACAGCGACGTGATCTACGCCGTGCTCGGGCTCGTCATCTTCGGCGGTTATACGGTGCTCGACTTCAACCGCCTGCGTCGCGCGGGCAACGGCGAAGTGGTTCAGCTCGCCGCCGGGATATTCCTCGACGTGGTCAACATCTTCCTGTTCTTCTTGCAGCTGTTCGGCAATCGCGAGTGAGGAGCGCGCCGGTCGCTCGGGCACGGCGCGCCCGAGCGGCTCACGCCGGTGACTGCGTGCTCACCCGGCCGCTGTCGATCGCGTCGAGCAGCGCTCGATGGTCGCGTTCGTTCTGATCTGCGTAGAGCTCGGCGAAGCGCACGATCGCGTCCTCGAAGCGGGAGCTGCTTCCGAGATAGCCGGAGATCGCGATCGGATCGCCCGAGCAGGCGTGGGCGCGCGCCAGCGTCCAGCCGCACATCTGCGCATAGATCTCGAGCCCGGTCGGATCCGTCGATTCGACTTCGACCGAGCCCTTCCAATCCCACAGCTGGCGGACGTAGTAGTCGCGCCGCTCGCCGTCGGCGCCGGCGGCGCTGAGCCAGCCGAGCATGATGTCGCTGGATGACTGCATCAGGCGCTGGCCCTCGACGACGCGGCGGGCGTGGTTGTTGAAACGGCTTCTGCCGGCGAACGGCTCGAGCACCGACGGCTGCGCTTCCTTGCATTGGAGAAACAGCGGATCTTCGCGATCGCGGCCGAGCGTCAGAGCGATCCAGACACGCGTGCCGACGCTGCCCACGCCGACGACCTTGCGCGCGAGGTCAACGAACCGGTAGCGCTCGATCAGCCGCCGGCGGTCGTGGGGCAGGCTCGCGACGTACGCCTCCAGCAGCTCGTGCATGCGCTGTTTGGCTTCCTGCGCCTCACCGGGTCCGACCAGCTCGTCCAGACGCACGATCAACGGCGGCTCGTTGACGATCCGCGGCTCGCCGTCGACCGTGTGAGTGAGCTTTGCGAACGCCCGCGTGCTGTCCTTGCGCGTCGCCTTCTCGAAGATCGACAGGGCGGCCTCGCGCTCAGCCGCGCCGCCCTGTCGCCGCAGTCGCGCGCGAATGTCGGACTCGTCCAGTCGCGCGTACCAGATGTCGAGGTTGCGCATCGAGGCGAATCGAAGCATCGCCTCGCGGTATTCGCGGATCGTCGCGCCAACGCTCGACGCTCGCTGCTTGCGTGTGAAGCCGCGTTGACGGCCGGCGATCGCAACGCTCGCCGCGAGTCGCTTGACGTCCCACTCCCATGGCCCGGGCAGGGTCTCGTCGAAGTCGTTGACGTCGAATACGAGCGTGCGCTCAGGGCTCGCGAAGACGCCGAAGTTCGCCAGGTGCGCGTCGCCGCAGAGCTGGGCGCGAAGGCCCGAGTCCTCGGTGCTCGCGAGATCGAACGCCATCACGTTCGCGGCGCCGCGGAAGAACGCGAACGGAGAGGCGGCCATTCGCTGGTATCGGATCGGGATCAGCTCGGGCACGCGCGAGCTCGCCTGCTGCTCCAGCAGCGCCACGGGGTCACGGCGTTGATCTGCCGGGCTCCAGTCGCCCTGGCTCGATCTTGGCGCGCGCGTACGCGCGCGCCGGCCTCGCATGCGACGCTCTTCGGGAGTCTCGCGAATCGTGGCTGCGCCGCTCGCCATTGCCCGATTGTCCCAGCCTTCCGGCCGGCCGGCGGCTCTTGCAATGATCTCTCGCCAGCCGGTGCGAATTGACAATCGTCGTGAGGAGCTGACCGATGAACAGCGCATCCGATCGTGACGCCGAGATACGTGCTCGGGTCAGAGAGCACTGGGAAGCCTCCGAGCGCGGCGAAGCCGAGCTCGAGCACGCGATCTACGCCGTGGACGCGATCCTGGACTACCCGCAGTCGGGCGAGCGCTTCAGAGGCCGCTCAACGATCCAAGCGCAACGCGGCGGCAATCCGGCCGATCGTCACTTCGCGATCCGCCGGATCCGAGGTGGTGGCGAGCTTTGGGTGAGCGAGTGCGTGATCACGTATGACGGCGCGCCCACGTACTCGGTCAGCGTGATGGAGTTCAGCGACGGTCTGGTCGCGCACGAGACGCAGTACTTCGCCGACCCGTTCCCGGCGTCCGCCGAACGCGCTTCGCTGGCGGAGACGATTCCGGCGGGCGAGGCCTAGCTCTCGTCTACGCGCGTTGCTCGGCGAGACGTTCGGCGTCAGCACGAGCCTCGGGAGTGTCACCGGAGGAGACGATGCGGCTGGCGGCTCCCTGCTGCCACACGAACACGTGCAGCATGATCTCCGGCGGCAGGCGAGCGCTGGCCGGACTGCCCAGCAGGTTGCCGCTCTGGCTGCTCTTGACCAGAACGACGCCGTTGCCGAGATCTTGGGCCTCGGTCAGCTCGATCTCGTAGTCCTCATAGCGACTGCGCCAGTCGGCCAGAAAGCTGCGAATCGCCGGTATGCCGCGAAAGCTGGTGCCAAGTCCCATCGACTGCCATTCGGCGTCTGCAGTGAAAGCGGCCGTTACAGCGTCGAGGTCGCCGGCGCTGAAAGCGTCGAAGGTTCGTCGCACACGCTCGACGAGGTCGGGGGTCGCGGGCTGCTCGGGCATCGTTCGGCAGTATGGCGCATGCCGCAATCACCCATTCCAGAGCCAAATGTGCGATGCCGGAGGAGGGACTCGAACCCCCGACACGCGGATTATGATTCCGCTGCTCTAACCGACTGAGCTACTCCGGCGGGGCAGCGCAGTTTAGCCTCGTGCCAGTGTCACCGCCATCGATGCCGACGCCGCCGCTGCTGCTCGCCGTGCCGAACGTCTCCGAGGGGCGCGAGCAGGCGACGATCGCGCAGATCGGCGCGGCATTCGCTCGCCAGCAGCGTGCCGGCGCGGCTGCCGAGGGCGTGCGCCTGCTCGACGTGCACTCCGACGCCGACCATCACCGCTCGGTCTTCACGCTCGCCGGGCGCGCGCCGCAACTGGCCGATGCGCTGCTGGATGGCGCGGCGGCTGCGGTGGCGCGGATCGACGTCGTCTCGCGCGCGCACGGCGATGCTGCGCAGGCGGGCGCGCATCCGCACGTCGGCGCGATCGACGTCGTGCCGCTCGTCTACTTCGACGCGCGCGCTCGTGGCGCGGCCTGCGCCGAGGCGCTCGTCGTCGCCGATCGGATCGCGAGCGAGCTCGGCGTGCCGGTGTTCCTCTACGGCGAGCTCGCCGGAGGCAGGCCGGGCGCGACGCGCGCCGAGCTGCAGGCGCGGAGGCCTCGCCGGGCTCGCGCGACGGATGGCGGGCGAGGACGGCAGGCCAGCGCTGCGCGCCGACTTCGGCCCGCGAGCCCGCACGCGAGCGCCGGCGCGACGCTCGTCGCGGCGCGCGAGCCGCTCGTCGCGTTCAACCTGCAGCTGGCGCCGCCGGCGGACGTCGCCGAGGCGCGTCGCATCGCGGCGTTGATCCGCGAAGGCGGCGAGCGCGGGATGCCGGGGCTGCGCGCGATCGGCGTCGCGCTCAGCGGCGGTGTCGCGCAGGTCTCGATGAACGTCGAGCGGCCGCTCGAGCTGGCGCTCGCTGAGATCGTGCAAGCCGTCGCGGCGCTCGCGCCGGTCGAGAGCGCCGAGCTCGTCGGCCTGGCGCCGCGCGCGGCGCTCGAGCAGTTTCCCGCGGAGCTGCCGATCGCAGGCTTCGACGTCGAGCGCCACGTGATCGAGACGGCGCTCAGCGCGAACGGGCTGGACGGGCCGGAGCCGCCCGCGAGCGTCGACGACTGAGAACGCACTAGGCTCCTGAGATGGCTCAGACCAGACGCAAGCGCCGGACCAAGCACCGCGGCAACGCCGCCGGCTTCGTCGAGTCGCGCGGGCGTACCGGTCGCAAGCCGACGGCCGCCGAGAAGAGCGGCAACGCCGGCGAGGCCTCGCGCGCCAAGCAGAAGCGCGTCGACCCGCGCGATCGTCCGCCGACGTGGCGCGGCGCGGCGCTGCGCGGGCTGATCGCGGCTGCGGCGCTGGCGGTGCTGTCGGGGCTGCTGCTGAAAGCGACTGCCGGCGAGACCGTCGCCTACTTCGCCGTCGGCCTGATCGCGTACACGCCGATCAGCTACTACACCGACGGCTGGATCTACCGCCGGCGGCAGCGAAGCAACGCCAAGAAGGCGGGCAAGGCCTGATCGCGATGGGCGCGCTCGACGTTCGCTCCTTCACGGTCGGTCCGGTCCAGGAGAACTGCTACATCGTCAGCGCGATGCCGGAGCCGGTGCGCAGAGCGACGGCCGGCCGCAGGAGCTGCGACCGGCGGTGATCGTCGATCCCGGCGAGGAGGCCGAGCGCCTGCTCGCCGCCGCGCGCGAGCTCGGCGTGCGGATCGAGGCGATCCTGATCACGCACTGCCACTTCGACCACATCGGCGCCGTCGCGCCGCTCGCGCGCGAGACCGGCGCGCCGGTCTACTGCCCGGAGCTCGAGCGCCCGGTGCTCGCCGACGTGATGAGCTGGGTGCCGCCCGGGTTCGGGCCGTTTGAGAGCTACGAGGCCGATCAGACGGTCGCCGGCGGCGAGAAGCTGTCGCTTGCAGGGCTCGAGATCGACGTGCTGTTCACGCCCGGTCACAGCCCGGGTCACGTGACCTACGCGATCGCGCCCGAGCGCAGCCGAGGGCGCCGGCGCGGCGCCAAGTCGCTGCTGTCCGGCGACGTCCTGTTCCAGGGCTCGGTCGGCCGCGTCGATCTGCCCGGCGGCGACTGGCCGACACTCGAGCGCTCGATCGGCGGGCTGCTGCGCGGCGTTCGCACCGGAGACGGTCGTCTATCCCGGTCACATGGGCGTGACGACGCTCGGGCGTGAGCGCGACACGAACCCTTTCCTGGTCGAGCTGCGCGAGCGCGTGCCGCGAGGAGCCGTCGCGCCCGACGCGAGCGCGGCCGGCAGTTGAGCGCGCCGAAGCTGAAAGCGCCGCGCGGCACGTTCGACGTGCTCGGCGAGCAGGCGCAGGAGCGTGCGACGCTCGAGGCGCGCGCGCGGGCGCTGTTGGAGCGGGCCGGCTACGAGCGGATCGAGACGCCTACGTTCGAGGCGACCGAGCTGTTCGCGCGCGGCGTCGGCGAGTCGACGGACATCGTGCGCAAGGAGATGTTCACGTTCGAGGACGCGTCCGGGCGCTCGCTGACGCTGCGTCCGGAGGGCACCGCGCCGGTCTGCCGCGCGTACGTCGAGCACGGCATGCACAAGCGCCGCCAGCCGGTCAAGCTCTGGTACCTGTCGAGCTTCTTCCGCCACGAGCGCGCACAGGCCGGTCGCTACCGGCAGTTCTGGCAGGTCGGCGCCGAGGCGATCGGCTCGGACGATCCTGCCGTCGATGCCGAGTCGATCACGCTGCTCGCGACGCTGCTCGCGGAGATGAACGTGCGCGAGGTGCGCCTGCGGCTGTCGAGCCTCGGCAGCGCTGCGACGCGGGCCGAGTACCGCGAGCGACTGCAGGCTTATCTGCACGCGCACGAAGCGCGCCTGTCCGAGGACGTGCGCGAGCGGATCGAGCTGAATCCGTTGCGCGCGTTCGACAGCTCGCACGAGGGCACGCGCGAGGTGATGCGCGACGCTCCGCGTCTGCTCGATCAGCTGAGCGCTGAGGACGCCGAGCACTTCGCCGAGGTATGTGCGCTGCTCGATCGAGCGGCGATCGGCTACGAGCTCGACTCGACGCTCGTTCGCGGCCTTGACTACTACACGCGCACGGTCTTCGAGTTCACCTCCGACGCGCTCGGCGCGCAGAGCGGCGTCGGCGGCGGCGGACGCTACGACGGGCTGATCGAGCAGCTCGGCGGGCAGCCGGCGCCGGGCATGGGCTGGGCAGCCGGCGTCGAGCGGATCCTGCTCGCGGGCGATCGCGAGCACGTCGCGCCCGAGCCGGTCGACGTGTTCCTCGCACTCGACGGCGAACGAGCGCGGCGCGCGGCGTTCGGCCTGCTCGAGGATGCGCGGTCGGCCGGCCTGCGCGCGCAGATGGAGCTCGCCGGGCGCTCGCTGAAAGGCCAGCTCGGGCACGCCGACGCACTCGGCGCGCGCTACGTCGCGATCGTCGAGGACGGCGAGACGGTGCTGAAGGACATGCAGGACGGCGGCCAGCAGCGGCTCGCTACGGACACCGTCGTGCACGCGATCTTGCGGGGCCTGCGCACGCTTTAGCCGGCCGACGGGCGACACGCGCCGGTGCGCTCGGTCACGCGCGCGCAAGGCCAGCCTGAATTGCGACTCTCAACTTTGGCGCGAGAAATGCCGAAGGAGGGGTCAATGACGCAGATCTCGCGCCCCTTTCAGATCGCGCTCGCCGCGCTCGTTCTGTTCGCAGCCGTGTGGTTCTTCGCCTTGCACGGGCACAGCTCGAGCGGCTCGGGCTCGGAAGCGTCGGCGCCGGCCGCCTCCTCAGCCTCTTCTGCTGCCGCGACATCGACTCCTGCCGCCAGCGCTCCGAACACCGCAAAAGCGTCGTCCGGCAGCGCTGCGAACTCCGGCGCGCACAAGGCGCAGCACTCAGCTTCGAGCGGCTCGGGCGAGCTGAAGCGCACGATCGACAAGGCTCGCGGTGCCGTCGCGCACTCGCATCGAGCCGCACATGCGACGGGCTCGGCAAAGACGCATTCCAGCTCGAACGCCGCGAGCAAAGCGACGGCGAGCAAGCCGGCGTCCGGCAAGCCGAAGCTCAGCGCGGCGCCGAAGGCGGCGGTGACTTCGGCGAACACTCAGCAGGCTGTCGAAGCGCAGCTGAAGCAGGGCAAGGTCGTCGCCGTGCTGTTCTGGAATCCGAAAGGCACTGTCGACCGCGTCGTGCGCCGCGAACTGCAGGCGGCCGAGCACTCCGCGCACGGAGGCATCGCCGTGCATGTGGCGCTGGCCGGCGAAATCGGCGCATTCGGCTCGTTCACGAAGGCCGTGCAGGTCTACGGGACGCCGACGATGCTGCTGATCGACGGAGCCGGCAAGACTTCGAGCCTCACCGGGCTGACCGACACGTTCGGCATCGAACAGGCCGTGCGCGAAGTCAAGCAGGCCAAGTAGCGACTCCGGAGCCGGGGCACGGCGGGCGCAAGGCCGCCTGCGCCCAGCGAACCTGGCCTTAGACTCGGCCTGTGGAGACGAACGCCGACAGCTTTCGCCAGCATCTCGAACGACCGCTTGCTCGCGGCCACGCGCCTGCCGACGCATGCGTCGGCGCGGCCGGCGGCGCGGCGTGCGGCGACCTGATCAGGATCTCGCTGGCGCTCGACGAGGACAGCGCCGATGGCCGGATTGCCGATGCGGGTTTCGACGCGAGCGGCTGTGGCGCAACGCTGGCGGCCGGCAGCGCCGTCGTCTCGCTGCTGCGCGGCAGCTCGCTGCTCGACGCGGCCAGGATCGGCCCGTCACAGATCGCCGATGAGCTTGGTGGGCTGATCGCGGCCAAGCGCCACGCGGCCGAGCTCGCCGCCGACGCGCTGCATCGTGCGCTCGGTTGGGCGGCGCGGCGTCAGGCGCGACTCGCGCCGGCGCGTTCGCGCACGATCGTGGCGATGAGCGGCGGCGTCGACAGCGCCGTGGCGGCGCTGCTGCTCGCGCGCGGCGGTGCCGAGGCGGTCGCGGTGACGCTCGAGCTGTGGTCTGACGCGGAGAACGACGGCGAGGCGAGCTGCTGCTCGGCGCAGGCGGTACGCGGTGCGCGCGAGCTCGCGCACGGCCTTGGCATGCCGCACCTGTCGATCGACCTGCGTCGAGGAGTTTCGCGCCGGCGTCGTCGACGGCTGGCTGGCCGATCACGGCGCCGGTCTGACGCCGAATCCGTGCGTGCGCTGCAACGGCAACGTGCGCCTCGACGCGATGCTCGAGCTCGGCGCGCGGCTGGGCGCCGAGACGCTCGCTACCGGCCACTACGCGCGCGTGCGAGAGGCGGCAGACGGCGCGGAGGTGCTGCTGGCGGTCGCGGTCGACCGCGCGAAGGATCAGAGCTACGTGCTCTCGGCGCTCGCGCCGCGCTCGCTCGCGCGGATGCGCTTTCCGCTTGGCGAGCTGCGCAAGGAGCAGGTGCGCGCGCTCGCCGGCGAAGCCGGCCTGGCGGTCGCGCGCAAGCCGGACTCGCAGGATCTGTGCTTTCTGGCCGGCACGCGCCACGGCGACTTCCTCGCGCGCCACGGCGGCCTCGGCCAGCGCCGCGGACCGATCGTCGATCGCGACGGCGCCGTGCTCGGCGAGCATCGCGGTGCGCACTCCTACACGGTCGGTCAGCGCCACGGACTCGGGATCGGCGCGCCGCGGCCGCTGTACGTGCTGGCGACCGACACCGTCTCGAACACGGTCACGGTCGGCCCGCGCGAGGCGCTGCTCTCGCCGCGACTGACGGTGCGCGAGCTGACGCTGCACCGCGACGGTGCGTGCGTCGACGGCGTGCGCGTTCGCTCGCACGGGCGCCGCTTCGACTGTCGCCTGGAGCGCGCGCTGCCGGCCGGCAGCCACGCGCACGCGAGCATCGCGCTTGGCGCGCCGGCCGAGCGCACGGCACCGGGTCAGATCGCCTGCCTCTACGCGGGCGAGCTGGTCGTCGGCTACGCGACGATTGCGGCCGAGCCGGCCGTGCTCGCAGGCGCCGGCGAGCGCCGCCGCACGGGCGCGAGCGCCGCCTGGCGGTGGCGACGCCGGCCGAGCGCGCCTGAGCAACCTAGTATCCATCGGCGATGACCTCTGACGAGATTCGCGAGCGCTACCTTGCGTTCTTCGAGCAGCGCGGCCACCGGCGGATTCCGTCGGCCTCGCTGGTGCCGTCCTCGCACGATCCGTCGGCGCTGCTGACGGTCGCCGGCATGCATCCGCTGAAGCCGTACTTCCTCGGCCAGGAAGCGCCGCCGGCGAAGCGCTTGACCGACTGCCAGAAGGTCTTTCGGACGGTCGACATCGACAACGTCGGCAACACCGCGCGCCATCTGACGTTCTTCGAGATGCTCGGCAACTTCTCGTTCGGCGACTACTTCAAGCGCGAGGCGATCGAGTTCGCGTGGGAGCTCTCGCGTGAGGTGTTCGGCTTTCCGGCCGAGCAGATCTGGGTGACCGTCTTCGAGGGCGACGAGGGCCTCGACCTCGGTCCCGACGAAGAGGCGATCTCGTTCTGGCTGGAGATGGGCGTGCCGCGCGAGCGGATCGTCGAGTGCCCGCGCTCTGAGAACTTCTGGCAGGCCGGCCCGGAGGGTCCGTGCGGGCCGTGCTCGGAGCTGTATCTCGATCGCGGCGTACGAGCACGGCACGGCCGAGGATCTGCCGGGCGGCGAGAACGAGCGCTTTCTCGAGTACTGGAACCTCGTGTTCATGCAGTACGACCAGCGCGGCGGCGCGCTGACGCCGCTGCCGGCGCGCAACATCGACACCGGCATGGGCCTGAACCGGATGGCGGCGATCCTGCAGCAGAAGCCATCGGTCTTCGAGACAGACCAGTTTCAGCCGTTGATCGAGCTCGGCGAGCAGCTCTCCGGCGCGCACTACGGCTCCGAGCGCGACAGCGACCGTGCGCTGCGGATCTTGGCCGACCATTCGCGCGCGATGACGTTTCTCGTCGCCGACGGCGTCGTGCCGTCGAACGAGGAGCGCGGCTACGTGCTGCGCCGCGTGATGCGCCGCGCGATCCAGCAGGGCCTTGCGCTGGAGCTAGCTCCCGGCTTCCTGACGCGCTATGCGGCGCGCGTCAGAGAGGTGATGGGCGCGGCCTATCCGGAGATCGTCGAGCATGCCGAGACGGTCGACATGTGGCTGGCGGCCGAGGAGGAGGGGTTCGGGCGCACGCTTGCCAACGGCATGGAGCTGCTGCGCGCGGAGATCGTGCGGCGCGCGCGATCGCGGCTCTGGCGCGATCTCTGCGGAGACCGTCTTCCGCCTGCACGACACGTATGGCTTTCCGCGCGAGATGACCGACGAGATCCTCGCCGAAGAGCAGCTGCACGTCGAGGGAGACTTCGACGAGCTGATGGACGAGCAGCGTGACCGCGGCCGGGCCGGCGCCGGAGCCGGTGGCGGCGCGCACGACGACGCGATCGTCAGCGAGCTGGCGGCGCTCGGCGCCGGCGCAGGCCGAGCACGCGCTTCACCGGCTATGAGACCGAGGATCAGCGCACGACGGTCGAAGCGGTGCGTGCGATCGGCACGGCGCGCAACGGCGACAGCGCGGGCGAGGGCGGCGCGCTATCTGGTGAAGCTCGCCGAGTCGCCGTTCTATGCGCCGGGCGGTGGCCAGATCGCGGATGTCGGCACGCTCGAATGCGACGACGGCGAGTGCCGCGCGCAGGTCGAGAACGTCCTTCGGATCGGCAATGACCAGGCGCTCGAGGTCGTGCTCGAGCGGGGCGAGCTGCGCGCGGGCGAGCAGGTGCTGGCGCGTGTCGACCACGTCAAGCGCCACGCGACGGAGGCGAATCACACGGCTACGCACCTGCTGCAGGCGGCGCTGCGCGAGCGCCTCGGAAGCCACGTGCGCCAGGCCGGCTCCTACGTCGGTCCGGACAAGCTTCGCTTCGACTTCAGCCACGGGCAGGCGCTCAGCTCTGAGGAGCTGCGTGGCGGTCGAGGAGCGCGTCAACGAGTGGATCGGGCGTAACGATCCTGTGCGCCCGATCACGACGACGCTGGACGAGGCCAAGCGGCTCGGCGCGATGGCGCTGTTCGGCGAGAAGTACGGCGAGATCGTGCGGATGGTCGAGGTCGGCGAGGGCGACTACTCGCGCGAGCTGTGCGGCGGTACGCACGTGCGCTCGACTGCCGAGATCGGCCCGTTCGTGATCGTCGGTGAGACATCGAGCGCGGCGAACGTGCGCCGGATCGAGGCGCTGACCGGCCCGGCGGCGGTCGCGCTGCTGCGAGCGCACGACCGGACGTTGAGTGAGATCGCACAGACGCTGCGCACGCGTCCTGAGGATGCGGCGAAGCTCGTGCAGGCGCGCGAGCGCGAGCGCCGTGAGCTCGAGAAGGCGCTGAAGGGAGGCGCGGCGGCGGGTGGCGCCGGTGGCGTCGATTTGGATGATTTGATGGGCAGCGTCGTGGACGTCTCCGGCGTGCCGGTGCTCGCGAGCATCGCGCCGGCACCCGACGCGAAGGCGCTGCTCGATCTCGCCGACCGGCTGAAGGGCAGGTTGCCGGGCGCGGCGATCGTGCTCGGCGCGGCCGTCGACGGGCGCGTGCACCTGCTCGCGAGCGTCGCTCCGGAGCTGGTCGCGCGCGGCGTGAAGGCCGGCGCGATCGTCAAGGCTGCGGCGGCTGTCGTCGGCGGCGGAGGAGGGGGGCGCGACACGCTCGCGCAGGCCGGAGGGCGCGAGCCGGAGAAGCTCGGCGAGGCGATCGAGACCGCTCGCGCGACGATCGGCGCGGCGCTCGAGGGCTGATGCGAGTGCTCGCACTCGACTACGGAAGCGCGCGCTGTGGCTGCGCCGTGTGCGATCCGACCGGCACGATCGTCACGCCGATCGATCCGATCGAGCGGCCGGGCACGCGTCGCGGGATGCTCGCGCTCGCAGAGCTCGTGCAGGAGCGCGCGGTCGATCGCGTCGTCGTCGGCCTGCCGCTGTCGCTGCGCGGCGAGGACACGGCGCAGACACGCGAGACTCGCGAGTTCGCCCAGCGGCTGGAGCGCCGGCTCGGCGGCGAGGTGCCGGTCGAGCTGCACGACGAGCGGTTCACGACGCGCATTGCGCAGCGCCTCGGCGACGGCGCGCGCACGAGCGAGGACTCGCGCGCGGCGGCGCATCTGCTCGAGAGCTGGATGGCCGCGCAGCCGGACTGAGCCGCCACTGCTCGGACTAAGCTCACTGCCTTGTCTCCGCGCGGCTAATCGATCACAACCGGCGCACGAACGCACCGCGGCGGAGCGCGAGCGCGATCGCATCGAGCGCGAACGCCGTCGCGCCGAACGCGCCGAGGCGAGCGTCGAAGGCTCGCCGGTGTCGAGTGAGCCATCGTCCGAGCACGAGCCGCTCGCGCCGGGCGAGGAGCTTCTGGCAGCCGAGCAGACGCTGCCGCCCGAGCAGACGCTGCCGCCCGAGCGATGCCGCGACGATCTGCCGCCCGAGCAGACGCTGCCGCGCGGAGCAGACGCTGCCGGCCGAGGGCCTGACGTCAGGCGACCAGTTGTTGCCAGACGACGAGCTTGCGCGGGCCGACGAGTTGCCGCTGGCCGACGCACCCCCGCCGGCAGATGCACTGCCGGCCGAGGATCGGCAGGGGCCGAGCTCGGCTGCCGTGCCGGGGCCCGAGTTCGCGCGAGACGAGCCGGTCGACGATCCTCACGCGACGCAGGCGTTCGACGTGCTGGCCGAGTCGCCGGAGGCGCTCGAACAGCCGCCGGCATCCGAGCGCGGCGAGTATCCAGAGCAGCCGCTGCCGCCGACGAGCCGTATGAGGCTCCGCTCGCGCCACCGCTTCCGCCTCCGAGCGAGGCGCCGCGACGGATGGTGCGGCTCGGCAACAAACGGATCGCCTCGTATGCGCCGGTCGAGCCAGAAGGGCCGGCGCGCGGCCGTGGCCGCGCTCGTCGAGCGGGCGGCGCGGGAGCGGGCCGAGGTGCGGCCGGCGGACGCGTCACGCGTGCGCGCGTTGCGGCGCTGTTCGCGCTCGCGCTCGCGGCGGTGCTCGTCTGGTTCTTGATCTCGCTGTTTCAGCCGTTCTCGGGCGGCGCCGGCAGCGGTCGCGTGATCGTCGTGATCCCGAAGGGCGCGAGCTCGAGCAAGATCGGCTCGATTCTCGCGCACGACGGCGTCGTCTCTTCCGGCTTCTTCTTCAACCTGCGCGCGACGCTCGACGGCAAGCGCGGCTCGTTGCACTCCGGCCGTTTCGCGCTGAAGCACGGGATGAGCTACTCGACGGCGATCGCCGCGCTGAGCAAGCCGCCGCCGAAGGCGATCGTCGTGAAGCTCGTGATTCCCGGAGGGCTACACGCGTCGCCAGATCGCGCAGCTCGCGCGCGAAGACGCGCTGAGCGGCGACTACCTGACGGCGAGCAAACGGTCGGCGGCACTGAACCCGCGCGACTACGGTGCGCCGGCGCACACACCCGATCTCGAAGGATTTCTGTTTCCGGCGACCTACGAACTGTCTGCGGGCGCGCCGGTCACGCGGCTCGTCGACGAGCAGCTCGGGGCCTTCGAAGAACGCTTCACGAGCGCCGACCGGCGCCGCGCGCGCGAGTTGCACGTGACGCCCTATCAGCTGCTGACGGTCGCTTCGATGGTCGAGCGCGAGGCGCAGACGGCGGGCGACCGACCGAAGATCGCCGCGGTGATCTACAACCGCCTGCGCGAAGGCGTTCCGCTCGGGATCGACGCGACGATCTACTACGCGGTCGAGGAGCAGAAGGGGATCGCGACGTACACCGGCGAACTGACCGACTCGCAGTTGAAGATCGACTCGCCGTACAACACGCGCACGCACAAAGGCCTGCCGCCGACGCCGATCGCCAATCCGGGCGCGGCGTCGATCGAGGCGGCCGCGCATCCGGCGCACGTGCCGTACCTCTACTACGTCGCCGGCGCCGACGGCTGTGGCGAGCAGGTCTTCTCGCGCACCGAGGCCGAATTCGAAAAGAACGTCGCTGCGTATGACGCGGCGGTGAAGAAGAACGGCGGCCACCCGCCGACGTGCAAGAAGAAGTAGCGATGCCGCGGCTCGGCGTGCTCGGATGGCCGGTCGCGCACAGTCGCTCGCCGGCGATGCAGAATGCGGCGCTCGCCGAGCTCGGGCTGCGCGACTGGCGCTACCAGTCGCTGCCGGTGCCGCCGCAGCTGCTGGCCGAGACGACGCGCGCGCTCGGCTCAGTCCGGCTTCGTCGGCGCGAACGTGACGATCCCGCACAAGCACGCGGCGCTCGCGCTTGCCGACCGGGCGAGCGACGCGGCGCTCGCGATCGGCGCTGCGAACACGCTCTCGTTCGCAGCGGACGGCACGATCTCGGCCGAGAACACCGATGCGCCGGGACTGCTCGAGGCGATCGGCGAGCCGCTCGCGGGTCGTCGCGCGCTCGTGCTCGGTGCCGGCGGCAGCGCGCGCGCTGCGGTCTGGGCGCTGAGCGAGGCCGGCGCGGGCGAGGTCGTCGTCTGGAATCGCACAGCGGCGCGCGCGGAGGCGCTCGCGCGCGAGCTCGGCGCGCGCGCCGAGGCGCAGCCGCTACCGGCCGACGTGCTCGTCAACTGCACCGCGGTAGGCCTGCAAGCGGCTCCGGACGAGCTCGCGCAGCTGGCGCTGACGCCTGAGCGACTCGGCGACTATCCGCTCGTCGTCGACCTCGTCTACCGCGAGGGCGCGACCGAGCTGCTGCGCGCGGCGGCGCGAGCGCGGCGCGCGTACGGTCGACGGAATCGAGGTGCTCGTCGCGCAGGGCGCGCTCAGTCTCGAGCTGTGGACCGGGCGCGAGGCTCCGCGCGAGAGCATGCGAAGCGCGGCGCGCGCGTAGGACATTCGTCCAGCCGCACTCTCGCGCACGCGTATCTCTGCTCGGCATGGTCGATGGGCCGGACCATGGACATCGATTTCGCAGATCTGCTGATGGAAGTCGTATCGCGCCGGGCCTCTGACCTGCACCTGAGCGCCGGCGCCCACCCGACGGTTCGTGTGCGGGGGCGGCTGACGCCGCTCGACGCCTACCCGAAGCTGACGCCGACGGACACGCGCGAGATCATCTATTCGATCCTGACCGGCGACCAGCGCCAGCGCCTGGAGACGAACTGGCAGCTCGACTTCGCCTACTCGATTCCCGGTCACGCGCGCTTCCGTGTCAACGCCTACTTCCAGCGTGGCGCGCTCGGCGCGGCCTTCCGTCTGATCCCTTTCAGCCTGTCGACGATCGACGAGCTCGGCCTGCCGCCGGTCGTGCACGAGTTCGCGCGCCGACCGCGCGGCTTCGTGCTCGTCACGGGACCGACCGGCTCGGGCAAGTCGACCTCGCTCGCGGCGATGATCGACGAGATCAACACCACGCGCGAGGAGCACATCATGACGATCGAGGATCCGATCGAGTTCCTGCACGGGCACAAGAAGTGCCTGGTCAACCAGCGCGAGCTGGGCTCCGATGCGCAGAGCTTCGGCGATGCGCTGAAGGCGGCGCTGCGCCAGGACCCCGACGTGATCCTGGTCGGCGAGATGCGCGACCTCGACACGATCTCGACGGCGCTGACCGCCGCTGAGACCGGCCATCTCGTGTTCGCGACGCTGCACACGCAGGACACCGCGCAGACGATCGACCGGATCATCGACGTGTTCCCGGCGCACCAGCAGGGGCAGGTCCGCGTGCAGCTGTCGGTCGCGCTGCAGGGGATCATGACCCAGCAGCTGCTGCCGAACGCCGACGGTTCCGGACGTGTCGTGGCGACCGAGGTGCTCGTGCCGAACCCGGCCGTGCGCAACCTGATTCGCGAGGGCAAGACGCATCAGATCTATTCGGTGCTGCAGACCGGCTCGGCTACGGGCATGCAGACGATGGACGCCTCACTGGCGACGCTCGTCCGCGAAGGGCAGATCAGCCGCAAGCTCGCCGAATCGCGCTCCTCGACGCCCGAGGAGCTCTCGCGGCTGCTCGGCGCATCGACGCTCGACCTCGGCCAGCGTGTCGCCGCATAGGGAGCGCGTGCGATGAGCACCTACGTTTTCAAGGCGATGGACCTCGCCGGCGTCAAGGCGCACGGCGAGCTCGAGGGCGACTCCAAGCAGGCGGTCTCCGACCAGCTCAAGCAGCGCGGGCTGATCGTTCTGGAGATCGCCGACAAGCACTCCTCGCGCGAGATCGAGCTGTCGTTCATGAAGTCGGTCAAAGCGAACGAACTGGCGATCTTCTCGCGCCAGCTCGCGACGATGATCAACTCCGGCATGAGCATCCTGCGCGCGCTGTACGTGCTGGAGTGGCAGACCGAGAGCAAGTTCCTCAAGGAAACGATCGTCGCCGTCCGCAAGGACGTCGAGGCGGGCCTCTCGCTGAGCGACTCGATGGCCCGCCATCCAAAGGTCTTCAGCCCGCTGTTCGTCGCGATGACGCAGGCCGGCGAGGCCGGCGGCGTGCTCGAAGACGCGCTGATGCGCGTCGCCGACCAGCTCGAGAAGGATGCCTCGCTGCGTCGGCAGATCCGCTCGGCGATGATCTACCCGACGCTCGTGATCGTCTTCGCGATCGGCGTGATGATGGCGCTCGTCGCCTTTCTCGTGCCGGTCTTCGAGGGCGTCTTCAAGCAGTACGGCGGCGAACTGCCGAAGATCACGAAGATCTCGGTGTTCCTCTCGCACGCCGTCACCGGCTACTGGTGGCTGATCTTCGGCCTGGCCGGACTGATCGCCGTCAGCTTCATCAAGTGGAAGGGCTCGAGCTGGGGGCGCCCGCAGTGGGACCACCTGCGCCTGCGAATACCGATGAAGATCGGTGCGATCGTGCAGCAGGTCGCCGTTGCGCGCTGGGCGCGCACGCTCTCCTCGCTGACGAGCGCCGGCGTGCCGCTGCTGCTGGCACTCGACATCGTCGGACGCACCGGTGGCAACGTCGCCGTCGAGGAGGCGATGGAGGGCGTGATCGCGTCGGTCAAGCGCGGCGGCACGATCGCCGCGCCGCTGGCGCAGGCTCCGGTCTTTCCGGTGATGGTCACGCACATGGTCGGCGTCGGCGAGGAAACCGGCGCGCTCGACACGATGCTCGACAAGATCGCCGAGTTCTACGAGGATCAGGTGGAGGCGTCGGTCAAAGCGCTGACCTCGATCCTCGAGCCGATCATGATCATCGTGATCGGCAGCATCGTCGGCTTCATCGTCGTATCGATGTACATGCCGCTGTTCTCGGTGTACAACAACATCAAGTAGCGCCAGCTCGGCGTCGTCGGCTCCCGAGGACGCGAGCGCGGCAGGCGGCGCTGTTCGGCAACGGCTTCTCTCGGCGAGAGCCGACGCGATCGCTCGCAGCCTTAGCGTCAGAGCGTGGCAACGACCTCTCGTTGCTTGCCGCGAGCGCTCCTATACGGCCTCCTCGCCGGACGATGCTGTCGTGGCAGGCGACGTATCGCCGGCCTAGGATGGTCGCATCAGGATGCGGACCGCTGCCGGCGCTACGTGCGTGGGCGCAGGAGTGCCAGTCTGGCCGCGATGGAATCCGAAACGCGCAACGCTCGCCGGCACGCGTGAAGCGACCTGACAGCGAGCGCGGCTCCCGTCGGGCGGACACGGCGCGCAGTACTGTGAGTCTTCGTGGCTCAGGCGCCTGCTTGCGCCACCCTTCCGGCACCGCTACTCACTGAAAAGGCAAACTTGCCGCGAGGCGAGGACGCAAAGCCAGGGTCTCGAGGAGATAGCTCGGCTGCCGGTAACCGCTAGGAGGCCGCCGTGCCAGCCAATTCGCTGAACGTTTCGCCCCGAGAGATGTTTCGTTCGATCGCGCGATCGCCGATCGGAGAGGCAAAGCCGCTGACAGCCGACGACGGCTTCTCGCTGATCGAGCTGCTCGTCGTCGTCCTGATCGTCGGCATTCTCGCTGCGATCGCGATTCCGTCGTTCCTCAACGTGACGACGAAGGCCAACGACTCTGCCGCGAAGACGCAGGTGGGCACGCTGCAGACGACGATAAAAGCGTTCGCGATGGAAAACAGCGGCAGCTACGAAGGCGCCACGCTCGCGAAGCTGCAGAGAATCGAGCCGACGCTGCGCGACCAGACGACCGCGGTGGCCGAGCCGATCACACACCTCAGCGCGACCGGTTTCACGATCGAGTCGGAAGCCGTCGGCAGCGGCGACGTCTACACGCTCGAAAGCGAAAACGGCGCCGTCGTGCGCTCGTGCTCACCGCGCGGCAAGGGCGGTTGCTCGGCCAGTGGCAACTGGTGAGAGCCGAGACGCACCTCGAGCGTCGGCTCTGATCGCGCGCGACTACGCGCGTCTTCTGCACTGTCACGACCTTCGGCACGAAGCCGCGGCCGCTGAGTGTGACTGCGAGCGATCCACCGCGCAGCGACGCGAGCAGCGTGCTGCTCTGAGCAGACAGTCGGAAACGCAGCACCGTGTTCGCTTCCGGCGCGATCGCGAACGCGCCGTTGCCGAGCACCGCTCTGCGCGTCACCGTCTCTGAGGACCGTCCGCCTGCCCTGGCTGCGCCGAACCATCCGCTCGCGCACGACGACGCTCGCCTCGATCAGGCCGGCGCACGGCCCTCCTTCGCCGTCGCAGCGCAGCGTGAGGGCGAGCGTGTGCCCGTGCAGCGCGCCCGAGCCGGCCGTCGCGATGCCGGGCAGCACCGGTGAGGCGACCGATTCGCCCGGCGATCCGCTGGCGATCGCGTGTACCCAACCCGCGATCCACGCGCCGAGCGCGTCGACGCGCGTGAAGACCGATGGGCTGCTTGTGGCGCATTCGTCGTAGGCGTGGCTTGCGAGGCCGATCTCGGCGGCGCCGCCGATCGCCGAGGGTTGCGAGACCAGCAGCGGCCCGCCGCTGTCTCCCTCGCATATGCCCGACAGCCGAGCGTGCGTGCCGAGCGCACAGATCTCACTCGGCGGGCTGAATGGCGGTGCATCGTTTTCGCACGTTGCCGCTCGCTGCACGGCCGTCGGCGCCGACTGCAACACCGTCGTCGATGGTTCATGGCCCGCTTCGGTCTGGCCCCAGCCGGCGATCGTCGCCGGTGTGCCCGCCGGCGGCGTGGCGGCGAGCGCGACCGGAGGAGCGCTCGTCGCGGTCGAGAGCTGCAGCAACGCGACGTCGCCGACGTCGGTGCTGCGGTCATAGCAGGAGCAGACGATCACCCTGCTGACGGCCGATTCCTGGCGTTCGGAGGGTCGAGCATCGGCGTTCAGGGTGCCCGTCAGCACGAGGTATCCGGCGGGTTCGTTGAGAACGCCCGTTTCGAAGTTCTCCGCACAGTGTCCGGCCGTCAGCACCAGGGTGGGCGCGATAACCGTGCCCGAGCACTCGCCGAGCTGCTCGCCGCGCAGGTCGAGCACGCGTGCGATCCAGGGGAACGTGCCCGCTTGCGCATCATCGCCTCCGATCACCGACGCGTGCGCGCTGGCGCGTTCACCCGCGTCGGCCGCGTGCGATGGCGGAGCGGCTCGCATCGCCAAGGCGAAAGTCGCGATCAGCGCGATCGCCGCCGCAAGCCAACGGCGCAGCAGCAGGTTTCGCGCCCGCGACACGCTCGTACTGTAACCGCCGCGCGAGCGGCTCACGAGGGGCGGCTCGCCGGTTCTGAGGCGGCGCGCGAACGCGCGCGTCAAGCGCCTGAGACTCGCAGCTGGCCGTCGCCGACCGACAGCGAGATGCGCCCGTCGAGCAGTTCCAAGAGCTCCTCGCCGACGAGCTCTCGCCGCCAGCCGCGCAGCGTGCGCACGTCGGCCTCCGCCGCGTCCGCGCGCCACGCCGCGACGATCGCCTGCAGGTCGGCGCGCGCAGCGAGCAGCTCGTAGGCGAGGCCCGCCTCGCGCGCTCGCGCGCGCAGCAGCGCCTCGGCCAGCGCGATCAGCGGTGCGTCCTCGGGGCGCGGCGCCGGCGGGCGTGCCTCGCGCGGCACGCTCTCGGGCGGCAGCTCGCTCGCCTCGCGCACGACGCGCACGAGCTCCTCGCCGCGGCGGCGCAGGTTGGCCGCGCCGGAGCCGCGAATCTGCTCGAGCTGCTGCGTCGAGGACGGCTTGCGCTTGGCGATCTCGACCAGCGCGGCGTCGCTGAGCACGCCCTGCACCGGGCGATCCTGACGGGCGGCCGTCTGCTCGCGCCAGGCGACCAGCGCGCGCGCGACCGGCCGCGCGCTCGGGCTGAGGTTGCGCACTCGCGGCAGGCGCTGGAAGATCGCCTCCGGATCGCGCGCGTCGCTGGCCTGCTCGAGCGCGCGACACTCCTCGCGCGCCCACTCCAGCCGGCCGCTGGCGGCCAGCCGGCGCTCGAGCTCGGCGGCGAGCTCGAGCAGGTGCTCGACGTCCTCGCGCGCGTAGTGCAGCTGCTCCTCGGAGAGCGGCCGCGCATCCCAACGCGTGAAGCTGGCGCTCTTGGCGACGCGGATCCGCAGCGCGTCGTTCAGCAGCGAGTCATACGAGGACTGCGCGCCCATGCCGGCAAAGCCTGCGGCGATCTGCGTGTCGAACACGTTCGTCACCTCGCAGTCGAGCGCGCGGCGCAGCAGCGCGACGTCCTGGCGCCCGGCGTGTACGACGATCTCGACGGCCGGATCGAGCAGCAGCGTGGCCAGCGGCGCGCCGTCGAAGTCGGGTGCGAGCGGGTCGACGAGCTCGATCTGCGTCTGCTCGCCGTTCGGCACGGCCAGCTGGATCAGGCACAGCAACGTGCGGTAGCGGCCCTCGCCGACGAACTCGGTGTCGAGCGCCAGACGGCCGCTGTCGCGCGCGCGCTCGTACAGCTCTGCAAGCGCGCTCTGCTCGCCGTTCGCGCTCACGGCTTCGCTCCCGGCAGCAGCCAGATCACGCCGCCGCGTTTCAGGCCGGCCTGGCGTGAGACGTCTCGGGCGTGCGCGCGGATCCACTTGGCCGGCGCCGAGCAGCCTGGGTCGGTCGGCAGCGGATGGTGCGGGCATGGCGTGTTGAGGAAGGCGTAGCGCAGCTCGCCGGCCGCGACCAGGTGCTTGAGCTTGGTGACGCTGGTGAAGACGCGCGCGTTGTAGGTCGTCAGGATCACGATCGGACGTGCATCCTTGACGATCAGCGAGCCGATCTGCGTTGCCGACTGCGCCGCGACCTCATAGCGCGCGCTGCCCTGATGCGCCCGCAGGTAGCTGCTGGCGAGCTTCAGCTCTTCGGCCGGCAGCGCACCGACGTAGCCGGCGTCGGAGATGTGGTCGTTGATCGCGGCGATGTCGGTGCCGAGTGAGATCGACAGTGGCGCGCACAGGCTCAGCACGAGCACGGCCGGCGGCGCCAGCACCGTGCGCAGACGCAGCGGCGTGCCGCGGCAGGCGCGCGAGCGCGGACAGCAGGATCGCCGCGAGCGCCGACAGCGCCGAGATCCACCACTCGGGCGGCGTGCCGTAGAGCAGCCGCTCGCCGTAGACGACGATCACGACCAGCGCGATCAACAGCACGATCGGCCGCAGCCGCCCGCGCGGCTGCGAGGCCCAGGCCGCACCGATGCCGAGCATCGCGGCGACGGCCGGCAGGAAACCCTCGACGTAGCGCGGGTGCAGGCGCACCATGTGGCTGAACAGCACGATGCCGGTCAGCACCCATAGCGCCAGGCCTGCGGCGAACGCGATCCGCAGCCGCCGCGAGCCGGCGCCTTCCTCGAGTCCGGCGCCGCCGGCGTCCGGCTTGCTCGCCGTCGCGCTCGGCCGCGAGTGTCGCGTCCGCCTCGTCCTCGGGCTCGCCGTCGCGATCGGACTGGCGGCGCTGCAGCCCCCAGAACAGAGCCGGCAGGCCCAGCAGCAGCCCGGCGAGCAGCTCGATGCCGAGCCGCTCGCCCGAGAGCGGGCCGATCCGCGCCAGCAGTCTCGTCGCCGACGGGTTGACGATCGGTATGTGGTCGCGCTCGGACTGCGTAGCGACGGGATATGTGTGGCCGGGTTCGTACTGCGTGAACTGCGGTTCCGGCGATTTGCCGCCGAGTCGTTCGCTGCCGTTGAAGACGAACACGGCGTTCCAGGCGCTGCCGTTGGTCGAGCCGATCGCCCACGGGCGGTCGTGCGCCGGAGCGAGCAGCGTCGCGCCGAGCCAGGCGAGCGCGACGACGACATATACGGCGGCTGCCGCGAGCAGCTTCAGCACGCGTGCTCTGCGCGGCCCCGGGAAGCCGAGCAGGACGAGCAGCGCCAGTCCCGGCAGCGCGACGAGCGACTCGAGGATCTTCACGTCGAAGGCGAGCCCGAGCACGGCCGCGCCGGCGAACAGCCAGCCGAGCCGGCCCGACTCGCACGCGCGCAGCGCGAACAGCAGCGCGAGCACGATCAGCAGCATCATCACTCCGTCCATCGTGTCGCTGCGCGAGGTGATCACATCGACCGGCAGCAGCGCGAGCGCCGCTGCCGCGGCGAGCCCGGCCGTCGTGCTCCACATCCGGCGGACGGCGAGGAACAGGAGCGGCACGGCGGCGATGCCCGACAGCGCCTCGGGCAGCTTCAGCGTCGTCGGCGTGAAGCCGAACAGCTTGACGCTCGCGACCTGCAGCCAGAGATCGACCGGCGGCTTGTCGATCGAGACGCTCGCGCCGGGCTCGAAGGCGCCGAAGAACAGGTTGTGCCAGGAGAAGCCCATGCTGCGCACGGCAGCGTCGTAGAACGGGTCCGTCTCGACCTTGCCCAGCGCGATCAACCGCAGAGCCGCTGCGGCCAGCGTGATCAGCGCGAGCAGCGCCCACTCGCGCGGCCGAACCGGTCTTCTCATCGGCCGAACGCTAGTCTCATCGGCTCATGGCAAGCGCCGAGCGCGACAGCGAGGATCGAACCGAGGAGGCTCACGAGCCGCGGGAGTGTATGCCCTGTCGCGGCAGCGGCAAGGTGATCTCGAACCTCGGCGGTACGCCGAGCACCGTCACGTGCCCGTGGTGCGAGGGCGGCGGCGTGCGGCTGACCGGAATCGACGCGCAGGCACACTGGGGCGGCTCCGGCGCGGAGGGCGAGGAGCCCGGCAGCGAGCCGGCGGACGGCGAGAGCGCCGAGCCGCCCGCCGCCGACTGAGCAGCCTCGGGAGAGAGCCCCGCGCGCGAGTGAAGCCGTGGCTCGCCGCTCTGCGATCGCGCTCGCGTTTTGGTGAAGTCACACAGATGCACGGCCGAGCTACGATCGTGCATCTGTCCAACGCTGGTGCAGCGCTAAAGCTTGTCCGGCCGAGAGTCGATGCAGCCGCTACCAAGCCAGACTCGAGGTGCCAAGGCAACGTCGCAAGGCGTGTAGCAAAGCCGGCGGCTCTCGCAGATCGAAGTCACATAGATTCACGGGGGACGCATCGCCATGCGTGGCGGTGGGCCAAGAGCTGGCGCTCTAACACCAAGATCCTAGGAGGATCAAATGTTGCAACGACTGCGCCAGCGCATGAACAGTGAGGAAGGCTTCACACTGATCGAGCTCCTGGTTGTCATCCTGATCATCGGCATCCTTGCCGCGATCGCGATCCCGGCTTTCCTGAGCCAGACGAGCAAGGCAAACGACGCCGCCGCCAAGACGCAGGTGGGAACCCTGCAGACGACGATGGAGACCTACGCCGCCGAAAACAACGGCAGCTACGCCGGTGCAACGCTGGCGAAGCTCCAGGCGATCGAGCCGACGCTGAAGGACACGACCACGGCGAAAGCCAAAGTCGGCACGACCACGGCGACTACGTTCGAAGTCGAATCTGAAGCTGTAGGCAGCAACGATGTCTACAAACTCAAAAACAACGAAGGTGAAATCTCGCGAACCTGCACGACCAGCGGCACCGGCAACAACGCCGGCGGCTGCAAAGGCGGTTCCTGGTAAACGCCTGACGGCCTGAGCGATCAGGTCGCGTAGCGATATGAGTGAAAGGGGTGGCCTCGTGCCACCCCTTTCGCGTTCTCGGCCGGCCTGATCGCGCAGGCGCTCAAGCGGACCGGCGTTCCGGTCGATCTAGCGCACATGGAGATCGCTTTTGCAGGCGTGCTCGGCGCCGTCGGCGGATCGTTTCTGAACGTCGTCGTCTACCGGCTGCCGCGCCACGAGTCGCTGCTCGGCCCGGCATCGCACTGTCCTTCCTGCGGCACGCCGGTGAAGGCGTACGACAACGTGCCGATTCTCTCCTACCTGCTGCTGCGAGGACGCTGTCGCAGCTGCGGTACGACGATCTCGCCGCGCTATCCGATCGTCGAGGCGCTGACGGCGCTGCTGTGTGCCGGCGTGGTGCTGCGTGACGGCTCGGCCGCGACGATCGCGCTCGGCATCGCTCTGATTCTGATCGTCGTGCCGGCCGCGCTGATCGACCTCGAGCACCGGATCATCCCGAACAAGCTGAACGCACTCGGTGCGGTGCTCGCGCTCGTCCTCGGCATCGCACTCGATGCCGGCGGCGAGCCGCAGCGCCTGATCGCGGCTGCCGCCGCCGGCGGCTTCCTGCTGATCGCAGCGCTGGCATATCCGGGTGGAATGGGCATGGGCGACGTCAAGCTGGCGGCCGTGATGGGCCTGTTCCTCGGCAGCGCCGTGGCGCCGGCGATCCTGATCGCGCTGCTGCTCGGCGTGCTCGTCGGAGTGGCCGTGATCGCGCGCGACTCCTCTGGGCAGGGACGCAAGACGGCGATCCCGTTCGGCCCCTTCCTGGCGGCCGGCGCGGTCGTCGCGATCTTCGTCGGGCACGACCTGGTGAATGTCTACGCCCACCATTTCCTTTAACGCGCGACAGACCCTAAAGCGGCGCACCGCTCGCGCCGATACCCCTCCTGCGGCAGGTGCCACGCGCCGGTCGCACCGCGAGTCACAAATGCTCCAGCTCCCTTCACTCACACTCGATCTCAAGCTCGGCAGGCGCCGCTCGGCGGGGGATGTCGTCGGTCTCGACGTGCAGCCCGGCCTGGTGGCGGCGGTCAAGGCGCGCGCCGACGGCTCGATCCGCGCCGAGCGCGCAGCGGCGCAACCGCTCGCGGCCGACACGGTGCGCGAGGGTGAGGTCGTCGATCACGAGGCGCTCAGCGAGGCGCTTCGCGAGCTGTTCAGCGACGGCAGCCTGGGACGCCACGTGCGCGTAGGCATCGCCAACCAGCGCACAGTCATGCGCACGCTCGAGCTGCCGCCGATCACCGATCGCAAGGAGCTGGCCGCGGCGGTGCGCTTCCAGGCGCAGGACGAGGTGCCGATGCCGCTGTCCAACGCCGTGCTCGACTTTCATCCGCTCGGAATCTTCGACTCTCCCGCCGGCCCGCGTCAGCGCGTCGTGCTGGTCGCCGCTCAGCGCGACATGGTCGAACGACTGCTCGCCGCGGTGCGCGCCGCCGGCCTCACGCCTGAGGGAATCGACCTGTCCGCGTTCGCGCTGATCCGCTCGCTGTACGACCGTGCCGAGGACGAGAACCGTCGCGTGCTCTACGTGAACGTCGACGGCCTCACGAACCTGGCGATCGCCGAGGGCAAGATCTGCCGCTTCACGCGCGTCGTCGGCGGCGGCGTCGAGGCGATGGCCGCCGAGCTCGCGGTGCGGCGCAGCATCGCGCTGCCCGAGGCGCGCGCTCTGCTCGCGACGGTCGACCTGAGCGCGCCTGCGACGCCGCACTCCTCGGCGCTGCCGACGGCGGCCGAGTACGACGAGCCCGCCGGCGCGACGGCAGAGGAGCCCGCGTTCGTGGAGCACGACTCCAGTGACGACGCCGAGGCCGAGGAGCCCGTGCCGGTCATCAGCCGCGAGGAGCACGAAGCGCGCGAAGTCGCAATGGGCTACCGCGAGACGATCGAGGCGGTGAGCGCGACTCCCGAGACCGAGCCCTCCGGCGAAGTCTCGCTCGACGACGTTCGCGAGATCCTCGAGAACGGCGTTCGCGAAATTGCCGGCGAGATCCGCAATTCACTCGACTTCCACCGCACGCAGGACCAGGGCGGCGAAGTCGCGCACGTCGCCCTGAGCGGCGCTGCGCTCGACCTGCCCGGCTTCGCCGAGGCGCTGCAGTCGACGCTCGCGATCGAGGTTCGCAGCGAGTCCGTCGGTCTCGTCGACGCCGACCTCGAGGGCACGGTCTCCACGCACCGGCTGTCCGTTGCGGCCGGCCTGGCGACAACCGAGGTGCCGCAATGAGAGCGGTCAACCTGATCCCCTCTGAGGATCGCCGCGGAGGCGGCGCAGGCATCGGCGCCGGGCGCTCCGAGGGTGCCGCCTACGCGGTGCTCGGCGTGATCGCTGGACTCGCGGTGCTCGCACTGCTCTACGGCATGGCGCGACACCACGTCTCGAGCCAGCGCTCGCAGCTCGCGTCCGTGCAGGCACGTACGCAGCGCGCGCACGAAACCGCCTCCGGCCTGTCGTCCTACACGAGCTTCCTGTCGCTGCGCGAACAGCGCGTGCAGGCGGTCAACGAGCTTGTCGACTCGCGCTTTGACTGGGCGCAGTCGCTGCACGAACTCGGGCGCGTACTGCCCCGTCAGGCGACGATCACCTCGCTGAACGGCTCGGTCGGCTCCGGCACCGGATCGAGCGGCTCGAGCACCCCGGCCGCCTCCTCCGGCGGCGCGGTCAGCTCGGCGACACCGCCCGGCAGCGTGCCCTCGTTCTCGCTCACGGGCTGTGCGACGACCCAGGCCGCTGTGGCGACGACGCTGCAACGCCTGCACCTGATCGACGGCGTCACCAACGTCACGCTGCAGAGCTCGAGCAAGTCCTCAACCGGCACGGCGGGCGCCGGCTGCACCGGCGGCCGCGCCTCGTTCAGCGCACAGCTGACGTTCGCGCCGCTTCCGGCCGCGCCCGCGTCGAACAAGTCGACGCTGCTGACCTCTGACACAGGAGCGGAACGATGACCACGCGCGATCGCCTCGCACTGATCGGCATCGCCTCACTGGCGCTGCTCGCCGTCGTATGGCTGCTGCTGGTCTCGCCCGAGCGCAAGAACGCGGGCGAACTCGACAAGCAGGTCGCGACCGCCAACGCGCAGCTGGCGAGTGCCGAAGCCGAATCGTCCAATGCTCGCGCCGCGCGGGCGCAATACGCCGCCGCATATGCCTCCGTCGTCGAGCTCGGCAAAGCTGTGCCGCCGAGCGAGGAAGTGCCATCGCTGATCTACCAGCTCTCGCAGGCGACGAACCAGAAGCACGTCGAATTCAACTCGATCACGACGACGACGAGCAGCTCGGCCAGCTCCTCGTCGCCGACCACTGCGACTGCCGGCGGCTTCACGCAGATGCCGTTCACGTTTGTCTTCAACGGAAGCTTCGACGATCTCTATCGCCTGTTCCTGCAGCTCGATTCCTCGACCGTCAAGACGACCTCTGGCCTGCAGGTCAGCGGCCGCCTGCTGACGCTCCAGGGCGTCAAGCTCGAACCGCAGGCTGTCGAGGGCAAGACGGCCTCGACCGGCATGACGGGCACGATCACGGCGACCGCCTATGTGCTGCCCACGGCACAGGGTCTGACCGGCGGTGCAACCGCTGCCACACCGGCCACGCCGGCGGCCGGAAGTGCCGCCACGAGCGCCTCGAGCGGCAGCAGCTCCAGCGGACCGCCGGCTGCCGTCGCGACGGGCGGAGTGGTCCGATGAGCAAGTTCTTCGACTCGCTGAAGGGCGATCTGCTCGACCGGCGCCTGATGCCGCTGCTCGCGCTCGCCGGCGCGGCGCTGCTTGCTGCGATCGTCTATGCCGTGCTCGCGAGCTCCGGCTCCTCGTCGGCCACGTCGGCGAGTGCGACGCCGCCGGTGACGCCGGCTGCAGGCATCCCTGTCAGCGCCGTCAAGTCCGAAAGCGAATCGGGCGTCAACGAGACGACCAGCGGCGTGCCCAAGGCCGCTGCCAGCTCGACGCACAACCCTTTCAAGCCGCTGCCCGAACCGAAGGTCAGCAGCACGTCAAGCTCGACCAGCGCACCCGCCGGCGCCGGCGCCGGCGCTGGGGGCTCGGGCTCCTCCGGCTCGGAATCCGCGGGCTCGGGCTCCTCGAGCTCCGGTTCGTCGGGATCCGTCGGGCTCCTCGGGCTCCTCGGAATCCTCGGGCTCGCGGCGGTCAGCCGTCCGGCAGCACGAAGCCGAAGAAGAAAGCGCAGCCGAAGAGCCAGACCCTCTACGCGGTCGCCGTACTGCTCGGCACGGCTGTCCCCGGCACGCCTGCGCCGAACGCTGAGTTGACGCTGTACGAAGGCCTGAAGCTGAAGCAGCCGCTGCCCTCTGCCCAACTGCCGCTGGTCGTCTACCGCGGCGTGACCGGCGGCGGCAAGAGCGCAGTGTTCACGCTGGTCGGCGAACTGATCCCGCACGGCAGCGCGCAGTGCCTGCCGAGCGCAACGCAGTGCCAGACGATCACGGTCAAGCCCGGCGAAACCGAGGAACTCGAATACGTGCCGCTCGGAGGCACGCCGGTCAACTACGAGCTGTACGTCGTCGCGATCGACTCGGTCAAGAGCACGAGCGAAGCCTTTGCCAAAGGCGCGTCGGCGCGGATCTCCGCAGTCGGCTCGAAGTTGCTCTTGAAGGACGGTCTGCAGCGGATTCCCGGGCTGCGCTACTCGTTCGTCAAGGGCACGCTCGTGCCGGCCGAACAGCACCCACTGGAGGCGCTCGCCGCGCGCGCCTCGTGGGGCACCGCGTCCAGCGGCTGAGCGCCCAGCAAATAAGCTAGGAGCGTGGCGCTCCGTCTGATCACCGCCGGCGAGTCGCACGGTCCTGGTCTGACGTGCGTCGTCGAGGGCCTGCCCGCAGGGCTGCGCCTGACCCAGGAGCAGCTGAACGACGACATGGCTCGGCGTCAGCTCGGCCACGGCCGCGGCGGGCGGATGAAGATCGAGCGAGACACGGCCGAGGTCACCGCCGGAGTCCGGCACGGCAGCACGCTCGGCGGCCCGATCGCGCTGCAGGTCACCAACCGCGACTACGCCAACTGGCAGGACCGGATGAACCCGTGGCCGGTCGATGAGGAGATCGCCGAGGTCCACCTGCCGCGTCCCGGGCACGCCGACCTGGTCGGGACGCAGAAGTACAAGCAGAGCGACGTGCGCAACATCCTCGAGCGCGCTTCTGCGCGCGAGACCGCGGCGCGGGTCGCCGGCGGCACGCTCTGCAAGGCGTTCCTGCGCGTGCTCGGCGTCGAGGTGCGATCGCACGTCGTGCAGATCGCCTCGGTGCATGCGCCGGAGCCGACGCGCGCGCTGACGCTGGCCGACTTCGACGACGTCGACAGCTCGCCGGTGCGCTGCCTCGACGCTGACGCGACACGCGCGATGGTGCGCGAGATCGACGACCTGAGAAAGGCCAACGAGTCGCTCGGCGGCGTGTTCGAGGTGCAGGCGTTCGGCCTCGTTCCCGGACTCGGCTCGCACATCTCCTGGGAGGAGCGGATGGACGGCCGTCTGGCGATGGCGATCTGCTCGATCCAGGCGGTCAAGGGGGCGTCGATCGGCGACGCGTTCAAGATCGCCGGCCTGCCCGGATCGCAGGCGCACGACGAGATCTACTACTCCAGCGAGCGCGGCTTCTACCGCGAGACCAATCACGCCGGTGGGCTGGAGGGGGGGATGACGAACGGGCTGCCGCTGATCGTGCGCGGCGCGATGAAGCCCCTGCCGACGCTGACCAAGCCGCTGCGCTCGGTCGACACCTTCACGCACGAGCCCGCGCAGGCGCTGCGCGAGCGCACCGACTCGTGCACCGTGCCCGCCGCAGGCGTCGTCGGCGAGGCGATGGTCGCGTTCGTGCTGGCCGACGCCTACCGGCGCAAGTTCGGCGGCGATCACATCGACGACGTGCTCGCGGCGCGCGACGCCTATGCCGAGCGGATCGGATGGCAGGCATAGCAAGCCCGCTGCGACGCGCGCTCGTGCTGATCGGCTTCATGGGCGCGGGCAAGTCGACCGTCGCGCGCGAGCTGGCGCGAGCGCTCGGCGTCGCGCCGCTGGACAGCGACGAGCTGCTCGAGCGCCAGCTCGGCCACTCGCCGGCGCGTGAGTTCGAGCTGAACGGCGAAGCCGCGTTTCGGGCGGCCGAGGAGGCGCTCGTCTGCGATCTGCTCGACTCCGCGCCGCCAGGTGCGGTGATCGCGCTGGGCGGCGGCAGCATCCTCTCAGAGCGCGTCAGGACCGCGCTCGAGCCGCACGTCGTCGTGCTGCTCGATGTCGACGCCGAGCGTGCGTGGGAGCGCGTCGGCACGCCGGAGGCTCGGCCGGCCCGCTCGGGCGGCCGCTGGCGCGCGACCGCGAGGCGTTCGTCGCGCTGCACGGCGAGCGCCACGAGCTGTATGAGCGACACGCCGATGCCTTCCTGCCGTCGCTGCAGCGTGGCGGTGCGCCGCGCGTGCTCGACGCGCTGCGTACGCTCGACGCGGCGCCGCCCGGCACGAGGATGCTCTGGGCGCAGAGCGCCTCGGGCGACTATCCGGTGCTGTTCGGGCGCGGCCTGCTGCGTGCCGTCGGCGCGCCGGGCGGCGATCAGCTGTGGCCGCTCGACCGCTCGCGCTCGCGCTCGTTCTGCGTGACCGACGAGACGGTCGGCGCGCTCTACGGCGAGCAGCTCGGCGAGCTCGCCGGCACGATCGCGATCGGCGCCGGCGAGCGGCACAAGACGATCGCCGCTGCCGAAACCGTATGGCATGCGCTCGTCGCAAGCGGCGTCGACCGCGGCGATCACCTCGTAGCGCTCGGCGGCGGCGTCGTCGGCGACCTCGCCGGCTTCTGCGCGGCGACCTACCAGCGCGGCGTGCCGATCGTGCAGCTGCCGACGACGCTCGTCGCGCAGGTCGACTCCGCCTACGGCGGCAAGACCGGCGTCGACCTGCCCGAGGCGAAGAACTACGTCGGCGCCTACCACCAGCCGGCTGGCGTGATCGTCGATCCGGACACGCTCGAAAGCCTGCCGCAGGCCGAGCTCGCGGCCGGTTGGGTCGAGGTGCTGAAGACCGCGCTGCTCGCCGGCGGCGAGCTGTGGCAGCGGGTCGGCTCGGGCGCCGAGCTCGACGACTGGACGATCCTCGCGTGCGCGCGCACGAAGCTCTCGGTCGTCGCCGAGGACGAGCGCGACGCGGGCCGCCGCCAGGTCTTGAACCTCGGCCACACCGTCGGGCACGCGATCGAGACGGCGACCGGCTATGCGCGCTACCGCCACGGCGAGGCGGTCGGCCTCGGGCTGCTCGCCGCGCTGCGGCTGTCCGGCGCGGAGGCAGCTGCGCGATCGCGTGCGCGAGCTGCTGCGCCAGCGCGAGCTGCCCGTCACCTTCGCCGGCGCGAGCGTCGATCAGGTCGTCGCTGCGACGGCGCACGACAAGAAGCGCGTCGGCGAGACGCTGCCGTTCGTGCTGCTCGAGCAGCCCGGCGAGCCGCGTACGGGCTGCGCCGTGGCCGAGGCCGAGCTGCGAGCGGCCGTCGCCGAGCTCGCCGAGTGAGGATGATTCGATCACGATGACGATCGCCAGGAACCGAGTCGAGGTGATGCACGGCGTCAACCTCGACCAGCTGGGCCGGCGCGACCGCCAGCTCTACGGCGCGCTGACGCTGGCCGAGCTCGAGCGCCGGATCGAAGAGCGCGGCCAGCAGCTCGGCTTGCGCATGACGTTCTTCCACAGCAACTACGAGGGCGCGTTCGTCGAGCGGCTGCACGCGCTCGAGACCGAGACCGACGCGATCCTGCTGAATCCCGGCGCCTGGACGCACTACGCGTGGGCGATCCGCGACGCGCTCGAGATCGCCGCGCTACCGGCCGTCGAGGTGCACCTCTCAGACGTCGGCGCGCGCGAGCAGTGGCGCCGCACCTCGGTGATCGGCGAGCTCTGCTTCGCGACGGTCGCCGGGCGTGGCGCCGACGGCTATGACGAGGCGCTCGAGCTGATTCGCGACCGGCTGACCGAGCAGGCCGAGCGATGAACGGCGGCGCGTCGGCCGAGGCGAGCACGCGGGCAGCGCGACTGGCGGTCGATCTGCGCGAGCGTGAGGTCGACGCGCTGATCGTCGACCGTCCGGTCAACGTGCGCTACCTGACCGGCTTCACCGGCAGCAGTGGTCTCGCGCTCGTCCGCGCCGCCGACGGCGCCGACGCGCGCGCCGCCGGCGGCACGTTCTTCACCGACTTCCGCTACCGCGCGCAATCGGCCGAGCAGGTCGCGGCCGAGTTCGATCGTGAGATCGTCATCGGCAGCCTGCTTGACGCCGCTGCCGGTGGGCTCGCCGGGGAGGCGGGCACGCTGGGCTTCGACGAGGCGAGCCTGACGGTCGCCCAGCACGAGCGGCTGCGCTCGGTTCTGGCCAACGGCTGGCGGCTCGAGCCCTGCGGTGGCGCTGTCGAGCGCCTGCGAGCGATCAAGGACGAGCGCGAGCTGCAGCGCCTGCGTGCCGCTGCCGAGCTCGCCGACGAGGCGCTGCGTGGCGTGCTCGAAGCGGGGCTCGCCGGGCGCAGCGAGCGCGACGTGGCGATCGAGCTCGAGCTGCGCATGCGACGGCTGGGCGCTGAAGCGCCGAGCTTCGGATCGATCGTCGCATCGGGCGCGCACGGCGCGTTGCCGCACGCCGAGCCGCGCGAGGTCGAGATCCCGCGCGACGTGCTCGTGACGATCGACTGGGGCGCGCAGCTCGACGGCTACTGCTCGGACTGCACGCGCACCTACGCGACCGGCGCGGGCGTCTCCGAGCGCGCCAGAGAGGTCTACGAGCTCGTGCTTGGCCGCGCAGGAGGCCGGCGTTGCAGCGGTCACCGCGGGACCGACCGGACGCGAGGTCGACGCCGTCGCGCGCGCTGTGATCGAGCAGGCCGGCGAGGGCGAGCACTTCGGCCACGGGCTCGGTCACGGCGTCGGCATGGAGGTGCACGAGGCGCCGCGGCTGTCGCGTACCGAAGGCGAGCGCGCGCTCGTCGCCGGCAACGTCGTGACGGTCGAGCCCGGTGTCTACCTGCCCGGTGAGCTAGGCGTGCGGATCGAGGACCTGCTGGCCGTGCGTGAGCACGGTCACGAGGTGCTCAACGGCCTGGAGAAGGGCTTCACGATCATCTCCTGAGCGCCGTCGACGCGCCGGCCCAAGCCGCGCCGGTGCGGCGCCAGCGCCCGCTCGGGCGCGAACAGCAGCAGACCGAGCATCGCGGCGAGCGGCAGCGACCAGAGCAGGAAGAAGGCGGCCTGGAAGTCGGCCGACATGTGCAGCGAGAGCCATGCGTTCGTCCAGACGAGCACGACGCCGAGCAGCGCCAGCGCCGGCGCGCGGCCGGACTCGGCCTCCCAGGCGAGCAGCGCCAGCAGGAACGGCAGCGGGTAGTAGACGTTGTCCCAGGTGTCGAGCATGCAGCGCAGCAGCAGCAGCAGTGCGAGCAGCAGCAGCGCGGCGCTCAGCACGCCGCGCCGAGCCTCTCCGCCGGCATCGGGCAAGGCTCTTGGCGCGAGGCCCGCGCCAGGCAAGCCAGCTGAGCGGCGGCGCGACGGCGAGCACCAGCGGGTGGCTGATCCGTCCGATCCATTCCGGCGCCAGGCGGAAGTCCGCCTTTTCGGCGCCGAGCAGGTGCCCGGCAGAGGCGCTGTGGTGGCCGAGGAACCAGAACAGCTGCATCGGCTGGAAGATTCCGCTCGTCGGCGACGCGACGCCGGAGGCGCCGCTGACGAAGCCGCTCGAGTGAGCGACGACGATCGGCGCGAGCAGGAGCGCGGCGGCCGCCGCTGCGCTCAGCAGGCAGCGTATGCGCGCCGCCGGCAGCGCCAGCAGGACGGGACCGATCGCGAGCAGCGCCCACTCCTTGTTGGCGATCGCGACGCCGAGCGCCAGCCCGGCGAGCACCGGGCGTTCACGATCTGCCAGCAGCACGGCGACAATGCACAGCGCGCCGCCGAGCAGTTCCTCTGCATGGCCGACTTCGATCGCGCGCAGCGCGATCGGATTTGCGGCGCACAGGCCGACGACGACGGCGCGCCACAGCAGCGGTCGCCCGGCAGCGCGCATGCGCGCTGCGAGGACCACGCCGAGCAGCGCGCCGGCGAGCAGGCAGGGGAGAGAGACCATCCGGTAGACGGCGAGCGCTCCGCCGCCCCACAGCGAGGGCAGCACCGCAAACGGCGCGCGCAGCACGAGCGAGCCGCCGTAGACCGGCGCCAGCTGCAGAAAGCCGAGCAGATGGCCGTGCACGAGCGCCGTGAAGGCAGGCTCTGCCTCGCCTTCGTAGTCGTTCCAGGCAAAGCCGTAGAGGCTCAGCCAGGCGAGCGCGCCCGCGGCAGCGAGCGCGATCGCCGCGCAGGGCAGGTTCTCGCGTAGCGCTCTGCGCATACGAGTTCATCGGCGCCGGTGAGCGCGCGCTTGAGCGTCTGCGAGGCGCGCAGAGCAGTCGTCGATAAGCCAGGAGAAGCGGCGCCGGCGAGCAGCTAGCCGAGTTCGGCGAGGACCTCGGCGGCCGCGCGTTCGCCCGAGCGCACGGCGCCGTCCATGTAGCCGACCCAGTAGTCGGAGGTCTCGGTGCCGGCCCAGTGGATCCGCCCGACGGGCTCGCGCAGCGAGGCGCCGAACTCGAGCAGCGTTCCCGGGCCGAGTCCGGCGACCGGGTCGCCGCGGCTGAAGCGTTCTTCGGCCCATGCGTTCTCGACGTACTGGATCGGGTTACGCGCCTTTTCGCCAAAGTAGTCGACGAAGTTTTCGACCACGGCCTGGCGGCGCGCTTCGGCCGAGAGGCCGTACCAGCTGCGCGCGCCCGATCCGCCGATGAAGCCGAGCAGCACTCCGGGGCTGCCGCTCGCCGGCGTGCTGTCGAACGTGACCGTGACGGGCCCGTTGAGGCTGACGGTCTGGCCGGTCAGCCCTTCTTCGCGCCAGAACGGCTCTTCGTAGACAACGTCGACCTTCGCGTAGGTGCCCATCGGCGCGCGCTGCGTGAGCTGGTCGCGGAGCACCGGCAGCAGCGGTTCGTATTCGATCCGCCCGGTCAGCGCGGGCGGCATCGCGACGATCACCCGCTGTGCAGTCACGTGGCCGCGGTCGAGCATCACCTTCACGTTCTTGGCCGCCTGCACGATCTGGCGTACGTGGGCGCCGAGGACGACGCTGTTGCCCAGTTCGGCCGCGACCTTCAACGAGATCTGCTGGCTGCCGCCGAGGAAGCGTTCTTCCTGCGCGCCTTCGGCCGTTTCGAAGTTGCGTTCGAACGTCCCCGGATGCGTTTCGTCACCGGAGGCGGCGAGATAGAACAGCACGTAGAGCAGTGACAGATCGCGCGGCTCCTGCCCGAAGATCGCATCGGTAGCCGTCGCCACGAGCCGCATGAATTCCGGGTTGATCTCGTTGGCCTTGACCCACGAGTAGAAGGTCTGGCTGTCCCATTCTTCGGCTTCTTTCGCTTCCCACGGCGCCTCGACGTTGAGCTCTTGCGCCATCGAGTTGAGCCGCGGGATCAGCTGCAGCAGGTCCGGTAGGAAGGTCGGGTCCGGCGGCGCCGTGCCGGTCAGTCCGGTCGACCCGTAGGTTTCGCGTTTGCCGTCCTTCCAGTAGACGTTGTTGCCGGTGTTGTAGGTCGGGAAGGTCGTGACTCCGACGGCCTGCGCGAGCGCCTTGATCCGATCCTGCGTCGGGCCGACGAACTCGGCGCCCGCGTCGATGTAGGCGCCGCCGGTGATCGGGCGGCTCCATGTCCGCCCGCCGACACGTTCGCGCGCCTCGAGCACGACGACCGAGTGGCCCGCGGCGGCGATCGCGCGGGCCGCCGAGAGCCCGGCGAGGCCGGCGCCGACGACGGCGACGTCGGCTTTCTTCGGCGCCGAGGAGCCGGTGGCGAGGCTTGCGGCTTCTTCGGGTTCTTCCGCGCTTTCGGCGCGCGCGAACGATGGCAGTGCAGCCGCCGCCGCGCCGGCTGCAGCAGTACCGATCAGCGTTCGCCGCGTGAAGCGGCTGTCAGCGCTCTCACTCAATCTGACTCCCCGGTCTCGAACATCCCCGCAATCCTCTTGCGCGAGCCGAGATACCCGGCGCGGCCCGAAAATATGCATCGCCGCTGAAGCGGCGATGAGTCTCCCTCTCAAGAGGTACCGCGCGCGCCTCCTATGATGCTCTGCCGATGGCAATCAGCACAAACCAGTTCAAGAACGGCAATCACATCGAGGTCGACGGCACGATCTTCAAGATCGTCGACTTCCAGCACGTCAAGCCCGGCAAGGGCGGCGCGTTCGTGCGCACGAAGCTGCGCCGCGCCTCCGACGGCAACGTGATCGATCGCACATTCCGCGCCGGCGAGAAGTTCCGCGACGTCCGCACCGAGGCGCGCAAGATGCAGTTCCTCTACGCCGACGGCAGTGATGCCCACTTCATGGACACGGAGTCCTTCGAGCAGATCGCAGTGCCCGAGAGCGCGATCGAGAGCGCGCTGCGCTGGTGCGCGCCGAGCAGCGAGGTCGACCTGCTGTTCATCGACGATCAGCCGTCTGAGGTGCAGCTGCCGAGCGCCGTCGAGCTCGAGGTCACGCAGGCCGACCCGGGGCTGCGCGGCGACTCGGTCTCCGGCGGCGGCACCAAGCCGGCGACGCTCGAGACGGGCGCTGTGATCTCGGTGCCGCTGTTCGTCGAGCCCGGCGAGCGGATCCGCGTCGACACGCGCTCGGGCGAGTACGTCGCGCGCGCCTGACGTGTCACGCTCGCCCGCCGATCCGTCCACACGCGACTGCGCTGACGGGACGCGCTGATGCGCCGCTCGCAGCAGCGCCGTGCGGCGGTCGTCGCGCTCTATCAGCACGATCTCACCGGCCGGCCGCTGATCGACACGTTCGCGTCGGCCGACTCGATCTTCGTCCGCTCGCTGGCGCATGCGGCGGCGGACCGCGCCGATGAGCTGGACGCGGTGATCGAACGCCACGCGCACGGCTGGAGCGTCAGCCGGATCCAGCCGCTCGAGCGCAGCATCCTGCGGATCGCGCTGATCGAGATGCTGCATCCCGACGCCGTTCCCGGCCTCGAGCCGATCCCGCCGGAGGGCGCGATCGAGGAGGCCGTCGAGAGCGCGAAGACCTTCTGCGGCGCCGACGCGCCGGGCTTCGTCAACGGCGTGCTGGGCGCAGTCCTCCGCGACGTGCGCGAGAATGCGAGCATCTGATGACGAGCACCGAGCAGTTGGACGACTTGATCACGCGTTTGGAGCGCGCCGCCGAGCAGCTTCGCTCCGGCGAGCTCTCCCAAGATGCTGCGGCCGGCATGGTCGAGGACTGCGCGTCGTTGGCGACGCAGGCTGCCGCCGAGCTCGAGCAGCTGGCGCGCGTCGAGGCGAGCGAGCCGATGCCCGGTCAGGACACCCTGCTGTAGGCGTCCGCGACCGCACGTGAGCGCCACCTATCCCGAGAGTCTGCGAGTCGAAGTCGAGCGCTACCTGGAGGGTCTGCGCTTCTCTGCAGAGACGCTGACCGACGGCCTGGAGGAGGCGATGCGCTACTCGCTGCTGGCCGGCGGCAAGCGGATCCGGCCGGTGCTGGCGCTCGCGACAGCTCGCGCGATCGGCATCGACCCGCGCGAGGTGATGCCGCTCGCTGCCGCGCTCGAGCTGATCCACACCTACTCGCTGATCCACGACGACCTGCCGGCGATGGACGACGACGAGCTGCGCCGCGGCCAGCCGACCTGCCACGTGAAGTTCGGCGAGGACGTCGCGATCCTCGCCGGCGACGGCCTCTACGCGGAGGCCTTCAATCACCTGCTGACACACCAGCGCTCGGCGCCCGAGCGCGTGCTGCTGGCCGCCGCCGAGCTCGCCGCCGCGACCGGCGTCAACGGGATGGTCGGCGGGCAGTACGCCGACGTTCAGACGGCCACACTGCCGGGAGACGCGGGGCTTCGCCGCCTGCACGAGCTGAAGACCGGACGCCTGATCGGTGCCTCGGTGCTGTGCGTACTACTGTTGGGTGGGGTCTCCGAGGAGCCTGTCGCTGCTTCCTACCGCCGTTTTGCCGCAGAGTTGGGCGTGTTGTTCCAGATCGTCGACGACATACTCGACGTAACCGGCACAGACGATGCGCTGGGCAAGCCGCGCGGCAGCGACGAGCGACACGGAAAGCGGACGTACGTCAGTGAGTTCGGGATCGAGCGGGCACGCGAGCTGGCCGCGCAGTCGCACGCCGTCGCCGTCTCCTCGCTCGCCGAGGCGACGCAGCTCGCACCGGTCGTCGTAGGCGGCGGCCAGCACGAAGAGCAGCTCGGCGCACATGCGACCGACGAGCTCGAGCAGATAGCGAACTTCATCTACACGCGCACCTCATGAGCCGAAAGAACAAGACGAAAGCCGGCGAGCCCGAGCAAGCAGCCTCCGAGCAGCCGGCCGAGCGGCTGCTGCTCGACGCGATCAACGGCCCGAAGGACCTTCGAGATCTCTCCGAGCAGGATCTGCAGACGCTGGCGCAGGAGGTGCGCACGCACATCATCGACACCGTCGGTGAGATCGGCGGGCACTTCGGCGCGAACCTCGGCACCTGCGAGCTCGCCGTCGCGCTGCACTCGGTGCTCGACTCGCCGACCGACAAGATCCTCTGGGACGTCGGTCACCAGGCCTACCCGCACAAGATCCTGACCGGGCGCCGCGATCGCCTGGAGACGATCCGCCAGTACGGCGGCCTCGCGCCGTTCTGCTCGCGCGAGGAGTCCGAGCACGACATCATGGGCGCCGGCCACGCCTCGACGTCGATCGGCTACGCCGTCGGCATCAAGGAGGGCATGCGCCGGCTCGGCGGAGAGGGGGCGCACGGCCCAGAGGGCAAGGTCGTCGCTGTGATCGGCGACGGCGCGATGACCGGCGGCGTCGCGTTCGAGGCGATCGGGCAGGCCGGCGGGCTCGGCACGCCGATGGTCGTCGTGCTCAATGACAACGGCATGTCGATCGCGCCGAACGTCGGCGCGCTGTCGCGCTACTTCAACCGCGTGCGGCTGAATCCGAAGCTGTGGCACGCGCGCGCCGAGGTCGAGGGCGGCCTGACCCGCCTGCCCGGCGGGATCGGCTCGGCGTTCGAGCGCCTCGGCCCGCAGCTGAAGGAGTCGATCAAGGCCTTCTGGGCGCCCGGCCTGTGGTGGGAGGAGCTCGACTGGGCCTACATGGGCGTCGTCGACGGCCACGACGTGCGCTCGCTGCGCGAGGCGTTGCGCGAGGCGATCGCCGCCGAACGCCCGGTCGTCGTGCACATCGCGACGGTCAAGGGCAAGGGCTTCTCGCCGGCCGAGGACGGCGGCCTGGAGGGCATGGAGGAGTGGCACGCGGCTAAGCCGAAGTCGATCGTCAACGGCGTCCCGGCGAGTGCTGCGCCGCGCAAGGACCGCCTGACCGCGAAGCCCGCGAAGGCGCCGGCGCCGCAGTACACACAGGTCTTCGGCGAGGCGCTCGTGCGCGAGTGCGAACGCGACGAGCGCGTGGTCGGCATCACAGCGGCGATGAACTCCGGCACCGGCTTGAGCATCCTGCAGAAGGCGATGCCCGAGCGCTACTTCGACGTCGGCATCGCCGAGCAGCAGGCGATCCTGTTCGCCTCGGGCCTGGCGCTCGAGGGCGTCAAGCCGGTCGCCGCGATCTACTCGACCTTCCTGCAGCGCGCGTATGACCAGATCGTGCACGACGTCTGCCTGCAGCGGCTCAACGTCGTCTTCGCGATGGACCGCGCCGGTCTGGTCGGCGACGACGGTCCGACACACCACGGCGCGTTCGACATCGCCTACCTACGCTGCCTGCCGAACATCGTGCTGATGGCGCCGCGCGACGAGGCGATGCTCGTGAACATGCTGCGCACGGCGCTGCTGTTCGACGGCCCGATCGCGATGCGCTACCCGCGCGGCGAAGGCACCGGCGTCGCGCTGCCCGAGGAGCCGCAGCCGATCGCGATCGGCACCGGCGAGATCCTGCGCGAGGGTGGCGCCGGCGAGGCGGCCGGACGGCGCGTCGCGCTGATCGGCTATGGCAGCGGCGTCGGCAAGGCACTTGCCGCGGCCCAGCAGCTGGCCGGCGAGGACATCTCGGTCACGGTCGTCGACGCCCGCTTCGCCAAGCCGATCGACGCAGGCCTGATGGCGCAGCTCGCGGCAGAGCACGACTTGCTCGTGACGATCGAGGAGGGCGCGCTCGCCGGCGGCTTCGGCTCGGCCGTCTGGGAGACGCTCTCAGAGACGGGCGCGCGGCCGCCGCGGATCCTGCGCGTCGGGCTGCCCGACCGCTACGTCACGCACGGCAAGCCGGCATTGCTGCACGAGGAGATCGGCTTCACACCGGAGCGCATCGCAGAGCGCGTTGCGGCGGCGATCTCCGACAGAGGGCATACGGCCCAAAACGCCGGATCGGCGACGATCGAGGCCTAGCGCCGCGCGCCAACTGTGAGCAAGATCACACAGATCAACTGCCGCCGTGCGCATCATGGTCTTCGTACCCCGCAGCATTGCAGCATCCCTCCTCCCTCGAAACGGCCCGCTTCCCCGGCGGGCCGTTTCTTTTAAGCCCTGCAGCTGACGCGCTGCCGTGGCCGGCCAGAGGTGCGTCGCGGTCGCTGCGTACCGGTGTGCCGCGCGGACATGTGCAAGGGTTTTCGCCATGGAGAAGCGACGCCTCGACGCACTTCTGACCGAGCGTGGGCTGTTCTCCTCTCGTAGCCGCGCGGCGGCCTCGGTGATGGCCGGCGAGGTGTGTGTCGGAAGCGCACGGCGGCGAGCGCTGAAGCCCGGCGAGATGGTCGCCATCGAGGAGACGCTGAGCGTCGACGATCGCCCGCGCTTCGTCTCGCGCGGCGGCATCAAGCTTGCGAACGCACTCGAGCGCTCAGGTCTGGACGTGCGCGGCCGCCGCGCGCTCGACGTCGGCGCCTCGACAGGCGGCTTCAGCGACTGCCTGCTGCAGCGCGGCGCGGCCGACGTGATCGCGCTCGACGTCGCCTACGGCGAGCTCGCGTGGAGCGTTCGCAGCGACGAGCGCGTCACCGTGCTCGAGCGCACGAACGCGCGCGCGCTGGAGCGCGAGATGCTGCCGTTCGCGCCCGATCTGGCTGTCCTCGACGTCTCGTTCATCTCCTTGACGAAGCTGCTCGGCTCCGTGCTTGCCTGCCTCGCGCCCGGCTACGACGCGCTCGCGCTGATCAAGCCGCAGTTCGAGGTCGGCCGCGGGCGCGTCGGCAGCGGCGGCGTCGTGCGCGATCCCGAGCAGCGGCGCGAGACGCTCATCAGCGTCGGTCGAAGCGCGCACTCGAGCTCGGCGCGGCCGTGCTCGGCTACTACTCCTCGGGGCTGCCGGGACCGAAGGGCAATCTCGAGACGTTCATCTGGCTGACCGATGCGAGCGGCGATCGAGGCGAGCGCGCTACCTGCCGGTGCGGTGGTGCTGGGCGAGGATCGGCAGTCGGCGCTTGCGAGCCTGCAGGCGCTGGCGCGCGAGGTCGAGCCGTGAGGGAGTTCACGGTGCTCACGCACCGCAGCCCGCCGGAGACGACACCCACGCTGCTGCGCTTCGCCGACAGCGCCGCTGCGGCCGGCGTCACGTTGCGCCTCGACATCGAAGAGACGCGCAAGCACGGCCTCTCGCACGGGCCCGGCCTCGAGGTCGACGCGCCCATCAAGGAGGACGTCGAGCTGTGCGTCGTGCTCGGCGGCGACGGCACGATCCTGCGCGCGCTACAGCTCTACCGCGGCACCGATGTGCCGGTCTTCGCGATCAACTTCGGCCAGATCGGCTTCCTCGCGACGGTCGAGCCCGATGCGCTCGACGAGGGCATCCGCAGGGCCCTGGAGCACGACTTCGAGCTGCTGCGACTGCCGGGCATCGTGCTGCAATCAGATGCCGAGCGCGCCCTGACCGATGCTCGCTCGCCGAAGCGAGCCATTCGCCGTGGGCGCGCGCGCGGCGATCAACGATGTCGCGATCCACCGCAAGGTCGGCGAGCGGGTGGCCGACATCGCATACGAGATCGACGGCGAGCTCGTCGGAAAGGTGCGCTGCGACGGCCTCGTCGTCGCGACGCCGGCCGGTTCGACCGGCTACAACCTCGCCAACGGTGGCCCGGTCATGGCCTGGGGCGTCGCCGGCTTCGTCGTCTCGTTCATCGCGCCGCACTCGCTGACGGCACGCTCGCTGGTCGCAGCGCCGTCGGACCGGCTGACGATCCGAAATCGCTCGATCGAGGCGCTCGACATCGCCGTCGACGGCAGGCCGGCAGGCGAGATCGCGCCCGGTGGTGCGATCAACGCACGCTTCGTCAACGACATCGGCACGATCGCGCAGCTGCCGGGCTCGTCGTTCTACCGTCGCCTACGCGAGAAGTTCGGGCACCTCGCCAGCTGATCAGGCGACGCGTGAGGCCGGCGTGCCGTCGCCGGTCGCCTGCTCGGCGCCCGTCTCGCGGTGCATCGAGGTGATGAACTCGTCGAGCTGCGCGCGCGCGAAGCGTCGCTGTCCACCGGGAGTCCGGTAGCAGCTGACGTGCCCGGCGTCGGTCCAGCGACGGATCGTCGCCAGCGAGACGCCGAGGTAGCTCGCCGCCTGAGAGCTCGTGAAGACGAGCTGACGGTCATTGCGTGGAAGCGTGACGCTTGCGGTCATTGTTCGCCTTGTCGGTTGGGAGGTGGTCGCCCGGCGCTCGTGGTTCGAGCCTCGGTGCAATCACTGCTTCGGCAGGCGCTCCCAGAAAGTTGAGCGGCGGCGACCTTTGTAGACGTTTGGCCGAAGATCGCCGGACCGCCTGTTCGGGCACGACGGGGGAGAGCGGCGCTGCTGATTGTCTGCGGCGCTCGCCGCGACGCGCTACCCGCGCAGGCCAAATCTCCTACAACTGCAATCAATCATGCACAGAGGTCCGCAAACTGGACTTTCAGGGGCATCCTTCGCTATCTTTGGGCAGACCTACTCAAAGGTTGCGGACTTCCTGTGGATGGAGACAGACGGGTGCCGCCTCGCAAATGGCCCAGTGGGCCCCTGGCGAAGGAGATCTACATGCGTTGGAACCACTAGAGAAGCTGATGAGAGGGCCGCATCGCGGCCCTTCGGTCGCCCAGCGATCGGAGTTCAGGGCGCCGCGTCTCGGAGTGCACGAGAGCGGCGCCCTTTCTTTTTCTCGAGCGCTCGCGCCTGCCGCTGACTCGCGCCGACAGGCGTCTTGTGCTCAGCTGAACAGCGGCTGCGCGAACTTCTGCGTGCGACGACCGAACGCGAGCTCGTCCTCGAAGTTGGCAGAATCGCCTTCGGCCGCCGTTACCGGGCCCTGCTCTTCGAGCATCTCGATGAAGGCGCGAACCAGCTCCTCGTCGAGCTGCCGCCCGGCGACGCGGCGCAGCTCGCTCATCGCGTCCTGCGGCGTCATCGGCGAGCGATAGGAGTCGCGCGCGGTGAGCGTGTCGTATGTCGAGCAGATCGCGACGATCCGCGAGATCAGAGGGATCTCCGAGCCGATCAGACCGGCCGGGTAGCCGCTGCCGTCGACGTGCTCGTGGTGATAGAGGATCGCGTCGGCGACGGGCCCGTAGCCGTCGAGGCGGCCGACAAGCGTCGCGCCGTCCTGTGGGTGGCGCCGCACGACCGCCCAGTCCTCGTCGGTCAGCACCTCCGCGTGCAGGATCCGGTCGGGCAGCGCGAACTTTCCGATGTCGTGCAGCAGCCCGGCGGTGTGCGCGAGGTCCTGTTCGAGCTCGTCTAGGCCCAGCTTCAGGGCGAGCTTTCGCGCGTAGCGCGCGACGGCCGCGGCATGGCGGGCGGTCGATTTGTCACGCAGCGCGAGCGTCTCGACGAGCGTCGAGAGCACGCCGAGCTGCAGCGAGGCGAGATGGATCGAACGCGCTTCCAGCTGATCGGCGCGATCCTCAGAGCGCAGCAGCGCAACCATCAGGTACTGGAAGATTCCGATCACGAGCACGGCGCCGACCAGCGCCGCGACGCCGAGCTTGATGTACGCGACCGCGAGCACGGCGGTCAACGCGCCGGCGGCGACCTGGCCGGGAAGCATCGGCACGAACAGTTCCTGGACCTGCTGCAGCAGCCGGCGCCCTTCGATGATCCGGTTGTCGAGCGCGATCACGGCGAAGTTCAGCGCGTTCGTCACGAGGAACACGCCGAACACGATCAGGCCGAACACCAGCCCTTTCGCGATGCTGTTGTGCGGATCGTGGACGTTTCCGGCCAGAGCCTGCACGATCAGGCCGCCGACGAGCGGGCAGACGGCGAAGCTCGAGAGGTTGCCCAGCCAGTGCGCCGGCGAGAGGCGCCTGCGCGCCGAGATGAAGGTCGCCGCGATCAGCGCGATCGCGACAGCGGGCCCCGGGCCGAGCAGGCTCATCGCGAGCACCTGTGCGACGAAGCCGGCACTGAGGTTCTGCCCGCGGATCGTGAATTGCAGGCCCTGGCCGCCGAGCGACAGCGCGCCGAGCAGCGCGACGAGCCACAGCGGGCTCCATTCGCCCGTGTTCGAGACCCACGCGGCGAGGCCAGCGAGCCGATCAGCACGAGTGCCTCGGCGGCGAAGAAAATGCGAATGGTCCGGTTGGATCCCATCAATACCCCCTGTCGTCCTTAACGGCATCCGGCGCGTCGTGCTTAACGGGATGGACGCAATACGGACAAGCGGGCATCGACCCGCAAACACGGGTCAGTTGCGCGTCAGCGGGTCCTTCGAGCGGGCCTCGGCCCTCGCACGTGCGTGCGCGGTCAACGGTGCCGGCACGCGACCGAGCTCCTCGGCCTCCAGCTCGAAGTGCGTCGCATCGCGCTGGGCCGGCTCGGAGGCGCTGCCGATGCGCAGGCGCACGAACGCGAACGTGCTGAGCGTCGCTCCGATTCCCGCGACGAGGAACGCGTCGCGCGGAGAGCTGAGCGCGGCGATCGCGCCGCCGAGCGAGAAGCCGATCGCCGGCGCGATCGCGCCGACCGATTCGACGGCGCCCATCATCCGGCCCTGAAGATCGTCCGGCGTCAGCTTCTGCACGGCGCTGATCAGCGACGCCCACTGCACGCCGTTGCCGATCCCGCCGACGAGGCCGATCACGCAGGCGACGCCCAGGCCGGGAGCGATCGACCATCCGAGGTAGGCGAGGCCCACGGCGAGCGTCGCGGCGCTCAGCAGCAGCCGCAGCGAGCGGTGCAGCGAGCGCGCGAAGATGATGCTGCCGACCGTCGCGCCGAGGCCCCAGACGCCGACGAGCACGCCGTATCCGCGATCGCCGGCGTTCAGGCTGACTTTCGCGTAGGCGACCTCGAGCGGCCCCGAGAACGTGAAGAACGTCAGCGCGACGAACTGCGTGAGCAGCAGGTAGCGCAGCGTAGGCGCCTCGCGGATGTAATCGCGCGCGGCGAGCAGTCGCTCGCGCACCGACGTCGTCTCGGCATCGTCGGCCGATGGCCGGAAGTCGAGCAGCACCGCTCCGCAGAGCAGGAACGAGACGGTGTCGATCAACAGCGCCGTCGTTGCCCCGAATGCGGGCACGGTGATGCCGGCCAGCGCCGGCCCGAGCGTGAAAGTGATCGCAAAGCCGATGTTCATCGCCGCGTTGGCCGCTCGCTCGGCCTCCTTTGCGGCGGCCTGGCGGGTCGACTCGTCCTGCTCGAGACCCTCGACGGACTCGCGCGCGCAGCGTGCCGCGGCCGCTCGCAGCAGCGCGCTCGCCGCCAGTGCAGCCGTTCCGTCGACCGCGACGAGCACGAGCACGAGCGGCAGCGAGAAGTGCAGCCCGACGACCAGCGCGAGGCCGGCCGTGAGAACGGCCTCGAACAGATACAGCGTGCTGAGCCGCGAGGGTGCGGTCGAGGACTCGACGCGCGCGACCAGCGCCGGCACGAGGAACGCGGAGAGCACCTGGCTGCCGACGAGCAGCCCGGCGACCGCGATCGCGCTGTGCGTGTGGTCGAAGACGACGATCGACAGCGCGACGTAGCCGAACCAGGTGCCGAGTCGGTTCACCGTGTAGGCGAAGACGATTCTGCGCAGACGAGCGGAGCGCGGGAGCCAGCGCATCGCGCAAAGCTAGCTGCTCAACCACACGAGTTCGAGCTTTGCAACGCTCGGCCCCCGTCGGCCGTCCGGGATGCGGCGCCCGCTGCGCAGCGCGGCGCTCAGGCGAAGTCAGTCGTCTGCAGCGAGTCGAGGCACACGACCGGCACGTCCGGGTGCCGATGCCCGAGCATCCGCATCACCGACGGTGCCGGAAGCTGCTCCAGCTCGCCACCGAGGATCACGACGCTGCTGCGCGGCGCGCGTTCGAGCACCTCGGAGACCTGACCGGTCTGCTCGAAGACGGTGCTCGCAGGCATCGACGCGGAGAAGTCGCGCAGCATCTGCCGGCGATCGCTCTCGCTGCCGGCCGCGATCAGCACGGGTCGCCGTGCGTCGCCGCGGTGCGTGGCGGCGCACCTCGGCGCCTGGCCGGCTTCGCGTCGCGTGGACTCCTCGCGAGGGAGCAGCTGCAGCCTCGGTGCGCGTCTCGGTCCTGCGTTTTGCAACAGAGTGGATGGCATGGACGACATGATGCACCCTCAAGGAGCACTTGTCTGTCGTGCAGAGGGTGCCGATCTTGTCGTCCCAAAAGGGCAGATCTGTGTCGTCCCTTTCGGACGACGCGTGATCTGCTGGCCTCGTTCAAGGTCGGACGCAGGCTGCCGATAAGGACCGTGAATGGAGGCCAGCACAATGCAACAGGATCCCGGCATTCCCGGTACCGAGCAGCCGATCAGGGTGATCATCGCCGACGACCACACGGTCGTTCGCGACGGCATCCGCGCCGTGCTCGAGCGCGAGAAGGACGAGTTCTGCGTCGTCGCCGAAGCGGCCGATGTGCCCTCGACGGTTCGCGAAGTGCGCGAGCACAAGCCCGACCTGCTGACGCTCGACCTGACGATGCCCGGAGGATCGAGCCTCGCGGCGCTTCCCTCCTGCTTCATCGCGCACCCGACGCTCGCCGTCGCGATCCTGACGATGCGCGAGGATCCCGAGTACGCGCGCCAGGCGCTGCGCGCCGGAGCGCGCAGCTACGTGCTGAAGGAGGCCGAGCCGGCCGAGCTGCTCCAGGCCTTCCGCCTGGCGGTGTCCGGCGGCAACTACCTGCATCCGCGCCTCGGCGCGCTGATGGTCACGGGCGAGGAGGCGAGCGCCGACGGCGTCGTGCTCTCCGACCGCGAGCGCGAGGTCGTGCGGCTGATCGCCAACGGCTTCACCAACCCGCAGATCGCCGAGCAGCTGCATGTGGCCGAGCGCACGGTCAAGACCTATCGCGCTCGCGCGATCGAGAAGCTCGGATTCTCCTCGCGCGCCGAGATCACCGCCTACGTGCGGCGCGTCGGGCTCGTCGACTAGCGCCTGCCCGGCCCAGCCGTAGATCCAGCGCCTGCGCGCTCGCAGCTTCACGCTCGCCCCGCCCGGACCGCCGGTACGCCGCCCGTCAGCGGCTGAGCGCGTCGACCGGCGATTCCGCGCTGCGCACGTCCTCGGCCGACGGGCGACCGGCGAGCGGCACGATCAGGCGCACCTCGGTACCGCGCTCCGGCGCCGGGCCGAACTCCAGCTCGCCGCCGACGAGCTCGGCGCGCTCGCGCATTCCGCCCATGCCGAAGCCGCCCTCGAGCCCGTCGCCGCGCGGGCCGAGACGGTCGGCGCCAGGCATCCCCTTGCCGTCATCGGTGACCGACGCGACGATCCGCCCTTCCTGTTCGCCCACGCGAAGCACGGCGCTGCTTGCCTCGGCATGGCGGCTGACGTTCGTGAGCGCCTCCTGCATGATCCGGTAGACGGTGCTCTCGAGCTCCGGGTCGAGCCGCCGGCCGTCGTCCTGATCGAGGCCGACGTCGACCTTCACATCCAGGCCGTCGATCGCCTGCGCCCGTCGCGCCAGCGCCTCCAGCGCGGCAGCCAGGCCGAGATCGTCGAGCGCCGCCGGGCGGAGCTCGGTGATCAGGTGGCGCAGGCCGTCGATCTCGTTTCCGAGACCGTCGAGCACGACGTCGACCGCCTCGCGCAGCTTCGCCGGGTCGTCGATGTCGCGCGCGTTCGCCAGCCGCAGCCGGAGCGCGCCCATTCCCTGGATGCTCTCGTCGTGGATCTCACGCGCCCAGCGCGTGCGCTCGCGCTCGCGCGCCTCCATGCCGTAGCGGAGCCGTTCGACCTCGACCGAGCGCTCGGCGGCGAGACGTTGCGCGACGCTCGTCGCAAACGCCTTCAGCGCGTCGCGGTCGGGCCCGCGAAAGCCGCCGCCGGTACGAAGCGCGACGACCATGCCGCCGCCCTGGTTCTCCATGCTCAGCGGCTCGACCAGCGCGGCGCGTGCCTCGACGCCGAGTTCGTGCAGCCAGGCAGCGTCCGGTCCGCGCGGACGATCGACCGCCAGCGGCTCGCCTCGGCGGTAGAGCTCGCCGAGGGCGCTGCCGTCGACCGGCACGATCCGAAGGCGCACGGTCTGCGCGCCGCTGGCGGCGGCGACGCGAAGCTCGCCCTTCTCCTCGATCAGGATCAACATCGCGTCGGCGTCGAGCAGCGCGAGGCCGCGATCGGCCATCAGTCGCAGCAGCCAAAGCTCGGAGCCCGTCAGCACGATCTCGATTATGACTGGCCGTGCGGCCGTTCCGGCGCGCGCGGCAACGAAGCGGAGAGCCCGGCAGCGGCGTCGCCGTTGTAGCCGCTGCGAGCGGCGGCGCGCGCCTGCTCGAGCAGCTCCTCGGCGCCGAGCCTCCCCTGCCATGCGGCGAGCCCGACGGAGATCCGCAGCGGACGGCGCTCGCCGTCGACTTCGACCTTCACCGAGCGCAGCCGCGCGAGCGCGCGCCGGGCGACGATCTCACCGCGTGGCCCGTCGGCGCCGGGAAGCACGACGAGCAGCTCGCCCGCCTCGGGCACACCGATTCGGTCGAAGTCGCGCACCTGGCTGCCGAGCGCTCGTGCGACGTACTCGAGCGTCTGCGCGGCGAGCTCCTCACCGTGCTCGTAGGCGAGCTCGTCGATGTTGCGGATCGATACGAGCAGGCAGCTCAGCGGCGTGCCGTAGCGCGCGGCGCGGTTGATCTCCTCGCGCAGACGCTCTTGAAGCGCGGCGGCCGGCAGGCAGAGAACCGCGCCGGATGGGTCCCGGTCGGGGCTCGAGTGTTGGTCGCTGGCAGCCATGCCTTGGTCCGGAGATGAGCGCGGCAGGACGGCGGGCCGGTCCCGGCCGCTCCCCCTTGCCACAGGTTACGTCCCTTATCGTCATTCTGAGGCGCGATCTGGAGCCTTGACGCGCGCGAGGCCGCCGCTGCGATCCGTCCCCGTCCGCTGCTACACCTGCCGCGTGCTTCTGGAGCTGCGCGTCGAGAACCTGCTGCTGATCGAGCAGGCGCAACTGCGCCTCTCGCCGGGCCTGAACGTGCTGACCGGCGAGACCGGCGCCGGCAAGACGGTGCTGGCGCACGCGCTCGATCTGCTGCTCGGCGGACGCCCGCGCAGCGGCATCGTCCGGCCCGGTGCGCAGGAGGCCTACGTCGAGGGCGTCTTCGAGCTGCCGCGCGGGCTGCCCGATGCGCTCGTGGAGCGCCTCGCGCCCGACGCCGAGGAGCTCGTGCTCGCGCGGCGCGTCGGCGTCGATGGCCGCACGCGCGCCTACCTGAACGGCCGCGCGGCGACCGTTGGCGAGTTGCGCGAGCTCGGCGCCACGCTGGTCTCGTTCTACGGCCAGCACGAGCACCGGCTGCTGACGATCTCGGCAAAGCAACGCCAGTTGCTCGACGAGACGTGCGGGCCCGAGCAGGCGCTGCGGCTGCGGGCCTGCGCCGACTGCTTCGCGCAGATGCGCCGCGCGCAGGAGCGCATGCAGGAGCTCGAGGAGCTCGCCGGCGCGCGCGAGCGCGAGCTCGATCTGCTCGAGTACGAGCTCGCCGAGATCGACTCCGCGGCGCCCGACCAGGACGAGTACGAGCGGCTGCTCGCCACGCGCGAGCTGCTGCGCCGCCATGACGCGCTGTGCTCTGCAGCGGGCGCCGGCGCCGAGGCGCTGACGCCTGACTCCTCGCAGGGCTCGGGCGTCGCGACCGTGCTCGCCGGCGCCGGCGCGCGACTGGACGCGCTGGCCGGCGTCGATCCGCGACTCGACGCGCTCGGCGAGCGGCTGCGAGCGGTCGCGATCGAGGCCGGCGACCTCGCCGCCGAGCTGCGCTCCTACGCCGAGCAGAGCGAGCCCGGCGGCGCCGGCGAGGATCGAGGCGTCACTCGATGGCGTCGAAGCGCGCCTGGCGATGCTCGAGCGGCTGATGCGCAAGCACGGCGGCGACATCGCGAGTGTGCTCGCGCACGCCGCGAGTGCGCGAGCCCGCCACGAGGAGATCGCCGGCGCCGAGGTGGCGCTGGAGCAGCAGCGAGTCGCGCTTGCGCAGGCGCAGGCGCAACTGCAGGAGCACGCCTTGGCACTGCGCGCGGCGCGCGCGCAGGCGGCGCCGCTGCTCGAACGCGGCGTCTGCGAGCAGCTCGCCGCCCTGGCGATGGCAGACGCGACCTTCGCGGTCACGCTCGGCGAGCGCGAGCCGGGTCCTGCCGGCGCCGACGAGGTCGAGTTCGTGATCGCGCCGAACCGCGGCGTGCCCGCCGGCCCGTTGCGCGAGATCGCCTCCGGCGGCGAGCTCTCGCGCGTGATGCTGGCGCTGGTGACGGCCTCCGACGGCGCCGCGTCATCGCCGCGACGCGGCGGCAAGTCGGGCGCCGGCAAGGGCACGCGCGCCCGCCGCGACTCCTCGCAGCCGGCCGAGACGTTCGTGTTCGATGAGATCGACGCCGGGATCGGCGGCCACGCCGCCCGCTCGGTCGGCGCGCGCCTGCGCGAGCTCGCCGCCCGGCGGCAGGTGATCTGCATCACGCATCTGCCGCAGATCGCATCGCTCGGCGAGCGCCACTTCTCGATCGTCAAGGAGAGCTCGGAGGAGCTCGCGCGCACCAGCGTCGTGCAGCTCGGCGAGCGCGAGGTCGTCTCAGAGCTCGTCCGCATGCTCGGCGCAGACGCCGCAGACACGGCCGCGCGCAGGCACGCGCAGGACCTGCGCCGGGCAGCCTGAGCGAGGCCGGCGCAACGCTCGCCAAGGCCGGCGTCGCTGCCCGCCCGGCCAGGCAGCGACGGCGTTCGGCGCCTTTGGGCGTTACTCTCGCAAGGATGGCCTCGACCCGACCGAGACCTTCGGCGCCCGGCACGCCGGATGGAGCGCTGCTGCACGGGGCACGAAGGATCGTGCCGCCGGAGCGGCGCGTCGTCGCGCGCACGGTCGCCGGGCCGGTGCGCGCAGGGCGGCGCACGAAGCTGCTCGTCAAGCACCTCGTGCGCGGCGACATCGCGCTGGTCGACCACGAAGACCTCGATCGCGTCTCCGCCGAGGAGCTGATCGCGGCCGGCGTGGCGGCCGTGCTGAACTGCCGCCGCTCCTCCTCGGGCACCTACCCGAACCTCGGCCCGCAGCTGCTGGTCGAAGCGAACATCCTGCTGATCGACCTGCCCGACGACTCGCTGTTCGGCCTGCTCGACGACGGCGACCCGCTCGTGGTCGTCGCCGAAGGGCCGGCCGACGGCACGGTCGGCGAAGTTCGCCGCAGGGGCGAGTTGCTCGCTCGCGGCGACGTGCTCGGCCTCGAGCGCGTGCGCGCCGAAACCGAGGCGCGGCGATTGGAGATCGGCGACGCGCTCGAGCGCTTCGCGCACAACACGATCGCGCACATGCGCGAGGAGCGCGAGCTGCTCGCCGGACGGATCGAGCTGCCGCGCTTCCAGACCGACTTCCGCGACCGCTCGACGCTCGTCGTCGTTCGCGGGGTCGACCACCAGCGCGACCTGCAGGCGCTGCGCCCGTTCATCCGCGACATGCGTCCGGTGATCGTCGCTGTCGACGGTGGCGTCGAGGCGCTGCTCGAACAGGGCCTGACGCCGGACATGATCGTCGGCGACATGGACTCGGCCGGCGAGGCGGCGCTCTTGCGGGCGCACGGCTCGGGCGCCGAGCTGGTCGTGCACAGCTATCCCGACGGCCGCGCGCCGGGACGCGCGCGCTTGGAAGCGCTGGGCGTCGCGTTCAAGCTCGTGCCGGCGCCCGGCACGAGCCAGGACGTCGCGATGCTGATCGCCGCGGAGAAGGGCGCGCGGCTGATCGTCTCGGTCGGCTCGCAGTTCAACCTCGTCGAGTTCCTCGATCGCAACCGCGAGGGCATGTCCTCGACGTTCCTGACCCGCCTGCGGATCGGCGAGATCCTGGTCGACGCGAAGGGCGTCAGCCGGCTCTATCGCCCGCAGCCGGGCCTGACGCCGCTGCTCGTCGTGATCGCGGCGGGACTGATCGCGCTGATCGCGGTCGTCTGGATGACGCCGGCTCTGCGCGACGTCGCCGACCTGCTCTGGCTGAAGCTGCAGCTGCTGCTGGGCGGCTGAACGCCGCAGCGCCTCCGCAGTGTTCGACTTCCGCTACCACGCGCTCTCGCTCGCGGCCGTTCTGCTCGCGCTCGCCGTCGGCGTCGTGATCGGCGTCGCGATCGGCGATTCCGACCTGGTCTCCTCGGCGAAGAGCGGCATCGTGCACGACCTCAAAGAAGAAGTCGCCGGCGCGCAGCACCACGCCGGCGAACTGAGCACGCAGCTGTCCGGCGAACGCGCGTTCGTCGCCGACCTCTATCCGCTCGCGGTCCACGGGCTGCTCTCCGGCGAGGACATCGGGCTCGTCTTCCTCGGCGGCTCGTCGAACGCGATCAACTCATTTGCGCGGGAGGCGGTCACGCAGGCCGGCGGCAGCCTCGCGACGGTCGTCGCCGTGCGCGAGCCGCCGGAACTCGAAGGCCTCGCGCACGCCGCCGAAGGCACGCGCTTCGCGGCGCTGGGCGCCGAGTCCTCGAGCACCGCCGGCGAAGCCGGCGAAACGGCCGGCAAGCTGATCGAATCCTTCGGCTCGATCATCGGCAAGCAGCTCGTCAGCGGCGGACGGTCGGTCGAACGCGAGTTGATCAGCCGCGTTCGCGGGCGCCTGCTGAGCGCGTTCGACGGGCAGCTCGGCAAGCTCGACGGGCTCGTCGTCGTGCGCAACGAGCCGGCTTCGATGACGGCCGAACAGAGCAAGTCGACGGCCGAGCTCGAGTCCGGCGTGATCGACGGCGTCGCGGCGGTCGGCATTCCGATCGTCGGCGTCGAGCTGACGAGCACCGAACCTTCACAGGTGCCGTGGTATCAGAGCCGCGACATCTCGAGCGTCGACGATCTCGACCAGACCGCCGGGCAGGCCGCGCTTGATCTACACGCTGAGCGGCTCGCACGGCTCCTACGGGACGAAGTCGACTGCCGACTCGCTGCTGCCGAACGTCGTAGGTGCCTCGCCGCAGCCCTGATACGGCGCCGTGCTCGACGGCATTGCCGGCTGTGATCCTCGCCGCCGCAAGCGGCCCGCCCGCGGCGCGCGATGCATCCGCGATCGTCGCTAGCTTGCAACGATGCACGCGCTCCCTTTCCTGATCGCGCTGGCGGCCGCCGTGCTGCTCGCGCCGGCGCTGCTGCGATCGCTGGCCGCCGCCGGACATCTGCAAGGCCAACTACCGTGGCCGGCAGCTGCCCTATCCGTTCGGGCTGCTCGTGCTGCTCGCGGCGCTGGTCGCGCTGATCCCGCTGACGCTGCTGCAGGTGCTCGCCTCGAGCGCCGTGTTCCATCCCGAGACGCTGCCGATCGCGCTCTACGCGATCGGCGTGCTGGCGCTGGGACTGATCGACGACACGCTCGGCGGGAGCGAGCACGACGGACTGCCGGCCGCGCGCGGCTGGCGCGGGCACGGCGCGGCGGTGCTGCGTGGCGAGCTCTCGACCGGAGCGCTGAAGGCGATCGGCTCGCTCGGGCTGGCGCTGTTCGCGCTCAGCCTGCTGGGGCTCTCCAACGGCCGCTGGCTGCTCGCCGTCGCGGTGCTCGTGCTCGCGACGAACGCCTTCAACCTGATCGACCTGCGGCCCGGGCGCGCGAGCAAGGCGTTCGTGCTGCTCGGGCTCGGCCTGGCGATCGGCTCGGGCGGCCCGCGCCAGCTGTGGTCGCTCGGGCTGTTCGCCGCGCCGGCGCTGGTCGCCGGCGTCTATGACCTGCGCGAGCGCGCGATGCTCGGCGACACCGGCTCGAACCTGCTGGGCGCGCTTGCGGGACTCTGGCTCGTGCTGGCGCTGTCGAGCACGGGGCAGCTGATCGCGCTGGCGCTGCTGATCGGACTGACGATCTACGGAGAGCTTCGCTCAATTTCCGGCTTCATCGAACGGACTCCGGGGCTGCGCCAACTAGACTCCCTTGGCAGGCCCGCATGACCTCGCAATACTCCGATCGACACGCGCAAGTCCCCAGCGACACGCGCTTCATCTTCATCACCGGCGGCGTCGTCTCCTCGCTCGGAAAGGGCATCGCGGCGGCATCGATCGGGCGGCTGCTCGTCGCACGCGGCCTGACCGTCGGCCTGCAGAAGTTCGATCCGTACATCAACGTCGACCCCGGCACGATGTCGCCGTACCAGCACGGCGAGGTGTTCGTCACCGAGGACGGCGCCGAGACCGACCTCGATCTCGGCCACTACGAGCGCTTCACCGACGCCAACACGAGCCGCGCGTCGAACGTCACGGCAGGCGGCATCTACGACACCGTGATCCGCCGTGAGCGCCGCGGCGACTACCTCGGCGGCACGGTGCAGGTCGTGCCGCACATCACCGACGAGATCAAGCAGCGGATCGCGTTGATCGCCGAGTCGAGCGACGTCAACTTCGTGATCACCGAGATCGGCGGCACGGTCGGCGACATCGAGTCGCTGCCGTTCCTCGAGGCGATCCGCCAGTTTCCGGTCGATGTCGGGCGCCGGCGCTGCCTGTTCATCCACCTCACGCTCGTTCCCTACATCGGGCACGCCGGCGAGCTGAAGACCAAGCCGACGCAGCACTCGGTCAACGAGCTGCGCCGTATCGGGATCGCGCCGGACATGCTGATGTGCCGCTCGGAGGGCTCGCTCTCGCAGGAGATCCGCAAGAAGATCGCGCTGTTCGCAAGCCTGCCGATCGAGGCGATCGTCTCCGCGCTGCGACGTCGACAACATCTACAAGGTCCCGCTGACGTTCCACGAACAGGGCGTCGACGACTTCATCCTCGAGCAGTTCGCGATGCAGGCGCCGGCGCCCGACCTGACCAGCTGGGAAGAGTCGATCGAGCGCTCTGAGCGGGCGCGGACGTCCGTGCGGATCGCGCTGGTCGGCAAGTACGTACAGCTCGAGGACGCCTACCTGTCGGTCTCCGAGGCGCTGCGCCACGCCGCATCGCTGAAGGACAGCACCGTCGAGATCGACTGGATCGACTCCGAGCGCCTGGAGGACGGCGAGGATCTGCGAGGCGCGTGAGCGCCTCGAGCAGGCCGACGGCATCCTGATCCCGGGCGGCTTCGGCGGGCGCGGGATCGAGGGCAAGATCACCGCGGCGCGCGTTGCGCGCGAGCAGGGGATCCCATATCTCGGCATCTGCCTCGGCATGCACGTGGCCGTCGCGGAGTTCGCACGTCACGTGGCCGGCATGGACGGCGCCAACTCGACCGAGATGGACGTCGAGACGCCCTATCCGGTGATCGACCTGCTGCCCGAGCAGAAGGAGGTCGCGAACCTCGGCGGCACGATGCGCCTCGGCGCCGATCCGATCAAGCTGCACGACGGCTCGCGAGCGCGCGAGGTGTACGGCGAGGCGGTCGTCTACGAGCGCCACCGCCACCGCTACGAGGTCAACAACCTGCTGCGCAAGCGGCTCGAGGCGGCTGGGCTGCGGACCTCGGGCACCTCGCCGGACGAGCGCCTGGTCGAGGTGATCGAGCTCGATGACCATCCGTTCTTCGTCGCATCGCAGTTCCATCCGGAGTTCAAGTCGCGCCCCGAGCGCCCGGCGCCGCTGTTTCGCGACTTCGTCGGCGCCGCACTGCAGCGCTCGCGACAGCTCGCCGACGGCGCGGCCGACGGTGCGAGCGGGGAGGAGTCGGCGAGGCACGACGAGGAGGCCAGGCTCGGCGAGCGCGCCGACGTCCTGTGAGCCTCGGTCTCGCCAGCTCGCAGATCGATGCGCTCGAGCTGCGCTATCTGAACGGCACGTTCGCAGAGCTGTGCCGGATCGCCAGCCCGTCCGGCGCAGAGCGAGCCTGCGCCGAGCGCGTGATCGCGGAGCTGCGCGCGCTGGAGCTGGCGGTCGAGGAGGACGACGCCGGCGCGCGCACCGGCTCTGACTGCGGCAACCTGCTCGTGCGGATCCCGCCGCGGCGACGCAGGCGCAGGCGGATCGCAGCAGCGTTCTGCTGTGCGCGCACCTCGACACGGTTCCGCTGCTGGCGGCGGTTGAGCCCGTGTTGGTCGACGGCTACTGGCAGAACGAGAACGAAGGCGTGCTGGGCGCCGATAACAAGGCGGCGATCGCTGTGATGCTCGCACTCGCTCGCCACGTTCACCGGCTGGCGCCGGCGCTTGAGATCGAGCTGCTGTTCACGGTCGGCGAGGAGACGGCGCTGGCCGGCGCAAAGGCGTTCGATGCCTCGCGCCTGCACAGCAAGCTCGGCTTCGTCTTCGATCACGCCAGCCCGATCGGCGAGCTCGTCGTCTCCTCGCCGACGCACTTTCGCGTAGAAGCCGACTTCCACGGCGCCGCGGCGCACGCCGGGATCCGCCCCGAGCAGGGCCGCAGCGCGATCCTCGCGGCTGCCCGCGCGATCGCCTCGCTGCAGGTCGGTCGCCTCGATGAGCAGACCACGCTGAACGTCGGCACGATCACGGGCGGCAGCGCGATGAACGTCGTGCCCGAGCGCTGCACGTTCCTCGCCGAGGTGCGCGGCATCGACGAGCAGCGCGCCGAGCACGTCGTCGGCGAGTTGGTCGAGCGCGTTCACCAGGCGGCGAACCTGCCCGAGTGCGAGTGCGATGTCGACGTCTCGGTGGAGCGCAGCTTCTCCGGCTTTCAGCTGCCGCCGGGCCGGCCGGCGGTGCGCATCGCCGAGGCGGCGCTGAGCGCGTGCGGCTATACGCCAGTCCGAATCGCGAGTGGCGGCGGCTCTGACGCGAACGCTCTGATCGTGCAGGGGATCGACGTCGTCAACCTGGCGAACGGCACCGAGAAAAACCACGAGCCGGGCGAGCGTGTCAGCGTTGAGGCGCTCGAGCGGATGCTCGACGTCGCGCTCGCGCTGCTCGAGCAGACGGCCGGCTCGACGCCTGACGCAGAGCGCTAGGTTCCGGCGCGATGCTCAAGCTGCGCAGCGCGACCGTGCTCGACGCCGAGGCGCCGAGCGGTTCCGAGCAGGCGGTCACGATCGAGCTGACCGACGCGCCCGGCGAGCGGCGTGCGGCGATCGCCGACGTCGGCCTGGTTGGCGCGGCTGAGCCGGGCGATCGGCTGATCGTGAACGTCGAAGCGCAGGATCTCGGGCTCGGCTCGGGCGGTTTCGACCTCGTCCACGCCAACCTCACGCGCGGTCTGGCGGCGCCGGGCGGGGGGAGCGGGCGAACGTGATGAAGCTGAACTACACGAGCCTGCAGCACACCGTTGCGCCGGTCGAGGACGCGCGCCTGGAGCTCCCGCTCGGACGGCCGGTCGCGGTGCTCGCTCTGCACGGTCAGCTCGCGCCGGTCGCCTGGGCGTTCGCGCAGGGCGCGCCGGGGGCGAAGCTCGGCTACGTGCAGACGGCGGGCGGCGCGCTCGCCGGTGGGCACTCGCGCACGGTTCGCCTGCTGCGAGAGCGCGGCCTGCTGGCGGCTCACGTGACCGCCGGCTCGACGTTCGGCGGTGAGCTCGAGGCGATCACGACGGCGGGCGCGCTTCACTACGGCCTGCGCACACTCGGCTGGGATGCGGCGATCTGCGGGCCGGGACCGGGAATCGTCGGCTCGAGCTCGCCGCTCGGGCACGGCGGCATGGCGGCGCTCGACTCGGCGCACGCTGCGCTTGCGCTGGAGGCGCCGACGCTGCTGGTCGCGCGGATGTCCTCGGGCGATCGGCGCGCGCGCCATCGCGGCATCTCACATCACACGTTGACGGTGCTCGACCTGCTGCTCGAGCCGGTCACGGTCGCGCTGCCGGCAGGCATGCGCTCGCCGGTCGGCACGGATCTGCGCGAGCGGCTCGGCGAGGCGTTCGGCGCCGGCGCGCCTTCGCGGCCCGGGTTCGCGCTCGACGTCGAGCGACCGGTGCGTCTGACTCGCCACGACTGGCGGCGCGCCGTCGTCGACCTGCCGGCGTATGCGGCCTGCGGCCTGCCGAGCGAGACGATGGGGCGCGAGCTGGCCGAGGATCCACTGTTCTTCGGCGCGGCGCTCGCGGGCGGTGGCGTGCTCTGTGAGCTCGCCACGCAGGCGCAGGTCGCGGGAGGACAGGCATGAGCGAGTCGGGCGCCGGCTTCGAGCCGCTCGGCGGCGAGACCGTCTACAAAGGCCGGATCGTCGACGTGCGGATCGAGCGCTTCCGTCACGCCGACGGCGAAGAGGTCTCGCGCGAGGTCGTGCGCCACCAGGGCGCCGTCGCGATCGTCGCGCACGACGAGCGCGTGCTCTGGCTCGTGCGCCAGCCGCGCGAGGCGGTCGGCGAGCAGGCGCTCCTGGAGATCCCGGCGGGGCGGCTCGACGTCGCCGGCGAGCAGCCGCTGCAGGCAGCACAGCGCGAGCTGGCCGAGGAGATCGGACGGGGCGCGCATCACTGGGAGCCGATCCTCAGCTACTGGGCCGGCGCCGGCATCACCGACGAGCAGGTCCACCTGTATCTGGCAACGGATCTCTATGAGTCGCATGCGAGCAGCGAGGAGAACGAGCGGATCGAGCTGGTCCCGTGGCCGCTTGCGAAGCTCGACGATGCGATCGCCGAGTGCCGCGACGCGAAGACGCTGATCGGGCTGTTGTGGCTCGCGCGGCGACTGAACGTCTGATTGCACCGCCAAGGAGCTGAGCGCGCGGACGCGAAACTGCAGCGGTGAGCACAGTCGAAGCCGTCGAGGCAGCCGAAGCCGCCGAGGCGCAACTGCACGGCGGCATCGAGTCGCTGATGCTCGACTTCCTCGCCTACCTCGAGCTCGAGCGCGGACTCTCGCGCAACACGCTCGAGGCCTACCGCTCCGACCTCTGCAGTTCGGCCGCTTCCTGCAGGCGCGCGGCGTGCGCGCGACAGAAGCGACGCACAGCGAGCTTGCCGCCTTCCTGGCCGAGCTCGCCGGCGCCGAGCGACCGGCGTCGTCGGCGGAAGCTGCCGGTCGGCCGCTGCGCCCGCCGGCCGCGGCCGCGACGCTCGGACGCAAGGTCGCCTGCCTGCGCTCCTTCTACCGGCACCTGCGGCGAGAGGGCGTGATCGAACACGACCCGACGGCCGAGCTGCACGGCCCGCGCAAGACGCAGCGGCTGCCGCGCGTGCTCTCGCGCGAGGAGGTCGCGCGGCTGCTGCGCGAGCCGACCGGCAGCGAGCCGCTTGCGCTGCGCGATCGCGCGCTGCTCGAGCTGATGTACGCGTGCGGGCTGCGCGTCTCGGAGGTGATCGGCCTGGAGCTGGCCGACGTCGACGTCGAGGAGGCGATGCTCTGCGCCCGCGGCAAGGGCTCCAAGGAACGGCTCGTGCCGGTCGGGCGCCAGGCGATCGCCGCGCTGCGCCGCCTACCGGGCGCGCGGGCGCCCGGTGCTGCTCGGCGCAAAGGCCGACTCGAAGCTGTTCCTCAACCGCCGCGGCGGCGGCTTGACACGCCAGGGCCTCTACAAGATCGTTCAGGGCCATGCGCGCGGCGCCGGCCTGGAGGAGCGGATGAGCCCGCACACGCTGCGCCACTCGTTCGCCACGCACCTGCTCGCGGGCGGCTGTGACCTGCGCTCGCTGCAGGAGATGCTCGGCCATGCCGACCTCGCGACGACGCAGGTCTACACACATCTTTCGGCCGAGCGCCTGAAGGACGCGTACTTCAGCGCGCATCCGCGCGCGACGTCTCGTTGAGCGCGATGGACGCGCGCGCGTTCGTGCTGGTCGCCGACGCCTGCGGCGTCGGCGCGCTGCCGGATGCGGCGAGCTACGGAGACGAGGGCACGAACACGCTCGCGCACGTCGCCGAGGCCGTCGGCGGTCTGGCGCTGCCGACGCTCGCGCAGCTAGGGCTCGGCTCGATCCTCCCGCTGCGCGGCGTCGCGCCGGCGGCTGATCCTGCGATCTACGGCAGGCTGCATCCGCTCGGCCCGGGCAAGGACTCGACGGCCGGCCATCGCGAGCTGATGGGCGTCGTGCTCGAGCGACCTGCGCCGACCTATCCAGACGGCTTTCCGCCGGAGGTGCTGGCGCGGCTGCTCGCAGGCGACCGGTCGCGAGATGATCTGCAACCGCCCGTACAACGGCATCGAGGCGATCGCGGACTTCGGCGCCGAGCACCTGCGCACGGGCGCCCTGATCCTCTACACCTCGCAGGACTCGGTTCTGCAGCTCGCTGCGCACGTCGAGCGCGTGCCGCCGCAGGAGCTCTACCGGGCCTGCCAGGCCGCGCGCCGGGCGATGTACGGCGAGCACGCCGTCGGGCGCGTGATCGCGCGACCTTTCACGGGCGAGCCCGGCGCGTTTCAGCGCACCGACGGGCGGCGCGACTTCGCGCTCGCGCCGCCGAGCCGCAGCTACCTGCAGGAGCTCCGAGACGCCGGCGTCGAGGTACACGGCGTCGGCAAGATCGAGGACCTGTTCGCGGGCGTCGGCGTGACTCACTCGCACGCGGGTGCGACGAACGCGCGCGCGCTGCAGAGCCTCGAGCGGCTGAGCGCAGAGCTGCAGCACGGGCTCGTGTTCGTCAACCTGATCGAGACGGACCAGCTCTACGGCCACCGCAAGGACGTCGCGGGCTTCGCCGGCGCGCTGGTCGAGCTCGATGCACACCTGGCGCAGATGCTCGCGCGGATGCGCGAGCGCGATCTCTTGATCGTGACGGCCGATCATGGCGTCGACCCGCTTCACGCCGGCACCGATCACACGCGCGAGTACGCGCCGCTGCTGGCGGTGAGCGGTGAGATGCTCGCCGCTCGCGCGGCCGGCGCGGCCGGCGCGGGCTACGCGGGCTTCCGCCACGACGGGCCGCTGGCCGACGTCGGCGCGAGCGTGCTCGCCTGGCTGACCGGGCTGCGCGCCGAGGCGCTGCCGGGCGAGCCGTTCCTCGGCGCCGAGGTCGCGCCAAACGGCCCGTCCTAAGCTGGAGACGTGCCGGAGCTGCCCGAGGTCGAGACGATCAGAGCTCAGCTCGCGCCGCTGGTCGAGGGACGCCGGCTGACCGGCGTCGAGGTGCTCGACGCGCGCTGGTCGCGGCCGCTCGCACCGGACGAGCTCGCAGCGGCGCTGCAGGGCCGGCGCGTCGAGTCGCTCGGGAGGCGCGGCAAGTACCTGCTGTGGAACCTCTCAGATGAGGTGCACCTCGTCCAGCACCTGCGGATGACGGGCGCCGTGCTGCTCGATCCCAAGCCCGAGCCGGCGCACGTCAGCGCGCGCCTGCGGCTGGGCTCCACGCGACTGGTGATCGCCGACCAGCGGCGCTTCGGCACGGGTGAGCTGGTGCTCGGCGATCGAGCGCTCGAGGAGTTCTTCGCGACGCGGCTCGGTGTCGAGCCGTTCGAGGACGCCTTCACGGGTGACTACCTGCGCGAGCGAGCGCGCGGCCGGATCGGTCCGATCAAGTCGTTCCTGCTCGACCAGCGTCACGTCGCCGGGATCGGCAACATCTACGCCGACGAGGCGCTGTTCGGAGCCTACGTGCACCCGCTGAGGGCTGCAGGAGGGCTGAAACGCGCGCAGTATGAGCTGCTACGCGACTCGGTGCGCGATGCGCTGCAGGCCGGCATCGACGCGAAGGGCGCCTCGATCGACGACTTCCGCCACGTCGACGGCCTGCAGGGCGCCTTTCAGAACGAGTTCCTCGTGCATCTGCGCGCCGGCGAACCATGTGTTCGTTGCGGCACGACGATCGTCAAGCTGGTCGTCGGCGGTCGTGGCACCTACGTCTGCGAGCACTGCCAGCCGCGCCCGCGCACGCGTCGCAAGGCGGCTGCGCGTCAGGCGGCGAGCAGTTCGTCGAGCTCGCCGCTGTCGGCCGCCCGCTTGACCTCGGTGTAGCCGCCGATCAGCCGCTCGCCGACCAGCACCTGTGGAAAGGTCATCATGCCGGTGCGCTGCGCCAGCTCGATCCGCCCGGCCGGGTCACGCGCCAGGTTGATCTCCTCGAACTCCAGCCCGCGCGCCTTCAAAAGCGCCTTCGCGCGTGCGCAAAACGCACACGGATCCGTCGAATAGACCGTTATTCTACTCATTACTACACAAAGTATAGCCCCGAGCCGGTGATCGTCCGAGTGGGCATCTAGGATGCGCGCATGCCATCCCAACCCGTCTCCTCAAAGCTCACCCGACTCCTTCCCGCCCGCCGATTGAGCGCCGCCTCCGCGGCGCTCGTGTGTCTCGTCGCGATCAGCGCGTGCGGCTCGTCCTCGTCCTCGAGCTCGTCCTCGGGCGGCTCGTCGACCACGAAGACGAACCTCAACATCGCTCGCGTCGAGGCCTCGATCAAAGAAAACATCCAAACGCAGCGCCACCTGAGCTCGACGGTCGTCTGCCCGCAGACCGTGCCGCAGGAAGCCGGCAAGGTCTTCGAATGCGTCGCGACGACGCGCGCGACCAAGGCGCCGCATGCGCCGGTGAAGACACCGTTCGTCGTGACCGTGCACAACAGCAGCGGCTACGTGACGTTCGTCGGCAAGTAGGCGACAGCCAAGCGAGCAGGCGGCGCTCGCCGTCCGGGTCAGGCGTGTGTGACGATCTCGATCCAGTCGAGCGGGCGGCCGCAAAGCTCTGCGGACTGCGAAGGCGCGACTTCGATCAGCTCGGTGCTCGGGCTCTGTAGCGGCTGAAGCACGATCGCACTGAGCGAGGTGAGGTTGGGCTCGGCGCTGCCGGGCGCGAGGCTCGGGCCCGGGTATTCGAGCTTGATCGTGTGCACGCCCGGAGTCAGGTGGATGTCGGCGATCTGGACGTAGTCGTCGATGCTGTCGAGCTCGTTCTTGACCGAGCCGACACGACGGCCGTCGACGCTCACGCGGAAGCCGCGCGAGAAGCTGCCGCCGAGCCACAATCGATAGAGCTGTTCGCTGGCGACAGCGATGTGCGTCGTCGCGACACCGGGCCTGGTCGGTGTCAGCGAGTGTTCGCCGGTCGCGTGAAACCAGCCGGCCGGCCACGTCGTCTGGTCGCCGCGCGCGACGATCGGCGCTGGGCGCTGGGCGGCGAGGAGCCGCGCGTGCTCGGCGCTCGCGCGCGCCGCGATCGCGTTGATCTCGGGGCAGGAAGGAGTCGCGACGGGGTCGATCGAGCAGAGCGGCGCGTAGGCGCCTTCCTGGGCCTGACCGCAGTAGGTCAACGTGTTCGATTCGCCCAGCGGCACGTGTTCGAGCACGCGCGTCGAGGGGTCTGCCGGGGTCTGCCAGAGTTCGTAGTAGCGCCCTTTCCAGACCAGCCGGTAGTCGCTCGGCGGACGGCTTTCGACCGGCGAGCGACGGATCACCAGCGAGCGGTAGGGCGCGAGCGTCGACAGCGGGAAGGAGTCGAGGTCGGCTGCCGCCGCCTTCGTCAGGATCGTGCCGTCGCGCAGACGCGAGATTGGCCGTTCGGTACTCGGCCGGCTCGACCGGCGCGCCCGCACGGAGGAAGTGGCGGTCGGCATAGACTTCGTACTCGTTGATGAACGTCGGGCCCTTGCCGGCGACGAGCGAGTCGATGTGCTGGAGCTCGACCATGCGCGCTCGAGGAGCGAGCGTCGCGTCGCCGTAGCCGAGCGCGTTTGACCACAGGGCGCCGCCTGTCAGGACTGCCGCCAGCGCGATGCCTGCGAGCGAGGCGTAGCGATTGCGCCCGTGACGGGTCCAAAGCGCTCCGGCGCCGCCGAGCGCTGCGGCGAGCAGGGCAGGCGAGGAGATCGCGAGCGCCTTGCCTGTGACCCACGGCGTTCCGCCGGAGAAGTACACGACGGCGCAGCCGAACAGAGCGACGACGACGTACAGCGCGAGCGCGAACTGCGCGCGGCGGATGCTGATCCACAGCCCCGTCGCGGCGCCGATCAGGACCGATGCGATCAGCAGTGCGGCGGGGAGCGTGGGGGCGGTGAGGCGAAAGTCTCCGATTGGCCAGATTCCGGCGAGCTGGAAGACGCTGAGCGGCTGCAGCAGGTTTCCGATCCGCGTCGCCTCGGTCTGGCCGCTCGAGAAGAGCCCGGCGAACAGACCGCCCTTGTTCGAAAGGAACGAGCTGACGACGACCCAGACGGGCACGATGCACGCGGCCGAGAGCGCGACGAGTGCGGCAACAGAGCCGACGCTCGCGCGAAGCGGCCGCGGCCGCGCCTCGTGCGAGCCGGTGCGGATCCAGCTGAAGAGCACGATCACCAGCGCCGGAGCCAGCCAGCTGGCCGCACCGGGTCCGAGCGTCTGGATCAACGCTCCGACTGCGACCGCGAGCGGAAGCAGTTCGCGAGCTCGCTGTGGACGCTGCGGCAGGACTTCGCTGACCAGCGCGACGCCGAGCGCCAAGAGGAAGGCCGTCGTCAGCTCCTTGATGCCGCCCCACAGCGAGTAGCCGTAGAGCAGCGCGGACTGCGCGCCGACGAACGCAGCCAGCGCGGTGATCGGCGAGGAGCGCACGAGCGGGCGCAGGATCGCGTAGAGGCACAGGGCGAGTGCCGCAGCGCAACATGCCAGGTAGGGCTGGAAGACCCAGGCGATGTCGAGGCCGACGAGCGCGCGCCCGACGCCCGGGAGCATGAACGCACCGAACGGGTAGCTGGCGCCGACGTCGCCGGTGTAGAGCAGCCTGAATGTCGACGCCGGTTCGCCGCTGACCGAGCGCGCATGCGCCATCGCGTGATCGACGATGTTGAACCAGGTGGCGGTGTCGTCGAGCCTGACATAGCCGGTGAAGGTCGCAGCGCCCGAGAGCAGCACCGGTGCGCCGTAGACGAGCAGCGTCGCCGAGGGCGGCGAGCAGCGGCCAGCGGCCGATCCGCCGCCGCGGCCAGGCGAGCACGAGCCCGATCGCGGCGCCGACGGCGACTGCCGGCGTGGCGGCGCGAGCCGTCGCCGCGAAGGCGGTCAGCGTGCCGGCCAGCACGAGCGCGGCGGCGAGGCCCAGCGGCAGCAGGAGCGCGTTGTTGACGCGCCTGCCGGCCGCGCGCTCGACGATCGCGCCCCAGCCGGCGCCGATCGCGGCCAGCACGAGCGGGAACAGCACCCAGGAGGAGATCAGCGACACCGGCGAACCCTCCGCTGCGGGTGCTCGGCGGTGCGCGCCGCGGCAGCGCTATCGCAGGGCATGGCGCACCAGCGACAGGTAGGGGACGCAGAAAAGGTTCGCCAGCCGAGCACCCGCGCGGGAGATCAGCGGCGAATCGATCCGCTCGTCGAAGAAGCTCAGCAGCTGGCCGTCGCTGCGCCGCCGAGAGAGCTGGACCGCGCGACGTTGCGCGCCCAGCCGCGTGCGCAGCGCCAGCAGCGAGCGATATGTCCGAAGCTTGGCCGCGAGCCAGCCGCCGCGCGCTGCGACGGCGAGCAGGCCGGCCTCGGTCGCGAGCAGCAGCGGCGAGTACAGCAGCAGCGTGCGAAGTTCGTAGTTGGCCAGCACGCTGAACAGGCGGTTTCGCTCGAGCAGGAACCACTTCCACGGCGACGCGCCGGCGTCGTAGCTGTGAGTCACGCGCGCCTCCGGGCAGTAGACGACGCGCAGGCCGGCGATCCTCGTGCGCCAGCCGAGGTCGACGTCCTCGTAGTAGAGGAAGAACTCCTCGACGAAGCCGCCGAGCGCGAGGAAGGCTTCGCGTCGCGCAAGAAAGCACGCCCCCGAGACGACGATCGACATCGCGCGGTGCGCCGCTCTCACAGGGCTCGCCGTATCCGCCCGAGGGCGAGATGCCGGTCGGGTGAAGTGGGTTCGCGCCGGCGTTGCGCGTCTGTCCGTCCTCGAGCAGGATCTGCGCGCCGACCAGGCCGACGTTCGCGTCGGCGTCGGCGACGGCGGCGAGTCGCTCCAGGCAGTGCACGTGCGCGCGCGCGTCGGGGTTGAGGCACAGCAGGTGCTCGCCGACGGCCTGCGCCGCCGCCTCGTTGAGCGCCGCGTAGCCGGGGTTCGTCGGGCACTCGATCCTTCGCACGTGTGCCGGATAGCCGGCCAGAACGGCCGCGGTGTCGCGTGCCGGCTGGTTGTCCATCACGAGCACCTCGACCGGCGGGCGCGTCTGCGCGAGCAGGCTGTCGACGGCCGCGCGCAGCTGCGCCGGCTCCTCGTTGTAGGAGACGATGACCGCGGTTATGGTCGACATCGGGATCGAGAAGGGCTCCGGGTTGGCCTAGCGACCGGCCTGCGGCGAGGCGCCGTCGGGTCGATCGGAGGCCTGGCCTCGCCCGGTCCCGCCGGCCGCTGCGCGCGACGCGCCGGGCGCGGTCGCCTGCGAGGCTCCGCGCGTCGGCTCAGGCGCGCCCTGTTGATCCTCGAGCGTCCGCTGCAGCAGTGCGACGCGCTGGGCCAGCATGGTGTTCTGGTCGGAGAGGCGCGAGACGGTCGTCGAGAAGTTGACGAGCATCACGAGCACGAACAGGAACGTCACGACGAACAGGGCAGAGGGGGGGTAGGCGACGCCGACCGCGTGAGACAGCGTCGTCAGGAGCCCTTTCCAGAGCGCCAGCAGCAGCACCGTCGCGCCGGCTGCGAGCCAGACCAGCGCATAGCGCTCGAGCAGTCGCTTGCGCCGGATCAGCTCGAAGATCAGCAGGCAGACGATCAGCGCCACGGCGATCACCTCGATCCGCTGGCCGGTCGCGCTGACCTCCTTCGTTGCGGCGAGGATCATGTCATCCCTCGCGTCGCGCTGGACCGGCTCCGGCTTGCGTGGCTCGATCGGTCGGCTTGGCCCGGAAGAGCGTCACGAAGATCGCCAGCAGAACCTTCACCATGTAGTAGATCGGCTGGCCTGAGGAGATGCTCGACACGCCTGAGGTACGCGGGCGCATGCTGACCGGCAGCTCGCAGCTGCGCAGCCGGTGCGCGTGAATCAACAGGATCGCCTCGACCTCGGGATAGTCCTGTGGGTAGTTGCCGGCGAAGAGTTCGATTCCGAGCCGGTCGATCATCCGAAAGCCGGAGGTCGGATCGGTGACGCGCTGGCCGGTGACGAGCGAGACGACGCGAGCGAAGATGCCGATTCCGGCGCGCCGCGAGGCCGAAGAGCGATGCCCGCCGGGCGTGCGCTGCAGAAATCGCGAGCCGGTGACCATGTTGAACGGCGGCTCGCCTTTGAGCCGCTCGAGCAGTGAGTAGATGTAGCTCGGGTCGTGCTGGCCGTCGCCGTCGACCTGCACGGCGACCTCGTAACCGCGCTCCAGCGCATATACGTAGCCGCACTGCATCGCGCCGCCGATGCCGAGGTTGAACGGCAGCCGCAGCACGCTGGCGCCGGCGTCGTCTGCAATCGCGGCCGTCGCGTCCTTCGAGCCGTCGTCGACGACCAAGACGTCGAAATCCGGCGCGCAGCGCTGGATCTCGCTGACGGTGCGCGCGATGATCTCACCCTCGTTGTAGGCGGGAACGATGGCTAGGAAGCGGTTCATCGGGATGATTTCAAGCGGGATCGGAGATACCTAGGAGTTGCGTCAAGAACAGAGTCGTCTCGCCGATCGGCAACCTTTAGGCGTTGCAGGCGCTCTGGCGGCGCGGCAGGCGAGTCGATCGCCGACTCGAGCGCTCCGCATCGCGCTGGATCTGGGGCTTGACGTACGCTTGCTCGATCGCCGGCACCTTCCCGACAGCTCCAGCGTGGTATCGGCCGGTCCTTCGCCTCGAGGAGAGCGTTCTCTACGCGATGCGCAATCGGCTCCCGACCGTCGCGCATCTGCACGGCGATGACGCGCAGACGGCCAACTACGCGCTCAATGAGCGACTGGGCGTGAAGGCGGCCGAGCGGATCGTGCCTGGCGCAAACGCCTCGCCGTACATGGTCCAGCACGTCGGGCGCTACCTGTGGGCGATGTCGGCCTGTCGCGGCCTAAGCGTGCTCGACCTGGGAAGTGGCGACGGATACGGCACCTTCATGTTGTCGTGGGTCGCCTCGCATGCAACCGGCATCGATCTCAGCGAGGTCGCGGTCGAGGCGGCACGCGAGACCTCTGAGGGCCCCGAATACCGCCGCGCCGACCTGACCGACCCGGAAAGCCTGCCGTCGGCCGACTCGCAGTGTGCTTCGAGGTGCTCGAGCACATCTCGGACGCGCCGAAGCTGCTCGCCGCCGTCGCCGAGCGGCTGCCGAGGCTCTTGCTGTCGGTTCCGAATCCGCTCGTCGGCGGCTCGCACATCAACCCGCACCACGTCAACGATTGGCCACTTTCCTCGCTGAAGGGGCTGCTGCGTTCCGCCGGCGCGAAGCGCATGCGGGCCTACCATCAGCACGTTCGCGGCTACCGCGTCACGCGCGGCGCGGCGCCCTGGCACGGAACCTGGCTGCTCGACGTCAGCTTCTGAGCGCGCCGCGCAGCTCGGCCGGCAGCATGCCGATCAGCTGGCCGACGCCCAGGAACAGGATTCCGGCCAGTGCAGCAGCAGCAAGGTCCGGCAGCCCGGGTATCAGCAGCGCTGCAGCAGCGACCGCCGCCGCGGCCAGGACCCTGACCAGGAAGCCTGCTCGGACCATCATCGTGCCCGCTGCGCTGCGCAACCGCCAATAGATCAGGCACGCCAGCAGCGCATCGCCGGCGACGCTGGCGGCTGCGCCGCCCTGTGCGCCGAACGGCGGTACGAGCACGGCGGCGAAGATCGCGATCCCGGCCAACCCGAGGGCGTTCGTGAGGATCAACTCCCGCTGGCGTCCAAGCGCGACCAGAGACACCGTCCAGACCTGGTAGAGCGCGATGAACAGCAGCGCGCCGACCTGAATCCGCAGCACGGCGCCTGCCGGACGAAAGCTGTCGCCTCCGATGATTGCCATCACCGGCTCGGCCGCGCGCACGGTCACGAGCACGACGAGCACGCCGGCGACGATTGCGCCCTCGCTGAGGCCGAGAACCGCATAGCGAAGCCGCTCGCGTTCGTCGCGCGCGGCCGCCGCCAATAGCGGCAGTGCGACGCCGGCGACGAGGATCGGGATGTTCACGAGCGTTTCCATCGCGCGCAGCGAACCGCCGAAGTAGCCGGTCTGCCGCGGGCTCGAGACGACCGACATGAGCACGACGACGAGGCGGAAGTAGAGCTGGCCCAGCACGACGGCGCCGGCGACCGGCAGCGCACGCCGGAACAGCTCGCGCTGCTCGTCGCGATCGAAGCGCGCGAGCATCAGCGCACCCGAGCCGGCGAGCACCGGAACGAGTGCCAGTACGGACAGCCCGACGACGATCTGCACGGCGAAGAACGGCGTCAGATGAGCGTTCAACGCGACCAGCAGCGCCACGCCGGCGAGTGTCACGGCCTGCCTGAAGAAGTCGACGAACGCGAGACCGCCGTTTCGCAGGTCGACGGTCAGGCGCAGCAGGTATGCGCTGGCGACCGACATCAGAAACACGCCGGCTCCGGCCAGCGCCGTGCCGATGACCATCCGCGCCGGATAGCCGGCACTGCGGCGAACACGACCGCCAACAGCAGCGCCGGTGGCACGATCAGGAGCCGCTGCCCGACGATGTTCGCGATCAGCGGCGCGCGCTCCGTTGCCCGAGCGCAGCGCGAGCTCACGGCTGCCGGTGACGTTGAGGCCGTATTCGGAGATGCTTCCGGCGATCGCGACGAGCGACATCACGGTCACGTAGCGCCCCGATTCGGCGACGCCGAGATGGCGCAGAAGGAGCGCTGCCGTGGCCAGGCCGACGATGATCCCGCCGACGTTGCCGATGACCCTCAGGGCACTGCCGCGAATGATCTTGCCGCCCGCCTCGGGCGAGCGCAGCACGTCCTGCTCGGGGGCGCTCATCGGTTTGAACGCAGGCGCATGGCGAAGTCCAAGGCGCGCGCCGGACACGGCCGCTCGGCGCTTGGCGCGCAACGCCGCCGCCGTAGTCGCCGCAGGACCTTGCATCGCGCGGGAGGTTACGCGAGGCGGGGGACACGGCTGGACGATCCGCGGTCTGCGCGGCGTATCTGCCGCGGTCGCGCGAGAGCGTCGAGCGACCGGCGCCTCGGTGCAGACATGAGAAAGGGAGGCCCGACGGCCTCCCTTTCTCACCCAGCATCCTTGCTGACGCCTATGGCAGCGGGATGACGATCATGCTGCGGAACTGGAACACGCCTTTGTTCCCGCCGCCGGCAGTCGTCTTGTAACAAGCGCGAAATGCGTGCGCCCCAGCGCTGAGGCCGGTGAGCTCGTATGTCGCGCTCGCCTGAATCGCGCCCGTGCTGCTGCTCGTCCCGTGTTCACGGCCAAGCGATTTTTCTTCGCTCGCGGCCAGGTTGCCGCTTCCGGTCGTGCCCGGGCAGGACCCATTCGTCGACACACCCATGTACGCCGTGTTCGCGTTCGAGGTGTCTTCGATGTTCGCCGTCAACGTTACAAGCGCGTTGCCCGACGCCGGCACAGTAGCCGTGACTTCAGGTCCGACAGTCGTCAGGTTGGTAAACGTCGTCGATTCGGTCGATTGTTCGGTCGCTACCGACGCCGTCAACGCCCCCAGCGAGCCCGTCGCTCCCGTTGCTCCGGTGGCGCCGGTCGAGCCGGTCTTCACCCGTCACACCGGTCGAGCCGGTCACGCCTTTGACGCCTTCTTTGCCGGCGGGGCCTTCTTTACCTTCCGGACCGGTCGGGCCAGTCGGGCCACCGCTCGGTCCGGTCGGTCCGGTCGGACCGGTTTTGCCTTCAGCACCGGTCGCGCCGGTCACACCGGTGAGGCCGATTTTGCCTTCTTTTCCTTCTGCTCCGGTGACACCCGTCGCCCCGGTCACGCCCTGGACTCCGGTCGCGCCCGTCACGCCTTTGGCGCCTTCTTTGCCGACCGCGCCTTCTTTGCCTTCGACGCCCTGTTTGCCTTCAACACCGGTCGCGCCCGTGACGCCTGTCGTGCCTTTCGCGCCTTCTTTTCCTTCTTTGCCGGTGGCGCCTTCTTTGCCTTCGACGCCCTGGGTACCTTTTTCACCCGTCGCGCCTTTTTCAGCGACCACGTTCCAGAAGGATGCGTTCGGCGGTTCGTTGCCTTTGGTCGTGCCGATTGCGATGTAGGAGGTGCCTTTGTTCACGACGGCCTGGCCCTTGAGGTACGTCGTGCCTGAGACCCACGTACCCTCCCAAACCATTTCGCCGCGTTCGCCCTGTTCGCCTTTGGCGCCTTCTTTGCCGGTAGCTCCGGTCACGCCGGTTTACCGGTCGCCCCGTACGCCGGTGGCGCCCGTCACACCGGTCGTGCCTTTGGCGCCTTCTTTTCCTTCTTTGCCGGTGGCGCCTTCTTTGCCGGTTGAGCCGGCTGCTCCGGTTTCGCCGGTGGACCCGTGGCACCGTTGCTGCCGTTCGTGCCTGCCGTGCCCTGTTTGCCTTCGGCTCCGGTTGCGCCCGTTACGCCTTTGGCGCCTTCTTTACCTTCGGCTCCAGTTGCGCCCGGTTGCGCCCGTCGCGCCGGTTTCGCCACGTTCTCCCGTGGCGCCCGTTTCGCCCGTTGCGCCGGTTGCACCACCGGTGTCACCTTTGGCGGCCGCAGATCCGGCTTCGCCGCGTTTCCGTGGCGCCGGTGCGCCGGCGCTCGGCCCGGCCTTCTTTGCCTTCCGCTCCGGTGGCACCCGTCACGCCCTGCGCACCTTCTGCGCCGGTTGCTCCGGTTGCACCCTGAGCGCCTTCAGCTCCGTGGCTCCGGTCGCGCCGGTTTCGCCGCGTGTCATCCCGTTGGCTCCGCGCACGTTTTCGCCGTCTTTACCGGCAGCTCCGGTTTCGCCCGTTGCGCCGGTTTCGCCGGTCGCGCCCGTGGCGCCGGTTGCACCGGTCACGCCCTGGCACCTTCGGCACCGTTTTCGCCTTCTACCAGCGGCTCCGGTTTCGCCCGTCGCTCCCGTTTCGCCACGTTCTCCCGTGCGCACCTTCTGCGCCGGTCGCACCGTTTTCGCCGTTGGCGCCGGCAGCTCCGTTTCGCCGTTTTTGCCGTTGGTCCCGGCGCTCCGGTTTCTCCGGTCGCGCCCGTTTCGCCGCGTTCACCCGTGGCTCCGGTCGCTCCAGTGGCTCCGTTTTCGCCGTTGGTCCCGTTGTCTCCGTCGGTCCCGTTCGTGCCGTTGGTGCCGGCAGCACCGTTCCGCCCGGTCGCGCCGGTTTCGCCGGTCGCGCCCGTGGCGCCGGTTGCACCGGTCACGCCCTGGGCACCTTCGGCGCCCGTGCGCCGGCGGCACCGTTTTCGCCGTTGGTCCCGTTCGTGCCGTTGGCTCCGGTTCGCCACCTTCTCCCGTCGCGCCCGTTGCTCCGGTCGCACCGTTTTCGCCGTTGGTTCCGCAGCTCCGTTCGCCCTTTGCCGTTCGTGCCGGCGGCACCGTTTCGCTCCGGTCGCGCCCGTTTCGCCGCGTTCACCCGTGGCTCCGGTCGCTCCAGTGGCTCCGTTTTCGCCGTTGTCCCATTGGTTCCGTTGGTCCCGTTCTGCCGTTGGTGCCGGCAGCTCCGGTTCCGCCCGTCGCGCCGGTTTCGCCGGTCGCGCCCGTGGCGCCGGTTGCACCGGTCACGCCCTGGGCACCTTCGGCGCCCGTGGCGCCGTCTCACCGTTTTCGCCGTTGGTCCCGTTTCGCCCGTCGCTCCGGTTTCCGCCACGTTCTCCCGTCGCGCCCGTTGCTCCGGTCGCACCGTTTTCGCCGTTGGTTCCGTTAGCTCCGTTCGCCCTTTGCCGTTCGTGCCGGCGGCACCGGTTCGCCGGTCGCGCCCGTTTCGCCGCGTTCACCCGTGGCTCCGGTCGCTCCAGTGGCTCCGTTTTCGCCGTTGGCATTGGTTCCGTCGGTCCCGTTTTGCCGTTGGTGCCAGCAGCACCGTTCCGCCCGTCGCGCCGGTTTCGCCGGTCGCGCCCGTGGCGCCGGTTGCACCGGTCACGCCCTGGGCACCTTCGGCGCCCGCGGCACCGTTGGTGCCGCCGTCCGTTTTCGCCCGTTGCTCCGGTTTCGCCACGTTCTCCCGTCGCGCCCGTTGCTCCGGTCGCACCGTTTTCGCCGTTGGTCCGCAGCTCCGTTCGCCCTTTGCCGTTCGTGCCGGCGGCACCGTTCGCCGGTCGCGCCCGTTTCGCCGCGTTCACCCGTGGCTCCGGTCGCTCCAGTGGCTCCGTTTTCGCCGTTGGTCCCATTGGTTCCGTTTTCGCCGTTTTGCCGTTGGTGCCAGCAGCACCTTCCGCACCGTCGCGCCGGTTTCGCCGGTCGCGCCCGTGGCGCCGGTTGCACCGGTCACGCCCTGGGCACCTTCGGCACCCGTGGCGCCGTTTTCACCGTTTTCGCCGTCGGCTCCCGTTTCGCCCGTCGCTCCGGTTTCGCCACGTTCTCCCGGTCGCGCCCGTCGCGCCGGTCGCACCGTTTTCGCCGTTGGTTCCGGCAGCTCCGCTTCGCCTCTTTGCCGTTCGTGCCGGCTGCGCCGGTTTCGCCAGTCGCGCCCGTTTCGCCGCGTTCACCCGTGGCTCCGGTCGCTCCGGTGGCTCCGTTTTCGCCGTTGTCCCGTTGGTTCCGTTGGTCCCGTTTTTGCCGTTGGTCCCGGCAGCTCCGGTTTCGCCCGTTCGCGCCGGTTTCGCCGGTCGCGCCCGTGGCGCCGGTTGCACCGGTCACGCCCTGGGCACCTTCGGCACCGTTTTCGCCGTCTTTACCTTGTGCCAGCGGCTCCGGTTTCGCCCGTCGCTCCGGTTTCGCCACGTTCTCCCGTGGCGCCCGTCGCGCCGGCGGCACCGTTTTCGCCGTTGGTCCCGGCAGCTCCGTTTTCGCCGTCTTTGCCGTTGGTCCCGGCAGCTCCGGTTTCGCCAGTCGCGCCCGTTTCGCCCGTCGCGCCTGTTGCGCCTGTGGCTCCGGTCACGCCGGTCGCGCCTTCTTTACCTTCGGCGCCGGTCGCGCCGGCTACGCCCTGTTTGCCTTCCGCGCCTGTCGCGCCCGTTGCGCCGGTCGCGCCGGAGGCGCCCGTTGCGCCGGTCACGCCCTGGGCGCCGGTCGCGCCAGTCTGCGCCTTCTTCGTCCGCGTTCACCGCTTTGGCACCCGCTTCGCCCTTCGTCGCCGCGCGCGCCTTCTGGGCCTTCGGGGCCCTTCGCGCCGCTTCACGCCTTGTTCGCCTTTGCCGGCGCCTTCTTTGCGCCTTTTGGGCCGCGGGGCCTTCGGGGCCACGTTCGCCTTTTGCGCCCTCGTTGCCCCTTTTCCCTTCGGGGCCCGTCGGGCCCGTCGGGCCCGTGGCGCCGGTTACGCCCTGAGCACCGGTCGCTCCGGTCGCGCCTTTTTCGCCACCTGAAGGGCCGGTCGGGCCCGTCGGGCCGGTCGGCCCGGTCGCGGCGGCCATCGCGCCAGGCGCCACAACGGCGCACACCAGCACAACGAGAACGACGAGGACCACGGCGAGGGCGCGCATCCTGCTGCCCTCCGTGGTCGTGCCCTTCGCAGCTGTGCGCTGCGTGCGTACGCTGCTGTCCGTAGCTTCCTTGCGCTGGCGCATTTGTCTCCCTCTGCCTCCGTAAACCGCGATTGATCGTTTCGGACCACAATCGTGGCCACGTAATGGAGAACCGTAAATGTGGCCTTTAGCTGGGGCAACCAGAAGAACATCTGGTTCGACCTAGACCTAGGTGGGGGTGACCGTACGGAGCGGCCTACGCGCCGGCGGAGCGCTCGGTGCGGTCTAGCGATGATCGCAAGGGGACCGGACACTCGGCGCCCGTCGGCCGGCTAGAGCTCGCGCGCCGAGGCAAGCACCGACCGCGGTCGCGGGCGGCGTAGCCGCCGCCCGTCCGGCAGATCTACGGCGCGCTCGAGGCGTATGCGCGCTGTCCCGAAGCGCCAGCAGACTCTGGTCGCGCGCAGCCGGCGAAGCTAGTGGTGCTTCTTGGCCGGCTTCTTCGCGACTTTTTTCGGCGCGACGCAGACCTTGACGGTCTTCTTCTTGCGTTTGACCTTCTTGACGACGCACTTCGGCTTCGGCGGAACGAATTTGCCCGTCGCGTAGGGGCCGACGTTGCCGAGCTGGTCAACCGCCGCGACCCGCCAATAGAGAGTGCCCTTGTTGGTCGGCTTTCGTCAGGTCGACGTTCGGCGCCCAGTTGGTCTGCGTGACTTTGTGCGTTTCGATCGTCGGGCTGAACGTTTCGCTCGCCGAGATCGCGACTTCGTACTGCTTCGCATAGGCCTGCGGCGCCCACGAGATGACGATCCGCGAGCCCGACTTGACGCCGACCGCGTTGCTCGGGCGGAGCGGACGTGTGTGCGCGAAGGCCAGCGGGCCATAGAAGCTGCCCGCGCACATTCGTAAACGTCCCAGTCGGGAATTCCGCCCGCGCGGAGAACCGCCAGATGCCGGGCCCTTCCCACTTCGTCGCCGTGAAGGACGGCGGTCGTCGATTTGTATTCCTTGGACGTTCCGTCCGGCTGTTCGACGTGCACGTCGTACGACGGTCGCGCCCGGCACCGACGTGAATTCGAGCAGCGGGATCGCTGAGCCGCTCGTCGGGAACGCCAGCGGCACCGGGACCGGCAGCGTGCGCTTGAACGTCTGCACCGCCGACCAGTTGAGGCCTTCGTTGTGCGGGTTCGCGTCGTTCGCGCGGACGCGCCAGTAAAGCGTTTCGTGGGCCGGATACGTCGAGGAGCTCGTGTAGGCGGTCGAGTCGGTTTTGACGTTGTCGATCGGATTCGAGAACGTCGGGTTCGTCGCGACCTGCAGCGTGTAGTTGAGCGCGCCTTCGGCCGGCGTCCATCTGAACGTCGGCTGGTTGCGCGACTTCGACGCCGCCGACCGGCGCGATCTGCGCGGGCGGCACCGAGGACTTGTTGAAGCTCTGCGGTGCGTCTTCCTGGCGGTTCGCTGAGGACTTCTCCTTCGCGTTCATCGGTACCACGGCCCAGTAGTAGGCGGTCGTCTCGTCGTCGAGCGGCTCTTCGCCTTTGAGGCGCGGCGCGTACGCGGGCACCGCGGTATAGCCGACGTCGACGACGTGCGTGAAGGCGGGGTCGCGAGCGATGACGACGTAGTAGGCGCTGGCGCCAGGTACCCGTTGCCAAGTGAACGTGGCGTGCGCGGGGTCGTCGTGCCGGTCTGCGGGAGAAGGTAGTCGCCGGCTGCGGTTCGTTCCTGATCGGCGCCGCTGGGCGCTCGGCTGGCTTGCGAACGTAAACGCCGGTTTGTTGTTGCCGTTCGACCTGTGTCCAGCCGCTGATCACCTGATTGTTCTTGGCGCGTCGTGGTCCGAGCGCGCGAGAACGCGCACGCAGTATGGCGTGTTCGCTTCCAGCCAGCGGGAGACGGGCTTATCGCCGGGTTTGGCCACGAGGCCGGGCCGATGTGCTTGACTCGTCGTTCGCCAGAGGGCGTCCAAGCCAGGCTGGCCGTGGTCACGGTTTCTTTTTCGTGCAGCGAATTCGACGGCGATCCAGTTGCAGCCGGACCCTTCGATGTATCGCGTGGCCTGGACTTCGTAGCTGGCTGCTCCCGGCACCGGTGACCAGGTCACGATCGGTTCGCTCGTCGTCGGATCGGCCGCCGGATCGGATTGCCGCTTCGTGTCCGTCATCGTCAGGTTTTCGATCGTCGGCGTCGTGCTGTCGAAAGCCTTGACGAAGCTCGGACCTTCGTTCCATACGCCGGCGTTGCCGTTGGCGTCGATCGCACGCACGCGCCAGAAGTATTCGTTGTTGGCGAGCACCGAGCGTGGGCACGAAGGACGTGCCGAGGACCGTTTCGCCGCAGCACCACTTCGAGCCCGCCGGGAATCCGCTCGCCGAGCTGACTTCGACTTCGTAGCGCGCAGCGCCAGGGACCGCCGCCCATTTGAATTCCGGTTCGAAGACGCGCGGGTCGGGGTTGAGGTCGACCACTTCGGTGCTGGTCGTCGTCGGCCACGCCCAGCTGAACTTTCCGACCCTGGACGGCGTGCCGCGGTGCCCGGTGGCGTCGACGGGCGTGATCTGCCAGTAGTAGGTCTGACCGGCCTGAAGCGTGCTCGGCATCGCGAAGACGGTTCCTTCCGTCTTCGTCGGGGTCGCGCTCGTCCCGAGCACGACGTTCGCCATCTGTTCGTCGGTCGCGATCTTGACGATGTATTCGTAGGCATACGGCACTTCGCTCCAACGCAGCACGAGCGGTGTCGACGGCCAGGTGATCTGCGCGCCTTCGGTCGGGCCCTGTAGCTGCGGCGCTTCCGTCCACGCCTTCACGATCTTGCGTGGAGAGGACCAAGGACCGGGCCGCTTCGCCGCGCTCAGCCCGCGCACGCGCCAGTAGTAGGTGCCGTCGGTCACCGGCTTTTCCAGCGACGCCGCCGAGGTTGTGCGTTTTCGGCGTGCTCTGCCCGAGGCCGGCGCTGACGACGATCAGAGAGTGGAACTGCGGGTCGGCGGCGACCTGGTATTCGTATTCGACCGCGCCGCTGACGGCGCTCCAGGTGAGCGCCGGCAGCTGCTGCACGCGCGCGCCGTTGGCGGGGCTCAGCAGGCCGGGCGCACGGAGGCCGTGGACGACCGGATGCTTGACGACCTTCTTGTGCTTCGTCGCGCTCGAGTGGCCGACGGCAGCCTGCGTCACGCCTACGGCGCCGAGGAGGCAGAGAGCTGCGACGAGGAGAAGTGTGGGAATTCTGCGCATTGGGACGGCGGACGCTAGCGGCCGGGATCGGTTGCGACGACGGAAGAAGCGCTAGGTGCAGCTAGACCAAAGTCGAGGCTGGCAGGACGCGTGTGCGCTCCGCGAAGGCGCGGTAGCAGCCGTCCTGTCGACATTGCGTAGACGCGGTACTCCGGGAACGCAGCCGTCAATGCGCGTTCCTCCATGCGCATGCGGACCGACTGCGCGACGAGGAACGCGAGCAGCACTGCAACGGTCCAGAGCGTCGCTGGCGAGGACGAGACGCCGGCGAGCGTGAGGCCGGTCGAGCGCGCCGATCTCACCGAGGTAGACCGGGTGGCGAACGAACCTGTAGGGACCGCCGATCACGAGTCCGCGAGCCTCCGGTAGGACGCCGAAGCAGTTGCCGAGCGCCAGCACCGAGACGAACAGCCACAAGCCTGCGACCAGCGCGATCGCCTCGCCGGCGATCACGAGGCCGGTCGAGGTGTCCGCGCCGGGAGCGCCGATCGGGATCACGAGCACCATCGCGACCGCACACGCCGCCAGCGCCGCGGGCTCGCGCGTCCGCCGCAACGGCGGCGGTCGTCGCACCGTGAGGACCGCGAACGCTGTCGCTACTCCTGTGCGAAGCACGAAGTAGACCGCGATCAGGCCGGCTCTCAGCGTGGGAGCGTCGATCGCGTCACCGATCGCGTGCACCGTGCGAACGGCCGCGAAGATCGCGAGCGCCGCGAACACGCCGGGCACGGTCCACTTCGACATCAGACGCGTGAGAAGCCGGACAGCAGCTCGTGCAGCGCCGGGTAGAGCAGCACGACGAGCATCGCCGGGAAGATCATGAAGATCAGCGGGAACAGCATCTTCAGCGGCGCCTTCTGGACACGCTCCTGAGCCGTCTGGCGGCGGCGCGTCCGCATCTCGAGCGCGAGGTTGCGCATCATCTGCCCGATCGAGATGCCGAGCGTCTCGGCCTGCACGATGCCTCGGACGAACGAGCGCATCGAAGGCGTGTCCGACCGCTCGAGGATGTTGCTGAGAGCCTGATTGGTCGACATCCCCATCCGCTGCTCCTGCAGCGCGATACGCAACTCGTTGCCGAGCGGCCCTTCGAAGCGCGACGCGACGAGCTGCAGTGAGCCGGCGAAGCCGAGCCCAGCCTCGATCGTCGCGATCAGCACGTCGATCAGCTCCGGCAGTTCGTAGTCGACCGCGCGCAGTCTCGCCTCGCTGCGCCGGCGCACGACGGCCCCGAACAGAACCCAGGCCGCAACAGCGGCGACGAGCGCGAACAGGATCGCGATCGCCGGATTGCCGCCGACCGAGAGCATCTCGAGCAGCACTACGGCGGGGATGAAGATCGCTGCGAGGATCCGATAGCCGTGGAACGCCTCGACCGAGATCCGGTAGTAGCCGGCGGAGGAGAGCACGTTGCTCGGCATCGGCGGGAGCGTCGCGATGCTCCTTATCGCCGAGCGACCGACGCTTTCGGCCAGCGCGTTGATCGAGCGCCCGAGTGGGGGCGGCGCACCGAGCGGATCGTCGGCGACCGCCGATGCGTTGAACCCGTAGGTCTCGATCTGGCGTAGGTGCGTCGCCATCCGCAGCCGCGGAAGAGCGACGGCTCGGACGATCATCGCGATCGCCACGGCGAGAACCAGGATTGCAAGTGCAAATAGGACGGCCATCGGCGATCAGCCCTCGATCCTTACGATCTTGCTCATGACGATCGAGCCGCCGACGATCAGTGCCGCTGCAAGGACCAGCAGCACCTCTCCGGTGCTCGTGGAGAACAGCGGTTTCAGGTAGGCCGGGTTCAGTACGTCGATCACGAGTAGCAGCGCCGGCGGAATCAACGTGACGATCCATCGCGAGCCTCGGGCCTGGGCCGTCAGCGTCTGCAGTTCGCGTTTGAGTTCGGCGCGCGCACGGATCGCTTCGGCGACACGGTCGAGAACCTCGGCCATGTTGCCGCCGGTCTGGCGGTGGAGCTCGGCGACGAGCGAAACCTGTTCGATGTCGTTCGCGTCCATCCGCACCGCCACTGAGCGCAGCGCGCTCTCGAGCGGCAGCCCGAGCTGCTCGTCGGCGATCACTCGCTGGAACTCGCTGCGGCTCGGTTCGGCCGCCCCTTCGGCCATCACGCCGATTCCCGAAACCATGCTGTGCCCGGCTCGCAGCGCGGCGGCGAGCTCCTGGAGGTGGCCCGGGAGCTGTTCGCTGAATTGATCGCGTTCCTTCTGCAGCTTGCGCTTGATCAGCGCTCTGGCGATCAGCGGCACGATGATCAGCGGAAGTAGACCGGCCGGGATGCTCTTGAACAGCACGACGACGAAGACCGCCCCGCCGACTGCGGCGGCCAGCGTCAGGAACACGACATCGAGCGGGCTCCGCTCGATTCGCGCGATCTCGAGCGTTTCCCTGAACTCGTCCCACCGGCGCTCGCGCTCGAGTGAACGCTCCGTCCGCGTGATCACGCCGATCGTCTCCTGGCCCTCCTCGGCTGCCTCGGCCGCCGGAGTGGTCGAAGAGCTGACGAACTGCCCGACGCGCTCACGCACGCTGGCGCGCTTGAAGCGCCGCATCAGCATCAGCGCAACCGTGCCGCCGACGACGACTGCGCAGATCGCGATGACCAATGCGACGCCGCCGGTCGAAGACCAGAAACCGTGGTGCGACAGCGATCCGAGCCAGAGCGTCATCGCACGCCGTTTCGCACAGCCGGTGAGATGCCCTGGGTCAGAGTTTCGGCTGCTGGGCCTGGGAGCTTCACGCCGCGACGCTCGAACTTCTCCAGGAACAGCGGGCGGATGCCGCTGCCCTTCAGCGAGCCGAGCACGGCATGCCCGTTGCTGCCCGACTCGATCTCGTACGTGTAGAGATCCTGCAGCGTGATGACGTCAGACTCCATCCGCTGGACCTCGGTGATCGAGGTCACCTTGCGCGACCCGTCGTGCATCCGCTCGAGCTGGATGATCAGGTCGAGCGCTGCGGTCACCTGCTGGCGCACGGCGCGCAGCGGGAGGTCGTAGCCGGCCATCAGGACCATCGTCTCGACACGTGCCAGCGCGTCACGCGCGGTGTTCGCGTGCACGGTCGAGAGCGAGCCGTCGTGGCCCGTGTTCAGCGCCTGCAGCATGTCCAGCGCCTCGGCGCCGCGGACCTCGCCGACGATGATGCGATCGGGCCGCATGCGCAGCGAGTTGCGCACGAGGTCGCGGATCGTCACCTCGCCGCCCTCCTCGGTGTTGCTCGGGCGACACTCGAGCCTGAGGACATGCCGCTGCGCAAGACGAAGCTCGGCAGCGTCCTCGATCGTCACGATCCGCTCGGAGTCGGGAATCGCAGAGGAGAGCACGTTCAGCAGCGTCGTCTTGCCCGACCCTGTGCCTCCGGAGATCAGCACGTTCAGCTTCGCCTGCACGCAACGCTCGAGCAGGTCGGCCGTCTCCGGCGTGAGCGTGCCGAAGCGGATCAGGTCGTCGACGTTCAGCCGTTCGCTTCCGAACTTGCGGATCGTCAGCAGCGAGCCTGACAGCGAAAGAGGGGGGATCACGGCGTTGATCCGGCTGCCGTCGGGCATCCGCGCGTCCACCATCGGCGAGCTCTCGTCGATCCGCCGCCCGACCTCGGCGACCATCTTCGAGATCACGCGTCGCAGGTGCGACTCGTCGCCGAAGCGCACAGCGGTCTTCTGCAGTCGGCCGTTGCGCTCGATCCACACGTCGTGCGCGCCGTTGACCATGATCTCGGTGACGGAGTCATCGGCGAGCAGTCGCTCGAGCGGGCCGTGGCCGAGGATGTCGTCGAGCAGCGCCGTCGCGAGTTTCTCGCGATCCTCGCGCGAGATGCCCGACTCCTGGCCGAGCCGCGTCGCGATCTCCCCGCGAACGCGTTGACGCAGAGTCTCGGCGTCGATCTCCGTGTTGAAGATCTGGCGGCCGAGGTCCTCGATCAGCCCGACGTGGACGCGGTTCTTGACCTCCGCGAAGGGATCGTGAGTGGAGTGACGGACCTCCTCGGCGGGCTGCGTGATTCGTTCGTGAAGCTCCATGACGCTCTCCCTAGCCCCTGCGCCGGAAGAGGCGCCGGCGCGGCTTGGCTGGTGTCTCGTCGATCCCCGCAGCGGCGCGTGCATCCGCCACGTAGAGGTCGGCGAGCGAGTGGAATGCCCGCGAGGCCTCCGAGCGCTTCTGCTCCAGCACGATCGGCTCTCCGCGGTTGATCGAGCGAGTGACGTTGCGGTCGCTCGGCACCAGAACCTGAGGCTCGGTGCCCATGATCGCCGAGACGTCCTCGCGTGTGATCCCGACGTTGGTGTCGGCGCGGTTGAGGACGAGACGCACTTTGTCGGTGTCGAATTTCATCCGTTCGAGCGTCTCGAGCCCGAGCTTGGCGTTCTTCAGCGACAGTGCGTCGAGCATCGCAACCATGCAGACCTCGCTCGAGCTGTCGACCGCGGCGATCACCTCCGGCGTGAAGCTGGGCGGCGTGTCGATGATCACGAAGTCGTTGACTTCGCGAAGCACCGTGTACACGTCGCGCAGGAACTCGCTGGTGACCACGCCGGCCTGATCGGGCCTGGCCGGCGCGAGCAGTGCGCGCGCACCGGAGGAGTGAACCGCCAGGAAGTCGTCGAGCTTCTCGGCGTCGAGCGAACCGCCCGAGCTGATCAGATCGAAGATCGTTCGCTCGGGACTCAGCCCGAGCGCCAGGCCCGACGTCGCCGAACTGCAGGTCGAGGTCGACGATCGTCACCCTCTGACCGGCACCGGCGAGCGCCACGGCGAGGTTGGCCGAAGTCAACGTCTTGCCGCTGCCGCCCTTCAGGCCGAGCACCGAGATCATCGTGCCGAGATGCTGCGTGGTTGACGCAACGCCCTTCTTGCGCGCGATCGCCTTCTCGACCGTGAACAGCACCTGCGGCGACATCGCGCCGCCGGACTCGGCGCTGCCGTTGTTCGGCAACGCCACGATGTCGTCGACGCCGGCGCCGAACGCCTCGTTGACCAGACCGTTGCTCCCAGGCGGGCAGAGCAGCACGACCGGCCTCGCGGGGTGGTGACGGACGGCTGCTTCCAGGCAGTCGCCGACGTCAGTCGTGTAGTCGACGCAGGCGACGATCAGCACGTCGCCCGAGCCGTCGTCGTCCGGAGCCAGTCGGCCCAGGTCGACGTAGTCGAGGACTTTCAGCGCGCCCGAAGACAGCATCGCTTCGACGACATCGCGCTGGACGACCTCGTCGAGCGCCACTACGGCGTGTACTTGGCCGGTGATCATTTTGTCCCTCCCGCCGAGACTCCTTCGTTTTCGCTCTCGATCGTGAACTCGTTGATGACTTCCCTACCTATCCGAGTTCCGTGCGCCGGGCTCAGGACGAGCCAGACTTTGCCGGCGTCAGAGGAGAAGGCGAGCTCGGCCGCCTGATGCGCGTCGACCTCCAACACCACGTTGGAGTCGCCCGATCCGGAACCGACCGCAGCAAGACCGACGCCACTCGTCTTCTGACCGGCGTCCAGCACGACCACGTTCGATGCGATCGAGCGCAGGAATGCGGGTTTGCTCAGTTCTTTGGGGAAGCTCGCGTATACGTCGACGCGATCCCCGGTCTGAATGTTGCCGATCATCCCGTGCGCGCTGTCGACCGGAACCGAGACCGCCCGAAGGTTCGGCGGAAGCTTGCTGTAGAACAGCCCGCCGCCGACGAAGTCCGAGGCCGTCAACTGCTGGCCGGGGTAGATGTCGACCGCCGCGACCTGGCCCTGCAGCGCAGCCGAGTTCGCGATCGCGCCTGAGGAAAGCTGCTTTTCCGGCAGCTGCGACGTCTTGAAGTACTGGCCGACGCCGATCGCCGCCCCGGAGGTGCCCTTCTCGATGAAGTGGCTCGCAACGAGCACCGTCGCCGGCTTGTGCGACGTTTCGATGCCCTGCTTGTACTTGTGCAGCGCGACGATCAGGATGACCGCCGCAATCACTGCGCCGATCAGCGCGATCGTCAGCGTACCCCGACGTGTCGAGGACCAACTTCCGAAGCCGCCGCTTACGGCCCGTCTCTGAGTGACTTCCATGTCTTGCTCCTATTCCGTAAGTGTCGCTTCGCAGGTTTCTAGGCCTTCGAGTTTGCATTCAACGTTGCCCGATGCTTCGGCCAGTACGTTGACGTACTTGATCAGATGGCCAACGATCTCACGCGGTTGTTCGGTGTCGTCGTCAAACCCTTTTTCTTTTTCTTTTTGTTCGCGCTGCTTGAGTGGAATTGCTTCGTTTTCAAGTTCCGTCTGTTCAGCCGCCGGCAGTTTTTTGAACAGTTTTTCGCTACATCCGTCGCGTCGTTCTTTCGGATTCCACGCTTTTTTGCCCTGCGCGGCTTCCGTGTTGCCGGCGTCCCACCCAGTTACGTAAAAGGTAGCAAAATTCTGAATAGGAACCAAGGGGGAAACTTCGTTTTTTCGCTGGAAGTCTGTGACAGTGAACGGAACGACGAAGAACTGCATCAGACGCGAGTCGTTCGACGGAATCACCGGCACGGCGCCTTCGTTGTTGTTGACCCACTTGTCGGGGCAGTAGTAGTGGGTGCCGTTGGCGGCGCCTTCAACTCGTTTGGCCAAGTAGTTCTGGAAGCTCGCCGTCAGTTCGCCTTCGTTGAGTTCGCCACCGGGGTGTTCTTTTTTCGACGTGGGCTGCACCGAAACGAGCCCGAGGCATTCGTGGGCCGAGGCGCCCTGTTTTTCGCGGGCCGCTTTTGTCGTCGGCTTCTTCGGCTTCGCGTTTCGCTCTCGCGGTGGCTTCTTCTTTTTCGGCTTTTTCGCGCGCGGTCGTCTGTTCTTTTTCTTTGGTTTCGCGCTGAGCTTTGGTGAGCTTTGCTTCTTTTTCTTCTTTTTCGAGCTGACGCTTTGGTCACTTCTTTCGCTTCGCGCGCGGCTTTCGTGATTTCGCCTTCGCCTTCCTGGCGTTCCCAGAGCGCTTTCGTTTCGGCCGTTTTTTCTTTGGTTTCGCGCGCGGCTTTCGTGATTTTGCCTTCTTTTTCTTCTTTTTCGAGCTGGCCTTTCGTGACTTCTTTGGCTTCGCGCGCGGCTTTCGTGATTTTGCCTTCGCCTTCCTGGCGTTCCCAGAGCGCTTTCGTTTCGGCCGTTTTTTCTTTGGTTTCGCGCTGAGCTTTCGTGAGCTTGGTTTCGCCTTCTTCGGTCGCCCATTTGGTGCGTTCGGTGGCTTCCGTCGTTTCGCGGCTTTTCTTCGTCGCTTCTTCTTTGGTCCGCGCTTCCTGCTCGGCTTTTTCTTCGGCTTCGATTTTGGTCAGCGATTCTTTTTCGACCGTGCAGGAGCCGCCGTGCGTGTTGACGCTGTATTTGCCGGCGCAGCCGTGGGCGAGAGCTTCCTGGTATGCCGTCGCGGCGCCGGTCTGCGCCGTGGTCGGCGGGCACGAGAGCACGAACTGGTCGTCGTCCTCCTGGTCGTTGTCGGCGTAGGTCACGCGAAACGGCGGAATCGGCTTGCATTGGCCGTTCGCGTATTTTTCGGTGCTGCAGAATTTTTTGGCGTCCTCGAGGCTGCCCTTCAGTTCGATCGTGACGGCGAGTTTGTGCGTGCACGTTTCGCTGTCGGCTTTCTCGCAGATCTCGAAGGCGTTGGCTCCGGTTTCGCCGGGCACGGGTTTCGCTGCGCCCGGTTCGAAGACCTTGGCGGCGATGATCCGGTTCGAGCCGTCGGGTCCGGCGCTGAACGCGCGCTGCACGTCGGTCAGCGTCTTTTCTTCGGTTTTCGTCGCTTTTTCGCAGGGCGATTTCGCTTCGGGTTTGCATTTGACGACGAGATTGATTTCGGAGGAGCCGAAGTTTCCGTAGAAGTAGCTCGGCAGGTTCGCCGTGCCGGTCCAGACGCCGTTTTCGAGTTTCATCGCCGGCTGTTTGACTTTTTCGGTTTTGTTCGAGAACCCTTCGGTGTAGACGAGTTCCGGCGTCACCGTGATGCCGGTCGGTGTTCGAGCTTTCTTTGCCGTACTGCACTTCGGCCGAGATCGTGATCGTGCACTGGGCTTTCGGTTCGGATCCCGGGTAGGCGTTGAAGTAGGGGTCCGTGCAGGTGTCGGGCGACGGTGTCGAGAGGCTCACCTTGTGCGCGACGGGCGCGAGCGGGACTGCCGTGCCTTCGCCTTCAGCGGAGTAGCCGCTGATGTTGAGCAGCGGCGGCACGACGCCGTCGTCCTCGTCGAAGCATTCGACGTATTCGTGGCGACAGACCGCGACGCCTTCGTTGCCGGCGCCGGTCAGGGCGCCTTTCTTGCCGGCGAGCGCGATGCGCACGCCGATGTGGCGGTGTTTGGCGATCGCGAGCGACACGGGTGCCGACGAGTCGGTCCATTTGATCGTGCCTTTTTCTTCGTTCGAGCCGATGTTCGTCAGCAGGCCGGTCGCCAGTAGTTCGTCTTCGTACTGGCTGTCGGAGCCATCGGGTTCGTCGTTGACGAAGAGGACGCGGACTTCTTCGGGTTCGGACTCGACGAGCGGCTCGACCGCCGTCGCGAACCGCTGCTGGACGATCGAGACGCGCGCGTGCGCGTTGATGTTCGGCACGTGCGCGAATTTGAAGAACCACGGAAGGTTCGTTTCCGTCATCTTCACGTCGATCATGCTCGCTTCGGGTTCGCAGGGGGCCTTTTCGACCGTCGTGGTGTCGCCGCTCGACTGCCCGAAGTACTTCTTGCTGTTGATCTCCTCGTGGATGTTCGCCTGCGTCGTGCCGCCGATCTGCGCGTTCAGCAGCGGGGCTTCCGTCGGTTTCTTTTTTGCCGCCGGGCGCGAGGACCGTTTCGGCGCCGCCGTACTGCCCGGCCGCCTGGTAGATCGATTTTTCGACGGCCGGCGTACAGGGGTAGTTGAACTTGGCGGCGGCGGCGAATGCGGCCGCGTCGGCCTGCACCTGCAGGTGGCGCTGGTGCTCGAACCAGTTGCCGACGTCGACGACGAAGGCGGTCAGCAGCACGGCGACGGACATGAAGACCGCGAAGATGACCAGAACGGCGCCGCGCTCCCCGGATCTACGAGCGGCGTGATCGTGGGGACGCACTCATCAGCAGGCCGGGTAGGGGATCGACGGTTCCTTCTCGATCTTCATCTGCGCGGTGCTCGTGACGGGCGTTTCGGTCACTCCGAGGTTCAGGAGCGGCAGCCATTTGTATTTGTAGGTCAGCTTGACCTGGACGTAGTCTTCGAGTTTCGAAGTCGGCGAGCACATCGTCGCGACTGCGTTTCGCACCTGGCTGTTGTCGCCCTGTTCGGTGAGATATTTCAGGAAGGCGCCTTCTTCACGCACGCCGGTTCGCACGAGTGCGGCGAGCCTTTGACGATGCAGTTCTCGTTGACCTCGGCGAAGCGCGCGCCCTCGCTCGTGATCTGCGTCTCGTCGATCCAGTCGTTGAGAGCGATCCCGAAGTAGGCGATGCCGAAGAGAATCAGCAGAACGATCGGGATGACGAGTGCGAATTCGACCATCGCCTGCCCGCTCTCCGATCGCCAAGGCACCGATCGGCGCCGGCTGGCTGAGCTGGTGCTCATGCGATTGGTCGGAATTGAGGTGGCATCTGTGCGCTTGAAGATTTCGGGTGAAGTCACTGGCGTGTTGCGTTGCGTGTGTGCTTGAGTCGGTGCGGCTTGATTGCTTCTGTCAGATCAGAAGGCGAGGCGCCGTCCGTAGCGAGAGGTTCTCGACCTCGCCAGGACGGCGCCCGCCCCGTCGCGGAAGCCCTAGAGGGCCGTGACGACTTCTCCCAGCTTGGTTGAGATCTCGTTACCGAGGCTCGTGAGAGCGGCGATGGCGACGATCGAGACCAGGGCCAGAATCAGCGTGTACTCGACGAGCGCCTGACCCTCCTGCCTACCCAGCCGAGCGCGCGTGCAGAGCGAGAGCACGAGACGATTCAGTTCGTTCCACATATGCGGTTTCACCCCCTCCCATTCTGTGCGTAGCCCGCAGGCTGTTTGACAAATGGCGGGGCCGTGAACTACGGTTGGCGAGCTTTCCACCATCGACGTCGTGGCTCCCGAGCGGCCAAAGCTAGATCAGCCCCCCACGACGGTCAACGAGAAGAAGCGCTAGTTCGACCTAGACGAAGGTCGAGCGTGCTCGCGCCGTCATAAGCGCCTGGCGACGGCGCTGTTGTTTCGCCGGAGCGCCCGATCTACGCAAGGATGCGACGTCGCGACGAGCGCGAGTTGACGCCGGGCCGAGCGGCGCCGACAAATCAGACGAACCGCTAGCCGAGACTAGACCAACGTGGAGTGTGCTTCACCACCGCGAGCGTCGAGAATCCCTCTCTGCGGTGACGAGCCGATCCGGCGTCTCCGACATTCGACCCTTTCGCAGCACGATGCGCGCGAGAGGAAGGGGAAAGGGACAGTCGCACCTCGTGACCGAGAGCAAGCTGATAGTCAATCTCACACGAGGCGGCTGCGTTTGTGTTGCTGAGCTCGCAAACCGCCCGCTGCGACGGATGCTCGGTCTGATGGGACGGCGCGGCCTGCCGGCGGGAGAGGGACTGCTGCTGAGCCCGGCTCCGTCCATTCACACGGCGTTCATGCGCTTCCCGATCGATGCCCTGTTCCTGGACAGGGAGCTCGAGGTGCTCGAGATCGTCGAGCGGCTGCGCCCGTGGCGGGTCGCTGCGAAGCGTGGCGCTCGCGCGGTGCTCGAGCTGCCCGCTGGTGAAGCGACGCGCCGCGGCGTGCTCGTCGGCGACCAGCTCGAACTTCGCGAGCGCAGGAGTCAGACGGAAGCGACCGAGCCGACGACGATCGTCGCGGCGCGGATGGCGGACGCTCCAACTGAGCGCTCGCAGACGAACGGTGTCAAGGACGCTGGCAGAGTGAACTGGCGACGCTTTCACGCGAGGAGGCGAAGCCGTTGCGCCTGCGACCACTGCGCGTGCTTGTCGTCTCGCCCGATGGTCGCTTTCGCACCGTCATGTCACTGCTGCTCGCGCGACACAACTGCGTTGTGACGACAACTCCGAGCGCCGCACGTGTGCCCGAGCTGATCATGGAGGAGGGCGCCGATGTTGTCGTAATCGAGGATGGGCGCCAGCCGGCGGCGAAGGTGATCGCGATGCTCGAGGAGCTCGAGCGGCCGGTCGGCACGCTGCTGGTCGCAGATCAGCCCCGTCCGGCAGACCTGCGCACACCGGTCGTTGCCAAGTGGGGACCGTTCCAGGAGCTGCTCGAGGCGATCGAAGGCGCCGAGCGCTACCAACGTGTCACGGGCCGAGCAGGCCAACCGGTTTGAGGTGAGGCAATGAGCGCCGACGGTGTGACCGCACCGGTTCCCGCCGGCTCGGCCGGTCGGCCACTGCGGCAGCGCCGTTGTCGCGGCGCCCTTCGCACTGGGCGCAGCCGTCTTCGCACTGGTTGCACTTCCCTTGGACGAAGCCTCGTCGCCGCGATCGCCGGCGCCGCGCTGATCGTCCTTGCGGCGATTGACATCGAACAGCGCATCATTCCCAATCGGATCGTCCTGCCGGCGGCAGCGATCGTGCTGGTGGTGAACCTGTCGCTGTCACCCGGGCATGCCGCCGAATGGATCTTGGCGCCGCTCGCCGTGGCGGTCGTGTTGATGGTTCCGCAACTGCTCGGCCGCGCCTGGATGGGTATGGGCGACGTCAAGCTCGCGCTGCTGCTCGGCGCGGCGCTCGGCTGGGGTGTGGTCGGAGCGCTGCTGCTTTCGTTCGTCCTGGTCTTGCCCGTCGCGCTCCTGCTGATGTTCCGCGGCGGACTCGAGGCGCGGAAGGCGATGATTCCGTTCGGGCCGTTCATGGCATTGGCCGGCTTGATCCTCCTGTTTGTCCCGACGCTCGTGGTCAGCTGAGCCGGCGTGGCGCCGTTTTTCCATCGTCCGTGGCAGTCGCGTGCGTCGCTCGCACCGACCGCTTCGCTGGAGGTTCGGCTCGAGCGCTTCGAGGAGCTCTCGCGGGGCCGCTCGCCGGGGCTCTTGGCGCTCTCGCTCTGGACTGCGGTCGAGCTTCCGCGGATCGCCCGCCCGACGCTCGTCGTCGAGTCGGCGACGATCCGCCGCAGCTTCACGCCGCGCGTCGCTGCTGCGTCGAGCATGCCGCTGAGCGAGACCGGCGAGTGGCAGTGGCGAGGCGTCTTCGCCGTTCCGCCGCGGCTCACCGCCGATCCCGAGTCGCGTTACGCGCTGTGGTTCGACGAGCGAGCCGGTGCTGACGCTGCCGGCTCTGCTCGAGCGCGCGCTGGCGATCGAGGCGCAGTCCGCGCATTCGCCGGGCCGGCGCGCCTGGCCCTACGTGGTGCGCCGGGGCGCGCTGTTGTTCGTGGTCACCTGCCAGCTCAGCGTGATGCCGGCGTGGGCGCCCGGCGGAGCCCTTGCGGACGCGCCGAGCGGCCCCGAATCGGCAGGCGAAACCTCGAGCACGCCACCGCCGCCCGCTGAAACGACCGAACAGGCCCCGACGCCGCCGCCGAGCGCCGGCTCGGGCGAACCGTCGCCGGAAGGCGCCGCCAAGGAATCTGCTCCCGAAGAATCGACGACGACGCCGACTACTTCGACGACGCCGACGACGTCTGCCGGCGCGCCATCGCCGAGTGCGGCCGGCACGCCGAGCGCATCGGCAGCGCCGGCGGCGGCGTCGGCGACGAGCCCTCGCAGCGCTCCCGCGACCAAACACGTCGCCCGGGTGCGCCCGCTGATCGCACAGCAGCGCTCGCAACCGCACGACGGTGTCCAGCGGAGACCGCGGCGAGACGGGCGCGACGGTCAAGGCCGGTGCGACGACGCCGGCGCCGACGAAGCCCGGCGTCGCCACAGGCCCCAACGGAGTGGCGCTCGCGCCTCAGATCGTCGCCGCGCAGGCCGGCGCGCTGGCGGCCGAGCTCGCCGGCTCGCCCGCCTCGGTCGGCTCGCTGGACTTCTACCGGATACCGCCGTTCCTGCTGCCGATCTACCAGGCGGCGGCAGCGCAGTACGGCGTGCCGTGGCAGATCCTCGCTGCGATCAACGAAGTCGAGACCGACTACGGCAGCGACCTGTCGGTCTCCTCGGCGGGCGCGGTCGGCTGGATGCAGTTCATGCCCTCGACGTGGCTGCAGTACGGCGTCGACGCGCTCGACAGCGGCTCGGCCGATCCGTACAACCCGGTCGACGCGATCTTCGCGGCCGCGCGCTATCTGCGGGCGGCCGGCGCGACGACCGATCTACGCGCGGCGATCCTCGCCTACAACCACTCCGGCGCGTATCTGGAATCGGTGCTGCTGCGCGCGAAGCTGATCTCGTCCTACCCGGATCTCGCGATCGGGACGCTGACGAGCCTGATCGATGACGGCACGCCCGTAACGGGGTCGCAGCTCGGGTTGGGGTCGGAGACAGCCGGCTCCTCCTCGAGCGCGACGGGCGGCGCCACGGCGCTGCGCCGCGGCTCTGCGCGCGCTCTGTCTCCGAGCGCAGCGGCGGCCGCGGCGAGCGCCGCGACACGCAATACGTCGAGCACGCCGCGGCTGATCGAAGTCCTCAGCGCTCCGAAGGCGGCGGCGGTCGCGGTGCAGGACGGCCGGATCGTCGCGGCTGGCAGCTCGCGCAAGCTTGGACGCTACGTCGTCCTTCGCGATCTCTACGGCGACACGTTCACCTATGCCGGGCTCGCGAGCATCGCGCGTGTCGAGCAACGAGCGCCGGCTCAGACGACCAGCGGCAAGGTGCGGCTGTACCTGCACCCCGGAAACGCGGATGCAGCCGAGGCGCATTCCGCTGCGTCCGTCGGCAGGCCCACGCGAACGGCGAGCGCGCAGAGCTCCGACCACCAGCTGAGCGTCGGGTCGCTCGTCAAGAAGGGGACGGTGCTCGGATACGTGCGCACGCCGCTCGGCGCCGAGGACGGTCATCTGCGCTTTGCGATCAGCCCGGCCGGCGACTCCGGCACGATCGATCCTCGGCCGATCCTCGAGAACTGGATGCTGCTCGAAAAGGCGCTGCACCCGCGCGGCGCGAGCGCCGGCGAAGTGCTGCGCGGCGCGACCGTCGGCGACGTCGCGCTGCTCAGCGCAAGCGAGCTGCAGCGCGACATCCTGTCCGATCCGGGCATCTCGATGGCCGCCTGCGTGCACCGTGAGGCGACGTCGGGCTCGCTCGACAGACGCGCGATGGGCGTACTCGCGTTCCTCTCGCGCAGCGGGCTCAAGCCGACGGTGGGAACGCCGGGTTGCGGCTCGGGCGGCGAGGAGATCGCGCTGACGCGCGTCAACCGCATCGCGATCGCCGGGCACCAGGGCAACGGCTCGCTCGCCGAAGCGACCGTTCGCGCGCTGCTCACGCTTCACGGCTCACTTGCGCCGCGACGGATCGTCAGCCCGCGGCGCTACGCGAATGCGCCGAGCGCAGTCGCGCGGTCTGGCCACGGCGGATATATCGAGATCGTCTTCTCGCCCTCGCGCCGAACCGGCCGGCACGCGCGCTCACTCGGCGGCTGTCGGCGTCGTCTCGCCGCGGCCGGCGTCGGACGTGATGCTCGGCGCAGTCGAGTGGGAACAGCTGATCGCGCGAATTGGCGCGCTGCCGAGTCCGAACGTGCGCAGCGCGCCGAGCTCGGCCTCGATTCCCGATCCTCGTTCGGGCGCCACGGGCGCGGCGGGCAGCGCGCCTCTCTCGCCGCAGGGCTGACCGACCCAAGCTCCGCCCGACCTCGAGGATCGCAAGGCGAGCTGCGCCTCGACGGGCGCAGCGCGATGCTCAGCGGTGCCGTCTTCAGTTTGCGGTTCCACATGTCGATAAAAACGCCGGCGCGGCCCCGGGGGGCGGTACCGCGTGAACAAGCGACGATGCAGATGACCAGCAAATCGAACCAACACGCCATTCGCGCGGCCGTCGCCGATGCGAAACCATGCGATCTCGCCGCCGGCCGAGCTGCGACGGCTCGAACGTCTGTTCGCCGAGTGGGAGTGGCCCGATCAGCGCGCCTTCGTCCGAACTCGCAGGCGTGCAAAAGCGCGCGCGATGGAGGTTCTCGACCAGTCGACGGGCAACGGCGACGCGCTGCGGACGGCGCTGTTGATAGCCGCTGCGGAGCTGTTTGGCGGGCTGCGAAAGGAGATCGCCAGCTCGCCGAAGGACGCCAGGCGCCTGGCGGAGGACGTCGAGCGCGTGATCGGCGTATCGCGGATCGCGCTGGCGCGGGAGCTCTTGCGGGCTCCGGAGCTGCTGACGCTGCTTCCAGCCGATGCGGTCGAGTCGCAGCTGGCGACCCTGACCACCTTCGCGCCGCTGCGCGGCGCTTCGTTCTGGGTGCTCGGAAACTCCGAGCAGATCATCTGCATGCGACACGTCGGTGAGGGCGCGCCGTCGCGCGGTGCAAGAACACTTGCACGGCAGCTGCTCGCCGGCGAGCTTCCCGAGCCGAGCCCGCGTGGGCTGCTGCTGGCGCTGCCGGTCGGACGCTGGCAGCAGCCGCTCGCCGTGCTGGTTGGCTCGTGCGAGCGTGGAATGCGCGACAACTGTCGTTCCTTCCTATCGGAGGCGGTGCCGATGCTCGGCTCGGTCCTCGAGCGCGACTCGTTGCTGGCCGGCAACGTCGCCTCCGAGCGCGCGCTCGTCGAGACGAGCGAGCGCAAGCTGACCCGCCTCGGCTTCGATCTGCACGATGGACCGATCCAGGACGTCGCCGTGCTCGCCGACGACCTGCGCGTATTCGAGGCGCAGCTGACGAAGTCGCTCGGGACCGCGAGGCAGCGCAAGCTCGCGCAGGGTCGCTTCGAAGACCTCGACGCGCAGCTGACCGCGCTGAACGACGGTCTGCGCCGGATCTCAAACGAAGTCCATGCGGCTTCGGTGCTGCTCAACCGCCCGTTCACGGGCGCGTTGCGCGACGTCGCGCAGGCGTTTGCGGCGCGCACGAACATCGAGCCGCGTGTGCTGCTCGACGGTGACATGAGCGTGATCTCGCTGTCGCAGCAGATCGCGCTGATCAACATCGTCCACGAGGCGCTCTCGAACATTCGCGAGCACAGCGGGGCGAGCGACGTCGAGATCGCGGTGTCGGTCAGCGCCGAGGGCGTCGAGCTGCGTGTCACCGACAACGGCTGCGGCTTCGAGCTCGAGCCGACGCTGATGCGCGCGGCGCGCGCCGGGCGCCTCGGCTTGGTCGCGATACACGAGCGCGCGCGTCTGCTCGGCGGGCAGGGTCGAATCGACAGTCGGCCCGGCGGGCCGACAATCGTCTCAGTCGCGCTCGAGCGGTGGGAGCCGCTCGTCAATGGCGGCCAGCTCGTCCGCGCCTCTGCGTAACCGCGAGAATTCGACCGGCACTGCAGCCGGGCCGCGGCGCCGGGCGAGGAGCTTCAGCCGGCGACGAGCGCGCCGGAGGAGGCGAGGTCGTTCTCGAAGGCGTAGCGCACCGCGGCGCTGCGGTTCGAGACGCCGAGCTTGCGGTAGATGTTGGTCAGGTGAAACTTGACCGTGTGCTCGCTGAGCCACAGCTCCTCGCTGATCGCCTTCGTCGTCAGGCCGTTGGCGACGGCACGCCAGGATCGTCGTCTCGCGCGGAGTCAGGTCCGCTCGCGAGGACGGTTCCTGGACGTCTCTGGAGACAGCCGGCGCGGACGGCGCGTGGTACACGGCGCCCGTCGAGGCCTGCCGCAGGATCGTCGGGATGTCGACCGGCATGACGCTCTTGAGGATGTATGCGCTGGCGCCGGCGAGCAGCGCGCCGTCGATGCTCGCGCGGTCTTCGGAGGCCGAGAACACGACCGCCTTGACGCCCGGCCAGCTTCGCGCCAGCTCGCTGATGCACTCGATGCCGTTGAGACCAGGCATGTGCAGGTCGAGCAGGACGAGCTGAGGCTTGCGGCGCGCGACCAGTGCCAGCATCTCCTCGCCGGTGTGCGCCTCGCCGACGACCTCGATGCCTTCGCTCGCTTCGAGAGTCCGGCGTATCGCCTGCAGCATCAACGGGTGGTCGTCGGCGATCAGAACCTTCAGCGTTGTATCCATACGGCGCCCCCTGCTTGTTGTCCGCATCGTGCGAACTTCTGGATAAAGCGTACCTGAAGGATCGCCATCGGCACAAGTCGCGCACAACCGCACTTTGGTCTTGCTGAACCTAGACGTTTGTCTGGGTTGGCAGCAGGCGCTTCGGGGTAGAACGGGCAGCCGCCGTAGGCAAACCTAGACTGAGGTCGCAATGCCCGGACCGGTCAAGACGGAGGCGGTTGTGCTGCGCTCGATGCGCTATGGCGAGGCCGATCGGATCCTGCATCTGTACACGCCCGCACGAGGCCGTGTGGCGGCGATCGCGAAGGGTGTGCGCCGCGCGCGCAGCCGTTTCGGCGGGCGTCTGGAGCCGTTCTTCCGGCTGCGGATCGAGCTGCACGAAGGTCGCGGCGAGCTGCTGACGGTGACCGGCGCGCAGACCGTCGATGCGCACGCGCGGCTACGCGAAGACGCGCGCGCGCTGGACGCCGCCGCGCGCGCTTGCGACGCCGTCGGGCGCCTGTTCGAGACCTCCGAGCCGCACCCGGGCGTGTTCAACCTGTTGTGCCGCAAGCTGCAGCTGCTCGATCAGCAGGCCGGCGCCGGAGCGCGGGGCGCCGAGGTCGCGAGCGCCAGCGAACGAGCGGGCGTCAGCGCCGAGGCGATCGCGCCCGACGGAGCGGCGGCTGAGGAGTTCGCGCCGATCGCCGCGCGCGCCGGCGCGCTGGCGTTTCGCCTGAAGCTGCTGCTCGCCGCCGGGCTTGCTCCGCAGCTCGGCTCGTGCGCGGCGTGTGGCGAGCGTGAGCATCTGGTCGGCTTCTCCGGCGCCGCCGGCGGCGTGGTCTGCGGCGCCTGTGAGGCGGCGTCGTTTCCGCTCGGCGAGCCCGCCTATCGCTTCATGACCGACGCCGTCGGCGCGCCGCTGGGCGCGGTGCGCAACGCGCCCGAGCTGGCGCTCGGCCAGGTCGAGCGGGCGATCGCGGCGACGCTCGAGCACCACGCGAACCTGCGGCTGATGCCGGCTGCGGCGCGCGGCGGCTGACGGCCGGCGCGGTGACTGCCGGTATCGTGTCGGCGATGGACGAGGGACTGCCGATCGCCTACCAGATGCTCGAAGCGGGCGTGCCCGTGCTCGCCTCCGATGGCGAGCAGGTCGGGACCGTCGGCAGCGTGCTCAGCGCGCCGGAGGAGGACGTCTTCCACGGCCTGCTGATCAACACTCCTGGGCACGGCATCCGCTTCCTCGAGGCGTCGGCGATCGCGTCGATCCACGAACACGGCGTCGACCTGCGGATCGATGCGGCGGCGGCACAGAGCCTGCCGGCGCCCGAGCACAAGGCGCCGGTCTACGACGAGGATCCGGCGCAGCAGACGAAATGGAGCCACTGGGTCCACCTGCTGACCGGGCGCAACGACTGGAATCACGAGCGCTGAGCGCTCGGATCCGGCGCTCGGCGACCTCGGCGCGCGTCATCGAGCGTCTCGCGCTGCCGGCGAGCGCCGGATCCGTTGGCACAATCGAAAGGTGAGCTCGAGCACTCGAGAGGAAAGCGTCGCGCGCGCATTCGCTGCGCGCGTTCAGGAGCAGGAGGCGAGCCTGCTCTCACCGCTGGCTGCCCGCTCCTACCCGGCGCAGCGGGCGCGCGAGGAGGAGGATTGCTCGCTGCGCACGCCGTTTCAGCGCGATCGCGACCGGATCGTGCACAGCAAGGCTTTTCGTCGCCTGACGCACAAGACGCAGGTGTTCGTCGCGCCGCAGGGCGACCACTACCGCACGCGCCTCACGCACACGCTCGAGGTGACGACGATCTCGCGCACCGTCGCGCGCGCGCTGCGCCTCAACGAGGATCTCGTCGAGGCGATCGGCCTCGGCCACGACCTCGGACACCCGCCGTTCGGGCACATCGGCGAGGAGGTGCTCGATGCGTGCCTGAAAGAGCGCTTTGGCCTGGACTTCCGCCACTACGAGCACTCGCTGCGCGTCGTCGATCGGCTCGAGCGCGACGGCATCGGACTCAACTTGACCCAGCAGGTGCGCGACGGCATCGCGCGCCACTCCAGCCGCGCGCCCGAGCCGCAGACGCTCGAGGGTCAGATCGTGCGCGTGATCGATCGCGTCGCCTACATCAACCACGACATCGACGACGCCGTGCGCGCCGGGCTGCTCAGCGAGGAGGATCTGCCGCGCGAGCCGATCGCCGTGCTCGGCGCGAGTGGCTCGGCGCGGATCGACTCGCTGGTGCACGACATGGTCGAGCAGTCGGCGCGCGCCGGCGAGATCGTGCAGGGCGCGGAGGCGGGGCCGGCGATGGCGGCCTTGCGCGACTTCATGTTCGAGCGCGTCTACCTCGGACCGGCGGTGCGCGCTGAGCACCGCCGGATCGCGCGTGTCGTGCGGCGGCTGTTCGAGCACTACGTCGAGCATCCGCAGGAGCTGCCGGGCGGCGCCGAAGCAGCCGACGCGGCCGGCGAGGCGGGTGAGCATGCGCTGGCGCAGCGCGTGACGGACTACGTGGCGGGCATGACCGACCGCTACTGCATCGCCCGATTCACGAAGCTCGAGATTCCGCAGGCGTTCGCGCGCTAGGTTGCGGGCGTGGCGCTGTACACGAACGAGTCGAAGGATCGCGTGCGCGACGCGGTCGACTTCGCCGAGCTGGTCTCTGCGCGAACCGAGCTGCGCCGGGCCGGTCCGGCGCGGATGGAGGGGCTCTGCCCGTTCCACGAGGAGCGCACGCCGTCGTTCGGCATCGATCCGCTGCAGAAGGTCTACCACTGCTTCGGCTGCCAGGCCTCGGGCGATCTGTTCACCTTCGTGCAGGAGACCGAGGGCGTCGACTTCAAGGGCGCGCTGGAGCTGCTGGCCGAACGGTATGGCGTCGAGCTGCAGCGCGAGCAGGAGGACCCGCGCGAGGCCGAGCGGCGCAGGCGTCGCGAGCGGCTGCTGGAGCTGCTCAAGCGCACGACCGAGTACTACGAGCGCTACCTGTGGGAGTCGAGCGAGGCGGCGAAGGCGCGGCAGTATCTGGCAGAGCGCGGGCTGGCGGAGGAGACGCTGCGCGAGTTTCGCGTCGGCTACGCGCCGAGCGCGTGGGACCGCGTGCTGCTGGCTTCGCGGCGGGGCGGCTTCAGCGAGGCCGAGCTTTACGCGACGGGCCTCGCGCAGCGCTCGAAGCAGAACGGCCAGCCGTATGACCGCTTCCGCGCGCGGATCATGTTCCCGCTGGCCGACGTTCGCGGACGCGTGCTCGGCTTCGGCGCGCGCGCGATGCGCGATGATCAGAAACCGAAGTACCTGAACACCTCGGACAACGACGTCTACCACAAGGGAATGCACGTCTACGGGGCAGATCTGGCGCGGGCGCACGCGGCGCGTGGCGGTTCGGTGATCGTCTGCGAGGGCTACACGGACGTGATCGCGCTGCACCAGGCGGGCATGCGCAACGCGGTCGGCCTGATGGGCACGGCGCTGACCGACGAGCAGGTCGGCGAGCTTTCGCGGATGGCGCAGACGGTGCTGCTGGCACTCGACGCCGACAGCGCCGGGCAGGAGGCGATGCTGCGCGCTTCGGGCCTTGCGGCGAAGCGCAAGCTGGAGCTGCGCGTCGTGCCGTTGCCGGACGGCGCAGATCCGGCCGAGCTGATCCAGCGCGACGGCGCCGAGGCGATTGCGACGGCGGTCGAGCGATCGGTGCCGTTCGTGCGCTTCCGCGTCGAGCGCGTGCTCGACGGCGGCGATCACGCAAGCCCGGAGGGCCGCGACCGGATGATCGAGGAGCTGCGGCCGGTGTTCGCGCAGCTCGCGCCGGGCGCGATGCGGATGGAGCTGATGCGGATCGCGTCGAGTCGCCTGGCGGTGCCCGAGAGCGTTTTCGAGCAGCAGATCGCTGCCGGCGCAACCGGCGAGCGAGGGGCGGCGGGGCAGGGGCGCGTCTCGGCAGGCAGGCAGCCTGGGCCCGGGCGCGCGCCGGGTGGCAGTCGCATGGCGCTCACGCCGACATCGGGGCGCGAGGATTCCGAGCGCGCGTTTCTGGCGCTGTGCATCGCAGCGCCGGCCGACGGAGCGACGATGCTCGCCAGCGTCGACGTCGAGCGCGACTTCTCGACCGAGCTGCTTCGGCGCGCGGCGCGGCGCCTGCGCGAGGTCGACCTGCGCGAGCCGATGGCCGCAGTGGCGGCGCAGGGCGATCTGGACGCAGACCCGGAGCTGAAGGCGCTGCTCGCAGAGCTCGTCGTCGAGGCCGGCCGCGGCGAGGTGCATCCGGCGATGCTCGAGGCGCAGCGCCTGCAGCTGGAGCTCGCGCGCGTCGAACGCGAGATCGCGCAGGCGCGCGGGCGCCGCGACGGCGAGGTCAGCGACCTGGCGCGGCGCAAGGCGACCGTCAAACACGACTTCGACAGGGCTTATGCGCGTGTTCTGGAGGAGTCGGGCGAGCGGGAGGCCTGAAGCTCGAAGGCCGAACGTCTGTTCGCTTTTCCGTCCGAACCGTTGACGACAATGCGGTGCATGGATCGCGCTGTGCTCGAAGCGATGTTGGCCGACGGTCTGTCGTTGGCTGAGATCGGGCGACGCGTTGGGCGGCATGAATCGACCGTGGCGTACTGGGCGGCGAAACATGGGCTCAGCGCGAACGGACATGGACGGCATGTGGCGAAGGGCGCGCTCGATCGCCAGGAACTCGCGCACTTGGTGGGCGCCGGCCTTTCGACGGCCGAGATCGCCGAGGTGGTCGGGCGGGGCCAGACGACGGTTCGTCACTGGCTCTGCGAGTACGGACTGAAGACTCAGTGGGCGGAGCGTCGCCTCGCATCCAGCGAGGGCAGAAGGGAGCTGACGCTGCACTGCGCCAGACACGGGCTGGCGACCTTCCGGCTTCGGAGGAACGGGGGTTATCGCTGCGTGGCCTGCCTCAGCGAGTCGGTCTCGAAGCGGCGGCGGCGCGTCAAGCGGGTGCTCGTCGAGGAGGCGGGCGGATCATGTCGGCTCTGCGGCTATGACCGTTGCGTCGCGGCGCTGCAGTTCCATCATGTCCGGCCCGAGGAGAAGCGTTTCGAGCTGAACCGCCGGGGCGTCACGAGGTCGATAGAGCGTGCTCGGGCGGAGGCGCGAAAGTGCGTTTTGCTGTGCTCGAACTGCCACGCGGAGGTTGAGGCGGGCATTGCGAAGCTAACGGATTCCGATCAGCCTGCCGTACAATTGCCCGACCCTAGGTTGGATCATCCGGGGTAGCCCGTTCCGGGGTAGCTCAATGGCAGAGTAGTCGGCTGTTAACCGATTGGTTGTGGGTTCGAGTCCCACCCCCGGAGTTCAACATCACATCAGTTCCGCCCCAAGATGGAGTTCGGTTAGGCTCGGTCGGAGTATGCGCGAACGGCACCACAAGAGGGCAGGCTGTGGGGACCGGCGATGGTAGGACTGGATTTCGACCTTGCCGATCTGGTGCACCGCAACCTGATGGATGTCTACAGCTGGATGGGCGAGGCGCCTACCGGTGCAGCTGATTACCGAGACGGAGAGCTGCTCTTTGCCGGGAGAAGCCCGCTTCCGTTCCTGAACGGAGTCGTCCGCTCGCGCCGCGAGTCATCGGCAGCAGAATTGCTCGGGCGGGCGCGTGAGTTCTTCTTCGCTCGTCAGAGGGGGTTCGTCACGTTCTGTTGGCCAGGCGATCCCGAGCTTGAGCATGCCGCTCGCGAGGCGGGCATGTTTCCGGTTATGGAGCGCTATCCAGAGATGGTCTGTCGCAAGCCGATAGCTCCGCTGGACGCGGATGTACGGCCCGTGATGAGCATCGAGGACGCCAGCGCATATTGGAGCATCTGCGACGCGGCATATCCCTCGATTGGCTTTCCCGAGAATCTGTTCAGCGAGGCTTTTGCGCCGGAGGAGCTGCTCGATGAACGAGTGTGGGCATGCCTCGGTATGGACGATGGTCGCCCGGTGGCGTGCGCATCGGTATGGACGGCCGGGGGAGTTGGCTTCCTCGGTTGGGTTGGGGCATTGCCAGAGTCCCGCGGGAAGGGCCTCGCGGCCGCGTGCACCGCTGCCGCCACCAATCGGGCTCTAAACGCTGGCAGTGACGCAGTCTCCCTCCAGGCATCGCCCATGGGTGAGGACCTGTACCGGCAACTTGGCTTCGAGGAGATCTTCGACTATCGGCTCTTGGGGGCGATGCCTAGCTGATCCGAGAGCGAGCGCGTAAGTCCGGACTGTGCACCAAGGGGCGTGATCCCGTTCGTGGAGGGAGGGGTAGGAGATTGTCCGCGTCACCAGTCAGATCTCGTAGCCTCAGGCCGCCAGCGAGTACTCGTGGGTGACGACACATGCGTCGGCTCGGCTCGGCCTCCTATCAGAGTCAGATCAACGCCGTGTTGCTCAAGTCGTGGTGGCTAGCGAGGGATGCGATCGTGGCCGGTAGACAGTCGCGAGGACGGACACGGTGACCTCAGCAGGAAGTGTGCCGGACGCGCTGTCGCCGAGGTCGTCGATGGTGAGGTGGTGGGCACCTGGGAGCATCAGCACCAGATCTACTGCCTGCCGCGACGTTAGGCCCGTCGTGTAGTCGATGCGTTCCGTGTGAACGGCCTCGAAGTGGGGGTCAAGCGCCCGGTGCAGGCGTTGCTCCTTGGCTGGGTCGACGCTCAGAATGTCGACGTGGTCATGCAGCTGGGCCAGATGTCCGCTGGTCGGTCGCATAACGATCAGGCGGCCGTCGCGCTGAAGTATTCGGTGGAACTCGGTGGGATTTCGCGGGGCGAACACATTGAGTACGAGGTCCGCCGTCGCTGTTGCGATCGGGAGGGGGCGGAAGACGTCTGATGTTGCTGCGGCAGCGCGCGGATGCGCCTTGGCTGCGGCACGCAGGGCGCGGACCGAGGAGTCCAGTCCGAGTCCGCGGCTGGCTGACAGGGCATCGAGCACTCCGGCGAGGTAGTAGCCGGTGCCGCAGCCCACCTCGACGACCGTGCTTGGTGGCCTTGCCGTGCGCGCCGCCAGCTCCGTGACGGCGGTGCGGATCGGTGCGTAGCTGCCGGCCTGCAGGAACCGGCGACGCGCTCGGACCGTCGGCGCGTCGTCGCCGCTGGTTGGTCTGGCGCCGGTAAGCAGGCTGACGTACCCGTCGCGGGCGATGTCGAAGCTGTGGCGGGCCGGACAGCGCAGCGCTGCGGCGGCGCGCGATAGGCGTGCTTTGCAGACCGGGCAACGCAGCATGGGGAGGATGAGGTCGAGGGCAAGTGGACGGGCTATGGGCATGACGACACTCCCTGATCGCAATGAAGGCAAGGACCGCGCCTGCGCGGGGTGGCTCATACCGTCGTCTCGTCCACGAGAGGTGTGTCTGGCCTCTTCGGTGGCCTCGGTCGGCATGCCGCCCAAGTGGTTCGCGTCGCAGGCACGACAACGATGGCGACGCCTTTACGACGTCACCCTCCAGGACGCTGCGACTACAGGAAGCAGTGGGGAGTGCTCGTGAACGCCACGGAGCGATTCTACGGCTGCCGCATTAGGTCGCGGCGAACAGCCCCGAGCCGACCCAGTCGTACACGCCTTTGGCGCCGGGCGGCACGAAGAAGTAGCCGCCGCCGACGGGCGAGATGTAGTCGATCATCGGCTCGTTCAGAAGCCGGGTCTGGACGGCTGCGAACTGTCGCTTCGGGCTCTGGTTGAAGGCGCAGAAGATCAGGCCCTGATCGAGCGCGCCGGCGCTGTCGAAGCCGCGCGTGTAGTTGAAGCCGCGACGCAGGATGCGCTGATCTTCGGTCGCCGGCGTGCGGGGGTTGGCCGTGCGGATGTGCGCGTCGAGCGGAATTCGCTCGCCTTTTGGATCGAGGTCGTATCTGGGGTCCTCGAACTCGTCGGTTCCGCCGAGCGGTGCGCCGCTGGCGCGGTCGCGGCCGATCATGTTCTGCTGCTCGGTCAGCCCGACGCGATCCCAGAACTCGACGTGCATGCGAATGACGCGCATTACCTGGTAGGTGCCGCCGGCAGCCCAGGACGGTTCGCCGCTGCCTGCCCAGACGAGCTTGTTCATCAGTGCGGCATCGTTCGTGGGCGGATTTGCGGTGCCGTCGCGGAAGGCGAACAGGTTGCGCGGGCTGTTGTGCGGAGACGGGCCGCGCGCGGCGCCGGAGAAGCCGTCGATGCTCCAGCGCAGCTGCAGCGAGCCGCGCACCGTACGCAGCAGCTCGCGCAGCGTGTGTGTGACGGTGTCGCGCTGGTGCGCGCAGATCTGCAGCAGCAGATCGCCGTGCGTCTGCGCGGGATCGAGCTCGTCGATCGAAAAGCTCGGCATCTTGATCAGCTCGCGCGGGCGCTCGCTTGCGAGGCCGTATCGGCCGTCGAACAGCGACGCGCCGAAGCCGATCGTCACGGTCAGCCCGTCCGCGGTGTTGACGGGGCCGAGCACGCCCGAGTCGGCCGGCGCTTCGTCGGTCGGCAGCAGCGGGATCTGACCGCCGATCGTGAGTTCGCGCGCGCGATGGCTGAGCGCCAGCAGCGCGTCCTGCAGCGTCGTCCGATCGGGCGCGATCGAGTCGAGCGCGACGAACGTCGCTTGGGCCGGCGTCGGCGTGAGGATGCCGGCCTGGTGGGCGCCGTCGAACGGCTCGCCCTGCGCGAGCTGCGCCTGTGAGACCTTCCATTCCTCTGCCGCCGAGGGCGCCTTCGCCGTCGGCGCCCTGCGCCTCTGAGGCCGAGCGTGCGATCGCACCGACGCCGCCGAGCGCGCCGGCTCCGAGCAGCGCGCCCGAGCGGGTCAAGAAGGTACGTCGATCGACGGGCTTCACGGGTCGATCACCACGTCCTTGCGCGGGATCGACGGGATCGTCGGCAGCGGTTCGGTCTCCATCGCGACCGGAACCTGCGAGAGCGCCTCGAGCGCGCCGCCGAGCACGCCGTCGAGCTGCTCGCGCTGCTGTTGCGTGAGCTGATTGTTCGTCGGCAGGCGACCGCCGTGTGCAGCGGCGAGCGAGGTCATCGTCGATCTCAGCAGCGCGAGTTCTTTTTCGACGACCGGGCGCGCCTGCTGGTCGATCGAGAAGACGGGGTGGAGAGTCGCGACGATCTCTTCGGTCGCTTGCAGCCCGGCGTGCGTCGCAAGCACTCCTTCGCCGCTCCAGGGAACCTCCGTGCCGCTCAGCAGATCGCGCTGCGCGTCCTCGAGGATCTCGTGCGCGCGCGTGCCGTATTCCAGAGGCGTGATCGTGGCGTGCGGCAGGACGCGGCGGAACTGGTGCACGTCGAGGCCGAGCTGGTGTGCCATGCCGACCATCTCGCTCGGTGGCGTCGCGGTCCACAGCGCCTGTTCGATCCTGTGCAGGCCCGTGAATCGCGGGCTTGAGGCGCCGCCCGGAAGGCCGCCGGGAGAGCCGTCGATCTTCTGGTTGAGCGTGGCGAGTTGCTGAAGCGATGCCGTTTCGCCGTCGAGGTAGACCGCGCCGAGACGGAGGTAGTCGGCGTAGGCGGCGCGCCACGCCGCCTGGGCGCCGGCGCGGTCGTTCGCCGCAAGCGCGCTTTCCAGGCGGGCGATCTGCGGCTCCATCGCCTTCAGCTGGCCGAGCGCATAGACGCGGTATTCGGCGATCGGCTTGACGAACTTGGAGGCGAGCCTGAGCGCGAGGTCCTGCGGTCCAGGCGTCTGAAAGTGTCCGGTACGCGGGTAGACGGTGATGCTGCTGAGCGACGTGCGGCGAGTTGATCGAGAACGTCGCAAGCGGCGCCGGCGCCGCCTTCGCGCGCGCGACCTTCGTTGAGCCGGCGCCTACTCCGAGCGCGCTCATCGTGATGAGGAAGACTGCGAGGGCTACGACAACCATCGCGACGCCGAACGGCAGCCAGTGTCTGGCAGTCAAGGCACGCATGAGCAGAGCTCAGACTCGGCTGAGACTCGTCTTGGGACCAACCGGACCGTCTGATCGATGCACGGTCATCAGGGAAGTATCGGCAGCATGCGAGCGCCGGACAACCACCGATAGGTCTAGGCTCGCCGGTCCTGGGGTGCGCGCCCGTCCTGGCTCAGATCGGCGCGCTCGCGCCGTTGGCGGCGAGCCTTGCGCGTGCGCCGCCGCCCGTCGCAGCGAGCGTCTCGACCAGACCCGCTGCAACGGCGCCTGCATCGTGTGTTGCAGCCCACTCGCCAAGCTCGCGCGCACGTGCGCCGATCGAGGTCTCGCTCAGCGCCCGTTCGACAGCGAGGCGCAGCGGCCGCGGCGCGACGAAGCGGCGCGGCAGCCGAACGCCCGCTCCGGCCCAGTCCAGCCGCGCCGCGTTCTCGTTCATGTCGCCGATCGCCGGGCAGGCGACGACGGCGCAGCCGCTCGAGAGCGCGCGCACGAGCGTGCCGTGCCCGGCGTGGCAGACGACGACGTCGGCCTCGGCCATCGTGCGCGAGTAGGAGATCCAGTCGACGACGCGAGCGTTCTCGGGCACCGGTAGCGCTTGCGGTGGCAGCCTGCGGTTCCATGTCGCGAGGACGCGCACGGGTGCGTCTGCGAGGCCGCGCAGCGCCGCGCGCAGGAGCCGGTGCTCGGCGTCCTGAGCCGTCGAGGGCGCGACGAGCACGAGCGGCCGATCGCCCGGCGGCAGCTCGACGTCGGCGCACGGCGGCTCCCACATCAGCGGGCCGATCACGTGCACGTTCGCGGGCCAGCTGCGCGGGTACTCGAGCTGCGGAAAGGTCGCGACGAGCGCGAGCTCGCGGCTGATGCCGCCGTGGACGTGAGCGAGAGGGGGGAGGCCGATCCGCTCGCGTGTGCTGTTCAGCTCGACTCGCCCGAGCTCGAGACCGGCGTCGACGGGCCGTTGCGCGCGGCGCCACAGCTCGCGGCCGAGTGCGCTGCGTGGCATGCGCGCGCCGAGCGAGTAGATCGGGAAGTGGCGCTCGCCGTGCGGGTAGACGTGGGGGATCAACGTCGCGACGGGCACGTGCTCGAGCTCGGCTGCGAGCGCCGGCGCGAGCGTGAGGATGTCGGCGACGGCGACGTCCGGCTGCAGCTCGCGAACGAGCGGAAGCGTGTCGCGCGTAGCGTGCACGACGGCCTCGTAGAAGTCGAGCGGCTCGGGCCCGCTCGGGAACACCTCGTACTCGGGCGCCGGCGCGAAGCTGAGGCCCTCCGACTCGACGTGCTCGCGCCAGCGCTTCCAGGTCTGCAGCGTCACGTCGTGGCCGCGCGCGGCCAGTGCGCGGCCGAGCGCGATCATCGGGAACGCATGACCGGGATCGCCGAACGCGCCGAGCAGGACGCGCAGGCGCCGTTGCGGTGCGTCGCTCATCGCGCGCTGCCGGTCAGGCGGCGAGCTCGGCGAGCATGCGCAGCTGCTCGAGGCGCTCGCCGGCCTCGAACGCGGTCGGCGTCACGCCGAGCGTGCCGACGCCCGCATCGCGGTATACGGCCAGGCGCTCGCGCACGACGTCCTTCGGGCCGCACAGCGAGACTCTGTCGATCAGCGAGTCGGGGATCGCCGCCATCGCCTCCTCGCGCTTGCCTTCGAGGTAGAGATCCTGGATCGTCTTCGCCTCGGCCTCGTAGCCGTAGCGCTGGACGAGCTGGTTGTAGAAGTTCTGCTTGCGCGAGCCCATGCCGCCAACGTAGAGCGCGACGAACGCGCGCATCGTGTTGCGCGCGGCCTCGAGGTCGTCGCTGATGCAGAGGCTGACGGTCGGTGCGATGTCGAAGCCGTCGAGCGATTTGCCCGAGCGTGCGGCGCCTTCTTCGAGCAGCGGGCGCAGCTCGGAGACGTGCTCGGGGCTGAACAGCGTCGGGATCCAGCCATCGGCGATCTCGCCGGCCAGCGCCGTGTTCTTCGGGCCGATCGCTGCGAGGTAGATCGGAATCCGCTCCTGCACCGGCGTGATCGTCAGCTTCAGAGCCTTGCCCGGCCCGTCGGGCAGCGGCAGCTCGAGCGTCTCGCCGTGGAACTCGACGCGTTCGCGCGCGAGCGCCATGCGAATGACGGCGACGTACTCGCGCGTGCGCTGCAGCTGCTTGGCGAAGCGCTGACCGTGCCAGCCCTCGGCGACCTGCGGTCCGGAGGAGCCGATGCCGACGATCATCCGCCCGTTTGAGAGCTGGTCGATCGTCGCGGCCGTCATCGCCGTCATCGCCGGCGAGCGGCCGGGCATCTGAAAGATGCCGGCGCCGAGGCGGATCGTCGAGGTCTGCCCGGCGAGCCAGCCGAGCACGGTCGCCGTATCCGAGCCGTATGCCTCGGCGGCCCAGACCGAGTCGTATCCGAGCCGCTCCGCCTCCTGGACGATCGTCAACTGGTCCTGCGAGCTGAGGCCGAGTCCCCAGTAGCCGATGTGCACGCCAAGCTTCATTGAAAGTTTCCTTTCAGCCGCAGGGTTTCGTTGCGCCCGTGCGACGCGCGACCTACGCTTCGCCGCGCGTCCGCCGCAGGCCAATGCGCCTCCGGCGGGGCAACACCCTATGTCAAATCGTCGTCGCTCCTCCAGCCGCCACGTCGAGGACCTGCGCCTGACGATCGACTGCCTGCCGGTCGCGACGCGCCGGGCGATGCTGGACGGCGTGCGCGGTGCCGACCGCGTGATCGTCGGCGCCTACACCGACCGCGAAGGCGGCGTCTGCCCGATGCTCGCCGCGCACCGCCGCGGAGGCCGGACCAACTTCCTCTCCTTCGCGCGCGCCTGGGACCGCTTCACGCGCGCGCCGCGCCGCGCGCGACGCGCGACGCGCCGCGAGCTGAGCATCCTCGTCGCGCAGCTCGAAGACAGCCTTGCGAGCGCCGAGAGCGGTGACCTGCTTGGCGCGATCGACGAGCACCGCTCGGCCGTCGAGCGACGCGAGCGCGCCGAGCGCGATCCGAGCGGCGAGATCGTCGTGCGGCGCCGGCGCGGTCGCTACAGCGTGTCGCCGGGGCGGACGAACTGGATCTCCGGCACGATGCACGCAGGCGAGGTTCGCAGCAGGTAGCGCACCGCCTCGGAGATGTCCTCCGGGCGGATCATCGCCTCGGCGTCGACCTGGCCCTTGACGAACTCGGTCATCGGCGTGTCGACGAAGGCAGGCGCGAGCGCTGTCGACTTGATGCCTTTCTCGCCGAGTTCCTGGTTCATCGCTTCGGTCCAGCCGATGACGGCGTGCTTCGTCGCCGAGTAGACCGACAGCCAGGCGACTCCGCGCTTGCCCGAGATCGAGGACGTGTTGACGACGAGCGCATTGTGGTGCTGCTCGCCGGCCGCCAGCAGCATCGGCAGCGCTTCGCGGTAGAAGAGGATGATCGAGCGGATGTTGATGTCGAGCTGCATGTCCAAGCGCTTGGCGACGATCTCGCCGATCGAGGCGCCGATGCCGACGCCGGCGTTGTTGATGAGCGTGTCGAGGCGCCCGTAGCGCTCTTTGTGCGTGTCGACGACCTTCTTGATCTCGGCCTCCTCGGAGACGTTCGCAGCGACGCCGTGAACGTCGAAGCCGTCAGCCTCGAGCGCCGCGACGGCGCCCTCGAGCTTCTCCGGGCGGCGCGCCGCCATCGTGATGCCGTAACCCTCTTCTCCGAGCATCCTGGCGATCGCCAGCCCGATCCCGCTGGACGCCCCCGTCACGATCGCTGCGCGCTCTGCCATGTGCCGTCCCTCCGTCGATGAGATTGAGAACTGCAGCCGGCGTCGGTGTCAGCCGGAGCCGTCCTCGGCGGACGACGGTCGGGAGCATTCCACATCTCGCTGGTAGCTTCTGCTGGCCGGTCGGCGACCGGTCGCGCGCGGCGCAGCCGAAGCGTGCGGGCCCGTAGCTCAGTTGGTCAGAGCTGCCGACTCATAATCGGTAGGTCCCTGGTTCGAGTCCAGGCGGGCCCACCTTGCGAAGCCCCCGGAAGTCGGGGGTTTCGTCGTTTCCGGGTTCCACTGGGGCACTCTCGTCGGCGCGCGAGAGTGCCGGCAGGCAACGACATCGACCACGAGCTCCTTGAGGTGGGACTGCCACGCCGTCGCGATCGCGGAGGTAAACTTCGCGAACCTGTGGAACCGCAGAAACGTAATAAGCGCGCGAGCGTGCGGCGCCGCGTGTTTCGGTTGATTGGGCCGGCGCGGCCGGCCACGCAAGGTCAACTGCGGCTTCTGGCGATCGGCGTGGTTGTCGGCTTGGCGTTGCTCGCTGTGACTGGGCCGCACTGGATGTATTCACTGGGCTTGAGCCTTGTCAGCGCCTGCGCCGGACTTCTTTTTACAGAGGGGTGCTTTCGCAGGCTTCCAAGGCTTCCGCCGAAACCTCGCTGACGCGTTAGCTTCGCGAAGCGCCTGTGCCGACGCATCACGGCCGGGCCCTACGCACCGATCTCGCACCGATCTAGTCCTTTGGCCAGTGTCGCTCGTTTGGCGAGGACCATAGCCTTGGCCGATGGGGATCGAAACGCTCGCGACGACAACATTCAGGGCGGGTCCCGTCTTCTGGCTTGCGTTCCTGTTGATCGGTCTGATCGGGTTGTGGTGGGCGACTTCGGCTCAACCTCGAGATCCTCGCGGCCGGTCGCATGTGGCAGCGGTGGCCCGGACTTCGACGAATGCATCGGACCTACGCCCGGCTGACCGAGCGGAGATGGGGACCGGTCGCTGCGAAGGCCTATGGCGTCGTCGTGTCGCTAGCAGTCATCTGTGGATCGCTCGTCGGCTTGGCAAAAAGCGTCTGATCGTCGAACCCGTGTCCTGTGCACGGCCGCCCATTCCAGAACGGTGGAGCCCGGCTACTACTCAGGCGGGGCCATTGACGCTCTGAGCTCACCCGACGCCTCCGCCTGTCCACTCTGCGCGGCGAACCTCAGCCTCTACCCCGCGCGCGCCGATGCGATGGGGTGACCGGTGCGCCGCCGACCGCAGAGCCATTCCAACCGCAAGACGCGCGGCTGACGCCGGTCTGGCGCCGCGAGCACGCCGGCTCGGGGCTGACATCGCGGCTGATCCTGGCTTATGCCGAGCGGGAAGCGGGCGGTCAGGCTGTCAAGCGCATTCTCGAGCGTGCGAACCTCCAGGATGCCGAGCAGCGCCTGCGCGATGAGAACTTCTGGTTCTCCTACGAGACGAAGCTGAAGCTGTGGGAGGCAGCCGAATTCGCGCTCGAGGATCGTCACGTGGCCGAGCACGTCGGCGCAGCGGTGCTCGACCTTTCGGTTGCGATGGGGCTGAAGCGGACGCTGCGCGCGCTCGGCAGCCCCGGCTTCGTCTACGCCAACGTCGTGCGCGCGAACGCCAAGTTCAACTGGGCGCACAAGCTCGAGGTGCTCAGCAAGGACGCGACCTCGGTGCGGATGCGCTACACCGACCTGGCCGGCGTCGGCTACCACCGCTACGACTGCGAATACACGGGTGGGCTGCTCACGACGGTGCCGAATCTGTTCGGGTTGCCGGCGGCGCACGTCAGCCATCGTGAATGTGGCGCACGAAGTGGCGCCTGCTGCGAGTTCGACGTTCGCTGGACGAACGGCATTCACGGCATGCGTCGCGCGGCGCTCGCGATCGGCACCGCCGGCGCCGCGCTGACGGGAGGATCTGCGCTGCTCGAGCCGCGGCTGCTCCCGGTCACGGTGGGTCTGCTCGGTGCCGGCGAGCTCGGCGTCGTCGCCACGGATGATCGCGTTCATGCATCGCCGGATGCGCGTGCTCGAGCGGCGCATCGACGAGCAGGACGACGCCGCGCAGCGGCTGCTCTCCTCGCTCGAGGACCTCTCCTCGGACCTGCGCCTCGACGAGGTGCTCGACCAGATCACCACGCGCGCGCAGACCGCCGTCGGCGGCAAGGAGTTCGCGCTGCTGCTCGACGAGGACGGAGTCGCTGCGCGCCGACCGCCACTCCGGCATACCCGCGCCGTCGCTTGGATGCGCTGGCGGCGTGGGCGGAAGCCCACCGCGAGGCGTTCTGCAAGCGCGGCACGATCGTCGTCGACGACCTCTCGAGCGACGCGCTGCTCAGTGGCATTCCGCGCCAGGCGCAGGCGCCGTTCGGCTCGATCTGTGCGGCTCCGCTGCTGTTTCGCGACGGCCTGCTCGGCGTCTTGGTCGCGCTGTCGCACGGATCGACGGTGTTCCTGCCAGGCGACGTCGCGGCGCTGTCGGCGTATGCGGCGCACGCAGCGATCGCGCTGTCCAACGCGCGGCTGGTCGAGCAGCTCCAGCGCCAGGCGGCGGAGGATCCGCTGACGGCGCTGGCCAATCAGCGCACCTTCTACGAGCGCTGCGCGATCGAGTTCAGCCGCGCGCAGCGCAGTGGCAGCCCGATCTCGATCGTGATGCTCGACCTCGACCTTTTCAAGGCGATCAACGACGAGCACGGTCATCTCCACGGCGACCGCATGCTCGTCGCCGTCGCCGACGCGCTGCGCACTGCCACGCGCGGGCACGACACGGTCGCGCGGATGGGCGGCGAGGAGTTCGCGATGCTGCTGCCGGACACCGACGCGGCGACCGCCTACGAGCTGGCCGAGCGTGCGCGCGAGACGATCGCGCTGATCTCGAACGCGCGAGGCGACGCTCACCTGTTCAGCCGGCGTCGCGACGACGGCAGGCGAGGCGTTCTCGCCGATCGACCTCGTCGGCGTCGCCGACACGGCGCTGTATGACGCAAAGCGACAGGGCCGCGACCGCACCGTCGTCGGTCGGCTGGCCGCCGCCAAGCTGACTCAGGTGCCTTCCGTCGCGCGCGGCTGAACGAGCGTCGCGTACGCGTCGGGGCGTCGCGTGCCGAGCAGCGGGAACAGCTCGAGCCAGTCGCGGCGCTGGTCGAGATCGAGGTCGGCGACCAGCACCGCCGGCTCGTCGCGCGGAGCCTGCACGAGCTTGCGCCCGTATGGGTCACAGATGAACGAGGAGCCGTAGAAGCGAAGCGGCGGCTCCTCGCCGGTGCGGTTGACGGCGACCATGAACAGGCCATTGGCGATCGCGTTGCCGACGATCACGCGCTCCCACAGCGGCTCTGTGTCGAACTGCGGATGATCGGGCTCGGAGCCGATCGCCGTCGGATAGACGAGCACGTCGGCACCGCCCAGGCTGTAGGCGCGCGCCAGCTCGGGAAACCACTGGTCCCAGCAGGTCGGCAGCCCGAGGCGCGCGTCGTCGAGCGCGAGCAGCGGAAAGGCGCCGTCACCCGCCTCGCCCTCAGCCGGGCCGGCGCGGAAGTAGCGATCCTCGTGGTAGCCCGCCGTGATCGGGATGTGCAGCTTGCGCGTTCGCGCGAGCAGTCGACCGTCCGGCGCGACGACGATCGCCGTGTTGTAGCCGAGGCCGTCCGTCGCCGTCGGCGCGCTCATACAGCGAGGCGTGCACGTGCGCGCCCGTCTCGGCGGCCATGCGCGCGGCGAACTCGTACGTCGGCCCGCCCGGCAGCGCCTCGGGCACGGCGCCCGCCGCTGCCGGCCCGCGTGCGTCGACGGCGAAGTAGCGGCTGAGCGTCAGCTCCTGCAGGCAGATCAGCTCGGCGCCCGCGTCGGCCGCGCCGGCGGATTCCTGCTGCCAGGGCCTCGGCGTGCTCGTCGGCGTCGGCGTGCCAGCGCTCCTGCACTGCGCCGATACGGAACAGCGGGCGCTGCGACGCTCGCGTGCGCGCCGGCGAGGCCTGCGGCCCGAACGCGTCGATCAGGCGGATCATCTCGCTCATCAACGAAAGACTGTACGACCGCCCAAAGCTCGTGCGGTTTGATGCGATCACCGCTGGGTAGTGGCGTGATCGGCTGGCCGGCCAGAGGGAGCGAAGGGGGGAGCGCTGTGGCGGCCGCCGCCGGCCGAGCCGCGGCCTGGCGGCGGCACCGCAGTTCGGTTCGCGCTGCGAGGCGCCATCGGAGCGACGAGCCGCGGGTGAGGCAGCGCGTTGCGCCTCATGCCGCAAAGCCGCAATGCAGAGCCGAAAAGCGGTCCGTTGCCTGCAGATGTTTAGATCTACGCGAGGCGGGTATGACAGCTGCGCACTCGTCTATTTCAGACGTGCGCGCGGGGAAATTCCGTAGTAAGATGGGTGGGGCAGGTCTAGTCGGGACACGTGAGCGAACCGACGAAAGGGAGCACAATGACAACGAGCATGGCTTCTTCGACGATTACGCGTGAGCCGCGCAGCGTTCCGGGGGTAGCAACCGAGCGTCAGCTGTTTGCGCGCCATCAGGCAGGCGACCGCGCCGCTCGCGAGGCGCTCGTGCGCCGCTTCATGCCGCTTGCGCGCAGCCTCGCGCGCCGCTATGACCGCTCTTCCGAGCCGTTCGAGGATCTGCTTCAGGTCGCCTCGCTGGGACTGCTGAAGGCGCTCGACCGCTTCGATCCCGAGCGCGGGCACCCGTTCGCGTCCTTCGCCGTGCCGACGATCCTCGGCGAGATGCGTCGCCACTTCCGCGACGCCGGCTGGTCGGTACACGTACCGCGCGGCTCGCAGGAACGCGCGCTGAAGGTTCGCGACGGCCAGGAGCGTCTGGCCAACACGCGCGGGCGCGCGCCGACCGTCGGCGAACTCGCCGAGTACCTCGAGCTCAGCACCGAGGAGGTGATCGACGCGCTCCAGGCGATTCAGGCCTACGAGTCGCTCTCGCTCGACGCACCGCGGCCGGGCGCGACCGACGAGGCGACCTCCTACGGCGATGCGATGGGCGAAGAGGACTCGCGCTACGAGCTCGTCGAGCTTGACGTCACGGTGAGCGCCGTGATGGGGCGGATTCCTCAGCGTGAGCGACAGATCCTGCGGATGCGCTTCGTCGAGGACCTGACGCAGACCGAGATCGCCGAACGAGTCGGAATCTCCCAGATGCAGGTCTCGCGACTGTTGCGCCGCTCGCTCGAGCAGCTGCGCGCTCTGACGAGCACCAAGAGCTAGACGGCTCTGCCAGCCCGTCGCGGTCGACGACGACCCGTTGATTTCGACGACGCCGCGGGGTTGCGAACGTCGATGACGGGCAGCGAGCAGGCTGATGGACGAGTCACCCAACGTCTGGCTGACCCTGTCGAACCATCCGGACAACGTCGTGCTCGTGCGCGAGGCTCTGAGCGGCATGGCCGAGACGGTCGGCGTCGACGAGGTCGACCTCAACGACATCCGCACGGCCGTCACCGAGGCGTGCAACAACGTCGTGCTGCACGCCTACGAGGGCGAGGAAGGGCCGATGCAGGTCGAGGTCTTCCTCGAACCGGACGCGATCGAAATCGTCGTGCGCGATCACGGCTCGGGCATCAAGCCGCACATCCGATCCGACGCCGAGGCGGCGCTCGGCATCGGCCTGTCGATCATCCAGGCGCTGGCGCCGCGCGTCGAGTTCCGCGACGTGCCCGGTGGTGGCACCGAGGTGCGGATGGAGTTCGCGACCCAGAGCACGCGCGCCTTGGATTCGCTCGTGCCCGAGTGGTTTCGGCCTCCCCAGGTGACGCGCGGCGAGCTCGCCAGCGCGAGCGGCCTCGCAGTCGCGCCGAGTGCGCTTGCCGGTACGGTGCTGCCGCGGATCATCTGCGTGCTCGCCGCGCGCGCGCACTTCACGACCGACCGCATCTCCGACAGCGAACTGGTCGCCGACGCGCTCGTCGCGCAGGCCGCCGAGGAGAGCACGAACGCGCACCTCTCGATGTCGGTCATCGTCGAGCCTCGCAGCCTCGAGCTGAGGATCGGCCCGCTCGAGGACGGGCGCGCCGAGCGGCTCGTCGCCAAGACGCTGCGCGAGGGCCCAGGGCCGGCCGTCGCGCGTCTCGTCAGCGACCACTCGGTCTCGCCCGGCAGCGACGGCGAGGTGCTCGCGTTGCGGCTGCGTGACGAACGCTGAGCAGACCGGTCATCGCACTCAAAAAAAGAGGCGGTGACCGCCGGGGGTAGCGATCACCGCCTGAGGGAGGACAACTCCAGACGTTATTTTGCCCCGCGCACACGGCGCTAAACATTTTTCTGCGAGATATTTCTCGCGGCGCCTCAGGCGTGGTCGAGCGCGCGCGCGGCGTCGCCTGGCGCCGACGGCTCGCCGGCGAGAGCGTCCGCGCGGCGAGAGTCCTAGAGGTCGCTAGCCGCGCGGATGGCGCTGCCGGTCGCGTTCTTCGCTCTGGCCGACCAGCAGGAAGGCGAGCGAGACGAACGCGATCCCCGCCAGCCCGAGCAGCGCGACGCCGATCACCATCACGACGGTGCCGCCCGCCAGCGCGAGCAGAATCGCGCCGGCTAGGAGCGTGATCGCGCCGAGCGCGATCAGAGCACGCACGTCTGTTCTGTCGGGCACACGCACCTCCTGCGGATTCGTTCTCGCCGATATGCGCCCGAGGCGCACATCGTGCCTCGGTTGACGGTACTCAACAGAGGGTATCGTCTGAGATGCGGTCACCGAGTACCGCGCGTGTCCGAGCGGCGGGCACGAGAGCTGCGGGAAGGAGTTGGGATGGACGACAGCGAGATCGAGACCGGCACGATTCGCACGACCATCCCGCAGCGCTTGGACCGCCTGCCGTGGTCGCGCTTTCACTGGATGATCATCCTCGGCCTCGGCACGGCATGGATCCTCGACGGCCTCGAGGTCAACGTCGTCGGCTCGATCTCCGAGCAGGATCTCCGAACACGGTGCCGGTGTTGGCATCACGACAGGCCGACGTCTCCGGATGGGCAGCATCGCTGTACATCGCCGGCGCATGTCGTCGGCGCGCTCATCTTCGGCGCAGCTGACCGACCGCTTATGGCCGCAAGCAGCTGTTCATGGTGACGCTCGGCGATCTACCTGGTGCGGCACGCTGCTGACGGCCGTCTCGTTCTTCCCAGGCTGGTTCTTCGCGGTGCAGCTTCATCACCGGCATGGGCATCGGCGGCGAGTACGCGGCGATCAACTCGGCGATCGACGAGCTGATCCCCAAGCACCATCGCGGGCGCGTCGACGTCTCGATCAACGGCAGCTACTGGCTGGGCGGCATCGGCGGATCGCTGCTCGCGGTGCTGATGCTGAACACGAACATCTTCCCCGAGCAATCTCGGCTGGCGGTTGTCGTTCGTGCTCGGAGCAGTGATCGGGCTCGCCGTGCTGCTCGTCCGCCGCAACGTGCCCGAGAGCCCGCGCTGGCTGTTCATCCACGGTCGCGAGAAGGAGGCAGAGAAGATCGTCGACGGAATCGAACGACGGGTCGAGACGCGAGACCGGCGAGTCGCTGCCCGAGCCGAAGGGCGAGCCGCTGACGGTCCAGCCAGCGACGCGCGATTCCGCTGCGGACGATCATCCGCTCGGTCGTCACGCTCTACCCGAAGCGCACGGTGCTCGGCCTTTCGCTGTTCATCGGTCAGGCGTTTCTCTACAACTCGATCCTGTTCGGCTTCGGCAATCTGCTGACGCCTGTACTTCCACACGCCCTCCGGCAACGTGCCCTACTACATCGCCGTCTTCGCTGCCGGCAACTTCGCGGGCGCGCTGCTGCTCAGCCCGCTGTTCGACATCGTCGGGCGCAAGCCGATGATCGCCGGCACCTACCTGCTCTCGGGCGTGCTGCTGATCGTCACCGGCCTGCTGTTCAAGGAACATCAGCTCGACGACATCTCGTTCACAGCGTGCGTCTGCGTGTCTTCTTCTTCGCCTCGGCAGGCGCGAGCGCCGCATACCTGACCGTCTCCGAGGTCTTTCCGATGGAGACGCGCGCGCTCTGCATCGCGGTCTTCTACGCCGTTGGCACAGGCATCGGCGGAGTGATCGGCCCGCAGGTCTTCAGCCGGCTGATCAACACCGGAAGCTACGACCAGGTCTTCCTCGCCTCTCGGGCTTGGCGCGGTGATGATGATCATCGGCGGTGTCGCCGAGCTGATCTTCGGCGATCAACGCCGAGCGGCGCAGCCTCGAGAGACATCGCCAGGCCGCTGACCGCCGCAGGGCCGCTCTCGGCGTCGCGAGTCGACGCGGACGGCGGAGCGGGCACGCTGGCCGACGCGACGGCGGCGACCTAGCTCTCGACGGACGGCGAGCGCGGCCGCGGCGGCGGCACGAAAAGCGGCAGCAGGCGAACCGTGCTGCCGCTCTTTCGCATCATCAGCCGAGCGTCGCCTCGGGCACGCGCGCCGAGCGGCTCTCGCTCAGGCGCTGCCGTTTGCAGTTGCGCCGGCGCGCGCAACCTCGTGCTCACCCTCGGCGAACTCCTCGACGATCTTGGCGCAGAACGCGGGCAGATCGTCGGGCTTGCGGCTCGAGACGAGCCCTTGGTCGACGACGACCTCCTGGTCGACCCAGTGGCCGCCGGCGTTGCGGATGTCGGTCTGCAGCGATGGCCACGAGGTGATCGTGCGGCCGTCGACGAGATCGGCCTCGACGAGCGTCCATGGCCCATGGCAGATCACGCCGACCGGCTTTCCGGCGGCGAAGAAGCGCTGGAGGAAGTCGATCGCCCGGCGATCGGTGCGCAGCTGGTCGGGATTGGCCACGCCTCCGGGCAGCACGACGCCGTCGTAGTCGTCCGGGTCGGCGTCGTCGAGCGTCCGGTCGACCGGGTAGGTCTTCGACTTGTCGAGATGCCGCATCGACTGGACCTCGCCGCTTTTCGGCGCGATCAACTCGGGCTTGGCGCCGGCCTGCTCGACAGCCTTCCAAGGCTCGGTCAACTCCACCTCCTCGACGCCCTCGTTCGCCGTCAAGAACGCGATTCTCCTGCCGCTCAAATCGGTTGCCATCAGATCCTCCTTGCGGTGCTGTGATTGGTCGGACTGCACTCGCCTACCCGACGATCGACCGGGAAAACCGGTCGATTCACTCCAAAACACCCGTCCAGTCGGCGCCTCTCGGCCGCGACCTCGCCTGCAACGCCGCCGACAGACAGATTGACCGCCGATGACACCGGGTAGATCAGAGTCAGCCCTTCCGGCAACCGGTCCGGGGGAAACGAAGGAGGAATGAATGGTTGCCCTGATCGTGCTTCTGTTGATTCTGGTCGTATTCGGAGGCCTCGGCTTCGCTGCACACGTACTCTGGTTCCTGCTGATCGCAGCGCTCGTGATATGGGCTATCGGCTTCCTGATCGGCGGCGTCGACGGTGGGCGTCGTCGCTGGTATGGGCGCTGGTAGCGCGATTGGCCGAGTAGCGAGGTGACCGTGCGAGACTCGACGATCGAGCAGCGTTCGCTGCCTTCGGCGGCGGCCGTCAGAGTCGCGCCCGTCGAGGACTCGTTTCGGCACGAAGCGCTCTTCTACAACGGCGCCGATGGTTTCCTGCGTGGCGCGCTGGCGTTCCTCGCCGAAGCGCTCGACGCAGGCGAACCGCTGCTCGCGGCCGTCGGCGAGCCGCAGACGGCGCTGCTGGCGGACGCGCTCGCCGAGGAGGCCGAGTGCGTGCGCTTCCTCGACGTACACGAGCTCGCACGCAACCCCGCTCGCGTGATCGGCGCGTTGAGTCAGTTCGTCGCCGAGCACGGCGGACGCGGAGTACGCGTGCTCGGCGAACCGGTCTGGGCCGGGCGCTCGGACGCCGAGCTCGACGAGTGCTTGCGACACGAGTCGCTGCTGAACGTCGCATTCGCAAACGGCCCGGCGTGGCGGCTGCTGTGTCCGTACGACCTCGAAGCGCTCGAGCCGGGCATGATCGACGCTGCCCGGCGGACGCATCCGGCGCTGATGCACGAAGGCATCAGCCGTCGCAGCGGCACGTTCGTGCCGTTCGAGTTGGCGCCGGGGCCGTTCAACGGATCTCTGCCGGCGCCGCCGCGAGGCTACGAGCAGCTGCTGTTCACGCGCAACGCGATCGGCACGATCCGCGCGCTCGTCGCCGCACGCTGCGCCGAGGCCGAGCTCGGCGTCGAAGCCAGCGAGGATCTCGTGCTGGCCGTCAACGAGCTGGTCACCAACAGCGTTCAGTACGGCGGTGGTGGCGGCACGCTGCGGTTCTGGCGCGAGCGCGAGGATCTGCTCGTCTGCGAGGTCTCAGACCACGGCTTCATCCGCGACCCGCTCGTCGGTCGCCTGCAGCCGCCGATCGACCAGCACGGCGGCCGCGGCATGTGGCTCGTCAACCAGCTCTGCGACCTCGTGCAGATTCGCTCCGCGCCGAGCGGCACGGTCGTGCGCCTGCACATGCAGCGCCGCGCGCCGCGCGAGTGGAGCTAGCGCAGCGCTCGCGAGGAGTCTCCGCCGCGCGCCTCAGCGCCCTCAGCGCTTCTTGTTCTCGACCGCGCGCAACAGCTGCGCCTTGTTCATCGGCGAGCGGCCTTCGACGCCGAGCTTGCGCGCCTCGGCGTAGAGCTGCTCGCGCGTGCGCCCGCGCGGCCCGGCTTTGCCCGAGCGCAGGCCGCCGCGCCGCCCCGAGGAGATGTCGCGCGTAGACGTCGACGGAGCTGCGCTGCGACTCGCCGCTGCGAGCGCGCTCCTTGTTGACCGTGCGCGCGGCGATCTCCTCGGCGCGCCCCTCAGAGGCGCCCTGGTCGAGCTCGCTGTCCTTGATGTGCTCGTACTGGCGCGCGCGCTTGCTGCCCTTTTTCACCCCGCGTGGCGGCATCTCAGACCTCCTGCTTCGCTCTCAATGACTGCCGGCATGCCGATACCCGCCGGCCGGCGCGACAAACGAGCGCCGTCAGAGGCCTGCTCGGCGAGGCGCTCGGACGCTGCGGTCGCGCCGCGCCGACGCGGCGCTTTTGTCCGGCCGCCGTTTCCGGCGGTGCGCAGATGGGTATCGAGCCGCAGGAGCAGGATGCAGGCGAGCAGCCGTGTCGGAGACCGTAATCGACCATACGAGATCGAGCAGCGGCTCGAATGCCGCCGACGGCCGGCCGGAGACGAGCATGCAGCGGCTCGATCGCAATCTCGAGGAGCTGACCGGCGAGCTGCGCATCGTCGTCACCGGCGTACAGGTCCTGTTCGCATTCCTGCTCGTCGTGCCGTTCGACAGCGGCTTCACCGGCGTCGGCCCGTTCGAGCGCGGCGTCTACCTGGCGACGCTGATCTGCGCGGCGCTGGCGGCTATATGCGTGATCGCGCCGGCGGCCTACCACCGCGTCGTGTTCCGTCAGGACGAGAAGCGCCACCTCGTGTTCCTCGCCAATCGCATCGTCCTCGTCGGGCTGGCGCTGTTGGCGCTGGCGATGTGCGGCAGCGTGCTGCTGGTCACGACGAAGCTGTTCGGCGCGACGGCCGGCGCGCTCACGGCGGCGCTGATCGGCGTGCCGTTCGTCGGTCTGTGGTTCGTCGCGCCGCTCTACCGCCGCGCGGCGCCGAACGCGCGAGAGCGCGAGCTCGTCGGCCAGGACGGATTTTCTGCTCGAGCCGACCGTGCCGAGTGCTGCCCTTCGGCGAAATACGAAGACGGACGTGCGATACGATTCGCACGTGGGCGCTCAGGAGCACCTTCGCGTCGACGTTCGGCGCGAGGCGGACCGGGTCGTGTTGCGCCTGGAAGGCGAGCTCGACCTCGCGAGCTCGCCGATCCTCGAGCGCGCGCTCGGAGCGGCCGAGGTGACGCAGGCGCCGCTGCTGGTGCTCGACCTCGACGAGCTCAGCTTCGTCGACTCGACCGGCCTGCGCGTGATCCTGCTCGCGCACGAGGCCGCGCGCAGCCGCTCGCAGGAGTTCGCGATCACGCCCGGCTCGCCACAGGTGCAGCGGCTGTTGAGCATCACGAGCGTCGCCGAGCACATGCGCGTGATCGCCTCGCCCGACGACCTGCTCGTCTGAGCAGAGCGCGATTCGCGCAGTACGGGCCGCGCTCGATCGGGCGCCGATGCGGCTCGCCGACGACGCTTCCGGTCAGCCGCCGCGCCGAGCCTCGCGCGGCGCGAGCCCGCCGATCCGGCGAATACGCTCAGACCGATGAAGCCAGACGAGCGCCTCGCCGTGATCGATCTCGGCTCGAACTCGTTCCGCCTGGTCGTGTTCCTCGCCGGCGATGGCTGGTGGAAGCGCACCGACGAGATCTACGAGCCGGTGCGGATCGGCGAGGGCCTGGCGAGCAGCGGCGAACTCGGACGCGAGCCGATCGCACGCGCGCTGGCGACGCTCGACGTGTTCGCGCAGTTCGCGAAGGCCAGCGGCCTGGACGGCGGCTCGATCGACGCCGTCGCGACGAGCGCGATCCGCGACGCGAGCAACGCCGAGGAGTTCCTCGAGCGCGCACGCGCCCGCTCGGGGCTGCCGATCCGCGTGCTCTCGCGCGAGGCCGAGGCGCGCTACGGCTACCTCGCGGCGATCAACTCGACGACGCTCGAAGAGGGCTGCGTGCTCGATCTCGGCGGCGGCTCGATGCAGCTCGTGCGCGTCGAGCGAGCGCCTGGCGCAGCGAGAGCGAGATCGTGGCCGATCGGCACGGTGCGCATGAGCGAGCGCTTCCTGCCGGTGAACGGGCCCGCCAAGCGCCGCCAGCTGGACGCGCTGCGCGAGCACGTCGCCGAGCAGCTCAGCCAGGCCGCGTGGCTCGGCGTGGCGAGCGGCGCTCGCGCCGGCGCGCGGATCGTCGGCATCGGCGGCACCGTGCGAAACCTCGCGGCCGCCGCGCAGCGCGCCGCCGGCCTGCCCTCCAACGGCGTGCAGGGGATGGTGATCGAGCACGACGTGCTCGACGATCTCGTCGAGCGGCTTGCGGCGCTGCCGGCGTCCGAGCGCGCGAGCGTGCCGGGCATCAAGCCGGCTCGCGCCGACCTGATCCTGGCCGGCGCGGTCGTCGTGCAGAGCGTCCTGCGCGCCGGCGGCTTCGACGGCCTGGAGGCAACCGAGGCGGGCCTGCGCGAGGGCGTCTTCTTCGAGCGCCTGCTCGCGCGACGAGAGCCGCCGCTGTTCGAGGACGTGCGCCGCGCGAGCGTGCTCAACCTCGCAGGGCAGTACCACCTCGACGTCGCGCACACGCGCCACGTCGCGACGCTGGCGCTCGGCATGTTCGACGAGCTCGCCGAGCTCGGGCTGCACGAGGGCGATCCGCGCGAGCGCGAGCTGCTGTGGGCGGCGAGCATGCTGCACGACATCGGCATGTCGGTCGACTACGACGATCACCACAAGCACTCGCGCTACCTGATCCTCAACGCCGGCCTGCCCGGCTTCACGCCGGTCGAGGTCGCGATCATCGCGCAGGCGGCGCGCTATCACCGCAAGGGCATGCCCGACCCCGGCCCGCTGCGCGCGCTGTTCGGCCCTGGCGACGCCGAGCGCCTGGAACGGTGCGCAGTGCTGCTGCGGCTGGCCGAGGACCTCGAGCGCTCGCGCGATCAGCTCGTGCGCGAAACACGACTGACCCTGCACGACGACGAGGTCGAGCTGCAGCTGATCGCCGACGGCGAGCCAGCCGTGCCGCGCTGGGCGGCCAGGCGCGAGACCGAGGCGTTCGCGCGGGCGTTCCACCGCGACCTCGCCGTCGCGGCCTAGCGCCGTCAGCTCTGTTGCAGCGCTCTCACGCGCCCGGCGCAGTCGAACAGGATCAGCCCGTCGGACGAGAGCGGACGGGGCAGCCAGCTGCGCGTGTGAACGACGCGGCAGACGCGCTGCACGGCCGCCGTCGCGCCGTTTCCGCCGCGCGTCGAGAACTCGCCGCCGAGAATCACGTAGCGCGCTTCGCCGCGGCCGACGAGCCGCGCCGAGCCCGGCGCCGTTGAGCGCCGGATCGGTGCCGCTGAAGCCACCGACCGAGCCGGCGTCGCTGCCCAGCAGGATCATCGGCGAGGCCGTGTTGGAGGCGTCGGCCAGCACCGACCAGCGCGAGCCGGGACGGTGCGCCTGCACGTAGCGCAGCAGTGCGCGGTCGACGGCGATGTGCTCGCCGTCCAGGCCGTCGCCGCCGGGGCCTGACGCGGCGCGCGGGCCGGCCGCCGGGAACGTCGACTGCACGGGCGCCAGCCAGTTCGTCGCCGAGTAGACGCCCGGCGCGATCAGCAGCGCGCCGAGCGCGATCGCCAGGCCGATGTAAGCGAGCAGCGACAGGCGCCGAGCGAGCAGCGTGCCGAGCGCGAGCACCACCAGGCCGAATGCCGCGGCGGCGATCAGCGGCGCCGTGAACCAGCCCAGGTAGTGCTCCTTGTGCAGCAGCCAGATCTGCACCGGCACGGTCGCGGCGACGCCGGCCAGCACGAGCACGATGCGCGGGTCGCGCCGGCGCGCGAAGCGCGCGAAGGCGAAGCAGCCGAGTCCGACCATCGCCGCGACGCCGGGTCCGAGCGCCGAGACGTAGTAGGGGTGCACGATGCCCTTGGAGAGGCTCAGCACGGCGGCCTCGGTCAGGAACCAGCCGCCGAGCACGATCAGCAGCGCCAGTCGCAGCCGATCGAACACGGGCCGAAGCGCCCGCCGGCGCCGCGCGCCGGGCGCTCGGGCTCCGCTGCTTCACGCTCGGGCCACAGCGCGAGCAGCGCGAACGCGAGCAGTCCGGCCAGCGCGAACGGCAGCATCCACGCGCCCTGATCTCCGAGACCGCGGCCGAACAGCCGCAGCGGCCCGACCGGGCCGCCGAAGGCGATCGGATTGCGTTCGCGCCCGTTCGGCAGGAATTCAGATCGTTCCGGCGCGGCCGGCGCCGTGTGCGTCTTCGTCGGTTCGCTGCTCGCGCCGGTCGCCGGCGCGACGGTGCGCGCCGACGCCGCCGGTGCCGACCGGTATCTGTCCGGGGCCGCCGGTCTGCCCGCCGACGCGGCCGAAGCCGTTGTAGCTGAACGTCAGGCCGAGCTCGGTGTTGTTCGTCGAGCTGCCGACGAACGGGCGCTGCGAGGCCGGAGTCAGTTCGACGGCGAGCATCCACGCGACCTGAGATCACGACGAGCACGAGCCCCGCCGACGAGCAGCTGCAGCAGGCGCCGGCGCAGCGCGCCGGGCGCGCACAGCAGGTAGCCGAGCGCGATGCCGGGAACGATCAGGTAGGCGGCGAGCGTCTTCGTGTTGAAGGCGAGACCGACGAGCGCCGCGCTCCACAACAGGCTTCGCCAGCGGCCGCTTTCGCAGGCGCGCAGCGCCGCGTCGCAGGCCAGGATCATCAGCAGGATCAGCAGCGCATCGACGTTGTTCGTGCGCGAGATCGCGACGAACGACGGGAACAGCGCCAGCGCGAGCGCGCCGGCGACGGCCGCCCAGCCGTCGATTCGACGCGCGAGCATCCTGTAGAGCAGCGCGACCGAGAGCACGCCGATGATCGCCTCCGGCAGCAGCAGCGAGAGCGGCGCGAAGCCGAACAGCTTCGCGCTGACGGCCTGAAGCCACAGCGCCAGCGGCGGCTTGTCGACCGTGATCAGCCCGCCGGGGTCGAACGAGACGAAGAAGAAGTTGTGCCACGAGCGCAGCATCGACTTGACGCCGGCCGAGTAGAAGATGTTGCCGTAGCCGTTCTGCGAGAGCCGGTGCACGTTGATCACGGCCGACAGCGCGAGCACGCCGGCGAGCGCGAGGTGGTGCAGTGCCGGGCGAAAGCGCGCCAGGCGCACGAGCGGGCTCGACCGGCGCGTGTCGTTCTCGGCACGCTCGCGCGCTGCCGGCAGCGTCGCCGCCTGCCGCGAGCTCATGCCGAGAGCGACTCGAGCAGGCGCGCGAGGTCGTTCTCGTCGTTCCAGGCGCCGACCGACGCGCGCAGCCACGTTCGACCGGGGATGTTGCGCACGACGCATCCGCGCGCGGCCAGCGCGTCGCGCTCGGCTTCGGCGTCGGCGCTCTCGAAGGAGACGAGCGTCGTCGCGTCGCGCGGCGCGACGGCGCGGCCGCGCTCCTGGAGCTGCTCGGCCAGGCGCGCCGCGAGCGTGCGCGGCGCGCTCGTGAACGGCGCTCCAGCCGACCGACTCGAGCAGCTCGATCGAGGCGAGCGCACAGGCGACGCGCCTCGGCGCTGAGCGACATCGTGTCGAAGCGGCGTGCGTCGTCGTGCAGCCTTGCCTGCAGGCCGGCGTTCGGATCCTCGAGGTTGGAGTAGCCGCGGCGCGTGACGGCGAGGCGCTCGCGCAGTCGCGGCGCGACGTAGAGCATCCCTGTTCCGTCCGGTCCGCACAGCCACTTCTGCCCGGCGCCGGCATAGGCGTCGCAGCCGAGTGCGCTGAACGTCGACGGGCACGGCGCCGACTCCTTGGGCGCCGTCGAGCAGCACCGGCACGTCCAGCTCGGCGAGCTCGCGCGGTGCGAGCAGCCCGCTCATCCAACCGACGTGCGAGCAGGCGATCAGACGCGTGCGCGCGCCGGCCGCGCTGGCGAGATCGCCGAACGCGACTTCGCGGATCTCGACTCCGTGCAGCTCGCGCGCGGCGGCCAGCGCGCCGAGCAGCCCGGGATGCTCCTCGTCGCTTGTCAGGATCTCCTCGCCCGGCGAGAGCTCGAGCCCGCCGATCACCTGCGCGATGCCCTCGGTCGTACACGTCGTCAGCGCGACGTCAGCCGGTTCGGCGCCGAGCGCTCGCGCGTAGGCATCGCGCAGACGGTCGTTCAGCTCGGTGCGGCGTTCGAAGTGCGCGGACGCGCGCCCCTCGCGCGCCTCGCGCTCGAGCTCCTCGGCAACGGCCTGCACGGCGCGCGAGGGCAGCGGTCCGTCGGTTCCGGCGTTCAGATAGACCAGCTCCCGCAGGACCGGAAACTCGGCGCGCAACCCAAAGAGATCCACGAACCGCGAGAATACCCGCATGCCCAGCGCACAGACCCCACTGTGGGAGCCGAGCGAGCAGGACCGCGAGCGTGCCGAGATGACGCGTTTCGCGCGGTGGCTCAGCGAGCGCGAGGGGCGCGATCTGAGCTCCTACGAGGAGCTGCGGCGCTGGTCGCTGCAGGAGCTCGAGCAGTTCTGGGAAAGCGTCTGGGAGTTCTGCGGCGTGAAGAGCTCGCGACCCTACGAGCGCGTGCTCAGCTCGCGCGAGATGCCCGGTGCGCGCTGGTTCGAGGGCGCCGAGCTGAACTACGCCGAGAACATGCTCGGCGGCATTCAGCGCGAGCCGGGCGATCTGCGCTCGGGCCGCAACCGCGATCCCGGCGCGCTCGCGCTCGTGCACTGCTCGGAGCTGCGCGAGCTGCAGGAGCTCACCTGGGGCGAGCTCTCAGAGCGCGTCGCGCAGGCCGCCGGCGGGCTGCGCTCGCTCGGCGTGCAGCGCGGCGATCGCGTCGTCGCCTACATGCCGAACATCGCCGAGACGCTGATCGCGTTTCTGGCGGCGGCGTCGATCGGTGCGATCTGGTCCAGCGCCGCGCCGGAGTTCGGCGCTCGCGCCGTGATCGACCGCTTCGCGCAGATCGAGCCGAAGGTCTTCCTGACCGTTGACGGATACCGCCACGGCGGCAAGGACTTCGACCGGATCGCGCAACGTCGAGGCGATTCTCGCCGAGCTGCCGAGCGTCGAGCAGACGGTGCTGCTCGGCTATCTCGACACCGGCGCCGAGCTCGACGCCGCGATCGGCTGGGACGAGCTGCTGGCGCGCGGCGAGCAGACCGAGCTGAGCTTCGAGCAGGTGCCGTTCGATCACCCGCTGTGGGTGCTCTACTCCTCCGGCACGACCGGCCTGCCGAAGGCGATCGTGCAGGGGCACGGCGGGATCCTGCTGGAGCAGCTGAAGAAGCGGATGCACACGGACCTGCACGCGGGCGACCGGATGTTCTGGTTCACGACGACCGGCTGGATGATGTGGAACTTCCTCGTCGGCTGCCTGCTCTCCGACGCCGCGATCGTGCTCTACGACGGCAGCCCGGCCGAGCCCGACCTCGGCGCGCTGTGGAGCCTGGCCGAGCGCGCGAAGATCACCTGCATGGGCCTGTCGGCCGGCCTGCTCGCGAGCTGTGAGAAGGACGGCATCGAGCCTGCGCGCGACCACGACCTGAGCGCCCTGCGCGCGATCGGCTCGACCGGCTCGCCACTGGCGCCGGAGAGCTTCAAGTGGGTCTACGAGCACGTCGGCGCGAAGATCTGGCTGTTCTCGACGAGCGGCGGCACCGACGTCTGCACGGCCTTCGTCGGCGGCTGTCCGCTGCTGCCGGTCTACGAAGGCGAACTGCAGTGCCGCATCCTCGGCTGCGCGGTCGAGTCCTGGGACGAGCAGGGCGTCGCGCACATCGACCGCGTCGGCGAGCTCGTGATCACCGAGCCGATGCCGTCGATGCCGCTGTTCCTGTGGGGCGACGAGGACGGCGAGCGGCTGCGCGAGAGCTACTTCGAGATGTATCCGGGCGTCTGGCGCCATGGCGACTGGATCCGGATCACGCCGCGCGGCGGCGCGGTCATCTACGGGCGCTCGGATTCGACGATCAACCGCCAGGGCGTGCGCATGGGGACGAGCGAGATCTACCGCGCGGCGAGCTCGCTGCCCGAGGTGCTCGACGCGCTGGTCGTCGACATACCGAAGCCCGGCGGCGACGGCGAGCTGCAGATGATCCTGTTCGTCGCGCTCGCCGACGGCGTCGCACTCGACGAGTCGCTGGCGCGCGAGATCAAGCGAAAGATCCGCGAGGACTGCTCGCCGCGGCACGTGCCGAACGAGGTCAGGCAGATCGCCGAGGTCCCGCGCACGCTCTCGGGCAAGGTGCTCGAGGTGCCGGTCAAGCGGATCCTGATGGGAGCGCCGCCCGAGCAGGCCGCGAGCATCGACTCGCTCGCCAACCCGCGCTCGCTCGACTACTTCGTCGAGCTGGCCAAGGAGCTCGACCTGAAGCCGGCCGACTCGCCGGTGGCGCGCTAGCGCGACGGTTCGCCGCGACCAGATCGAGCAGCGGCTGCCCTAGAGGCCCAGCGAGCGGCCGACGATCTCCTTCATGATCTCGTTGGCGCCGCCGTAGATGCGCGTCACGCGCGCGTCGGCGAAGGCGCGCGCGATCGGATACTCGGTCATGTAGCCGTAGCCGCCGAACAGCTGCAGGCAACGGTCGGCGACGCGGCCCTGCAGGTCGGTGCACCACCACTTCGCGGTCGCCGCGTCCTCGGGCGTCAGCTCGCCGGCGTCGAGCGCCTGCGCGCAGCGATCGATGTAGGCGCGTGCGACGTCGACTTCGCCGCGCAGCTCGGCGAGCGTGAAGCGCGAGCTCTGAAACGAGCCGATCGGCTGGCCGAAGGCCTTGCGCTCGCGTACGTAGTCGAGCGTCCAGTCGATCATCGCCTCGCCGGCGGCGACGGCCGAGGCGGCGATCGAGAGGCGCTCCTGCGGCAGATTGGAGACGAGCTGCACGAACCCCTCGCCCTCGCTGCCGAGCAGGTTCGCGACCGGCACGTGCACGCCGCTGAAGGAGAGCTCAGCCGTGTCCTGCGCGTGCTGGCCGATCTTCTCGAGGTTGCGCCCGCGCTCGAAGCCGTCCATGCCGCGCTCGATCACGAGCAGGCTGATGCCGCGATGGCGCTGTGACGGGTCGGTCTTGACGGCCGTGATGATCAGATCGGCGTTGATGCCGTTCGTGATGAACGTCTTCGAGCCGTCGACGACGTAGTGATCGTCCTCGCGCCGCGCGCGTGTGGTCATCGACGCCAGGTCCGAGCCGATGCCGGGCTCGGTCATCGCGAGCGCCGTGATCAGCTCGCCGGAGGCGATGCCCGGTAGCCAGCGCTCGCGCTGCTCATCGGTGCAGTAGCGCAGGAAGTAGGGGAGAGAGATGTCGTTGTGCAGCGTGATGCCGAGGCCGAAGCTGCCGACGCCGGCGCGCTGGCACTCTTCGCCGATCACGAGGTTGAAGCGGAAGTCCTCGACGCCGGCGCCGCCGTAGCGCTCGGGCACGGCCATGCCGAGGAAGCCGCCGCGTCCGGCCAGCGCGAAGACCTCGCGCGGCACGATGCCGTCGCGCTCCCACTGCTCGTAGCGGCCCTCGCCGCCGATCACCTCGCGAGCGAGGAACGTGGCGAAGCTCTCGCGGAAATCCTCGTGGACGTCGTCGAACAGGTTGCGCTTCACCGCGCGGACCCTACCTCGACCGCGTCGCGGGCGCAGACCATGAGGAGGTCGTCGACCAAGCGGGCCGAGGACGCAAGGAGCGTGGCGTCCTTCTGACGCGAGCGACTGAGGACACCGGCCCGCGCCGCGTCGACGGCCTCCTCAGCGGAAGCCGGGCTTGGCCAGCAATAGCTGCACGTCCTGGATCCGCCGCTCGCGGAAGCCGCCCTCGCTGTAGCTGAGGTAGAGCTCCCAGAGGCGCCGGAAGCGCTCGTCGTAGCCGAGCTCGGAGAGGCGTGCGGCCGAGACGGCGAAGCGCTCGCGCCAGTGGCGCAGCGTCGTCGCGTAGTGCTCGGTGATGTCCTCGAGCTGTGCTTCGCGGAAGTCGGTGACGCGCGCGACCATCCGCGCGATGACCTGGAGCGAGGGCAGGCAGCCACCGGGAAAGACGTGCGTGTTGACGAAGCTTCTGGCGGCCTTCTCGACCTCGTAGGCGCGATCCTCGATGACGATCGCCTGCAGCAGCATCGCGCCGTGGTCGGCGACGAGCTCCGAGCAGCGACGGAAGAACGTCGGGAAGTACTGCCAGCCGACGGCCTCGATCATCTCGATCGAGACGAGCTTGTCGTAGCGCCCGCGCAGATCGCGGTAGTCCTCGAACAGGACCGTCACGCGATCCTCCAGGCCGGCCTCGCGAATTCGCCTCGATGCATATGCGTGCTGCTCTGCTGAGATCGTCGTCGTCGTCACGCGGCAGCCGTAGCGCTCGGCTGCATACTCGGCGAAGCCGCCCCAGCCGGTGCCGATCTCCAGCACGTGATCCTCGGCACTGAGCCGGAGCTTGCGGCAGATCCGCTCGAGCTTCGCCAGCGAGGCCTCCTCGAGCGTCGCCTCGGGCGACTCGAAGACGGCGCACGAGTACATCATCGTGCGGTCGAGGAAGTGCGAGAACAGCTCGTTGCCGAGGTCGTAGTGCGCGGCGATCTGCTCGCGCGAGCGCGCCGGCGTGTTGCGCGCGAGCCAGCCGCCGGCGCGCTGCAACGGCACGAGCACGGGCGCGAGCACTCTGCGCAGCGCATCGAGTGCCTCGACGTTGAGCGCGCCGATGCGCGTCAGCGTGACCAGGTCCTCGCAGTCCCACAGGCCTTCGACGTATGACTCGCCGAGGCCGCGGCTGCCATGCAGCAGCGCGCGGTAGAAGCGCGCGGAGTGTACGTTCAGCTCAGCTGAGAGCGCGTGGCGCGGCTCGCGCTCGCCGAAGCGCATCGTCTGCGATCGCTCGCGCACGACCAGCTGGCCGCGACGGATCCGCGAGAACAGCGCGAGCACGACTCTTCGCGCGAGCCGATCGAGCATCGTCGGCACAGGATGCGCTGCCGGCCTGCTGACGAGCTCGCGGGTCGTGGTGCTCACGCGCCGCTCCCGTCGGGGCGCGCGTGCCAGGCGGCGCCGCGCAGGCGCAGGCGGAGCGCGTGGGTGTAGATGCGCGCGGTCAGGCGTACGGTCAGCAGCGGATAGCGCACGAGCGCACGGCGCAGCTCGCGCGCGCTCAACTCGCGGCGCTGCAACGCGAGCGTCGCGTCGAACGCTCGCGCGCCGCGATGCGTCGAGTCGATCTGCACCGAGAGCGTCTCGGCCGGCACGCTCAGCCGCCAGTCGTAGGTGTGCTCCATGCCCATCAGCGGCGAGACGTGCAGCGCCTTGGCGAACTCGCCGCGCAGCACGCGCGGCGTGCCCGCGGTGCCCGCCTCGCCGTCCTCGTCGCCGGCCGGCTGCCCGGCGGCGAGCACGTAGGAGTGCTGATCTCCCCACGGCGTGTTCGTCACGTGCGCGACGACTGCGCGGACGCGCTCGCCGGCTGCGTCGAAGCAGTAGTAGAAGCTGACAGGGTTGAAGCAGTGGCCGAGGTAGCGCAGGTGCGTGAGCAGCCTGATCGGGCCGTCGAGCGCGATGCCGCAGCGCTCGGCGACGAGCGCCTCGACGGTGGCACGCAGGGGGCTGCGGCGATCGCCGAGGTGGTCAGCGCGTCGAAACCAGGCCGGCGCCGGACGCCGAGCGGACCACAGCGGATGCCCGTCGAACACCCCGGGCAGCTCGTCCAGGTCGAGGTAGGCCATGAACAGCGGGTAGCGCAGCTCGTCGCTGGGAGCGCCGAAGCGGCGGTGGCGGACGAAGCCCTCGTACAGGCACGAGGCGCTCACAGGCAGACTCCGAACGGCTCGCAGGCGCGCACCGCGCTCCGCACGCCGTCCTCGTGAAAGCCCCAGCCCCAGTAGGCGCCGCAGTAGTGCGTGCGACTGGAGAGATTGCTGATCGAGCGGTGCTCGGCCTGCGCGGCTACGCCGCGCGGCGTGTACATCGGATGGGCGTAGGTGATCTTGCGGATGATCTTCGCGGGATCGATCGCCTCGGTCCGATTGAGTGTGACGCAGAAGTCCCGATCGGCATGGAGTTTTTGCAGGTGGTTCATGTAGTAGGTGACGGTGCTCAGCGGCTTGGGCTCGCGCAGCAGGTGAAAGTTCCACGCCGAGCGCGCCGAGCGCCGGCGCGGAAGCATGCGACTGTCGGTGTGCAGCACGGCCTCGTTGGGCTGGTAGCGAATCGCGCCGAGCAGCTCGTGCTCGCGTGCCGTCGCGTCGCCGAGCATGCGCAGCGCCTGATCGGAGTGCGTCGCGAGAATCACGTGGTCGTAGCGCTCGGCGCTGCTGCCGGCGGCGATCAGCTCGACGGCGTCCGCGCCGCGCGTGATCGAGCTGACCGGCGCGCCAAGGCGAATGCGGTCGCGGAACGGCTCGGTCAGCGCCTCTACGTAGCGTGCCGAGCCGCCCGAGACGGTTGACCAGCGGGGCCGGTCGCGAAAGCCGAGCATTCCGTGGTTGGCGAAGAACTCGGCGATGAAGCGCGCCGGGAAGGAGCCGGCCTGGTGCGGATCGGCCGACCACACGGCCGACATCTGCGGGACGATCAGCCGCTCGACGAAAGCACGCGAGAAGCTGTGGCGGGCGAGGAAGTCGCGCATCGACTCGCCGCTCTCCTCACCCTCGAGCAGTCGACGCAGCGCGCGGTTGAAGCGCAGCAGGTCGACGATCATCCGCTGAAAGCGCGGGCTGGCGATGTTGCCCGGCTGGCAGAACAGGCCGCGCGGCGTGCCGCTGAACTCGAAGTCGTGCTCCTCGCCCTTGACCGAGAAGCTCATGTGCGTCGCCTGCCGGGCGACGCCGAGTCGGTCGAGCAGGCGCGTGAACAGCGGGTAGTTGCGGTCGTTCATCACGATGAAGCCGGTATCGACGTGGTGGGTCTCGTGGGCGGTGTCGACACGAATCGTGTTCGTGTGCCCGCCGGCGTAGGAGCTCGCCTCGTAGACGACGATCTCGTGCTCGCGGTGCAGCAGATGCGCGGCGACCAGTCCGGATACGCCCGCGCCGACGATTGCGATCTTCATCGCGTGTCCTCGCTGCTGTCAACCGAGCACGACATCTCGTCTTTGAATGTACGCCGCGGGGGGTACGGCAGATCACTGACGCGGCGAGATCGTGGCGGCGTGGCAGGAGTGAGAGGCGACGGCGTCGAACAAGTGCGCCGATGAAGCGAGTCGCGACTCCCACCAGCGATCGCCAGCCGCCAGTCGGCGGCACGAGCGAGCACCAGAGCCTGTCGAAGTACATCCGCGCACGCTTCGAGGAGTGCTCGCGCTCGCAGAAGGACGTCGCGCAGTACATCGTCGACCACTTGGATGAGGCCGCCTTCCAGACGGCCGAGGAGCTCGCGCGGCGCGCGAACACCTCGAGCTCGACGGTCGTGCGTTTCTCGCAGGCGCTCGGCTTCGAGGGCTTTCCCGAGTTGCAGGCGGCGGCGCGCGAGGAATACCGGCGTGTGCACGCGCAGGGCAACGAGGGCAGCGCGCCGACATCCTCGGCACCGCTCTTCTCGCTCGACCAGAACGAGTTCGAGACGGCGCTGGCGGCCGACCACCTGAACGTCGAGGAGACGGCACGCAAGGTCTCGCGCAGCTCCGTCGAGGCGCTGATCGAGGCGATCGTCTCGGCCGAGAAGGTGCTCGTCGCGGGTACCGACCAGATGGCCTTCTTCGCCAGCTACCTACGCCACCTGCTGATGTTGCTCGACCTGCGCGTCGACGTCGTCGCGAGCCCCTCGCAGGAGGCGCTCAGCAGGCTCGGGCGGATCGAGGCCGGCACGCTCGTGATCGGCCTCTCCGCGGGACGGCCGCATCCGCTGGTCGTGCGCGCGATGAAGCTCGCGCGCCACCGCAAGGCGCAGACGGCCGCGATCACCGACGCGACGCTGTCCGAGGTCGCCAAGCTCGCGCAGATCAAGCTCTACTACTCCTCCAACAGCCCCGCCTACGTGCGCTCGCACACGGCGCTGCTGAGTCTGATCCAGGCGCTCGCATACGGCGTGTACGCGCAGGACACAGCGCAGTACGACGACCGGATCAAGGCGTTCCGGCTGAAGTAGTCGCGCGCGGTGCCGTTGCCGTGCTGCAGCGTGGCCGCGGATAAACTGCTCTGCCATGCGAGACGAGGCGACATTCCGCGTCAAGACGGGCTTGGCCGAGATGCTCAAGGGCGGCGTGATCATGGACGTCGTCACGCCGGCGCAGGCGACCGTCGCCGAGGAGGCCGGAGCCGCCGCGGTGATGGCGCTCGAGCGGGTGCCGGCTGACATCCGCCGCGACGGCGGCGTCGCGCGGATGTCCGATCCGGAGATGATCGGCGCGATCCAGGAGGCGGTCAGCATCCCGGTGATGGCAAAGGCGCGGATCGGCCATTTCATGGAGGCGCGCGTGCTCGAGGCGCTCGAGGTCGACTACATCGACGAGTCTGAGGTGCTGACGCCGGCCGATGAGAGCAACCACATCGACAAGTGGGAGTTCAACGTTCCGTTCGTCTGCGGCGCGACGAACCTCGGCGAGGCGCTGCGGCGGATCGGCGAGGGCGCGGCGATGATTCGCTCGAAGGGCGAGGCCGGAACGGGCGACATCGTCGAGGCGGTGCGCCACATGCGCAAGATCGTCGGCGAGATCCGCCGGCTCGGCACGCTCACCGACGGTGAGCTGGCGACGGCCGCGAAGGAGCTGCAGGCTCCCCTCGACATCGTTCGTCAGGTCGCGGCCGACGGAAAGCTGCCGGTCGTGCTGTTCTGCGCCGGCGGCATCGCCACGCCGGCCGACGCCGCGCTGATGATGGCGCTCGGCGCCGAAGGCGTATTCGTCGGCTCGGGCATCTTCAAGTCCGAGGACCCTCCGGCACGTGCTCGCGCGATCGTCGAGGCGACGACGCACTGGCAGGACGCCGAGCGCGTCGCGGCCGCCTCGCGCGGACTCGGCCCGGCGATGGAGAGCCTCGAGAGCTCGAAGCTCGAGGGCGAGCAGCTGCTCGCCCAGCGCGGCTGGTAACGACGACACGGCCGATGGCCTTCGTGGCTCGGCGTCCTCGGTCGCTCGCGTGCTGCTGATCGGCGTTCTAGCGATCCAGGGCGATTTCGCGGCGCACGGGCGCGTGCTCGAGCGGCTCGGCGCGAGCGTGCGCGAGGTTCGTGTCGTCGCCGATCTCGAGGGGATCGACGGTCTCGTGATTCCCGGTGGCGAGTCGACGACGATGACGCTCGGCATCGAGCGCGAGGGACTCGCCGAGCCGCTGTCCTCACGCGTGCGCGACGGCCTGCCGGTGCTCGGCTCGTGTGCCGGCTTGATCATGCTCGACCGCGCGCATCTGGCCGTGATGGACATCGTCGCCGAGCGCAACGCGTTCGGCCGCCAGATCAGGAGCTTCGAGGCCGATCTCGAGGTCGCCGGACTGCCCGGCGGCCCGCTGCGTGGCGTCTTCATCCGCGCGCCGTGGATCGCCGAGCACGGCGCCGACGTGGAGATCCTCGCCGAGCTCGACGGCCATCCCGTGGCTGCGCGCCAACAGCGCGTGCTGGCGGTCGCCTTCCACACCGAGCTCGGCGATGACGATCGCCTGCACCAGTTGCTGCTGAGTTGGGCGGGCGACTTTGCGGCGCGGCGAACGGCTCGGCTTTCGACCGGGCGATAGCCGGTCGCTCGCTAGGCGCTCAGCGCCGCTGGAATCTCGGCCGACGGCGGTCCGCTGCGCTCGAGCGCCTGCCAGCCTTCGTCCGCGGCCCGCTCGGCGCGCTCGGCGGCGTAGCCGCCGCGGATCCCGAACAGCCGCTTCGCGAACAGCAGATAGACGACGACGAGGAGGTTGAGCAGGAATGCGGCGGCCTTCAGCACGGTCGCTCGGTTGACGAGCTCGTAGACCTCCAGCGGCAGCAGCGAGGTCGTGACGAGGAACGTCAGGTACTCCGCCCAGCGGCGCCCGCGCCACAGACCAACGGCCTCGACGCCCTCGACGGCGCCGTAGATCAGCAGGATGGCGGCGAGCAGGTGAAGGTGCGAGGAGGAGGTAGTGAACGCTTCGTTGAGGTCGTGCCAGAGTCCGTGCGTATGCGACTGGCTCGCCGCGACGCCGCCCTGCAGGTCGACGAGCGCTTTGTAGAAGCTGTGATGCAGCGTTTGGCGATCGGCTGCGAAGACGAGCACGAGCAGGCCGAGCGCCGTCAGCACGACGAAGTGGAACGCGCGCGTGACGCTGATCAGCCGCAGGATGACCCTGGCGCGCAGCGGCCCGCCGCGCAGTGGCAGCTCGATCTCCTCACGCGACGGCGGCTGGCGGCGCGCGGGTTGAGCGGGCCGCTCGAGCGCCAGCCAACTGTCGCAGCGCAGACAGCGATACCAGCGCGTGCCGGCCCGATCCTCGCGTGCGAACAGCGCATCGTGCTCGCCCAGCTCGGCCGCTTCGGTGCCGACGAGCTCGTGCCCGCGCAGCGAGCAGATCAAGAGCTCGAAGTGAAGGCGTGGTCGGAAGCGCTTCGGCGGTTCCGTCCCCGGTGGGCTGCGATGACCCGCGTCGATCACTTCCGCATCCTCGCACCGCCCGGCGGCGAGATGCAATCGGCGATACTCGCCGCATGCGCATCGCGATCGCCGCCGACGAGCTGACCGGCGTCGCCGAGGGGCTCGCGCCTGAGCTCGAACGACGCGGACACGCGCCGCTGAGGCACGGCGCGCTGACATCCGAGGAGCGCTCGGACTGGGCATGGGCCGCCGAGGCGGCCGCGCGTGACGTCGCCGACGGTCGAGCCGAGCAGGCGGTCGTCTGCTGCTGGACCGGCACGGGCGCGTCGATCGCCGCCAACAAGGTCGACTCGGTTCGCGCCGCGCTATGCCTCGATGCGGCGACTGCCGCCGGTGCCAGGCGCTGGAACGACGCGAACGTGCTCGCGCTCAGCCTGCGGAGCACCTCCGCCGCTGAGCTGGCCGAGATCCTCGATGCGTGGTTCGCGACGGAGCCGAGCGCCGATCGAGAAGATCGCGCGAACGTGGCGCATCTGGCCGAGATCGAGCGCTCGGCTCTGGGTTGAGACGCGACGCGACGCGCCGCGCGCGTCCGGCGTCCGGTACGCGGCGATCGCGCCTGCGTCGCACCTCGTCGGGCTAACCGCCCGTCGTCGCTTCCGGCAGCGTTGAAGCGGCGACGTATGCATAGTGCAGGCCCCAGTTGAAGGCGACCTGCATCGAGCCCGACGAGCAGGTGTAGGCGTAGTAGGTGCCGCTCCAGGCCGACACCCACTTCGAGCCATCGCCCTCCGCCGTCGCGGTGCACGAGAAGCCGGAGCGGCTGTAGGACGCTCCTTTGGCCGCATCTGCTCCAAAGGCGACGGATTCCAGCGTTTCGCAGCTCGCGCCGCTCGTCGCGTTCTGAGCGAACACCGATTCGTCCGCGAAGTGCTTGGCCTGACAGTCTCCTACGCCGACTTCGGTCGGCTGCAGCGCGCCTGAGCTCGGCGCAGGCGAGGAGGGCGAAGACGGGCCGGACGGGGCGGCGTAGTTCCTCCACGTCGTTTCGGCGTGCGCAACCGTGTGACCGCTCGCCTTGTTGATCAGGTAGGCGCAGAAGCGGTGCTGTGTGGTGTTGCGCGCGGAGAAGGGAATGACGATCGAGAAGTGCCTGCGCTTGGCGACCGCCTTGCTCACGAACAGTGCGATCTGCCCGCGGCTCGCCTCGGCCTTGTAGGTGCCGGCGCACTTGGGCGTGTACGGCACCTCCCAGCCGTAGAGGTAGTCCGCCGCGCCGGCGGCCGAGCCGGAAGCCGTGTAGTGGAAGGAGGTGCCGTACAAGTTGAGGTGCGGGCCCTCGAGCTTGATCGAGCTCCCCGCGGCCAGTGCGCCGCTCGCGCTCGCCAGTAGCAACGACGGTGCGAGCACTGCGCACAGGACGAGCGCGCGCAGTGTGCGAGACCGCGTGGATGAAGGGTCTGGGATCATCGGCGAGTACACCCCCGGGTGTCGGTCGTGCCGGCTGCGCCACAGCTGCGCACCGGCGCCGATGTCAACCCTAGGCTTCAGATCGAGGCTCGCGCAAGGGTAGAATTACCCATCCGTTCGTAGGGCGGAGGGGGGCATGTCCGAGCTAGGCGAAGGGCAGTTGCGAAGGGCATTCGACGCGGTGCTCGAGCTGCAGCAGATCGGCGAGCTCGCAGAGTTCCAGCGGCGGGTCTCGCAGACGCTGCGCGGCGTCATCGCCTGCCATCACGCGAGCTACACGGCTGTAGAGCTGGGCAGCGGGCGCGCCGCGGTCGCCGGCGACCCGCCCGAGAGCGTGTTCGACGGCGGCGCCGAGGTGTTCGCTCGCTATGCGCACCAGAACCCGCTGCTCGCCGACCTCGCTCGCACCGGCAAGACCCCCGTACGACGGCTCTCCGACTTGATGACGCGGCGCGCGCTGCATGCCACCGAGCTCTACGACTACGTCTACCGCCGCATCCCGCTCGAGTACCAGCTCGCTGTGCCACTGTCTTCGCCGCGACGGTCGCTTGCGCGCCCCGCGGAGCTGGTCGGGCTGAGCTTTGCGCGCGTCGAGCGCGACTTCACCGAGGCGGAGGTTGCACTGCTCGAGCTGCTGCGCCCGCATCTCGAGACGATGCTCGAGCGACTGCGCGAGCTGGAGCTGCTTCGCGCGATCGCCTCGGCCGGTGAGGCCGACGCCGGTCGCTGGCTGGTGCTGGTCGACGACACCGGTGTGGTCGCGTGGGCGACCCCGATCGCCGCGGAGGTGCTCGCCGTGGGTGTAGGCGACAGGCTCCCGCGTGCGCTGCTCGGGTGGCTCGCATCGGCGAGCGGGCTGCAGGTTCGAGGCGGCGCGGCCGACGGGCGCGCGCGACGCGAGGGCGCCTGGAGCCCGCCGATGATCGTCGAGGGGATCAGCCTGCAGGTCCGCCTCGTCGCCGACGCCTACCCTGGGCTCCATGCCCTGCACCTTCGCTCGCTGCGCCCGCGGCCCACGATCGCCGCGCTGAAGACGCTGGGGCTGACCGACCGTCAGGCACAGGTGATGCAGCTCGCGCTGACGGGCAAGACGAGCCCACAGGCCGCGGCCCTGCTCGGCATCAGCCCGCGCACGGCGGAGAAACACATGGAGGCGATCTATGCGCGCCTCGGAGTCGCGAACCGGACCGAGGCCGTCGTGATCGCGTCCTGCGCGCTCGAGCCGTGAGCTGTGCGGCCCGTCAGGCGACTGCGAAGCGCACGACGCCGTCGCGCTCGTGTTCGACGACGCTGCCCTCGGCGAGCAGCAGATCGACGTGGCCGAGGACCTCCGAGAGCGTCAGGAAGGCCTGGGTCACGGCGACGTCCCCCCACAGCTCGTGCGCGATCTCGTGCGCCGTGCGCGGCTCCGCCTCGATCAGCTGCAGGATCTTGCGCGCGCGGCGATCGTGCATGCGCATCCGCCCGTCGATCAGCTGCACGTGCTCGTCGATCGGCGGCCCGTGGCCCGGCAGCACGAGCGCGAGCTCCATCGCGCGTGTCTTCTGCAGCGAGTCGATGTAGGTCAACAGCGCGCGTGGTCGCTGACCGAACGTCGACTGCTCGGCGTTGCCCGAGTCGCCGCCGAGCGGTCGCGTCAGGAGCGGGTTGGATGAGATGTTCTTGATCAGGTGGTCGGCGCTCAACAGGATCGAGCGGGACTCGTCGAGGAAGACGGTGTCCGATGGGCTGTGGCCGGGCCGGTGCAGGATCTCGAGCGTGCGGTCGCGCAAGGCCAGCTCGCTGCCGTCGTGCAGTGGCCGCGTGACCTCGACCGATGCGCCCCAGGCGCGAAAGCCGGCCGAGACCGTGCGCAGAGCGGTGACGACTTCCGGCGGGATGCCGTTGCGCAGCATGATCTCCTGCGCGAAGCTGTCGTCGGCCTCGGCCTGCTCGCCGTAGCCGGCGAGGTAGGGCGCGAGCACGTCGAGCGCCGCGACCTCCGCGCCCGAGCGCCGCGCGAGGATCTGTGCGAGGCCGAAGTGATCGAGGTGCTGGTGGCTGACGACGAGCAGCTCGATGTCCTCGACACGGTGTCCGTGGGTGGCGAGCGCCTGCTCGAGCTCATCCAGCGCCTTGGCCGAGTTGGGACCCGAGTCGATCAGGGTCAGCGGTGAGTCCTCGATCAGGTACGCGTTGACCCGCCCGACGCGAAACGGAGTCGGGATCGCCAGCCGGTGGATGCCGGCTTCGGCTGCACGCGCAAGCAGCTGCTGCTCCTGCTCGCGTTCCTCACGCTCGACCTGTGAGCGTGGCGGCTCGGCGTCTGCAGGCTCGCCGGAAGCGCTCACGAGCGGATCAGCGCGAGTACCTCGTCGCGCCGGCGCACCATGTCGTCGTGCGACACGAGCGACTCCAGACAGAGGCGCAGGAGCGGCTCGGTGTTCGACGAGCGCACGTTGAAGTGCCAGTCCTCGTAGTAGATCGAGATTCCGTCGAGGTGTTCCTGGCGGGCGTCGGGGTAGCGCTCGGCGATCTCCTGCATCTTCGCCTCGGCATCGGAGACTTCCGAGTTGATCTCGCCGGAGATGAAGTAGCGCGCGTGGTAGGGCGCGAGCAGCTGCGACATCGACTTGCCTTCGCGTGCGAGCAGCTCGAGTACGAGCAGCGCCGGGATCGTGCCCGAGTCCGCGCAGTAGAAGTCGCGGAAGTAGTAGTGGCCGGAGACCTCGCCGCCGAACAGTGAGCCCTCCTTGCGCATCCGCGTCTTGAAGAAGGCGTGCCCGACGCGGTTGATGTACGGCGTGCCGCCGGCGCGCTTGACGGTGTCCGGCACCGCCCACGACGCGCGCACGTCGTAGAGGATCGCTTCGCCGGGGCTCTTGCGCAGCAGCGACTCGGCCAGCAGCGCCGTGAGGAAGTCGCCGTCGACGAACGCGCCGGTGTCGTCGATGATGAAGCAGCGGTCCGCGTCACCGTCCCATGCCATGCCGAGGTCCGCGCCGGCCTCGCGCACGCGATCGATGATCAGCTTGCGGTTCTCCGGAAGCAGCGGATTCGGTTCGTGGTCGGGAAAGTTGCCGTCGGGGGTCCAGTAGGTCTCGATCAGCTCGAGCCCGAGGCGCTCGAGCAGTGGCCCGGCCATCGGGCCGGCCATCCCGTTGCCGCCGTCGACGACGACCTTCAGCGGTTTCGACATCGAGGCGACCTCGTCCGGGTCGATGAAGCCGAGCGCGGCGCGCTGGAACTCGTCGTAGATGTCGAGCTCCTCGAGCGCCCCACGGGCGCCGGGCCCGGCGGGCTCCTCGTCAGTCGCCAGTTCGGCTTCGACGCGGCGGCGGACGTCCTGGATGCCGGAGTCTCCGGACAGCGCGATCGCGCCCTCGCGGACCAGCTTCGCGCCGGTGTAGGCCTTCGGGTTGTGCGAGGCCGTGCACATCAGTCCGCCGTCGAGTTCGCGCGAGCCGACGAGGAAGTAGAGCATCTCGCTGCCGACCTGGCCGGCGTCGAGCACATTCACGCCGGCGCCGAGCAGTCCCTCTCGGTAGCGCGCCGCGAGCTCCGGCGCCGACAGGCGCATGTCGTGGCCCAGCCCGACGCGCAGCTGCTCGACCGGCTTGCCGGCGAGTTCTGAGAGCACATACGCGAACGCGCGGCCGATCCGCTCGGCGATGTCTCCGTCGATCTGCTCGCCGTACAGCCCGCGAATGTCATAGGCCTTGAATATCTCGGCGGGGACGGAGGCGCTCACGAGGCCCATCCTAGGGCTCGCCGCCGGGTCGATGCTCGGCCACCGCGGCCTCGACGGCGGGCGGAGACGCACCGCCCGGCGCTGTCCGGCCCGGGCGGACTCGTAAACTGAGAGCTATGTCTGGACACTCCAAGTGGGCGAGCATCAAGCACAAGAAGGCGATCGTCGATTCGCGCCGGGGTAAGCACTTCTCCAAGCTGACCCGCGCGATCATGGTCGCCGCGCGCGACGGCGGCGGCGATCCGACCGGTAATCCGTCGCTCGAGCTGGCGATTCGCAAGGCGCGCGAAGCGTCGATGCCGAAGGACAACATCGAGCGCGCGATCGCAAAGGGCACGGGCGAGGGTGGCGAGGCCGCCGCGATCGAGTCGGTGCTCTACGAGGGCTACGGGCCGGGCGGCGTCGCGCTGCTCGTCGAGGCCTTCACCGACAACCGCAACCGCACCGGCGCCGACGTCAGGCATGCGTTCTCCAAGCACGGCGGGAGTCTCGGCGAGCCCGGATCGGTTGCCTACCTGTTCGACAAGAAGGGCACGATCGTGGTGGATTCGGCGAACTACTCCGAAGACGATCTGCTACCCGCAGTCGAGGCCGGCGCCGAGGACATCTCGATCGATGGCGACGTCTTCGAGGTGGTCTCCGAGCCCGCCGACTTCACCGCTGTGCGCGACGCGCTCGAGGCGTCCGGCGTCGAGCTCGAGAGCGCCGAGATGGCCTACCGGCCGTCGAGCCTCGTGCCGATCGAGGAGAGCCAGGCGGCGACCCTGATGCGACTGATCGAGGCGCTCGAAGAGAACGACGACGTCGACGCGGTGCACGCCAACTTCGACGCGCCTGCCGAGGTGCTCGAACGCGTCGCCGGATAGCCGCTTGAACGGTCTGCCGCCCGTCGTGATCCTGTGCGGCGGGCGCGGCACGCGCCTAGGCGGGCAGGGCGCCGGCGGCGCGCAGGAGATCCCAAAGCCGCTCGTCGAGATCGGCGGCCTGCCGATCGTCTGGCACGTGATCCAGCTCTACGCGGCGCAGGGATTCCGCCGCTTCCTGCTCGCGACCGGCTATCGCGGCGAGCTGATCGAGCAGTTCGTCGCCGGGTATCGGTGGCCGGCCGGTGTCGCGGTCGAGTGCGTCCAGACGGGCGAGCAGACGCCGACGGGCGGGCGGATCAAGCTGCTCGAGCCGCTGCTCGCCGGCGAGGAGTCCTTCTGCGCGACCTACGCCGACGGGCTGGCCGACATCGATCTTGCGACGCTGCTGCGCTTCCACGACGAGCACGCCTCGCTCGCGACGCTGACGGTCGTACGCCCGGAGCTGCAGTTCGGCGTGACCGAGCTAGACGCCGACGGCCTCGTCCGTGGCTTTCGCGAGAAGCCGCGTTCGGAGCACTGGATCAACGGCGGCTTCTTCTGCATGCGCGCCGGCGTGCTGGGTTATCTGCAAGAGGACAGCGTGCTCGAGCGCGCGCCGCTGCAGCGCCTGGCGGCCGATGGGCAGCTGCGGGCACACCGCCACGAAGGCTTCTGGGAGTGCATGGACACATACAAGGACGCCGTCCAGCTGAACGACCTGTGGGCCGGCGGGAGCGCGCCCTGGAAGCTGTGGGAGTAGCTGCTGGGGCTGCGCTGCCTCGAGCGGCCGCCGCTCACTCCTCGAGTCGCCGGGCGCGGAACAGTGGCACGCCGCCGCGAATGCCCTTCAGCCGCCGCTCTCCGGCGAACGACCAGCGGTAGGCGCCGGTCGCCGACTCATGCAGCTCGCGCTCGGCCAGAAGGCTGCCGGGCCGCGCAACGGCGGTGATCCGGCTGGCCAGGTTGACCGGGCGCCCGTACCAGTCGCCGGCGCGCGGCAGCGCCTTGCCGAGCGCCGCGCCCGCGCGCAGCTGCGGGAAGTCATCGCCCTCCTCGTCGGCCGCTTCGATCAGGCTCAGCGCGGCACCGAGCAGCGGCTCGGGCTCGGGCGAGGCGAGCATCGCCGCATCGCCGATCGTCTTGACCAGCCGCACGGGCGGCGACGCTGCGTCAGTCGCGAGCGCTTCCAGGCGGACCGCGAGGCGGCCGAGCTCGTCGGGCGGAACTTCCTCGCCGAGGCGCGTGAAGCCGACCAGGTCGGCAAAGCAGATCGAGACCTCGCGCGAGCCGGGCAGCTGCCCGCCGCTTCGCTCGAGCTCGCTGACGACCGTGCTCTGCGTCGCATGTTTGAGATGCAGGGTCAGGACGTTCTCGACGAGCGGATTGACGAGCGGGTAGAGGGCTCCCGCCGCCTGCGCGTAGCGGTTGGCCAGTTCGGGCTCGCTCATGCCGGGCTCGAGCACGAGTTTCAGCGGCAGCGTGCGAAGCGTTTCGGCGACCTGCGAGAGCCCGCGGCCGAGCACGCGCAGGAGGTCGAGCACCTCCTCGTCGGAGATGCCGGCATCGCGCGCGACATGGATCATCCGTGCGGAGCCGAGCTCGGCTGCGGTGTAGACGGCCTCGTCCTGCTCGGGTATCGGCAGGCCCATCGCGCGGCGCGCCGCGACGAGGAACTCCTCTTCGACGCCGCTGATCTGCGCCACTTCGCTGGCGGTGTAGCGCTCGCGCCCGACGATCACGCGGTCGGCCGGCAGATACATGATCGAGCCGGCTGTGGTGTTGCGGCGCAGTTCGGCCAGCGACACGCCGTCGTCGGCGAGCTGGCGCAGCAGCGTCAGGCGCTCGCTGCGCTGCCGGCCCTCGAGGCCGTCGAGCAGCCCCTCCGCGGCGAAGTCGATCTGCTCGTCGCCCATCGAGCGCCCAGCGTACGCGACCGCGCGCGCCGGCTGTGGGCAGGCGTCCGAGCGCGGGCGCAGAATCACTCGCAATGATCGTGCTCGGAATCGATCCCGGCCTGGCCAACACCGGCTACGGCGTCGTCGAACGACGCGGCGGACGACTGCTCGCGCTCGCCGGCGGCGTGATCGAGACCGCGGCCGGGCTCGCGCGGGAGCGACGCCTGGCCGAGATCCACAGTGAGATCGACGCGCTGATCGGCGAGCACGAGCCGGACGCCGTCGCGCTCGAGGAGCTCTACTTCGGCCAGAACGTGAAGACGGCGTTCGCCGTGGGCCACGCGCGCGGCGTCGTGATGCTCGCCGCCGGCCAGCACGGGCTGCCGTGCTCGGGCTACACGCCACAGCAGGTCAAGGGCGCAGTCTGCGGCAACGGCCGCGCCGGCAAGGAGCAGGTGGGGCGGATGGTCAAGACGCTGCTCGCGCTCGAGCACGAGCCGCGCCCCGATCACGCCGCCGATGCGCTCGCGGTGGCGATCTGTCACGCCAACTGCGCGCCGCTGTCGAGTGCGCTCGCCGTTGCTCTTCACGGCACGGGAGCGGGCGGATGATCGCGCTGTTGCGAGGCGAGGTCGTCGTGCGGCGCGCCGACCACGTCGTCGTGCTGTGCGAGGGCGTCGGCTATCGCGCGTCGGTCTCGGCCGAGACGCTGCGCCACGTGCCGCCGGCCGGCGAGCAGGTCACCCTGCACACACAGCTGATCGTGCGCGACGACGCGCTCGCGCTGTACGGCTTTCACTCCGAGCAGGAGCGCGACCTGTTCCTGATGCTGCTGTCGGTGCAGGCCGTCGGGCCGAAGGTCGCACTTGCGGTGCTCTCCGGCGGCGCGCCGCGTGAGCTGATCGCCGCGATCGCCGCCGGCGACGCGCCGCGCTTCCAGGCGGTCCCTGGAATCGGCAAGCGCACGGCGGAGCGGATCATCGTCGAGCTGCGCGAGAAGGTCGTCGTACGCGGCGAGGACACGATCGACGAATCGATTCTGGCTGCTCGCAGTGCGCCCGGCGAGAGCGGCGAGCTCGATGGCGACGACGGCCGGGCGCTCGCGCGCGCCGGCTTGATCGAGCTCGGCTTCGCGCCCGGTGAAGCCGACGGGCTGCTGCTCGGCGCCGAGGGCGACAGCGCCGAGCAGCTGATCGCGCATGCGCTGCGCCTGGCACGGGCGGCGTGATGAGCGCCGAGGCGATCGCCAGCGAGGAGAGCGCGCGGATCCAGACGCCCTACCTGCTCGCCGAAGATGAGCTCGACCGCTCGCTGCGGCCGAAGCGGCTGGTCGACTTCGTCGGCCAGGAGGCACTGCGCGAGCAGCTCGCCGTCGCGATCGAGGCGGCGACGGCGCGCGGCGAGGAGCTCGACCACCTGCTGCTGGCCGGGCCGCCGGGTCTCGGCAAGACCTCGCTGGCGCAGATCGTCGCGGCCGAGCTGGACGTGCCGTTCGTGCAGACCGCCGGGCCGGCGCTCGAGCGCAAGGGCGACATCGCCGCGTTCCTGACGGCGCTGGAGCCGCGGAGCGTGTTCTTCGTCGATGAGATCCACCGGCTGCCGCGCACGCTGGAGGAGACGTTCTACCCGGCGATGGAGGACAGGCGCCTGCCGATCACCGTCGGGCAGGGCGCCGGCGCGCGCGTCGTGACGCTCGACCTGCCGCCGTTCACGCTGATCGGCGCGACGACGCGCTCGGGGCTTCTGACGACGCCGTTGCGCGACCGCTTCGGCATCCAGGCGCGCCTGGAGTCCTACTCGACAGAGGACCTCGCACAGATCGTGCGGCGCTCGGCCGGGATCCTCGAGATCGAGCTCGACGAGGAGGGCGCCGCGACGATCGCGGCGCGCAGCCGCGGCACTCCGCGCGTGGCCAACCGGCTGCTGAAGCGCGTGCGCGACTTCGCCGAGGTGCGGATGCAGGGGGTCGTCACGGCGCAGGCCGCACATGCGGCGCTCGCGATGCTCGAGGTCGACGAGCGCGGCTTGGACCGGCTCGACCGGGCGATCCTGCGCGCGATCTGCATCAAGTTCGAGGGTGGGCCGGTCGGGCTGTCGACGCTCTCGGTCGCCGTCGGCGAGGAGCAGGACACGATCGAGGACGTCTATGAGCCCTACCTGCTGCAGGAGGGCCTGATCAAGCGCACGCCGCGCGGACGTGCCGCGACGACGGCGGCCTTCGAGCACCTAGGGCTGGAACCGCCCGCGACGAACGATCTCGGCGGCGCTTCGCTCTTCTGAGACCGGCCGGGCTGCGCTTTCGTAGTCTGTGTTCAGCCATGGCACATCCCTTCATCTGCCCCAACTGCGGACACCGCACGACCGAGGTCGACCGCAATATCGGCTTCACGCGCCAGCCGAAGGGGTGCGTGAAGTGCGGCTTCGCGTTTCTGTTCGAACTGCTCGACGACTACTACCCGGCTCCCGATGCGGCCTTCTTCGTATGCGACGGCGAGGGCCGCGTGATCGGCTGCGGCAAGAACTCGTTCGCGTTCACCGGCCTCGAGGAGGAAGAGGTGATCGGACAGCGCGTGGAGCAGGTTCTCGGTCTGCGCTTTCGCGACGGCGAGGATCCGGTGGAAACCGTGCTCGAGTGGGGCGTGCGCAAACTCGAGGTGCCGGTCGAGGTCGCCGGCGAACGCGACGTCGCGGCGAGCGCGAAGGCGGACATGTTCCCCGCCTACGACGACGACGGCGGCCTGTTGCTAGTGCTGACGCCCGACAAGTAGTCTGAACGAGCAATGGGTGCCAGATGACCGATCGTCGCCGCAACACGCTGATCCTGCTGGTCGTGGCCGGTCTGGTCGCGGCCTCGCTCGCCGTGATCGCGACCAAAAAGACGCGGCTCGGGCTCGACCTGAAGGGCGGCGTGCAGCTGGTCTACCAGGCACGGCCGACGGCGCAGTCGAAAGTCGACACCGAATCGCTCAACCGCGCGATCGACATCATGCGCAAGCGCGTCGACCAGCTCGGCGTCTCCCAGCCTGAAATCCAGCGCTCGGGCTCCGACGAAATCGACGTCGCGCTGCCCGAAGTCACGGATGCCAGGCGCGCCGAACAGGAGGTCGGCAAGACGGCGCAGATGTTCTTCTACGACTGGGAGCCGAACGTGATCGGCCCGACCGGCAAGCCGGCGGGTCCGAGCGAACCGCTCGTCACCGGCGGCGAGGCGCCGGCCAGCGCCGAACGTGGTCTGTCGGAGTACCAGGCGGTCACGCGCGCCGCCAAACGGCCGGCGATCCTGCGCAAGAACGACACGACCTGGAGCAAAGGCTGCACGGCGGCGCAGGTCGGCGAATGCATCTACGGCACCTGGTACCTGGTCGAACCGGCGCACGAAAAGGTGCTGCGCGGACCCGAGGAAACTGAAAAGAACCTGTACGCGGACAACTACAAACCTCCGCCCGGCGCGAAGGTCAAGGCGGTACGCGTCAATCCGGGGACGGTGCTCGTCCAGGCGACACCGATCGTCAGCGCCTCGGGCAAGGTCAGCGACAAGAGCCCGAACAGCTACTACGTGATCAACGACGACTCGGTGCTGACGGGCGCCGACGTGAAGAACCCGACGCAGAGCTTCGACGAAGGCAGCGGCGGCACCGGCGCGCCGAACGTGACGTTCGACTTCACCGGACACGGCAAGAGCGTGTTCGAACGCGTGACCAAGGAAATCGCGCACCGCGGCCAGGAAGCGCAGTTGCCCGGAGTGCCCAAGGAAGCGGCGCTGCAGCACTTCGCGATCGTGCTCGACGGCCAGGTGATCACGGCGCCGTCGATCGATTACACGAAGTACCCCGAAGGGATCGATGCGACGACCGGCTCGGAGATCTCCGGCGGCTTCACGATCACCTCTGCGCAGGAACTGGCGCAGGAGCTGCAGTCGGGTGCGCTACCGGTCAAGCTGCAGCTGATCTCCAACTCGCAGGTCTCGGCGACGCTCGGCAAAACGGCGCTGAACCAGGGGCTGATCGCGGGCCTCGTCGGCTTCGCGATCGTCTGCCTGTTCCTGCTGCTGTTCTATCGCGTGCTCGGCGCGATCGCGATCGGTGGGCTGGTCATCTACGGCATCTACTTCTTCGCGCTGATCAAGCTGATCCCGATCACGCTGACCCTGCCGGGCATCGCCGGGCTGATCCTGACGATCGGCGTCGCGGCCGATGCGAACATCGTGATCTTCGAGCGCGTCAAGGAGGAGATCCGCGGCGGCAGATCGATCATCTCCGGCATCGCGACGGGATACAAACGCGGTTTTGAAGCGATCGTCGACGCGAACGTCGTGACCTTCATGACGGCTTTCATCCTGTTCGCGCTGGCGACGGCCGAAGTGAAGGGGTTCGCCTTCGTGCTCGGCATCGGCACGCTCGTCTCGCTGTTCACGGCGGTGCTCGCGACGCAGGCCGCGCTCGGCGCGATGGGGCGCTCGAAAATCGTCTCGCACCCGATGGCGCTCGGCGCCGAGCGGCGCGGCAAAGGCTGGACGTTCGACTTCATGGGCGCCTCGAAGTGGTTCTTCTCGCTATCCGGCACGATCCTCTTGATCGGCGCGCTCGCGATCGGCGGCAAAGGGCTGAACTTCGGCATCGACTTCAAATCGGGCACGCGCATCCAGACGGCGTTCGTGCAGCCGGTCGCCGAGAGCAAGGTCGAGGGCGTGATGCGCTCGGCCGGATACGGAAACGCCGAGATCCAGAAGTTCAACAACAAGAGCATCGGCGGCTCGGGCTATCAGATCTCGACAGAGACACTGAAGCCGGGCAACGTCCAGAAGATCAAGGCCGACCTCGACAGCAACTTCGGCACGAAGAACTTCTCATCGACCTCGATCGGGCCGACGTTCGGCAAAACGATCGCGAACAGCGCGATCATCGCGATCATCGCCTCGCTGCTGGTGATCTCGGCCTATATCGCGCTGCGGTTCTCGTGGAAGTACTCGATTCCGGTGCTGATCGCGTTGATGCACGATCTCTTGATCACTGCCGGCGTCTACTCGCTGACCGGTCGCGAAGTGACGACTTCGACGGTCGCCGCCCTGCTGACGATCCTCGGCTACTCGCTGTACGACACGATCATCGTGTTCGATCGTGTGCGCGAGAACGTGCCGCGAATGCCGCGCGCGGCGTTCACGCAGATCGTCAATCGCTCGATGTCAGAGGTGCTGACCAGATCGCTGGCGACGAGCTTCTGCACGCTGCTGCCGGTCCTCTCGCTGCTCCTGTTCGGCGGCGAAACGTTGAAGGACTTCGCGTTCGCGTTGATGGTCGGCATCGCCTCCGGCGCGTACTCCTCGATCTTCATCGCCTCGCCGGTGCTGACGCACTGGAAGGAGCGCGAGCCGATCTATCGCAGCCGCCGCGCACGGATCGTGCGCGAACTGGGCGCCGTGCCGGCCTACGCGACGGCGCTCGGCGGCGAACCGGTCGACGTCGAACCGTCCGAGAAGCGCCGGCGCACGCGTCGCGGCAGTCTGATCGCGCCGGAGGAGCCCGGCGAGCAGATCTCGCGCGACGAGTTCCAGGAACTCGTACGCGACCTCGACGTCGATGGCGAGCCGAGCGCACCGAACGGCGGCAGCAGCAGCTCCACGCGTCGCTCGCGTGGCGGCGGTGTCGCGCAGAAGCCACCGCGCACGAAGCCGCGCCAGCAGGTCGAGTCCGAGCGCGAGCAGGACGGTGCGCCCGAGTCGGCGGCCGACCCGGCTGCCGATCTGACGCCAGAGGACCTCGTGATGAAGGACGATCCGAAACCGCGCGCGAAACGCAGCAAACGCGCGCGTAATCGCAGGCACGGCAGACGCTGATGGCGAGGACCGCGAAATACGGCAGAGGGGGTGAGCGCTGATGGGCATGCTCGGCTGGGTGATCATGGGTTTGGCGATCTGGCACTTCACGATCTTCCTGCCCGACCGTTTCTGGGGCGGCATCGTCGGCGCGTTCGTCGGCTCGATCGTCGGCGCGGTGCTCGTCGGCCTGGTCATCTACGGCGTCAAGGTCTCGGCGCTGCGCGTGCCGGGTCAGAAGGCGACCGACGTCGGAGTCGTGCTCTACGCGGTTCCGGGCGCACTGATCGGCATCGCCGTCGTCTATCTGATCGGGATGCGCAACGAACGCGTTTCCGGCGGGCATCCGGTCGAGATCTGAGCGCGCGGCGCCCGCGGCGCCGTTCCGTCTCGGCCTCGCCGTAACGTCCGCCGCGATGCTGCGGCCGCGATTTCAGATCTCAGAGTGCGCGCCCGAGCGGGTGCGAGCTCCTGTGCGCCGAGCTCGGTGTCAGCGCAGCGCTGGCGCAGGTGCTCGTGCGCCGCGGCTTCGGCGAGCGTCGCCGCGGCGCGCGCCTTCCTGGCCGCCGACGAGCAGCACGACGCGAGTGCGTTCGCCGGCATCGACGGAGCCGTCACGACGATCCTCGAGCACGTCTCCAACGCGCGGCTGATCACGGTGCACGGCGACTACGACGTCGACGGCGTCTGCTCGACGGCGATCTTGCTGCGCGCGCTTCGCGCGCTGGGCGGCGAGGTCGACCACTACCTGCCCGACAGGATCGGCGACGGCTACGGGCTCTCAGAGCCGACCGTGCGGCGGCTCGCGGCAAAGGGCACGCGGTTGCTGATCACGGCCGACTGCGCGATCACGGCGGTCGAGGAGGTCGCGCTCGCACAGCAGCTCGAGATGCAGGTGGTAGTGACCGATCACCATGCGCCGCGCGCGGACGGCGCACTGCCACAAGCGCCGATCGTGCATCCGGCGCTCTGCGGCTACCCGTGCGTCGAGCTGTGCGCGACGGCGGTCGCCTACAAGCTCGCGCAGGCCCTGTTCGCGGCGGCCGGGCGCGACCCGAGCGAGCTCGAGCGCGAGCTCGATCTGGTGGCGCTGGCGACGGTCGCCGACGTCGTGCCGCTGATCGGTGAGAACCGCGCGCTCGTGCGCCGCGGGCTGCGCGTGCTCGGGGCGACGGCGAAGCCGGGCCTGCGCGCGCTGATGAAGGTGGCGCGGGTCAATCCGTCGCGGGTCGACGAGCGTGCGCTCGGCTTCGCGCTGGCGCCGCGGCTGAACGCCGCCGGGCGGCTGTACCGCGCCGACGCCGGGCTCGAGCTGATCATGACCGAGGATCCGCTGCGTGCCGCGCAGGTCGCCGAGGAGCTCGATCGCGCCAACTACGAGCGCCGCGAGGTCGAGCTGCGGATCCGCTACGAGGCCGAAGCGCAGATCGCCGCGCTCGGCGAGCGCTCCGGCTACGTGCTCGCCGGCGAGGGCTGGCATGCCGGCGTGATCGGCATCGTCGCCTCGCGGCTCGCCGAGCGCAGCAACCGCCCGGTCGTGCTGATCGCGCTGGACGGCGAGCGGGGGAGGGGCTCTGGCCGCAGCATCGCCGGCTTCGACCTGCTCGCCGGCCTCGACGCATGCGCCGAGCACGTCCTGCGACACGGCGGACACCGCGCGGCGGCCGGCCTCGAGATCGAGCGGGCGAGCGTCGAGCAGCTCGCCGCGGCGTTCGATGCGCACGCGGCGCTGGCGCTCGCGCCTGAGGACCTGCTGCCGCTGGAGCGCGTCGACGCGGTCGTCACCGGCAACGAGCTCGGAATGGCGCTGGCCGAGGAGCTGGGCCGGCTCGCGCCGTTCGGCCGCGGCAATCCCGGCGTCGCCTTGATGCTCGCCGAGGCGCGCTTCCGCGATCCGCGACCGATGGGCGAAGGAAAGCACGTGCGCTTCACCGTCGAGTCGCCCGGCGCCCGCGCGCAGGCGGTCGCCTTCGGCATGGGCGGCGGGCTGCCGGTCGCCGAGGGCGTGCTGGCGGAGGCGACGTTCAAGCTCGAGGTCAACGAGTGGAACGGCGTCTGCGAGCCGCGCCTGGTGCTGCGCCACGCGGCCCCGCTGCAGCCGCCGATCGCGGTACGCGCCCTGCGGGTGCCCGAGCCACAGCGCGAGGGCTACGAGCAGCTTCAGCTCGTCTGAGCCGCGGCACGGCGAGCCGCTTCAATCCGGTGGGACCGTCCCCTACCCTTATGGGTATGGCGACTGTCAACGATCCGAACACTCCGCGCATCGCCGACGTGGCCGAGCAGGCCGAGCCCGACGAGGTGCAGAGCGACTGCGTCCGCTCGCGGGAGAGGCCGATGCCGCTGCCGGCGATGCGTCCGGCGTGGTCGTCGAGCGCCGCCGCACGAACGCACCGCTGCCGCGCCTGAACCTATCCGAGCCCGAGCGCCGCCTGCTCGCCGATCTGTTCGCGATCGTCTCCGAGCACGCTGCCGACTCGGCGGTCGAGATCGACCGCGCCCGCGTGCAGGACGCATTCGTGTTCGCCTGCGAGCATCATGCGGCGCAGCGGCGCAAATCGGGCGAGGACTTCATCGTCCACCCGGTCGGCGTCGCACGGATCTGCGCGAGCATGCGGCTCGACACCGAGACGCTCTGCGCGGCGCTGCTGCACGACACGGTCGAGGACACCTCGGCGTCGATCGAGGAGGTGCGCGCGCGCTTCGGCGAGGAGATCGCGGCGATCGTCGACGGCGTGACGAAGCTGACCGGCATCACGTTCCAGTCGCACGACGAGGCGCAGGCGGAGAACTACCGCAAGATGATGGTCGCGATGGCCACCGACGTGCGGGTGATCCTGATCAAGCTCGCCGACCGGCTGCACAACATGCGCACGATCGAGGCGATGTCGAAGCAGAAGCAGATGGAGAAGGCGCGCGAGACGCTCGAGATCTACGCGCCGCTGGCGCACCGCCTGGGAATCCACGCGCTGAAGTGGGAGCTCGAGGATCTCGCGTTCGCGACGCTGCACCCGCGCAAGTACCAGGAGATCAAGGGCCTCGTCGCACAGCAGCGCGACGACCGCGAGGGCTACGTCTCGGAGGCCGGCGAATACCTCTCGCGCGAGCTCGGCGAGCTTGGCATCCAGGCGCAGATCGCCGGTCGCGCCAAGCACTTCTACTCGATCTACTCGAAGATGACGAAGAAGGGTCGCGAGTTCAACGAGATCTACGACCTCACGGCGATGCGCGTGATCGTCGAGTCGGTGAAGGACTGCTACGGCACGGTCGGTGTGATCCACTCGCTGTGGAAGCCGCTGCCGGGCCGTTTCAAGGACTTCATCGCGATGCCGAAGTTCAACATGTACCAGTCGCTGCACACGACGGTGATCGGCCCCGAGGGGCGGCCGCTGGAGATCCAGATCCGCACGCAGGAGATGCACGAGATGGCCGAGTTCGGCGTCGCCGCGCACTGGGTCTACAAGCAGGCGCCGGCGGGCGACGGTGCGGCCGGCGGCGACGCGAAGCTGAAGTGGCTGCGCTCGATGCTCGACTGGCAGCAGGAGCTGTCGGACCCGCGCGAGTTCATGGAGACGCTGCGCACGGACCTGTTCGAGGACGAGGTCTACGTGTTCACGCCGAAGGGCCAGGTCAAGTCGCTGGCGGCCGGCGCGACGCCGCTGGACTTCGCATACGAGGTGCACACGGAGATCGGCCACCGCTGCGTCGGCGCGCGTGTGAACGGCAAGATCGTGCCGCTGCACTACGAGCTGCGCTCGGGCGACATCGTCGAGATCCTCACCGCCAAGCGCGAGCGCGGGCCCTCACGCGACTGGCTGGCGACGGTCAAGACGACTCGCGCGCGCAACAAGATCAAGGCCTGGTTCAAGGCGGAGTCGCGCCAGGACACCGAGCACACCGGCCGCGACCTGCTGCAGGAGCACCTGCGCAAAGCGGGCCTGCCGGCGCAGAAGATCACCGGCTCGGCGCTGCTTGCCGACGTGATCCGCGAGGTCGGCTACCGCAAGGCCGACGACTTCTACATCGCGCTGGGCGCCGCAAAGGTCTCGCCGAAGCTGGTCGTCGGCAAGGTGATGCAGCGCCTGAAGCAGGGCGAGGCCGCCGACGCCGAGGGGCCGGCCGCGGACCTGCTGCGCGTCGGGCGCTCGCGCAAGCGCCCGACCAAGTCCTCGGGGCAGTACGGGATCCGCGTGGAGGGCGTCGAGGACGTGATGCTCCGCCTCGGCGAAGTGCTGCCGGCCGGTGCCCGGCGATGAGATCGTCGGCTACATCTCGCTCGGGCGCGGCATCACGATCCACCGTGAAGACTGCCCGAACGTGACGCTGCTGCGCAAGGACCCGGAGCGGTTCACGCCGGTCTTCTGGGATGGAGATCAGTCGACGGCGTTCGTCGTGGAAATCCAGATCGACGCGTGGGACCGCCATCGACTGCTCGAGGACCTCTCGCGGGTCTTCTCCGAGTCGGGCGCGAACATCCTCGAAGCGCGTTGCATGTCGGCGCCGCCGATGGTCAAGAACCGCTTCGTCGTCGAGGTTGCCGATACGCACACGCTGAAGAGCGCGATCACGCGGATGCGCAACATCGACTCGGTGTTCGACGCCTACCGCGTGACGCCGGGCAGCGGCGTCGTCGGATAGCGACGGCGCTCAGGCGACGACGCTGAGTGCGCCCGGCCTGATCGAGTAGCGCGCCTCGCGGACCTCGCCGAGGTAGTCGCCGTCGACCTGCAGCGGCAGCGCGCGCGCGTCGGTGCTGGAGATCGTCAGCTCGCGCACGCCCTCGAAGCCGGCGACCTGACGGCGGCCGACGACGCGCGCGCCGGGCGAGAGCGCGCGCATGCCGAGCAGCGCGATCGCCAGCGGCGTCGCGCGGCGCAGGACCGCGCCGGCGAGCTCGCCGGAGTCGAGCGCGGCGTGCTCGGCGATCGCGACCGGGTGCTCGTTGAAGTAGGTGAACGGCGAGCCGTTCTGCACGACCGCCGTGACGCCGCGCCAGCTCTGCCCGCCGGCACGTACCTCGCAGTCGCGGCGCGCGCAGCATGTACCTGCCGAAGTAGGCAGCGACCGCCTGCCAGGCGAAGAAGTGCGGGCCGAAGCGCGCCTTCAGCTCGGGCCGCGCGTCGACACGCGCGACGACGCTCGCGTCGAGGCCGACGCCGGAGTTGAACACGAAGCAGCGCTCGTTGACGACGCCGAGGTCGATCGTGCGCGGGCGCCAGTCGTCGGCCATCGCCAGCAGGTGCTCGGTCGCGTCGACGATCTCGCCGGGAATGCCGAGCATCTTGGCGAACACGTTCGCCGAGCCGCCCGGCAGGGGAAACAGTGGCGTCGGCGAGCCGAGCAGTCCGTTGGCGGCTTCGTTGACGGTGCCGTCTCCGCCGAACGCGACGACGACGTCATAGCCCTCGTGCGCGGCCTCGCGACACAGCTCGGTCGCGTGCCCGCGCGACTCGGTGTCGACGGCGTCCACTTCGAAGCGGCCCTTCAGCGCGTAGACGACGAGATTGCGCAGCCGGTCAGAGACGGTCGCGGCGTGCGGATTGACGATGATCAGCATCCGCCTCCGGCTCGCCGAGGAGAACGGTTGCAGCGGCTCCGGCTGCGGGTGCTGCAGCTGGCTCGCCGGCGTGCCCGTCTGCCGCGCCGGCCGCGGATCGCGGCTGCTGATCGGCGTCTCCATCCAGACGCCCTACACCGCGCTGGTCTCGCCGTTACCGGCGCGCGGCGCTGCTCGCGCGGGCCGCGATTGGACATCTGCCGAGTCGCCGCACAGCTTGCCGGAGGGATTGCTAGACTTGCGCGCAACATAGCTGGACACATCCAGAGGGGTGAAGGGACTGGCCCTACGAAACCCCGGCAACCACCGTCCGTCACTGCGGGAAGGTGCCAATTCCAGAGAGATGTGTGGTGAGCCTCCGCGCTCTTCGCACAAGTGGCATTGCGAAGACGATACGACGGAGGTTTCTCATGGCTGTCAGTCACCTGCAGTGCAAGGAGTGCAAGGCCGAGTACCCGCTGGAGGCGCTCTACGTCTGCGAGCAGTGCTTCGGGCCGCTCGAGGTCGCCTACGACCACAGCCGCCTCAGCGGCGACGTCGCCGAGCTGCGCCGGCGGATCCAGGGCGGACCGCAGAACATCTGGCGCTACGCCGACTTCCTGCCCTTGGCAGGCGGCCCTCCCGGCCCGTCCGGGCGGCTCGCCTCGCGCGTCGGACTTCCGGCCGGCTGCACGCCTCTGATCCGCGCCGACCGGCTCGCCGAGCGACTCGGCCTGCGCGAGGTGTGGGTCAAGAACGACGCGGCGAACCCGACGCACTCGTTCAAGGATCGCGTCGTCTCGGTCGCCGTCACGCGAGCGCGCGAGCTCGGCTTCGAGACGATCGCGTGCGCCTCGACGGGCAACCTCGCCAACTCGGTCGCCGCGCATGGCGCAGCACTCGGCCTCGAGTCATACGTGTTCATTCCGGCCGACCTCGAGGAGCAGAAGATCCTCGCGACGGGCGTCTACGGCACGAAGCTGGTCGGCGTCGAAGGCAACTACGACGACGTCAACAGGCTCTGCACGGAGTTGTGCGCCGAGCGCGACTGGGCGTTCGTCAACATCAACCTTCGCCCGTACTACGCCGAGGGTTCGAAGACGCTCGCTTTCGAGATCGCCGAGCAGCTCGGCTGGGAGATGCCCGACCGGCTCGTCGCGCCGATCGCCTCGGGTTCGCTGTTCACGAAGATCGCGCGCGGCTTCCAGGAGTTCTCCGAGCTCGGCCTCGTCGAGGGCGAGCTGCCGCGGATGAACGGCGCGCAGGCCGAGGGCTGCTCGCCGGTCGCGAGCGCGTTCGCCGACGGGCACGACTTCTGCCGCCCGGTCAAGCCTGACACGATCGCCAAGTCGCTGGCGATCGGCAATCCTGCCGACGGCCCTTACGCGCTCGACCTCGCGCGTCGCAGCGGCGGCTCGATCGACGCGGTCTCAGACGACGAGATCCGCGCCGGCATCAAACTGCTCGCGGAGACGACCGGCGTGTTCACCGAGACGGCCGGCGGTGTGACTACGGCGACGCTCGCGAAGCTCGCCGAGCGCGGCGAGATCGACGCCGACGAGCGCGTCGTGCTGGTGATCACCGGCGAGGGCCTGAAGACGCTCGATGCCGTCCGCGGCAGCTTCGAGACACGCACGATCGAGCCGTCGGTCGAGGCGTTTGACGCCGCCGACCGATCGAAGATCGGCCAGCCGGCCGTCGCGGTCTGATGGCCGTCGTCGTGAAGATCCCGACACAGCTGCGCGCAGTCGCCGGCGGCGTCGGCGAGACGGAGGTCGACGGCGCAACCGTGCAGGAGGTGCTCGACGGCCTGTTCGACCGCTTCGGCGAGCTGCGGGCGCGGCTGTACGACGACGATGGCTCGCTGCGGCGATTCGTCAACGTCTACGTCGCCGGCGAAGACATCCGCTTCCTCGACGGCCTCGCGACGCCTGTCTCCGACGGCGCCGAGTTGACGATCCTCCCGGCAGTCGCAGGAGGCTAGGGCTAGGAAGCCGCTGGCGCGGCGCGCGCCTGCGTCCTCGGTCGCTCGCGTACCGAAGCCGGGAGACACTCGCTTCGCTCGCATCCCCGTTTCGGCCAGCACGCCACGCTCCCTGCGTCCTTGGCTCGCTTGGCCATCGACTCCCTAGCCGGCGTAGGTGCCGGAACAGGCAGCGCGGCTTGGAGGCGCGCTGCTCAGGCCTGCTCGGCCGCTTCGGCGCCGCTCTCCAGGCGGCGGCGCAGCTCGGCGCCGCGGCCGGCGGCGACGGCGCGCGCGGCACGCGCCTCGCTCAGCTCGAGGCCCTGCGCCTGGGCGTAGTCGAGCAGGTTCTGGCGCTCCTCGCCCTCGCGCGCGGCACGCAGGAACAGCCAGCAGAACAGGCCGAGCGTGAGGAACGACTCCTCGACCATCATGATCGCGCCGGCGATGTTCTGGTCGGCCAGCGGCGAGATGTGGTGGATCGCGTCGCCGTGGCTGTAGAACGGATAGAAGACGGTGCCCGACCAGAGGAAGATGTTGCCGAGCACGGTGCCGGCGAGCCGCACGGCGACGATGTAGAACAGCCGCCCGAGGTTGCCGAACCAGCTGGGCGTCGGCAGCGGGCCGACCAGGCACATCCACATGTTGATGCCGAAGCCGAGGAACATCGCGTGCTCGAGCGCGTGGATGCCGGTGTGGCGCAGAGCGGCCTGGTAGAGGGCGGGCGCGTGCCAGGCGTACAGGTCGATCGTCCACAGCGGGAAGGCGATCGCCGGATGCGTCAGCACGCGCAGGCGATCGAACAGCCGCACTTTGAGGATCGGCGCGAGCAGGGGCCCGGTCAGTCCGAGCACGATCAGCAGCGCCGCGATATCGCCCAGCAGCAGGTGCTCGACCATGTGCATGTAGAGCAGCTGCTGGCTGGCCGAGCCGAGCGAGGTGAGCGCGGCGGCGATCACGACGAAGCCGCCGTAGAAGGAGGCCTGGCGCCAGCCGGGGACCGGATGCGAGCTGACCGCAAGCGTGCGCACGCGGCGCGCGTAGAGCAATGCGACCAAGGCCAGCGGGCCCAGCTGGAAGACGGCCTCAAGCCCTGTCGAGACGGCGAGCGGAAGCGCGAGCATCAACCTGGAGCGTACGCCAGCACGGCGCGCTTCCGCGGCGCCGCTGCCGGCGAAGCGCGCGTTGCCGTCGCATAGACTCCAGCCGGCATGAGAGCCACGCGACGCCGGATGCTGCCGCTTCTGCTCGGCGGTTCGGCTCTCGCCTCGCTGGCCGCGCCGGCGGTCGCGCAGGCGCACGGGATCGTCGGCAAGGCCGACCTGCCGATCCCCGTCTGGCTGTTCAGCTGGACGGCGGCGATCGTGCTGGTCGTCTCGTTCGTCGCGCTCTCGACGCTGTGGCGCACGCCGCAGCTGCAGCAGGAACATCGCCGGCGCCTGCTCGCCGGGCGCCGGCCGAAGGCGGCGATCGACGGCAGCGCGGCTCGAGACGAGGGCCGCTCGCATGCAGGGCGCTCGAAGGCGGCGATCGTGCTCGACGCGCTCGGCGGAGCGATCGGCCTGGGCCTGTTCGCGCTCGTGATCTACAGCGGCTTTGACGGCGCGCAGGTGACCAACGCGAACTTCTCGGTGACGTTCATATACGTGATCTTCTGGGTCGGCCTGCCGGTGCTCAGCGTGCTGTTCGGCGATGTCTTCGCCGCGTTCAACCCATGGCGGACGTTCGCGCGCGTGTGCCGCGGTGGCGTGCGACTCTTGCGCGGCGGCGAGCGGGCGCGCGCGCCGCTGCGCTACCCCGAGTGGCTCGGCGTGTGGCCGGCGATCGCCGGCATCGTCGGCTTCGCCTGGCTCGAGCTCGTCTACGTCAACCGCGACGAACCATCGCTGTTGGCGGCGCTGTCGCTCGGCTACTTCGCGCTGATGGTGCTCGGCATGCTGCTGTTCGGCGTCGAGCGCTGGGCGCAGAGCGCGGACGGCTTCGGCGTCTACTTCAACCTGCTCGGCAAGCTCTCGCCGCTCGTGCGCGACGAGCAGGGCGAGCTCTGCCTGCGCCGGCCGCTCAGCGGCGTGACGAAACTGAAGCTGCGCGCCGGCACGGTCACGTTCATCTGCGCGTTGATCGGCACGACGACGTTCGACGGCTTCTCAAACGGCGGCATCTGGCGGAAATTCGAGCCGCACCTGCAGAGCGTCTTCTCCGGGCTGGGGCTCGGGCCGACGCCGTCGCAGGAGCTCGCCTACTCGGTCGGGCTGGTGTTCTGCATCGCCGTGATCGTCGGCGTCTACCGGCTCGGCATCCTCGGCGTGCACAGTGTCGGCGAGCGCTTTGACACCGGCGAACTCGGCCGCGCGTTCGCGCACACGCTCGTGCCGATCGCGTTCGCCTACGTGCTCGCGCACTACTTCTCGCTGCTGATCTGGCAGAGCCAGGCGATGGTCTATCTCGCCTCCGACCCGCTCGGCAACGGCGCGAACCTGTTCGGCACGGCCGGCTATCAGATCGACTACCAGGTGATCTCCTATGCGGCGATCTGGTACGTGCAGGTCGCCGCGCTGGTGCTCGGCCACGTCGGCGGCCTCGCGCTCGCGCACGATCGTGCGCTCGTGATGTATCGCGATCCCGAAGAGGCCGTGCGCAGCCAGTACTGGATGCTCGCCGTGATGGTCGCGTTCACGAGCTTCGGGCTGTGGCTGCTGTCGAGCGTCGGCACCTGAGCGCCGCTGCGAGCAGCGCCCAGCGAGGCGCCGCTGCTGCGGCTCGGCGGGCGACGGCCTTCGCTACGGTTTCTGGCAGGTGTCTGCCCGCGCGATCATCGCCCTGCTGGCCGCGCTCGTGCTGTCCTGCGCCGCGCCGCCGGCGCTCGCGAGCAGCACCAGCGAGCAGCAGCAGAACCCGCTCAACGACCAGGGCTCGAGCCCGAACTACCGCTCGACGATCACGTCGATCTCGCCGGCGACGCCGGGCCTGCACCTACAGGTGCTGCAGTTCTCCGACAGGCTGCTGCTGCGCAACGAAACCGGGCGGACGGTCTCGATCGCGGGCTACGAAGGCGAACCGTACGCGCGCGTGCAGGCCAACGGCACGGTCGAAGTCAACACGCACGCGCCTGCGTACTACCTCAACCAGAGCTTCTACGGCGACGTCACCGTGCCGCCGTTCGCGAGCGCGACGGCCACGCCGCACTGGCAGATCGTCGATCGCACCGGTCAGTTCGAATGGCACGACCACCGGATCCACTGGATGTCGCCGGTGCCGCCGTCGAAGGTCAAGGGCAAGAGCAGGCGCACGCTGATCTTCGATTGGCGCGTGCCGATCGCCGTGGGTGGCGAGAACGGCACCGTCGCCGGGCAGCTGTACTGGACTCCGAACGCGTCCTCGGCGCCGGTCGCGACGATCGTGATCGGCGCCCTGATCGTCGTCTTCGGGCTGCTGCTCGTCGTGTTCGTGCGCCGCCGGCGCGCGAGGCAGGGCCCGCCCGGCGCAGAGCCGGCGCCGGCAGCTCCGGTCGTCGGTGAGGAAGAGCAAACCGGCTACCGGGAGGCGTGGTAGCGTTAATCGCCGATGCCCGTACTGGCCTGTTTGATGCATTGGTACGAGTCCGCCATGTTCGTCGTTCCGGTGCTGGCTGTCGGCGGCTGGGGCTGGTGGAGCGCGCGACGGATGTCGAAGAACCGGCGCGATGGCGGCGGCGGGCCCGGCGATCCCGGCGGTGGCGCTGAGGTCGGCGGAAGGCTCGAGGCGGCGTCGCTCGATGCTGCACGCTGGTAGCGACAGCAGGCCCGGGAAGCGCCGCCTGCGGCGCGGTGTCGGCCGGCCCGACGCGCCGGCTCGCGCATCTGCAAGCTTGCATTCGAAGTCTGTTTATGCGTTTCTTAGTAGCCCTTCATGGGCACCTGAGTAGCATCGAGTTGATTGACGACATGACCGCACACGCACCATCCCGCTCAGCCACCGCCGAAGGGCACACCGAGCGCGTCGACGCGATCGAGTGCCTCGAGGAGAACGCGCGCCGCAAGGCGGCAGGCGACAGCCCCGACGGACCCGGGCGCTACCTCGAAGTCCAGGGTGGACTCGGCGCCGAGGCGCTGATGATCCGGCTCGGCGAGGGCGTCACGCACATCGGCCGCGGCCTGTCGGCCGACGTGCACCTCGACGAGGCGTCGGTCTCGCGCCGTCACGCGATGCTCGTGCAGCGCCCCGGCGGATCGCGACTGCTCGACGATCGCAGCTCAAACGGCACGTTCGTCAACGGACGGCGGATCGTGCAGGCCGACCTGCAGGACGGCGACGTCCTCGTGCTCGGCCGCGTCGTGCTGCGCTATCTGGAGATCTGAGACCCGAGCCGGCTCGCCGCCGGCTCGATGAGGGGTCGCGTTCGGCTGAATTGCGCGGCGCTGCAGCGCCCACGTGCTTGTGCGCGCTGTCTGCATTGGCACGGCCTTCACACCTATACTTGCGGGCTTCCGGCCGCCTGGTCGAACAATCTCAACCACGTTGGAGGCTTCCAGATGAGAAAGCTCCTCGCCGCGCTCGGTGCGGCCGCGCTCGTGCTCGTCGTACTCGCCGGATGCGGGAGCAGCAGCTCCTCGTCCTCATCGAGCTCTGCCGCGACGTCGACGTCGAGCAGCGCGACCGCCGTGAACGCATCGATCGCCGCGATGGTGCCTGCCGCGATCAAATCGAAGGGCACGCTGACCGTGGCGACCGAAGCGCAGTACGCGCCGAACGAGTTCCTCGCACCCGATGGGAAAACGATCATCGGCATGGACCCAGACCTGGTCACGGCGCTCGGCGAAGTGATGGGACTGAAGACGACGTTCGTCAACGCCGACTTCGAAGCGATCATCCCGGGGCTCGCAGCGGGCCGCTACAACCTCGGCGCCTCCTCCTTCACCGATACCAAGGAACGTCAGAAGACGGTCGACTTCGTCACCTACTACAGCGCCGGCATCTCCTTCTACACGAAGTCCAGCGCCAACCCCGGCGTCGAAGAAATCAAGGATCTCTGCGGCAAGACGGTGGCCGTCGAGAAAGGCACCGTCGAGCAGGAAGAAGCCGAAAAGCAGGACAAGGCGTGTGCGAAAGAAGGCGGCAAGAGCGTCACGGTGCTCAGCTTCCCTGGCCAGAACGCCGTGAACCTCGCCGTTTCGAGTGGTCGCGCGGAACTCGGCATGGCCGACTCGCCGGTTGTCGACTACCAGGTCAAACAGTCCAATGGCCAGTTCAAGCTGACCGGCAAAAGCTATGAATTCGCGCCCTACGGTCTGGCGATTCCGAAGACCAGCGGCATGGCTCAGCCGATCCTCGCCGCACTCAAGGAGCTGATCGCCAACGGCAAGTACAAGGCGATCCTCGAAAAGTGGGGCATCCAGTCCGGCGCGATCACCGAACCGAAGATCAACGGCGCGACCAGCTAGGCGTGGCCGGTGTCCTCTGAAGAGGCCACCGCAGCCGGGGGACGGCCCGAGGAGATTCGGGCCGTCCCCGTGCGGCGCCCGGGGCGCTGGGTCGCTGCGGCGATCATCGTCATCCTGGCCGTCGCGATCGCGCACTCGATCGCGACCAACCCGCGCTTTGAATGGCACGTCGTCGGTAGCTATCTGTTCGACGAACGGATCCTCGAAGGGCTGCGGATCACGATAGAGCTGACTGTGATCGCGATGGCGATCGGCGTCGTGCTGGGCGTGTTGCTGGCCGTCATGCGCCTGTCGCCGAACCCGCTCGTGTCGGGCGCCAGCTGGCTGTACATCTGGTTCTTCCGCGGCACGCCCGTGCTGGTCCAGATCATCTTCTGGTACTTCATCTCCGCGCTCTATCCCAGGATCGACCTCGGCGTCCCGTTCGGCCCGGCGTTCATCCACGCTCGACGCGAATACGCTGATCAAGCCCTTCACCGCGGCGATTCTCGCGCTCAGCCTGAACGAGGGCGCGTACATGGCCGAGATCGTTCGGGCCGGGATCATCTCGGTCGAGGAGGGCCAGTCCGACGCGGCGCGCTCGCTGGGCATGACGCGCCTGCAGACGATGCGGCGGATCGTGCTCCCGCAGGCGATGCGCGTGATCATCCCGCCGACCGGCAACGAGACGATCTCGATGCTGAAGACGACGTCGCTGGTCAGCGTGATCGCCGTCGGCGACCTTCTTTACGCCGCGCAGTCGATCTACGCCGTCAACTTCAAGACGATCCCGCTGCTGATCACGGCGAGCATCTGGTATCTCGCGGCGACAAGCCTGCTGTACGTCGGGCAGTACTACCTCGAGCGCTACTACGGCCGCGGCGCGTTCCGCGACGAACCGCTGACGGCGCTGCAGCGCATACGGCTCGGGCTGTTCGCACGGCACGAGGGCACGGTGTGAGCGCCGCCGCCGGCCTTCAGCCGATGGTCAAGGCCGAGGCGGTGCACAAGCGCTTCGGGCGCAACGAGGTGCTCCGCGGTATCGATCTCGCGGTGGCCAGCGGCGAAGTGTTGTGCCTGCTCGGCCCGTCCGGGTCTGGCAAGTCGACCTTCCTGCGCTGCATCAACCACCTCGAGAAGATCAACTCCGGGCGACTGTCGGTCGACGGCGAGCTCGTCGGCTACCGGCAGTCCGGCGGCAAGCTCCACGAGCTGCGCGAATCGGAGGTCGCGCGCAAGCGCGCGGAGATCGGCATGGTCTTCCAGCACTTCAACCTGTTTCGGTCACATGACCGCGCTCGAGAACGTCAGCTGCGCGCCGATTCGCGTCAAGGGGATATCGCGCGACAGCGCACGAGCGCAGGCGCGCGAGCTGCTCGAGCGTGTCGGCCTGGCCGAGAAGGTCGACGCCTATCCCGCGCAGCTCTCGGGCGGTCAGCAGCAGCGTGTCGCGATCGCCCGCGCGCTGGCGATGGACCCGAAGCTGATGCTGTTCGACGAGCCGACCTCGGCGCTCGACCCCGAGCTTGTCGGCGAGGTGCTCGACGCGATGAAGGAGCTCGCCGCCGAAGGAATGACGATGGTCGTCGTCACGCACGAGATGGGCTTCGCACGCGAGGTGGCCGACACCGTGGTGTTCATGGACGGCGGAGTCGTCGTCGAGAGCGGGCCGCCCGGCGAGGTGTTGGCCAACCCGCGCCACGAGCGCACGCGCGCGTTTCTCTCGAAGGTCCTGTGAACGATCGCCCGCACCCGGCTCAGTCGCCGGCGAGCTCCTTGGACATCAGCACGACGGTCTTCTCGGCGTGCTGTAGGCGCTCGATCGGCTCGTAGCCGCGGGCGGCGTGAAACGCAAGCGACGGCTCGTTCGGCGGCTCGACGTTGACGTCGCAGACCATCCGGCCGAACGGCTGCGCGAGCTGCTCGAGCGAGTCGTAGAGCAGCGCGCCGAGCCCTTGGCGGCGCGCCGCCGCGGCGACGGCGATGCGGTCGAGATAGAGGAAGCGCTCGAAGCGCTCGCTCAGCCGCGCGTAGTTGCGGCTGTCGTAGTCGGTGCCGGGCGCGATCGCGATCGCGAATGCGAGCACCTCGCCGTCGCGCTCGAGCAGCAGGCTGCTGTGGGCGAGCGCGAGGATGTAGCGCAGCCGCTGCTCGATCGAGCGGGCTGAGCTCGCGAACGGAGTCCTCGTTCAGCGACGAGCACGGCGGGCAGGTCGGCGTCTGTGATCGCGCGCGGCTCCATCGCGCGTCAGTCTCGCAGCGTCGGCGCGCGGCTGCTGCTAGCGCCGCGAGAGGCTCGGCAGCGGTGAGCCGTCCTGCAGGATCGGCGTCGCGCCGCCGTGCTGCTTGGCGCAGTACATCGCGGCATCGGCGAGCTTTACGAGCTGATCGGCGCTGACCTGGCCGGCGACGCCGCAGGCGACGCCGACGCTGGCAGTCAACTCGGCCGCGCCGCCTTTCAGAGGAAAGGCGCCCTTCAGCGAGCTGCAGATCCGCTCGGCGACACGCATCGCGACCTCGCTCGAGCGGATCTCGGGCAACAGCACGAGGAACTCGTCGCCGCCGAGGCGCCCGACGTCGTCCTCGCGGCGGGTCAGCTCGCGCAGGCGATCGGCGACGCCGGCGAGCAGCTCGTCGCCGGCGGCGTGACCGAGCGTGTCGTTGACGGGCTTGAACTTGTCGAGATCGACGTAGATCACGCCGATGCCGGCGCCGTCCTCGCGTGCGAGCTCGCGCTCGAGCAGTTCGAGGATCGCGCCGCGGTTGTAGCAACCGGTCAGCGCGTCGAACGTCGCGCGTCGCTCGAGCTCGCGGTGCGCGACGGCGCTGTCGGTCACGTCGAGCACCGAGACGATCGCGCCGTTGACCTCGCCGTCACTGCGCAACAGCGAGCGGATGCTCATCAGCACGCGTCGCCACTGCCCATCGTCGGGCACGACATCGGCTTCGAGGTCAGCGTCCTCGCCGTGCTCGAGCACGCGTATCAGCGCTGCGTCGAACTCGCCGCGGCCCTCGCGCGTCAGCGTGGCAAGCAGCGAGGAAGCCTTCGGCGGCGCCTTGTCGGCGTCGTCGAGCCTCGAGGCGATCGACTGGCCTGGTCCGGCAGCCCCGGCGGTCTCGCGCTCGGCCGCAGGCGTCGGCGAATCCAGCTCGTTCGTGCCGAGCAGCCGTCCGAGGCGCGCGTTGTGGTAAACGGCGTTGTACTCGCGGTCGAGCTGCATCAGCCCGACCGGCATCGCCTCGGTGAGGCCTCGCAGCAGCTCCTCGCGCTCCTGCAGCGCCTCCTGCGCGGCCATCTCCGCGGAGACGTCGATCAGCTCGACGAGCACGTAGTTGCGGTCGTTCTGGTTGAGGAAGTTGTGCAGCGTCGTGTCGACCCATACCCAGCTGCCGTCCTTGCGCCGGCGTCGCAGGCGGGTCTGCTGATGGCGGCGGGTCGAGAGCACGTTGAGCCAGCCCTCGACGGCGCGGCCCTGGTCGTCCGGGTGGATCTGGTCGAGCACCGAGTTGCCGATCAGCTCCTCCGGCGTGTAGCCGAACATCTGCGTGAACGCCTCGTCGCACTCGATCACCTTCGCGCCCTCGTCCTCGAGCAGGGTCGCGAAGCGCGGTCCGGAGGCGCCCGGCGCGTCGCGCGTTTCGCCCGTTTCCGGGTCGGCCAGGTCGCTGCTCGGCAGGATCACGCACAGGCGTACGCCGTGCGTGCCCATCAGGTCGAGGAAGTGCAGCGTGACCCAGTGCGACGGATCGGTGAGCATGCGTACCTGCCCATGTACGGCGAGCTCCTTCTCCAGCCGCGTCCAGAGCGAGACGACTTCGCTGCGATCGGCCGCGACCACGCCGTCGATCACCGCGCGGCCATCGATTGCCGCCTGCCCCCACAGCGGCACGGTGCCGGGTAGCGGCACGATCAAGCCGTTCGTGGAGAGCGCGCAGACGAGCGCGTCGGGGTGCTCGCGCAGCAGCGCTTCCGCGCCGCGCTCGACGGTTCGGTCTCGTAGGGCTGTCGAGCTGGGCGGCTGCACTTGGTCTCGGTCGGACCGGGCGGCTTGCATGGGGCGTCCTACCGACTCCTATCGTCGCTCGCGAGCAGCGGCATGAGCTCAGAGCGCCGCGCTTGGACGTCTCGCGGACGCGCTCGAATCGGGGTCGAGTCGTGACGCGAAACGGCGCGCGAGCGGCTACCGTTGGAGGGGCGATGACAGGAGGTTGGGCGCGATCGGCAGCGGCCGGCCCACGGGGCCGCGGCGAGCGTGTGCCGTGAGCCTGGCGGGCGCCGGCATCGTCCTCGCGAGCGGCGTCCAGGGAGGACGCGCGAAGCCGACGGATCTCGTGGTCGTCGCACTCGTGATCTTCGCGCTGGCGGTGCTTGCAGCCGGCCTGATCGTGTTCCTGCGTCGCCGCCCGCGTCGCGTCGAGCCGGTCAACGATCAGTGGCGTGCGCTGGCGGTGATGGGCGAGATGTGCCCGTATGGCTGGCAGGCGCAGATCACCCTCTATGGGTGGGGCGCGCCGGTGCCGGCCGATGCGCCGCCGGCGCGCGCGCCGCTGGTCGAGCTCGAATGGAAGCAGTACGACGAGGAGCCCGGCCGTGTCGTTGTCGCCAGGCGCGTGTGGGCGCCGACGATCGAGCGCGCGCTGCAGTCGATGGTCGACGACCGCCGGACTGACGTGACGCTCGAGCAGATCGAGCGGGCGGCCGAACGCGACGACGAAATCCGCTGGGGCGACTGACGCGCGTACCCCGGCGCCGGTCGGCGGAAGCCCGTCGACGGCTCAGTCGGAGGCTCGACGGCTCAGTCGGCGAGGTCCTCGTCGCGATCGTCCGGCTCCGCATCGGGCGCTGAGCGGTTGTGCCAGAGCAGACCCGCGAGATGGTATTTCGGCCCGCCGACGAGCTCCCAGGCGCGCTCGATTCCGATCAGGAAGCAGACGACGACGAGGACGCAGATCGTCCGCAGGCTGCTCATGTCGGCCCTGTTCTGATCCAGTTCGATCGCGGCGATCAGTTGGATCACGAAGACGACGATCAGGCTGGCGAGAAACGTGAGATCGCGCAGCCGCACGCGTTTGGCCTGCCAGCCCGGCGTCACGCCGACCAGCGCGCGGGCGATGAACACCAGCCCGACGGCCGCGACGGCCGTCGCGGCGGCGCCGACGCTGTAGCCGGGGATCAGCCCGAACAGCGCGACCGTCAGCGCATTCGTGAAGGCCGTCAGCGTCGCCGCCGCGCGTACTCCGTGGACCTCCGAGGCATCCGGCCCGAGCACTCGCTCGGGAGCGACCGACAGCGCCACGAACAGCAGTCCGATCAGCGCACCGGCCACGCTCGCCGAGGCAGCGAAGAACTCGTGCGCGGTCGCCGTCGTCACGCGAGCGTCATCGGAGGTAGCTCGGCGGCCGGCGGCTCGGGCATGCGTTCAGCGAGCACTCGACCGCGAGCGCCTGCGCCCGGTATGGCGCGCGCGCCGGAAGCTCGCACGTCTGAAAGCCCATGTTGCCGAACGGGCAGCGCCAGCTGCCTACGGTGAAATAGGAGCTGGCTTCGCTGCGTCCGACGTGCTGTGCAGCGCGGAGGTGCATGACCTCGCCGAGCGCAGCTTCCGCCGAGCGGCAGCTCGCGCTGCCCGAGACGTAGACGCGCCAGCGATCGGCGTTTCCATGGCGCGCGTAGGGGACGCTGGCTCTGATCGAACCGCAGACGCGCCGGCCGGAGGCGCCTGCGCTCTGCGCGAGCGCCAGCACGATCAGTCCCGATCCGACCAGTACGAGGGCTCGACGCAACACCTCGGCAACTCTAATCCGAAGCGCGCTCCTAACGAGTCTCTCAGCAAGCTCCCAGTATCTTCACCGGCGACGCTCGCACGCGGGCGCGACCGTCTTTAGATCGCGGCATCCTCGTGCGAGAGACCGCGCGGGATCGAAGCCGGCGCCGCCGGCAGGAGGTGCACAGATGGGCGACAGTGCAGAGGGCAGTCGCGTGCTGGTCGTCGACGACGAGCCGAACATCGTCGAGTTGATCTCGATGGCGCTGCGATTTCAGGGCTTCGCCGTCGAGACGGCGGCAAGCGGGCGCGAGGCGATCGCTGCGGTCGCGGCGTTCAAACCGCATCTGATCGTGCTCGACGTAATGCTTGGAGACATGGAGGGCTTTGAGGTCGCCGAGCGCCTCGGCGCGCAGCGTGCCGGCGTGCCGATCATCTTTCTGACGGCGCGCGACTCGACCGAGGACAAGATCCGCGGCCTCAGTGGCGGCGGCGACGACTACATGACCAAGCCGTTCAGCCTCGAGGAGCTGGTCGCGCGGATCAGGACGATCCTGCGACGGACCGGGCAGGCCGCGGCCGAGTCAGGGCGGCTGGTGTTCGACGATCTCGAGCTCGACGAGGAGTCGCGCGAGGTCACGCGCGCAGGCGCCGCGATCGAGCTGACGGCGACCGAGTACCGGCTGCTGCGCTACCTGATGCTGAACCCGCGCCGCGTGCTGACGCGCGCGCAGCTGCTCGATCACGTGTGGAACTACGACTTCGGCGGCGACGGGCGTGTGCTCGAGACCTACATCAGCTACCTGCGCAAGAAGCTCGACGCCCACGGGCCGTCGCTGATCAGGACGGTGCGCGGCGTCGGCTATGCGTTGCAGGCACCGCGCGGCTGATGTCCTCGCTGCGCGCGCGCGTGCTGGCGAGCGTGCTCGTGCTGGCCGCCATAGGAATGGTCGCGCTCGGCGCCGTGACGTATGCCGAGCAGCAGTCCTTCCTGCTCGGCCGGCTCGACCAGCAGGTGCGCTCCGCCGGCCCGGCCGTCTCGCAGGCGCTCGACAACGCTGGATACCTGCCGAGCGACAGCACGTCGCAGGTCCCGACCGGCGGCGAACCGAACGCCGAAGCCGGCCCGCTGCAAGACGAGCATCTGGCAGGCGGGCCGCACCACGGCGGTCCGCCGAATCTGAACCTGCCGCCGGGTACCTACGGTCAACGTCGTTCGGCCTCGGGCGCTGTGCTCGGTCACGTGCTGATCAGCTTCGGGCAGTCCGCGCCGGCCTCGCCGAAGATCCCCGCGCGCGTGCCGGTCGACAAGCTGTTCACCGTCTCCTCGACCGGCTCCTCGGGACTGCGCTACCGCGCGTATGTGATCCACGACCCGGAGGACTCCGGACTGACCGTCATCGCGGTGCCGCTGCGCGAGGTCGATCAGACGCTCGACCGGCTGCTGCTCGTCGAGGGGCTCGTGATCGTCGGTGTGCTGCTGGCGCTCGGCGCCGCCGCGTTCTTCGTCGTCAAAGTCGGCCTGCGCCCGCTCGACCGGATCGCCGTGACCGCCGGCGAGATCGCGGCAGGGCAGCTTGACCGGCGCGTCAGCCCGGCTACGCCGGCGACCGAGATCGGACGGCTCGGCCTTGCGCTGAACGCGATGCTCGAGCGCCTGGAGCAGGCCTTCGCCGCGCGAACCGAGAGCGAAGAGCGGCTGCGCAGCTTTCTCGCCGATGCCTCGCACGAGCTGCGCACACCGCTGGCCTCGATCCGCGGCTATGCCGAGTTGTTTCGGATGGGCGCCGCGGCCGAGCCGCAGGAGACGGCGATGGCGATGCGCCGGATCGAGGAGGAGGCCGAGCGAATGGGCGTGCTCGTCGAGGACCTGCTGGCGCTGGCGCGGCTCGAGGAAGCTCCCGATCGCGAGCGCAGGACCGTCGAGCTCATCGAGCTCGCACGCGACGCAGTAGCCGACGCGAGCGCGACCGCGCCGCAGCGTTCGATCACGCTGCACTCCGAGCAGCCCGTCGAGGTGCTTGCCGATCCGCTGCAGTTGCAACAGGTGCTCGCCAACCTCCTGCGCAACGCGCTCGTGCACACGCCGGCGAGGACCGCGGTCGAGGTGAGCGTCGAGCGCCAGGGCGAGATCGCGAGGATCGCGGTTCGCGATCATGGACCGGGCGTCGCCGCGGCGGCGCGCGAGCGACTGTTCGAGCGCTTCTGGCGAGCCGAGCCCGGTCGCGAGCGCGGCCCGGCCGGCGCCGGGCTCGGTCTGGCGATCGCCAGCGCGATCGTCGAGGCCCATCACGGGCAGATCAGCGTGCACGACGCACCCGGCGGCGGCGCGCTTTCGTCGTCGAGCTGCCTGCCGCTGAGTCTCAGTCGGACAGCGCTCCCGCTGACTGAGCGTCCTCGCGCGGCGGTCGCGCTCTCTCAGGCGACTCACAGCGGTGCTCGGGCAGCCGCCCAGACTCGCATTCGAGGATGCGCGCATGACTACTTCAGAGCTGCTCCAACGTCCCGTCCGCCCGGCCCGTCGCGCAAAGACGCTCGAGCCGCCGCCGCCCAGATCGGGCCCGGTCGAGCCGGGCGAACGCCGTGGCGATCCGCGCTGGGCGCGCGCTGCGCTGATCGTTCTGCTCGCAGTCACCGCCGCTGCCTACCTCTGGGACCTGAGCGCCTCGGGCTATGCAAACTCGTTCTATGCCGCCGCCGTGCAGGCCGGCACGAAAAGCTGGAAGGCATTCTTCTTCGGCTCGATCGACGCCTCGAACTTCATCACCGTCGACAAGCCGCCGGCGTCGCTGTGGGTGATGGAGCTCTCGGGGCGGATCTTCGGCTTCTCCAGCTGGAGCATGCTCGTGCCGCAGGCGCTCGAGGGCGTCGCGGCGGTCGCTCTTCTGTATGCGACCGTCAAGCGCTGGTTTGGCGCCGGCCCCGGTCTGATCGCCGGCGCGCTGTTCGCGATGACGCCGGTCGCGGCGCTGATGTTCCGCTTCAACAATCCCGACGCGCTGCTCGTGCTGCTGCTCCTCGCCGGTGGCTACTGCCTGACGCGCGCGCTGGAGCGCGCGGGCACGCGTTGGATCCTGGCCGCCGGTGCGCTCGTCGGAGCTGCGTTCTTGGCGAAGATGATGCAGGCGTTCCTCGTGCTGCCCGCGTTCGCGGCGGTCTACGCGATCGCGGCGCCGACGACGCTGCGCCGGCGGCTACTTCAGCTGCTGGGCGGCGCCGGCGCGCTGCTGTTGACGGCTGGTTGGTGGGTGCTCGCCGTCGCGCTCTGGCCGGTCGGCTCGCGGCCGATGATCGACGGCTCGCCCGACAACAGCATCATCAACCTGATCACCGGCTACAACGGCCTCGGGCGGATCTTCGGCAGCGGCGGCGGACCGGGCGGAGGTGGGGGAGGCGGCGCGAACTTCAGCGGCCCGACCGGCGCTCTTCGGCTGTTCAACGACCTGATGGGCGGCCAGGCCTCCTGGCTGCTGCCCGCCGCGCTCGTCGCGCTGATCGCCGGGCTGTGGCTCCGGCGCCGTGCGCCGCGCACCGATCGCACGCGCGCCGCGCTCCTTCTGTGGGGCGGCTGGCTGCTCGTCACCGGCGCCGTCTTCAGCTTCGGCCAGGGCGTGATTCACACCTACTACACCGTCGCGCTCGCGCCGGCGATCGCTGTGCTGGTCGCGATCGGCGGGGCGCTCTGGTGGCAGCATCGCACGACGCTCGCCGCGCGGCTGCTGGGCGCTGCAGTGCTCGCCGGCAGCGCTGCCTGGGCATGCGTCCTGCTCGGCCGCACGCCGTCCTTCAATCCGTGGCTTACCCCCCTGATCGCGACGACGGGCGCGCTGGCGGTCGCCGCGCTGCTCGGCGCGCCGATGCTCGGAGGATTGCGCGGCCGGCTGCTGGCCGTCGCAGTCGCGCTCGGCGCCATCTCGATCGTGAGCGGGCCGCTGGCATACGCCGCCTACACCGTCAGCACGCCACACACCGGCTCGATCGTCTCGGCCGGCCCTTCCTCCGGGGGCGCTGGCGGATTCGCCGCCGGCGGCTCGAGGCCGAGCAGCGGCGCCGGCGGCTTCGGCGGCTCGCGAACGCGCGCCAATGCCGGCGGTCCCGGAGGCCTCGGCGGCAACGTGACCGGCATGCCGCCCGGTGCGCTTGCTGGCAACTCGCCGAACGGCGCGTCTGCCTCGACATCGGGCTCCAATCCAAGCGGGCGCTCGCGCCCGATCGGCTCGGCCAGCGGCAGTGCGCGTCAGGCCGCCGCCGGCTCGCCCGGCGGGGCCGGAGGTGGCGGCGTGAGCGTCGGCGCGAAGCTCGTCAGCGCGCTGCGCAGCGACGCGAGCAGCTACCGCTGGGTCGCGGCGACGAGCGGCTCGCAGAGCGCCGCCTCGTTGGAGCTCGCAAGCGGCCAGGCCGTGATGGCGATCGGTGGCTTCAACAACGAGGGCGGCAGGCTCTCGCTGAGCGCCTTCGAACGCTACGTCGCACGCGGCGAGATCCACTACTACATCGCCGCGCAGGCAGGAGGCGGCGGTGGTCCCGGCGGCGGCGGCACGAGCTCGACGATCGCGAGCTGGGTGAAGGCCAACTTCAAGTCGGCGAGCATCGGCGGAACGACCGTCTACGACCTCACGGCGCACGGATGAGCAGCGACTCAGCGATCTCTCAGCGCGCACACCGAGCAAGCACATCGATCGACCTCAGGATGAAACCCATGAACACGAACACGCTGCACATCCACTCCTCATCGGCCCTGCATCTCAACGGAGCACCCCGCGGCGGCGCGCATCCGGCCGTCGAGATCGTGATCCCGGTCTACAACGAGGAGCGAACGCTCGCCGCGAGCGTTCGTAAGCTGCACCGATACCTCAAGCGCGAGTTCACCTTCGCGTTTCGCATCACGATCGCTGACAACGCGAGCATCGACGGCACGCAGGCGCTGGCCCGCCGGCTTGCCGAGCAGCTCGACGAGGTCTCCGTGCTGCGACTCGAGCGCAAGGGTCGCGGTCGCGCGCTGCGCGCCGCCTGGTCGCAGAGCGACGCGGACGTCGTCGCCTACATGGACGTCGACCTCTCGACCGAGCTCTCGGCGCTGCCGAGCCTGCTCGTGCCGCTGCTGCAGTGCCGCGCAGACCTCGCGATCGGCACGCGGCTGGCTCCGGGCGCGGAGGTCACGCGTGGGCTCAAGCGCGAGCTGATCTCGCGCTCCTACAACGTCCTGCTGCATGGCGCGCTCGGCGTCGGCTTCTCCGACGCGCAGTGCGGCTTCAAGGCCGTTCGCCGCGAGCTCGTCGGGCCGCTGCTCGAGCGCGTCGAGGACGAGAACTGGTTCTTCGACACCGAGCTGCTCTACCAGGCCGAGCGCAGCAGGCTGGCGATCCACGAGGTGCCGGTCCGCTGGGTCGATGACCCCGACTCGCGCGTGCAGATCGTCGCGACCGCGCGCGAGGACCTGCGCGGTATCCGGCGACTGCGCCGGGCGGCCAAAGGCGCCGGCGCCCGGCCGAGCGCGAACGGACAGACGGTGAAGACGCCGCACGCTGCAACAGCCGATGCGAGGTTTGACCTCGCAAGTCACGGCGTCTAGCTTCGCGTGGCGGTTGGTCGGTCCGCGACCTCTCTATGCGCCGCCCTTCATGCAGGGCGCCGAAGGACGACTGTTGGCGAGAGACCTAGGGGGCCGGCCTGCCGCGCTTGCTGCACGGCGCTGCCCGTCGACGACTCAGGGCGCGGAGCGCCCCAAGTCGCGATCGGACGACGGCTACTTCGTGATCTTGAAGATCCGCTCCATGCCGAGCAGTGTGTGACTGCGTCCGTCTTGCGTTTCCATGAAGCAGGCCTCGACGTACCAGCCGGGCTTGGCAGTGATCGTCTCCTGCTGCAGGGCTTCGTGTGAGACCGGGCCCTGGAACTCGAACGGCGTTCCGGCGACCAGTTTTTCAAGGCCCTTTTCCCTACCGGCCTTCAGGTCGGCGACCACCTTTTTTGCGACGGCCTTGCTCTTGACCGGGAAGGCGATGTCCATGTGCACGAGGAAACCTTCGTTTTCGAAGCGCACGACCTCGCCGTCGTGCAGTGTCGCCGGGCCGCGGAAGCCGAACTCGATCGAGCGGATCGTCGCCTGCGGCGCGGGCAGAGCGACCGGAGCCGCCGCCGCCGCGACGGTGAAGGCGGTGTGCGCTTCCGGTCCCTTGCCTTCTCCGGGGACCAGAGCGATGTACTGGCCGGGCTGCAGGTAGGTCTGCGCTTCGCTGCCCTGGCTCGGGACTTCCAGATCGAACACGATCGATCCGTACTTCGAGGTCTTGTTCGGATCTTTGCCGATGCCGTTCTTCATCGCCATTTCGACTTCGGCGACGGTGACGCCCGGTTTCACGAGGAACAGGACCGCGCTCGCTTCCTTGTTGAGGCCGCTGGCGTGTGAGACGACGTTGACGGCGCCCGACTGCGGGCTGCCACCGACAGTGATCGTCGTCTTGGTCAGCGTCAGCGACAGAGTCGGCAGTGACGAGGCCTGCGCGCCGGCAGCCGATACGGCGGCGCACGTCAGCGATAGGAAACCAACGGCGAGGCTCCGCGAGACGGAGCCGCTCAAGCGGCGTGACATGGAGTGGTCCTTTCGATCTTTGCCCTTGCCGGCATTGTCGTCCACGACGCCGAGACGTGCTCGCGACCCGGTACGCATGCCTGCGATCTGGAGCGCCTGAGCCCTGTGATAGAAACGCGCAAACGATTCGGGGGTGTCGGATGCGTCGGGTTGGGCCTGTTCCACGTCTCGCTCGCCGATACGCCTTGCTCGTCTTCGCGCTGCTGTCCGCCCTGGGCGGCACTGCGACCACCGCACAGGCCGCACCCGCCGGCCCGCCCTCTGCGACTCGGTCGGCCAGAACGGCCGCTGAATTCTTCGCGCCGCGCGCGCTCGGAATGGAGTGCGGCATGTACACGAACGGCGTTCACTGCCAGTCCGAACGGCTCAGGCCGTATCTGGCGCAGGTCGCAGAACTGCGCGCCGACGGCAGCGTCACGATCTGCAAAACGCGCAACATGCGCGCCAACAACTGCGACCTCGGCAACGCCGGCGAACGAGCGGCAACGCTCGCGTTCGGTCGGCGCGTGACCGTCGGGCCGTTCCGTTGCGCGATGCTGCGAAGCGGCTTTCGCTGTGTCGTCATCGCGAGCGGCAAGGGCTTCCTGTTGACCCGTACATCGCTCACCGGAGTCGGCGGCGCGGCGACCAGGCCCGCGCCCCTGCATCTGGAAACGTTCAACTCGCCCGATCGCCACCTGTGGTGCGGCATCGTCGAAGGAAAGTCGGCCTTCTGCGATGTGGCCAGCACGGCGAACGGAGGAGGCTTCCCGTCCGGTTCGGCGAGTCTCGAATCCACCGGCAAGGTCGAGCTCTGCTTCTACGCCACCGAAGCGCAGGCGCCGGTATTCGGCGGCATACACCGCGGGTGCCTTCAGAACTGGAGCGACGAACAACCCGTCCTCGCCGTCGGTCAGACCTCCGAAGAAGGAGATGTTCGGTGCACTTCCGCCGCGAACGGAATCACGTGCGTCGGCATCAGCGGAGCGACGAAGGGCAAAGGGTTCCGGGCGAGTAGTAATGGAGTTGCTGAAGTCGGCTGAATTCCAACGAGTGGAGGTGCCACATGGCCGAAGTCGGACCGCCGGCAGAGGGACTCGTGCTGACGCACTTCATCGTCTCGGACGACGTCGAGCGCTCCAGGCACTTCTACACCGAGGTGCTCGGCGGCAAGCTGGAACGCTCCGGAGAACCGACCAACGTCGCGCTCGGCAACAGCTGGATCGTCATCAACGGCGGCGGCGGCCCGACCGACGACAAGCCGACGGTCACTCTCCAGACGCCACGCGACCTCGACCGGGTCAGCAGCTTCCTCAACATCCGCGTCAAGGACATCGCGGCCGTCTATGCCGAATGGAGCGCCCGCGGTGCTGAGTTCGTGACGCCGCCAAAGCAGCACGCGTATGAGATCCGCTGCTACATCCGCGATCCCGACGGCCATCTGATCGAGGTCGGGCAGACGACGGACCCGGAGGGGGACTGGACGCCGCCTCAGTGGCGGTCGTAGCGAACCGGCTACTCCGCGAGGCGTTCGGCGGCGGCCCGCGCCTCGTCTAGATCGGAGTAGGTCGTCACTCGCACGACCAGCCCGTCTCGCCATCGGGCCACCCATGCCTCGCGCAAGCTGACGTCGCTGTTGCTGCCGACGAGGCGGGCGGTCTGGTGGAGCGCAGCGAAGGCGACACCGTTGCCGAGGTCGAGCAGCTCCTCAACCACGATCTCGAACGTCTCGTAGCTGTTGATCCAGTCCGCCCAGAACCGACGGATCGCGGCGCGGCCCTCGAAGATGCCGATGTCACGCGCCTCGAAGACGGCATCGGGCGCGTAGAAGCGCAGGCTCGCCTCGAGATTCCGGTCGTTCGCAAGCTCGAACAGGCGGCGCCCGAGCTCGACGAGGTTGGAGGTCGGCTGCTCCTCAGGCATCGCTCGGCCAGTATCTCGCAGGCGGTCAGACACCTACTCGGCATGAGGGGGGAAAGCGACTAATCGGCTCGAGGACAGTCGCGTGGCATAACGTGGGACCCGCCCTGGCGCTGACCACGACCCGCACCTGGGCATTCCGTGCGGTGAGCAGCCTTGGACGGGTCCCGCTCCGGACCGCGACAAAGGAGCAGCGCGATCCTGCGCTACTGATACCGCGCATTCGCCTGCAGGCACAGTCGGGCCTCAAATCGTTCACAAGCTCGTTCGCAAATTGCGCGCGAAGGCGGAGCGGATCGTGCCAACGACAAGCGCGCCCGGCAGATTCGAACTTGCGCCTCTCGCTCCGAAGGCGTCTCTCTAGATCGCGCAGAAGCCGCAAAACGGCAGCATTTGCAACCGCAATGGCAAGCGATCTGTGCGCGCTGCTGATCTGCGATCGCACAAAGCGCACGCGCACAGGGGGGGTAGGGCGCAAAGAAGCGGTTAGAGGCGACCGTTGGAGCCTCCCCCTTAGCGATTTTCGCGGCGAACGCGCGGCCGGAGTCCCGGAGTCGACCGAGATTTGTGGCTCTAATGCTCGAGCAGCGGAGTCACCTCGACCAGCCGAGGCTCGGTGCTGCTGCGGGATACTGGCGGGCGATGTCCGAGGAGTCCACGACCCCCGACCTCATTGGGCTGGCCCGCCGCGCTTTCCAGCCAACGAGGAGTCGTGACATTGGCGGGATCATGAGCTTCTATCGTCCCGACGCCGTGTTCGATCTCTCGGCCGGAGGGCTGGGGGTGTTTCGGGGCCGCACGGCGATCCAAGGCTTCATGGAAGACTGGTTTCGCCCCTACGACCGGATCGCAACAGACCTCGACGAGGTGGTGCAGCTTGGCAGCGGAGTGACCTACACCGTCGTAACGCAGAAGGGTCGTTTGGCTGACGGCGGCGGCGAGGTCGCAGTCCACTACGCCGTAGTCAACGTATGGGTAGACGGCTTGATCGAGCGGAGCGTGAACTACACCGACATCGACGAGGCCCGTGCTGCCGCCGAACGCCTCGCCGAGGAACGGGGGTAGGCGATGTCGCGTGAGAACGTGGAGCAGCTTCGCGCCTTCTTGCAGACGTGGGCGATCGCTCCGAATGCTGTCTGGCACGAAGCTGTCGAGGCTTGGCGTCGAGGTGAGGCCGACATGTCGATGTTCGACGACGATGTCACCTACGACGACGAGAACCTGCCCGATCACTTTGGCGAGACCTACCGAGGTCACGAAGGCGTCTTGCGAGCGGTGGAACGCTGGATCGCGCCGTTTGAGTCGATGACCATCGAGTTGCTCGAGATCGTCGAGACCGAGCGTCGGCTTCTCTCGATTCACCGCTGGCGGGCCAAGGCACAGCACACCGGAATCGAGTTCGACACTCCGCTTGCGTATGTCTGGACGTTCCGAGACGGCAAGATCGTTCACTTCCGATCGTTTCTGGACATCGCAGATGCTCGCGAGGCGATGAGGCTCACGGAGCAGGCGATGTCGAAAGAGAACGTCGAGAGGGCCAAGCGCGGGGTCGCCGCCCTGAACGCTCCGGAGCTTCCAGATGAGCTGGCGGAGGAGTTGCTCGCGTCGGATTACCGGATCGAAAACGTCTCGACGGCGGTCACCGACAAGACCTATTACGGCATCGACGGCGTCCGTCAGTGGCGCGCCGATTTCTTCGAGATGCTCGACGAGAACGCTCGCTACGAGACGGAGGAGATCTTGGCCGACGGCGATGACTTCGTGATCGCGCGGTGCGAATCGTCGGTCACGGTGCTCGTTCGGGTGCGCCAGTCGAGCTGCGCTGGGTCAGCGTCAGCTGGTTTCGCGACGGCAAGATGGCGCGAACGGTCGGCTACGCGCGGCGTCGGGAAGCTTTCCAAGCCGTGGGGCTGCAGGGGTAGGCGTCATCGCCGGCTAGCAGGCAAGAACCGACAAGCGCGCCCGGCAAGATTCGAACTTGCGACCTCTCGCTCCGGAGGACAGCCGAACCGCTCTCGGCAAGCGCTACAAATGCAGATTTCCCCTGCAAATGGCGCATTACCACCAACCCGGTGATATACCTCGCGGGGGCCTCAGACACCCCTATTCTGGCAGTTATTGGCAGTGGGATAGAACCGCCCCGGGAGCGAGAGTTCGCAACCCGCGAGGGAGGGCTCGGCCCTACGGAGCAGCCGGGACGTAGCGGATCGTGCGGTAGCGCTGACGGACGTAGCGCCGGCCATGAGGCGGGGGATTCTTGACGGGAACCCAGCGCCAGTGCCACGGCCCCGGCACAGCGACGTAAGCGCCCGGCAGAGCATGGCCGGGCGATCCGACGACGACGTGTCCGCGTTCGCCGACGTCCTCCAGGCCGACGACCGCCGCACCCGCGATCGCCGCGATTAGGAGCGCTACGCCGAGCTTCCGCAGTCCCGTTCGCCGTCGCTTGCCGGTGTCCAGCGGCAGTTCTCTGTGCGTCGGCACGACGCGACTATCGCTCCGGCGTGACCGCCGCACAACTCCACGTTCGTCTAGGCCCGCGCGACTGGCTATTGCGGGGCACTTGCGGCGATGTACGCACCCGCCCTACGGCACCCGAACACGCCCGTTCCGGTCGCGCAGCTCCAGCCGTCGACCTGCGTATACGTTTCAGCTTCGTCGGCGCCTTCCGTTTGCGCGGGTTGACGCGTACGGGATTGCGTGCGATCAGCTCGCGCTCGAACGCGACCTCGAGGATCTGGCCAAGCCGCGTGATCGTCTTGTTCAGCGACGCGGCCGACAACGGCCGCTCGGCCCGGTTGTGCTTCCGGCCAGCAGCGTCAACGAACGATCGCATCTTCGGTTTGCCCTTCGCGATCGCAGCTTCGACGTCGCGCGCGCGTGCGAGCTTGCTTCGCTTGTAGCGGTCGACCTCACCGACTGTGATCTGCGACAGGCGGTGCTTGGCGAAGAACGGCAGCAGATGGACCGTCAGCTGCCACTCGTAATCCAGCTGCGTTGCGGGACGCCACTCCTGCCGGTTGTCGCGCAGCCACTCCGACGCGAACTGGTGGAAGGTCGGCTCCTCTTACGGGCGCGGGCGCCGCGGCGAACGGCTTCCACGTGCGAGCCTTCACCCCGGCGAGCACCTTCTCGAGCTCGGCCTATGCCCGGGCATCGGTCCAGCCATCGCGATCCGAGCCGAGCGTCACGTACTGCCGCTCGTCGTATGCCGTGAAACGGAGCGCGTAGGTGGTCGCACCGGTCCTCTTCGATGCCGTCCTCAGGACGGAACCTTTCGCGGTGCGGCCTTTGCGTCTAGCCTCTGTCGCTGCCATGGGACTCACTCTCCACGGTGAGACCCCGGACCGAAAACCTCAAGCGCGCCCGGCAAGATTCGAACTTGCGACCTCTCGCTCCGGAGGCGAGCGCTCTATCCACTGAGCTACGGGCGCCAGGCGCCTGCAGACGCATGCTTTTCAGTCGCAGACGGGCTTTGAGCACTCTATACGGAGCCCGCCGAGCTATCGCCGCGGGTCGTCGATGTCGCCGTTCTCGCAGCGTAGGCCGCGGCGGAGGGTCCGGCTCGCTCGTAGGCGGCGCCGCCATACGCTCGGGCTCGCCCAGCGGAATGTCGTGACGCGAGATCTGAGTGTGCGCGTCGTCGGTCACGGCGAGATCCTCGTTCATGCCGGATAGGCCGCGCTCGAGTCGCTCGCCGGAGCGTCGCGTCAGCGAGATCTGCTGCACGTAGCGCGTCACCGCGAACACGCCGAGCACCATCAGCAGCACAGCCGCGACGAGCGCGACCCATGCCGTCAGAGCGACCAGGCCGACGATCGCGAGCACGAGCAGGAACAGCGCGATCATCGCGACGAGCATCCGGCCGCCGCCTGGACCGGGCGCATCCTTCGCTGGCCGGCAGCGGCTGTTTCGTAGCTCACCGTTCTCGGATACCCCTGCTCATGCCGCGTCGAAGCAGAACGTCGTCGTAATCATCCGCGCCGATCGCGCCGGCATCGCGTACGCATCCGCCGCTACCGTTGCCTGCATGGATCTCTCGCTGTTCTTCGCCGGCACCGGCGGATCGGTGCCGAGCGCGCGCCGCGGACTGCCGGCGATCGTCGTGCGGATCGGCGGCGACCGGCTGCTGTTCGACTGCGGCGAAGGCACGCAGCGCCAGCTCGTGCGCTCGATCGGCCTGCTCGACATGGAATGCGTGTTCATCACGCACTTTCACGCCGACCACTGGCTCGGCCTTCCCGGCATGCTCAAGTCGTTCGCGCTGCGCGAGCGTGAGCAGCCGCTGACGGTCTACGGACCGCGCGGCCTGGGCGAGCTGATGGGCGCGATGCGGATCATCTACGGCCGTCTGCCTTACGAGCTTCAGATCGTCGAGCTGGAGCCGGCCGAGACGGTCGAGCGCGACGGCTACCTGATCGCTGCCGTGCCGGTCAGCCACCGCACGCCAGTCGGCATTCGGCTACGCGATCGTCGAGCCGCCACGCGCTGGTCACCTCGACGCTGCGCTCGCCGAGCGGCTCGGCGTCAAGCCGGGGCCCGACTTCGGCCGGCTGCAGCGCGGCGAGACGGTCGACGGCGTCTCGCCCGAGCAGGTCATGGGGCCCGAGCGCGAGGGTCGCAAGGTCGTCCTCTCCGGCGACACCGAGCCGTGCGAGGCGCTCGCGATCGCCGCGCACCAGGCCGACCTGCTCGTGCACGAGGCGACGTTCTCCGAGGAGGAGCACGAGCGCGCGCGCCAGACGGCGCACAGCACCGCTCGCCAGGCGGCCGAGCTGGCGCGCGAGGCGGAGGTGCGACTGCTCGCGCTGACGCACGTCTCGAGTCGCTACGGCGGCGCGCAGCTGCGCGATGAAGCGCGCGCGATCTTTCCCGCGACCGAGGCGCCGCGCGACTTCGACACGATCGACGTGCCGTTTCCCGAGCGCGGCGGCGCGAAGCTCGAGCGCTGGTCCGAGCGCCAGGCACGCGAGCGCGCCGGCGGCGGGCAGAATGCGGAGGACGAGCAGCCTGCGGACGACGCCGAGGAGCACCAGGCGCGTGCAGGCACCGGCGTCGCCGCGCCCTGAGCGGCGTTCTCGCGGGAGATTTCGTCGCGCTCGCCTGGTACATTCCGAGTGTCCTTTAACCCGGTCCCGTGAGGCCAGGAAGGAAGCATTGGAAGAGAGCAGCGAGAAGGTCGTCCTCCACGAGGACGGCATCCAGCGGGCGCTGACGCGCATCGCTCACGAGATCGCCGAGCGCAATCCGGGCGATCGTGGCCTCGCGATCGTCGGCATCCATCGGCGCGGCGCCTTCCTCGCCAACCGCCTGCACGACCTGCTCGAAGGCCTGCAGGATGCCGAGATCCCGCTCGGCGACCTGGATATCGGCTTCTACCGCGACGACGTCTCCAGTCGTCCCGACGCGCCGGTCGTGCACGCCTCGCACATCGACTTCGACGTGACCGGTCGCACGGTCGTGATCGTCGACGACGTGCTGTTCACCGGGCGCACCGTGCGCGCGGCGATCGACGCGCTGTTCGACTACGGCCGGCCCGAGCGCGTGCAGCTCGCCGTGCTCGCCGATCGCGGCCATCGCGAGCTGCCGATCCGGCCGGACTTCGTCGGCAAGAACCTGCCGACCTCGCGCGCCGAGCACGTGTACGTCCGCGTCGCCGAGCTCGACGGAGTCGACGAGGTCACGATCGCGCCTGCGGCGCTGGAGGTTGCATGAGGACCGAAGGTCCGGTCACGACGGCCTGGAGGGCCGGCGTTCCAATCAAAGCGGCCGACCGGAAGGAGGCCGGAGCATGAATCACCTGCTCTCGATCGAAGATCTCGACCGCGCGGGCATCGAGCGGATCGTCGAGCAGGCGCGGCGCTTCGCCGAGGTGTCCGATCGCGAGATCAAGAAGGTGCCGGCGCTGCGCGGGCGGATGGTGCTGAACCTGTTCTACGAGTCCTCGACGCGCACGCGCAGCTCGTTCGAGCTGGCCGCCAAGCGGCTCTCGGCCGACGTCGTCAACTTCGCTGCGAGTGGTTCGAGCGTCGAGAAGGGCGAGTCGCTGAAGGACACGGTTCTCACGCTCAGCGCGCACAAGCCGGACGCGATCGTGCTGCGCACGCCGTGGGCGGGAGCCTCAGAGCTCGTCTCGAAATGGTGCAGCGCGGCGATCGTCAACGCCGGCGACGGCAAGCGCGAGCATCCGACGCAGGCGCTGCTCGACGTCTACACGCTGAACGGCCGCCTCGGCGCGCTCGACGGCGCGTCGATCTGGATAGTCGGCGACGTCGCGCACTCGCGCGTCGCACGCTCGAACATCATCGCCTTCCAGCGGATGGGCGCGAAGGTGACGGTCGCCGGCCCGCCGACGCTGATTCCGCGCGAGATCGAGTCGCTCGGCTGCGAAGTGCGCTTCACGCTCGATGAGCTGCCATCGGCTGACGTCGTCTACGCGCTGCGCATGCAGAACGAGCGGATGAGCGAGACGTGGGTGCCGTCGATTCGCGAGTATGCGGCCTGGTACCAGATCAACGGCCGGCGACTCTCGCCGCGCCAGGTGCTGATGCATCCCGGCCCGGTCAATCGCGGCGTCGAGCTCTCGGGCGAGGTCGTCGACTCGCCGCAGGCCGTCATCACGGCGCAGGTCGAGGCCGGCGTCGTCGTGCGCATGGCCGTGCTCTACGAGCTGCTCGCCGGCGCCAGCGCGCCGAGCTCGCCGCGCGGGCGAATCGAGCGCGTCGATCACGGCCGCGGCCGAGCGCCAGCCCGCGTGATGGCCGCACAACCGTTGATCCACGGGCCTGCGACAGCCCGCCGATCTGTTGCTGCGCGACGTGCACGTGCTCGACCCGCGCAGCGGCCTGGACGAGCGCCGCGACGTGCGCGTGCGCGACGGCGTGCTCGCCGAGATCGCCGCGCCCGGCACGCTCGAGCCGGCCGCCGGCGAGGAGCTGCTCGAGGGCCGCGGCCACCATCTGCTGCCGGCGTTCTTCGACCCGCACGTGCACTTCCGCACGCCCGGTCAGGAGCACAAGGAGGATCTCGACAGCGGCACGCGCGCGGCCGCCGCCGGCGGCTACGGCGGCGTTCTGGCGATGCCGAACACCGATCCTGTGCTCGACTCGGCACCGCTGCTTCGCTCACTACGCGACACAGCTGCGCGCGAAGCGCGAATCTCGATCGGCTTCATGCCGGCGATCACGCGCGGGCTGCAGGGCGAGCAGCTGACCGAGATGGCCGAGCTGCGCCAGGAGGGCGCCGTCGGCTTCACCGACGACGGCCGGCCGGTGCAGAGCGCCGGCATGCTGCGCAAGGCGCTGCAGTACCAGCGCCTGTGCGGCGGCGTGATCGCGCTGCACGAGGAGGACCCGACGCTCTCGCGCGGCGGCTGCGATGCTCGAGGGCGCGGTCAGCGCGGCGCTCGGCATCGGCGGCATTCCGAGCATCTCCGAGTCGACGATGGTCGCGCGCGACGCCGAGCTGGCCGGCTACGAGGACGCGCGCGTGCACTTTCAGCACCTCAGCTGCGTCGCCTCGGTCGAAGCCGTCGCGAACGCCAAGGCGCATGGCTGGCGGGTCAGCGCCGAGGTCTCGCCGCACCACCTGCTGCTGACCGACCAGGACGTGCGCGGCATGGACACGCGCATGAAGATGAACCCGCCGCTGGCGACCGAGAGCGACCGCAAAGCGCTGATCGACGGTCTGCGCAGCGGCACGATCGACTGCGTCGCGACCGACCACGCGCCGCACGCGCGCGAGGAGAAGGAAGTCCCGTTCGAGCAGGCGCCGATGGGCACGACCGGGCTGGAGACGGCGTTCGCGGCGCTCTACGGCGGCCTCGTGCTGCCGGGCGCGATCGATCTGTCGCTGCTCGTCGAACGGCTCACCTCGGGCGCAGAGCTGTTCGAGCTGCCGACGCCGCTGATCGCACCGGAGCAGACCGCCAACCTGACGCTGATCGACCTCGACGCCGAGTGGATCGCCGGCGAGCGCGGCTGGGAGAGCCGCTCGGAGAACTGCTGCTTCGCCGGGCGCAAGCTGCAGGGGCGCGTGCTCTTGACCGTCTCCGACGGCGCGATCGTCTACCGCGAGCGCGCCTTCTCGGTGGTCGGCGCCTGATGGCTCTGCTCAGCCGCGACCGCGCCGCGCTCGTCGTGATCGACGTGCAGGAGGGCTTTCGCCCATATGAGTCCTTCGAGGCCGTCGCGGAGTCGTGCGCGAAGCTGCTGGCCGGCGCTCGCATCCTCGAGCTGCCGGCGCTCGTCTCCGAGCAGTACCCGAAAGGCCTCGGCCACAGCGCACCGGAGCTCGAGATCGAGAGTGAGAAGACGATCGAGAAGACCGTCTTCTCTGCCGTGCGGGCGGACGGCTTTGATCTGGGCGGGCGCGATCAGGCGATCGTCTGCGGCATCGAGGCACACGTGTGCGTATCGCAGACCGTCCACGACCTGCTCGCCGAGGGCATCGAAGTGCACGTGCCGGCCGACGCCGTCGGCTCGCGCCACACGCTCGACTACGAGCGCTCGCTCGAGCGCCTGGAGCGCGCCGGCGCCGTCGTCACGACGGTCGAGAGCGCGCTGTTCGAGCTGCTCGAGCGCGCCGGCACGCCGGAGTTCAAGTCCGTCCAAAGGCTGATCCTGTGAGCACGCACGACGGATACGTGCTGCTCGAGGACGGCACGCGCTTCGACGGCGAGTGGTGTGGGGCGGAGGCGCACGCCGTCGGCGAGGTCGTCTTCACGACCGGCATGTCCGGCTACCAGGAATCGATGACCGACCCGTCGTTCGCCGGTCAGCTGATCGCGTTCACCTACCCGCACGTCGGCAACTACGGCGCGAGCTCCGCCGCGATGGAGTCCGATCGTCCGTGGGCGCGCGCGGCGATCATGCGCGAAGCGTGCAACCGCGAGGACGCGCCGAGCGCCGAGCGCGGCTGGCTCGACTGGCTGGCCGACTGCGGCGTCGCTGCGATCTCCGGCGTCGACACGCGCGCGCTCGTGCGCCACATCCGCGACGCCGGCGCGATGCGCGGCGGCGTCTTCTCGGGCGAGCTCTCCGAGGCGCAAGCGCGCGAGCTGATCGACGCCGAGCCGCCGATGGTCGGCCAGGATCTCGCCGCCGTCGTGACGCCGCGCGAAGTCACGCATCACGGGCAGAGCGGCGACGGGCCGCGGATCGCCGTGATCGACACCGGCATCAAGGCTTCGATGGTGCGCGAGCTGGTGGCGCGCGGCGCGCGCGTGGCGCTTCATCCGTGCACGCAGCAGCGCCGCAGAGCTGCTCGCCGAGGATCCCGACGCGGTCTTCCTCGCCAACGGTCCCGGCGATCCGGCGGCGCTCGGCTACGTCGTGCAGACGGTCCGCGAGATCGTCGGCAAGAAGCCGGTCTGGGGCATCTGCCTCGGGCATCAGCTGCTCTGCCGCGCCGTCGGCCTGGACACGTTCAAGCTGCCGTTCGGCCACCGCGGCGCCAACCATCCGGTCAAGGACCTGCAGACCGGCAAGGTCGAGATCACCTCGCAGAACCACGGCTTCGCCGCCGTCGGTCCGGGCGGCGCACGCACGATCGACGCCGACGAGCCGGTCCGCTGGGAGACCGACTTCGGCGCCGCTGCGCTCTCGCACGTCAACCTGTACGACCGCACCGTCGAGGGGCTCGAGTTGCTCGACGTGCCCGGCGGCACGGTGCAGTACCACCCCGAGGCCGGCCCCGGCCCGCACGACTCGCTGTACCTGTTCGACCGCTTCTTGGCGCGGATCGAGGCCGCTGCCTGATGCCCAGGCGCGACGACCTGCACAAGATCCTGATCCTCGGCTCCGGGCCGATCGTGATCGGCCAGGCCGCCGAGTTCGACTACTCCGGCGTGCAGGCCTGCAAGGTGCTGCGCGAGGAGGGCTACGAGGTCGTGCTCGTCAACTCCAATCCGGCGACGATCATGACCGATCCGGAGTTCGCCGAGGCGACGTACGTCGAGCCGCTGCTGCCGGGACCGGTCGCGCAGGTGATCGAGCGCGAGCGACCGGACGCGCTGCTCGGCACGCTCGGTGGGCAGACGGCGCTCAACCTATCGAAGGCGCTCTACGACGACGGCACGCTCGAGCGCTTCGGCGTCGAGCTGATCGGCGCCAACTACGAGGCGATCGCCTGCGCCGAGGACCGCGAGCTGTTCGGCCAGGCGATGGCCGCTGCCGGCCTGCGGATGCCGAAGAGCGCGATCGCGACCTCGGCGGCCGAGGCGCAGCGCGCGCTCGGCGAGCTCGGCCTGCCGTGCGTCGTGCGACCGGCCTTCACGCTCGGCGGTCGTGGCGGCGGCATCGCGCGCACCGGCGAGCAGTTCGCAGCGATCGTCGCGGCCGGCATCGAGGCCTCGCCGATCGGCCAGGTGCTGCTCGACGAGTCGGTCATCGGCTGGGGCGAGTTCGAGCTCGAGGTGATGCGCGACAAGGCCGACAACGTCGTGATCGTCTGCTCGATCGAGAACGTCGATCCGATGGGCGTGCACACCGGCGACTCGGTCACGGTCGCGCCGCAGCAGACTCTGACCGACCGCCTCTACCAGCAGCTGCGCGACCAGGCGCTGACCGTGATTCGCGCGGTCGGCGTCGAGACGGGCGGCTCGAACGTGCAGTTCGCCGTCAATCCGGAGACCGAGGAGATCCTCGTGATCGAGATGAACCCGCGCGTCTCGCGCTCCTCGGCGCTGGCCTCCAAGGCGACCGGATTTCCGATCGCGAAGATCGCCGCGCGGCTCGCTGTCGGCTATCTGCTCGAGGAGATCGACAACGACATCACCGGCGTCACGCCGGCCTGCTTTGAGCCGACGATCGACTACGTCGTCGTCAAGTGGCCGCGCTTTGCCTTCGAGAAGTTTCCCGGCTCCGATCCGACGTTGACGACGCACATGAAGTCGGTCGGCGAGACGATGGCGATCGGCCGCACGTTCGGGCAGGCGTTCGCCAAGGCGCTGCGCTCGCGCGAGCTCGACAAGCCGCCGGCGCTGGGCGAGCTGAGCGACGAGCAGCTGCTCGAGCGCCTCGACGTGCCGCTGCCGGATCGCTATGAGGTCGTGCTCGAGCTGCTGCGCCGTGGCACCGGCATCGAGCAGCTGAACGCGAAGACGAGCATCGATACGTGGTTCCTCGATCAGCTTCGCGCGCTCGCGCTCGATCCCGAGGCGCCGTTCGCCGGCGAGCGCTCGTTCATGTCGGTCGACACCTGCGCGGCCGAGTTTCCGGCGCGCACGCCCTACTACTACTCCGGCTGGGAGCGGCGCGCGCGCAGCGAGATCAATCGCGAGCGCGCCGACGGCTCGCGGCGCGACTCGGTCGTGATCCTCGGCTCCGGCCCGAACCGGATCGGCCAGGGCATCGAGTTCGACTACTGCTGCGTGCACGCTGCGATGACCGTGCGCGACTCGGGTTGCGACGCGGTCATGATCAACTGCAATCCGGAGACGGTCTCGACCGACTACGACACCTCCGACCGCCTCTACTTCGAGCCGCTGACGCTCGAGCACGTGCTGGCCGTCGTCGAGGCAGAGCAGCCGCGCGGCGTGATCGTGCAGTTCGGCGGCCAGACGCCGCTGAAGCTCGCTGCCGGCCTCGTAGAGGCCGGCGTGCCGCTGCTGGGCACGAGCGTCGGCGCGATCGACCTGGCCGAGGATCGCGGCCGCTTCGGCGCGCTGCTGGCCGAGCTCGGCTACAAAGCGCCGCCCTATGCGACGGCACGTTCGGTGCAGGAGGCGCTCGAATGCGGCGCGCAGGTCGGCTATCCGCTGCTCGTGCGCCCGTCCTACGTGCTCGGCGGCCGCGCGATGGAGATCGTCTACTCGCGCGACGGCCTCGCCGACTACCTGCGCCGCGAGGGCTCCGGCGCGGCCGCCGCCTCCGGCGAGGCGCCCGAGATCTTCCTCGACCGCTTCCTCGAGAACGCGACCGAGGTCGACGTCGACGCGCTGTGCGACGGGCGCGAGGTCTGGATCGGCGGCATCATGCAGCACGTCGAGGAGGCCGGCGTGCACTCCGGCGACAGCGCCTGCGTGCTGCCGCCGCACTCGCTCGGCGAGGAGATGCTCGAGCAGATCCGCTCGGCCACGCGCGAGCTGGCGCTGGCGATCGGCGTCGTCGGGCTGATCAACGTGCAGTACGCCGTGCACGCCGGCGAGCTGTTCGTGATCGAGGCCAACCCGCGCGCCTCGCGCACCGTGCCGTTCGTCTCCAAGGCGGTCGGGCTGCCGCTGGCCAAGCTGGCCTGTCGCGTGATGCTCGGCGAGACGCTCGCAGAGCTGGCGCTCCCGCGCGAACGCGAAGGCGTCGGTCTTGGCGACTACATCTCGGTCAAGGAGGCCGTGCTGCCGTTCGACCGCTTCGAGGGCTCCGACGCGCTGCTCGGGCCGGAGATGCGCTCGACCGGCGAGGTGATGGGCATCGCGCGCGATTTCCCGACGGCCTTCGCGAAGGCGCAGGCCGCCGCCGGCGTGCCGCTGCCGTTGAGCGGAACGGCCTTCATCACGGTGACTGACTCCGACAAGGCCGGCGCGTTCGCCGTCGCGCAGATCCTGCACGACAACGGCTTCAGCATCATCGCCACGCGCGGCACGGCCGAAGCGATCGAGCGGATGGGAGTGCCGGCCGAGCGGATCAACAAGATCGGCGAGGGCTCGCCGCACGTGCTCGACTGGATCGAGCGCGGCGACGTCGATCTCGTCGTCAACACGCCGACCGGCGTCGGCGCACGCACCGACGGCTATGAGATCCGCCGCGCGGCCGTGCGCCACGGCATTCCCTGCCTGACGACGCTCGCCGCCGGCGTCTCGGCGGCGCGTGCGATCTCGAGCGCCAGACGCGACGGCGAGCCCGAGGTGCTCTGCCTGCAGGAGCTGCACGGAGTCCGCGCCGCGTGAGCGCGTTTCTGTGAGCGACTGGAGCGCGGCGCCGGCCTCGCCGGAGCGCCGGCTGCTGACGGTGCTCGGCATCGAGCCGCTCGGCGCCTACCGCCTGCTGCGCGTCGCCGACGTCGAGACGCCCGAGCCGCGGCCGGGCCAGTTCGCGATGATCGCTGCTGCCGAGCGGTGGGGAGGAGGCGAGAGCGAGCGGCCGTACCTGGCGCGCGCCTTCTCCTACGCGCGCCGGCTGGTCGGCGAGTCGCAGTTCCTGCTCGAGGACGTCGGCCCCGGCACCGAGCGGCTCTGCGAGCTGGCCGAGGGTGACGGCCTGTGGGCGCTCGGCCCGCTCGGCCAAGGCTTCTCGCCGCCGGCGCCGCGCCGGCGCGCCCTGCTCGTGGGCGGCGGCGTCGGCATCGCGCCGCTGGCGATCCTGCAGGACGCGCTGGCCGCCGACGGCGGCGTCGAGCTGAGCGTGCTGCTCGGCTTTCGCGACGCCGCGCGCGCGGCCGGCGCCGAGCTCTTGCAGGCTGCGCGCGTGGCGAGCGATGATGGCTCGGTCGGCCATCACGGGCTGCTGACCGAGCTACTGCTCGAGGAGCTCGATCGCGACGCGCGCGCCGAGGTCTACGCCTGCGGCCCGGCGCCGATGCTCGAGGCCGTGCGCGCGATCTGCGCCGAGCGCGAGATCCCGGCGCAGCTGGCGCTCGAGGCGGGCATGGCCTGCGGCTTCGGCGCCTGCTACGGCTGCGCCGTGCCGAGGCGCGACGGCGGCTATCTGCGCGTCTGCGTCGACGGCCCGGTGATCGACGCGGCCGAGCTCGCACACGTCGAGGCACACGCCGGAGCGCCGGCTTGAGCGACGGCATCTCCTTCTGCGGCCTGACGCTTGCGCACCGCGTGATCAACGGCTCGGGCACGTTCGACGCGATCGCCGCACGCCGCGCGTTCGGTTCCGCGCTCGATCGGGACTTCCCGTTCGCCGCATACGTCTCGAAGACGATCACGCTGCAGCCGCGCGCCGGCAATCCGGCGCCGCGGTTGTGGGAGGCAGCCGGCGGGCTGATCAACTCGATCGGCCTGCCGAACAAGGGGCTCGACGGCTATCTGGCCGAGGACCTGCCGCAGCTCGGCGGCTTTCAGGCGTGCCTGCCCGGCGAGCAGGACCGGCGCCTGCCCGTGCCGCTGATCACGAACGTGATGGGCTCGAGCGCCGAGGAGCTCTCCGCGCTCGTCGACGCCTGCGATCGGCGCTCGGAGATCGCGGCGATCGAGCTGAACGTGTCCTGCCCGAACGTCGAGACCGGGCTTGACATCGGCGCCGATCCGGTCCTGCTCGAGCACGTCGCGGCGGCCTGCCGCGACACGCACGAAAAAGCCGCTGATCGTCAAGCTGACGCCGAACACGGCCGACGTCGCCGCCTGCGCGCGGGCGGCCGAAGCCGGCGGCGCCGACGCCGTCTCGCTGATCAACACGCTGCGCGCGATGGCGCTCGAGCCGGCCCGCGAGCGCGGCGCGAAGGGCGCGGCGAGCGAGCCGGCGCCGGCGCGGCGCGGCGCCTGGCTCGGCGGTGGTACCGGCGGCCTGTCAGGGCCGGCGATTCGCAACGTCGCGCTCGCGCAGGTCGCCGCGGTGGCCGCGCGCGTGAGCATTCCGGTGATCGGCATGGGCGGCGTGCAGAGCGCTGCGCACGCGCGTGAGCTGCTCGAAGTCGGAGCCACGCTGGTCGCGATCGGCACCGAGAGCTTTCGCGACCCGACGATCGGCGCAAGCGTCGCGCGAGCGCTCGAAGGGTGAGTCGCAGCGACTGCGATCGAGCCATCGAATGGCGTCTGTCGCACGCGCGATTCCGCAACGAGCGTAACTTTTCTGCGCGTCGATGCGTAGCGAAAAAGCACTGTAAAAACGCGGCTCGACCGTCCAGCAGGCTCGACACGCCTGGACCTGAGGTTGAGCTTCAGATGAATTCGGCGAGTTTGTCTTGATCGGCTGCGGCGGGCGTGTAGACTCGCCGCCCATGACGACGGCGACGAGTACGACGTCCTCGACCACATCAATGGCTCCAGAGCGATCCCTCAACCAGCGAATGGACGCGCTCGCGAGGGCAAACCAGATCCGGATCAAGCGTGCTCAGCTGAAGCGCGACCTCAAGTCGGGGCGTCTTTCGATCCATTCTCTGCTGCTCGATCCGCCGGAGTACGTCGAGACGGCAAAGGTCTTTGACATGCTGCTCGCAGTCCCCAAGTACGGGCGCGTGAAGGTCAACAAGATCCTCGCGCACTGCCGCATCGCTCCGAGCAAGACGATCGGCGGCCTCTCCGAGCGTCAGCGCAACGAGCTGACGACCCTGCTTCGCCGCTAGTCCCCCGCACCTCTCATTAGGGTTGCGCGCCGTGGCACGCGTGTTCGTCATCACCGGTCCGTCGGGCGTCGGCAAGGGGACGCTGATCCGCGGGCTGATGGAGCGCCATCCCGAGCTCGAGCTGTCGGTCTCGGCGACGACGCGCGCGCCGCGGCCGGGCGAGCAGGACGGCGTCGACTACCACTTCCTGACGCGCGAGGAGTTCGACCGCCGCGTCGCCGAAGACGGCTTCGTCGAGCACGCCGACTACGCCGGGCGCAGCTACGGCACGCTGCGCTCCGAGCTCGACGAACGCGTGCGCGCGGGCAAGCCGGTCGTGCTCGAGATCGAGGTGCAGGGCGCGCGCCAGGTCCGCGCGGCGATGCCCGAGGCGGTGCAGGTCTTCATCGCGCCGCCGTCGCTCGACGCGCTCCGCACGCGCCTGGTCGGGCGCGGCACCGACGACTCCGAGGAGGTCGAGCGCCGGCTGCGCGTCGCCGAGCAGGAGCTGACGGCGCAGCCCGAGTTCGCGCACGTCGTCGTCAACGACCGCCTCGAGCACGCGCTCGACCAGCTCGGCGCGATCGTCGCCGGCGAGCTCGACTGAGCCGACTACACTTGGCAGTCCACGAAGAAAGGCGACAGCACCCGTGATCTCTCCCCGCATCGACCGCCTGCTGAACAACGTCGACTCGAACTACGCGAGCGTCGTCGTCTCAGCCAAGCGCGCACGCCAGATCAACAGCTACTACCACAACCTCGGTGAGGGCACGTTCGACGAGTTCCCGCCGCCGATGATCGAAACCGGCTCGAAAAACTATCTGACGATCGCCCTCGAGGAGGTCGCAGCCGGAAAGATCAAGTACCACTACCGCTGAGCGGACGCCTGAGCCGGCGCGAGGCGGCGTCCTCGAACTGCTTGCGCCCGGAAGGGGTGCGTCCTTGCCTCGCTTGCCCCGCCGCCCGCTCCGACGCGTAGTGCTGGGGACTTGCACGGACGCGCAACGGGCGGCCACTCCTTGCTCCGAGCGGTCGGTAGCTCTACAACCTAGTCATGGCGCGCATCCTGCTGGGCGTTAGCGGCGGCATCGCCGCGTACAAGGCGCTCGAGCTCGTGCGCCTGGCGACGGGCGCCGGTCATGCGGTGCGCGTCGTGCAGACGCCGAACAGCAGGCGGTTCGTCGGCGAGGCTTCGTTTGCGGCGCTGAGTGGCGCGCCGGTGCTCGTCAGCGAGTTCGAGCGCGATCCGATGCGCGGCGGCTTTCCCGGCGACGAGCTGCCGACGCACGAGCCGCTCAGCCATCTCGAGCTCGTCGCCAACGCCGACGTCTACCTGATCGCGCCGGCCTCGGCGAACACGATCGCCAAGCTCGCGACCGGCGCGGCCGAGAATCTGCTGTCGAGCTGCGCGCTGGCGGCGAGGTGCCCGGTGCTCGTCGCGCCGGCGATGAACAACCACATGTACGAGCACGCTGCGACGCAGGCGAACCTGCGCACGCTGCGCGAGCGCGGCGTGCAGATCGTCGATCCCGGCGACGGCCGGCTCGCGTCGAAAGGCGAGCAGGGCGTAGGGCGCCTGGCGGAGCCGGCGCAGCTGCTCGAGGCCTGCGAACAGGCGCTCGCGAGCGGCGCGCAGCAGCGGAGCGACACGTCCGACGGCACGCGCGCTGGAGCCGAAGTCGAACGGAGCGGGCCTGCGCGCCGGCGCCGAGTGGCAGGGCCTGCGCGTGCTGGTGACGGCCGGCGGCACGCGCGAGCCGGTCGACAGCGTGCGCTTTCTCGGCAACAGCTCTTCGGGGCGGATGGGTCTGGCGCTCGCCGAGGCGGCGCGCGCGCGCGGCGCGCAGGTCACGCTGATCGCCGCCAACGTCGCGCTGCCGAGCAGCGAGGCGATCGTGCGCCGTGACGTGACGACGGCGGCCGAGCTGGAGGCGGCCTGCCGGACGGAGTTCGCCGGCTGCGACGTGCTGTTGATGGCGGCTGCAGTCGCCGATTTCCGCCCGGTCGCGCCGCGTGCGGACAAGATCAAGAAGTCCGAGCTGAGCGCCTCGGCCGGCGCCGGCCTCTCGCTCGAGCTCGAGCCGACGACCGACGTGCTGGCGACGCTGGCCGCCGATCGCCGCCCGGGGCAGACGCTCGTCGGCTTCGCCGCCGAGCACGGTCAGCGTGCGGTCGAGCTGGCCCGGCGCAAGCTCGTCGAGAAGGGCGTCGACGCGATCGTCGTCAACGACATCTCGCGCAGCGACATCGGCTTCGACGTCGATGCCAACGAGGTCACGATCCTGACGGCTGCGGCGCCTTCCAACGGCAGCGGCCGGCCGGCCGCGAGCGAGCCCGGCAGCGATCGCAAGGTCGCGCGCGCGGCCAAGGCGCAGGTTGCGCAGAGCATCCTCGATGCAGTCTCAGAGCTCCGCGCCGGCCGTTAAAGTGCCGGCGCATGGAGAGCGTCTACGACCTCTACAAGCGCGGCTGTGAGCTGCTCGATCACGGCGACTACCAGGCGGCGATCGTGCCGCTGAGCAAGGCGCGCGACCTCGAGCCCGAGAAGGCTTCGATCCGCGAGACGCTGGGCCGCGCGCTGTTTCATGCGCAGCACTACGAAGGCGCTGCGGCCGAGTTCGAGGCGGTCGCGCAGAACACGCCTACGAACGACTACGCGCTGTTCTGCCTCGGTCGCTCGATGCAGCTGCTCGGGCGCCATCGCGAGGCCTGTCAGCCGCTCGCGTTGGCCTGCTCGCTGCGTCCCGAGCGCGAGGACTATCGCGTCTATCGCGATCGCGCGCGGCGCGATGCGACGCGCTCCTGAGCGCGACGCGCGCAGCGCCGACGCTGCACGCAGCCGTGCTCCGCGCCAGTCGCCCGATGCTATCCTCGTCAGACAGCTTTCGACCGGCGGCAGGCGCCGGTAGCAGTACTGGAAGTGGGCGCTCGCCCGCTTTTTTTATGTGAGGAGCAAGTTGATGACGCCGATTCAGAGAGACATAGAAAGCCGCCTCGCGGCCAGCGAGCCGGACGTAGAGGTGCTGCTCGCCGAGGTGCTCGGCGGCCGTTCGCTACGCGTCTTCATCGACCATCCCGACGGCGTCACGCTCGAGCTCTGCGAACGCGTGACGATGCAGCTGAGCGACCTGCGCGAGCGCTACTCGCTGGAGGTCTCCTCGCCGGGCACCGAGCGTCCGCTGACCAAGCCGGCGCACTTCCGCCGATTCGTCGGTCGGCGCGCGCGGGTGCGCACACGCCACGCGCGCCCGACTGCGCTCAGCGCCGAACATCCCGCACACGGTGGCGCGGCCGGCACGCGGAGTTTCACCGGCGAGCTCGTCGGCGCCTCCGACGAGGAGGTCACGCTGGCGGCCGACAGCGGCGTAATCGCGATCCCGTACTCGGAGATCCGCCGATCCAACCTCGTCGAGGAGTAGCCGGCCATGTCACGCGAAATCCTTGAGGCAATGCACGCGCTCGCGCGCGAGAAGGGCATCGAGCCGGAGAAGCTGATGGTCGCGCTGGAGGATGCGCTGCTGTCGGCCTACAAGAAGCAGCCGGGCTCGGCCAAGTACGCGCGCGTCGAAATGGACCGCGAGACGGCCGACTTCCGCGTGATCGAACTGATCATTCCCGAGCGCCTGGAGGCGCATCTGATCGTCGAGACGATCGACGAGGAAACGACCGTCGATCCGGAGACCGGCGAGATGCGCGAACCGGAGGACCCGGAAATCGACCCGGCCAAGTTCGCCGAATATCGCGACCAGATCGACGAGCGCGACGTCACGCCCGACGACTTCGGGCGGATCGCCGCGCAGACCGCCAAGCAGGTGATCCTGCAGCGGATCCGCGAGGCCGAGCGCGACATGATGTACGAGGAGTACCGCGACCGCGTCGGCGAGCTGATCACCGGCATCGTGCAGCAGTCGGACTCGCGCTACACGCTCGTGCAGCTGCGCGAACGCGTCGAGGCGCTGCTGCCGAAGTCCGAGCAGGTCGACGGCGAGCGCTACGACCACTCGCAGCGGATCAAGGCCGTCATCAAGGAGGTCTCGCCGTCGACGAAGGGCCCGGCGATCATCGTCTCGCGCCGCGATCCTGAGCTGATCAAGAAGCTGTTCGAGCTGGAGGTGCCGGAGATCGCCGACGGCCTCGTCGAGATCGCGAACGTCGCGCGCGAGCCGGGCTACCGCTCGAAGATCGCAGTGATCTCGCACACCGATGGAGTCGATCCGGTCGGCGCCTGCGTCGGTCCGCGCGGATCGCGCGTGCGGATGGTCGTCTCCGAGCTGCGTGGCGAGAAGATCGACATCATCCCGTTCAACGACGAGCCCGCGCGGTTCGTCGCCAAGGCGCTCTCGCCGGCGCGCGTGCGTGAGGTGCTGGTCGACGACGACGCCAAGCAGGCGACGGTGATCGTGCCCGACGACCAGCTCTCGCTGGCGATCGGCCGTGAAGGGCAGAACGCGCGGCTCGCCGCGCGCCTGACCGGCTGGCGCGTCGACATCCGCTCGGAGACCGAGTTCGCCGCCGAGGAGGCCGAGCACGGCTACGAGGAGGAGGAGGTGCAGGGACGCTGCGCCGCGATCCTCTCCAACGGACGGCGCTGCCCGAACGCCTCGCTGCCCGGCTCGCGCTACTGCGGCATCGAGAGCCACCAGGCGCTCGCGAAGATCGACAGCGACAACGTCGCCGACCTGACGCCGGGCGCCGGCGGCTCCAACGGCGCGGCAGGCGACGGCGCCGAGCAGCCCGTCGGCGCGGCGCTCGAGGAACCGGCCGGCGTCGAGCAGCCGCCGGCACCGATCGAGCCGCCGCCTTCGGCCGAGGAGCAGACGACATAGCGGCGCACGTGCCCCACCGCCGCTGCGTCGGCTGTGGGCGGGTCGCGCCGAAGTCCGAGCTGCTGCGTGTCGCCGCCGAGCAGTCGAGCGGCTCATCTGCACGCGCGATCGTCGATCCGCCCGCGCGGCTGCCCGGCCGCGGCGCGTATCTGTGTCGCGCGGCGGATGTGAGCAGGCCTGCCGCAGCCTGCCTGGCGCGCGCCAGCCGGCGCGGTGGCATCGGCCGCGCGCTGCGCCGGCCGATCACAGGAGAATTGATCTACGAGCACGGCGAAGGCCTAGAATCGGTGAGTCGATGAGCAAGAAGCGAGTACACGAGATCGCCAAAGAGCAGGGTCTCTCGAGCAAAGAGCTGCTCGAGAAGCTGCACGCTGCCGGCGTCGAGGCGAAGGCGGCCGCGTCCTCGGTCGAGGAGGCCGTCGCGCTGAAGGCGCTGGCCAACGGCACGCCGCCGCCGGCGACGAGTAACGGCGCCCCGGCCGCGAGCAGCGCGAACGGCGCTGGCGCCCAGCAGCCGGTGAGCAAGGCGCCGCAGCCGAGCGCGACAAGCGCAGCAGCCGCCGGCGGCGAAGCCCGCCGCTCAGCCGGCGAGCGCTCAGCCTGCAGGCCGGCGCCGCTGCCGCGCCCGCCGCCACCGGCAGACGCGCCCGGCAGCGCTTCGGCGCCGACGGCCGCAGCAGCCGGCGCTGCGCCCGTGCCGGCCGGCGAGCGCGTGCGCCCGACGCGCGACTCGCGCACCGGCGAGCGCACTCCCGGCGATATCGGCCCGGGTGGCCGGCGCCGTGTCGTGATCGACTCGCAGGCCTCGCGCCGCCAGCAGGGCGGCCCGGCCAACCAGCCGCAGCGCCGCCCGCGGCGCGGTCGCAGGCGCCGCGGCACCTACGACGACACGATCGCACCGATCGACAACACCGCGATGGAGGCGACCGACGAGATCCGCGTCAACTCGGGCTCGACGGTCAAGGACGTCGCCGAGTACCTCGGCGTGCCCGTGCCGGAGATCATCAAGAAGCTGATGACGCTCGGCGAGATGGCGACGCTCACGCAGACGCTGTCCGACGAGGCGATCCAGGTGCTCGCCGACGAGTTCGAAAAGAAGATCGAGATCGTGCATGCGGCCGACGACATCGAGGTCGAGCCGACCTTCCAGGACGCCGAGGAGGATCTCGTCTCGCGCCCGCCGGTCGTCACGATCATGGGTCACGTCGACCACGGCAAGACCTCGCTGCTGGACGCGATCCGCACGACCGAGGTCGCAGCGGGCGAGGCCGGCGGCATCACGCAGCACATCGGCGCCTACCAGGTGCATCACGGCGGCAAAGAGATCACCTTCCTGGACACGCCGGGTCACGAGGCCTTCACGGCGATGCGTGCGCGCGGCGCGCGCGTGACCGACCTCGCCGTGATCGTCGTCGCGGCCGACGACGGCGTGAAGCCGCAGACCGAGGAGGCGATCGACCACGCGCGTGCCGCCGAGGTGCCGATCATCGTCGCGGTCAACAAGATCGACAAGGAGGGCGCACAGCCCGAACGCGTGCGCACGGAGATGACCCAGCGCGGCCTGCAGCCGGCGGAGTGGGGTGGAGAGATCGAGTTCGTCGACGTCAGCGCGAAGACGCACCAGGGCCTCGACGGGCTGCTCGACACGATCCAGGTTGTCACCGACCTCGAGGAGCTGAAGGCGAACAGCAACACCGAGGCGTCGGGCACCGTGATCGAGTCAAAGCTCGATCCCGGCCGCGGGCCGGTCGTCAGCGTGCTGATCCAGCGCGGCACGTTGCGCGTCGGCGATGCGCTCGTCGCGGGAGCGCACTTCGGCCGTGTGCGCGCGATGCACGACTTCGTCGGCAACAAAGTCAAGCGCGCGACGCCCGGTGAGCCGGTCGAGATGCTCGGCTTCGACGGCGTGCCGGAGGCCGGCGAGCTGGTGCGCGTGGTCGAGAACGAGCGCCGCGCGCGTCAGCTCGCGGGCGAGCGCGCGAACCGACTGAAGACCGAGGCGCTGGCGCGCCGCTCCGGACGCAAGGTCTCGCTCGAGGACGTCTTCAAGCTCGCGCAGGAGGGCACCGTCAAGGAGCTCAGCCTGGTCGTCAAGGCCGATGTCGCCGGATCGCTCGAGGCGATCGAGGACGAGATCGCCAAGCTGCCTCAGCAGGAGGTCAAGGTCAACATCATCCACCGCGGCGTCGGCGGCATCAACGAGTCCGATGTGATGCTCGCGGCGGCCTCCGACGGCGTGATCCTGGCGTTCAACGTGCGCCCGGTCGGCGACGCGCGCCAGATCGCCGAGCGCGAGGGCGTCGAGATCCGCTCCTACGCGGTCATCTACCGCGCGATCGACGAGCTGCGCGCGGCGATGCAGGGGATGCTCGAGCCGGCCGAGGTCGAGACGACGCTTGGCCAGGTCGAGGTTCGCCAGCTGTTCAAAGCCTCGAAAATCGGCACGATCGCCGGTTCGTTCGTCACCGAGGGCAAGGTCACGCGTGGCGCGAAAGTCCGCGTCGTGCGCGAGGGCACGGTGATCTACGACACGACGGTAGAGAGCCTGCGCCGCTTCAACGACGACGTGCGCGAGGTGACGGCCGGCTTCGAGTGCGGCCTCGTGCTGACGAACTTCCAGGACCTGCGCGAGGGCGACGTGCTCGAGACCTATGAGACCCGCCTGCAGGAACGCGAGCTCTCTTCCTGAGCGCCGTCCGCGCCAGCCGCGAGAGCCCGAGCACTCCTGCCGGCGGCGCCGATGCTGCGTCGCTGCGCGTGCCGGCGCGAAGCGCGGCGCGCGGGCTGACAGCAGGACGCCCACGGCTGTTCGAGCGCAAAGGTACGTGAGTAGGATGGAATCAGGCCGGATGCGTCGAATAGACGAGGCGATTCGCCACGTCATCGGAGAGGCAGTTGCCGGGGATCTGAAGGATCCGAGAGTGGGATTCGTGACCGTGACCGATGTCAGAACAAGCGCAGACCTGAGCCATGCTCGCGTGTACGTCAGCGTGCTCGGAGAGCACGGCGAGCCCTCGAGCGCCGAGCAGCGCGAGGCGAGCCTCGAGGGACTGCGCAGCGCGCACGGCTTCCTGCAGTCGCGGATCGCAGCCGAACTGCGCCTGAAGCGCACGCCGACGCTGGAGTTCAGCTACGACGACACGACCGACCGCGCGATGCGCGTCGAGGAGATCCTCGACGAGATCGGTCCCGCGTGAGCACGACCGACGGGACGGTCACCTCGCGCGACCGCGTGCTGGCGAGCCTCGTCGAGGACGAGCGCTTCGTGCTGGCGACGCACGAGCACCCCGACGGCGACGCGCTCGGCTCGCTCGTCGCGATGCAGGAGCTGCTCAAGGGGCTCGGCAAGGACTCGCTGATGTTCGTCTCGCCCGACGACCTGCCGCTGCCGTCGGAGTACAGCGTGTTCCTGCTGGCGGGCGCGATCCACGAGCCGCCGCCGGACGTCGCCGAGCGCACGGTCGTGTTCCTCGACTGCGGCAACATCGATCGCAACTCGGCGGCCGTGCTGCGCGATGGCGCGCGCCTGCTGAACATCGACCACCATCACGACAACACGCGCTTCGGAACGATCAACCACGTCGTGCCCGACGCCTCGTGCACGGCCGAGATCGTCTGGGATCTGATGCACGGGCTCGACGCTCGCCCCTCGCTGATGGCGGCGCAGGCGATGTACATCGGCCTGATCACCGATACGGGGCGCTTCATGTACGAGAACACCGGCCCGCGCGCGCATCTGATGGCCGCCGAGCTGATCGAAGCCGGCGTCGACGTCGCCGGCGTCTATCGCCACCTCTACGAGGACACGCCGCCGGAGAAGCTCGCGCTGATGGCGCTCGCGCTCTCTCAGATACAGCGCTTCGACGGCGGCGAGCTGACGCTCGCCTCGCTGAGCGCCGAGGACTTCGAGCGCACCGAGGCCGTCGACCACTACTCGGAGGGCATCGTCGACCAGCTGCGCGCCGTTCGCGGGACGAAGGTCGCCGTGTTCGTGCGCGAGCTCAGCGGCGGCGAGCGCGACGGGCAGCGCAAAGTCTCGCTGCGCGCGACCGACGACGAGGTCGACGTCTCGGTGATCGCGCGCCAGCAGGGCGGCGGCGGGCACCGCCGCGCCGCCGGCTTCTCGACGACGCTGAGCGTCGAGGAGCTGATCGACTTCCTGCGTCCGGCCGTCGCCGCGCAGCTGCACGCCGGCGACGGCCACGCCACGCCGACGCTCGCCTGAGCGGCGCGCGCGCCGATCGATCATGAGCCTGCGCCCGCCACAGCGCGGCGCCGAGCCGGCCACGTGCGACGGCGTGATCGCGATCGACAAGCCGGCCGGGCTGACCTCACACGACGTCGTCGCGCGCGTGCGCCACGCGCTGGGCGGCGTGCGCACCGGCCACGCCGGCACGCTCGACCCGTTCGCGACCGGCCTGCTGCTGGTGCTCGTCGGGCGCGCGACGAAGTCCCAGCGCGAGCTGATGGCACTGCCGAAGACCTACGAGACGGTCGCGCAGCTGGGCGCGACATCGAGCACCGGCGACACCGAGGGTGAGATCGCCTACACGGGCAAGCTGCCGCCCGACCCGCTGGTGCTGCCGACCGGCGAGCTGCGCCAGCGCCCGCCGGCCTACTCGGCGGTGAAGATCGGCGGCGAGCGCGCCTACAAGCGCGCGCGGCGCGGCGAGCAGCTGCAGATGCCGGAGCGGATCGTCACGGTCACGCGCTTCGAGCAGCTGTGGCGCGAGCCCGATCGCGAGCGCGCCGGGCTGGAGCGCGCCGGCTTTCTGATCGAGTGCGGCTCGGGCACCTACGTGCGCTCGCTGATCGCCGATCTCGGCGACGCCTACTGCCTGGCGCTGCGCCGCACGGCGATCGGCCCGTTCACGGTCGCGCAGGCCGCCGCTCCGCCACGAGCGGGGCGAGCGCTGGAGCGATCCACCGCTGATCGAGCTCGCGCAGGCGCTCGACATGCTCCCGCGCGAGCGCGCGCTCTAGGCTTTGCTGCCGTGAAGGTCACGCGCCTGCCCGACGTCGAGCGCAACGATCAGCGCAACGTCGCGGTCGGCACCTTCGACGGCGTGCATCTGGGCCATCGCGCGGTGATCGCCGGCGCCGACACGGTGCTGACCTTCGACCCGCATCCGGTCTCGGTGATCGCGCCGCAGCACACGCCGCGGCTGCTGACGACGCTCGCGCGCAAGACCGAGCTGATCGCGTCGCTCGGCGTGCAGGAGCTCGTCGTGATCCCGTTCGACGCGGCCTTCGCGCAGCACTCGGCCGAGCAGTTCGTCGATCAGGTGCTGGTCGGCGCGCTCGGCGCGAGGCGGGTCTCGATCGGCGAGAACTTCCGCTTCGGCCACAAGGCGCAAGGCGACTCGCGGCTGCTGGCGGCCGACGCGCGCTTTGAGACGGCCGTGCACCCGCTGCTCGAGATCGACGGCGAGATCGTCTCCTCGAGCCACATTCGCGGCCTGCTGCTGGCCGGCGAGCTGGTCGCCGCGAACAAGCTGCTGGGCTCGACCTTCCAGTTGTGCGGCGAGGTCGTGCACGGCGACGAGCGTGGCCGCGAACTGGGCTTTCCGACCGCGAACATCGTGCCGCCCGACGATCTGGTCTGTCCCGGTCACGGCGTCTACGCGTGCCTGATCGACGGTCGTCCGGCGGCCGTCAGCATCGGCGTGCGCCCGACCTTCAAGACCGGTCGCGGCGAGCTGGTCGAGGCCTACCTGCTCGACTTCGACGGCGACCTCTACGGGCAGCGTGCTGTGCCTGGAGTTCGTCGCGCGGCTACGCGGCGAGCGGCGCTTCGACAGCGCCGAGGCGCTGATCGCGCAGATGCGCCGCGACGTTCAGCGCACGCGCGAGCTGCTCGAGGCCGGCCGGCGCTGAGCGTCTGCTACCGTTTTCGACCGCCATGCCAGCACTGACTACAGAGCGCAAGCGCGAGCTCACGACGAAGTTCGGAGCCAACGAGCAGGACACCGGCGCGACCGAGGTCCAGATCGCGCTGCTGACCGAGCGGATCAACCATCTGACCGAGCATCTGCGCGTGCAGGCCAAAGATCACCACGGGCGCCGCGGGCTGCGGATGCTCGTCGGCCGCCGCCGCCGTTTCCTGGACTACCTTGCGCGCAAGGACCTCGACGGCTACCGCGCTCTGATCAAAGAGCTCGGCATCCGCCGCTAGCGCCGTGAGCGTGCTCGAGCCCGGCACGCCGGTGCCCGAGTTCAAGCTGGCGCGCGAGGACGGCGAGAGCTTCACCGAGCAGGACCTGCTCGGCCAGTACACGGTCCTCGTCTTCTATCCGTTCGCGTTCAGCCCGGTCTGCACCGACCAGCTGACGCTGTATGAGGACGCGCTGGGCGAGTTCGCCGAGCGCGGCGTGACGCTCTACGGCGTCTCCTGCGACGCGACCTGGTCGCAGAAGGCGTTCAAGGAGAAGCTCGGCGTCTCGAGCGAGCAGCTCTCGGACTTCGAGCCGAAGGGCGCCGCCTGCCGCGCCTTCGGCGTGCTCCATCCCGGCGGCTTCGCCGAGCGCGCGCTCGTGATCGTCGGCCCGGACGGCGTCGTGCGCTGGAGCCACCAGGCCGCCTCGCCCGGCGAGCTGCCGGCGCTGAAGTTGCTGCGCGAGGGCGTCGAGCTCGCGCTCGGCCAGCCGGCGAGCGCCTGAGCTGCGCGGCGCGATCGCTCTCGGCGCCGTTCGCTAAGCTCGGTTGGTTCGGAATCGAGAAAAAGAGAAAACGGCCGCCGACCGACGGGCGGTACAGGAAGGCAGTGAATATGAGTAGTGATGCAGTTACGCGGGTCTCCGTGGAGATTTCCGGCAGCGAGATCTCGTTCGAGACCGGCCGGATGGCAAAGCAGGCATCGGGCGCCGTCGTCGTCAGACAGGGCGACACGATGGTCCTCTGCACAGCAGTTGCAGGCAGCCTGCGCGACGTCGACTTCCTCCCGCTGACGGTCGATGTCGAGGAGCGCATGTACGCGGCCGGCAAAATCCCCGGCTCGTTCTTCAAGCGCGAGGGTCGCCCCGGCGAGAAGGGCACGCTGACGGCGCGCATGATCGACCGGCCGATCCGCCCGCTGTTCCCGAAGGAATGGCGCTATGACACGCAGCTGGTCGCGATCCCGCTGTCGATCGACCACGAACACCCTTACGACATCCTCGCGATGAACGGCGCCTCGACGGCGCTGATGATCTCCGACATCCCGCTGCCGACGCCCGTCGGCGCCGTGCGGATCGGCAAGATCGACGGCAACTTCGTCGTCAACCCGAACGAGGCCGACCTGCTCGCCGACTCCGAGAACGCCTCCGACCTCGACCTGATCGTGGCCGGCACCGAAGAGGCGATCCTGATGGTCGAGGCCGGCGCCAACGAGATCCCCGAGGCCGAGATCCTCGACGCGCTCGACATCGCGCACGCCGAGATCAAGAAGCTCTGCGCGCTGCAGCGCGACCTCGCCGCGAAAGTCGGCAAGGAGAAGAAAGTCTTCGAGACGATCTCCGTCGACCAGGCGCTGCTCGAGCAGATCCGCAGCTCGCACGGCAAGGCGCTCGACGACGCGACGCAGGTCGAGGACAAGCTCGACCGCCAGGACGCGACGAAGGCCGTCGAGGCAGGCGATCCTCGAGCAGTACGCCCCGGCGGCGCCCGAGGGTGCCTCCGAGGAGCAGCTGATCGCCGCCAAGCAGCAGCGCGCTGCGGCGCAGCTGGCGTTCGACAAGCTCGAGAAGTCGATCATCCGCGAGCGCATCGCCGTCGAGAAGAAGCGGCCCGACGGCCGCTCGGAGAACGAGATCCGCGACATCTCGATCGAAGTCGGCGTGACGCCGCGCACGCACGGCTCGGCGCTGTTCACGCGCGGTCAGACGCAGGCGCTGAGCGTCGTCGCGATGGGCACTCTGAAGGAGGAGATGCGCATCGACACGCTCGGCCTGGAGACGAAAAAGTACTACTGGCACCACTACAACTTCCCGCCGTTCTCGGTCGGCGAGGCGGGCCGGATGGGCGGCGTCAAGCGCCGTGACATCGGCCACGGCGCGCTCGCCGAGCGGGCGCTGGCGCCGATGGTGCCCTCGATCGAGGAGTTCCCGTACTCGATCCGCGTGGTCTCGGACATCCTCGAGTCCAACGGCTCCTCCTCGATGGCCTCGGTCTGCGGATCGTCGCTGTCGCTGATGGACGCCGGCGTGCCGATCAAGCGGCCGGTCGCCGGCATCGCGATGGGCCTGATCAAAGAGGGCGATGACTACATCGTGCTGACCGACATCGCCGGCGTCGAGGATCACCTCGGCGACATGGACTTCAAGGTCGCCGGCACCGAGCGCGGCATCACGGCGCTGCAGATGGACATCAAGATCACGGGCGTCACGTTCGACATCCTGCGCGACGCGCTGGCGCAGGCCAAAGAGGCGCGTACGTTCATCCTCGGCAAGATGGCCGAAGTGATCAAGACGCCGCGCGAGCAGCTCTCGCAGTTCGCGCCGCGGATCCAGACGATCCAGATCGACCCCTCGCAGATCGGCCTGCTGATCGGCAAGGGCGGCGAAACGATTCGCGGCCTGGCCGACGAGTTCGAATCGCAGATCGACGTCAACGACGACGGCCAGGTGCTGATCTACTCGGCCAACGGCGAGCTCGGCGACGCGCTCGTCGAGCGCGTGCGGATGATGATGAAGGAGGTCGAGGTCGGCGACGAGTACGTCGGCAAAGTCGTCAAGACGACGACCTTCGGCGCCTTCGTCGAGCTGGCGAAGGGCACCGACGGCCTGCTGCACATCTCCAACGTCTCGCCCGGCCAGCGGGTCGAGTCGGTCGAGGACGTGCTCAACAAAGGCGACGAGATCAACGTGCGCGTGGTCGAGGTCGATCGCGAGCGCGGCCGGATCGGCCTGCGCCTGGCCGACGACCCGGACATCGCCGGCAAGTCGGTCGAGGAGCTCGCCGGCGTCGGCACCGGGCGGTGGCGGCGGCGGGTCTCGCCCGCCGCGCGACGGCGCACGTCGCAACGGTCGCGACCGCGGCCCGCGCCGTGAGGGCGACCGCGGCTCCGGGCGCCCGCGCCGTGACCGCGACTGAGTCGCAGCTGAACGCCGAGCACCAGATAACCACGCTCGACTCGGGCGTGCGAGTCGTCACCGAGCGCATGCCGAGCGTGCGCTCGGCGGCGCTCGGCTTCTGGATCGCGACGGGTTCGGTCGCCGAGCGCGACGAGCAGGCCGGCACCTCGCACCTGCTCGAGCACATGCTGTTCCGCGGCTCCGAGCGCTTCGGCTCGCAGGAGATCGACGAGATCTTCGACGCGATGGGCGCCGAGGTCAACGCCGGCACCGACAAGGAAGCGACGTCGGTCTACACGCGCGTGCTCGACCGCCACCTCGAGCGCGCCTTCGAGGTGATCGGCGACATGGTCTTCCGGCCGCGCTTCGGCGAGCTCGAGACCGAGCGCGAGGTCGTGCTCGAGGAGATCGCGATGTACGAAGACGACCCGCAGGAGAAGGTCTTCGACGTGCTCGGCGAGGCGGTCTTCGGCTCGCACCCGCTGGGGCGGCCGGTGATCGGCACGGCTGCCGTCGTCGGCGCGGTCACGCGCGAGCAGCTGAGCGCCTTTCACGCAGCGCGCTACCGCCCGCAGGACATCGTGATCGCGGCGGCCGGATCGGTCGAGCACGACGCGATCGTCGCGATGGCGCGCGAGCTGCAGCCGCAGCCCGCGCCGACGAACGGCGGCGCAGCGGGCGAGGCCACACCGGCGCCGGTCTTCGAGCGGCGCGTGCGCTTCGCGGCGAAGGACACCGAGCAGTTCCACTTCTGCCTCGGCGGCGCCGGGCTGGCGCGCGAGGACGAGCGCCGTTTCGCGCTGCGCGTGCTCGAAGGCGTGCTCGGCGGCACCTCCTCCTCACGCCTGTTCCAGGAGGTGCGCGAGCGCCGCGGCCTTGCCTACTCGGTCTTCTGCTTCTCCAACCTCTACGCGCAGACCGGCGAGGTCGGCCTGTACGTCGGCACGCGTCCGGACAACCTCGAAGAGGCGCTCGCGGTGATCGCCGGCGAGCTTCAGCGCAGCGTCGAGCAGCCGGCCAGCGAGGAGGAGCTGACGCGCTCGCGCGAGAACCTGAAGGGCCGCGTCGTGCTCTCGATGGAGTCGACCGGCGCGCGCATGAGCCATCTCGGCTCGGCGCTGCTGAACGAGATGCCGATCCTCTCGATCGACGAGGTGATCGAGCGGATCGACGCGGTCGAGCTGGCAGATCTCGAGTCGCTCGCCGCCGAGCTGTTCGCGCCGGAGCGCCTCTCGGTCGCCGCCGTCGGCCCCGACGAGGAGACCTTCCGCGCGGCGATCGCGCCGTTTGAGAGCGAGACGGCCGCACGATGATTCGCGTCGCCGTAGCCGGCGCCGCCGGACGGATGGGCGAGTGCGTCTGCGACGCGGTCGAGCACGCCGAGGGGATGCAGCTCGTCGGACGCGCCGATCCGCTGCTCGCGATCACGCTCGCCGAGGTGCTCCCGGACGCGCAGGTGCTGGTCGACTTCACGACGCCGGACACGGCGCTCGAGAACGCGCTCGCCTGCATCGACGCGGGCGTGCACGCGGTGATCGGCACGACCGGCTTTGACCTCGACGCGCTGCGTGAGGCCGCCTTCGCGCAGGCCGAGCCGCGCGCGAACGTGCTCGTCGCGCCCAACTTCGCGATCGGCGCGGTGCTGATGATGCGTTTCGCGACCGAGGCGGCGAAGCACATGGCGAAGGCCGAGATCATCGAGCTGCACCACGATCGCAAGCTCGACGCGCCGAGCGGAACGGCCGCGCGAACGGCCGCGCTGATGGCCGCCGCGAGCGGCGCCGAGCCGCCGCCGATCCATTCGGTGCGCCTGCCCGGGCTCGTCGCAAACCAGGAAGTGATCCTCGGCGACGTCGCGCAGACGCTGAGCATCCGCCACGACACGATCGGACGCGAGTCGTTCATGCCCGGCGTGCTGCTCGCCGTGCGCGGCGTCGCGAGCCTGCCCGAGCCGCTGGTCGTCGGGCTCGAGAGCCTGCTGTTTTGACCGGCGTTCACATCGGGCTCCTGCGCGCGTGGAATACTCAGGCGCATGACTGAGCTCGGAACGATGCTGACGGCGATCGTGACGCCGTTCGACGAGCGCTCGCGCGTCGACGAGGACGCGTTCGTCGCGCTGATGCACCATCTCGGCGAGAACGGCTCAGACGGATTTGTCGTCGCCGGCACGACCGGCGAGGCCTCGACGATGTCGGAGCAGGAGCAGCTCGGGCTGATCGAGCTCGCGGTCGCCGAGCGTCCGGCCGGCACGACGGTCGTCGCCGGCACCGGCACGAACGACACGCGCGAGGCGGTCCACCTGACCGAGCGCGCGACGGCGCTCGGCGTCGACGCGACGCTCGTCGTCACGCCGTACTACAACCGCCCGAGCCCGCTCGGCCTCAAGCGCCACTACGAAGCCGTCGCGAAGGCGACCGACAAACCGCTGCTGCTCTACAACGTGCCGAAGCGCACCGGCACGAACATGGGCCCGGAGTTGCTCGCCGAGCTCGCGCAGATCGAGCACATCGACGGCGTCAAGCAGGCCAACCCGGACGAGCTGCAGCAGATCGACGGTCTGACGCTGTATGCCGGCGACGATGCGACGTTCGCGCGCACGCTCGAGCTCGGCGGCGCCGGCGGGATCCTCGTCGCGAGCCACATCGTCGGCAACGAGATGCGCCGGATCGTCGACGAGCCGGAGAACCGCGACGCAGATCGACGCGTCGCTGCGCGACGTCTACGAGGTGCTGTTCATGACCGCCAGCCCGACCTGCACGAAGGCCGCGCTGAACCTGCTCGGCCACGAGGCCGGCGGCCTGCGGCTGCCGCTCGTGCGAGGCGACCGAGGCCGAGCTCGACGCGGTCCGCGCGGTGCTCGTGCGCCACGGCCTGCTGAGCGAGGACGGAGAGCCGAGCGAGCGCGCCGGCGCGCCTTCGGCGCAGGCGCGAGGCACGTGAGCCGCGTACGCGTCCTGCCGCTCGGCGGGCTGGGAGAGATCGGCAAGAACATGACCGTCGTCGAGCACGACGGCCGGATCGTCGTCGTCGACGTCGGCCTGCGCTTTCCGACGCCCGAGATGGTCGGCATCGATCTGGTGCTGCCGGACTTCGCCTACCTGCGCGAGCGCGCCGCAGACATCGAGGCGATCGTGATCACGCACGGCCACGAGGATCACCTCGGCGCGCTGCCGTGGGTGCTGCGCGAGCTGGGCGATGACCTGCCGCCGGTCTACGGCGGGCCGCTGACGATCGCGATGGCGCGATCGAAGCTCGACGAGCACAAGCTGAAGGAGGTCGAGCTGGGCGAGGTCGAACCCGGCGAAGTGCTCGAGCTGGGGCCGTTCTCGATGGAGATGATCCACATGACGCACTCGATCCCCGACGCCAGCGCCGTCGCGCTCGGCACCGAGCTCGGCACGGTGCTGATCACGGGCGACTACAAGTTCGATCAGACGCCCGTCGACGCCCGCCCGGCCGACGTCTCGCGCCTGGCCGAACTGGGCCGCGAGGGCGTGCTGCTCTTGTGCGGCGACTCGACGAACGTCGACCGCGACGGCTTCTCGCCGTCGGAGTCGGTCGTCGGGCCGCACCTGGAGGAGGTCTTCGCGCGTTGCGAGGGGCGCATCGTCGTGACGAGCTTCGCCTCCAACATCCACCGCGTGCAGCAGGTCGTCGACGCTGCCGCGGCGCTCGACCGCAAGGTCGCGCTGGTCGGGCGCTCGATGCGCAAGAACGTCGGCATCGGCCGCCAGCTCGGGCACATCGACGTGCCTGCCGGCATGATCGTCGGACCGCGCGAGATCGCCGACTTCCCCGATGACCGCGTCGTGATCATCTCGACCGGCTCCCAGGGCGAGCCGCTCTCGGCGCTGCGGCGGATGGCCTATCGCGATCACCGCCAGGTCGAACTGCGCGAGGGCGACACGGTCGTCTTCTCGGCGACGCCGATTCCCGGCAACGAGCGCGCCGTGAACGAGACGATCGACCGGCTCTACCACATCGGCTGTGACGTCGTGACGACGCGCGACGCGCCCGTGCACGCCTCCGGCCACGGCTACGCCGAGGAGATCAAGCTGATGCTGAACCTCGTCAAGCCGCGCTACGTGATGCCGTTCCACGGCGACTTCAAGCGCCTGCGGCTGCACGCGCAGCTGGCCCAGGACGTCGGCATCGCCGCGGAGGACACCTTCCAGGGTGAGAACGGCCTGCCGCTCGACATCGACGAGCGCGGCGCGCGCTTCGGCGCGCCGGAGCAGTCCGGCATGATCTTCGTCGACGGCGTCGAGATCGGCGACATGGCCGACGTCGCGCTGCGCGACCGGCGGATGCTCTCGGCCGACGGCATCTTCATCGTCGTCGTCACGATCGCCGAGCAGGACGGCCACTCGGTCGCCGATCCGGAGGTGATCTTCCGCGGCGTGCCGTTCCTCGACCAGGCCGACCAGCTCGTCGAGGAGATCCGTGCGACCGTCGAGGAGACGCTCGAGCGCGCCGCCAAGGACGAGATCCGCGAGGTCGACGTCGTGCAGGACATGCTGCACGACGACATGGCGAAGCTAGTCTACGACCGCCTCAAGCGGCGGCCGATGGTGCTGCCCGTCGTCGTCGAGGTCTGAGCCGGCGCTCGCCGGCAGCGTCACGACGAAGCGCGCTCCGCTGCCCTGCGCCGGAGACTCGAGCACGACATCGCCGCCGTGGCTGACGGCGACTGCCTTGACGATCGCCAGGCCCAGGCCGAAGGAGCCGCCACGGTCGCCGGCGCCGCGCACGAAGCGCTCGAACAGCGTCGGCGCCAGCTCGGCCGGCACGCCCGGGCCATCGTCCTCGACGATCAGCCTGGCGACGTTGCCGTCGAGGCCGGTCGTGACGCGGATGCGCGTGCCCGCCGGCGTGTGGCGGAGCGCGTTCTCGAGCAGGTTGATCGTCAGGCGGTGGAGCTCGTCGCGCACCGCCTCGACCGGAGCGGGGTGGACGTCGAGCACGATCTCGTGGTTCTCCGAGACTGGGCCGAGCTCGCCGGCCGCCTCGACGACGATCTGCGCCAGATCGCAGGATTCGCGCGGGACGACGCGCCCGACGTCGGTGCGCGCGAGCAGCAGCAGGTCGGCGACGAGCCGGCGCATGCGCTGCGAGGAGCGCAGCGCAGAGCGCGCTGCGTCGCCCTCTTCGCCGTGCAGCGATTCAGCCAGCAGCTCGAGGTTGGCGAGCACGCTGGTCAGCGGCGTGCGCAGCTCGTGTGAGGCGTCGGCGACGAAGCGCCGCTGGCGCGCGAGCGTCGACTCGCTCTCCGCGCGTGCCGCATCGAGCTCGCGAAGCATCCCCTCGAGCGTCCGCGCCAGCTCGGCGACCTCGTCGTCGGCGCGCGGCTGCGGCACCTTCAGCGAGGGGTCGCGCGTGCGTGCGATCGCCGTCGGCGGCCGAGGTCAGCTCGGCGATCGGCTTCATCGCGCGGCGCGCGATCGCCATGCCCGCGAGCAGCGCCAGCGCCGTTCCGGCGAGCACGCCGACGAGCAGGAACAGCTCGACCTTGGCGACCGTCGTCTCGGTGTCGGACACCTTGCGCCCGTACTGGATGATCACCTGCCCGATTGGCTCGCTGCCGTTGGCGACGCGCACGATGCCGACGACGCTCATCACGCGATAGCCGTGCACCGTCTTCGGCTGCGCGCTCGGCGCGCCGAGCGATGGCGCGGAGCTCGGTTCCTGCGCGATCACGCTTCCGCCGAGCGTGAAGATCCGCACGACCGCGTGATCCTCGGGCGCCGCCCAGGCCGACAGCGACGGCGAGATCGTGATCGCGCGGCCGGAGTTCGCCGCGGCGACTTTGATGTCGAGCTGCGAGGTCAGCTGGTTGGCCGTGTCCGACACCTGCCGGTTGAAGTCAGAGCGGATCCGATGGACCGTGAACGAGCCGATCGCGATCGCGAAGGCGCACAGGATCACGAACGTGAGCAGCGCCGAGACGCTGGCCAGGCGCGTGCGGATCGGCAGCCGGTCAAAGCCGCCCGAGATCCGCGTCAGCAGGCGCGAGAAGCCGCCGGCGACCTTCGCCTCGCGAGTCATCGCAGATCGCTGGTCGCCGTGCTCGGAGGCTCAGCTCTAAGCACGCAGGACGTAGCCGGCTCCACGGATCGTGTGCAGCAGCCGCGGCTCGCCGTCGGCCTCGAGCTTGCGACGCAGGTTCGAGACGAACACCTCGATCGTGTTGGTCGTCGAGAACGGGTCATAGCCCCACACCTCGTCGAGCAGCCGCTGTCGCGAGATCACGATTCGCTCGTTGCGCATCAGGTACTCGAGCAGCTCGAACTCGCGCTGCGTCAGGTCGACCGCACGCTCGCCGCGCACGACCTCGTGCGTGTCGACGTTCAGCGACAGGTCGCCGACGCGCAGCGGAGCCGAGCCGCGCGGCGGGCGGCGGCGCAGCAGCGCGCGCATCCGCGCGAGCAGCTCCTGGCGCTCGAACGGCTTGACCAGGTAGTCATCGGCGCCGGCGTCGAGCCCCTCGACGCGCGACTCGAGCGCGTCGCGCGCCGTCAGGATCAGGATCGGCACGTCGTCCTCGGAGCGAAGCGTGCGCGCGACCTCGACGCCGTCGAGACCGGGCAGGCCGAGATCGAGGATCACCAGGTCGGGCGCGAAGGCGCGTCCGTGCTCGAGCGCGCTGGGGCCGTCGGGCGCGGCGCGAACCTCATAGCCCTCCATCCGCAGCGAGCGCTGCAGCGCCTGGGCGATGTCCTCGTCGTCCTCGACGACGAGCACGCGTGGTGCACGAGAGAAGTCGGTCATCGTCTTTAAGTATCGGCGTGCGCTAAAGCGATGGTAAGCGCCAATCGAGCAGGTTCCGAGCGCTCGGCGTCGAAGTTGCGCGAGATGCCCAGCACGCGTAAGCGCGCCCCTGCGCGCCGCAGCTCTGCTCGTGCGCCCGCACGGGCGCGTAAGAGTGGCGGCCGCGGCGGCGCCAAACGCGGTCGCGCAAGCGGCCGGCGCACACGCACGCGGGGATCGGTGCTGGGGTCGCTGCTGCCCGCCGCCCTGCCGCGGATCGGCGTGCTCGACGAGCGCAGCCGCGAGGTCGTCGGCCTGGCGCTGGTCGCGCTCGGCGTGTTCATGGGCTTCGTGCTGTACGGCGGCTGGGACGGCGGTGGCGTCGGCCACGGCCTCGCCGTCGCCTTCGGCTGGGCGCTCGGCAAAGCGCGCGTGCTCACGCCGCTGGCGATCATCGGCGCCGGCGGCATGCTGCTGCTGCGCCAGTCGCTGCCGTTTCAGCGAACGCTGCCGCGCGACCCGCGCACGATCGGCGCGATCTGCCTGTTCGCCGGAGTCACGCTGGCGCTCGCCGCCGGCACGCTCGGAGTCAGCTCCGGCCCGGGCAGCTCCGCGACGGCCTGGAGCTCCTCGCATCTGCAGGCGCGCGGCGGCGCCTTCGGCGAGCTGCTCTACCGCCTGGCGCACCATCTCGTGCAGGACGTCGGCGTCGGCATCCTCGTCGTCTTCCTGCTGCTCGTCGGCGTGATCCTGATCACCGGCGCCTCGCTTGGCGGCACGCTGCGCGCGACCGGCTCAGGCGTGCTCGAAACGACGCGCATGGTGCGCTCGCTGCGCGCTCCGCTGGCCGCCGAGCGAGGAGCCACCGCACGCAGAGCGAGTTCGACCTCGATGCCTACGCGGCCGCGCTTCCCGGCATGTACCCGCCCGAGCCCGAGAACGGCGAGCTCGTCGTGCGCGCGACGCACGTCGAGGGACCGGCGCAGGAGACCGCCGAGCTCGATGCGCTCGCGCCCGAGGACGATCGTGGGGAGGACGATGGTCAGGCAGCCGACCTCGCCGCCGGCGCGGCCGCCGAGGACGCCGCAGCGTCCGACGCCGCAGCCGTCAGACCCGAAGAGGAGGAGCACGAGGAACTCAGCGGCGTCGCGCGCACCGATCCCAGCGAGCTGACGCCGCAGGGCAGGCTGCGCAGCGCCGTCACCGACGATCCCGACTTCGTCTGGCAGCTGCCCGACGCAAGCCGCCTGCTGACGCGCTCGAGCAGCGAGCAGACGCGCCCGGACACGGCCGGGCAGGCGCAGATCGCCGCCAGCCTGATCGAGGCGCTGGGGCACTTCGGCGTGCAGGCGAAGGTGATCGGCACGGTCGCCGGGCCGCACATCACGCGCTACGAGCTGCGCCTCGCGCCGGGCACGAAGGTCGCGAAGGTCGCGCAGCTGAAGGACGACCTCGCCTACGCGCTGGCGGCGACCGACATCCGCATCCTCGCGCCGATTCCCGGCAAGCAGGCCGTCGGCGTCGAGGTGCCGAACGTGCACCGCCGGATCGTGCGGCTGGGCGACGTCTTCCAGGAGCCGCCGAAGGACTGGTCGCCGCTGACCGTCTGGCTCGGCAAGGACGTCGCCGGCAAGGCGATCGGCGCCGACCTCGCGAAGATGCCGCACCTGCTCGTCGCCGGCACGACCGGCGCCGGCAAGTCGGGCGCGATCAACGCGATGCTCTCGAGCGTGCTGCTGCGCGCCAGCCCGCACGAGGTGCGCCTGATGCTGGTCGATCCCAAGCAGGTCGAGCTCAACCACTACGAGTCGATTCCGCACCTCTTGACGCCGGTCATCACCAGCCCGCGGATGGCCGCGAACGCGCTGCAGAACCTCGTCAAGGAGATGGAGACGCGCTACGGCATCATGTCGCTGGCGCGCACGCGCAGCCTGATCGAGCTGAACAAGGCGCGCGCCCGGCGCGACGAAGCGCCGCTGCCCTACATCCTCTGCGTGATCGACGAGCTCGCCGACCTGATGATGGTCGCGCCGGCCGACGTCGAGGACTCGATCATCCGCCTCGCGCAGAAGGCGCGCGCGGTCGGCATCCATCTGGTGCTCGCGACGCAGAGCCCGCGCGTCGATGTGATCACCGGCATGATCAAGGCGAACGTGCCCTCGCGCATCGCCTTCGCAGTCTCCAGCCAGACCGACTCGCGCGTGATCCTCGACCAGAACGGCGCCGAGTCGCTGCTCGGCCAGGGCGACATGCTGTTCAGCCCCGTCGGCACCTCACGACTGCAGCGGATCCAGGGCGCCTACATCGACGAGCGCCAGATCGAGAAGCTCACCTCGATGTGGCGCCGCCAGGGCGAACCGGAACTGCGCGAAGAGCTGCTCGAGGAGGTCGAGCCGGAGGCGCCGGAGTCGGCGCCCGACGAGTTCGACCCCGACGAGGATCCGCTGCTCGGCGACGCGATCAGGCTGGTCGCCGAAATGCAGACGGCCTCCACCTCGATGCTGCAGCGTCGTCTGCGCCTCGGCTACACGCGCGCCGGGCGCGTCATCGACATGCTCGAGCGGCGTGGCGTGATCTCCGGCTACGAGGGCTCAAAGCCACGTCAGGTGCTGGTCAGCGAGGCCGACCTGCCACGTGTGCTCGCAGCGCTCGCCGGCGGCGAGCCGGCGACGCGCCGAGTCCGCTCCAGCGCCGAGCGACTAGCCTTCAAGCCCGATATGGCCGAGATCGGTGAAACGCTACGCGACGCGCGTATGCGCGCCCGCATCGATGTCTCGGAGATCGAGGCGAAGACGAAGATCCGCGCCAAGTACCTGCGCGCGCTCGAGAACGAGGAGTGGGGGCTGTTGCCCGGCCCGACGTTCGTCAAGAGCTTCCTGCGCACCTACGCGCAGGCGCTCGGGCTCGACGGCAAGGCGCTCGTCGAGCAGTACCGCCTGCAGGAGGAGGATCCCGGCGAGGCGGCGCTCGAGCCGATCGTCTCACGGCCCGAGCGCGCGCGCACGCGAAGCTCCGCAAGCGGTCGCGGCGGGCGCTCGCCCTCGGGCGGCCCCTCGCGCGCCTATCTCGCGATCGTCGGCGTCGTCGTGCTGATCATCGCGCTGTTGATCTACGGCCTGGCCAGCGGCGGCAACGGTCCTTCGACGAAATCGACGGCCGGGCGGAGCCCGGCCAAATCCTCCAAGAAGACGACGGCCAAAAGCGGCGGCGCGCACGGGAGCGCGACGGCGCATCGCAGCACCAGCCCGATCGTCGCGCTGTCGCTGCGCGCGAGCGCGCCGGTCTACGTCTGCCTGATCGGCGACGACGGTCGCAAGGTGATCGCCGGAGAAGAACTGCAGCCAGGCAGGAAAACGTCCACCTTCCATGCGCGCCGCTTCGAGCTCACGCTCGGCAACAACTCGGTGACGCTGTACGTCGACGGGCACGCCCACTCCGTGCCGGCGTCGAGCAGCGCGATCGGATATTCGATCACGCGCAGCGGCGGGCGCAAACGTCTGCACTCAGGCGAACTGCCGACCTGCACGTGAGCGCTCGCGCGGGCATCGTCGTGACGGGCACCGAGGTGCTCACCGGCCGCACGAGCGACCGCAACAGCCCCTATCTGTCCGACCGCCTGCGCGAGCTGGGCGTCGACCTCGCGTACGTGCAGATCGTCGCCGACCGGCGCGAGGACATGGCCGCCGCGCTCGCCTTCATGGCGGCGCAGCAGCTCGATCTGGTGATCACCAGCGGCGGTCTCGGACCGACTGCCGACGACATCACAGCCGAGGTCGTCGGCCGCTTTCAGGGCCGCGAGATGGTGCTCGACGAGGCGCTCGAGCGGCGCATCGCCGAGATCGTCGAGCCGCTGCGCAAACGCTGGCCGAACCTCGACCTCGCGGCGATCGAAGCCGGCACGCGCAAGCAGGCGACGATTCCGCGCGGCGCGCGCGTGCTCGAGCCGGTCGGCACCGCGCCGGGCCTCGTCGTGACTCCGGCCGAGCGCGACGGCGTGCCGATCGACGCGCCGACGATCGTCGTCCTGCCGGGGCCGCCGCGCGAGCTGCAGCCGATGTGGGCGCAGGCCGTCGCGACCGAGCAGCTGCAGCGCGCGATCGCCGCTGCGACGACCTACCGCCAGCAGACGCTGCGCCTGTTCGGCATGCCCGAGTCGGAGATCGCCGAGACGCTGCGCGTCGCCGAGCGCGACGGCGTGCCGCTCGAGCAGCTCGAGATCACGACCTGCCTGAAACGCGGCGAGATCGAGGTCGTCACGCGCTACGAGCCCGACGCCGAGGGCGCCTATCAGGACTTCGCAGAGATCGTCGCCGAGCGCCACGCCGACACGCTGTTCTCGAGCGACGGGCGCACGGTCGATGAGATCGTCGCCGGACTGCTGCTCGAGCGGCGCCTGAGCGATCGCGACGGCCGAGTCGTGCACCGGCGGCCTGCTCGCGGCACGGCTGACCGAGCGCCCCGGCGCCTCGGCCTACGTCAAGGGCGGTCTGGTCGTCTACGGAAACGAGGCGAAGATCGCCCTGGCAGACGTCACGCGCGAGACGCTCGAGCGCCACGGCGCCGTCTCCGGCGAGGTCGCCGAGGCGCTCGCGCGCGGCGCTCGCGAGCGCCTCGGCGCCGACCTCGGCGTCGGCATCACCGGCATCGCCGGACCGGACGGCGGCACCGAGCAGAAGCCCGTCGGGCTCGTCTGGCTGTGCGTCGCCGGGCCGGCCGAGCAGGAGCCGATGACCCGCTCGGTCAACCTGCCCGGAGGCCGTGCCGACGTGCGCGACCGCTCGAGCACCGTCGCGATGCACATGCTGCTGCGCGCGCTGCAGCGCTGATCGCGCGATCGCCGTCGCGCACACTGCTGAGCTGGCATCGTTGAGAGCGTGTCTGCGAACGCCAGCGCACGGCTGTTCGTGGCGGTCGATCCGCCGGCCGGCGTCTGCGATGAGCTCGCCGCCTGGGCGCGCGCGGCGCTCGGCGAGCTGCGCGCGCTCGACGCCGATCAGGCACGAGCGGGAGGCTTCGGCCGGGTGCGCCTGCTGGCACCGGAGACGATGCACGTGACGCTGTGCTTTCTCGGCGCGCGCCCGCTCGCAGAGATCGAGACGATCGCCGCAGCGCTTCAGGAGTGCCCTGCGAGCATCGCCGAGCTGTCGCTCGGCGCGCCGCTGTGGCTGCCGCCGCGCAGGCCGCGCGCGCTCGCGCTGGCCGTGCACGACCGCGAGGGTGAGCTCGCGCGCCTGCACGCGCACGTCTGCGAGGCGCTCTCGCGCGCGATCGACTGGCAGCCGGAGCGCAGGCGCCTGCGCGCGCACGTGACGCTCGCGCGGCTGGCGCGGCTCGAAGGAAAACGCGAGCGCCGGCGGCGACGCGAGCCCGGCTCGCGTGAGCACTCCGAACGCGTGCGCACAGAGATCGTCAGGCCGGCGCTGGCGCCGACGCCGCAGCTGTCGTTCACGCCACGCGAGCTGGTGCTGTACCGATCCTGGCTTGCGCGCGAGGGCGCGAGCTACGAGGCGCTGGCGACGCGCACGCTGGCGTAGCCGGCGAAGTCCGCGTCCGCGGCTTCTACTTCGGCTTCTTCTTCGCTCGCTGTCGGCGCGGGCGTATAGGAAGAGCTCTGCGAGCCTTCTTCGATGCAGGCCAGCTGCGAGCCTTCTTCGGGCGCGACCGGAGCCGAGCCGTCTTCGCACGCCGGCGCCGAGCCGTCTTCGCAGAGGTACTCGCCACCGCTCGCCTGCGTCGGGTCGCTGCCGTCCTGACAGACCGCTTCGGTCCATTCGGCGCCGCTGCTCGCGGCCGGGCAGAGCAGCTGCGCCTTGTGCGGCGCGAGAACCGGTTCAGAGCCGTCTGCGCATTCAGGTTCGCTGCCGTCGGCGCATGCGTAGGAGCCTTCGGCGCCCGGCACCGGCGCCGAGCCGTCTTCGCAACTCGCCGCTTCCAGCGCAGGCACGAGCGTCTGCGTCGCGTCCTGCTTGGCCTTGGCGCTCTTGCTCGAGTGGTGCTTTGCGTGATGGTGCTCGGCCTTGTGACGTTTGTGCGCCGCGCTGTGGTGCGCCGAGCAGGCGTGCTCGCCATGCGTAGCTCTGCGCCGAGGACCGGCAGGCGCTGCCGCGCGGCGTCTTGGCGAGCGCCGCAGCAGCGCTGCAGAGCAGCGCGATCGCGCACACCAGCAGGGTCGCCATCGTACGGATGCGGCGGCTCGGAGACATCGGCTGCGTATGACGCATGTGCACGATGCCGTCTCATCGTCGCAAGCCGTCCGGCGGCTGAGCGAGACTCGTCGCGCTGGACGAACGACAGCCGTCGATGCGAACAGACGTTCCGTCCGCGGCGCCGTCTAACTTCTTCCGCTCCATCCCGAAGCTAGGAGTCAGATCATGCCCGTGACCGATGATGAGAAGGCAGCCAAGGCGCGCGACGCCGCCCTTCAGGGTGCGCTTACCCAGATCGAGCGCGAGTTCGGCAAGGGCTCGGTCATGCGGATGGGCGACGAGGGCGCGCGCGTCAGCTGCGAGGCGATCCCGACGGGAGCGCTGTCGCTCGACCTCGCGCTCGGCATCGGCGGCGTGCCGCGTGGGCGCATCGTCGAGGTGTTCGGCCCGGAGTCCTCGGGCAAGACGACGATGATCTACCACGTGCTCGCCGAGGCGCAGAAGCTCGGAGGCGTGTGCGCGTTCATCGACGCCGAGCACGCGATGGACCCGCTGTACGCGAAGGAGATCGGCGTCGACATCGACGAGCTGCTCGTCTCCCAGCCCGACTACGGCGAGCAGGCGCTGGAGATCGCCGACATGCTCGTGCGCTCCGGCGCGGTCGACGTCGTCGCGATCGACTCGGTCGCGGCGTTGACGCCGCGCGTCGAGCTCGAGGGCCAGATGGGCGACCAGACGGTCGGCGCGCAGGCGCGGATGATGTCGCAGGCGATGCGAAAGCTCGCGGGCAACCTGAACCGCACGCAGACGCTCTGCATCCTGACCAACCAGATCCGCGAAAAGGTCGGCGTGATGTTCGGTTCGCCGGAGACACAGCCGGGTGGGCGGGCGCTGAAGTTCTACGCCTCCCAGCGCCTGGACATCCGCCGGATCGAGACGCTCAAGGACGGCACCGAGGCGGTCGGCAACCGAGTGCGCGTGAAGGTCGTGAAGAACAAGGTCGCGCCGCCGTTCCGCCAGGCCGAGTTCGACATCGAGTACGGCAAGGGCATCTCGACCTCGGGCTGCCTGATCGACCTCGGCCTCGAGCACAACATCGTCTCGAAGTCGGGTTCGTTCTTCTCCTACGGCAACGACCGTCTCGGCCAGGGCCGCAACAACGCGAAGACGTTCCTCGACGAAAACCCGGCGATGGCGAAGGAGATCCAGGACAAGATCTACGCGGCGCTGGGCATCGGCCAGGACCTCGTCACGCCGATCGACCGCGACAAGGACGTCCCGGCGCCGATCAGCAAGCGAACCGGTGGTCGCGGCAGTCGCATAAAAAGGCCGGCCCGGGAACCGGGACGGCCACACAAACAAGGGCGGCCAGGATGGCCGCCCCCGCTACTTCGTCGTGGCGAGCGAGCGATTCCCCTCTTTCGAAAAAGCGAAGCTGCCACGACCTGGAAGCCTGGATGGCGGTCTCAAAAGCACTACGTACCCGCTGGCGTAGCCGTCACCGCTTGACGCCCCGAGTCCGCCCCTACAGGTCGAGCGGCGCGAGGACCGCTGCGCAGGACATGACGGCCGTCCCGGCGAGAAGTGCGACGACCAGCACGGCCTCAACCACGACGACGAGTGCGTGCCGGAGATGGTGTGCCATACGCAACTGATCGACACTCGGCGTGGCGGGCGTGAGCGCGAAGGACAAATGGCTGAGATGGGCGCGGAATCGAGAGCACGGCGTGCTTGACACACGATGCGGCGATGGGCGCCGTGTGGCCGCTGGGGGATACTCCACGCGAGATGTCCGAGGACTCCACGACCGACGACCTGGTCGAGCTCCTGCGGCGTTTCGTCGAGGCCGGGAGTCGTCGCGACTTCGACGCCGTCGGATCCTTCTACGCTCCGGATGTCGTCGTCCGCGGGGCGCTGATCGGCACATTCGAAGGCGCGGCGGCGGCACGCGGCGTCATCGAAGACATGACCGCGCCGTACGAAGGCTTTCGCTCCGAAGCCGAGGAGGTTCTCGATCTCGGTGCCGGAGTGGCCTTCGCCGTGGTGATGGCAAGAGGCCGTCTCGGTAGCACCGGCGCGGAGGTGACGTTCCGGTTTGCGAGCGTCACGATCTGGAAAGCAGGGTTGATCGAGCAGCAGACCAACTACACGGACATCGACGAGGCCCGGGCTGAGGCCGAACGCCTCGCCGAGGAACGGGCGTAGGCCGTGTCGCAGAGAGACGGACCGAGCGCCTGTCGGTACAACGTGACGACGTAGTCACAATCGGCTCTGGACGTCGAAGCCGAGCGGGAGTCGCAGTAGCCTTCTCGCCATGCCCGCCTACCACGTCACGACGTTCGGCTGTCAGATGAACGAGCACGACTCCGAGCGGATGAAGGGGATGCTCGAGTCGATCGGCTACGCGGAGGCGCCGGAGCGCGCGGAGGCCGACCTGATCCTGTTCAACACGTGCTCGATCCGCGAGACGGCCGACAGCCGCTTCCTCGCGCACCTCGGCGAAGCCAAACGGGTCAAGTCAGAACGGCCGGGCGTGACGATCGGCGTAGGCGGCTGCTGGGCGCAGTCGGTCAAGGAGGAGGTCTTCGAGCGCTTTCCGTTCGTCGACGTGGCATTCGGGCCGGGACAGGTGCACAAGCTTGCGGAGTTCCTGACGAGCGACTCGATCACGTCGCAGGGCTACTTCGAATTCGAGGGCTTCACAGGGCATCTGCCGGCGCACCGTGCGCGACCGTTCCAGGGCTGGATGCAGATCAGCGTCGGCTGCAACAGCGCCTGCTCCTACTGCATCGTGCCCTCGACGCGCGGCCGTGAGGTCAGCAGGCCGATGAGCGAGCTCGTCGCCGAGGCCGAGGCGATGGCCGCGGACGGCGTGCGCGAGGTGACGCTGCTCGGGCAGAACGTCAACTCATACGGCCGCGACCTACCGCCGCTGGGGGCCGGGGCGGTAGGAGATCATCCGGGACGCCGGCAGCGGCCGACGTTCGCCGGGTTGCTCGAGGCGATCGACGGGGTGGAGGGGATCGAGCGGATCCGCTACACGAGCCCGCATCCGAAGGACATGCGCGAGGACGTCGTGCGCGCGCACGCCGAGCTCGAGAGCGTCTGCGAGCACATCCACCTGCCGCTGCAGTCGGGCTCCTCGCGGATTCTCAAGGCGATGCGCCGAACCTATGACCGCAACCGCTATCTCGAGCGCGTGGCGATGATCCGCCGGCACGTGCCGGACGTCGCGCTCACGACGGACATCATCGTCGGCTTTCCCGGCGAGAGCGAGGAGGACTTCACAGAGACGCTCGAAGTCGTCGAGCAGGTCGGCTACGACGCGGCGTTCACGTTCGTCTTCTCGCCGCGTCGCGGCACCGAGGCTGCCGAGCTGGGCGAGCAGGCCGTGGCGCATCCGGTCAAGGTCGAGCGGATGGAGCGGTTGCTCGACCTCGTTCAGGCGAGCGCGCGCGAGCGCGCCAGCCGCTTCGTCGGGCGCACGCTGGAGGTGCTCGTCGAAGGCGCGTCGCGGACCGACACCGAGCGCCTGCGAGGCCGCACGCGGCACAACAAAGTCGTCAACTTCACCGGTCTGGCGACGCCGGGCGAGCTGACGCAGGTTCGAATCGACTCGGCGACCAGCCAGACGCTCGCCGGCGAGGAGCAACTGCTCGCGCGCCTCGGCGTCTGAGCGAGCTCAGGCGAAGGCCGGGACTGCGGATGCGTGGGCCGGGTCCGAGAGACGGACCTGGTCGCGGCCGTTGCGCTTGGCCTCGTACAGCGCCGCGTCGGCCTGCTTGAAGACGTCTGCGTAGTTGAAGGTCTCGCCCTGCTTGGAGGCGCCGACGCCGAAGCTCATCGTCACGCCCGGCGCGCCGTCGACGCCCTCGGCCGCGACGCTCTGGCGCAGCTGCTCGGCGATCTCGGCGCACTCGCCCACGTCGGAGCCCGGCAACAGGATCAGGAACTCCTCGCCGCCGAGGCGGTAGGCGAGATCGAAGGCGCGAAGCTGCTTGCGCATCCGGTAGGCGACGTCGCGCAGCACGACGTCGCCGACCGAGTGCCCTCGCGTGTCGTTGATGCTCTTGAAGTGGTCGAGGTCGCCGACGATGATGCCGACCGACTCACCGGTCAGCTCGGACTGCTGTGCGAGCTCGGAGACGCGCGTGCTGAGCGCCTTGCGGTTCAGCATGCCGGTCAGCTGGTCGATCACCGCGTCGCTTCGGTGCTGAATGTCCGAGCGCATCAGCGGCGTCGATAGGACAGCGACGCAGAGCAGCAGCGCAAGCGGCGCGATCACGTAGACGGGGTTGTGGATCACCGTGTGTGCATCGACGCTGAAAGCGACGGCAAGAAGGATCAGGCTGTTGATGATCACGCCGACGACGACGCCGCGCATCGGAAAGCGCGAGCTGAGCGTGATCACGGGAATCGCCAGCCATGCCAGTGTCGGCTGGTCCGGCCCGCCGGACAGCGCGACGGCGCCGCCGATCACCAGGCCACTGGCGATCCACGCGCCGAACATGATCAGCTCCGGCTTCTCCACCCGCGGCATCATCCTGTCGGCGATCGCGAAGAAGGCGGCAGCGGGGATCAGGAACAGCGCCGGCCACCAGCCGAGCCATGGACCGGAGGCGACGAGCGCGATTGCGAGGATCGCCAGCGCGCGCTGGCGGATCGGCCGCACGCGCTCCTCCATGTCGAGCATCCGGTCGCGATCGAATTCGTCGCGACATAGCCATGAGCGCGTTGACGATGTGGCCTCTCTCGCTTGAGAGCGTTCCCCCTTCACATTTTCCCGTTCGACTTGGTGGCCGCCGATGATTACGTGGCTAAACGCGATTTGGACGAACGTTGCTCGCGCCGGAAAGCGTCCAGATTGATCGCTCGCGCGAGGGTCCGGCCACCCGCTATGCGAACATACGTTCGTGCGCTGGAGCAACCTGACATTGGAGGCCGAGGAGCAGCGACGGCTGCCCGGATATCGCGACGAGGCGGTCGTTCGGCGTTTCGACGCTCCCGAGGCGCTCGAGACCCGTTTTTACGAGGTGCGCGCGAAATCGGTGCTGAATCGCGTGCCCGAGGCATCGCAGATGCCGTTTCGCTGGACGATCAACCCGTATAGGGGTTGCAGCCACGCGTGCGTTTACTGCCTAGGGCCTGAAACGCGGATCCTGATGAGCGACGGACGATCGCGCCGCATCGCAGATCTCGAGGTTGGCGACCGTATTTACGGAACGGAACGACGCGGTTCCTATCGCCGCTTCGTCGCGACCGACGTCTTGGACAAGTGGTCCAGCATCAAGCCGGCCTACGTGGTCACACTCGAAGACGGCAACGAGATCATCGCAAGCGCGGATCATCGCTTCTTGACGCGGCGTGGCTGGAAGCACGTCGTCGGAGCGCAGCATGGCCCAATGCAGCGGCCGCATCTGACGATCGGCGGTCGTCTGCTCGGCCCTGGCGGCTGTGTGGCGAGTCCTGTAGTCGACGATGACTATCGACGTGGCTACCTGTGCGGCATGATCCGCGGAGACGGTCACCTCGGCTCCTACAGCTACGAGCGGCCGGGGCGCCGCCGCGGCAACGTCTACCGATTCCGACTCGCGCTCGCCGACACGGAGGCGCTGGATCGATCGCACGAGTACCTGAGCATGTTTGGGGTCACGGTGAGCGCGTTTGACTTCGCTGTGGCCAGCGGGGCGCACCGGGCGATGGGTGCGATCCGCACGCAATCGCGAGCGCACGTCGAGCGAATCGAGCAACTCATCCGCTGGCCGATTCTTCCTGGCATTTCCTGGATGAAGGGCTTTCTCGCCGGAATCTTCGACGCCGAGGGATCCTGCCTCGACCACATCCTGCGGATATCCAACACGGACCCTGAGATCCTCGGCTGGATCAAGGCCGGGCTGGGGCGCTTTCGCTTTGACTTCGCAACGGAGGCGACCAAACACGCAAACGGGCTGGTGACCATTCGCATCCGTGGCGGGCTGGCTGAGCGTATGCGCTTTTTCTTGGGTGTAGATCCCGCGATAACGCGCAAGCGTGTGATCGACGGTCACGCGTTGAAGACCGCGACGGAGCTGGCGGTGACGTCGATTCGCCCCCTGGGCATGACCATGCGCCTGTACGACCTGACCACCGGCACAGGCGACTTCATCGCCAACGGCGTCGTCAGCCACAACTGCTTTGCCCGCCCAACACACAAGTACCTCGACTTCGACGCCGGGCGCGACTTCGAGAAGGAGATCGTCGTCAAGGTCAACGCTCCGGAGGTGCTGCGCACAGAGCTGGCGCGACCATCGTGGAAGCGCGAACACGTCGCGCTCGGGACGAACACCGACCCCTACCAGTGGGTCGAGGGCCGCTACCGGCTGATGGTCGGCATCTGGGAAGCGCTCCGCGACGCGGGCAATCCGTGCTCGGTGCTGACGAAGTCGCCGCTATTGCTGCGGGATCTGGCGCTGATGCTCGAAATCGCCGAGCGCGCCTACTTCAGCGCGTCGCTGTCGATTCCGACGCTGGAGGAGAAGGCATGGCGGGCGAGCGAGCCGCACACTCCGCACCCTCGCGCACGGCTCGAGGCCGTCGCGGAGCTGAACCGCGCCGGTATTCCCACGGGCGTGCTTGATCGCGCCGCTGATGCCGGGCATCAACGACTCGCCGAAGCAGGTCGAGGAGTTGCTCGAGCAGGCGACAGCCGCTGGAGCGACGAGCATCGGCGGAATCGCGCTGCACTTACGCGGCGAGGTGCGCGGCGTCTTCATGGACTGGCTGAAGTCGCAGCGCCCTGATCTCGTGCCGCGCTACGAGCGGCTCTACGAGCGCGGCGCCTACGCGCCGCGCGAGGAACGTGAGCGGCTCTCACGGCTCGTGCGCCGCAGCGGCATGCCATCCGGCTTCAGACCGCTGCGCGGGTCCGATCGGCCGGATCGCGAAAGCCCCGGCGGCCGGCAGGCGCCGGACGCAGAGCAGACGAGCCTGTTCTGAGGAGCCGCGCTCAGCGCTTGTGGCGCTGGCCGGCTTCCATGCCGCGTGCGACCTCGTCGGAGCCGAGCCGCCGCGCGAGGCGCTGCGCGAGCTCCGGCGCGACGCTCGCGAACGTCGTGCTGACGCGCAGCGGCGGTGGCGCGACATCGACCTCGCCGCGATTCTGCTCGATCGCCTTGACGACGCCGGCGGCGACGTCCTGCGGTGTGCGCGTGCCGACGCCGGGCGGCAGCTTGACGTCGGTTTCGGCGAACATGCCGGCGTCGCGGATGAAGCCGGGCAGCACTGTCGAGACGCCGACGCCGGTGCCGTGCAGATCGGCGCGCAGCGAGCCGGCGAAGCCGCGCAGGCCGAACTTCGAGGCCGTGTAGATCGCGGTGCCCGGCGCGACGGCCTTGCCCGAGAGCGAGGAGATGTAGACGAGCTGGCCGCGGTCGCGCTCGAGCATCGCCGGGAGCAGAGCATGCGTCAGCACGATCGGCGCGCGCAGGTTGACGTCGAGTGCACGGTCGATCTCGTCGACCGAGAACGACGCCAGCTTGCCCGAGCCCGGCAGCGCGGCGTTGGCCACGAGGATGTCGACGTCGCCGGCCTCGGCCGCCAGGCGCTCGACCTCGGCGCGGTCGGCCAGGTCGACGGCGAGCGAGCGCGCGCCGAGCTCGGCTGCGAGCGGCTCGAGCAGCTCGAGACGCCGTCCGGTCAGGATCAGGCTCGCGCCTCGCTCGCTCAGCGCGCGAGCGATCGCGTGGCCGATGCCGCCGGTCGCACCGGTCAGCAGAACTGTCGAGCCTGAGATCTCCACGCGCACAGCCTATGCGCAGGCTGCAATCGACGGTCTGCGGGTGCCGTTGCGAGCGATACTGCGCCGATGCCCGAGCCGACTGACGCCGAGCGCGAGGTCATCGCGCTGTTCGGGCCGACCGGCGTCGGCAAGACGGCGATCGCCGTTGCGCTCGCGGCGCTGCTGCGCGAGCGAGGCGAGCGCCCGGTTGCGGTCTCGGCCGACGCGCTGCAGGTCTATGCCGGCATCGAGACTCTCACGGGCGTCGCCTCGGCTGCCGAGCGTGCCGAGCTCGAGCACCGCCTCGTCTCGTTCGTGCCGATCGAGCAGACGTTCAGCGTCGGGCAGTACGCCGCGCTCGCGCACGCCGAGATCGACTCGCTGCTGCATGAAGGCCGTCGTCCGATCGTCGTCGGCGGGACCGGGCTGTATCTGCGCGCGGCACTTGCCGACCTCGATCTGCGCCCGGCTCCGAGGGCGGGCGTGCGCGAGCGCTGGATGGCCGAGCTCAGCCGGATCGGCGCGCCGGCCCTGCACGAAGTGCTCGCCGAGCGCGCGCCGTGGGCGGCTGAGACGGTCGACGCGAACAACGGACGTCGCATCGTGCGCGCGCTCGAGCTGCTCGACGTCGGCGAGCTCGCGCCGCTCGACGGGCCCTCGCAGCTGTGGAGCGAGGAGCTGCGGCGACCGACGCAGCTGTTCGGGCTGACGATGCAGCGCGAGGCGCTCTACGAGGCGATCGACGCGCGCGTCGAGGCCGATGCTCGCGGCCGGCGCGCGCGAGCAGGTGCTCGCCGCTGATGCCGCCGGCGCATCGCAGACGGCCAGAAAGGCGCTCGGCTTCGAGGATCTGCTGGCCGGCGACGTCGAGGCGATGAAGCGCCACACGCGCAACTACGCCAAGCGCCAGCTCAGCTGGATGCGCAAGCTGGCCGGCGTCAAGACGATCGACGTGACAGGACGCGCGCCGCTCGCCGTAGCCGAGGAGATCCTAGACTCCTGCCGCTGATGAGATTCGAGAAGTGGCAAGCGCTCGGAAACGACTATCTGATCGTCGAGCGCGACGAGCTCGCGTTCGAGCTGACGCCGGCGCGCGTGCGCAAGCTCTGCGAGCCGCACTTCGGCGTGTTTGCCGACGGCGTGCTGCTGCTCTCGCCGCCGGCCGACCCGGCGCACGTCGCCGATCTGCGGATCTTCAATCCCGACGGCTCGGAGGCCGAGCTGTCCGGCAACGGCGCGCGCGAGGCGATCCTCTACCTGCGCCGCCGCGGCTGGACCGACCGAGACGTGTTTTCGATCGGCACAGCAGCCGGCCCGATCACGCCGCAGATCACGGGCCCGTTCACCTGTCGTGTCGACATGGGCCGCGCGAGCCTCTCCTCGCAGGACTTCCCGGGCGGGCCGCCCGACGGTGTCGCCGAGCTGCGCGTCGAGCCGGCCGGACTCGGCGCGCCATCCTCCTGGAGCGTGCAGCACGTCTCGATCGGCAATCCGCAGTGCTCGATCCGCGTCTCTGACGGCGAGGCGCTGGCGGCGCTCGATCTGCCGGCGATCGGGCCGGCGCTCGAAGGGCATCCCGAGTTCCCCAAGCGCACGAACGTCTCCTGGTACGCCGAGCTCGACGGCGGGCCGCCGGCGCGTCTGCGCGCGAGGATCTTCGAGCGCGGCGTCGGCGAGACGCTCTCCTCCGGCACCGGCGCGAGCGGCGCCGCGGTCGCATATCTCGTCAGCGGCGCGAACGGCCGGCCGCCGGGAGCGCCGCGCGAGCGCACGCAGCGTGATCGTCGAGCTGGACGGCGGCGAGCTCGTCGTCGAGGTCGACGAGGAGCTGCGCGTGCACCTGTCAGGCTGGGCGCTGCCGGTGTTCGCCGGCGAGCTGAGCGAGGAGTTCGTCGAGGAGCTGCGCGCGCTCTCGCTGAGCGCCGGCGGCGTCGACGGCAGAGAGATCGAAGGAGCTGGATGAGACCGAGCAAGCGCCTGGAGCGCATACCGCCTTACGCGTTCGCCGAGATGGAGCGGAAGATCGCCGAGAAGCGCGCGGCCGGCATCGACGTGATCAGCCTCGGCATCGGCGACCCCGACCGACCGACGCCGGCGCTGATCGTCGAGGCGATGCAGGAGGCCGTCAGCGAGCCGGAGACGCACCAGTACCCGTCCAACCGCGGCCGTGAGGACTTCCGTGCGGCGGTGCGCGACTTCTACGAGCGCCGCTTCGACGTCGTGCTCGACCCGGCGAGCGAGATCATCCCGGCGATCGGCGCGAAGGAGGCGATCTTCAACCTCAACCTCGCCTTCCTCGATCCGGGCGACTACGCGCTGGCGGCCGATCCCGGATATCCCGTCTACACCGGCGGCCCGTGGCTCGCCGGCGGCGAGCCGGTGCTGATGGCACTCGAGCCGGAGCTCGGATTCGTTCCCGACCTCGGCGCGATCGACGCCGATGTCGCGCGGCGCGCGAAGCTGATGTACCTGAACTACCCGAACAACCCGACCGGCGCGCTTGCGCCCGAGGGCTTCTTCGAGCGCGTCGTCGAGTTCGCGCGAGCCAACGAGATCCTCGTCGTGCACGACAACGCCTACTCGGAGATCGCTTTCGACGGCTACAAGCCGCCGTCGTTTCTGGCGACGCCGGGCGCCAAGGACGTCGGCATCGAGGTCTTCTCGCTGTCGAAGGGCTACAACATGACCGGCTGGCGCTGCGCCGTGCTCGTCGGAAACGCCGAGGCGCTGCAGACCTACTGGCGCTTGAAGTCGAACATCGACTCGGGTCTGTTCGGCGCGGTCCAGCTCGCCGCGATCGCCGCGCTCTCGCCCGAGGCGGATGCCGAGGTCGCATCGATGACCGAGCTCTACAAGCGCCGTCGCGACCTGGTCTGCGACATGCTGCAGAAAATCGGCATCGAGGTGCGCCCGCCGCACGCCGGCATCTACATCTGGGCACCGGTTCCGGCCGGCTACGCGAGCTCCGCCGAGTACTGCGAGCACGTGCTCGAGCAGGCCGCCGTGATCGTCACGCCAGGAGCCGTCTACGGCCCTGCAGGCGAGGGCTGGTTTCGGATCTCGCTGACGACCCCCGATGACCGCCTGCTGGACGCGGTGCTTCGACTCGGCGCGCTCGCAACCTGATCACAGAGATCCGCCGTCCGGTCTCTAGACTGGACCTAGATGCAGAGGAGCCGTAACGGCAGGGTCACGCCGACGCCGGCGTCGCCCAACGGAGGACGCCCGGAGGAGCAGTCGCCGCGCGCGCGACAGCGCGCGTTCTGTATCGCCGCGCTCGCCCACGGCGACGATCTCTCAGAGCTCGAGGAACTGCTTTCGACCGCCGGCGTCGCCGTCGTCGGCGAGATGGTCCAGCAGCGCGAGCAGCCACATCCGAACACCTACCTCGGGCCAGGCAAGGTGATCGAGGCGAAGGCCGCCGCGCACGCGGCCGACGCCAACGTGATCGCCTGCGACGACGAGCTGTCCGCACGCCAGGAGCGCAACCTGGAGGAGGCCATCGGGCTTCCCGTGGTCGACCGCACGACCGTGATCCTCGACATCTTCGCCTCGCACGCGAACAGCGCCGAGGGCAAGCTGCAGGTCGAGCTGGCGCAGCTCGAGTACAACCTCGCGCGGATGCGCGGGCTGTGGACGCACCTCGAGCGCCTCGGCGGCGGCATCGGCACGCGAGGCCCCGGCGAGACGCAGATCGAGACCGACCGCCGGCTGGCGCGCGACCGCATCGCGGCGCTGCGCCGGCGCCTGGAGCACGTCAAGGGCACGCGCACCGTGCAGCGCGCCGAGCGTGAACGCGCCGCGCTGCCGACGATCGCGCTGGTCGGCTACACGAACGCAGGCAAGTCGACGCTGTTGAACGCGCTGACCGGCTCGGAAGTCGGCGTGCGCGACCGTCTGTTCCACACGCTCGACCCGACCACGCGCACGCTGAAGCTGAACGGCCGCACCTACCTGCTGACAGACACCGTCGGCTTCATCAGCAAGCTGCCCCACCAGGTCGTCGATGCGTTCGCGGCGACGCTCGAGGAGACGCGGCGCGCCGACGTGCTCGCTCACGTGCTGGACGCCTCGGCGCCGGCCGCGCACGCTGAGGAGATGCGCCACGCCGTCGAGCAGACCTTGGAGGAGATCGGCGCCGGCGAGCGCCCGCGCCTGCTCGTGCTGAACAAGGTCGATCTGCTCGACGACGAGGCGCGCGAGGAGCTGCGCCTGCGCTACCCCGATGCGGTGCTCGTCAGCGCCACCACGGGCGAGGGACTGGAGCAGCTCGGTGAGCGGATCGTGGCGGAGCTGGCGCACACGCTGAGCACGGTCGAGCTGCTCGTGCCGTATGCCGACGGCGGCAGCCTCGCCGAGCTGCACGAGCTCGCCGGCGACATGAGCCGCGAGGACACGCCCGAGGGCGTGCGCGTTCGCGCGCTCGTGCCGGCGCGCCTGGCGCAGCGCTTCGAGCGCTTCGCCGTCAACGGCCGGCCGCATCCGGTCACGCCCTAGCAGCCGCGAGCGCGAACGACGCTGCCCGTGCGAGGCGCGCAGCGCCTCGATTCCTCAGCGGTCGTCGCCGGAGCCCGAGAGGACGCCGCGGCGCTGGCGCGAGAGCAGCTTCTCGAGGTTCTCCTGCGCGACGTGCTCGAGCTCCAGACCGAGCTCACTGGCGAGCTGCGCGACATACCAGAGCACGTCGCCGAGCTCCTTGGCCATCGCCTCACGCCGCTGCGGCGTGACCTCGCCGCCGTCGTCGCGAATCACCTTCTTGGCGTGGTCGGCGAACTCGCCGGCCTCGCCGGCCAGCCCGAGCGCGGGGTAGGTCAGCGCCTCCGAGCGCGGATACTGAGCCGTGCTTCGCGACAGGCGCTGATACTCGGACAGCTCCACGAGCCGATCCTAGACGCCGGCCGCGCGGCGCGCGCTGAGGTGCGCAGCCTGCTCGAGCTGATCCTCGAGCGGTTCCAGCGCGCCGGCGTCGACACCGAGCGCGCGTGCGATCAGCCAATCGGCGAACCACACGTTCTTCGGCAGCAGCGGCCCGTGCAGATAGGTGCCGATCGTGTTGCCGCTGCGCGCGCCCTCAAAGCCGCTCGCGCCATCGTTGCCGTTGCCGCGCAGAACGCGACCGAGCGGCTGCTGCGCGCCGATCAGCGACGTGCGCCCGCCGTGATTCTCGAAGCCCGCGAGCACCCGCGCGCTCTCGCCGGAGGCCTCGCCGAGGTCGACCTCGATCGCGACGTTGCCGATCAGCCGCGAACCCGGCGTGCGCACGGTGTCGACGTCGAGCAGCCCGACGCCCTCGATCCGATCCTCGCCCAGCGCGTAGTAGTTGCCGAGCAGCTGGTAGCCGCCACAGACGCCGAGCACGACCGCCTTGCGCGCGGCCGCCTGCTGCAGCGCGTCGCGCTTTGTCTCGAGCAGGTCCTCAGCGCACAGGCGCTGGTCGCGATCCTGCCCGCCGCCGAGATAGAGCAGATCGTGCGCGTCGGCATCGAGGCGCTCGCCGAGGCCGCTCGAGCTCAGCTCGAAGCCGATGCCGCGCCAGCGACAGCGGCGCTCGAGCACCAGCAGGTTGCCGCGGTCGGCGTAGATGTTCATCAGGTCCGGATACAGCGCGCAGACTCGCAGCGTCGCCGAGCGGCCCAGATCGGAGCGCCGCTCAGACACGCAGCACCGCCACGACACTGCCGACGTGCTCGTCGGTCGCAGCGATCTGCAGCGGCCGCTGCGGTGTCAGGCCGGCGGCGCGCGCCTCGCGCTCGATTGTCGATAGCTCGACTCTGTCGAGCTCGATCGTGTCGCGTTCGCGCGAGATCTCTGCGCCCTTGTCGGCCGTAGCCGGTGCGCCGTTCCGCGCCGGACGCGGCGCGAACGATGCGCCGCTCGCGTTCGATCACGACATGCCTGCGCGACTCGGCGACGCGCAGCGCGCGGCTCTCGTAGAGCAGGCCGTCGACGATCGTCCGCTCCGGCGTCGGGCCGAGCTCGCTGAGCGAGCAGTCAAACGGCTCCAGCTCGCCGAGAATCGCGCAGGCGATCAGCCCGCCGGAGCGCACGTGCGCAGCTGCGGCGCGCAGGAACGCGCTGCGCCCGGCGCTGCCACCGAGCAGCTGGATCGTCTGCATCGGCATCACGCAGAGCGGCGTAGTCGCGCCGATCGAGCGCGAGCGCGCGAGCGTCGCAGCAGACGCCGTCGATCGCCAGATTGCCCGCGCGCTCGCGCAGCGCATCGAGCAGCTGCTGATCGAGCTCGACCGCCGTCACCTGAAGGCCCTCGCCCGCCAGCGCCAGCGAGACGCGGCCCGTGCCGGCGCCGACGTCGAGCAGCGGACCGCCGGTTGCGCTCGCGAGATCGCGCCAGACGCGCAAGATCGGCGCGGTAGCCGCCGCACTCGAGATCGTGCCAGACGACCGCTGCCGGCGTTCGCGCCCGCGCGCGGGCCGCCGGCCGGCGACTCGCCGCCGTGCGCGTCCTTCACGACCATGAGCCGCTCAGCTCTCCACGCTTGACCAGCAGCTCGCGCAGCTCGAGCATCGCCGTGTAGGTCGGCAGCGCATACAGCGTGCCGCCGGCCGGCGTGCGGCGCTCGGCCTCGGCGAGCGCCCGATCCAGCTCGGGCTGCACGTGAATCCGCGAGCTCTCGACGCCCGCGTACTTGATGCGCGTCGCCAGCTCGGCTGCGCGCGTGCCGGCGCAGGTGAAGCTGCGAACGCGGCCGGCGAGCAGTTCGAAGTCGGCGTCCCACACCCATGAGACGTCGCGACCGTCGGCGATCTTGTCGTTGAGCACGCCGAGCAGGTCGTGCTCGCCGGGCTCGAGCGCGAGCGTCCGCAGCACCTCGTTCGCGCCGGCCGGGTTCTTCACCAGCAGGATCCGCATCGCACGCGCGCGCTGGCGCGAGCCGCCGGCTCCGTTCTCGCTCGGAGGGGGGAGAGCACGACGGTCTCGGCCCGCCCGAACGCCGCCTGCGTGCTCTGAAGCCCGTCGAGGATGCTCTGAAGCGGCACCTCGAGCGCGGTCGCGAGCGCCGCCGCGCCGAGCGCGTTGTAGACGTTGTAAAGGCCAGGCAGCGCGAGTTTCACGCGTCCCTCGCCACTCGGCGTGCGCAGCGTGAAGCTCGCTGCGCGGACGCCTTCGAGGACGACGTCGCCGGCGCTGAGCGCGGGCTGCGGGCGGCCCTGGCCGCAGCTCGCGCAGTGATAGTGGCCGAGATGGCCGAGGTAGACCGCGTCGAACACGTACGGCGCGCCGCAGCGGCGGCAGTGCTTCGCGTCGGCCGCGTGCGCCATGCCGGGCAGCGCGAGCGAGTCGTCCTCCACGCCGAAATACAGTGAGCCGGGCCGCTCGCGGCCGAGGTCGGCGATCAGCGGGTCATCGGCGTTGAGCACCAGCCGCCCTGCGCGCAGATCGGCCGCCCAGCGATCGGCGATCGTCTCGAGCTCGCCGTAGCGGTCGAGCTGATCGCGAAACAGGTTGCCGAGCAGGATCGCGCGCGGATCGAGCTGCTCGGCGAGCGAGTCGAGCCACAGCTCGTCGACCTCGAACAGCCCGAGCTCGCCGACGATCGAGCCGCCCGCGCGCGCGGCGCCAAGCAGCGCTGTCGCGACGCCGCCGGCCATGTTCGCGCCCTCGGCGTTGTGCACCATCGAGACTCCTGCGTGATCGAAGATCGCGGCTGCCATCGCAGCCGTCGTCGTCTTGCCGTTCGTCGCCGAGACGAGCACGCTGCCCCGCGGCAGGCGCGCGCCGAGCGCGCTGATCGCGTTTCGATCGAGCCCGAGCAGCACCTTGCCCGGCGCGCTCGTCGCGCCGCCGCCGCGCAGCCGCGAAAGCCGCGCCACGCCGCGCGCGAGTGCGAGCTTCGCCGCCAGTGCCGCCGCTCATCGCCCGGGCTGCGCGAAAGCGCTGTCGGCGACGCCTCCGGCCGGCACGATCACGTTGACGGCGCCCGGCACCGCGCTGACGCGAAGCGGCAGCTCGCCGATCGGATCGCCATCGGCGTACATCTGAAACGGACGATCGGCTTCGATCAGCACCTCGCGCGCGCGAAACACGTGCACCGACGGCTCGCGCACGTGCGTGCCGCTGAACACGCGCGGCAGGATCTTCGTGAGAAAGGCGAGCTTGCTGATGCTCTCGAGCACGACGACCTCGAGCAGGCCGTCGTCGAGCAGCGCGTCGGGCGCCGCGCGCATGCCGCCGCCGTAGGTCTTCGAGTTGCACGCGCCGATCGTGTAGGCGCTGAAGCTGAGACGCTCGCCCGGCGGATCGAGCTCGATCTGAAACCGCGCCGGGCGCCACGAGAGCAGCGCGCGAAGCGCTCCGTAGGCGTAGACGAGCCCTCCCAGCCACGACGGCGCCTCGTTCGCGATGCGATTGGCGTCGCTGTCGAAACCGACCGAGGCGATGCCGACGAACGCACGTCCGCCGCCTGTCTCCGAGGCGCCGCGCACCTCGCCGAGGTCGATCGCGCGCGGCGTGCCGTTGGCGATCGTCGCGCATGCCTGCGAGAGATCCTGAGAGATGCCGAGCACTCTCGCGAGGTCGTTGCCGCGACCGCCCGGCAGCACGCCGATCACGGCGCCCGGAACCGAGCGCAGCGTCTCGGCGACCGCGCCGATCGCTCCGTCGCCGCTCAGCACGGCGACGATCTCGCCGTCCTCTGCCGCCGCGAGCGCCAGCTGCTGCGCGTGCGCGAGGTCACGTGTGTCGACGCGCCGCACGTTCAAGCCGTGCCCGCGCAGCGCGCGCTCGGCCTCAGGCGCCGTGCGCCCGGCCTTGCCGCCGCCGGCGGCGGGGTTGACGAGCAGACAGACGCGGATCGGCGGCGTGGACACCTGTTGAGCCTAGTCGGCAGTAACGGAGCGCCCGCGAACGCGCGCTCGCGCGCGTTCTCAGCCGGCTGCAGCCTTCGCGCGGTCGCGCCGGCGGCGTCCGAACGCCGCCGCGATGCCGAGCGCCGCGATCACGACGAACAGGCCGAGCAGCAGGCCCGGAGCCAGGCCGAGCCCGCCGAACGGCAGCGAGACCAGCTCGACGATGCCGAGCCCGATCGCCAGCAGCACGATGATCAGCAGGATGATCAAGACGATTCCGCGCAGCCGCGCGAGCATGCCGGCGGAGCCGGGCGGGATCAACAGGCCCATCGCGCGCAGCGCGAACAGCTGCCGGCTGCTCGGCGGCGTCTGGCCGAGCCGCTCGACGGCGCTCTTCAGGTCGCCGGCGCGGCGTTCGGCGAGCGCGAGCGAGGCGTCGGCCATCCTCCGCAGCTGCATCCGCTCCTGCGGCCGCGCCGCTGCGATCGCACGCTGGAAGTAGCCCCGAGCCTGCTCTGCATCGAAGCGCTCGGCGGCTCGCGCGCCGAGGATCGCGAGCGCGGCGCTCTTGTATTTGGTCTCGTTCTCGAGCTCCTCGTCGGAGCGTTGCTCGAGTGACTGGATCGCCTCGAGCCCGCCGCGCTGCTCAATCCGGATCTGCCGTTGTTTGGGTGCCATCGCGCGTCATTCTACGGTTTGCGCCGACCGACTCCGGCGAAGCGCAGCCGGCCGCGGCGCCGTCTGGCGGCCGATCGCAGTAGGTATGCTCGGCGCGTGTCGTCGATCACAGCGGCCAATCTCAAGCGGCGCGGCGCGCGTGCGCTGCTCTGCCTGCTGCTTTCGATCGCGCTCTGCGCGTCCTGCGCGCCGGCTGCGCTCGCGGCCACGACGAGCACCGCCGAAGGCCAGGCATTCAGCGAATTGAGCAAAGCGCCTGAAGCCGAATCCTCGACGCAGACTCAGAAGACGGAAACCAGCGGCACCAGCACGAGCAGCTCGAACTCGAAAAAAACGGTGATCATCGCCGTCGCAGCAGCCGTCGCGCTGCTCGTCGCGATCGGGTTCGTGATCGTCCGCGATGCGCGCCGCGTTGCTCCGGCCGACGGTCCGGTGAGCGATGCGGCGTCACCGCAGAGACTCCGCCGCGGCGCTGCGCAAGCGTCGCGAAAAAGCCAAGGCCGCACGCCGTCAGCGCAAGCGAAACCGCTGAGGATCGCCTTTCAGTGCGACACGCGCACGCGGCGCGGTGAGCGCGTGGCGCTGATCCGCACGCGGCGCGGAGAGGGGGGAGGCGGCGAGCCGTGAGGCCCGCGACGCGGGCGCCGGGCCCAGTGGGCAGCGGGCGGCGCGGACGCGGATCGAGCGGCCCGGCCGGCAGTGCGCGTGAGCCGCCGTCGTCTTCGGACTGGCCGGGCGGCTCGTTGCTGCTGGTTGCCGGGTCGTTTCGAAACGGCATCCACAGCATCAGGCCAGCAATCGGCAACTTGATCAACCCGAGCAGCACGATCAACGTCCACAGCGGCATGTCGCAGACGATGCTACTACTGCCCGATGCCGGCTGAGCGGACGACATCGACCGAGCTCGCTGCGCTCGCCGAGGCGGTCAGCGATTGCCGCCGCTGTCCTCGACTCGTCGCCTGGCGCGAGCAGGTCGCAAGCGAACCTCGCGCGTCGTTCGCGCACGAGCACTACTGGGCTCGCCCGCTGCCGGGCTTCGGCGATCCGGGCGCTCGAGTGCTCGTGTTCGGCCTCGCGCCGGCGGCACACGGCGGCAATCGCACAGGTCGCGTGTTCACGGGCGATCGCTCCGGTGACTTCCTGTTCGCCGCGCTCGCGCGCGCCGGCTTTGCCAATCAGGCGACCTCGATCTCTCGCGAGGACGGGCTGCGGCTGAGCGACGCCTGGATCACGGCCGCCGTGCGCTGCGCTCCGCCGGCGAACCGGCCGACTCCGGTCGAGCGCGATCGCTGTCTGCCGTGGACCGTGCGCGAGCTCGAGCTGCTCAGCGAGGTCCACGTGATCCTCTGCCTCGGCGCGTTCGCCTGGGATGCCGCGTTGCGCCTGATCGTCGCCTCAGGCGCAACCGGCGGCGCGGCGATCCGCCCGAAGCCACGCTTCGGCCACGGGGCCGAGTGCGAGCTGGCTCGATTCACGCTGCTCGGCTGCTTTCACCCGAGCCAGCAGAACACGTTCACCGGCAAGCTCACGACGCCGATGATCGACGCTGTGCTCGCTCGCGCACGCGAGCTTGCCGGACTTGCCGGCTAGCGGTGCGAGCGCGCCAGCGGCGAGGCGCCAGAGCGCTTCGGAGCGCGCGACTGCTGAGATGCATCGGGTCCGGAGCCGGCGAGCCACGCGGTCAGCTCGGCGGCGGGTGCCGGGCGTGAGATCACATAGCCCTGGCCGATGTCGCAACCGAGCGCCGCGAGGCGCTCGAGCACGTCGCGCGTCTCGATTCCCTCGGCGACGACTCGCAGGTGAAGATCGCGCGCGAGATCGACGATCGAGCGGACGATCGCCTCGGCGCGCTTGTCGGCGCAGACGCCGACGACGAAGCTCCGGTCGATCTTGATCTCGGTCGCCGGCAGCCCGGCGACGTAGCTGAGCGAGGCGTTGCCTGTGCCGAAGTCGTCGATCGAGATGCCGGCGCCGATCGCCCGCAGCGCACGCAACACCTCGTCCGCGCGCGCCGGGTCTGCCATCGTCGCACTCTCGGTGATCTCGAGCATCAGCTGCTCGGGCGGGAACTCGTGGCGCGCGAGAAGTGCGGCGACCTGTGCCGCGAGCTCGCGATCGAGCAGATTCCGCGCGGAGAGATTGATGGCCATCGTCAGCTCGAAACCGCGCTTGCGCCAGCGGACGGCCTGCGCCAGCGCGTGGTCGATCAGCCGCAGCGTGATCGGGCCGATCAGCGCGGTCTGCTCGAGCAGCGGAATGAACGTCGCAGGCATCAACAGGCCGCGGTCGGGATGGCGCCAGCGGACGAGCGCCTCGACGCCGACGATCCGCCCGCTGCGCAGGTCGATCTTCGGTTGGTAGTGGAGCTCGAACTCATCGCGCTCGAGCGCGGCGCGGACCTGGCCGAGCAGCAGCAGGCGCGTCGGGTCGAAGCTGTCGCGCTCCTCGGAGTAGACCTCGACGCGAGTGCGCTGCGATTTTGCGCGCGCAAGCGCCGCATCGGCGTGCTGCAAGAGCTCGTCCAGGTCTTCGTCGCTGCGCTGCAGCACCGATACGCCGAGGCTCGCCTCGACGTTGAGCGCGGCGCCGCCGACGCGCATCGGCGCCTCGAGGCTCTCCTGGATCTCGGTAGCCGTCTCAAGCGCTCCGGCGGCGCCGGAGGTCCGCGGGCAGAGCACCGCGTACTCGTCACCGCTGAGCCGTGCCACGACGGCTTCCTCACCCAGCGTCGCCTGCAGCCGCCTGGCCGCCTCGCACAGCACCTCGTCACCGGTCTGATTGCCGAGCGTGTTGTTGATCTGCTTGAAGCCGTCGATGTCGATCAAGATCACCGCCGCAGCACCGGAGCTGCTCTCCGTGCGCTCGAAGCGCGCGGCGACGCGTTCGCGAAACAGCGTGCGGTTCGGCAGGCCTGTCAGCGGGTCGTAGCGGGCGAGCTCGTAGTTCTCGCGCGACTGCCGGCGCAGGCGCCTGGATGCGCGCGCGACGACGCCGAAGAGCAACGCCCACAGCAGTGCCAGGCCGATCGCGACGAGGATCCCGACAGTGCGGTTGGCGCGCGCGATCGAGGCGCTGATCGGCGCGTAGCTGAGGTAGATCTCGAACACGCCGACCGGCTCGGAGGAGCTGTCGAAGCGAAATGGCACGTAGACCTCGAGCAGCTGGCCGAGGCCGCGCTCGCTGGCCGTCTCCGTGCCGGCCTTCGCAGTGATGATCTGTGCATCCTCGGGTTTGCCTTCGAGCGCATCCTTGAGGTCGCCGACGTCGGGGAAGCGGCGGCCGATCAAGGAGTGGTCGTCGGAGTAGATCACGACCTGCTGTGCGTTCCAGATCTTGATCCTGGCGAGGTTGTCGCTGCTCGAACGATCGCGCAGCTGCTTGTCGAGGTCGGCGATGTCGTCGCTGCTCAGCCCGTGCTTCAGCTCCTGCGGGTTCAGACGCGGCTGGATCCCGATGTTCGCGATCAGCCGTGCTGCCTGCGTGGCGTTGTCGATGCTGCGCGTCGCGAGCTGGCTCTCGATCACCCGCGTCAGCACGAAGCCCAGCAGCACCATCGGCACCAGGCTCAGCAGTGCGACCTGCTGGGTCAGGGTCAGCCGTGCGCCCAGCCGACGACGCTCGCGCAACGGTCGCATGCAGACGGTTCGACAGGCTGTGCCCAAGCTGAAAGCGAGGGAGCGGAATCCCAACGCGTGTCGGAGTCGAGCGCAGCGCGCCGCCGGTCAATCCCGGCACGTCAGATGCCGGGGAACTCAGCCGGCCGGCGCGGGTGCCGCGGCCGCCGTCAGGCGCGCCCGGTTGCCGGCCGCGCGCACGGCGGCGGTCAGCGTGGCGACGTCGTAGGCGCCCTGATGGCGGCGACCGTTGATGAAGAACGTCGGAGTCCCCGAGACGCCGCTCGCATCGGCGCTGGCGACGTCCTCGGCGACGCGCGGCGCGTACTCGTGGCGGCGCATCTCCGACCAGAAGCGGTCGGTGTCGAGGTTCAGTTCGTGCGCGATGCGGTCGATGTCGCGTGGCGTCAGCGCGTCCTGGTGGCCGAGAAACGCGTCGTACATCTCCCAGAAGGAGCCCTGCGCGGCCGCCGCCTCGACGGCTTCGGCGGCGAGCTGCGCGCTGCCGTGAACGTCGTTCAGCGGCAGGTGTCGCCAGACATACCGAAGGTCGTCGCCGAAGGACTCGAGCAGCTCGCGAACGACCGGCTCGGCCTGCCCGCAGAACGGGCACTCGAAGTCGCCGTACTCGACCAGCGTGACCGCCGCGCTGTCGGGACCGCGAATGTGATCGCGCGCCGGATCGACGTCCTCGGCCAGGTCGATCAGGTCCTCGGCTGTGCGGCTGATCTGACGCGCGCGCACGCTGCTGGGCAGTCGTTTGACGAACCTGAACACCGCCCAGGCGACCAGCGGCGCAAGAATCGCCGCGCCGAGCACGCCGAGCTTGGCCTCGGCCAGATGCTCGCCCGTGAACGCGAGCCCGGAGATCAGCAGCGAGACGGTGAAGCCGATGCCGGCGACGGCGCCGCCGCCGACGATCAACGGCCAGCTGATCGGCGGGCGCGGTCCGTGCAGCGCCGGCCGCGTAGCGATCCACGAGGCGCTGACGATGCCGATCGGCTTGCCGACCACGTACGCCGACGATGATCCCGAGCGTGATCGGCGAGCTGATCGCGTCGCCGAGCAACGAGCCGGTCACGTGAATTCCGGCATTGGCCAGCGCGAACAGCGGCACGATCACGAAGCTCGTCCACGGATGCAGCTCGTACTGCAGGCGTTCGTTCAACGAGATCGCCGAGAGCACGCCCTGCTGTGCCGAGCGCGCCAGCTCGGGCGTCGGCTGCTCGCGAAACGAGCGCGTCAGCTCCGTCACGCGCTCGAGATCCTGACGTACGGGAGAGAAGGCGCTCGTCGCCAGTCCGGCCGCCAGTCCGGCGATCACCGGGTCGATGCCCGACTTGAACATCGCGACCCACAGCGCGATGCCGACGATCACCGAGACCTGCCGCCGTCCGGCCGGCAGGAAGCGCAGCAGCAGCAGCACCGCGAACAGTCCGAGCGCGACGAGCAGCGCCGGCAGCGAGACGTGCTTGGTGTAGGCAGTCGCGATCACGATCAGCGCGCCGAGGTCGTCGACGACGGCGAGCGTCAGAAGGAACACGCGCAGGCGCGTTGCGGTGCCCGGCGTGAACAGCGCCAGCGCGCCCAGCGCGAAGGCCGTGTCGGTCGACATCGCCGCGCCCCAGCCGTGTGCGCCGGCACCGCCGGCGTTGAACAGCAGATAGATCCCGACCGGAACCGCCATGCCGCCGAGCGCCGCGAGCACAGGCACGGCGATCCGCCTGCGCTCGCGCAGCTCGCCCATGTCGAACTCGCGCTTGGCCTCGAGCCCGACGACGAGGAAGAAGAACGTCATCAGGCCCTCGTTGACCCAGTGGCGCAGGTCGGTCGAGACGCTCGCGCCGCCGAGGTGGATCGAGAGGTTCGTCGTCCAGACCGATTCGTAGGAGTGCGACCACGGTGAGTTCGACCACAGCAGCGCCAGCAGAGTCGCGATCAGCAGCGAGACGGCGCTGCCCGTTTCCGTCGAGAGGAAGTCGCGCACCGGCGCGGCGAGGTTCCGCGCCCAGGCCGTGCGCCCGGCGTAGGGGGTGGCTTGGGCGTCTGCCATCGCCACGATTATCGAGCTTTGGCGACGCGCGTTCGGGTCAGCGCTTCTGCGCCCCGAGCCGCGGGCGCCCGCCGAGGTGGGGAGGGGGTCAGCTTCCCTGCGCGGCGCGCGCGGCCGACGGGTCGCGCCCCGGCGGCCCGCGCAGCACGCGAGCGAGCGCGACGGCGATCAGAGCGCCGGCGAGCGGGCCGGCGAGATAAGGCCAGAAGTGCGAGAAGTCGCCGAGCACGAGGTCCGGCGCCGAACGACCTCGCGGGGTTCATCGAGGCGCCCGATATCGGGCTCGACCAGAGTCCGGCGAGGACCACGTACGCGGCGACGCCAAATGCGGAGATCGGCCCGAGGTTCTGCGCGCGCGAGGCTGTCCCGAGGATCGTCGAGACGAGACCGGCAGTGAGCACGAGCTCGATGGCGGCCGCCTGCAGGTCGTCGATCCCGTGGCCCGGCACGGTCGCGCCGAGCGAGCCGACCCGACCGAAGACCGCCAGCAGAAACAGCACGGCGAGCGTCGCACCGAGCAGCTGCGCGAGCACGTAGCCCGGCACTCGCCGCCAGGGGAAGTCACGTCGCATCGCGAACGCGATGCTCACGACCGGGTTGAGGTGCGCGCCGGAGACGGCGCCCATCGAGAGGATCACCGCGAGCACCGTCAGGCCCGGCGCGGCGAGCGCCGCCGGGCGGCCGATCGCGACGTGGCTGGCCGCGCTGACGACAGCCGGACCGGCGCCGGCGAGCACCAGCAGAAACGTGCCGAAGATCTCGGCGAGGATGCGACGGCCGTCGAGCGAGGGGTCGTAGAAGCGGCTGACCCACCATGCCTCGCGCGCCTGGTGCTCGGTCGGGATCGCCTCGAGCGACGTGCGCGTCGCGGACGCTTGCCGGCTCACGCTGCTGAAGTCATCCAGAGAAGCCGTCCGGGCACGCGCGCGTCCTCGTCGATCCGGTAGGCCGCCGAGGCGCGGTGATAGCCGTCGCCGATCACAAGCTCGTTCTTGACGCCACCGACGAGCAGGACCGGCGAGATCGGAATCCGCTGCTTGATCTTCGCCAGCTTCTCAGCCACCTCAGCGCTCTGCTTCGGTCGCAGCGGCGGCAGCCCGGCCGCGCGCAGCAGATCCTTGGCGGCCCAATTGCCGAGCGGCGCCGAGCGAAGCCGTGCGATCGTCCGGTCGAGCTCGCTCGGTGCGATCACCATGCTGAGGAAGCTGTGCGCCGCTTCGAAGTCCTTCTCTTCAGGATCCTCGAGCCACGCGATGCTCGGACGCTTCGCCATGCCGCGCAGAGTCTACGCCGACGCCCTTACCTACTTCTTTCTTTACATAACATCGATTATCGAGCGTAGAGGTTGCCGATCCGATCGGCCGCACGTATCGTCCTCGTCATGGGTTGGCTCGGCTTCGCGCGCGACTTCCGACGGACCATCGACGCCTGGGCGCCACGCGCGACGAAGGCGGCCGAGCTGAGAGGTCGATCCATGCAGTTGCTGTTCGAGGCTCGCGATGAGAATGCCGCGCTGACCGACGAGGACCGCGACGCTCGCCGCAGCGAAGCTAAGCGACTCCACGATGAGGCCAAACGCCTGGGCACTGCGGCCCGCCAGCCCTGGAAGGACCTGGCTGCTCGCCATCCCGGGAAGATTCGGGACTAGGCCCGCGATGGCCCCGCCGGCCGCTCGTCGCGATAATCCGCGTGAGATCGCTCGAGCCCCCCGATGGCGCCCTCACGCGAGCTGGTGAGATGTACCAGATGTCGGAGTCTCCGTCTCACCTCAGTCCGGGGGTGTGCAGCACAGGGGTGTACGAGACTCCGATGATTGCGCCCTCCGCTGACTGCAGCCTGGCCACCGTTTGACCCCATGGCTCCTCGCGCGGCGGGTGCAGCAGCTCGTAGCCGGACTGCTCGAGCTCCCGCGCCGCCGGGCCCACCGCCGCGGCATTCACGACGTCGAACTCGATGCTGACCTGCGGCACCGGCCTCGCGGAGGGCCATTGCGGCGTCCCGAAGCACGCCTCGGCAGCCTGGGACAGCGGCCAGATCCCGAAGGACTTGCAGCCGTCGATCTGCTCGCTGTGGTGATAGCCGCCACCGTGGCTCTCGAGCGGCAGCCCGAGAGCGTCGACGTACAGCTTGCGACTAGCGGGCGGGTCCGGCGCGATCACCGCCACCGTCGCGAGGAACTCTATGTTCACGCTACCTCCTTATTGCCTCGATGCCCGCAATCGTGGGCGTCAGCAGAGCGCCCATGACTATCCACGCGACATCTGACATCCGGCCAAGTATCGGGATCTTCTCAGCCCACTGCAAGCACCGCGACGCGTCTCGACCGTCGACGGTTCGCGCAGGGCTAGCGACCTACATCGCGACACCCGCAGCTATCAGCGGCGTGTCGTTCCGTGTCACAGCACTCCGCCTTGGCCGACGGCTCGCAGCAGCTCGAGCGTACGGACGGCGTGCAGCAGGACGAGGCCGTGCGCGCAGCGATAGCCGCTGAGCGCTCGTCACCACGCCTCGGCGCGGTCGGGCTCAACTCAGCCACGCGGACAGCTCCTCGAGCGCGCCGGGAATCACGTAGTAGTAGGCCCAGAGTCCGCGCCGCTCGGAGTCGACGATTCCCGCCTCGCGCAGCTTGCGGAGGTGATGCGACAAGGTCGGCTGAGAGATCTCGAACAACGGCACGAGCTCACACACGCACACCTTGCCGGCGTGCTTTCGCAGCACGTCGACCAGCTGCAGGCGGATCGGGTCGCCGAGCGCCTTCGCGACCTCGGCCATGCTGAGCGCCTGCGCGCGGTCGACATCCGGGTACACGACGGGATCGCAGCAGCGCTCGCCGGCCGGCCGCTTCTGCTTTGGCGCGAGCTCCAGATCGATCATCATCAATACACGTATATCTATTGAAGTTAGATTTGTCAATGCAATAGCATCGCGGCATGTGCGAGGCGACGGTCACGTTGGCACTAGGCACGTGAGCACGCCGCCGCTCGCGCGTCGTCTGCTCGCCGAGCTGCTCGGCTCAGCGTTTCTCGGCGCGATCGTGATCGGCTCGGGGATCGCCGCGCAGACGCTCTCCCCCGGTGACGTCGGTCTGCAGCTCCTCGAGAACGCGCTCGCCACCGCGGCCGGGCTCGCCGCGATCATCCTGATGTTCGGCCCGGTCTCGGGCGGGCACTTCAACCCGGTCGTATCGCTCGCCGACGCGAGCTTCGGCGGAGTCAGCGTGCGCGATGCGCTGGCATATATCCCCACGCAGACCGCCGGCTGCCTGCTCGGCGCGATCGTGGCAAACGCGATGTTCGCTCGTTCAGCGCTCAGCATCTCCGTTCATCACCGCGCGTCGGGCGCCCACCTGCTTTCGGAGGTGCTCGCGACCGCCGGGCTACTACTCCTGATCTTCTCGCTCGCGCGCACGAGACGCACCGCCAGCGCGCCGGCCGCGGTCGGCGCCTACATCGGCGCCGCGTACTTCTTCACGAGCTCGACGAGCTTCGCGAACCCGGCGATCAGCATCGGGCGAATGTTCACCAACAGCTTCGCCGGCATCGCGCCGGCCTCAGTGCCGACTTTCGTGCTCGCACAGCTCGTAGGCGGCGTGCTGGCGGTCCTCGCGATAAGGGTGCTGTTCCCCGACTTGACTGCGGACGAGGCTGGCGAGCTTGTCGTGCCACACGCCACAAGCGCGCCATCGAGCGCCCGGCTCGAGGGTTTCTGAGCCGATGGCGACCGCCTTGTTCGTGTGCCTTCAGAACGCCGGGCGCTCGCAGATGAGCGCGGCGCTGTTCGAACAGGCAGCCGGCGGTCGCCACCGTGCACTGTCGGCCGGTACGACGCCGGCCGACAGCGTGCATCCCGAGGTGGTCGAGGTGATGCGCGAGCTCGGCATCGACATCGCCGAGCGTACCCCGGAGCTCCTCACCCGCGAGCTTGCCGAGGCAGCCGACGTCGTCGTCACGATGGGCTGTGGCGATGCTTGCCCCTACGTCCCGGGCAAGCGCTACGTCGACTGGGATCTCCCCGATCCGGCCGGTCGGCCGCTCGTCGAGGTTCGCGCAACGCGAGATGAGATTGCTCGCCGGGTCAGAGCGCTGCTGGCAGAGCTCGACTCGCCCCCAGGCTGATCCGCAGCGCCGGCAGCGCACGCAAGCGCACGCTCGCCACGCACCGCTGCGAGACCGAGCGACGACTTTCGCCGCATTCACCGGTCTGCACCTACATCGCCGGTAGATTGCCCAAACGAGCGCAGATCGGAGGCTGGAGATGTCGGAGGTGCTACCCACGCTGTTTGTCTGCCACGGCGACGAAGGCGGACCTAGGATTCACCCGTGCCGGCGCGTGCAGGAGGCGCTTCACAGCGCCGGCATCGACTACGAGAAGGTGATCGCCGCCCACGGAAGCCCGCTTCCGTTCTTGCGCAAAGGCTCGCGCGAGGAGCTTCGCGACGCTACCGGCGCGACGAAGCTGCCGGCGCTGAAGCTTGCCGACGGGACCGTACTGACGCACTCTCGAGCGATCCTCGAGTGGACCGCGGCGCAATGAGCGCGACGCCTGGCGAGGCACGTGATCCACAACGACTCGCCTACGTCGACGAGCACTCGACGACGATCGCCGCGCCCGTCGAGCGCGTCTGGTTGAGCCTGCTCGAGATCTTCGAGCGCGTCGGCTCCGGAGCGATCGAGCGGATCCTGGTCGGACTGCTCGGTTGTGTCGATCGTGCGAGCTCCGGCGAGCATCCGCTCCAGGCTGGCTCGACGCTTCCAGGCTTCACCGTCCTCGCGGTCGTTCCCTCGTCGCGGCTGACGCTTGTCGGGCGCCATCGCTTCTCGCGCTATGCCTTGATCTTCCGGCTCGAGCCACTTCTCCCGAGCGGCTCGACGTTGCGCGCAGAGACTCGCGCTGACTTCCCCGGCCTGCATGGCCGCGCCTATCGCTTGCTCGTGCTCGGCTCGCGCGCGCACGTGGTCGCGGTCAAGAGGCTGCTCGCAGGCGTCAAGCGCCGCGCCGAGCGATAGCACCGGAGGCGAGGTGGCGAAACTGATCTATTCGGCGATCGCTTCGCTTGACGGATACATCGAGGACGAACGAGGCGCGTTCGATTGGGCGGTACCCGATGACGAGGTGTTCGCGTTCGTCAATGGCCTCGAGCGACCGATCGGCACATACCTGTATGGGCGCCGGATGTACGAGACGATGGTGTCCTGGGAAACCCTGCGTCTCGACGGCGAGCGCCAGGAGATTCGCGACTTCGCCGAGATCTGGCGGGCCGCGGAGAAGGTCGTGTACTCACGGACCCTGCAGGAGCTTTCAGGGGCGCGGACGCGACTCGAGCGTGACTTTCACCCCGATTCGATCGCGCGGCTGAAGCAGGCGGCGGCGCGCGACATCACGATCGGCGGCGCTGCGCTCGCAGGCCAGGCGTTCGCCGCTGGGCTGATCGACGAGTGCCACCTGTTCCTGAACCCGATCATCGTGGGCGGCGGCAAGCGCGCGCTTTCCGGCGAAGGTCATGTAAAGCTCGAGCTCATGGCCGAGCACCGCTTCCGGCGCGGCGTCGTTCATCTCCACTACAGAGTGAGCGGATGACCGAGCCCAGCTTCCGCGAGCGCCCCGCCGCAGGCGAGCCCAGCGGCCTGCTCATCCTCCACCACGGCCGCGGTGCCGACGAGTACGACCTGCTCTCGCTCGCAGACGAGCTCGACCCCGCGCGGCGGCTGCACGTCGTCACGCCGCGCGCGCCACTGCAGCTGCCCGGCTGGCCCGGCTATCACTGGTATGTCGTGCCGCGTGTCGGCTACCCCGAGCCGGAGTCGTTCAGAGCGTCCTACGAGCTGCTCGCGGCGTTCCACGACGAGCTGTGGCGCCGCACGGGACTCGGCCCCGAGCGAACGGTGCTCGGCGGCTTCTCGATGGGCACCGTGATGAGCTACGCGCTGGCGCTCGGTGCCGACCGTCCCGTGCCCGCCGGCATCCTCGCCTTCTCCGGCTTCATCCCGACCGTCGAGGGCTGGCAGCCCAGCCTCGAGGACCGCACCGGCCTACTCGCATTCATCGCCCATGGCGTCGGCGATCCGGTGATCAGCGTCGACTTCGCGCGCAGCGCCGGCGAGCGCCTCACCGCGGCCGGCCTCCCGGTCGATTACCACGAGTTCGCCGGTGGCCACGAGATCGACGCATCGCTCGTGCCGCTCGCGAGCGCCTGGCTCGACGCGACGATCAGCTGACGAGCAGGTCGACGATCGCGGCGATGCCGACGATCACGATCAGCGCGCGCAGCGCGTCGGGGTGCAGGCGCCGCCCGTAGCGCGCGCCGATCTGCCCGCCGACGATCGCGCTCGCGGCGATGATCGCGGCCGGCGCCCACTCGATGTGCGCAGCGAAGATGAAGTAGATCGCCGCGACACCGTTGACCGTGCCGGCCAGCACGTTCTTCAGCGCGTTCGAGCGGTGCAGGCTCTGCGCCAGCGTCACGCCGAAGATCGCCAGCAACAGGATCCCCTGCCCCGCTCCGAAATAACCTCCGTAGACGCCGGTTATGTAAACCGCCAGCGGCGTCAGGTGCCTGCTCGCGCCGGCCGAGCTTCGCTTCTCGCGGCGCGCTGCCAGGCGCCTGTTCAGGCGCGGCTGCAGCACCGTCAGCACGACCGCGATCGCGATGAAGACGGGCACGACCGCCTTGAACGCGGATGCCGGCAGGAGCAGCAGCAGGACGGCGCCCGTCACACCGCCGAGCACCGACATCGCCCCGAGCCTGAGCGCCAGCTCGCGCTGGCCGACGAGCTCGCGGCGGTAGCCGATCGCCCCCGAGACGGAGCCGGGCACGAGACCCACCGTGTTCGATACGTTCGCAGTGACCGGCGCGTAGCCGAACGCGAGCAGCACCGGGAACGTGATCAGCGTGCCGCTGCCCACCACCGTGTTGACGGTTCCCGCCGCAATGCCCGGCGCACGCGATCGCGATCGCCTCGCCGACGCTCATCTACGCGCACGGCAGCTGCTGCTCGTCACGCCGCGAGCCTATCTGCGCGGCCGCGCGCCCGATCAGCGCCCGCACCGCGCCGATGTCGTGCTGAAGCGCCTCCCACAAGTTTCGTCGCCGTTGGCCGATCGACCGTCATCGGCTCGAAATGCGACGCACGCTCAGCGACCATTGACACGCGGCGATCGATGACCGTCAGTCCGCCGGCACGATCATCGTGGGACCCGCCGCGCTCGCTGGCGGTGCTGTTCGCCTTGTCCGCTGCTGTCCTCGTCGGGCTCGCTCGCCGCGGCGATCGTGCTCTCGCAAGCAGCAGTCGCGGGCGCAGCTGCGCACCAACTTCGCGCTGCGCGCGACGAGCTCGGCACGCTTCGTCTCGGAATTCCTCGTCGAGAGCAGGCCACGCTCGAGCAGCAGGTCGCGCGACCGGTTCCTCGCCGGCGTGCACGTATCGCCGGCTCGCTTCGACCTCGCCGTCTCGGCATTCGGCGGCAGCGCCGCAGGGCTGCTCGACACCGCCGGCCGCGCTGATCGGCGTCTTCCCGTCCGATCCGGCTGCTGATCGGACAGCCGTTCGTGCAACGCTACCGCCACTTCGAAGAAGCCGAGCGCGGCCGGATCGCGATCTCGAACGTCGTCAAGTCGGCCGTCAAGGGCGTTGCCGGTGATGGCGTCGCCGTCCCGTACGCGACGCCGCGAGGGGCGGCGCGTGTTCAGCGCCGCCTACCGCGCGACCGGCTCGACGCTGAGCGCGTTCGTCGACCACACGATCTCCTACCGCCCAGCACGACGTGCTGCTCGTCGACGGCGCCGGCAAGATCCTCGCGTGCAAGCCCGAAGACGAAGCGCAGCGACGCTCGCCGCCGCCGACCCGGCGCTTGCGCGTGCCGTCGCGCGCTCGACTCATGGCGGCCCGTCGACCGATGCGCGGCGCGCCGACGACGTTCGCGACCGCCCCCGTGCCGGGAACCGCCTGGCGACTGGTCGATCGCCGTCCCGAACTGCCATCTGTACACTTCGCTGACCGGCTGGCTCGAGCTGTGATCCCGTGGCTTGTCTTCGCGCTCGTCACGATCCTCGGCGTGCTGCTCGTGCTGCTGTTCGCGCGCTCGATCGCCGATCGCGCACGCCTCACGACGCTGTCGGCGGCGGCGCGGCGCACCGCGCAGACCGACTCGCTCACCGGCCTGCACAACCGCCGCGCGCTGACCGAGCAGCTGACCCGCGCCGCCGCCCGCGCGCGCCGCCACGAAGAGCCGCTCTCGGTCCTGATGATCGACCTCGACCGCTTCAAGCAGACCAACGACACGTTCGGCCACGAGGCCGGCGATGAGGTCCTCTGCACGATCGCCGACTGCATGCGCGACGTGCTGCGCGCCGAGGACATCTACGGCCGCTGGGGCGGCGACGAGTTCCTCGTCGCGCTGCCGATGACCGACGAGGCCGGCGCGCGGACCACGGCCGAGCGACTGCGCGACTGCGCCGCCGCGCGTCGAGCTCGGCGCGATCGGCCTGCCTGACGGCGTCGCCCTGAGCATCGGCGTCGCCAGCGGCCCGCACGGCAGCCCGATCGAGCTGGTGCGCGAAGCCGACGCCGCCCTCTATGAGGACAAGGCCCAGCGTCGCGGCGTCACGCCGGCGGACGCCGCGCGACGACGCGCTCGCGCCGGGCTGAGCCGCCGAGCCGGAGCCTGCGTCCGCACGATTGCGGCGAGCGACGCGGCGCCGCCGAGCGACCTAGAGTTCGAGCGGCGATGAGCCTGCTCGGCGACGTCCGCGCGACACTACGTCCTCCGCCGGGCGATCGGCACGGTCCGCTCGTGCCGATGATGGTCGTGCTGACCGTGCTGACGGGCGTCGTCGACGCCGTCAGCTACCTGAAGCTCGGGCACGTGTTCGTAGCGAACATGACCGGCAACGTCGTCTTCCTCGGCTTCGCGCTCGCCGGCGCCGGCGGACTGTCGGCCGTCGCGTCGATACTCGCGCTCGCGGCGTTCCTGCTCGGCGCGCTCGCCGGCGGCTGGCTCGGTGCGCACCACCTCCATCGCGGGCGCCTGCTGCGCGCGGCCAACGCGATCCAGGCGACGCTGCTGCTGGTCGCGCTGCTCCTCTCGATCACCGCCGACAAGCCGCTCGACGAGGGCGTGCGCTACGCCATCATCATTCTCCTCGCGCTGGCGATGGGCGTGCAGAACGCCGCCGCGCAGCGGCTAGCGGTGCCCGAGCTGACGACGACCGTCCTGACGCAAAACGCTCGTCGGCATCGCCTCCGAAGGCAGCTTCCTCGGCGGCCCGGGCGCGAAATTCGGCCGCCGCTCGGTCTCGGTCGTCGCGATGCTGCTCGGCGCGCTGCTCGGCGGCGTGCTCGTGCTGCACGTCTCGATCGCCGCGCCGATCGCCGTCGCGTTCGCCCTCTCGCTCCTCGTCGGCCTCGCCGCGCACGCCGTGTCGCACTCGGATGCGGCGTGGACGCGGCCGACTTGAGCACGCTCAGGCCATATCAGTTGACCGTCAGCGTGCCTTCCATGCCAGCCTGACGGTGGCCGGGAACCGAGCAGAAGAATTTGTAGGTGCCGGGTTTGAGGTTCAGCGTGACGCTCTTTGAGCCGCCGCTGAACGTCGGCGTCCCGCCGACCTGCGCCCCGGATGAGGTTTCGACCGTCACGTTGTGCATCAGCGCCGCCATGTTCGTGAAGTCGATCGTCACCGCGCCGGCCTTCGCCGTCAGCGACTTCGTGTTGTATTCGAGCTTGCCTTCCGGATTCGCTTCCAGGCTGACCTTGCTCGACGCGCTCGTTCCGCTGCTCGCCGGCGTCGACGCTGTCGTAGATGCCGTCGTCGAAGCCGTCGTTGCCGGAGGACTGGTCGTGCTCGCCGCGCTGCTCGTCGACGAGCTCGAGGATGAGCTGCCGCAGCCGGCCAGCACTGCCGCGAGGAGCGCCAGCGTCGAGACTGCGAGCACGAAGCGCCTGCGATTTGACTGTCCTGCTGAATCAAGCCTCACGGATCCTCCATTGGTCGGGGTCGTCGCACTTACGACACCGCCCGGCGCGGATCCTTCCCTGAACGACGCGACCGGCGGGCCTCACCGCTCGACCGAGCATACGCCCTCCGCGCTCTACCGTTGTCTGCGATGCAGCTCGACGAGGCGATCCGCACGCGCCGCACGCACAAGGCGTTCGGCCCCGAGCCGGTCCCGACCGGCGACGCTCGACGAGCTGTTCGAGCTCGCGCGCTGGGCGCCGAACCACCACGTGACGAACCCCTGGCGCTTTCGCGTGCTCGGCAAGCGCACGCGCGCGCGCCTGATCGAGCTCGCCGAGTCGGTGCAGCCCGGCTCGGCGGTCAAGCTCCAGCGCGCGCCGACGCTCGTCGCCGTCAGCGCCCGGCTGAGCGGCGATCCCGACCAGGACCGCGAGGATCTCTATGCGACCGCGCTCGCCGCCTACGTCGTGCTGCTCGGCGCGCACGCGCGCGAGCTGGCCGGCTATTGGCGCACGGTGCCGCTGCTCGCCGAGCAGCGCGGACGCGCGGTGCTCGGGCTGGCAGACGAGGAGGAGCCGCTCGGCCTGCTCTACCTCGGCACGCCCGTGCAGGATCAGCGCGTCCCCGAGCGCGCCGATCCGCCACGTTCGTCAGCTATCTCGAGTAGCTCGTCGCTAGGCGCTGGCCGGCTGCTGCTCGGCCGAGCTGGGCTCGCCGCCGTTGCTGCTCGACTGGCTCGCCGGCCTCCGCTGACTCCGGCGTCGCGGCCGCCGGCTGCCGAGGTCAGCAGCTGCGCGCCGAGCGCGCCCAGCGCGCCTGCGCCTGCCGCTGCCAGCGCCCAGCCGGTGCCCGAGCGTTCGCGCCCGAGCAGCGCGTCGATCGAGATCGGCCCCGGGCCGAGCTCGGCGAGCGCCAGCACGACGGCGATCAGCACGGCGTTGTACTCATAGCCGCCGTTCGACGCCCACGGGCCGCTCTTCAGATGCACCGTTTTGATCGCAGTGATCATCGTCGCCGTGATCGCCGCCGCCGCGAGCGGCGTCTCGGCGCCGGCGAGCAGCGCAGCGCCGCCGCCCGCCTCGGCCAACCCGGCAGCCGTCGCGTGCGCCTTGCCCGGTTTCAGCCCGATCTGCTCGAAGCCCTGAGCCGTGGCTTCGAGGCCGTGGCCGCCGAACCAGCCGAACAGCTTCTGCGTCCCGTGCCCGACGAAGAACCCGCCGACGAGAATCCGAAGCAGCAGTCGCCCAATCTTCATGTCATGCCCTTTCTCGATGCGATGTCCCGATGCGCTCCATCTGTATTAGCGAAGTCGCGCGGCGAGCAAGCCGCGCACGACGCGAACCGCTCCTGTCGCCGAGCAGGTCCCGCTACGGCGCCGCCGGCACGACGACGAGCGGCCCGTCACCCTGCGCCAGCTCGTCGGTCTCGAAGCTGCTGTCCTCGAGCCGCTCGACCCGGTCGAATTTCTCGAGGAACTCGTCGGCCGGCTCGAGGAAGCCGATCCGCGAGGTGCGGTAGTGCATCGGCACGACCCAGCGAGGTTTCAGACGCTCGACGACGAGCGCAGCCTGCTCGGCGCCGATCGTGAAGCCACCGCCGACCGGCACGAACAGCAGGTCGACGTCGCCGATCGCCGCCGCCTGCTCCTCGCGCAGGCCACTCTGGCCGAAATCGCCCATGTGCGCGACGCGCACGCCGTCGAGCGTGAACACGAAGATCGTGTTGGGACCGCGTTCGGTGCCCGCCGCATCGTCGTGCTCGGATGCGACCGCCGTCACCTCGCCGAGCGGCGACTCGAGCTTGCCGGCCGTCGATCGCAGCGTCGCCGGCTCGCCGCCGATCGCCTCGACCGCGTTGTGATCGCCGTGCTCGTGCGTCACCAGCAGCACGTCGGCGTCGGCTGAGATCGCCGGGTAGTCCCATTGGATTCCGCGGCTGCTGCTCAGTGCCGACATGTCGCCGAACGGGTCGATCGCGACCGTCGTCTCCTCGCCGCTCAGATGAAACGCAGACTGCCCAAACCACTCAACGCGCATGCTGCTCCTCTCTCGTCTTCGTGCTCGGCGCGAGCTCGCTCGCGTCCTTGCCACTGTCTGGATGCCCATCCTCAACGCTCTTACTCCCAGCGCCCGCGACGCGCGTCGGCGCGCCGTCGGGCAGCTCACGCCGGCTGACGCCGTTGCTCGATCCGCGCGCCGGCAGCGGGTCGCCGTGGTGGTACATGCCGCCGCGCAGCAGCGATGCCGCCGCCGCCACCAGGCAGGCGACGATCGCGAACAGGAACGCCTCGTGCAGCCCCGAGCTGAACGGCGAGGAGATCAGGTGCGGGAAGAACGAGCGCCCCGTCACCACCGCGTGATTGGCCGGCGAGAGCGCGCCGAGCGCGTGCGCGCCGATCAGATGTTCGATCGGGTTGTAGCCGAGGAACGCCGAGAACAGGATCGAGACCGGCGGGATCTGCGACGCGCCGTGCGCCGCTCGCCGCCGAGACGCCGTGCGCCTGCAGGCCCGAGGCGAGCGCGTGCGGCAGGTCTGCCGAGAGGCCGATGATCATCAGCGTGAAGAAGATCCCGACCGACAGCACCTGCGCGGAGTTCTGGAAGGTCTGGTTCATGCCGCCGCCGGCGCCGCGGTCCTGCGGCGGCAGGCTGTTCATCACCGCCGCGCGGTTCGGCGAGGCGAACAGGCCCATCGACGCGCCGATCAAGAACAGGATCGCCGCGAACGCCCAGTAGCCGAAGTCGATCGGCAACATCAACAGCAGGCCGAACCCGAGCGGCCGTGCCGAGCATCCCGCCCGTCGCGAACCAGCGCGCGCCGAAGCGATCTGAGAGAAAGCCCGACGTCGGCCCGGCGATCAGCATGCCGACCGTCAGCGGCAGCATGTAGATGCCGGCGCGCAGCGGCGTGTCGACGTAGTCGACGCCGTGCAGCGGCAGCCAGATGCCCTGCAGCCAGATGATCAGCATGAACATCAGCCCGCCGCGCGCGACGGCGGATAGGAACGTCGAGAGCGTGCCGAACGTGAACGCGCGGATCCGGAACAGCGGCAGCCGGAACATCGGGTTCTCGATGCGCGCCTCGATCACCGCGAACGCGATCAGCGAGGCGACCCCGGCCGCCAGCAGCGCGAGCACGCGCGGGCTGCCCCAGCCGGTGCTGGATGAGCCGTATGGGCGAATCCCGTACGTGACCGAGACCATGATCAGGACCAGCCCGAGCGCGAACGTCACGTTGCCCCACCAGTCGACCGGCGCGCGCCGCGGCGTCGAGCGCTCCTCGAGCTTCAGGTACGCCCAGACGGTGCCGAACAGCCCGACCGGCACCGAGATCAGGAAGACCAGCCGCCAGTCGATCGGTGCGAGCAGGCCGCCGAGCACGAGCCCGACGAACACGCCGCTGACGCCGACGATGTTGTTGATTCCGAGCGCCATCCCGCGCTGGTTCGGCGGAAACGCGTCGGTCAGGATCGCCGAGGAGTTCGCCAGCAGGAACGCCGCGCCGACGCCCTGCACGATCCGGAACACGACCAGGTACATCGCGCCGGCCTGCCCCGTCAGCCAGTCGACCGTCAGGATCAGCGACGCGATCGTGTAGATGACGAAGCCGAGGTTGTACATCTTCACGCGCCCGTACATGTCGCCGAGCCGCCCGAGGCTGACGATCAAGACGCTCGTGACGACGAGGAAGCCGAGGATCATCCACAGCAGGTAGAAGCTGTTCGCCGGCTTCAGCGGGTCGAGGTGGATGCCGCGGAAGATCGCCGGCATCGCGATCAGCGTGATCGACCCGTCGAGCGTCGCCAGCAGCACCGCAAGCGTCGTGTTCGACAGCGCGATCCACTTGTAGCGGTCGTCGTCCGTTCGTTTCGCGCTGCTCTGCCCCACGCTCGCTCCATTGCTCTGCGCTTGGCTTTGCACGACGTCGCTCATCTATCTAAAAATTATACAGGAAAACTGATCAGTTTCCCTGCGGACCTGTATCATCTCTCACATGGCGACGGCAATCGACACGACGATGCTCGCCGGCAGGCTGCGCATCGCGCTCGGGCATCTGATCCGCCGGCTGCGCGCCGAGCGCCACCGCTTCTCGCTCTCCCAGGCGTCCGTGCTCGGCCGTCTCGACCGCTACGGCCCGAGCTCGATCGGCGACCTCGCGAGCGCCGAGCGCGTGCGCCCGCAGTCGATGACGCAGATCGTCGCCGACCTCGAGGCGGAGAGCCTGATCACGCGCAGTGCCGACCCCACCGATGGGCGGCGTGCGCTCGTCGAGCTGACCGCGCACGGCCTGCAGACGCTGCGCGAAGACCGCCGCGACCGCGAGGGCTGGCTCGCGCGGATGATCACCGAGGATCTCTCACCGAGCGAGCAGCAGCTGCTCGCCGAGGCGCTGCCGCTTGCTCGAGCGCCTCGCCGAGAACTGAGCGCGCAGGCTCGCTCGCGGCGACGCTTGCGCGAGCGCGCACCCGCGGATAGCGGCTGCAGGCGCCGAGGCCGCGCAACGAGGCTACAGACGGCCGCCGCGCGAGCTATACACCCGTGTCGATGGCCGCGCACCAGGCTTACCTGTTGCAGGCACGGCAGATGCAGGCTCTGTCGTTCTCGGTGCACATCCCGCTCGTCTGCTTCGGCATCGCCTTCCCGGCGATGGTGCTGTTCGCCGAGTGGCTCCACCTGCGCTCCGGCGATCCGCTCTACCTGCGACTCGCGCGGCGCTGGACGCGCATCATGGCGGCGCTGTTCGCCGTCGGCGTGATCACGGGCACTGTCCTCAGCTTCGAGATGGGCCTGTTGTGGCCGAACTTCACGGCCACGTTCGGCAGCGTCTTCGGGCTCGGCTTCGCGATCGAGGGCTTCTCCTTCTTCCTCGAGGCGATCTTCATCGGCATCTACGCCTACGGCTGGACGCGCCTGTCGCCGCGCGCGCACTTCCTCAGCGGCATCCCGATCGTGATCGCCGGCATGACCGGCTCGCTGATGGTGATCGCCGTGAACGCATGGATGAACCATCCGGGCGGCTTTCGCATGGTCGCCGGCAAAGCCGTCGACGTGCATCCGCTGAAGGCGCTGTTCGCCAACAGCTTCCTCTGGCCCGAGCTGCTGCACATGTACATCGCCGGCTACATCGTCACCGGCTTCCTCGTCGCCGGCGCCTACGCGATCGGCAGGCTGCGCGGCCACTGGGGACGCTACGAGCGAACCGCCCTGGCGATCCCGCTGACGATCGCCGCGCTCGCCTCCCCCGTGCAGGTGCTCGTCGGCGACTGGGTCGGTCGCGACGTCGCCGTCAGCCAGCCGGTCAAGCTCGCTGCGCTGGAGGGCCTCGCGCACACGACCAAGGGCGCGCCCGAGCACCTGCTCGGCTGGTACGAAGACGAAAAGGTCAAGCTCGGCATCGCGATCCCGAAACTGCTCTCGCTGCTCGCCTACCACAACCCCAATGCGACCGTCGCCGGACTCGACACCGTGCCGAAGGACCGCCAGCCGCCGGTCAACGTGGTGCGAATCAGCTTCCAGACGATGGTCGGCATCGGCACGCTGCTCGCGCTGCTCGGCGTCTGGCTGCTGGCCGTGCGCATCAGGCGACGAGCACTGCCCGAGTCCGACTGGTTCTACCGAGCGGTCGCGCTCGCCGGCCCGGCATCGCTTGTCGCGCTGATCGCCGGCTGGGTCACGACCGAGGTCGGTCGCCAGCCCTGGGTCGTCTACCACGTGATGCTCACCTCGCAGGCGGTCACCGGCGCCGGGCACATCCTCGTCGGCTACACCGCGCTCGCGCTCGTCTACCTCGCCGTCGCCTGCGGCGTCGTCTGGATACTGGTGCGCCTGGCGCGCTCGCCGCTGCGCGAGCCGCGCTCTCCCCCGCTCCCGCCGTCGGCGACCAATCCGGTGAGCTGAGATGCACCTCTACGACGTCCCGCTGATCTTCGTTCTGATCGGCCTCGCGCTGTACGTCGTGCTGGCCGGCGCCGACTTCGGCGCCGGCTTCTGGCAGCTGCTGGCCGGCCCGCACGGCGAGCGCGTGCGCGATCGACGCGCACGAGTCGATCGGTCCCGTCTGGGAGGCCAACCACGTGTGGCTGATCTTCGTGATCACGGTCACCTGGACGGCCTACCCGACCGTCTTCGCCTCGATCGCCTCGACGCTCTGCATCCCGCTGTTCATCGGCCTGCTCGGCATCGTTCTGCGCGGCGCCGCCTACGCGCTGCGCGCCGGCGCGCAGAGCTCACGCGAGCTGCGGCCGATCGACCTCGTCTTCGCCCTCTCCTCGGTGCTCGCGCCGTTCGCGCTCGGCACCGTGATCGGCGCGATCGCCGCACGGCGCGTGCCAGTCGGCAACGCTGCCGGCGATCTGCTGCGCAGCTGGACCGGCGCGCTTCCGCTCACCGTCGGCGTGCTGGCCGTCGCCACCTCCGCCTATCTGGCCGCCGTCTTCATGGCGGCCGACGCGCAGCGCATCGAGCAGTCCGGCGCGGCGAGCGATGACCAGGAGCCGCTCGTCGACGGCCTGCGCACGCGCGCTCTGATCGCCGGCGTGCTCGCCGGCGCCGTCGCGCTGGTCGGCTTGGTCGTGATGCACGCCGACGCCCACTTCCTCTACTCGCGCCTGCTCCACGGCAGCGCGCTCGCCGCCGTGATCCTCTCCGCGCTCGCCGGCCTGACGACGCTCGCGCTGGTCGCAGCGCGGCGCTTCGAGCCGGCTCGCTTCAGCGCCGCGCTGGCCGTCGCCGCGATGATCGCCGGCTGGGCGCTCGCACAGCGCCCGCTGCTGCTGAAAGGTCTCACCGTTCAGCAGGCCGCCGCGCCACACGACACGCTCGTCGCGGTCGTCTTCGCGGTCATCGGCGGCGGCCTGATCCTGTTCCCTTCGCTGGCGCTGCTCTTCCGCCTGACGCTGCAAGGCCGTCTCGGCCAAGCCGCGAACGACGATTCGCAGCAAGAGCGAGCGGCGGAGCCGCGCGTGGCGCTCGACCGGCTGCTCGCGGTCTCGCGCGAAGGGCTGCTCGCGCGCGCCGCCGGCGCCTGCCTGCTGGCCGGCTTCGGCTTCCTGACGATCGCTGAAGCCGGCTGGGCGCACGCGATCGGCATCGTCGCCCTGCTCGGCTTCGTGATCGCCGGCTTCCTCGCGATCGTGCCGCCGGAGATGATCGAGCTCGAGCGCGAAGATCAGGCCGGCGGCGCCGAGGGCGCCGAGGGCGCCGGCGCTCCGGGCACAGAGCGCTGAGCGTCCTCGGCCGGGCGTGCGTGCGCGCGAGCGCCGTGGGCCGGGCGTGTCAGTAAGCCGGATATGTGTAGGTCGGCGTACTCGTCGTCGGCGTGGCTCGGCGCGGCGCTCGTCGAAGTGCTCGAGCCGGACGGCGAGCTCGGCGCGTACGGTTCGCTCGACGTCGCCGGCGCCATCGGCGCCGCCTGCGTCGTCGGCTTGGAGCCGGCGCTCGTCGCAGCGGTCACGGCGTGCCAGGTCCCGCCGAAGCTCTCGCAGCCCTTCGCCGTTTGACTCGTCCTTGCCGTGATCGCCCGAGAAGCGGTACAGCGGCAGCCCGCGAAGCGTCACCTGCCAGCGCACCGCCGGCGCGATGCAGCAGCCCGAGCGTGCCGTGCACGCCCGCGCCGGCCTTCAGCTTGACCGCGCCAGAGCTCACGGTCAGCGGCGGCCAGACGTGTGTACAGGACGCGCTCTTGCAAAGCAGGTGGCCGCTCGTCTCCGGGTTGAGCGCATACAGCGTGCGGCCCTGCGCGTCGAGGAGCACCGACTCCTGCAGCTTCGCGTTGTTCGCCGCGGTGACTGTCGGCGTCTGCGAGCCGTGCGCCAGCGCGACGGCGGTGATCGTCGCGCCGACGACGAGCGCTCCGGTCAGCGACGGCGTAGATCCGCCTCAGCGTCTGCTTGGGCATGTTCGGTCTCCTTTGCTCGGTCTTCACTGCTGAGCAGGACGCTGCGCGCGCCAGAACCTTCCCGGCGGCCTCGATCTCCGTGCTCTCGGCCGCCGACCCGCGGCGCCAGCTCACGGCTCGGTGCGGATCACGACGTCGGCGATGCCGGGCACGCGCAGGCGCAACTCCTCCTCGAGCTCGCTCGCAACGCGATGCGCCGCAGCGAGCGACTCGCTCGGCGCGAGCTCGAGCGTCAGGAAGACGACGCGCCCGGCGTCGGTCGAAAGCAGCCTCAACTCGCGCAGCGCACCGACCGAGCGCTCGCGCACGAGCCTTTCGATCTCGCGTTCGGCGTGCCGGTCGGCGCTGACGTCAGCCGGGCGCTGGCCGAGCGGTCGCTCGAGCGGCTCGAGGTGCGTCTGCACGGCCGCGACCTCGGGCAGTTTGCCGATCGCCTGCTCGACGCGCTCGGCGATCTGCGCCGCTTCGCTCAGGCTCGAGTCAGGCGGGAACTTGAGGTGCAGCGAGACGTAGACCGGCATCGCCCTGCCTGATGATCGTGATGTCGTGCGCCTCGCGGACCAGCGGCTCCGCGAGCGCCGCAGCGAGCACGCGATCGCGCAGGTCGAGCCCGCGCCGGCGCGGCTCGACGTGTACGACGACGTCCGATCCCGGCAGCGCCGACTCGACCGCGTCCTCGATCAGGTTCGCCGACTGGTGGCCCTCGACGACGGCCTGGCCGGGCGGCACCGTGACGACGACGTCGGCGAAGTAGCGCCCGGCCGACTCGCGCAGGCGCAGGCGGCTGAGCTCGATGTCCGCGCCCAGCGCGGCGATCGCGCGCTCGGCCGAACGTCGCGCCTCGGCCGGCGTGCGGTCCATCAAGACGTTCGCGTTCTCGGAGATCAAGCGCACTGCCGCAGCGAAGATGATCGCCGCGACGAGCAGCGCCGCGAGCGCGTCGCCCTGCGCGAAGCCCGCCTGCACCAGCGCGAGGCCGGCGAGCACCGCGAGCGACCCGGCCATGTCGGCGGCGAAGTGAAAGGCGTTCGAGCGCAGGGCCGCGCTGTGGTAGCGCCGCGCCGTGCGCAGCGAGACGAGCGTGCGGCTGAAATCGACGACCAGCGCGATCGCGATCACCGCGAACTGGTACCAGTGGATCCGCGGAGGCGCCGGCGTCGCGCGCGAGGTGGCCGATCGCTTCGACCGCGACGATCACGCCTCCGGCGATCAGGATCGCCGCCTCGCCCAGCGCGCCGAGGTTCTCGGCCCGGCGGTGGCCGTAGGGGTGCTCGGGATCTGCCGGGCGCCCGCCCAGCCGCACGGCGAAGAACGTCAGCACTGCGGCGATCACGTCGCCGCTGGACTCGATGCCCGTCGAGATCAGGCCGAGGCTCCCGGTCGCCAGCCCGACGCCGAGCTTCAGCGCGACGAGCACCGCCGCGGCGGCGATCGAGACGAGCGTCGTGCGCCTCGGCGTGAGCGACTCGTTCGTCTCCGCGCCGGACGCCATCGTCAAGAGACTATTCGCCGCGCTCCCGGCAGCGAATCCCTGCAAACAAGCGCGAACGGCGCCGCCCGACCGACGCCCGCTCGCGGCCGTATCGTGATCGCGATGGCACACGATCACACTGGGCCACGCGCACACCGTCCGCGCCGATGCCGATCGCCGCCGGCTCGCGCTCGCACTCGCGCCTGATCCTCGCTTTCATGGCCGTCGAGGTCGGCGTCGGCGTCCTCGCGCACTCGCTCGCGCTGCTCTCCGACGCCGCGCACATGCTGACCGACGCCGCCGCGATCGGCTTCTCGCTCGTGGCGATCGCGCTGGCCGCGCGGCCGGCGCGCGGCGCGATGACCTTCGGCTTCCGCCGCGTCGAGATCCTCTCGGCGCAGGCCAACGGCGTGACCCTGCTCGTGCTCGCTGCGTTCATCGCCTACGAGGCGATCCGCCGGCTGTTCGACCCTCCGGTCGTGCGCGGCTGGCTGATCCTGGCCGTCGCGCTGGTCGGCGTGCTCGTCAACCTGCTGGCGACCTGGATGCTCTCGCGCGCCAACCGCGAGAGCCTCAACGTCGAGGGCTCCTTCCAGCACCTGCTGACCGATCTGTACGGCTTCATCGGCACCGCACTGGCGGCCGGCGTGATCCTGCTGACCGGCTTTCAGCGCGCCGACCCGATCGTCTCGCTGCTGATCGCCGCGCTGATGACGCGCTCGGGCGTCGCGCTCGTGCGAGCCTCGGGGCGGATCTTCCTCGAGGCCGCGCCCGAAGGTCTCGACCCGGAGCAGATCGGCCGCGCGCTGGTCGCCCAGCCCGATGTCGTCGAGGTCCACGATCTGCACGTGTGGGAAATCTCGAGCGGCTTTCCCGCGCTATCCGCGCACGTGCTGGTCGGCGCCGATCGCGACTGCCATGGCGCGCGCCGCTCGATGGAGGCGATGTTGCACGAGCGCTTCGCACTCGACCACACGACCCTGCAGGTCGATCACGCCGGCGGCGACCTGCTAGAGATCGAGCCGGTCCGCGGCTCGCGCCGCGACGGCTGAACTTCAAGCGACACGATCAAGCGACAGGAGGGAAGAGCGATGGCGAACGTCCTCTATACGGCCGAAGCGCACGTCACCGGCGGGCGCGCCGACGGGCACGGGCGCAGCAGCGACGGCGTGCTCGAGGTCGACCTGCGGCTGCCGAGCGAGATGGGCGGAGAGGGCGGCGGGACGAACCCCGAGCAGCTGTTCGCCGTCGGTTACGCGGCGTGCTTCGAGGGCGCGCTCGGCACGGTCGCGCGGCGCGAGAAGGTCGAGCTCGGCGACGTCGCGATCGACTCGAAAGTCTCGCTGGTGACGACCGAGGAGCGCAGCTTCAACGTCGCCGTCACGCTCGACGTGACGCTCCCCGACGTCGCCGACCCGGCACAGGCGATCGCGATCGTCGCCGCCGCGCACAAGGTCTGCCCCTATTCGAACGCGACCCGCGGCAACGTCGAGGTCACGCTCAGCGCCAACGGACAGCCCGTCGGCTGACGCGCGCGGGGAGCGGCCGCCACACCGCTCCCCGTCGCGTCACTGCATACCGGCGCCGCCCACCCGAGCAGGGGGTCGTCCCAGAGGACTTCGCCGATCAGCGCGCCGCTGCTCGCGACCCGCTCACAGAACCAGACGCATGACTGCGCAGTTCCTTCCCGGCGGTCCCTGCGAACCGGCGAAGGGACGCCCGGCGGCGAGTCAGCGGACCTGTCCGCGCGGGCGAACGAGGATCTCGTTCACGGCGACGTTGGCCGGCTGCCCGATCGCGTAGAGCACGGCGCCGGCGATGTCCTCGCGCGGTCATCGGCTCGACTTCGCCAAAGGTCTTTCTGAGCTGCTCGATCACCTCGGGGCGGTTGTGCACGACGAGCTCGGTCGCGACCGCGCCCGGCTCGATCAGCGTCACGCGAAGGCCGTAGCGGACACCCTCCTGTCGCAGCGACTCCGAGAAGGCGCCGATCCCGAACTTCGTCAGGTTGTAGACGCCCGAGCCCTCGCGCGCGAAGCGGCCGGCGACGGAGCTGACGTTGACGATGTGCCCGGCACCCTGCGCCTGCATCAGCGGCAGCGCCGCGTGCGTGCAGTAGAGGACGCCGAACACGTTGACGTGCACCATCTGGCGCCACTCCTCGGTCGGCGCGTCGGCGATCGGCCCGAGCAGCATCACGCCGGCGTTGTTGACGAGCACGTCGAGGCGCCCGAGCTCGTCGTGCGCGCGCTCGATGAACGCCCGTGCCTGCTGCTCCTCGCCGACGTCCGCCTCGATCGCGACCGCGCGACCGCCCTGCTCGTCGATCTGCGCGGCGAGCCGCTCGATCCGGTCGAGGCGCCGCGCCGCGAGCGCGACAGCTGCACCGGCCCGAGCGCAGGCCAGCGCCGTAGCCTCGCCGATTCCGGACGAGGCGCCGGTTACGGCGACCACCTGCCCGGAGAGATCGATCGATGTCCATCCGCCGAGCTTAGCCTGTGGCACTAAACCAGCGCGTGGCGCCGTCGATGAGTTGCCTGGCTCCGAATCCGTCTTACTGACCCTCTACTGCGCACGCGATCCGATCGGCTCTCGCGCGGGTTTAGATCCGCACGAGACCCGCATACTTTCGGCCATCTTCGGGCAGGTAGTTGCATGGGAAACGTCGAACGAAGGCGCGAAAAGAGTGTCTCCGGAATATGGTTGACAACGCAACTATCAGGGCGTATAATTCCGACTCCAAGCATCGGATTAGAAGGCTCAAAATGTCAGATTTCCCCGTAAACACAGCACCTACAGTGGACCCTCCGGCGACTGCGCCAGACGCAGAGCAGGAGACCGACGCCGCCGCTCAGCCGGCTGTGAGCGCCCCTGGGCGCCTCGACAGCCCGATCGAGCGGGTCGACCTCGGTACGTCAGACACGTTCATTCCAGAGGCAGTCGACCAGCTGCTGGCGCACTCGCGCCGTTACCCGCTGCTCACGCCGGCCCAGGAGATCGAACTGGCCCAGCGCATCGAGCGCGGCGACCTGCACGCCAAGGAACTGCTCGTCAACTCCAACCTGCGCCTCGTCGCTTCAAACGCGCGGCGCTACCAGAACCAGGGCCTGCCGCTCGGCGATCTCGTCCAAGAGGGCATGCTCGGCCTGATTCGCGCGAGCGAGAAGTTCGACTGGCGCAAGGGCTTCCGGTTCTCGACCTACGCGACCCTGTGGATCCGTCAGGCGATCCAGCGCGGACTGGAGAACTCCGGCCGCACGATTCGCCTGCCCGTCCACGTCGCGCAGCGTTCTCGCAAGGTCGGGCGCGTCGAGCGCGAGCTGTCGGTCAGGCTCGGCCGCGAGCCGACGCTCGAAGAGCTCGCAGAGGAGTCGGGACTGCCGATCGAGCAGGTCGAAGAGGTGCGCCACCAGCGCGCTGCACTCGTCTCGCTCGACCAGCAGATCGGCGAAGACGGCGACACCGCGCTCGGCGACCTGCTCCCCTCTGACGCCGAGGCGCCCGAGGAGACGGCATGGGACAACGAGCGCGAGCGGATCGTGCATCGCGCGATCTCCGAGCTGCCCGAGACCGAGCGCACCGTTCTGACGCTGCGCTTCGGCACCGGACGCGAGGAGCCGCAGACGCTGACCGCGATCGGCAAAAGGCTCGGCTTCTCCGCCGAGCGCGCTTCGCAGCTGGAGCAGCGCGCGCTGAAGAAGCTCGCCGAGTCTCCGGAGCTCGCGGCACTGCGCGAGGCTGCCTAGCAACGCAGCCGGCTCTGCCGGACCCAAGGAACCCGAAAGAGGCCCCGTCGAAAGGCGGGGCCTCTTTTTTTGCCCGCGCGTCCCTGTCGCGCTAGATGATCTGCGAGGCGCGAGCGCGGTAGGGCGCGAAGTCGGGCTTTCGCTTCTGCGCGAACGCGTCGATCCCCTCGCGCGCCTCGTCGGACTCGACGAACTCGTGCAGGCCGCTGAACGCAAGCGCCGCCTGGCCGGCGAGATGCTCTGAGTCCTGGTTGAACGACTGCTTAAGAAAGCGCAGCGAGGTCGGCGAGAGCGCAAGGATCTCATCGGCGTAGCGGCGCACCTCGGCGCGCAGCTGATCGCGTGCCACGACGCGGTTGACGAGGCCCCAGCGCTCGGCCTCGATCGCGTCGTATTTGCGGCACAGAAACCAGATCTCGCGCGCCCGCTTCTCTCCGACCACGCGCGCGAGGTAGCCGGTGCCGAAGCCGGCATCGAACGAACCGACGCGCGGACCGGCCTGCCCGAAGCGCGCCGTCCTCGACGGCGATCGACAGGTCGCAGATCACGTGCAGCACGTGCCCGCCGCCGATCGCGAGGCCGTTGACGGCTGCGATCACCGGCTTGGGAATGTCGCGGATCACGCGGTGCAGCGCCTCGATCTCGAACAGGCCCGTCTCGGACGGGCCGTAGTCGCCGCGTCTCGGCGCGCTGCTTCTGGTCGCCGCCCGTGCAGAACGCCTTCTCTCCGGCGCCGCTCAGCGCGACGACGCCGACGTCCGAGTCCGCCCAGGCGCGCTTGAAGCAGGCGATCAGCTCGTCGACGGTGTGCGCCGTGAACGAGTTGTAGCGCTCGGGCCGCTCGATCGTGATCCAGCAGAGGCCGTCTTCGACGACATAGCCGACGTCGCTCAGCTGCTTCATCGCTGCACTCCCTCGCTCATGCCATCGTCAGCCCGCCACTGACCGAAAGCGTCTGTCCGGTGATGTAGCCGGCCTCCTCGGAGGCGAGGAAGGCCACCGCGGCGGCGACCTCCTCGGGCTTTCCGAGGCGGCGCATCGGCACGGCGCGCGCGAGCGCCGAGACGAGCCGCTCGCTGTCGGGCGCCTGCTCGGTCATCGCGTCGAGCAGCGGCGTCTCGGTCGGGCCCGGGCAGACGACGTTCGCCGTCACGCCGCTGCGCGCGGCTTCGCGCGCGATCGTCTTCGTGAACGCGACGACGCCGGCCTTGGCGCCGGCGTAGACGGCCTCCTGCGCCGAGCCCACGCGCGCCGCGTCGGAGGCGATGTTGACGATCCGCCCGTAGCCGCGCTCGATCATCGCGCCGAGCAGCGCGTGCGTCGTGCGCAGCGCGCCTTCGTAGTTGATCGCGATCACGCGGCGCCAGAACGCCTCGTCGGTGTCGAGAAACGCCTTGAACTCGTCCCAGCCGGCGCAGTTGACGAGCACGTCGATCGGCCCGAGCGCTGCGCTCGTCCGCTCCACCGCGGCGGCGACCGAGGCGGCGTCGGTCACGTCGAGCGGCGCGGCCAGCGCGCCGGCGCCGCCGTCCGTCGAGCTCGCCGGCGACCGCGGTGCAGCGCTCCTCGCTGAGATCGGCGATCGCGACCGCAAAGCCGTCTCGCGCGAGCGCGGCCGCGATCGCACGGCCGATGCCGCTCGCAGCGCCGGTGACGAGCGCGACGTGTCCGTGAACGCCCTCCGGCGTCCTCTGGCGAGGTTCGCTGACCATGGCGCTGACCTTAGGCGCCGTCGCGGATGCCACGAGCACGTCTCACAAGGCCCGCTTGCGCCGCGTGCCAGCAGTACCGCGATCGGCCGGCGCGCCATGCGACGCGCCGGCCGATCTGGCCGGGGTGCTCGAGCCGGCGCTCAGGCGCCGGCGACGAACGCTTCGATCTTCGGCGTGCCGCGGCCGGTCACGTAGTCCCAGCCCGGCGTGTCTCCGAACAGGCCGTTGTCGCCCAGCGTGATGTCGTTGAACGCCGTTTCCGCCTCGATGCCGTAGATCACGGGACCGGCGAAGCCGAGCGTGCCACCGTGCGCGCCCTGCGCTCGCGCCCAGATGCCCTGCCACGAGGGAGCGCTGGCGCTCGTGCCGCCGATCACTTCTTCTTTGCCGTCGATGAACACGTCGTAGCCGCTGTTGGGGTCGGCGTCGAGCGCCACGTCCGGCACTCCGCGCATCGCACCGAGGAAGCTGCCGCCTGCGCTCTGCTGCCAGCTCGGCGTCTGCTCGATCACGCTGGTGCCACCGCCGCCGGCGTACCAGCCGATCTCGGTCGGCCCCGAGCCGAGCACTGTCGTGCCGCCGACGCCGATCGCGTCGGGGCTCGAGGCCGGGTAGTTGACGCCCGGCAGGCCCAGCGGCAGGCCGTTCTCGGCGATCAGCGCCGGGCACTGCGAGCCGGTGTCTCCACTGGAGGTGAACAGCGTCTGTCCCTGCGCTGCGGCCTCGGCCAGCACCGTGTCGAGCGATTCGGTGAATCCGGCCGCGTCGGACAGCAGCTCGCACTCGCCGGCCGAGAAGCTCGCCTGCGAGCTCGCGTCTTCGCCGACCCAGCGGTCGATCGTCGCGACGATGTCCGAGTCTTCCATCGAGGAGCCGACGTACACGTTGACCTGCTTGACGCCGGGAGCGAAGCCGGTCGAGTACTGCGTGTCGAGATCCCACTCGTCGTCGCCTTCCGTTTCGCTCGAGGGCGCGCCGACGTCGATCTGGTTCCAGGTGACGGCCGGCAGGCCGAAGTGGCTCTCGAACGTCGCCAGGTCGGCTTTCGGCTGGCTGAGGTCACCGGCAGTGATGACGGACACCGTCTGCCCGGCGCCGGTCTGCGCTGCGGAGGCGCCGTACAGCGCGTTCAGTTCCTGTGGCCCGTAACTCGCGGGAAAGCTGAGCCCGGGCGTCGCCGCGCCCGAGCGGCGCACGAGGTCGCTGTGTACACGCGCGAGATCCGACAGGCCGGTGATCGCGGTGACCGTTCTGCTGAGCGAGCTCGGCAGCGAGGCCTTGCCCGTGCTCGAGACATAGGAGGAGCCGTTGGCCGCGTGGAAGCGATCGAAGGAGACGCCGAGAGCCGAGCCGAGCGCGCCCGTCGTGCCGGTCAGGCTGACGAGCAGGTGATCGGGCGAGACGTTGCTGGTCTGCAACCCGTGGGCGCCGGCCCACGATTCGACCGCCTTGAGGCTCGCCGCGCTCGGCGCATAGCGTTCGGCGAACTGCGCCGGCGTGAGCAGCGGGTGACCGGCCGTGGAGTCGAACGCGCGCAGAGCGGCCGCATTGCGCGGGGCCAGCGTCAGCGTGACCGTGCGAACCTGCGTCGTCACCGCGCCTTCGTTCACGGAGCCGCTGGTGAGCAGGGCTCCTGCGCCGGCCGGCGCGAAGGCGGCGGCGGATTGCGCGAACATGGCGGCCGCCATCAGGGCGAGCGCAGCCGCAGGGGCGAGCTTGGCAGCTCGGATCATCGTTTCTCCTTGTGAGGGGTCATTGCAGGTCTCGTGGCAGCCAGCGGCAGGCACGCTGCCCACCGATGGCCGTGACCAGACCCGACGGCGCAGCGGCCGCGGGAGCGAACGCCGGCGCGGAGATACCCCCCGCAAGCGTCTACGAAACGTCGATCGTCGATCGAGGCAGCGCTCGCGCCGCCACGTGGAGGCGACGAGCCCGTCCGCTAACGTGCGCGCCGTGGGAGAGTCGCTGTGGGAGCGCACCGTCGAGACCACGATCAAGGTGGGCGAACGGATCCTCGCGCCGATCGAGCGCTTCATCGGCAAGCGCTCGCTTGTCGGCGACGCGACCTTCTTCCCGCTCGAGCGCTTCGCGTGGGTCGAGCAGGTCGAGCAGAACTGGCAGGTGATCCGCGAGGAGGCCGAGCGCTTGCTCGAGGATCGCGATGCGCTGGCGAACTTCCAGGACATCTCCAAGGACCAGATCGAGATCACCGACGACGATCGCTGGAAGACGTTCTTCCTCTACGGCTACGGCTTCGAAGCGAAGCTCGGCGTCGAGATGTGTCCGAAGACCGCCGCCCTGATGCGCGAGATCCCGGGCATGACGACGGCGATGTTCTCGATTCTCAGTCCGCGCAAGCACATCCTCGACCATCGCGGCCCCTACAAGGGCGTGCTCCGGTACCACCTTGGCCTGATCGTGCCGAAGGACGCCGAGTCCTGCCGGATTCGCGTGGGCGATGACTTCCGCCACTGGGAAGAGGGTAAGAGCATGGTCTTCGACGACACGTTCAACCACGAGGTCTGGAACGACACCGACGAGACGCGCGTCGTGCTGTTCGTTGACGTCCTGCGCCCGCTGCCCGAGCCCGAGTCGACGATCAACCGGCTGATCGTCAAGGCGATCGGGTTCTCGCCGTTCGTGCTCGACGCGAAACGCAACCAGGAAGCCTGGGAAGCGCGCTATCGCGAGCGCCGCGCAGACGCTCCCGTGCCCGTGCAGTCAGCCGGCTAAGACGGAGCCGTGCGCAGCCGGGCGAGCGCCCAGCGGAGACTTCGAGTCCGGGCAGCGCGTCAGACGCCCGACACGTCCAGTCCGGTCCCCTGCAACAACGTGTTCGCGTGTGCGTTGAGCACCGTGAACTCGCCGGTCAGGATCAGCAGCCCGAGCGCGATCATCACGGCGCCGCCGATGCCGATGATCACAGGGAAGTGGCGCTTGACGACGCTCAGCGCGTCGGTCATCCGCTCGAAGGCGAGCGCGATCAGCAGGAACGGAATTGCGAGACCGGCCGAGTAGAAGGCGAGCAGCAGCGCTCCGTGCGCGGCCGAGCTCGAGATCGCGGCCTGCGTGAGGATCGCTCCCAGCGTGATGCTCGTGCACGGCGTCCAGGCGATCGCGAAGGCGGCGCCGGCGATCAGCGGGCCGCCACGCCCGGCCAGGCGCATCAGCGAGGCCGAGTGCCACTGGAAGTTGAGCGCGTTGACGAACGGGCTCGCGAGGAAGGCGAGGCCGAGCGCGATGATCACGACGCCGCCGACCTTCTCCAGCAGTTCTTTGTGCTCGTTCAGCGATGAGCCGATCACGGTCGCCGAGAGCCCGAGCAGAATGAAGATCAGCGAGAAGCTCGCGATGAACATCAGGCTCGGCACGAGCACGCGGCGGGCGCCGACGCCCTCCTTCAGGTCGGCCGGCGTGACGCCGATCACGGTCGAGAGATAGCCGGGCACGAGCGGCAGCACGCACGGCGAGAGAAACGAGACGAAACCGGCCGCGAGCGCCAGCGGGATGCCGACGCCGGTGGCGGTGTCGGCGCTAGAGGCGAGGATCAGAGCGGCTTGGGTCATCGATCTCGCGCGACGACATGCTCGGCGCGCTCGGCGAAGCATTGCGCATCACCGCGCGGAGCTCTGCCACTTCGCGCTCGAGGCGCTCGATCCGTTCGCGCAGCCGATCGAGCTGCTGCGGCGCCGGCGCGGCCCACGCTCCGCCCTCGCTCTGCCCCGCTCCGTCGCGCTCGCGGGCCTCGTCGGGCTCGCCGGCAGGCGCGCCGGGCAGCGTCCCGACAGCAGGGCTCGGCGTGCTGAGAGCGGCCGCTGCCTCGATCTCGTCGTCTTCGAGCAGCTGCGAGTAGCGCTCCTCCTTCTGCCCCGGGCGGCGATCGAGGCGGACGACGAGCTCGCGCTCGATCAGCCGCCCGAGCGACTCGTGCACGCCGCCGAGGTCGCCGAACGCGTACATCCGCTCGCTGCGCTGCTTGAGCTCGCCCGGAGTCTGCGCGCCGCGCAGCATCAGCACGGTCAGGATCGCCTGCTCGCCTTCGAGCAGCGGCAGCGCTTCGGCGAGCAGATGCCGGTACTTCGCCGCGCGGCTGCCTGCGCCACTGGCCAGCCGCACGAGCCCGCGCCGCTCGAGCCGATGCAACGCGTCGCGAAGGGTTGCCTCGTCGTACTCGACGACCGGATCGCGGTTGGTCGACTGATTGCAGGCGAGCCGCAGCGCGTTCAACGAGAGTGGGTACTGATCGGGGGTCGTGCGCTGCTTTTCGAGCAGGCAGCCGAGCACGCGCACCTCCGGCGCGGACAACCCCTGGATCCGTCTGTTAGAGCCAAAAGCCGCGCTCATCGACCACGTCGCTCGTCGCGGTCGAGCTCACGGCGCACGATCTCGCTGATGATCCGCTGCATGCTCGAGAGGTCTCGCGCGGCGCGCAGGCGCAGCTCACGCCACTCGCTCGCGCTGAGCGTGAGGCGCACGTTCTTCGTGTTCGGGTCACCGCGCCTGGGACGAGGCGACCGTCCGGTCTCCATCACACACCATCTCCATCGCCGACTTTCAATTTGCGGAGCATCGGGCGTCCGGCCAGCCGCGCTCGCGTTCCTGCGTGCATCATTGCGCGCCTCGATGACCGCGTGAAGCTTCCCTGCAGACTTGCCAGCGAGGCGCGCAAAGCCGTGGCAGCGCAGGAGTAGAGTCGGCACGCGCCGAATGGCTGTATCGCGAGCGGAACGGAGGGCGCGTGAGCGACGAGCAAGATCCGACGAATTTGGTCGAACTGGCGAGCGACAGCGTCGCGCCGTTCAAACAGGAGCTGCGCAAGCGCCTCGGCGTCGAGCTCGACGAACGTGACGCGCTGGCGGTCGAAAGCGCCTTGCTGAAGGCGTTCCTGCGCGGCCTGGCCGAAGGCGGCGCCGAGGCGAGCGAGCGCGTGCTCGACCAGGGCGTCGAGCCGTTGCTGCTGAGCGCCTTCGGTGGCACGCCGCCGAATCCGAGCGAGCTCGCTCCGCCGGTTCCAGATGTCGACCCGTGGGCTGAGCGCTACGGCCGCTAGGCCGGGGCCGCCGCACTGCCCGCCGGCGGCGGGCTGGCGCGCTGCGCGTCGGTAGAGTCGATGCGTGAGCGCCCAGCCCTTCTCCGCCGGCCGCTCGGGCGAGGGGCACCGCTCCGCGCGTCCTGAGCTGAAGCCGGAGGACGTTCCCGCGACGCCGGTCTCGCTGCGCCGCGTAGCGCGCCTATTCGACCCGTATCGACGGCGGCTCGGCTTCCTGCTCGGGCTGATCGTGCTGACGTCGCTGACGAACGTCGTCTCGCCGTTCCTTCTGCGCGGTGTGATCGACGATGCCTTTCCGCATCACAACGTCGGTCTCTTGACACTGCTCGTGGGAGGAATGATCGCAGTCGCCGTCGTGGGCGGCGTGCTCGGCGTCGTGCAGACGCTGATCTCCAACCAGGTCGGCCAGCGCGTGATGCACGACCTGCGTGCGGCCGTCTACTCGCGCCTGCAGCGGATGTCGCTGGCGTTCTTCACGCGCACGCGAACGGGCGAGGTGCAGGCGCGGATCGCCTACGACATCGGCGGCATCGACGACGTCGTGACGAGCACGGCGACCTCGACCGTCTCGACCGTGACGACGGTGATCGCGACGGTCGCGGCGATGTTCGCGCTGAGCTGGCTGCTCGCGCTGATCTCGCTCGCGCTGCTGCCGTTCTTCGTCTGGCTGACGCGCCGCGTGGGCAACGAGCGCCGCCGGATCCAATCGGTGCGCCAGAGCCGGCTCGCCGACATGTCGACGCTCGTCGAGGAGTCGCTGTCGGTCTCGGGCATCCTGCTGGGCAAGACGATGGGCCGCTCGCACGAGCTGGTCGACCGCTTCACCGGCGAGTCGAGCGAACTCGCCGACCTCGAGGTGCGCGCGCGGATGGCCGGCCGCTGGCGGATGGCGACCGTGCAGATGAGCTTCGCGATCATGCCGGCCGCGATTTACTGGTTCGCCGGCTACAGCATCGCGCACGGCAACACTGCGATCTCGATCGGCACGGTCGTCGCCTTCACGACGCTGCAGACGAGGCTGCTGTTCCCGATGCAGTCGCTGCTTTCGGTCGGCCTCGAAGTGCAGACGTCACTGGCGCTGTTCGGGCGGATCTTCGAGTACCTCGACCTGCCGGTCGACATCGTCGAGCGGCCGGACGCGCGCACGCTCACCGACGTGCGAGGCGATGTGCAGCTGCAGGACGTGTGGTTTCGCTATGCGCCCGAGGCGCCGTGGACGCTGCAGGAGATCGAAGCGGACATCCCGGCGGGCACGCGCACGGCACTGGTCGGCGAGACCGGCTCGGGCAAGACGACGCTCGCGTATCTGGTCGCGCGCCTGTACGAGCCGCAGCGCGGCGCCGTCAAGATCGACGGCACCGACATCCGCGACGTGACGCTCGCCTCGCTGGCGGCGACTGTCGGGCTGGTCTCGCAGGAGACCTACCTGTTCCACGCCTCGATCCGCGAGAACCTGCGCTTCGCCTGCCCCGATGCGAGCGATCGAGAGATCGAAGACGCCGCACGCGCAGCGCAGATCCACGGCTTGATCAGCTCGCTGCCGGAGGGCTATGACACGCCGGTCGGCGAGCGCGGCTACCGCTTCTCCGGCGGCGAGAAGCAGCGCATCGCGATCGCGCGGACGATCCTCAGAAACCCGCCGGTGCTGATTCTCGACGAGGCGACCTCTGCGCTCGACACCGAGACCGAGCGGGCGGTGCAGCAGGCGCTTGACGAGCTCGCGCGCGGACGCACGACGATCGCGATCGCGCACCGGCTCTCGACGATCCGCGACGCCGACCAGATCCTCGTGCTCGACGGCGGCAGGATCGTCGAGCGCGGCACGCACGAGGAGCTCGTCGAGCTGAACGGGCGCTACGCGGCGCTGCTGCGCGGCGACGTCGCCGCGCGCCCCGAGGACGACACGTCGGCTGCGCTCGCCTGAGCGCAGCGCCCGGCGAGCAACGCCGAGGCTAGGCGGTCGCGTCGATGTTCAGGCGCACGTAGTCGACGACGACCGGCTCGCCGATTCGCGCCAGCACGTCGTCCATGAACGGCTCGCGCAGCTCGGCCGGCAGCTGCTGCACGTGCGGGCCGAGCACGATCGTCGAGAGGAACTCGCGCGGCTGCTCGGGCTGCTTCGGCGCCGGCTGCAGCCAGCACTCGGCCGCGGTGAAGCCGGCGGCCAGCAATCGGCTCCTGGTCTCCTCCGGGCCGGCGTAGTTCCACGGCGGCGAGAAGCTCTCGAAGTGCACGGCATACGGTTCCTGCGCGCAGACCTCTTTGGCGTGGCCGCGCAGGACGTCGATGTTGCCTTCTCCTCCGCACTGCGCGACGAGCTGGCCGCCGGGGCGCAGCGCCGCGTGCAGCCGCTCGAACAGCCGCGCGTGGTCGGCGATCCAATGGAACGTCGCGGTCGAGAGGATCGCGTCGAGTGGGACCTCGAGCTCCAGCTCGAGCAGGTCGAGCACTCGCACGTCGGCGCCGGGAAGGCGCTCGCGCGCCGCGTCGACCATCGACTGCGAGGCGTCGGCGGCGATCACGTGTCCGTCGGGCAGGCGCTCGATCAGCGCCTGCGTGATCCGGCCCGAACCGCAGCCGGCATCGAGCACGGTCTCATCGCCGCGCAGCTGGAGCCGGCCGAGCACTTCCAGGCCGAGTGCCTCCATCGGCCCGGAGATCCGGTCGTAGCTCTGCCCGTCCCATGCGCGTACATCTGGCATACGTCCGTACGTTATCGCATATGGATGGCGCGTGCATCGCGCCCGCCCTTCGGCACTGCGGCGTCGCGACGGGCGCGCTCAGAGCTCCGCGCGCGCTGCCAGCTCGGCGATCGCGTGCGAGAGCTGACCGCCCTGCCAGGCGATCGGCGAACGCGCGGGCGGCCCGGCGTCCTCGACCAGCAGCTGCGCGCCGGCGATGCTCGCTGCATAACGTTCGGCTACGGCAAGCGGGTGCCCGGGATCGGGCGCGTCGCGGCTGCCGATGACGAGCGTCGGAACGTCGATCGCCGAGAGCTGCTCGATCCGCTCGAACGGTGCAGAGCGCGGCACGACTTCGAGCGCGTCGGCGACGGCCAGTGGGTGCTCGTGCGCGGCGATCCGCTGGCGCAGCACGCGCTCGATCGTCTCGCGCCACGCATCGGGCACTTTGCCGAAGTCGTAGGCGCGCACGAAGCCCTCGACGCCGTCCTCGCGCAGCCCGCGCGCGAGCGCGTCCCATCCTGCCAGCGAGGCATCGCCGCGTGGCGCATCCGGCTCGAAGGAGGGCGTGATCAGCACCAGGCCGGCAACGCGCTCCGGCTGCTCGATCGCCAGCCGCAGCGCCGTGTGCGCGCCCATCGACGCGCCGGCGAGCACGGCGCGCTGCAGGCCCGATGCGTCGAGCACCGCGGCGAGGTCCTCGGCGAGCATCTCATAGCCGTATTGGTCCGCGGCGGCGGCGGGCGAGGAGCTGCCGTGCCCGCGAGCGTCGTAGGCGACGACGAGATGCTCGGAGCGCTCGAGCGAGCGCGAGCCCATCACGACATAGCGGCGCGTCGCGGTCAGGCCGTGCAGCAGCACGACCGGCGTTCCGGCGCCTGCGCGTTCGCCGGCCAGGCGCACGCCGCCGCGCTCGACGTCGAAGGGGCCGTCTGCGGGTGCCAAGCTGCGCCCGCTCAGGCGGGAACGGCAGCGTGCTCGCGCAACAGCTCGGCCGTGCGCTCGGGACGCTCCCAGAAGAACAGGTGTCCGACGCCCTCGAAGATCTCCAGGTGCGAGCCGGGGATGCGCGAGGCGATCAGCCTTCCGTTCTCGACGGGAAGCATCTGATCGTCGGTGCCGTGGATGACGAGCGTCGGCAGCGAGCCGAGCTCTGGCAGACGCTCGTAGGTGTCGTGCGCGGCGATCGCCTGCATCTGCGCCATGACGACCGGCACGGCGACGGCGCGGCGCTCGGCGAGCTCGCGAAAGCGTGCGTAGGCCTGCTCGTCGTCGACCATGCTCGCCGAGACGTTCACTTCCCAGCCGGTGCGGATCGCGCGCTCGCGGTCGCCGGACATCATCGCCTCGGCCAGCCGCTGGATCACCTCGGGCGCGGCGAGCGAGCTGCCGGGACCGCCGCAGTAGGTGCAGCCGAGCGTCAGCGTGCGAAGCCTCTCGGTGTGTGCGAGCGCGAGCTCCTGGGCGATCATGCCGCCCATCGAGATGCCCATGACGTGCGCCGAGTCGAGCTCGAGCGCGCTCAGCAGCGCCGCCGCGTCCTCGGCCATCTGAGGAATCGTCACGGCACCGTCGAGCACGGCGCTCGCGCCGACGCCACGGTGGTCGTAGGCGATCACGTCGAAGTCGGCGCGCAGCAGCTCGAGCAGCGGCTCTCCCCAGGACAGCGCGGTGCCGCTCATGCCCATGATCAACAGCAGTGGATCGCCGGCGCCGCTGCGTTCGTAGTCGAGCTGAATCTCACCTGCGTCGATCAGCGTCATCGGCGGTGATCGTACTCGCTGAGAGCGGCCCGCCGCCGCGGCCTCAGAGCGGCAGCGCCATCTGCGGCGCATCCGGCGCCTGCGGCGCAGGAGCCGGCTCGCCGTGCGTCAGGCCGGCGACGCGCACGCCGAGCAGGCGCACCGGGCGCGGCGGCGCGTACTCGCGCAACAGCTGCTGTGCGACGGCGTGGACGGCGTCGAAGTCGCTGGTCGGCTCGGGCAGCGTGCGCGCTCGCGTGACGGTCGTCCAGTCGTCGAGGCGCACCTTGATGCCGATCGTGCGCCCGCTGCGCGCGTTCTTGGCGAGGCTCTCGCAGAGCGTGCGCGTCATCGCCGTCAGCGACTCGGCAAGCTGAGAGAAGTCGTGCACGTCGTAGTCGTAGGTGCGCTCGCGCGACTCGGAGACGACCTTGCGCTCGGCGCTGACCGCGCCGTCGTGTTCGAAGCGCGCTCGCCGCTGCAGTTCCGGGCCGTGATTTGCGCCGAAGCGCTCGATCAGCAGCCGCTCGGACGCGGCGGCGACGGCGGCGAGCGTGCTCAGACCGAGCGCGTCCAGGCGCGCAGCCGTCTTCGGGCCGATGCCGGGGATCAGCGACGGCGGCGAGGCGCCGAAGCGCGCGCACGCCTCTTCGCGGCTGAGCACGACGAAGCCGGCTGGCTTCTCGGCGTCGGAGGCGACCTTTGCGACGAGCTTGTTCGGGCCGATGCCGACCGAGCAGGTCAGCTGCGTGGCGCGCTTGATCTCGGCGACGAGCCGGCGCATCGCGGCGTTCGGCGAGTGCAGGCCGCTGAGGTCGAGGTAGGCCTCGTCGAGGCCGACGACCTCGACGTGCTCGACCTGCGCGCGAACGAGGTCCATGACGCGGCGCGAGACCTCGCGGTAGGTCGGGAAGTCGGGTGCCAGGAAGATCGCCTGCGGGCACAGTCGCCTGGCGCGCGAGGCGGGGATCGCCGAGCCGACGCCGTACCTGCGGGCCTCGTAGCTGGCGGTCGTGACGACGGCGCGCGGGCCCGAGCCGGCGACGACGACCGGCTTGCCGCGAAGCTCGGGCCGGCGCGTCAACTCGATCGAGACGTAGAAGGCGTCGGCGTCGAGGTGCGCGACGCGCGCAGCGGTGCGGGCTTCGGCCATCGTCGACCGAATCTAGCGCCGCCCGCGGCCGACTTCGCGCTCGCGCTCGTATGAGACAGACCGGGTCGCGCGTCACTGTCAAGCCTGGCTCGGATAGGCTAGGTGCCAGCAATGGATCTGACGTTCAGCGAGCAAGAGACGGCGTTTCGCGACGAGCTGCGCGGCTGGCTGGCCGCCAACAAGCCGGATGCACCGCCGACCGACGGTGGCGAGGACGCGCACTACGCCTGGCGGCGGGACTGGCAGCGGCGCCTGTACGACGGCGGCTGGGCCGCGCCGGCGTGGCCGGCCGAGTACGGCGGCCGCGGCGTCAGCTTGAGCGAATCGGCGATCTACTTCGAAGAGCTCGGCCGCGCGCGCGTGCCGATGGCGGCGAACACGCTCGGCCTGCTGCTCGGCGGACCGACGCTGATGGTGTGGGGCACGGACGAGCAGAAGGAGCGTTACCTCACGCCGATCCTCTCCGGCGAGGAGATCTGGTGCCAGGGCTTCTCCGAGCCGGACGCCGGCTCCGACCTGGCCGCGCTGAAAACACGTGCGGTGAAGGACGGCGATGAGTGGGTCGTGACCGGCCAGAAGGTCTGGACGAGCGGCGCGCAGTACTCGAAGTGGTGCATGCTCGTCGCACGCACCGACTCGGAGGTCGCAAAGCACAAAGGCCTGACGTACTTCCTGATGGACATGGAGCAGGAGGCGGTGCAGGTTCGCCCGCTGCGCCAGATCACCGGCGAGGCGGAGTTCAACGAGCTGTTCATCGAGGAGGCGCGGATTCCCGACGCGAACGTGATCGGCGGCGTCGGCAACGGCTGGAAGGTCGCGCTGACGACTCTGATGAACGAGCGCGCCGGGCTCGGATTCGCGCTGCAGATCAGCCTGCGCCAGCTGCTCGACGACGTGATCGCGATCGCTGCCGAGCGCGGGCTGCTCGAGGACGCGACATACGCCGACGCGCTCGCCGAGCTGCACGTGCGCTGCGAGACGATCCGCCTGCTCGCGTGGAAGGGCCTGACCGACGTCGAGCGCTACGGCCAGCCCGGCCCCGAGGGCTCGCTGGTCAAGTGGCTGTGGTCGGAAAGCAACCAGAAGCTGACGCAGCTGGCGGTCGACATCGTCGGCGCCGACGCGCTGACGGTCGGCGACCGCTGGAGCTACCAGCTGCTGCGCGCGCGCGGCAACACGATCGAGGGCGGCACGACCGAGGTGCTGAAGAACATCGTCGCCGAGCGCGTGCTCGGTCTGCCCCGGCTGAAGACGGCTGCCTGATGCGCTTCGATCTCTATGAGCTGCGCCCCTGTCGGGGCTCCGCCGGATGGGCCGCGTAGCGGCATGGACTTCGGCTTCACCGACGACCAGCGCGAAATCCAGCGCACCGCACGCGATCTGCTGAGCGAACGCGCGACGCCGGCGCGAGTGCGCGAGCACGCCGAGGCGCGCAAGACGGACGAGACGCTGTGGCGCGAGCTGAGCGAGCTCGGCTGGCCCGGCATCGCGGTGTCCGAGGAGTACGGCGGGCAGGGGCTCGGCCAGATCGAGCTGTCGATCCTCTGCGAAGAGCTCGGTCGCTCGCTGGCTCCGGTTCCGTTCCTCGCCAGCACGATGGCGGCCTCGCTGATCGAGCACGGCGGAACTGCGGAGCAACGCCAGCGCTGGCTGCCGGGGCTCGCCTCGGGCGAGACGCTGGGCGCACTCGGCGCGGCGAACGACGGCACTGCGGAGCTCGTGATCGGTGCCGACCGCGCGCAGGTGATCGTGCTGATGGAAGAGGACGGCGGCGCGCGCGTGCTCGCGGCCGACGAAGCCGAGGTGACGCCGGTCGAGTCGATCGACCCGACCCGCTCGACGGCGCGCGTCAGCGCTGGCGATGCAGGCGAGGCGCTCTCCGATGCGGCCTGCGCCGGGCTCGGCCGCGCGCTGATCTCTGTCAGCTCCGAGCTCGTCGGAGTCTGCGACCGCGCGCTCGGCATGACCGTCGAGTACGTCAAGGACCGCAAGCAGTTCGGCGTGCCGGTCGGCTCCTTCCAGGCCGTCTCGCATCGCTGCGCGCAAATGCTGCTGGACACGGAGAAAGCCCGCTCTGCATCGGTCTTCGCCGCATGGACGGCCGACGCCGACCCGCCGCGCCTGGCCGAGGCGGCGGCGATGGCGAAGGCTTCGGCCTCGGAGGCCGGGCGCGAAGTCACGGCTGCAGCGATTCAGATGCACGGCGGCATCGGCTTCACCTGGGAGGCCGACGTGCACTGGCTGTACAAGCGCGCGCAGATCGACGCGGCGCTGCTCGGCGGCACAGGGCGTCACCGCCGCCAGCTGGCGAGCATTCTCGCCGACAAAGTCGCCGCCGCTGCTGCGGTCTGAGCGGCGCAGAGCGTCACGATGCACGAGACGGCCGCGAGCTCGAGCGCGGAGACGCTGCGCGACCGTCGCGAGGCGATCGTGCGCGAGCACATGGAGTCGGAGAACGTGCACGACTTCGACACGACGATCGGGACGTTCGCGCATCCGCGCTACGAGCTGATCGCGACCGATGAGATCTACGACGGCGAGGCCGAGGTGCGGCGCTACTTCGAGGAGTCGCGTACGGCCTTTCCCGACCAGCGCAACGAGCTGATCGCGCTGCACCACTCAGACGACGCGGTGATCGTCGAGTTCTTCCTGCTCGGCACGCACCTCGGCCCGCTTCGTGCGCTGCCGCCTACCGGTCGCTCCTTTCGCGTGCGGATGACGTCGTTCTTCATCTTCGAGGGCGAGCGCCTGGTCTGCGAGCGGGCGTACTTCGATCAGGCGACGATCCTGCGCCAGCTCGGCCTGGCGCGCGACCCGAGCTCGCTGTCGGGCCGCCTGTCGCTGCTCGCGAACCATCCGCTGACGATCGCGCGTGCGGTGCTCGGCGCGCGTCGCGCACGCTCGCGCGGCTGAGCCTGCGAATCGGCGCCGTGACTCCTGCCGCGAGGCGGGCTGAGCGGCCACGGCGGAGACGTGCAGCGCTAGGCTCGCTCGGACACGACGAGAGAGGAGCTCGAATGGCCGAGGTTGTGCTCAAAGAGGTGCAGGACGGCGTCGCGGTGCTCACGCTCAACCGGCCGGAGCGGTTGAACGCGTGGACTCAGGAGCTCGAGCGTCGCTACTTCGAGCTGCTCGCGGAGTGCGCATCCGACGAGCAGGTGCGCGTGATCGTCGTGACCGGCGCCGGGCGCGGCTTCTGTGCCGGCGCGGACATGCAGGAGCTGCAGACGCTCGGAGAGGACGGCGTCAGCGCCGAGCAACGCAACGGCGAGCGGACCGAGCAGATCTACCCGCTGTCGGTGCCGAAGCCGATCGTCGCGGCGATCAACGGCCCGTGCGCAGGCATCGGGCTCGTGCAGGCGCTGATGTGCGACGTGCGCTTCGCGGCGGAGGACGCGAAGCTGACGACGGCGTTCGCGCGCCGCGGGCTGATCGCCGAGCACGGCATCTCCTGGATCCTCCCCCGCCTCGTCGGTCCGGCGCGCGCGCTCGACCTGCTGCTGTCTGCTCGCGTGGTGCTCGGCGAGGAGGCGGCGCGGATCGGGCTCGTCAACGAGGCGGTGGGCCGCGAGATCGTGCTCGAGCACGCGATCGCCTACGCGCGCGACCTGGCCGTCAACTGCTCGCCGGCGAGCATGGCGACGATCAAGCGTCAGGTGTACGCCGACCTCACGCGTACCGCGCCCGAAGCACTCCTCGAGGCCGACCGGCTGATGCTCGCCTCCTTCGAGGGAGCGGACTTCGGCGAGGGCGTGACGAGCTTCCTCGAACGCCGCGAGCCGCGCTTCGCGGCGCTGGCCGCGCGCTAGGCCGCTGGCGCCGGGCGCAGACGCACGCCGCCGAGCACGACGCCGTCGGGCCGGCCGGCGAGCGCCGGTACGTCCTCGAGGACGATCTCGGTGATGCCCTCGGCGCCGCCGTCGGCGGCTGGCGGTGAATCGAACGACGCCGCCGTCGAGGCTCAATGCCGGCTCGCTCGGCCGATCGAGCGCGCGCCCGAGCACGCGCGCCCAGCGTGCGGCGACGCGCTCCGGCTCGCGCACGGCGACGGTGATGCCGGCCAGATGACCCGGCGCGCTGCTTGCGATCTGCCCGGTCCAGCTGGGGCCGCCCCAGCGCCAGGAGCCGAACGGATCGGAGCGGTCGAGCGAGACGATCGCGCCACCGACGTCGGCCGGATGCAGGTGCGTGCCGGCGATGTCGGGCAGGTCGATCCGCCAGACGACGCGAATCCCGTCCTCTGCAACGCGCGCGCGAGCTGCCTCGAGCTCGTCGAGGTCGAAGATCACCATGTAGCCGCCGGCGCCGTGGCGCGCGAGATAGCGCGCGGCGGCCGTGTCGGCACGCTCAGGCGCGATCACCTCGATGAAGCAGTCGCCGATCGCAAAGACGGCATTGACGATGCCGAACTCGGCGACGCCAGGGTCGCGATAGGGCTCGCCGAGGCCGAGCGCCTCACGCAGTTCGCTCTCGAGCGGATCTAGCGCCTCGGCGACGAAGACCGCCTGTCGCAGACGCACGCGGCCTGCTTGCTCCTCCACGCTGCCGACAGTACAGCAGCACTCGCGCGCGGGCGGCGGCGGCAGCGCTCGCCCGCTCAGAGTCCGGGCAGCTCCGTGCCGGCGCTCGCGCGGTGCTCGACGGCGACGTTCAGCTCGCCGACGTTCAGCTTGCGCACGTCGAGCTCGCCGATCTTCAGCGAGCGGATCTCGGCGCGGCGGATCACGAGCCGCCCGATCGCCAGTGCGCCGATCGCGACGGCGCCGCCTGCGAGTGCGCCGACGGCAAGCGCGCCGCTGGACAGCGCGCCGGCCGAGCCGGCGCCGAGCGCGCCGGCGCCTCTCACCGCTCGCGCTGAGCTTCGCCTGCGGGCGATCACGGCGCCGGCGAGGTAGTGGCGGGCTGCGCGGCCGGCTCGACCGCCGGAGCGCTCGGCGCGAGCACGTTCGCGGCGAGCGCCTGTCCTGCGTAGAGGAGCATGTGGCGTAGGTGCTCGCGCAGCGTTTCCATCGTGTGCCCGCCTTCGTAGGTGGCGCTGTGCGCGCTCGCTCCGGCGGCGCGCAGCTGCGCGGCGAACGGCGCATCCTCTTCCGGGTCGGCGATCACGTCGGAGGCGCCGCCGTAGACGAACGCGTGCAGGCCTTCGCGCGCGATCACCGGCTGCGCGGCCTTCAGCTCGCCGCCGAGCCCGTTGAAGAAGCCGAGCCAGCTCTCGACGACCGAGAAGCGCTGCGGGTTGCCGAGCGCGAGGTTCATCGCGCCGTAGCCGCCCATCGAGTCACCGGCGATCGCACGCCCGTTGCGCGTCGCGAGGGTCGGCAGCATCCGGTCGACGAGCTGCTGGACTTCGAGCACATAGCTCTCGTACTGGTAGCGCCAGTTGTTCGCGCCCTGCCCGCCCTGGATCATCACGGCGATCATCGGCGGGATCTCGCGGCTGGCGATCAGCGTGTCGAGCTGCTGCTGCAGGCCGAGTTCGAGGAAGGCGGTCGCGGGCTGGTCGTTGCCGTGCAGCAGGTAGAGCACCGGGTAGCGCTGCGTCGTGCTGGCATAGCCGGGCGGCAGGTACACGTGGAAGGAGCCGCTCGCGCCGAGCGCGAGCGAGCGGAAGCTGGCCGTGTCGATCTCGCTGCCGGCGGCGTCGAGTTCGCCGGGCGAGAGCGACGGCAGTGGCGCGGCCGTGCTCGGCGCGCGCGGCGCGATCGTCGCCGTTGTCGGTGCATGACCGACGCCGAGCAGCTCGATCGAGGCCGAGCGAGCCCTGCAGCGCGAGCAGCACGATCAGGGCCACGAGCGCGCTGAGCAGCCCGCTCAGCAGCAGCGTGCGAAGGCTGCGACGGCGGCCGCGCGGGATCGCACCGGCCGGAGCTCCGACGGTCACCGGCTCGAGCGGAAGCGGGAAGCGCGGAACCCACGCCGGCGGCAACGGCAGCGCTTCCGCCAGCGCGTCCAGGCCAGCTCCACTCGCCGAGGCTGTCCATCCAGACTTGGGTGCGAGATGTCGTCGCGGCTCTAGGCATCCAAGTGATTCAACGAACGGATCGCGCGAAACAAAAGCCCTGCACGAAGCTGCCCAAACTCGCACAAAGCGACCGCCGGCGAGCGGGGTGCTCGCCGGGGCGGTCGCTGCGAGTGCTGCTCAGCTCAGCGCGTGCTCCAGACGGCGCCGGTGTCGCCGAAGCCGAGCGCGTCTTTGGTCGCTTCGGTGAGATCGAATTCGCGGCCGGCCACGTACGGTCCGCGGTCGACGACCGGCACGCGGATCGAACGGCTGCCGTAGCGCAGCGTGACGAGCGTGCCACACGGCAGCGTCTTGTTCGCGACGCCGAGCGTCGAGCTCGTCAGCGAGCCGCCACAGGCGAGCGTCCCACCGCCGCCGTACCACGACGCCTCGGCGAGGCGGAACACGTTGAGGCTGCCGAGGCGGCGGTGCGACGGTCGATCGGCCGGGTCGCCGGCAAAGCGCACACGCACGCGCTCGCTGCCGGTGCGGTGCGGGTCATAGCGGAGGCGAAAGCGCCCATCGACGCCGGTACGCGTGCGCGCGATCGTCTGCCAGCCACGCCGGCCCATCGCCTGCAGCGTGACGCTCCGACCCACGAGATGGGGCGAGAGCGTGCCGGCGATGTTGACGCGATGGCCGTCGAGAACGTTCAGTTGCGCGCTTCGTACGTGCAACGTCGTGCTCTGCGGTCCTCCGAACGAGGATCCGGCGAGCTGCGCTGTCGGCGAGCCCAGCTGTGGGGCGGACGAGACGATCTCGACCGGAGCCAGCGCGAGCGGGCTTTGCGCTTCAGGCGCGGGAACGTACATGTAGTTGCGAACCTCCTTGTGGTTCCGCCTACGGGGTTAGCTGTCGGGCTCACGTCCCGGCGACACGCGGAACAGCCGCGCGTCAACCGGGCGTTACGCTCACATCAGTGAGCGATTCGCCCCATCCGGGCCCCGCGATGGCGGCCTGGCGTTGGGTCCCCCGCTCGCCGCCGTCAGTCGGCAGCGACTCGGTAGAGTCGAACAATTGTTCGTAGGCTAGGGCCTGGGACACATAACCTTCTGTGACCTGGGACACACATGGCCGTTACCGGCGAAGGTGCGGAATCGCACAATATATATGCAGCTTCAGCTCGCTATTTGCGCGGTGACCGCAGCGTGAAGCCGTTTTCGTGGCCTACGTGACGCGCGGTCGTTCGATGTAGAAGCACGCAACGAGACCGAACTATGCCGCCAGTCAATCGACACGAACCGATCCGAACAGCTTGCTCGGACTCTGGCTACTCGCTCATGGAGTTCATGCGCGAGTTCCCCGATGACGCTGCCTGCCTGGAGCATCTGTGGCGCCAGCGCTACGCGCCGGACGGCGTACATGCCGAGTGCCCGAAGTGCGAGCGCGAGCGCGTCTTCAAGAAGTACGCGCCCGCTCAGGGTCGCCAGTCGTGGACCTGCACCGGATGCGGCCATCACGTCCACCCGACTGCCGGGACGATCTTCGCCAAGTCCTCGACCTCGCTGCACCTCTGGTACTTCGCCATCTACATGATGACGAGCACTCGCTGCGGCGTGTCGGCCAAGCATGCTTGAGCGCGAGATCGGCGTGTCCTACCGGACGGCGCACCGGATGCTGCATCTGATCCGTACCGAGCTAATGACGGACGACGGGGTGCCGCTCTCGGGAGACATAGAGGCGGACGAGGCATCCGTAGATGGCAAGCCTCGCAAGCGCCAGGGCGAGCACCCCAACATCGCCATCGGCCCGTCACGTCGCTCCGAGGCCGCGAAACTGCGCGAACGTCGTCGAGCAACGGTGTTCGCTGCCGTCGAACGTGGCGGGCTAATCAAGGCGACTGTGCTGCCCTCGCGTCACGGACCGGACCTCAAGCGCCAGCTGGTCAAATGGGTCGAGCCGGAGTCCATCATCATCACCGACGACTGGCCCGCCTACAAACGGCTTGTAGCGCCACTTCATCGACCATAGTCGGATCAATCACTCCGCCGGCTACTACGTGGACGGCAACACGCACACAAACACGGTTGAGGCGTTTTTCGGGCACCTCAAGCCGTCGATCCGGGGCACTTACCGGAAGGTGTCCCACAGGCTCTCTGCAGGGCTACCTCAACTAGTTCGTATGGCGGCGGAACGCCCGCTACTCACCTACGTCGATGTTCGAGACGCTGCTCGACATGGCTACGGCATGAGCGAGTCAGAGGCGGTCAAGGCGATCCGGAGCAAATTCATCTCCAGACCCTCCGTCAGGAAGCTCTCATAGACCGCGCGAAGCCGCTTCACATTGTCCGGCGCCACGCCGCGCAGTATCTCAATCTCGCAATTGCCTTGTGCGAATCCGCACGTCGAATTCCACGGCGCCGCCTGCGCAAGACTGGACGGCGTGCTCACCGCCTACGGCGTCCTCGTCCTGACGTTCATGACGCTGATGTACGCGCTGGAGCGGCGCGGCCCGAAGTTCGTCCTGGCGTTCCCTGGCGACACACTGGCCGTTACCGGCGAAGGTGCGGAATCACACAATGTAGCTCGCTATTTGCGGGGTGACCGTAGCGTGAAGCCGTTTTCGTGGCCTACGTGACGTGCGGTCGTTCGATGCAGAAGCACGCAACCGCGGCCGGCCGCTGCCTGCGGGAGAGCCAATGACCTAGTCCGGCTACTCTCGCCGCCGGGGTCTTCAACGGCCTTCAGCGTTTCACGCGCCCGTTCGAGATCGCCGTCAGACACCTCGCCGCTGGCGGTAGCGGTGCAGCGCGATCAGCGACCAGATCGCCTCGACGACGCCGAACGGCCACGCGCCGACAGGCAGCCGTAGCTGCTGGACAGCGCACAGAGCCGCAGTCGAACGCCAGCACGAACTTCGGGCCGCGCCGGCTGCGAAATCGACTGGCCGCGTGGCCAGGAAATCAGGTATGGTCAAGTAGACGGATCGAGTCGCATCCTTCCTTTTGCCTCAGCAGAGAGCCGGCACGTGCCGGCTCTCTGCTTTTAGGCGGCGCCCGCTCGAGCCACGCGGTGCCGTTGCGCCGGCGGTGCGAGTCGGCTGTCCGCATACGTAGCACTGCGTATGCCAGGCGTATCGGCACGCCCTAGCGCCCGGTAATCTCGCCCGATCTCGGTGTCACGGGGGCGCCGGACGAGCGAAAGAAGGCCGGATGAAGGCTGCATCGAGATGGCAAGGACTGGCCACGGTCGGAGCAACTGTCGCGCTCGCGCTCTCGGCGGCCGCGCTGACGCCCGGGGCAGCCGGAGCTGCGTCGCTGCACAGCTGCGGCAACAAGAACTTCTACGTCACGCCGCAGGGCTCCACGACCAGGCTCAAGCTTTCGGTGGCGACGTCGCCGTCCAGGGCGTGAGCTGCCAGACGGCGTTCAAATTCGTCGAATCGCTGTACCTGGGCAAGACGCTCGAGCCTACCACTGCGCGATCGGCAAATTCAAGGCTCCGGCGGGCAAAGTCCCGGAGGTGTGCACGCGTCACGGCGCGAAGATCCAGTTCGCCGGCGAGGGCGGCTGAGCCGCCGGATCGGTCGCCGGGCGCGCGGCTCGGCGACCGATCGTTGACTGGGGCTGGACAAACCGCGACAATCGGGCGAGATGGCCAACCCGGACCGCCTGACCGCGCTCGACTCGACGTTCCTGCACCTCGAGGACAACTCGGCGGCGCACATGCACGTCGCCTCGGTGATGGTCTTCGACGGCATCGCGCCGACGCCGCAGGAGCTCGTCGATCACGTCGTCAGCCGCCTGCACCTGGTCCCGCGCTACCGCCAGCGCCTCGCGTTCGTGCCCTACGGACAGGGCCGGCCGGTCTGGGCCGATGACCCCCACTTCAACCCGCGCTACCACATCCGCCACACGGCGCTGCCGAAGCCGGCCGACGAGCAGGCGCTGAAGCAGCTGGCCGGCCGCCTCTTCTCACAGCGCCTGGACCGCTCAAAGCCGCTGTGGGAGATCTGGCTGGTCGAGCGGATGGCCGGCGAACGCTTCGCGTTGATCGCGAAGACGCACCACGCGCTGGTCGATGGAATCTCCGGCGTCGACATCACGACGGTCCTGTTCGACACGGCGCCGAACCCCGTGCCGACCTCGCGCGCACCGATGCCGTGGACGGCGAAGCCGCTTCCCGGCCAGGCGAAGCTGCTCGGCGAGGCGCTGCGCGAGCGCACGACGATGCCGACCGAGATGGCCCGTGGCGCACGCCGTCTGCTGCGCGCGCCGCGGCGAGCCGTCTCGCAGGTCGTCGACGGCCTCGCCAGCATCGGCGCGACGACGATCGCCGGCGTGCGCGCGCCGGCGCCCGACAGCCCGCTCAACGTCGAGATCGGGCCGCACCGCCGCTACACGTTCGTCGACGCCGACCTCGAGCAGTTCAAAGCGATCAAGGACTCGCTCGGCGGCACGCTCAACGACGTCGTGCTCGCCTCGGTCAGCCTCGCGCTCGGGCGCTATCTGCGCCGCAAGGACATCGACACGACCGGCCTCGAGCTGAAGGCGATGGTGCCGGTCTCGGTGCGTGCCGACTCCGACCGCGGCGCGCTCGGCAACCAGGTCGCCGCGATGTGGGCGCCGCTGCCGGTCGGCGTCGAGAACCCCGCCGAGTGCCTGCAGCAGATCTCGCGCGCGATGGAGAACCTGAAGGCCTCCGGACAGGCCGTCGGCGCGCAGGTCCTCACCAACCTGGCCGGCTTCGCACCGCCGACGATTCTCAGTCAGGCCGCGCGCCTGCAGGCGCGACAGCGTTTCTTCAACCTCGTCGTCACGAACGTACCCGGCCCGCAGTTCCCGCTCTACGTGCTCGGTCGCCGCCTGCGCGTGCTCTATCCCGTCGTCCCGCTGGCGCAGCGACAGGCGCTCGGCATCGCCGTGATGAGCTACGACGGCCACCTCGGCTTCGGGCTGCTCGCCGACTTCGACGCGCTACCCGAGCTCGAGTCGATCGCCGATGACCTGAAGCGCTCGATCGCGTCGCTCGCTCGCGCCGCCGGCGTCAGCCCGCCGGCGAAACGCAGCGCCAAGAAAGCCGCCTCGAAAGCCGCTCCACGCAAGCGCAAAGCGGCCGCCGGCAGTGCCTCGGCCACGCGCGGCGCCAGCGCCAGCTGAGGTGCGCCTGGCCCTCTGCCAGATGAACGCCACCGTCGGCGACATCGCCGGCAACGCTGCGCTGATTCGCGCCGGGCGCGAGCAGGCGCTGCAGGCCGGCGCCGATGTCGTGCTGTTTCCCGAGCTGGCGCTGACCGGCTACCCGCCCGAGGATCTGCTGCTGCGCGAGAGCTTCCTGGCAGCCGCCAGCGCGTCGCTGCACGAGCTCGCATCGGAGACCGACGGGATCGTTGCCGTCGTCGGCTTTCCCGAGCGCGCGGCCGACGTCTACAACGCCGCCGCCGTGCTCGCCGACGGCGTCGTGCATGCGATCTATCGCAAGGTCTTCCTCCCCAACTACGGCGTCTTCGACGAGGAGCGCTACTTCCAGGCGGGCGATCGCGGCGCGGTGCTCGAGATCGGCGAGCAGCCCGTCGGACTGACCGTCTGCGAGGACATCTGGGAGCCGGGCCCGCCGGCCAGCGACGAGGCCGTCGCCGGCGCGACGCTGCTGCTGAACATCTCCGCCTCGCCCTACCACGCCGGCAAGGGCATGGAGCGCGAGCGGATGTTCGCGCAGCGTGCGCGCGACAACCTCGCGTGCATCGCCTTCTGCGCGCTCGTCGGCGGCCAGGACGAGCTCGTCTTCGACGGTCACTCCTTCGTCGTCGACCACACCGGCCAGACGATCGCGCGCGCCGCGCAGTTCCGCGAGGAGCTGCTGATCTGCGACGTCGACCTCGAGGCCGCCGCTGCGGCCCGCCTGCGCGACCCCGGCCACCGCGCGAGCGCCCGCTCGCCGCTGTCGCGCGGGCAGCGCGCGCGCGTCTCGATCCTGCCGGGTCTGCCGGCGAGCGTCGAAGCCGCGACCGAGGCAGCGGCCGCCCGGCGGATCGGTCGCGCGCCTGCTCGAGCCGATCGAGGCCGAGATCTATGCCGCGCTGATGCTCGGCCTGCACGACTACGTCGAGAAGAACGGCTTCAAGCACGTCGTGCTCGGGCTCTCCGGCGGGATCGATTCGGCGCTGGTCGCCTGCCTCGCCGTCGACGCGCTCGGCGCCGAGCGCGTCGAGCGTCGCGATCATGCCCTCGCAGTTCTCCTCCTCAGGCACGCAGGGCGATGCGCGCGCGCTCGCTGCGGCGCTCGGCGTGCACGCGTACGAGTTGCCGATCGAGTCGGTCGTCGAGTCCTACGAGGGAACGCTCGGAGCGCAGTTCGAGGGCCTCGAGCACGACCTGACCGAGGAGAACCTGCAGGCGCGCGTCCGCGGCAACCTGCTGATGGCGCTCTCGAACAAGTTCGGCTGGCTGGTGCTGACGACCGGCAACAAGTCGGAGATGTCGGTCGGCTACACGACGCTGTACGGCGACCTCGCCGGCGGCTTCGCGGTGATCAAGGACGTTCCGAAGACGCTCGTCTACCGCCTCTGTGCCTGGCGCAACTCGCCCGGCGCGCTGCCCGGGCACGCCCGACGCGCCGATTCCGGCCTCGATCATCGAGCGCGCGCCGTCGGCCGAGCTGCGCGCCGACCAGCGCGACGAGGACTCGCTGCCGCCGTATGAGGTGCTCGACCGCATCCTGCACGGCTACGTCGAGCTGCATCTCGGCCGCGAGCAGCTGATCGCCGAGGGCCTGCCGGCGGACGAGGTCGAGCGCGCCGTGCGGCTGGTCGATCTGGCCGAGTACAAGCGCCGCCAGGCGCCGCCCGGGCATCAAGGTCACCGAGCGCGCGTTCGGACGCGACCGGCGGATGCCGATCACCAACCGCTACCGAGGTTGAGCGAGACGATGAGCCGCCGCAGCACGCGCCGAGCGCAGCGCCGAACGCGCGCGTGCGCTGAGCCTCCTGCTTGCGTCGCTCGCCACCATCGCTGGCGCTCGCCGGCTGCGGCAACACGCTGCAGGACCAGCCGATCGCGCACAACACGCTCGAGACGCTGCTCGTCGCGCCCTATCCCGTCTACTGGCTCGGCCGCTCCTTCCAGGGCATGCAGATCACCGAAGCCACGCACGATCCGAGCGGCGCCTTCTCGGTTCAGTACGGCGACTGCGTGCAGGGCGGCGAGAGCACCTGCGTGCCGCCTCTGCGCGTCGTCACCTCGCCCGACAACAGCTTCGTCGCCGGAGGCAGCTCGCCGCAGCACCGCGCTCCGGTGCGCGGCGTGCAGGCCGTCTTCGCGCAGCGCGACCACACGATCGAGATCGCAACCGGCGGCGTCGTCGTCGGCGTCTATGCCGACAACGCAAAGCTCGCGAGCGCCGCGGCGCAGACGCTCGTGCCGATCAACGAGCTCGGCGTGCCCGGCGAACCGCTGCCGGCGCGGCTGCCCGACACCGGCTTCGGCTCCACGCCGCTGCCGTCGCAGATGCCCTCGCCGCTGCGAGCGCTCGACTAGCGGCCACTCGGCTTCGCGCTCAGTGCGACGGCGCCTGAGCGGCGGGCAGCGGGCGCACGGCGATCGTCATCCGCGTCACCGCGCAGGTGCGCCCGGCGTCGTCGCTGAAGCGGACGTCCCAGACCCACGTCGTGCGCCCGCGATGCAGGCGTGTCGCCTCGGCGTGGATCGTGCCCTCGGTGATCGGGCGCAGGAAGCTCGTGCTGTTCGAAAGTCCCATCGCCGTCTCGCCGCCCGGCAGCACCGCCAGCGCCGTCGCCAGCGAGGCGAGCGACTCGGCGATCGACGCGTACACGCCGCCGTGCACGAGCCCGGCCGGCTGCTTGATCTCCTCGCGCACGCGCACCCGCGCGCTGACGTGCTGATCGCCGTACTCGAGCAGCTCGAGACCGTAGAGCCGGTCGAAGCCGCGTGGCGAGGCGTCGAGCTGCTCTGCACTCGGCTTGCCCATCCCGGCGCCACGATAGCCTAAGCGGCTCGCCGCAGACGGCCACGACGTGTGCCCCGCCCGTCGCAGCCAGGAGAAGACCGATGAGCCGACTGGACGACCTTCCACCCGACCAGCGCGCAACGCTCTCGCTGCTGTTGCGCAGCCGCAAGAGCTACGCCGACGTCGCCGCCCTGCTCGAGATCCCCGAGCGCGCCGTGCGCGACCGTGCTCACGCCGCGCTCGCGGTGCTCGCGCCGGCGCAGGCGCGCGCGCTCAGCGCCGAGCAACGCGAAGAGCTCGGCGACTACCTGCTGGGCCAGCGCGCCGGCGCCGGCGAGCGGCTCGCCACGCGGACGCTGCTCGAGGGCTCACCGGCCGCGCGCGGGTGGGCCGGCGCGCTCGCCGAGCAGCTACAGCCGCTCTCGAGCGAGCCGCTGCCCGAGATCCCGGCGGCCGCAGAGCAGCCGCCGCCGAGCTCGCCCGACGCCGGCAGCGGGCGCCGCGCGCGAGCGCATCCGTCACCCGCGCGCCGCGCTGCCGAGCTCGCGCCGGGCGGGCGCGGCGCTGCTCGGCGTGATCGCCGTCGCCGTGATCGTCGTCGTCGTGCTGATCGTCAGCGGCGGCGGCTCCTCCAAGCACAACGCCGGCGCGCAAGCCGCGAGCGCCGGCACGACTACCGGCGAAACCGGCGCGACCGGCACGCAGTCGGCGAAAGCGAAAGAAGACAAGCGCATCACGCTCACCTCGCCCGACGCGGCGAGCAAGGCGACCGGCGTCGCCGAGGTGCTCTCAGAAGGCAACTCAGTACGCCTTCTACCTGGCCGCCGAGCACCTGCCGCCGTCGAAAGGCTTCTTCTACGCAGTCTGGCTGTACAACTCGCCGAGCAGCTTCGAGGCGCTGAGCCGCGCGCCGAACGTCGGCTCGAGCGGCAGCGTGCAGGGAGGCGCGCTGCTACCGAAAGACGCGGCCAAGTACGACACGATGCTGCTCACACGCGAGACCAGCAGCAAACCCGAGCAGCCCGGGTCCGATCGTGCTCCGCGGCAGCTTCTCGCTGCATTAGCCGCCCAGCAGCTTGCCGGGGTTCATGATCGCCGTCGGATCGAGGTCGTCCTTCAGCGCGCGCAGCGCGCCGAGCCCGGTCTCGCCGACCTCTGCCGCCAGCCACGGCGCGTGGTCGCGCCCGACCGCGTGATGGTGCGTGATCGTGCCGCCGCCCTGCACGATCGCCTCGCTCGCCGCACGCTTCGCCTCGCGCCACTGCGCCACCGGATCCTCGAACCGCTGCGCGGCGAGGAACGTGAAGTACAGCGAAGCGCCGGTCTCATACAGATGTGAGACGTGGCACATCACGACGCCCGGCGCGCCGCCGTCGCGCAGTGCGCGCTCGATCGCCTCGCCGACAGCGCGGTGCAGCCGCCTCAGGTTCGACCACTGCGTCGCCGTCTCGAGCGTCTCGACCATCACGCCGAGGCTCAGCAGCTCGTCGCGCAGGTAGGGAGCCGCAAAGCGCCCGGCCAGCCAGGCGTTGCCCGGCGAGTGCCCGACCGCGCAGCCCGCCGTGCGAACGCATCAGCTCGAGCGCGTGCGCGCGCCGCGCCGCCGCCCTGCCCGTGCTCGCCCTCGAAGCCGACGATCGCGATGCAGCCTCCTGCGTAGCCGCGCGCGCTCAGATACAGCCGCCCGAGCCTGCCCTTTGACGCCACCGCTGCCGGCGAGCGCCAGCGACATCTGCGTCTCGGCCTCGTCGGAGAGCCGCGCGACATCGGGCGCCGAGCCCTCCTGTGCGAGCGTGCGCAGCGCTTCGACGCCGGCCGCGAAGTCCTCGAAGAAGACGCCGTCGTAGAGCCGCTCGCGCGGAGCGTCGCGGACTCGCAGCGAGAGCTCTGAGATGACGCCGAGCGTGCCCTCGGAGCCGACGACGAGCTGGCGCAGCGACGGCCCTGCCGCGCTGGCCGGCTGCGGCGCGAGTGAGATCTCGCCGACCGGCGCGGCCAACCGCAGGCCGACGACCATCCGCTCGATCGCGCCGTAGCCGCTGGAGGCCTGGCCGGCCGAGCGCGTCGCCGCGCAGCCGCCCAGCGAGACGTACTCATAGGACTGCGGATAGTGCCCGAGCGTCAACCCGTGGCGCGCAAGCTCGCGCTCGAGCGCCGGCGCGCGCATGCCGCCCTGCACCGTCGCCGTGCGCGACTCGCGATCGAGCGCCAGCATCCGGCCCATCCGCGCGGTGTCGAGCGCGATCACGGCGCCGTGCTCGCCGCGCAACGGCGCTACGCCGCCGACGACGCTCGTGCCGCCGCCGAACGGCACGACCGCGATCGACTCTCGCGCGCACAGCTCGAGCAGCGCGCGCAGCTGCTCGGCGCTGTCGGGAAGCACGACCGCGTCGGGCGCGCCCTCCGGACTGCCCTGGCGCAGCCGCACCAGGTCGGGATAGCCCTTGCCGGCCGCATGCAGCACCCGTTCGCCGTGATCGTCGCGCACATTCGCCTCGCCGACGATCCGGCGCAGCTCGGCCAGCGCCCGCGCCGGAAGCACAGCCGGCTCGAGGCGCACGCGCGAGAGCGCCACAGGTGCGCGCGGCGCCGGCAGCGCTCCGACGTGCTCCTCGAGGAAGCCGAGCGCCGTGCTCGGAAGCGCCGGCGGATGCGTCGCCTCGCCCCACCCCCACCAGCGCATCCGTGGCGCCGGCTCGTAGCTCTCGCCGTCAGCCACCGATCCGCTCCAGCCCGTCGAGCGCCTGCTCGAGCGTCGCCGCGGCGGCGCGGCGCACCATGAAGCCACCGAAGCGCGGGAAGAAGCCGCTGAGCCGCTGATCGAGCTCCAGCGTCACATGCGTTGCGCCGTCCAGCGGCTCGAGTCGCACGCGCGTCTCAGCCGAGCTGAAAAGGCGCTCGAACGGCGTGCCCTCGAGCTGCTGCTCCCAGACGACTGTCCGCGCCTCCTCGGGCGGGCGGCGCACGCGGAAGTCGGCGCGCACCAATTTGCCCTTCGCCGTGCGCATCACCTCGGTGAACGCCTCGCCCTCGACGTCCTCGACGCGCTCGACGCGCGGCCACCAGCGCGGCAGGTGGTGCGGATCGCTGACCAGCTCCCAGAGATCCTCGTACGGCGCTGCGATCGTTCGGCTGCGACGCGCCGAGGGCACCGCACGCGCCTCAGGACTCGTAGCTGAGCAGCGCGTGCGTCTCGCGCGGCGCCAGCCGCTCGCGGCCACCGAGGAACGCGAGCTCGACGAGGAAGCCGCAGCCGGCGACCGTTCCGCCGAGCGTTTCGACCAGCTCGCACAGTGCCAGCGCCGTGCCGCCCGTCGCCAGCAGGTCGTCGTGGACGAGCACGCGCGTGCCGTCGCCGAGCGCGTCGCTGTGCACCTCGAGCTGGTCGGAGCCGTACTCGAGCACGTACTCGGCGCTGACCGTCTCGTAGGGCAGCTTGCCGGGCTTGCGCGCGAGCACGAAGCCGGCGTCCAACTCGAGCGCCAGCGCCGGTCCGAGCAGGAACCCGCGCGCCTCGGCGGCGATCACGCAGTCGACGTTCAACGGCCGCGCGAGCTCGGCCAGCGCCGCGACGGCCTCCGACAGCGCGCGCGCATCGGCCAGCAGCGGCGTGATGTCCTTGAAGCTCACACCCGGCCGCGGAAAATCCGGGACCTCGCGGATCAGCTGCGGCAGGCTGCGCTCGGCGCCGGCGCTCATCGGCCGCCGCGCCTCATCAGCGGACGATCTTGCGCAGGTCGCGCACGAGCAGCAGGTGCTTCAGGTGTGTGGCGACGGCCGCGAGGTTCTCGAGCGCCTCGACCGCCTCCTTGCGGCGCTCGGGATTGCGCGAACGCAGCGACGGCGCGAGGATCTGCTGCAGCAGGTTCGCCTCACGGTCGGCCGAGGAGCGGAACACGCGCAGGTTGCGACCGCCGACGCCGTAGCGAGCGAGCTCGGCGACCGCCGCGATTATCTCGCGCTCGGTCTCGTCGAAGTAGCGCACGCCGCCGCGCATCTCGCCCTTGACGACGCCGTACTCTTCCAGCTCGCGTACGAGCGCCGACTCGGCCTTCGTGTCCTCGAGCACGTCTTCGATCGAGTACAGCGCACCGGTCGACTCGCGCACGCTGACGCTCGGGCGCAGCGCACGCATCCCCTCGCGCCCGACGCGGCCCGGCGTCGGCGGAGCCTCGCCCTCAGAGCGTCCCGCCGCGAGCTCTTGGCGAATCACGCGCAGCGGCAGGAACTCGTCGCGCTGCATCCGCAGGATCGTGCGCAGCCGCGCGACGTCACCCTGCCCGTAGAGGCGGTAGCCGCCGGGCGTGCGCCGCGGCGTCAGCAGTTTCTGGTCCTCGAGATAGCGGATCTTCGAGATCGATATGTCGGGGAACTCCTGTGCGAGCGCCTTGCAGACGGCTCCGATCGTCAGCGACTTCGCGCGCGCGCCCTCGTCCGGCTCGCCGCGCGCGCCGCGCGAGCGCCCGCCGCTCGCGTTCGCCGTCGCAGCCTCGAGCTCCTCGACCTCGGCCTCTGTCGCGCGCGTCGCCATCAGCGCACGTGAAATGTCAGCTTGTACTTGCCGATCTGCACCTCATCGCCCTCCTCCAGGCGCTGAGACTCGATCCGCGAGCGATTCACATAGGTGCCGTTGAGCGATCCCATGTCGTCGAGATACCAGTCGTCGCCGCGGCGGATCAGCAGCGCGTGATCGCGCGAGACGGTCACGTCGTCGAGGAACACCTCGGCGTCGGGCCGGCGACCGATGCTCGTGCGCTCCTGCTCGAGCGCGAAGCTCTCGCCGACGCGCCCGCCGCCTGCGCGAATCACGAGCGCAGGCCCGCGCGCCGTCACCTGCTCGAGCTCGACCGGCACGAGCTCGCCGTCCTCGTCGATCCGGTAGGTCGCCGTAACCGGCTCGCCGCCGGTCTCCTCGCGCGGAAGTAGCGTGCCGCAGCGCTGGCAGTAGTTCGCGCCCTCGGCGTTGACGAAGCCGCACTCGGTGCAGTGCAGAGCCATCGAGATCCCTACTGGCTGGACGATCTGCGACGGCGCGCGCGCTCGATCGCCGGGCGCGCGCCGGTGCGCGCGTGAGATGGCTCGCCGCATCAGTCGTCCTGCTCCGGCGTCTCCTGCGTGGCCGCGCCGGCGAGGATGTCGGTCAGCTGCTGCACGTCATCGCCGGTGATCAGCACCTCGCCGCCGTCGTGCTTGCGGCGCAGACGGTTGACCAGCTCGGCGCGCAGGATGTCGATCTTGCCGTGCAGAATCCGCCGCTGATAGGAGATCTCTGTCTCTTCCTCGGTCAGCTGACGGATGACGTCTTTCAGTTCGACATCCGAGAGCGAGCCGAGGTCGGGGAACGTCTCGTCCATCGTGAGCTCATCTCCTCGTCCGCGCTTGCGCCGGCGCGCTTCTGGCCCGCCGGCAGGAAGCGAGCATTATAGACCAAACGTCAGGCTGAGCTTGAGGCTATGCAGGCGGTCTTGCGTGCAGCTCGCCGAAGCCCCGGCGAAGGTACAGCGCGGTCGCCGTCAGCGCCAGGGCGAGGCCGACGTAGAGCATCACTTCGCCGGCTTTGCCGAGGCCGACGAGCGCAAAGAAGAACGCACCCATCACCGGCGCCACGGCGAGCCTCCCCGGCCAGTTGATCCGCAGCTCGACGCCACGTGAGAGGCCGTAGCGGCCGAGCACGAGCATCGTCAGCTCGCGCGCTGCCAGCACGGCCAGCGCCCAGCGCGGCAGCAGATCAAAGCGCCAGCAGACGACCACGCCGCAGACGACCAGCAGACGGTCGGTGACCGGATCCATCAGCGCGCCGAGCCGGCTGTACTGACGCGTCACGCGCGCCGCGATCCCGTCGGCGTAGTCGCCCCAGCCGATCACCGCGAACAGCGTCGCCGCGAGCGCGTCGACGCCGTCCGAGCTCGACAGCGCAACGACGAGGAAGACCGGTATCAGCGCGAGCCGGACGAAGCCGATCGCGTTCGGGATCGTCCACGGACGCAGCGGGCTGCCGCTCTGAGTCGCCGCCGGCGGCGGTCCCGAGCGGTCGAGCCCGAGCAGCCGCGCCGGCGACAGCCGCCGGACGCTCGCCTGCCGCTCCGGGCGCGCAGCGCCTGTCTGCGACTGCGATCTTGCCGCCGAGCCGTCCTCGCCTACGGGGCGCTGCGCCACAGCTCGTCTACCGCCTCAAGCAGCGCAGCCGGCTCGGCGTCGAGCGCCGGACCGGGCACGGTCATGCGTCCGCGTCGCAGCTGCGCCTCGACCTCGCCCGACTCCAGCGTGCGCCGCCCGACCGTCAGGCGCAGCGGACAGCCGAGCAGCTCGGCGTCGGCGAACTTCTCGCCGGGCCCGAGCTCGCGGTCGTCGTAGAGCACCTCCACGCCGCCGCCGCGAAGCGTCTCGTACAGCCCGTCTGCCGCGTCGCGCTCGGGCGTCCCAGGCTTGCCCAGCGCCACGAGCTCGACCGCGAACGGAGCGAGCGCGCGAGGCCATGCGATGCCGTGCTCGTCGGCGAACTGCTCGATCGCAGCAGCGACGATCCGCGCCGGTCCGATGCCGTAGGAGGCCATCCAGATCGGCTGCTCCACGCCGTGCTCGTCCAGGTAGCGCGCGCCGAGCGGCTCGGAGTAGCGCGTGCCCAGCTTGAAGATGTTGCCGATCTCGATCGCCGGCTCGACGCTGAGCGGCTCGCCGCCGCGAAACCACTGCTCGCCGCGCTGCTCGACCTCCGCGCTGGCCTGCGCGACCTCGAGGTTCGCCGCGTAGCCCGGCGCCAGCGCGATCTGATCCTCGCCGGCCGCACACGGCGCCATGTACTCGTGCGCGCCGACGCCTCCCATCATGCCGACGTCGCTTTCGACGCGGTAGTAGCGCAGGCCCGTGCGATCCATGATCCGGTCATACGCGCCGACGTGCAGCTGGTAGCGCTCTTCCATGCCGACCTGATCGCGGTCGAAGGAGTAGGAGTCCTTCATGATGAACTCGCGCGTGCGCAGTACGCCGGCACGCGGCCGCGCCTCGTCGCGCTCCTTGATCTGGAAGTGATAGAGGATCAGCGGCAGGTCGCGATAGGAGCGCACGATCTGCGCGATGTGAAAGGTGATCGCCTCCTCGTGCGTCAGCGCGAGCACCAGCTCCGAGCCCTTGCGGTCGTTCAGCTTGAACAGCTCCTCGATCTCCAGGCGCCCGGTCCTGCGCCACAGATCGGCCGGCTGCAACACCGGCATCAGCATCTCCTGTGCGCCGATCGCGTCCATCTCCTCGCGCACGATCGCGACCACGCGCTGGTGCACGCGCCAGCCGGCCGGCAGCCAGCTCCACATGCCCGCCCCGAGCTGGCGGACCAGGCCGGCGCGCACCATCAGCTTGTGTGACAGCGCCTCCGCATCGCTCGGCGGCTGCTTCTCGGTCGGCAGAAGGTATTCGGAGAGACGTGTCATCGCTGGATCGCGCCTTTCGCGCACGCGAGACGAGCGTATATGGCAACGGCCGCGAACGCCTTGCACGCTCGAACGGTGCCACTGCGCGCACCGACCTCGCGAAACGCGCGCTCCCGGCGCAAAGGCAAGTCCATGCCGCCGCGCCGGGAGCTTCTTGCCTGCGCGTCGTCAGCGCACGAGGGGGATCGCTCGCGAGCTGACATGAGCGCCGACGCACGGCCACATGCGTGCAGACCGCCACCCGCGTCGTCGCGGTCCTATTTTAGACATAACGCCCGGAAAGTCTCAGTTACATCGCGCCTGCGATCAGGCGCCGAGCAGCGCCGCCTCGATCTCGCGCAGGCGATCGGTGTCGCCGCGAATACCGGCGATCGCGTCGTTGTAGATGAACGCCTCGCCGAGCCTCACGATCGCGTAGGCGAGCGCGTCCGGCTCGATCGTCGGCCTGTAGCGGCCGGCCTGCACCTCCGCATCGATGATCTGCTGGACCGCGGCGATCACGCGCGGTTGCACGATGCCACCGCTGGAGGTGAGGATGCGCAGGGCGCGCTCCTGCTCCTGCGCGAGCAGGAAGCGAATCCCGGGCGTCGCGGCGACCTCGCGATTGAACCGGTCGAGCGTCTCCAGCAGCGCCGGCGCGCCGCCGCCGGGCGTCGCCTCGCGCAGCGCCGCCACGCGCAGCTCGCCGAGCGTAGCGAGCACCTCGCCGAGCAGGCTCTCGCGCGTCTGAAACCAGCGGTGCATGGTCGCGCGAGCGAGACCGAGCTCGCGCGCGATCGCCTGCACGTCGATTCGCTCGCAGCCGAGAAAGCGCTCCGTCGCCAGTCCCAGCGCGGCCTCGCGCGTCGCCGCCGCTGGTCTCCCCGGACGACCGCCGGCTACCGAGCTCATCTCGTGAGGGTAGTGCGGAGCCGGCGAGTGCCCCGGCGCCGGCCGCCGGCGTTGCCCGGCTTCGGCGAGCGCCGATCGGGCGATCCGGCGCGCTCGCGGCCTTTGATAGAACAGCGAGCAACCGCAGACTTAGACGCACAACGACAAGGAGCCCACCACGATGGCCTACTCCGTTCCGCCGCTCCCCTACGCCTACGACGCGCTCGAGCCGCACATCGACAAGGCGACGATGGAATTCCATCACGACAAGCACCACCAGGCCTACGTCGACAAAGCCAACGCGGCGCTCGAGGGCACCGAGTGGGCCGACAAGCCGGTCGAGGAGGTTCTGCAGAACCTCGACACCCTCGGCGACAAGAAGGCCGCTGTCAAAAACAACGCCGGCGGCCACTACAACCACACGATGTTCTGGGAGAACATGAGCCCGGACGGCGGCGGCGAGCCCTCCGGTGATCTGGCACAGGCGATCGACAGCGCCTTTGGTTCGTTCGCCGACTTCCAGACGAAGCTGAAGACGACCGGCGTCAACCAGTTCGGCTCGGGCTGGTCGTGGCTCGTGCACGACGGCTCGGGTCTGGCGATCGTCGGCACCGCCAACCAGGACAGCCCGATCTCCGACGGCAAGGCGCCGCTGCTCGGCGTCGACGTCTGGGAGCACGCCTACTACCTGAAGTACCAGAACCGGCGCCCTGACTACATCGACGCTTGGTGGAACGTAGTCAACTGGCAGAAGGTCGCCGAGCGCTTCTCGGCTGCCTCCTAGCGCGCCTTACGCTCTTTCAGTCCGCTCGAAGTCCCTCGCACATGTGCGAGGGACGAGTGGGCCGCTCAGCCGCGTTGAGAGCGGCGTCGGCCGAGCGCGAAGTAGGCCAGCGGGCCGAACGTGTTGACCAGCAGCGCGAGCCGCCACAGCAGCTTGCTGCCGCGAAGCTCGGCGGCAGGACGACGCTCGATATCACGCGCCGCTACGAGCTTCGCTGAGAGCTCGGCGATGGCGAGTGCGCCGATCACGATCCGCTGGCGACGCGAGAAGCGCTCTCTGAGGGCGTTGGCGAGCATCGGTCGCGAGCGCTATCCGCGGCTGAAGCGGCGCCCTGCGACAGGCGAGACGGCTTCGTCGATCACCGGCACGCCGCTGCTCGCGGCGCCGTTGCCTGCCGGCGCGCCGTCACCGTTCCCAGCCCCCGCGCCGGCCGTCTCGAGCATCGACTCGAGCACGGCTCCGGCCGCCGCGTCGTCCTGCGCCGCTGCCGCTTCCAGCGCGGCGATCCGCTCGGGCGTCATCGCCGTCTCGTCCTCGTTCTCGGCCAGCCAGCTGCGCGCCTCGGCCGCAGCCGACTCGTCGCGCACGACGACCTTGCCGGCCTCGTAGTAGCGATCGATCTCCTTGAACAGCTCGTCGACGAGCTGATCGGTCGCGACCTTCTTCAGCGGCTCGCCCTTCGAGTAGATCATGCCCATGTCTTTCGCACCGGTGATGCCGAAGTCGGCGTGGCGCGCCTCGCCGATGCCGTTGACGGCACAGCCGAGCACCGAGACCTCGATCGGGTCCTCGTAGGCTTCCAGGCGCTGCTCGACTTCCATCACGACCTTGTCCATGTCGAACTGCAACCGCCCGCAGGTCGGACAGGCGATCAGCACCGGACCGCGCTCGCGCAGCTTCAGCGCCTTGAGGATCTCCCAGGCGACCTTCACCTCCTCCTCGGCGTGGAACGTCGAGAGCGAGATCCGAATCGTGTCGCCGATTCCGTCGGCCAGCAGCGTGCCGAGCCCGACGGCCGACTTCAGCGAGCCAGACCACTTCGTGCCCGCCTCGGTAACGCCGAGGTGAAGCGGATAGGGAATCCGCTCGGCGAGCATCCGGTTGGAGGCGATCGTGTTCGGCACCGATGTCGACTTCATCGAGACCTTGAAGTTCGTGAAGTCGAGTCGCTCCATCAGCTGCACCGTCTCGATCGCCGCCGTCACGAGCGCCTCGACCGGGTTCTCGTACTCGAGATCGCGCAGGTGCTTGGGCAGCGAGCCGGAGTTGACGCCGACGCGAAGCGGCGTGCCGTACTGGTTGGCGAGCGCCGTCACCTCGGCGACCTTCTCCGCGCCGCCGATGTTGCCCGGGTTCAGGCGTACGCAGTGCGCGCCCGCTTCGATCGCCTTCAACGCCAGCGTGTGGTTGAAGTGGATGTCGGCGATGATCGGAATCGGCGATTCGGCGACGATCGTCTTCAGCGCCTCCGCATCCTGCTCGCGCGGCACCGCGACGCGCACGATGTCGGCGCCGGCCTCGGCGACAGTGCGAATCTGCTGCATCGTCGCAGCCAGATTCGCCGTCTCGGTCTTCGTCATCGTCTGCACGGCGACCGGCGCGCCGCCGCCGACCGCAACGGGGCCGACGTGGATCTGGTTCTTGGAGGCCATAGGCTGGATTCTACGATGCCCGGCGTCTACGACACCGCACGCGGCCCGCTCGCGCGCCTGGCCTCTCCCCTCGCCGCCCGCGCGCGAGCTCGCCGCCACGAGCGCTTCTTCGCGCTCACGCAGCTGCCCGACGGCGCGCGCGTGCTCGACCTCGGCTGCGGCGCGCTCGGCCTGCGCGCGCTGGAGCCGCAGCTCGCGATCACCGGCGTCGACCTGCTTGCGCGGCCGGACTACCCCGGCCCGTTCGTCCAGGCCGACGCCGCCGAGGGCCTGCCGTTCGCCGAAGGCGAGTTCGATCTCGTCTACTGCTCGAGCGTGATCGAGCACGTTCCGCCGCCACGGCGCGAGGCGTTCGCCGCGGAGCTGCGTCGTGTCGGGCGCGGCTGGTTCGTGCAGACGCCGGCCTTCTCCTTCCCGATCGAGCCGCACGCGCTGCTGCCGGCCGCGCACTGGCTGCCACCGGCGCTGCGCAGGCGCTACTGGCGCTTCGGCGCAGCCGGAGCCTGGGAGGACATCTCGCTGCTGCGCAGAGCTGAGCTGGAAGGGCTGTTCGGGCCGGCGCTGGCAGAGCGCCTCGGCCCGCTCGTCAAGAGCTGGCTGTGCGTGCGCGCGCCGAGCGCGCGCTGAGAGGTGACGGCTCGCGCCGTTCGCTCGGCCGCATCTGAGATGCGTCAGCCGCCGAGCCGGCCGATGTCGTTGCTGACGCCGTTGATCACGAGGAACAGCAGCAGCACGATGCCGACCGAGCTGTAGCGGTACATCGCGCCGACCGAGATGCGCTTGCCACGGAGCTTCTCGGCGAGCGACCAGACGATGTGGCCGCCGTCCAGCGGCAGGAATGGGAACAGGTTGATCACGGCCAGCACGAGCGAGATGTAGCCGAGGAACACGAGCCCGTTACCCGGGCCGGCGACGACCGTTTCGTGCGCGTCCTGGGTGATCCCGACGATGCTGCTCAGTTCTTCGCGCTTCTTCGAGCTCGTCAGCGACTTGACGAAACCGGTCAGCGTTTCGGTCGTCGCGTTCCACATCGTCGAGACCGCGCCGGCAGCGGAGGTGCCCACGCCAAACGGCTTGACGGAGCCGAACGCGACGCCCAGCAGCATCCGGCCGGCTTCTTCGTCATAGCGTGGGAACAGACGCACCGTCAGCGTGCGCTTGCCGCGTTGCACCGTCACCAACGCCGGAGTCGCCGCCCGGCAGCCGTTCTCCAGCGGCGCAGCGCAGATGTGCTCGCCGATTCGCGTGCGCGCCGTTTCCGGCGTGACCGGTCCGCCGTCGATCGCTGTGATCCGGTCGCCGCTGCGCAGCACGCCGGCCGCCACGCCGCCCTTCTCGATTTCCAGCAGCGACGTGTTCGCGCGGTAGGCGTCAAGCGACGGGTTGATCCGTTCCAGGAACAGCGATCCGTTGGCGTTGCCCGACACCAGCACTGCCGCGAACAGCACGAACGCGATCAGCACGTTCACGCCAGGCCCGGCGAGGATCACCGCGATCCGCTTCCACGGCGGCTGGCTGTAGTACGCACGCCGTGTCGCCTCCGGATCGAGCCCCTCGAGCTCTTCCGGATTCATGCCCGTGATCTTCACGTAGCCGCCCGCCGGAATCGCGCCGATCGCGTACTCCGTCTCGCCGCGTTTGATCTTGAAGATCGTCGGCGGAAAGAACAGCGAGAAGCGCTCTACGCGCATGCCGACGAGCTTCGCGGCGGTGAAGTGCCCGAGCTCGTGCAGCACGATCAGCGCGACGATTCCGAGGATCGTCAGGACCCAGCTCATGCAGGCCATCTTGGCAGGAGCCGCGCGAGTTCCCGTCGGTTCGCCCGGCCCGCGCCGCCCGCAGCCCATCCGCGGAGCGATCGAAGAAGGAGGCTCAGGCGCGTGCCGCGACGAGCTCCGCTGCGAGCTCTCGGGCCTGGCGATCGGCCTCGTAGAGCGACTCGAACGAGCGCACCGGCTCGGATCCGAGCTGCGCCAGCGTGCGCTCGATCACCTCGCAGATCTCCAGGAAGCGCAGGCGCCCGGCGAGGAATGCGTGCACCGCGATCTCGTTCGCCGCGTTCAGCACGCACGGCGCCGTGCCGCCGGCGCGCGCCGCCTCGCCGGCCAGGCGCAGGCAGGGAAAGGCGTCGAGATCGACCGGTTCGAACGTCAGCTCGCCGATCTCCGCCAGATCGAGCGGCTCGATCGGCAGCGGCGCGCTCTCGCCGCCGTGCAGCGCATATGAGATCGCGATCCGCATGTCCTTCGGCCCGACGTGCGCGAGCATCGCGCCGTCGGCCAGCCCGATCAGGCCGTGCACGAGCGACTGCGGGTGCACGACAACGTCGATCCGCTCATACGGCGTGCCGAACAGGTGATGCGCCTCCATCACCTCCAGACCCTTGTTCATCAGCGTCGCCGAGTCGATCGTGATCTTGCCGCCCATCGACCACGTCGGATGCGCGAGCGCCTGCTCGACGCTCACCTCGGCGAGCTCGGCGCGCGAGCGGCCGCGAAACGGACCGCCGCTCGCCGTGATCGTCAGCCGCTCGACCGCGCCCGGCGGCTGTCCGCAGATCAGCTGATGCAGCGCCGTATGCTCGGAGTCGACCGGCACGATCCGCGCGCCGGTCGCCTCGGCCAGCGCCATCACCAGCTCGCCGCCGACGACCAGCGACTCCTTGTTCGCCAGCGCCAGGTCGATTCCCTCGCCGAGCGTCGCGACCGTCGGTCCCAAGCCGGCCGAGCCGACCAGCGAGTTCAGCACGAGCTCCGCACCGGACTCGACGACCAGCCGCACGAGACCTTCGGCGCCGACGAGCACATCGCCATCCGTCCACACCTCCGCCGCGCGCGCCGCCGCGTGCTCGTCGACCAGCGCGATCCGCCGCACGCCGTGCGCGCGCGCCTGCTCGACGAGCTCCTCCCACGAGCGCTCCGCCGAGAGCCCGATCACCTCGAAGCGATCCTGCTCGCGCGCACAGACGTCGAGCGCCTGTGTGCCGATCGAGCCGGTCGAGCCGAGGATCAGGACGCGCTTGGCCACGCACGGACCCTACGACGAATCGTGCTCGCGCCGCCCACAAAAGCGTCGAGCCCGCCTCGCGGCGGGCCCGAGCGTCGTCGGCATCGGGCACAGCAAGCTGCCCCGGCGCCGCGCTGAAGAGTGCGACCGGGCGGCCACGGAGGTCGCCGCCCGGCCGTCAGTTTCGGTGTGGCGGCTCAGACCATCCGCGGGTCGACGTACAGACCCGAGAGGTGGAAGTCGCTGCCCTTGCTCGTGTTCGCGAAGATGAAGCGGACTTCGCGTACCCCTTCTTCGCTTCCGCCGAGCTGTGGCTTGACGTTGAACGGGTTAGACAGTTCCCAGCCGCCGTTCTTCTTCGCGTTCAGTTGCCCGGCGATCTGCCCGGCGGGCTTGCCGCCCGCGTAGTAGACGCCGACCGTCACGCCGCCGCCGCCCTGCACGTCTTCGACGTACGCGCGCGCCGTCGGGTACTGCAGCGTGACGCAGACGGGCGGGCTGAGCGCGTAGCCACCGGCCGGAAGGTCGAGCACGTTGCCCGAGCTGCCGTTGGGACGAGCACCTTCGACAATGCTCGCGCCGTTGCCCAGTTCCCAGCCTTCGTTCGCCGAGTTGAATTCGCTGCCTTCAACAAGCGTGTAGTAGTTGGAGTCCTTCAGCGTTTCGAACGGCTGCGAAAAGGTCTGGCCGGGGCAGACGGCCAACGCGGCGCTGACCTTCGCCGAAACCGCCTGCACAACCGGCGCCACCGCCGGTACGGGCGTGGCGGGCACTTCGGGAGCCGCCGCCACCGCGGCGGGCGCCGGAGCGACCGCTACTGCCGGAGGCGTCGGAGGGGTCGGAGCCGCCAGCGCTTGCGCTGCCGACACCGCGATAACACCGGCGCAGACGCCGGCGGTGCATACGAACTTCCTTGCGATGCTGCTTGCCGTGGGGCGAGACAGGGACATGTTGGGTCCTCCGTGACGTTCCACTGGCGACCGAGCTATCTCATCCTTGAGACCTCTGGCTTTGCGTCCCCGCCTCGCGACGGGTTTGCCTTTTTCAGTGCGGTTGGTTGTTGCTTGCACTTGCACTATCGGGGCAGTCGACGTTGCACCTTTAGGACGACGGACGCCTGTTCGAGTGCAGGGCTCGAGCTAGCCGAGCGTCCCGTCCTCTGCCGGCGCCAGTATCTAAACCTCTGCGCGCAGTTGCGGCGATACAGGTCGCGACGCTATGTCGGTACACGCGATCAAGGAAGCCGAGCGAGCGCGCGACTCGAACGCGCGGCGCGGACGTCCGATGGACCCGGCGCAGCGGCGTGGCGCGCTGATCGTCGGCGGCGGCTTCCTGCTCGCCGCGGCGACGCTCGCGCTGAGCGCCGACATCACCCGCTTCGACGCTCGCGTCGCGCTGCTCTACGTCGTCTCGCATCGCCGTCGCCGGCAATGTGCGCTTCGATGTCGGCGCCGGCTTCACCGTGCCGACGCAAGCGATCTTCGTGCCGATGCTGTTCGCCGTTCCGCCTGCGCTCGTGCCGCTGCTCGTCGCGCTCGCGCTCGCGCTCGGCATGGCGCCGCGCATCCTCCGCGGCGAGCTCTCGCCCAGTTGGCTCTCAACCGCCGCCGTCAACAGCTGGTTCGCGTTCGGCCCGGCGCTCGTGCTCGTGCTCGCCGGCGTGCGCAGCCCGGTCGACCACTGGAGCATCTTGCTGCTCGCGCTCGCCGCGCAGTTCGCGTGCAACTTCGCCGCGAGCGCCGACGCATGAACGGCTCGTCGGCGGCGTGGCGCTCGGCGAGCTGATCGACGAGTGCCGCCCGATCTACGCGATCGACCTCGCGCTGTCGACGCTCGGACTCGCGGCGGCGTACGCGACGATCGTCGCGCACAGCCAGCTCGCGCTGCTGCTGATCGCGCCGCTATTCGCGATGCTCCGCTTCTTCTCGCGCGAGCGCCACGCGCGCCTCGAGCAGCTCGTCGAGCTGAACGACGCCTACCAGGGCACCGCGCTGCTGCTCGGCGACGTCGTCGAGGCCGACGACACCTACACCGGCGAACACTGCAAGAGCGTCGTGCGGCTCGCGCTCGATGTTGCCGAGCGGCTCGGCCTCGACGCCGACCGTCGCCGCAACGTCGAGTTCGGCGCGCTGCTGCACGACGTCGGCAAGCTCGCGTGCCGAACGAGATCATCAACAAGCCCGGCGCGCTCGACGCACGAGCCGAGTGGCAGATCATCAAGCGCCACACGATCGAGGGACAGCGGATGCTCGAGAAGATCGGCGGATTCATGAGCGAGATCGGCCTGATCGTGCGCGCCTCGCACGAGCGCTGGGACGGAAGCGGCTACCCCGACGGGCTCTGCGGCGAGCGGATCCCGCTCGAGGCGCGCATCGTCGCCGCCTGCGACGCATTCAATGCGATGACGACGACGCGCTCCTACCGCGTCGCGATGGCCTTCGCCGACGCGCGGCGCGAGCTCGAACGCTGCGCCGGTACGCACTTCGATCCGGATCGTCGTGCGCGCGCTGCTCGGCGTCGCCGAGCCCGGCAGAGACCGGCGCAGAGCGCCACGGGCTGGCGGAAGCGCCGAAGAACGACCGCCTGGCCGAGACGCTCGAGTCGTCGCCGCGCGGCGAGCGCGACGCCGCGACTTCCTGAGCACGCTGCCGGCTCGCTGGCCGAACACATCGCCTCGCTCAGAGGCCAGGCCCTCGCCGCGCCCGCTGTCCGATGCTCGACTCGATCGCATCCAGCCGCGCCGAGATACTGTCGAGCTTGCGGTCGAGCGTCTGCATCTCGACGCCTTCCAGCCGTTTGCGCACCGACTCGATGAACGCAGCCGTGATCGTTGCCGTGATCACCGACAGAAAGCCGATGCCGACGAGCATCACGACCGCCGCGACCACCCGCCCGACGGCATCCGTCGGCACGTGATCGCCGTAGCCGACCGTCGTCACCGTCTGCACGCTCCACCACAGGCCGTCGCCGATGTTCGGGAAGTTCTGCTGGTCGGCGTAGTGGATCAGGACGCCGCCGATCAACGTCATCGCGATCGTGAACGAGACGATGATCCGCGCCGCGCGGCCCATCGTCAGCGGCTTTCGCGTCAGCACGTGACGCACGTAACGCTGTGACGGCGAGTGGCGTTTCGCCTGTGGCGCGGCCTTCTCTGTGCTCGGCGATCTAGGCGCGGGCATCGTCGGCGCCTCCTTTCTTCTCGCAAGTGGCAGCCACTGCGGACGTCGGATCTCTCATTTTCGGCTTTGCGAAGCCAGATCAGGCATTAGCTCCGAGGACGCAGCCCTATGTGTACGCAGCCCACACGTAGTAGCTGACGACGATCGCGAACAGCACCGCGTCGAGCCGGTCGAGCGCGCCGCCGTGCGCGCCGAACAGGCCGCCCGAGTCCTTCGTGCGCGCCTCGCGCTTGACGAACGACTCGAACAGGTCGCCGATCGGCGCGAACAGCGCGACGCCGCAGCCGATCACGATCGCGTGCGTGCCCGGCAGCCATTCCTGGTAGCGCCCGGCGATCCAGACGCCGAGCACCGCGCAGAACATGCCGATCACGAGACCCTCGACCGTCTTGTTCGGTGATATAGACGGAGCGAGTGGCCTGCGACCGAACAATCGACCGCCGAAGTAGGCGCCGGTGTCGCCGAGGAACGTGCCGACGAGCACGTCGAGCACGATGCCGAGGCCGTGCGGCAGGCCGCGTAGCAGCACCGCATGCGCGACCGCCAGACCGATCCAGACGACGCCGAGTAGCGTCACCGACAGACCACCGACGCTCGGCCGCGGCTGCAGCAGCGTCAGGCCGAACAGCAGCGGCAGCGACGCGACGAGCACGAGCAGCACCTGGAACTGGTCGCCGTAGTTGGCCGCGACTACGAGCCCGGCCAGCGCGATGAAGCCACCGAGGCGCACGGGATGCGCGCGCGCGAACATCCCGTACAGCTCGTGCAGGCAGATGCAGCCGAGCACGAACAGCCCGAGCGCGAAGATCACGCCACCCTCGATCACGAGGAACAGCGCGACGGCGATTGCCGGCACTGCGACGAGGAGCCGAGCACCCAGATCGGACTGCGCGCGCTCCTCGCCGCTTCCGCGACCGCGCGGCGCGCGTCGGATCAGCGGCCCGCCGCCCGCGCGCCGGCGCCGTGACGAGCGTCTCGGCGGTCGCCTGCCGGAACGTCCGGCCGGAGTCTGCGCGCCGCTTGCCATCACTCCTCGCTCACCGCGCGCCGAAGCGGCGGCGGCGCCGAGAGAACTCTTCGAGCGACTGCTCGAGCGCCTCGCGCGAGAAGTCGGGCCACAGCTCATCGCGAAAGACGAGCTCGGAGTACGCCGACTGCCACAACAGGTAGTTGGAGAGACGCTGCTCGCCGCTAGTGCGGATGATCAGGTCCGGATCGTGCATCTCCGGCGCGTACAGGCACGCGCGGAACTCCTCCTCGGTGCCACCCTGAAAGCGCCGCGCGGCATCGATGATCTCGGCGCGCCCGCCGTAGTTGAAGGCGACGAACAGCGTGATCCGCTCGTTCTGCGCTGTCAGCTCTTCGGCCCAGCGCATCCGCTCGACCAGCGCCTCTGAGATGCCCTCGCGGCGACCGATGAAGCGCATCCGCACGCCTTCGGCGTCGAGCTCCGGAGTTTCCTGCCCGATCCTCCGCGAGAACATCTCCATCAGTCCCGCGACCTCCTCGGCAGGGCGCGACCAGTTCTCGGTCGAGAACGAGTACACCGTCAGCTCCTTGACGCCGAGCTCGGCGGCGTCGCGCAGCCGGCCCTTGACCGTGTCGGCGCCCGCGTCGTGGCCTTCGTTGACCGACACGCCGTGCTCGCGCGCCCAGCGGCCGTTGCCGTCGGTGATGATTGCGACGTAACGTGCCGCATGCGACTCCGGCTCGCCTGCGCGATCGCCCGGCGCGCCGGCCGTCTCGAGGTCGCTGGCCGGCGCCGGTTGCTCGGCCGCGCCCATCAGACTTCGAGGATCTCTTTTTCCTTGGCCTTGAGCACCTCGTCGAGGTCGCCGACGCGGCCGTCGGTCAGCTTCTGCAGCTCGACCTCGGCACGATGCTCGTCGTCGGAAGACGCCTCGCCTTCGGACTTCAGCTCGCGCAGCTGCTGCATCGTGTCGCGGCGCACGTTGCGAATCGAGATGCGCCCCTCCTCGGCGAGGTTGCGCACGACCTTGACGAGCTCGCGGCGGCGCTCCTCGGTCAGCTCGGGCACGACCAAGCGGATCACGTTGCCGTCGTTTGACGGATTCAGGCCGACATCGGACTCGTTGATCGCCTTCTCGATCAGCTTGATCGACGACTTGTCGTAAGGCTGCACGCTGAGCAGCCGTGCTTCCGGCGCAGAGATCGTCGAGAGCTGGTTCAGCGGCGTCGCCGCGCCGTAGTAGTCGACCACGACGCGATCGAGCAGCGCCGGGCTGGCGCGCCCGGTGCGAACCGTCGAGAACTCGTGCTGCGCCGCCTCGGCCGACTTCTGCATCCGGTCGCGCGCGTCCTGGAGCAGTTCGTCGATCAAGCTGTCAGTCGCCATCGGCCTCTCCTCGCGTCGTCGAGACGAGCGTGCCCACGCGCTCGCCGGAGATTATCCGCGCCAGCGCCGTCTCGTCGTCCATGTTGAACACGTTCAGCGGCATCGCATTCTCCATGCAGAGCGCCAGCGCCGTCGAATCCATCACGCGCAGACGCTGCTCGAGCGCCTGCATGTGCGTGATCTCGGGGATGAACTTCGCATTCGGATCGACCGCCGGATCGGCCGTGTAGACGCCCTGCACGCCGTTCTTCGCCATCAGGATGATCTCGGCGTGGATCTCGGCCGCTCGCAGCGCTGCAGCCGTGTCGGTCGTGAAGAACGGGTTGCCGGTTCCGGCGGCGAAGATCACGACACGCCCCTTCTCGAGATGGCGCATCGCCCGGCGTCGAATGTACGGCTCGGCGACCTCCGAGACGCCGAGCGCCGACTGCACGCGCGTGTTCGTGCCGGCCTTCTCCAGCGCATCCTGCAGCGGCAGCGCGTTGAGCACCGTCGCGAGCATGCCCATGTAATCGGCCGTCGCCCGGTCCATGCCCGCTGCCGCGCCCTGCATCCCGCGATAGATGTTTCCCGCGCCGACGACGATCGCGACCTCGACGCCCTGCTCCTGCACGTCGGCGACCTGCCGCGCGACGGCAGCGACGCGCTCGGGATCGGTGCCGAACTCGAGTGTCCCCATCAGCGCCTCGCCGGAGAGCTTCAACAGGATTCGTTTGAACGCAGGAGCGTCAGCAGCCATCGACGCGAGAGCCTACTCAGTCGCTCTCGCGCCGGTTCGCCGGGCGCTCGTCCTGCGTGCCTGTGCTCGCAACAGGGCGCTACTGCCCGACTGCGAAGCGCACGAAGCGGCGAATGACGACGTTCTCGCCGGTCGTCGCCGTCAGCTCGTCGCGCAGCTGCTGGACGGTCTTGCCGTCGAACTTCGGATTGTGCAGCTCCTGCTCGAGCAGCACGATCGTCTGGTACCACGAGTCGAGCTTGCCGCTGACGATTTTCTCGCGGATGTTCTCGGGCTTGTCGGCCGCTTCCTGCTCATAGATCTTCGCCTCGGCGTCGCGCGCGTCGGCCGGCACGTCATCGCGGCTGACGTACTTGACGGTCGGCGTCGCGGCGATCTGCAGCGCCACGTCGCGCGCGAACTGGACGAACTCCTCGTTCGTCGCGACGAAGTCGGTGTTGCAGTCGACCTCGATCAGCACGCCGACGCGCGCGCCGGCATGGATGTAGGACTGCACTGTCCCCTCGGTCGCCTGGCGCTCGCCCAGATCCTGGATCTTCTTGCCCTGCTTGACACGCAGGATCTCGATCGCCTTCTCCATGTCGCCACCGGCTTCGGTCAGCGCCTTCTTGCAGTCCATCATGCCGGCGCCCGTGCGCTCGCGCAGCGCCTTGACGTCTTTCGCGCCGATCTCGGTAGTGCTCATGCTGCTCTATGCCTCCTTCGCCGGCTCTGGCGCCGGCGTGCTCTCGTCTGATTTCTCGGCGGCGGGCTCGGCGGCCTGCTCGGCGGCCGCCGGCGCGGGCGCCTCGACGGGCTCGGCCGCGGCATCGCCCGCCGAGCTCTCGGCAGGCGCCGCATCCGCGGTGCTTTCGGCGATCGTCTCGGGCGGCGCAGACTGCGCGTTGGCCGGCTGGCGAGCGTCGGCGCTCGCCTTCATCGGCACAGCCGACTCGACGGTCGGCTCGCTGTCCGGCGCGACGCTCGTAGCGGCGACGGGCACGGTCTCGGGCGCCGGTTTTGCTGCCGCATCGGCTGCAGCGACGCGTTCGGCCGCCGCTTTGTCCGCCGCCGCTCTGTCGGCGGCAACCTTCTCGGCTGCCGCTTTCTCCGTCGCTGCTCTCTCGGCGGCGACAGCGGCTGCTTTCTCCTCGGCCTCTTTCTTGGCCTGTTCCTCGGCCTCGCGCTTGGCCTGCTCTTCGGCCTCGCGCTTGGCGCGCGCCTCGGCCTCCACGCGAGCACGCTCCTCGGCTTCCTTGCGCGCCTTCTCCTCCTGCGCGCGGAACACCGAGTGTCCCTCTTGCACGACCTGGCCGATCGCCTGTGTGATCAGCGCGCACGAGCGGATCGCATCGTCGTTGCCCGGAACCACGTAGTCGATGCCATCCGGATCGCAGTTCGTGTCGACCAGGCCGATGATCGGAATCCGCAGGCGGCGCGCCTCTTTGACGGCGATCTCCTCGGTTTTGAGGTCTATCACGAACATCGCATCGGGCACGCGCTGCATGTCTTTGACGCCGCCGAGGTTCGCGCGCAGCTTGGCGAGATCCGCCTGTGCGGCCATCCGCTCACGCGTCGGCAGCAGCGCCAGCTGGCCCTCTGTCTCGTAGCGCTCGAGGTCGTGCAGGCGACGGATGCGCAGACCGATCGTCTGGAAGTTCGTCAGCAGCCCGCCCAGCCAACGGTGGTTGACGTAGGGCATGTCGGCCGCCTCGGCCACGTCCTTGATCGTGTCGCGCGCCTGCTTCTTGGTGCCGACGAACAGGACCGTGCCGCCGCGATTGGCGATCTCGCCGGCGAACGCCTGCGCCTGCGCCAGGAGCGCCTGCGTCTTGACGAGGTCGATGATGTAGTTGCCGCCGCGCTCGCCAAAAATGTAGCGGCGCATCTTCGGGTTCCAGCGACGCGTCTGGTGGCCGAAATGAACGCCGGCCTCCAGCAGCTCCGCGATGCCTACTTGAGCCACGAGTACTCCCTTTATCTATTTTGATTCCGTCCGTTCGGGATTCGCGGACCCGGCTTGTGCGACGGACGTCGCTGCCGGGCAGGGGCCGCTTCCGAGGGCGGACGGCTTGAGGTTCTTTGAACGACTCAGGATAGCCGCTCGGCGCGCGCGAGCGCAGCCGCGAGATCGTCGGGCAGCGGCGAGTGCACCTCGACGCGCTCGCCGCTGATCGGATGCGCGAACGCTAGCCGCGTCGCGTGCAGGAACTGGCGCCGCAGCCCCAGCGTCGCGCCGCTGCCGTACTCAGGATCGCCGACGACCGGATGGCCGATCGCCTGCAGATGCACGCGAATCTGATGCGTGCGGCCGGTCTCCAGGCGCAGCCGCAGCAGCGAGGTCCCGGCCAGCGCCTGCGCCAGCTCGAAGTGCGTGCGCGCCTCGCGCGCGTGCGCACCACCGACGGCCATTCGCGTGCGCACGCGCGCATCACGTCCGATCGGCGCCTCGATCGTGCCCGTTCGCGCCGGCGGCCGGCCCTGCACCAGTGCGAGATATTCGCGCTCGATCTCGCGCCGCGACAGCGCGCGCTGGAGCTTTGCGTGGACCGCGTCGGAGCGCGCGACGACGAGCAGCCCGGAGGTGTCGCGGTCGAGCCGGTGAACGATTCCGGGCCGATCGGCGTCTCCGCCTGCCACGCCGCCGCCGGCGACGCCGGCCAGCAGCTGCGAGAGCGTGTCCTCCTGGTGGCCCTTGGCCGGGTGTACGACGACACCGGCCGCCTTGTCGACGACGAGCAGGTGCTCGTCCTCGTAGGCGATCTGAAACGGCGCGCTCACGTGCGCGCGTGCCGCGCGTGCTCGACGACCAGAAACAGCGCGAGCACGCCGAGCGTGATCGAGCTGTCGGCGAGGTTGAATGGCGGCCAGCCGAGCGGCAGCTTGATGAAGTCGGTCACCGAGCCGTCGCGCAGCCGATCGAGCACGTTGCCGAGCGCGCCACCGATCAGCATGCCGGTCGGCAGCCAGATCAGCTTCTCGGCGCTGTGCAACACGAAGTAGACGAGCAGCGCGATCAGCGCGAGGCCGATCAGGATCGTCACGATCACGTCGCTGCCCGGCAGGAAGCCGAACGCGATGCCGTGATTGCGCGTGTTGACGAACTGCACGCCGGGAAACACACCGCGTTCTTCGCCGGGCACGATCGAGTGTTCGATCGCGCGCTTGCTCAGCTGGTCGGCGATGACGACGAGCGCGAGCACGAGCAGCGTCAGCGCATACGGCCGCGCCGGCCACGACGCAAAGCGCCCGCGCGACGCGGCGCGCTCGCGCGGTCGGCGGTCTTCGATCGCGCGCACGGCGCTAGCCGTGGATCAGGTCGTTGACGATCAGTGCGTTGATGAGCTCCAGCGTGACGATCGCGAGGATCGGGCTGAAGTCGAAGCCGCCGAACGACGGCAGGAAGCGCCTGAAGATCCGCAGGAACGGTTCGCAGATGTCGCGCAGGAAGCCCATCACGCCGCCCAGCGTGCGCGAGTACGGCGGTCGCACGCCGACGCTGAACAGCAGCTGCAGCACGATGTAGAGGATGATCAGCAGCGTGTAGACGTAGATCAGCGTCGAGAGGTATTCGGCGATCTGAGTGCGTGCGCTCGCCAGGATCATCGGGCTAGCCGTCCGTCTCGAGCACTGCGTCGAGCGCATCGCTGAACGCCGCGCGCAGGCCGGCGCGCTCGAGCGCATCGAGCCCGCGCGCCGTCACGCCGCCGGGCGAGGTGACCTCGCGGCGCACGGCGACCGTGTCGTAGTCGCGTCGGCGCAGCAGCTCGGCCGTGCCTGCGAGCGTCTGCACGACCAGCTCGGCGCCCTGCTGCGCCGGTATGCCCTTGCGTACGCCGGCATCGATCTGCGCCTCGGCGACGAGCGCGACGTAGGCCGGTGCGCAGGACATCAGGCCCATCGCCACGTCGACGAGCCTGTCGTCGAGCACGACGAGCGTGCCGAGCTCGGCGAACAGCGAGGCGACCTGCGCATCGAGCGAAGCGTCGCGATCGGGATGCTCGCGCTGCGCGACGTCATCGGCGTCGCGACCCTGCACGACGGCGCCCTGGCGCACCTCGACCGGCAGCGACGGAATGAAGCGGTAGACCGGTTTGCCCGGATAGGCCTCGCGCAGCGCCGCCAGTGGCGTCGCCGCGAGGATCGATGCGACGGCGCTCGCGTGCGGCGCGACTTCGCCAGCGACGTCCTGCAACTGCGCAGGCTTGTGACAGAGCACGACCAGATCGGCAGCGCGCGCGACATCTGCATTGCTCGTGGCCACCTCGCCGCCGAGCTCATCGACGAGCGCCCGTGCTCGCCCGGCGACCGGGTCGGCCGCAACCACCGGCTCCCCCCACCCGCGCGCCAGCGCACGAGCCATGTTCCCTGCACCGATCAGTCCTATCTTCATCAAGAGGTCACGCTACACGTCAGGTTCGAAGCGTCGCGCCTGTCCTGGCGTTCAGGTCCAAGACTGGCAAGGACATTGCCGTCCGGCACGAGCGGGCTGCGCGGAGTGCTTCGTACCGGAGCAACCACAGGGAGGCAAGGCGCGTCCTGAGGTGTGAGCTTCAAGTCTGGCAAGGACGCAGGGAGCGTGGCGTGCTTCGCACGCGAGCGACTGAGGACGCCGCCGGGCGCAGAAGATCGCGCCTCAGGATTGGTTGAAGAAGCCCTTCTCGATTAGCCGCGCCCGCTCCTCCGCGGAGATCTCGACGTTGCGCGGCGTCAGCATGAAGACCTTGTCGGCGATCCGCTGCATGCCACCGTCGAGCGCATACGTGAGGCCGGAGGCGAAGTCGATCAGGCGCTTGGAGAGGTCCATGTCGGAGCTCTGCAGGTTCAGGATGACCGGGATCGAGTCCTTGAACTTGTCGGCGATCTGCTGCGCGTCGTTGAACGACTTCGGAATCACGAGGTGCACGCGCACATCTCCGTTGGTGCGAGCACCGACCGACTTGAGCGCAGTCGTCGAGCGCCCGCCGCGCTGAGAGCCCTCGTCGTCGGCGAAGATGTCGTCGAACTCGTCATGGCGGCGGCGCAGGCGGCGTACGTTCGGGCGCTCGCGGTAGCGATCCTCGATTTCCGCCTCGGGCGGAGCGTCGTCGTAGTCGTCGTGGTACTCCTCGGCTAGGCCGAAGTACACGAGCGCGCTGTGCCAGGAGTCGCGGAAAGCCATTGCAGTAGTTGCGTCTTCGCCCGGAGAGCCGGATTCCCTGCTCATGCTAGTCATTGACCCGGCAGCCGGGCGCGCCGGAGCCGACCGGCCGCGGCGCTAAGTGTACAGCCTCGTGCCGATTCGCACGATCGTTGCACCCTCCTCGACGGCCGTGACGTAGTCCTGCGAGGTGCCCATCGAGAGGTGCTCGAGCTGATGCTCGTCGGCCAGCCGGCGCAGCGCCGCGAACCAGTGCCGCGAGGCGTCCGGATCGTCGCCGGCGAGCGGCGGCATCGTCATCAGGCCGGCGACGGGCACGGGCGAGCGCGCGATGAACTGCTCCAGCTCCTGCGGCGCTACGCCGGCCTTCGCGCTCTCGCCTGCGACGTTGACCTCGACCAGGATGCGCAGGCCCGGCAGCGCGAGCGCGCGGTGGCGCTCGAGCTCGCGCAGCGCCGAGTCCGATGCGACCGAGTGGATCAGGCGGACGTACGGAGCGATTTCCTTCACCCGCCTGCTCTGCAGCTGTCCGATGAAGTCCCACTCGAACAGCTCGCCGTGCGCCTCGTGCTTGGCGCGCAGATCCTGCGCGCGGTTCTCGCCGATCAGCTCGACGCCGGCCTCGGCGAGCAGCGGCAGGTCCTCGCGAGCGATGTACTTGGTTGCGGCGAGCAGCTGCACACCGGCCTGCTGCTGCTCACGCCGCGTGACGGGCGAGCGACGAACGGCCGCATCGATCTCGGCGCGGATCTCGGCGAGGTTCGCACGCACGCGCTCGACGCGCACGCCGGAGATCAGCTCAACCACGCGACCGCCGCCTGACGCCCGGCGCGCGCGCCTTCGCGCCTGTGCGAGAAGAACCGCTCGTCGCAGATCGTGCACGCGTCCGCTTCGTGCACGCGCGCGACGCCCGCCGCGAGCAGACGCTCGCGCGCGATCGCGCGCAGGTCGATCCGCTCGCGCTGCGCGCCAATGCGGCCGAGCGCGGCGTGCACCTCGGGACCGACCTCGTAGCAGCAGGCGCCGGCGCCCGGACCGATCACCGCTTCAAGCTCACCGCCGGCGTCCAGGTCGCGCAGCGCTTGCACCGAGCGCTCGAGCACGCCGGCGGCGAGCCCGCGCCAACCGGCGTGCGCCATCGCGACTGCCGGCGTCGTGCCGCCGGCGGCGAGCGCAACCGGCAGGCAGTCGGCGCTCAGCACGGTCGCGCCGATCGCGCGCAGCGCCGTCGCGTGGCCGTCGGCGTCGATCGCGACGGGCTCGCCGCCACGGCGGCCTGCCGGCTCGCGGACCAGCTGCACCTCGGCGCCGTGCACCTGGCGGCTCGCGCACAGCCACTCCAGCTCGAGCTGCGCGCACAGCCGATCGCGCGCCTGCCGTCCGGCCTGCGCACGCTCGCCGGACTGGGTCGAGAGGTTGCCCTGCGCGCGCGAGCTGAACAGCACGCGCGCGCCGCCGTCGCTGCCGAATAAACAGGAGAAGCCCTCGGCGTGCTCGATCAGCGCCGGCGCCCTTCCGCTCTCGCCGACGAGCGGGCCCCTCATGTGCCCTCCAGCGCGGCCTCGAGCTCGGCATCGCGGCCGGGTGCGAGCTGGCCGTCAAGCCGGCGGCGCAGCGCACGTTGCAGCCTGTAGCCGATCTCCGGACCGGGTTTCATGCCGGCCGCGAGCAGATCCTCGCCGCTGATCTGCAGGCGCACCTCGCGCCACTCCGAGAGCCAGCGCCGCGCCGCGGCGACCGGCTCGGGGCGATCCTGCGCGTCGCCGAGCGCAGCCGCCAGCGCGATCGCCTCGAGCGGCTCGCCGGAGCACACCTCGTAGGTCTGCCACGGCGTTCGTGCCTGACCGAGCAGATCGGCGAGCGTCGGCGCGTACGTCGCAGCGCGCGTCGCACCGTCGCGCTGCTCGGCGCCCAGCTCGAGCTCGTCGAGCAGCGTGCCCAGCACGCGCTCGACATGCTCATCCGATTCGGCGCGAAGATCGATCTCGACTCCCTGGCGCGAGGCCTCGGCGACCGGCAGCAGCAGCACGGCCAGCAGCAGCACGACCGGGCGCCCGTCGGCAGGCAGCTCGTCGAGCGCATCGCGCGCGAGGCAGCGCGTCGAATCGCATCGCCGGATGCAGAGCAGCGAACAGGCCGAGCTCGTCGAACGCGCGCAACGCTGCGATCGGGTCCTCTTCGCCGAGCGCGAGCCGCAGCTCGGCGCCGAAGCGCGCACGCGAGATCGTCGCCAGAGCGCCCGCCGCGACCGCCTCTTGCGCCAGCGACGACGTGCGCGGCTCGAGCGCGAAACCGAGGCGCGCGCGATAGCGCGCCAGGCGCAACAGTCGCGTTGGGTCATCGAGAAAGCTCTGCTCGTGCAGCACGCGCAGGCGCCCGTCGCGCAGGTCTTCGAGCGCGTGAGGCGCCGCGCGAAGCTGCGCACGTCGCACGCCGCCGAGCGGCAGCGCGATCGCGTTGACCGTGAAGTCACGCCGCCGCAGATCCTGCTCGAGCGTGCCGGCGCGAACCTCGGGCAGCGCGCCGGGCGCCGCGTAGGACTCGGTGCGCCGCTCCGCGACGTCGATCCGGCCGCGCTTCCAGGCGACGACGGCCGTGCCGAACCGCTCGTGGCGCTCGACGCCGCAACGCGCTCGGTCGTCCGTCGCGAACTGCGCGTCGACGAACGCCGCGATCCGCGCCGCGAAGGCGTCGGCGGCGCCGTCGATCACGATGTCGAGCTCGCGCGGGCTGCGCTGCAGCAGTAGGTCGCGCACGGCGCCGCCGACCAGCTCGACATCGCTGCGTCCACACGCCAGCTCGAGCAGCACGCGCCCGCCCGGCAGCTCGCGTAGGCGCTCGAGCAACGACCTGCCGTCGTCAGCAGCCGCCGCGCCCGCTGCGTCGCTATCGCGCTCGTCCACGCTCACGGCCGCACACCGTCAGCCGACTCGCACCGGGATTCCGGCCGCCGCGACGTGAGCCTTCGCCTCGGCGATCGTGTGACGGCCGTAGTGGAAGATCGAGGCGCACAGCGCGGCATCTGCGCCGGCGCGCAGCGCCTGCACCAGGTGCTCCAGCTCGCCGGCGCCGCCGGAGGCGATCACGGGCACGCCGACCGCATCGCTGACAGCGGCGACGAGCGGCAGATCGTAGCCATCGTTCGTGCCGTCGCGGTCCATGCTGGTCAGCAGGATCTCGCCGGCGCCGCGCTCGACGCCCTCGCGCGCCCACTCGAGGACGTCGCGTCCCGTCGGCGTGCGCCCGCCGGCCAGGTATGCCTCCCACTTCGACGGGTCGTCGAGCCCGCCGCCGACGAACGCGTCGGCTTTCGCGTCGATCGCCAGCACGACGCACTGCGCGCCGAAGACAGCGGCGAGCTCGTCGATCAGCTCGGGGCGCTGGAGCGCGGCGGAGTTGACCGAGACCTTGTCGGCGCCGGCGTCGAGCACCGCCTGCGCGTCGGCCGCCGAGCGGATGCCGCCGCCGATCGTGAACGGGACGAACACGTCGTCGGCCGTCGCGCGCGCCAGCTTGCGCGATCGTCTCGCGCTTCTCGTGCGTCGCCGTGATGTCGAGGAAGACGAGCTCGTCGGCGCCCTCGCGGTCGTAGTGCGCGGCCAGCTCGACCGGGTCGCCGGCGTCGCGGATGTCGAGGAATTCGACGCCCTTGACGACGCGCCCGGCGTCGACGTCGAGGCACGGGATGATCCGCTTGAAGTGCACGCGCCTAACGGTAGCTCGCGCGCGCCGGCGCTCAACCGGCGAGCGCTTCAAGCGCTTCGGCGACGCTGAAGCGCCGCTCGTACAGCGCCTTGCCGACGATCACGCCGTCGAGACTGCGAAGCGCCTGCTCGGCGCGAAGTCGCGCGAGCGTCTGCAGGTGCGCGAGCTCGCCGATGCCGCCCGAGAGGATCACACGGCCCTCACCGACAGCCTGCGCCGCCATTTCGACGTCCTGCAGGCGCGGACCGTCGAGCATGCCGTCGTGATCGATGTTCGTGTAGACGAAGTGCCTGATGCCCTCGGAGCCTTCGCTCCAGCGCTCGATCGCCTCTCGTGCCGGCACCGTCGTCCGTTCGAGCCAGCCGTGCGTCGCGACGTAGCCTTCGCGCGCGTCGATCGACACGAGCACGTTCTCGTGCCCGTGCTCGTCCATCGCTCGCCACGGCAGCTCCGGGTCGGTGAAGATCGCGGTGCCGAGGATCACGCGGCTCGCGCCGGCTTCGAAGGCCTGCTGGATCGCGTAGTCCGAGCGCAGGCCGCCGCCGAACTGCACCGGCAGCGCCAAGCTCTGCGGTGATCGCGCGCAGATGCTCGAGGTTGACCGGCTCGCCGCTCTTGGCGCCGTCGAGGTCGACGACATGCAGCCATTTGGCGCCTTCTTCGGCGAACGCGCGCGCCGCCGACAGCGGCTCCTGGTCATAGACGGTCTTCGCCTCGAAGTCGCCCTTGCGCAGCCGCACGGCGTTGCCGCCGAGGATGTCGATCGCCGGGTAGAGGTTCACGCGTGCGTTGCGCTCGGCTCGCGCGCCGCGACGCAGATCTGCGCGAAGTTCGCGAGCAGACGCAGGCCTGCGGCGGAGGACTTCTCGGCGTGGAACTGGACGCCGTAGAACGAGCCCTTCTCGACGGCCGTGACGAACGGCGCGCCGTACTCGGCGACGCCGAGCACGTCCTCCTCGCGCGCCGGCTCGGCCGCCAGCGAGTGCACGTGGTAGAAGGCGCATTCGGACGGCAGGCCGGCGAGCAGCGGCGAGTCGGGTTTCGTGAAGCGCACCTCGTTCCAGCCGATGTGCGGCAGCTTCAGCGAGCCGGTGCGCAGGCCGTGCACCTCGCCGGCGATCAGCCCGAGCCCGTCGGCGCCGCCGAGCTCGCTGGAGTGATCGAACGCGAGCTGCAGGCCGAGGCAGATGCCGAGCACCGGCGTGCCGGCACCGACGCGCTCGCGCAGCAGCGTGTCGAGGCCGAGCTCGCGCAGACGCTCCATCGCGCGCGGGAAGGCGCCGACGCCGGGCACGACCAGCCCGGCCGCCGCGCGCAGCTCCTCGTGGTCGCTGCTGATGCTCGCGCCGGCGCCGACGTGCGCGAGCGCCTTCTCGACCGAGCGACGGTTGCCCATGCCGTAGTCGACGACGGTGATCGCTACCGGCTCATCGACCAGCGCGCTCATTCGGTCAGCGTTCCCTTCGTGCTCGGCACGCCCGTCTCGGACGGGTCGATCGCGACGGCCTGGCGCAGCGCGCGCGCGAACGCCTTGAAGGCGGCCTCGATCATGTGGTGCGCGTTCGTGCCGGCTTCGACGCGCAGGTGCAGCGTCAGCTTCGCCGCGTTGGCGACGGCGCGGAAGAACTCCTCGGTCAGCTCGTGCTCGAAGCCGCCGGTCGCGCCGGGCGGCAGCTCGGCCTCGAACGCCGTGAACGGGCGCCCGGAGATGTCCAGTGCGCAGCTCGCGCGCGCCTCGTCCATCGGCACGGTCGCGCTGCCGTAGCGGACGATGCCGCTGCGGTCGCCGAGCGCCCGGTCGAGCGCCTGGCCGAGCACGATCGCCGTGTCCTCGGCAGTGTGGTGCGCGCCGGTCTGCAGGTCGCCGGTGACCTTCACGTCGAGGTCGATGCGGCCGTGGCGCGCGAGCAGGTCGAGCATGTGGTCGAGAAAGCCGACGCCGGTCTCGCGCGTGCCCGCGCCTGAGCCTTCCAGCGCCAGCGACAGGCGCACGTCGGTCTCGCCCGTGCGCCGCTCGATGCTCGCGCTCCTCGCTGCTCTGCCTGTCGGTCGTGCTCGCCATCGTCTAATTGTCGCCGATGCGCGCTTCCATCGAGCGTGCGTGCCACTCAAAGCCCTCGGCGCGCGCGATCGGCACGCCGGCGCCGGCCAGCCGCGTCGCGGCGGCCGCGTCGATCCGCACGTCGGCCATCCGCCGGCGGAAGTGCCGCGGCGAGAGCATCGACGCGAAGCGCGCGGCGCCGCTCGTCGGCAGGATGTGGTTGGAGCCGGCGACGTAGTCGCCGAACGCCGTCGCGCTGCTCGCGCCGACGAACAGGCAGCCGGCCGCCTGCACGCGCCCGGCCAGCGCCTCGACGTCGGCGCCGATCAGCTGCAGGTGCTCGGGCGCGAAATGGTTCGCGATCTCGAGCGCCTGGCGGGCGTCGAGCACCTCGACGAGCGCGAATTCGCCCTCGACCGGACGCTCGGTCTCCAGGCGCGCGAGCGCTGCGGCGAGCGCATCGCAGCCGCCCGGCGCGGCGCAGACGGCGACGACGAGGCTGCCGGCGCCGTGCTCGCCCTGCGCCAGCATGTCGAGCGCCGCGAGCTCGAGATCGCGCTCTGCCAGCTCGGCGCCGAGCACGATCAGCAGGTCGCTCGGGCCGGCGAAGCCGTCGATGCCGACGCGCGCCGAGAGCTGGCGCTTGGCCTCCTGCACGTAGAGGTTGCCCGGACCGACGATCACATCGACGCGCGCGACGCTCTCGGTGCCGTAGGCGAGCGCGGCGATCGCCTGCGCGCCGCCCATCCGGTAGACGCGCTCGACGCCACACAGCCGGCAGGCGCCGAGGATCGCGTCGTCGATCTCACCGCCGGCGCGCGGCGGAGCGCAGACGGCGACGTCCAGAACGCCGGCCGCGCGGGCCGTGACGACGCCCATCGCGACGGTGCTCGGGTACGGCGCGCGGCCGCCGGGCACGTAGACGGCGGCCGACGCGACGGGCAGCTCGCGCAGCACGATCCGCTGGCCCTGCGCGAGCGTCAGGCTCACATCGGGCGCGACGCCGGCGTCGGCGACCTGCGCGACGTTCGCGATCGTCACCTGTAGACCGGCGACGAGCTCGAGCGGCAGACGCTTGATCGCGCCGTCGAGCTCCTCGGGCGAGACGGCGATCGATCGCGGCGGCGACTGCTCTCCCGCAGCCGCTTTCTCGGGACCGGCGGCGTCGGTCGCGTCGAAGCGGCGCGTGTAGTCGAGTACGGCGAGGTCGCCCTCGTCGCGTACGCGCTCGATGATCTCGCGCACCGGCTGCTCGACGGAGGCGCCGTCGGGCACGAGCGCGCGCAGCTGCGCCGCGACGCCGCGCGGGCCGCCGAGGCGCTCGAGCTCGGCGACGTGCACGCGGTGCGTGCGCATCTCAGCCGACGCGCGCGGCCGGCAGCGCGCGCAACCGCTCGAGCAGCGCGTCGATCTGCGCGGCCTTCAGCTTGTGCGAGACGGGATTGGCGATCAGCCGCGCCGTGCAGACGACGATCTCCTCGCGGATCACGAGGTTGTTCTCGCGCAGCGTCGTGCCGGTCGCCGTGAGATCGACGATCGCGTCGACCATGCCGGTCAGCGGCGCGAGCTCGACCGAGCCCTTGACCTCGACGATCTCGACCTGGCGACCGGTCTCTTCGAGGTAGCGCGCGGCGATCCGCGGGTACTTCGTCGCGACGCGCATCACGCCGAGGCGCCGCAGCCGCTCGATCGCCGGATCGGGGCCGGCCTTGCTGGCGAGCACCATCGTGCAGCGGCCGAAGCCGAGGTCGAGCAGCTCGTAGACGTCGCGGCCGCGCTCGCCGCGGCTGTATGCGAGCTGCTCGAGCAGCACGTCCTTGCCGGTCACGCCGATGTCGGCAGCGCCGGCCTCGACATAGGTCGGCACGTCGGTCGGTCGCATCGTGACGACGCCGATGTCCTCGAACAGCAGCTTGCGGTCGTTCGTGCGCAGCTCCTCGGTGTCGAGGCCGAGCGCCGCGAGCAGCTCGACGGTGCCGTCGAACAGCGCGCCGCGCGGCACCGCGATGGTCAGCCCGGCGGTGCTCACAGCGCGTCTCCGGCGGCGACCGAGCGCAGCTCGGCCAGCGCGCCCGTGCCGCGCTCCTCGCCGGCGAGCGCCTGGTGCAGCGAGTCGACGTACAGCGCGAAGCCGACGGCAGGCATGCTGCGCCCGAAGCGGCCGAGCAGCTCGTCGTAGCGTCCGCCGCCGCCGATCGGCGCGCCGAGCGCCGGGTCGTAGACCTCGAAGACGGCGCCGGTGTAATAGCCGATGTTGCGAACGAGCCCGAGGTCGAAGATCACGCGCGCGGCGACGCTGTCGGGCAGCAGCTCGTAGACACGGCGCATGCCGGTGACCGCCTCGACGGCCGGCGCCGGCGCGTCGGTCAGGAGCTCAGGGCCGCCGCGGCGCTGTGGCACCTCGAGCAGCAGCTCGGCCGCTTCGCCAGAGACGCCGGCCTCAGCGAGCAGGTGCTCGAGCGCGACGAAGTCGCGTCGCACGAGCGTCTCGAGCAGCTCGTCGCGAAGCTCGGGCGCCACCGACAGGCTCTCCATCAGCGCCGGAAACAGCGAGGCGTCGCCGACGCCGATGCGAAAGTCCTTCAGGCCGACGGCCTCGAGCGAGTCGCACAGCACGGCTAGCGCTTCGGCCGTGCCCTCCGGCGCCGGCGCGCCGATCAGCTCGATGCCGGCCTGCAGCATCTCGCGCGGCTGCCCACGCTGCGGGCGCACGCCGCGGTAGGTGTGCGCGAAGTAGCAGAAGCGCAGCGGCACTTCGCTCTCGGCATAGCGCGTCGCGACGACGCGCGCGATCGGCGCGGTCATGTCCGAGCGCAGCACGAGCACCGCGCCGGTCTCGTCGAACACGCGATATGCCGGTCGCGCTTCGGCCATGTCGGCGCGTGCGAGCACCGACTCGTACTCGAGCGCCGGCGTGTAGATCTCGCCGTAGCCGTGCCGGTCGAAGACGCGTCGCAGCGTGTCGGTGATCGCGCGGACCTCGCCGGTCTCCTGAGGCAGCACGTCGCGCGTGCCGCTGGGGATTGGGTGGATCATTTCCGCACCGAGATTACGAGGTTGCTTAGGACGTTATGGTCGCCGGCCGTTGAGCGGCCGGCCGGATGGGCCGCTCAGGCGTGAACGGGCTCGGTGGCGACGCGCTCGATGTTCGCGCCGAGCTCGCGCAGTCGCTCGTCGATCCGCTCGTAGCCGCGATCGATCTGACGGATGTTGCCGATCTCGCTGCGACCCTCGGCGCAGAGCGCGGCGAGGAGCATCGCCATGCCGGCGCGGATGTCAGGCGACTCGACGCGCTCGCCACGCAGGCGGCGCGGGCCGGTGACGATCGCGCGGTGCGGATCGCACATCACGATGTCGGCGCCCATCAGGATCAGCTTGTCGGTGAAGATCAGGCGGTTCTCGAACATCCACTCGTGGACGAGGATCGATCCCTCGGCCTGCGTTGCGAGCGCGACGGCGATCGAGGTCAGGTCGGCCGGAAAGGCCGGCCACGGCCCATCCTGGATCTTGCTCTTGAACTCGCCGACGTCCGACTGTGCGACGAGCTTCTGTCCGCCCGGCACGATCACGTCGTTGCCGTCGAGCGTCGAGCGGAGCCCGAGCCGCTCGAAGACGAGGCGGATCATCCGCAGGTCACCGGGCACGGTGTCCTTGATGCGCAGTTCGCCGCCGGTCACGCCGGCGAGCGCCATGAAGCTGCCGATCTCGATGTGATCGGGCGCAACGTCGTGCTCGCAGCCGTGTAGGCGATCGACGCCGTTGACGGTGATCAGGTTCGAGCCGATGCCCTGGATGTCGGCGCCCATCTTGACGAGCATGCGCGCCAGGTCCTGCACGTGCGGCTCAGACGCGGCGTTGCCGATGACGGTCGTTCCCGGCGTCAGCGCCGCCGCCATCAGCACGTTCTCGGTCGCCATCACCGACGGCTCGTCCATGAAGACGTCGGTCGGTCGCAGGCCGCGCGCTGCCGTCAGCGCGATCTGACCGTTGCACTCGACGCTCGCGCCCATCGCGCGGAACGCGTCGAGGTGCGGATCGAGGCGACGGCGGCCGATCACGTCGCCGCCGGGCGGCGACATGACGGCGCGGCCGAAGCGTGCGAGCAGCGGGCCGGCGAGCAGGAACGAAGCGCGAATCGACTCGGCGAGCTCGCGTACGATCTCGATCTCGCGCGCGGTGGCAGCGCACAGCGACAGTTCGTTGGCGCCGCGCCAGGCGACCGAGACGCCGAGCGCTCGCAGGATGTCGAGCATCGCCTCGACGTCGCGAATGCGCGGCACGTTGCGCACGAGAACTTCGTCCTCGGTGAGGAGCGACGAAGCGAGGATCGGCAGCGCACCGTTCTTGTTACCGGCAGGAACCATCGTGCCGGACAGCGCTACGCCACCTTCGATGACGAACTTCTCCATTAGCTGAACGCGCCGCCGACGACCCCTCAACAGGGTTCTCGCATCGCGTGCGGCAAGCGTAACAGCCATCTGCCCTCAGATTCGGGGCTCGCGCCCGCACACCTGCACGCGCACGGCGCATCGGCGTATCGGCGGCTCAGGGCACTCGCGCAGGCCTCCCGGCTCCCAATCGCGCAACGCCGATCTGCAATTCCCGTTGCAACACAGAGCCAGCGAAAATGGCTCTGCAATGCAAGATTGCGGCCCGACGTGGCACACGTACATACGTTCGCATCGAGTCCGTCCGCAGCGCGTCCTAGCTTCTACGAACAGATGTTCGCAACAGCAACTTCCAAGCTCGCGCAGCGCACGTTCGGTGCCCTGCGTCTCACGCGCTCGTTTCTCTTGCTCGAGGACGACTATGACGTCGACTGGGAGGTCGACCACGACGAGCCACTGACGCAGAAGCATCCGCATCGAACCTCGCTGCGCGGGCCGGGAAGCCGCTCGCGCCACGCATCCGATCGGCGCCCCGGCGAAACCGTCTCGACGCCTACCATCTGCCTTTCGCCGGTCGACAGTCCGGCGACTACGCGTCTGGAGGCGTCCCATGCAGCAGCGCCTGAGCGTCGTCACTCTCGGCACGAGCGATCTGAAGCGCGCACGTAGCTTCTACGAAGCGATCGGCTGGCGCAGTCGAGCAGCCGAGGACGACGATGTCGTGTTCTTTCAGATCGCAGGCGGCGTGCTCTCGCTCTGGGATCGCGAGCGCCTGGCCGAGGACAGCGGCGTGACGCTCGGCAGCGGCTTCGGTGGCGTGACGCTCGCGCAGAACGTCAGCTCGCCGAGCGAGGTCGACGAGATCGTCGCTCAGGCCGGCGCCGCCGGCGGCACGGTCGCGCGTGCGCCTGGCGAGACCTTCTGGGGCGGCTACTCCGGCGTGTTCCTCGATCCCGACGGGCACCCATGGGAGATCGCACACAACCCGCACTGGACGCTGGCGTCGGACGGCAGCATCACGCTGCCCGATTGAGCGCGGAGAGCCTCCCCCCTCCACGGTCGTCCTGAGCGGCCAGTGCGACCGGGATCGCAACCTCCAGACTGGCCCACAGAACGACGGCGGGCCGCCCTGTGGGCGGCCCGTGCGTCTAAATAAACCGGCGGCGTCCTACTCTCCCAGGCCCTTGCGGGCCAAGTACCATCGGCGCTGAGGGGCTTAACTGCTCTGTTCGGAATGGGAAGAGGTGTTTCCCCCTCGCCAAAGCCACCGGAAAAGGTGAGAGACCAGCCCTCCCGGTCCTTCAAAACTGCATAGCAGCCACATAACGCGCATCACTTAAAAATCCGTCAAGCCCTCGACCCATTAGTACCGGTCTCCTACGAGCGTCACCGCTCTTCCAGATCCGGCCTATCAACCTGGTGGTCTACCAGGGGTCTTACTCCCTCTAGGGGATGGGAGAACTCATCTTGAGGCCGGCTTCCCGCTTAGATGCTTTCAGCGGTTATCCGATCCACACGTAGCTAACCTGCAATGCCCTTGGCAGGACAACAGATACACCAGAGGTGCGTTCATCCCGGTCCTCTCGTACTAGGGACAAATCCTCTCAATTCTCCAACGCCCACGGCAGATAGGGACCGAACTGTCTCACGACGTTCTGAACCCAGCTCGCGTACCGCTTTAATGGGCGAACAGCCCAACCCTTGGGAGCAACTCCACCCCCAGGATGCGACGAGCCGACATCGAGGTGCCAAACCGGGCCGTCGATGTGGACTCTTGGGCCCGATAAGCCTGTTATCCCCGGAGTACCTTTTATCCGTTGAGCGACGGCACTTCCACTTGCTACCGCCGGATCACTAAGACCTGCTTTCGCACCTGCTCGACTTGTCAGTCTCGCAGTCAAGCTCCCTTACTACCTTTACGCTCTACGCACGATTTCCGGCCGTGCTGAGGGAACCTTTGTGCGCCTCCGTTACATTTTGGGAGGCGACCGCCCCAGTCAAACTACCCGCCTGGAACTGTCCAGCACCCGGATTCACGGAATGCTGTTAGAAATCCAATACACCAAGGGTGGTATCTCAAGGTTGGCTCCACGCCGGCCGCAACCGGCGCTTCAAAGCCTCCCACCTATCCTGAGCGAAATGCACCGAACTCCAATACCAAGTTGTAGTAAAGGTTCACGGGGTCTTTCCGTCTAGCCGCGGGTACTCGGCATCTTCACCGAGACTGCAATTTCACCGAGCTCCTCGTTGAGACAGCGCTGAAGTCGTTACGCCATTCGTGCAGGTCGGAACTTACCCGACAAGGAATTTCGCTACCTTAGGACCGTTCCTGACTGTTACTACTCGAGCATGCGACAACTCCTTCGCTCGAGCGGTCCGCTCATTTCTGACGGACTCTCATGGTCGCCCATGAGAGCGGACTATCTCATCCCACGACCGCTCTAGGTCGATGGGCTCGGCGTATAGTCTCTGAGGATTCCGTCCATTCGATGACTTCTCTTTCCGCCGCGGTTCATCCGTTCCCGGAGAGCAAGAACCTGACGGTAGTCCTGGTCGCTGAGACGACCGGCCTGTAGGAGAAGCACTGCCTCCTTCCAAAGCCGATAGTCGCCAGCCTTCACTCCCACGATCGGAAACCGATCGAAGAAGGGCACGATCCGGCCAGCTAGATCGGAAAGTCTGTTGACCTCCCAATACCAACCGCCGTTTCCTGCATGACGCAGCGTCCCGCAGCCTACGGTCTCTCGAAAGAGATCCAGCGGCTCACGATCGTGCTGCGACACGTTGAAGGCTGCTGAGATCCTGAAGCTACGTGTCTGCGTGTCGCGTTTGCGACACACCAGCATGAAGCTCCCCTCACCCAGCGCGAAACCGGACAAGAAGCTACCGAGCGAGGCCTCAATGGCCCCTATGCACGGCCTTTCCTGCTGATTGTCCGCACCCGGCACATTTTCACGGTACCGCCCACTTCGGACGGAACTCGTAGTGCGGGATACTCGGATGTTCCAGCATATAGCCGAGTTTTACAACTACCTCGGTCAACTGATAGTTACGGCCGCCGTTTACCGGGGCTTAGCTTCGCTGCTTCGAACCGAAGTCCTAACAACTCCACGTAACCTTCCGGCACCGGGCAGGCGTCAGCCCCTATACGTCGTCTTACGACTTAGCAGAGACCTGTGTTTTTGGTAAACAGTCGCTTCAGCCTATTCACTGCGGCCCTCTCGGGCTCCACGCGCAAGGCGCTTCACCCTACTAGGGCGCCCCTTATCCCGAAGTTACGGGGCGATTTTGCCGAGTTCCTTAACGAGGGTTATCTCGATCACCTTAGTATTCTCTACTTGCCCACCTGTGTCGGTTTTGGTACGGGCACGCGCTTCCTCCCTAGAGGATTTTCTTGGAGGTATGGCGTCGGGGACTCGCCGGCTAAACGCCAGCTGGCATCGCACCTCAGGTTATTGCAGTCCCGCATTTGACAAGGACCGCCCCTACATGCTTACCCCAGGACAACCATCGCCTGGGTTCCCTTAGCCTTCCTCGTCCCCCCATCGGTCAAACGGAAGCGACGTGGTACAGGAATATCAACCTGTTGGCCATCGACTACGCCTTTCGGCCTCGCCTTAGGTCCCGACTAACCCTGAGCAGACGAACTTTACTCAGGAATCCTTGGGCAATCGGCGGAGGGGATTCTCACCCCTCTTTCGTTACTAATGCCGGCATTCTCACTTCCCAGGCCTCCACGGCTGGCTTCCGCCGCCGCTTTGCTGGCCTGGGAACGCTCTCCTACCGCGCGATCGGTCCGAAGACCTCACGCACCCGCAGCTTCGGTGACTAGCTTGAGCCCCGTTACATTGTCCGCGCTCGAACACTTGACCAGTGAGCTGTTACGCACTCTTTCAAGGATGGCTGCCTCTAAGCCAACCTCCTGGTTGTCTATGCACTCGAACATCGTTTCCCACTTAGCTAGTACTTAGGGACCTTAGCTGGCGGTCTGGGCTGTTTCCCTTTTGACGCTGAAGTTTATCCCCCAGCAACTGACTCCCGGAGTAGACGTGATGGTCTTCGGAGTTTGCCTGAAGTCGGTAACCTGGTAGGGCCCCTAGTCCAAACAGTGCTCTACGGCCACCACGTAATTTATCCGAGGCTATACCTAAATATATTTCGGAGAGAACCAGATATCACTGAGCTTGATTAGCCTTTCACTCCGACCCACAGGTCATCCGCCCAGTTTTCAACCTAGGTCGGTTCGGCCCTCCACGAGGTCTTACCCCCGCTTCAGCCTGCCCATGGGTAGCTCGCTCAGTTTCGGGTATACCGCCTACGACTATGTCGCCCTATTAGGACTCGCTTTCGCTACGGCTCCGCTCATCGCTTAACCTTGCCGCAGACGAGTAACTCGCCGGCTCGTTATGCAAAAAGCACGCGGTCACAGATCAAGTCTGCTCCCACCGCTTGTAGGCACGCGGTTTCAGGTACTATTTCACTCCCCTTCCGGGGTACTTTTCACCTTTCCCTCACGGTACTAGTCCGCTATCGGTCACCAAGGAGTACTTAGCCTTGGAGGGTGGTCCCCCCAGGTTCAGTCCGCGTTTCACGGGAGCGGACTTACTCAGGAACGTCTGACGGAAGGCCATGCAGTTTCGTCTACGGGACGATTGCCCTCTATGGTGCGCGGTTCCACGCGCTTCGACTACCACATGACTTTGTAACTTCCGCCGAGCCGGACATGGCTCGGAACAAACGCCCTACAACCCCCGACAGACAACGCATGTCCGCTTACATCTGCCAGGTTTGGGCTGATCCCCTTTCGCTCGCCACTACTCAGGGAGTCTCTTTTGATTTACTTTCCTCAGGGTACTGAGATGTTTCACTTCCCCTGCTTGTCCTCCACCGGTCTATGTGTTCAACCGGGGATAACGCCGCATTACCAGCGCTGGGTTTCCCCATTCGGGAATCCACGGGTCACAGGCTATTAAGCGCCTAACCGTGGCTTATCGCAGCCGTTCACGCCCTTCTTCGACTCTTGGTGCCAAGGCATCCACCGTGTGCCCTTACTATCTTGACGGTGATCTGGCCCAACGTGGCCTATCGCCTCTGGTGAAGCGGTTCGGTCACAGAGGGCCCGGTGATACCCGTTATTCAGCCGCCGCTTATCGATGGCGGCTGATTGTGGCTTCTATGCAGTTTTCAAGGACCGTGGAGAGGCATGAACGCCGGCCGGCACCGCGCACTTTGTGGTCGCGCACTCTGATGGCGCTTCCTCGCGGCTACCGGCGGACGCCGGTCTCTCAAAACTCAACAGCATGCTGGCGTAGTTTGCGGCCTTGACGCTCGAGCTCCGTAAGTAGTAACGGAGCCGGTCGCGATCGCGGCCATCCAGCCAGGTTCGGTCGACATGCTAGGCCCGATCCGCTTGGACATCGCCGGGCTTCTCGTGCCCCGAATGGGACACACGAGCCTGGCGACCGCGCGGATGCGTCAGAAGACGCATCCTGGATCGGGGCACCGCTAGGTGCTCCCTAGAAAGGAGGTGATCCAGCCGCAGCTTCCGCTACGGCTACCTTGTTACGACTTCACCCCAGTCACGAGCCCCACCTTCGACGGCTCCCTCCCTTGCGGGTTAGGCCACCGGCTTCGGGTGTTGCTCACTCCCGTGGTGTGACGGGCGGTGTGTACAAGGCCCGGGAACGTATTCACCGCGGCAATGCTGATCCGCGATTACTAGCAACTCCGCCTTCATGCAGGCGAATTTCAGCCTGCAATCCGAACCGAGACGCACTTTAAGGGATTCGCTCCACCTCGCGGTATCGCAACCCTCTGTATGCGCCAATGTAGCACGTGTGTAGCCCTGGACATAAGGGGCATGAGGACTTGACGTCATCCCCACCTTCCTCCGGTTTGTCACCGGCAGTCTCGCATGAGTCCCCAACTAAATGCTGGCAACATGCGACGGGGGTTGCGCTCGTTGCGGGACTTAACCCAACATCTCACGACACGAGCTGACGACAGCCATGCACCACCTGTGAAAGTGCCCCGAAGGGAAGACGTGTTTCCACGCCGGTCACTCACATGTCAAGCCCAGGTAAGGTTCTTCGCGTCGCGTCGAATTAAACCACATGCTCCGCTGCTTGTGCGGGCCCCCGTCAATTCCTTTGAGTTTTAGCCTTGCGGCCGTACTCCCCAGGCGGACAACTTTAATGCGTTAGCTTCGACACGGGGGGAGTCGACACCCCCCACATCTAGTTGTCATCGTTTACAGCGTGGACTACCAGGGTATCTAATCCTGTTTGCTCCCCACGCTTTCGCGTCTCAGCGTCAGTCACGTCCCAGCGAGCTGCCTTCGCCATTGGTGTTCCTCCTGATATCTGCGCATTTCACCGCTACACCAGGAATTCCACTCGCCCCTTCCGGACTCTAGCCCCGCAGTATCCACCGGCATTCCAGGGTTGAGCCCTGGACTTTCACAGCGGACTAACGGGGCCGCCTACACGCTCTTTACGCCCAATAATTCCGGACAACGCTTGCACCCTACGTATTACCGCGGCTGCTGGCACGTAGTTAGCCGGTGCTTCTTGTGAAGGTACCGTCACTCCAAACGGCTATTCACCGCTGAAGCTTCGTCCCAACTGAAAGGGGTTTACAACCCGAAAGCCTTCTTCCCCCACGCGGCGTTGCTGCGTCACGCTTTCGCGCATTGCGCAAGATTCCCCACTGCTGCCTCCCGTAGGAGTCTGGGCCGTGTCTCAGTCCCAGTGTGGCTGATCGTCCTCTCAGACCAGCTACCCATCGAAGCCTTGGTGAGCCGTTACCTCACCAACAAGCTAATGGGCCGCGGGCCCATCTCGATGCGGAGGCCGAAGCTTCCTTTCCCCTTGCGGGCACATCCGGTATTAGCCCGAGTTTCCTCGGGTTGTCCCGGTCATCGAGGCAGGTAACCCACGTGTTACTCACCCGTTCGCGGCTCTGCCCCAGGGCAAGCCCTGGTTCGTCGCTCCACTTGCATGTGTTAAGCACGCCGCCAGCGTTCGTCCTGAGCCAGGATCAAACTCTCCGTGAAGAACTTCACGAAAAGCTGTCATGGATTTGCCGATACTCGCTCGCCGACAAGCGGTCTGCGACTACCGGACGGTACGAGACCTATACACCGTGGTCCCGAACCATGACGGGGTGCTTCTCTTCTACTTGACTCTTTGCCGTCACGCGATTGCTGCCGATCATCGATCGGTGCTCCCGCTGACGGGTCGAACCTGGACGCACACCACGATCGAAATCGATCGTAGATGCGCATGCTGTTGAGTTTTCAAAGACCGCCGAGCCTCACTCCAGAGGTGCTTCCTTCTGAGGAGACCTGCTCGCACCGCGTCCGAGACGCGTCTGGCGCGAACGACAAAGTATAGCGCTAAGTCGCGCGCAGGCGTCGAAAGCGGCGCTTGCCGACCTTCAGCACCTGCCCATCGGCACGCGCGCTGGCGACATCGTACTCGCCCCGCCCGACGGCAACGCTCGCCCAGCGTCACGGCGCCCTGGTCGATCAGCCGCCGCGCCTCCGAGCCCGAGACGCCGAACTGCTCGGCGATCAGCGCCGGCAGGTGCAGCTGGCCGTCGGCCGCCGCGAAGCTCGCCTGCTCGATCTCCTCGGGCGCCTCGTGCGCGACGAACACGCGGTCGAAGTGCCGCTCGGCCGCGATCGCGTCCTGCGGCGAGTGCAGCCAGCTGACGAGATCGCGCGCCAGCGCGCGCTTGGCCTCGCGCGCGGCGGCTCCGGACCCGGCCTTCGCCCGGTCGCCTCCGCGCGTCGCCCGCGCCCAGCTCTGAGCGCCGTCCGCGCCTCCAGCCGCGCCGGCGCCGGCGCGGCCTCGCGCTCGCCCGCGCCGCTCGCGGCGTCGGGATCGTCGAGCAGCAGCCTCCGGTACTCGGCGACGGCCTCGTCGGGGATCGACATCGCCTTGCCGTACATCTCCTGCGGCGCGTCGGTCACGCCGATCTGGTTGCCGAGCGACTTCGACATCTTCTTCTGCCCGTCGGTGCCGACGAGCAGCGGCATCGTCAGGACCGCCTGCTCCGGCTTGCCGTAGGCGCGCTGGATGTCGCGGCCGAGCAGCAGGTTGAACGTCTGGTCGGTGCCGCCGAGCTCGACGTCGGCGTCGACGGCGACCGAGTCGTAGCCCTGCAGCGGCGGATACAGCAGCTCGAGCAGCGAGATCGACTCGTTCGCAGCCCAGCGTTTGGCGAAGTCGTCGCGCTCGAGCAGCTGCGCGACGGTCGTCGTGCGCGCCAGCCCGAGCAGCTCGACGATCGACATGTCGAGCCACTCGCCGTTGCGCCTGACCTCGAGCAGGCCGCCGTCGGCGTCGAGGATCTTCGACGCCTGCGCCTGGAAGGTCGCCGCGTTCGCCTCGATCTCCTCGCCGGAGAGAATCGGGCGCAGCGTCGAGCGCCCCGAGGGGTCGCCGACGCGCGCGGTGTAGTCGCCGATGATCAGCACGACGCGGTGGCCGGCGTCCTGGAACTCGCGCAGCTTGCGCAGCACGACGGCGTGGCCCAGGTGGATGTCGGGCGCGGTCGGATCGATGCCCAGCTTCACGCGCAGCGGCCTGCCTTCGCGCGCGGCCTGCGCCAGGCGCCCGGCGAGCGCTCCCTGCGGCAGGCTGTCGACGGCGTTGCGCGCCAGCCGAGCGGCGAGGCGAGCGGCGTCCTGCGCGGCCCCGTTGCTGGCGTTCGGCATCGGGCCCAATGCTAGACTCTCGCCGGCGCGAGGGGCCCTCGGCGCCGCGCGACAGCGCGGCTCGCGTCGCGTGAAGCCCGCTTCCCGGGACTCCCCGGACCCCTCCTCCAATCGCCGATGAGCGTTGAGGTCCGTCCCGACATTCCCCCCGCGCCGGCTCCTCAGCCGGACGACCGCTCGAACGGTCCCAAGCCGCGGCTGAAGCGGCTGCGCCTCGTCGCGATCGTGCTCGCCGTGCTCGTGCTCGGCCTGATCTCGTTCGTCTTCGGCATCTTCGTCTCGGTCGCCTCGGACCTGCCCTCGCTGGCGCGCTTCTCGACGCTGAAGAACGCGCAGAGCTCGGTGCTGCTCGACGATCTCGGCCATCCGCTCGGCGTCGTCAGCCAGCAGAACCGCGTCAACGTCACGCCGTCGGAGATCCCGCAGATCGTCAAGGAGGCGGTGATCTCGATCGAGGACAAGCGCTTCGAGTCCAACAGCGGCGTCGACATCCGCGGCATCGGCCGCGCGTTCGTCCAGGACATCCTGCACAAAGGCAGCGTCCAGGGCGCCTCGACGATCGAGCAGCAGTTCATCAAGAACGCGCTTCAGGCCCAGTCGCACCGCACGATCTTCGAGAAGCTCAGAGAGGCGGCGCTCGCCTTCCAGCTCTCGCACAAGTGGTCGAAGGAAAAGATCATCACGGCCTACCTCAACACGATCTACTTCGGCAACGGCGCCTACGGGATCGAGGCGGCCGCGCAGACCTACTTCGGCCACGACGTCAACCACCTCGGCTGCGGCCAGCCGAGCCACGAGCTCTGCGTGCAGGAGCTGCAGCCGTGGGAGGCGGCGCTGCTCGCCGGCATCATCCAGTCGCCGACCGCGTATGACCCGGCCGAGCACCCGCTGGCCGCGCGCGAACGCCGCGACACGGTGCTGCGCCAGATGATGCTGCAGGGCTATCTGACCAAGCCGATCTACCGGCAGAGCCTGGCGCAGGCGCTGCCGGCCGCGCGAGACATCCAGACGCCGACCGAGCAGACGATCGAAGGCGTCGACGCCGGCTACTTCACGAGCTGGGTGCAGCAGCAGGTGATCGAACGCTACGGCGCCTCGCGCGCGTTCGACGGCGGCCTGCGGATCAAGACGACGCTCGACCTCGAACTGCAGCGCGCCGCCGAACACGCCGTCAACGGCTACCTGGAAAATCCGGAAGGCCCGACGGCGGCGCTCGTCGCGATCGAAAACTCGACCGGCGAGGTGCGCGCGATGGTCGGCGGGCGCAACTACTCACAGACGCCGTTCAACCTGGCGACCAACGGCGAGCGCCAGCCGGGCTCCTCGTTCAAGGCGTTCGACCTCGCCGCCGCGCTGGAGGACGGCATCTCGCCCGAATCGGAGTGGACGTCCAAGCAGAAGGTGTTCATCGTGCCCGAACACGCACGAAAAGTTCGTCGTGCACAACGACGAAGGCAACTACACCGGCACGAACACGCTGACCGGCGCGACGGCCTACTCCGACAACTCGATCTACGCCGAAGTCGGGCTGAAAGTCGGCACCAAACGGATCGCGCGCCTCGCGCACCGGATGGGCATCACGACGCCGGTCTCGACCAACCCGGCGATGACGATCGGCGGGCTCACGGTCGGCGTCACGCCGCTCGACATGGCGCACGCCTACGAGACGATCGCGCACGGCGGGCGGCGCGTCAGCGGCACGCTGGCAGACGCCGGCGAGCCGGTCGCGATCCAGGAAGTCGACGCCGGCTCGCACACGCTGCCCGACGGCAACCACCACGACGTCAACCACGTGCGCACGAACCCTGTGCTGCCGCCGGGCGTCGCGAGCACCGAGACCTCGATGCTCGAGACCGTGCTGCAGTACGGCACCGGCAAGGCGGCAGCGATCGGCCAGTTCGCGGCCGGCAAGACCGGCACGACGTCGAACTACGGCGACGCCTGGTTCGTCGGCTGGGACTCGAAGTACACGGTCGCCGTGTGGGTCGGCTACCCGAACAAGCTGATCCCGATGACGACCGCGTTCAACGGCACGCCGGTGCTCGGCGGCACCTTCCCGGCGCTGATCTGGCACGACTTCATGACCTCGGCGCTGTCGATCGAAAAGACGCGCGCCGAAGAAAGCGCGCTCGAAGGGCAAGAAGAAGGGCAGCGGCGAAACCGAAACCGGCACGAACACCGCCACCGGAAGAAACGCCGCCGCCGGCGGCCGGCGGCGCGGCTCCTCCGGCACGGGCGGCTCCTCCGCACGCGGCGGCAGCTCGGCCGGTGGCACCGGCGGCGGCGCGGCCAAGCAGCAGGCGCCGAGCGAAGGCTCACACGAAGCGGGCGGCGGCGAAGCCGCGACGCCGGAAAAGGCAGCCGCGCCGGCGAGCCCCGAAGCGACGCCGTCGCCGAGCCCGTCGGCGCCGGCCGAAGGCAGCTCGCCGAGCGCTCCGTCCTCGTCGGCCTCGCCGACCGGCGGCGTCAGCCCCGGCGGCTAGCGCCGCGGCCCCGACGAGCGCAGGCGAAACGCTCAGCGCACTCGCACTCGCGGCCGTGGCCGTGGCCGCGAGACGTTGACGTCACCGGCGGCGCAGAACCGCCAGATCAGATCGGCGGCGCGTGTGATGCCGATGCGCGTGCCGACAGTGATCGCCGGATCGCGCCAGGCGCCGGTGCGCGCGCCGATTCGCACCGGGCCGCGCGCCAGCGAAGTGCCGTTGTCCTGCAGGCGGATGCCGAGCGCCTGCGTCAGCTTGCCCGGCCCGGAGCAGAGCTCGGAGTCGCGCACCGGCTGCTCGCCGATCGACCCGCGCCGCTCGCGCATCCGCTCGAGCCCTGCGGTCGGCGCGAGCGCGCGGATCAGCACGCCGGCGCCGACGCCGGCCGGCTCACAGACGGCGTTCAGCATCGCGTGAATTCCGTAGGAGCGGTACACGTAGGCGATTCCCGGCCGGCCGAACAGCACCTCGTTGCGCGGCGTCTGCCCGGCGTAGGCGTGCGAGGCCGGCTCGCTCTCGTGGTAGGCCTCGGTCTCGACGATCACGCCGGCGCAGCCATCGTGCTCGACGAGGCAGCCGATCAGCTCCGGCGCGACCTCCAGCACCGGGCGGTCGTAGAACGTACGCGGCAGCGGCCTCATCGCGGCGCGATCGGATCTGCCGGCGCGACCAACGCTCGCCTCGCGCGCTCAGACTTCCGCGGACTGCAGCGACGAGCGCGTCGCGCGCCTTCTGCAACTGCTCGGCCAGGCGCGCCGAGGAGGTGCCGCCCTCGGAGACCTTCGACTCGAGCCACGATGCCTGCGCGAGCACCTCGCGAAACTCCTGCGCGTGCTCGCCGAGCGTCGGGGCAAGCGCGGCCAGCTCATCGTCGCGCAGCTGCGAGAGCGTGCGCTTGCTCTCGACCGCGCTGCGCACGAGCGCGGCGACGACGCCGTGCGCCTCGCGGAACGGCAGGCCGAGCCTGACCAGCAGGTCGGCGACGTCGGTCGCGGCGATCAGCTCGTCGGAGGCCGCCAGCGCCATCCGCTCGCGATCGAAGCGCACGCCGGCGAGCATCCCGCGGGCGGCGGCGAGCTCGAGCTCGAGCGTGTCGGCGGCGTCGAACAGGTGCTCCTTGTCCTCCTGCAGATCCTTGTTGTAGGTCAGCGGCAGCGCGTGCATGACGCCGTGGAACGCCGCCAGATGGCCGACGATCCGCGGCGCCTTCGCGCGCAGCAGCTCGGCCGCGTCGGGATTCTTCTTCTGCGGCATGATCGAGGAGCCGGCGCTCCACGCGTCGGGCAGCTCGCAGAAGCCGAACTCGGCGCTCGACCACAGCACCAGCTCGGCGCCGAGCCGCGAGAGATGCGTCGCGCAGGTCGCCGCTGCGCTCAGGTAGTCGAGCACGAAGTCGCGCCCGGAGACGGCGTCGATCGAGTTCGGCGAGACCGAGGCGAAGCCGAGCTCGTCGGCGACCGCCTGGCGGTCGGTGTCGAAGTTGACGCCTGCCAGCGCGCCGGCGCCGAGCGGCAGCGAGCCGGCCTGAAGCTCGGCGAAGCGAAAGCGCGCGCGGTCGCGCGCGAGCATCCAGAAGTACGCCAGCAGGTGATGGCCGAGGTAGACCGGCTGCGCGCGCTGCAGGTGCGTGTAGCCCGGCATCGGCCAGTCGGCGTGCTGCTCGGCGCGCGCCAGCAGCACCTCCATCGACTGCCCGATCAGCGCCTGCGCGGCGACGCAGCGCTCGCGCGTGTAGATCGCCAGGTCGGTCACGACCTGGTCGTTGCGCGAGCGCGCCGTGTGCAGGCGGCCGGCGACCGGCCCGGCGAGCTCGGTCAGCCGCCGCTCGACGGCCATGTGGATGTCTTCGTCGCCGCCGTCGAACGGAAACGTGCCGTCGAGCAGCTCGCGTTCGACCGCGTCGAGCCCGGCAAGCAGCGCATCACGGTCCTCGGCGGAGATGATCGAGCGCGCAGCGAGCATCCGCGCGTGTGCGCGCGACTGCGCGAGATCCTGCGGCCACAGCCGCCGATCGAACTCGAGCGAGGAGTTCAACCGCTCGAAGTCCGGGTCTTGAGGTTCGCCGAAGCGCGACACAGCCGAGCAGTCTACGGGCGCTCTGACGGCAAGCCCGGTCGGCGCCGGCGCGATCAGGCGGCGAGCGAGCGCTGCGAGCCGCCGTACGAGCGGCGCGTCGCGATGACGCGCGCGCCGCCGCCGGGCGCGAAGGAGACGGAGCTGCGCGAGGGACGCTCGGCGCGCCCGTCGGCAGCTCGCAGGTCGAGCTCGCGCACGACGACCTCGATCACGCGCTTCATCTCCAGCTGCGCGAAGAACCAGGCGACGCAGCGGCGCACGCCGCCGCCGAACGGGATCCACGTGTAGGTGCCGGGCGGGCGCTCGAGGAAGCGCTCCGGACGAAACTCGAGCGGCTCGGCGTAGATGTCCGCGCGCCGATGCGTCAGGTAGACGCTCGGCGCGACGATCGTGCCGGGCGCGATCGTGTGGTCGCCGAGACGCATCGGCTCGGCCAGCCTGCGCATCACCAGCGGCACCGCCGGGCACAGTCGCAGCGTCTCTTTGACGACCGCGTCGAGGTAGCGATCCTCGGCACCGGCGAGCACCTCCTCGCGCAGGCGCGCGAGCTTCGCCGGATGGCGCAGCAGTCGCTCGAAGACCCACGCCAGTGACGTCGCGGTCGGCCCGTCGGACAGCATCGTCACGAGTTCGTCGCGCATCTTCTCCTCGCTCGCATCGGACTGCTCGCCGCCGTACTCGCGCTCGAGCATCGAGTGGATGTCCTCGTCGGCCGAGCTCGAGCCGAGCCCGCCGGCGCGCCGCCGGCGCACCTCCTCGAGCACGACCTGCTCGACGTCGCTCATCACGCGGCGAAAGCCGGCGCTGGCGACGATCGGGCGCGAGCCGAGCGCCGCGAGCAGCGCGAGCCGCCGCGGCCGGTTGATCCAGTCGGTCAGCGCGACGAGGCGCGCGCGCAGCAGCTCGCGGCGGTCGGCCTCGAGCTCGCCGAAGACGGCGCTCATCACGACCTCGAGCGTGATCGCCTGCATCCGCGGCCACAGCTCGAACGGCTCGCCGGTCGGCCAGCTCGCGACGTGGCGCTCTGCGACCTCGCCGATCATCGCGCCGTAGTCGCGCATGCGCTGTCCGTGGAAGGACGGCAGCAGCCGCCGCCGGTCGCTGAGGTGCTGCGGTTCGTCGAGCAGCATCACCGAGCGAGCGCCGAGCAGCGGCTCGAGCAGCGGGTTGGCTTCGCCGGCGCCCGCGCAGACCTGCGCCGAGTCGGTCGTGAACAGCAGCTTGATCTGCTCCGGATTGCTGATCAGCACCCATGGGCTGCCGCGCCGCACGCGCAGCGTGAACAGCTCGCCGTAGCGCTGCGCGCAGCGGTCGATCAGCTCAAGCGGCCGCAGCGCCCAGATCGCCGACTGCACAGTGCTCGGCAGCGGCGGGCCCGGCGGCAGCGTCCCTGCCGAGGCCTCTCGCGATCTGCTCATCCGCTCACCTCCGATTCGGCTCGATGTTTCCGACTGGCGCCGCCGGCGGCGGCGCCGATCATCTCCAAGGCCAGCTCTGCGGCTACCGAGTGCTCTATCGGCCCAGTGTCTGCGGACCTTCGCGGTACTCGCGCGGCTGACGCCTCTACCAGTGACTACACGATCGCTGCGGCGCCCGCGGGCGATCGGCCTCGACGGCGCGGCGCTGGCGCTAGGCGACGTGTGAGTGTGGCGCCGCAGCGCTGCCGGCCGGCCGCGCGAGCAGGCCGCCGAGCGCCTCGGCCACGCGCGCGAGCTGACCCTCTGTCATAGCCGGAAAGAACGGCAGCGCCAGCGAGCGCGCGGCGACGTCCTCGCAGACCGGAAACTCGCCTTCGCGATGGCCGAAGCGCTCGCGATAGAAGCTCATCAGGTGGATCGCCGGCAGGTAGGGCTTGCTCTGGATGCCGAGCCTGTCGAGCTCGCGCACGATGCCGTCGCGATCGACGCCGTTCGGTAGCTGCACGACGAACACGAACCAGCCACGCCGATCGCCGCCTTCGTCGACGCACGGCAGCTCGACGCCCTCGAGGCCGGCGAGCGCCTCGCGATAGAGCGCAGCGACGCGCGCGCGCCCGGCGAGCATCTGCTCGAGCCGGCGCAGCTGCGCGATGCCGAGCGCACAGGCGAGGTCGGAGAGCCGGTAGTTGAAGCCGAGCCGATCGTGATCGAGCCAGCCCATGTCCGGCGCGCGCCCCTGGTTGCGCTCGGAGTCGATCCGCTGCTTCAGCTCGGCGCCGCCGGAGCCGCCGAGCGTGATCATGCCGCCCTCGCCCGTCGTCAGCTGCTTGTTCGCGTAGAAGCCGAAGACGGCTGGATTCTCGCGCGCGCCGACGGCGCGACCGTCGCGATGCTGCGCGCCGAGCGCCTCGCAGGCGTCCTCGACGAGCGCCAGCGCGCGCCGCTCGGCGAGCGCCTCGAACGCCGGCATGTCGGCCGGATAGCCGAAGATGTGCACCGGCAGGATCGCCTTCGTGCGCGGCGTGATCGCCGCCTCGGCGGCGGCCGGATCGAGGTTCAGCGTGCGCCGGTCGATGTCGGCGAAGACCGGCCTCGCCTGCTCGTAGATCGCGGCGTTCGCCGAAGCGACGAACGAGAACGGGCTGGTGATCACCTCCTCGCCGGCCTGCACGCCGACGGCGCGCAGCGCCAGGTGCAGTCCGGCCGTGCCGCTGGAGACGGCGCTCGCGTGCCTCGCGCCGAGCCGCTCGGCGAAGATCCGCTCGAACTCGGCCAGGCGCGGTCCCAGCGACAGTTGCCCCGAGCGCAGCACGTCGAGCACTGCCTGCTCCTCCTCGACGCCGAGCACCGGCTGCGCGAGTGGGATCGGCTGCTCTGCCACTAAGCCTCGCGCTGCGTCGCCGCCGAGCGCGCGGCCGCGTCACTGGCGCCGAGCGCGCCGGCCTCGCCCGGACGCCGACCCGGTTGCATGCCGTACTCGAGCGAGTCTACGAGCGCGTCCCAGGAGGCAGCGATGACGTTCTCCGAGACGCCGATCGTGCCCCACACCTGCGAGCCGTCGGACGCGTCGATCAGCACGCGTGTGACAGCGCCGGTGCCCTTCGTCTCGTCGAGAATGCGCACCTTGAAGTTGACCAGCTCGATCTCTCTGAGGTGCGGGTAGAGCTCGCCGATCGCGTCGCGCAGCGCCGCGTCGAGCGCATTCACCGGGCCGTTGCCCTCGGCCGTGCGCACGTAGCGCTCGCCGCCGAGCCAGACCTTGATCGTCGCCTCCGTCACGACCTTGCCGTCGGCACGCTTCTCGACCAGCACGCGCCAGGACTCCAGCCGGAACAGCGGCTCATACGATCCGGCCTCCTTGCGCATCAAGAGCTCGAACGAGCCGTCGGCGGCCTCGAACTGAAAGCCCTCGTGCTCGAGCTCCTTGACCCGCTCGACGACGCGCTGAGCGATGTCGGCAGACGCCTCGGACTTGCCGCCGGCAGGCTCGAGCTCGATGTTCGCGGCCTTCGCCTTCTCGATCACCGTGCCGCGCCCCGACAGCTCGGAGACGAGCACGTCGCGATCGTTGCCGACGAGCGCCGGATCGACGTGCTCGAAGGTCTCCGAGGACGCGCGCACGCCGGCCGCGTGCAGGCCGGCCTTGTGCGCGAACGCGTGCTTACCGACATACGGCTGCGCCGGGTTCGGCGAGCGGTTCAGCAGCTCGTCGACGAAGTGCGCCGTCTCGGTCAGGCGCGCGAGCTGCGCCGGCGCGAGCAGCTTCGCGCCCATCTTCAGCTGCAGATCGGCGATGATCGTGATCAGGTTGGCGTTGCCCGTGCGCTCGCCGATGCCGTTGACCGTGCCCTGCACCTGCGTCGCGCCGGCTTCGACGGCGGTCAGCGTGTTGGCGACCGCGCAACCGGAGTCGTCGTGGCAGTGGATCCCGAGCGCTGCGCCGGGCAGCGCTTCGCGCACGACGGCGAGCGCCGTGCGGATCTGCGGCGGCAGCGAGCCGCCGTTCGTGTCGCACAGCACGACGCGCTCGGCGCCGGCGTCGATCGCCGCGCGCAGGCAGTCCAGCGAGTAGCCGGCATCGAGCTGAAAGCCGTCGAAGAAGTGCTCGGCGTCCAGCAGCACGCGCTTGCCGCGCGAGCGCAGGAAGGCGATCGACTCGCCGATCATCGCCAGGTTCTCCTCACGCGAGACGCGCACGACCTTCTCGACGTGCAGGATCGAGGCCTTGCCGACGAGCGTGCAGACCGGCGCGAAGCACTCGGCCAGCACGCGCAGCCCGTCGTCGTCGGCCGCCTCGACGCCGCGCCGGCGCGTCATGCCGAAGGCGACGATCTCGGCGCTCGACAGATGCTCGCCGTCGAGCAGCTCGAACAGCTGCTGCTCCTTCGGGTTCGACGAGGGAAATCCGGCCTCGATCAGCTGGACGCCGAGCTCGTCGAGCGCGCGCACGACGCGCAGCTTCTCCTCGGCCGTCAGCGTCAGTCCGCCACCGCCCATGCCGTCACGCAGCGTCGCGTCGTAAAGCTCGATGTCAGCCACTAGCGCCCCGCTAGCCGCTTCTGATGCGCGTGTGGAGGCGTCGCCGGCCGGAGTCTCGAGATCGACCGGCTGGACGAAGTCGAGCCACTCGAGATAGCGCTCGGAGCGGCCGTGGATCACGTCGTCGAACGTCGACTGCAGCACGCGCGTGATCTCGCCCGGCTTGCCGGTGCCGATCGCGTGGTCGTCGACCTCGCGCACGGGCACGATCTCGGCGGCCGTGCCGGATAGGAAGACCTCCTCGGCGAGGTACATCTCGGCGCGCGCGATGTTGCGCTCGACGACCTTGTAGCCGAGGTCCTGTGCGATCTGGATGACCGAGCGTCGCGTGATGCCGTCGAGAATCGAGTTGTGCTGTCCGGGCGTGACGATCTCACCGTCGCGTACGACGTAGATGTTCTCGCCGGTGCCCTCGCAGACGTGGCCGGCGTCGTCGAGCAGGATCGCCTCGTCGTAGCCGGCCTTGACCGACTCGACCTTCGCGAGCACGCTGTTCAGGTACTGGCCTGAGGCCTTCGCGTGCGGGATCAGCGAGTCGGCGTTGATCCGCCGCCACGAGGAGACCTTCGCGCGAACTCCGTCGCGCTTGCCCTCCTCGCCGAGGTAGGAGGCCCACTCCCAGCAGGCGATCGTCACGTCGACGACCGAGTCGAGCGGGTTCAGACCCATCGAGCCGTAGCCGCGATAGACGATCGGGCGCACGTAGCAGGAGTCCATGCCGTTGCGCGCGACCAGCTCGAGCGTCGCCGCGCGCAGCTGCTCCGCCGAGAACGGGATCTCCATGTAGTAGAGCTCGGCCGAGCGGAACAGGCGCTCGACGTGGTCGGCGTTGCGGAAGACGGCCGGCCCGCGCGGCGTGTCGTAGCAGCGCACTCCCTCGAATACGCCGGTGCCGTAGTGCAGACCGTGCGTCAGGACGTGGACCTTCGCGTCCTCCCATGAGACGAACTCTCCATTCATCCATATGAGGTCGGTCGGCTCCACGTTGATTGCTCCCTATTCGAGATTCGACATCACTGCCGCAGTCGCCTGCGCGGTCGTCGCCGAGCCTCCCAGATCGGCTGTGCGCAGGCCCGCGTCAAGCGCTCCTTCAACGGCCGATTCTACAGCCGCTGCCTCGCTTGCCAAGGACAGGCCGTCGCGCAGCATCATCGCTGCAGAGAGGAACATCGCCAGCGGATTGGCGATGCCGCGCCCGGCGATGTCCGGAGCCGAGCCGTGCACCGGCTCGAACAGTCCCGGGCCCGAGCCGCCCAGCGAGGCGCTCGGCAGCATGCCGATCGAGCCGGTCAGCATCGCGGCCTCGTCGGAGAGGATGTCTCCGAACATGTTCTCGGTGACGATCGTGTCGAACTCGCGCGGCGCCGAGACGAGCTGCATCGCCGCGTTGTCGACGAGCACGTGTGAGAGCTCGACGTGCGCGAACTCGCGCTCGTGCAGCTCGCTGACGACCTCGCGCCACAGTCGCGAGGTCTCGAGCACGTTCGCCTTGTCGACGCTCGCGACCTTCGGCTGCGGCGAGCGGCGCTCGGCGGCTGTGAACGCCGTGCGCGCGATCCGCTCGATCTCGCCAGCCGTGTACAGGCACTGATCCGACGCCGAGGTCCTGCTGCGCGTCTTCTCGCCGAAGTAGATGCCGCCGGTCAGCTCGCGCACGACGAGCAGGTCGGTGCCTTCGATCCGCTCGCGGCGCAACGGCGAGGCGTCGTACAGCGCCGGCAGCGGCTTGACCGGGCGCAGGTTGGCGTACAGCCCGAGGCCCTTGCGCAGGCCGAGCAGCCCCTGCTCGGGACGCGGTTTGCTCGGGTCGGTCGTGTCCCACTTCGGGCCGCCGACGGCGGCCAGCAGGACCGCGTCGGCCTTGCGGCAGGCGGCCAGCGTGTCGTCGCTCAGCGCCGTGCCGTAGGCGTCGATCGCGGCGCCGCCGAACAGCTGCTCGTCGAACTCGAAGTCGCCGAGCGCTTCGAGCAGCTCGAGCGTCGGCTCGATGATCTCCGGACCGATGCCGTCTCCGGGCAGCGTGACTATGCGATGGCTCATGGCGCCTCCTACAGCGCCGTCGTGGCGACGCGCGCGAAGCCGTCGGCGTCGTGCTCTGACTCGAACGCGGCGATCTCGGCCGACTGCTCGAGCGTCATCGCGATGTCGTCGAGGCCGTTCAGCAGTCGATGCCGGATCTCGTGGTCGATCTCGAACGCGACCTCGCGCCCGGCGAAGCGCACCTCCTGCTCGAGCAGGTCGACCTCGCCGGCGCCGGCATGCGCCAGCGCGCGGCAGTCCTCGGCGGGGAGCACGACCGGCAGCAGACCGATCTTCGTGCAGTTCGAGTAGAAGATGTCGGCGAAGCTCGGCGCGACGAGCGCCTGGAAGCCATAGTCCTGCAGCCCCCACGGCGCGTGCTCGCGCGAGGAGCCGCAGCCGAAGTTCTCGCCGGCCACGAGGATCGGATTGGCCGGCAGGTCCCAGCCCGGCTGCTTGGCCCAGTCGAAGAACAGGAACTCGCCGAAGCCGGTTCGCTCGACACGCTTGAGGAACTGCTTGGGCATGATCTGGTCGGTGTCGACGTCGGAGCGGTCCAGGTGGCTGATCGGGCCTGAGATGACGCTGATTGGATCCATCGCTTGTCCTTTGTCTAGTTCCCGTTCGCAGGCCTCGCGCCGCCGTAGATCGCGGCCTCGGCCCACTTGAAGTGCGTTTCGACCTGCTCGAAGCCGGCCTCGCGCAACCAGCGCAGCTGATCGTCGAGCGTATCCGGGCGGTCATCGTCGTCTTCCAGCGCCGTCCGGTGCTCTGAGTGCGTGGCGCCGCCGGCGTGCTCGGCGCGCTCGGCCGCGGCGAGCATCTGCTCGTCGAACAGCCCGCGCAGCGGGCCGTCGATCGCTACATAGTCCATGTTCACGAAGATGCCGCCGGGCTCGAGCAGGCCGAGCAGCTCGGCGAACAGCACGCGCTTTCGCTCGGGCGGCAGGTGGTGGATCGCCAGGCCCGAGACGATCGCGTCATAGCGTCCACTCGGCAGCGCCTCAGACCAGGCCGGATCGTTCAGGTCAGCGCTGACGGCGTGCCAGCGCCCGCCGTAGCCGGCGAGCGCTGCAGCGGCACGCTCGAGCATCGGCGCGGAGAAGTCGACGATCGTCGCCGCTGAGCCGGGCTGCGCGGCGAGCAAGAGCTCGCTCATCGCGCCGGCGCCGCAGCCGACGTCGAGAAAGCGCGCGATCGGGCGCTCGTGCCTGGCCAGCAGACGCTGCACGACGTCCTCCTGCACGTCGAGCATCGGGATCAGGATCCGCCGGCGCTCGGCGAAGCTCGCGGCGAGCTCCTCGCGCTGCCAGTGGGCGCCCGGCGCTGCCGTCTCTCGGGTCGCGCTCACGACCACTCGCGGATGTCGACGAAGTGGCCCTCGATCGCAGCGGCTGCGGCCATCTGCGGCGAGACGAGGTGCGTGCGCCCGCCGCGCCCCTGGCGGCCCTCGAAGTTGCGGTTCGACGTCGAGGCGCAGCGCTCGCCGGGCTGCAGGATGTCGGGGTTCATGCCGAGGCACATCGAACAGCCGGCGACGCGCCAGTCGAAGCCTGCCGCGCGGAAGACCTCGTCGAGCCCCTCTGCCTCGGCCTCGGCCTTGACCTGCTGCGATCCGGGCACGACCATCGCATCGACGCCGGCGGCGACCTTGCGCCCCTGCACGACCTCTGCGGCTGCGCGCAGATCGCCGATGCGCGAGTTCGTGCACGAGCCGATGAAGACACGGTCGAGCGTGATCTGCTCGATCGGCATGCCGGGCTGCAGGTCCATGTAGGCGAGCGCGCGTTCGGTCGCCTCGCGATCGGCCGGCGCGTCGAACTCGTCGAGCGTCGGCACGTTCTCGGTGACGGCGCGGACCATGCCGGGGTTCGTTCCCCAGGTGACCTGCGGCGAGATCTTCGTCGCGTCGATCGCGAGCTCGGAGTCGAAGGAGGCGCCGTCGTCGGTGTGCAGCTTGCGCCACTGCGCGATCGCCTTCTCGAGCTCGGCTCCGCGTGGCGCGCCGGGCCGATCGACCTCGCTGAACCAGGCGAAGGTCGTCTCGTCGGGCGCGATCATGCCGGCGCGGCCGCCGCCCTCGATCGTCATGTTGCAGACGGTCATGCGGCCTTCCATCGAGAGCGCCTCGATCGCCTCGCCCGAGTACTCGACGACGTGTCCGGTCATGCCGCCGACGCCGAGCCGCCCGAGCGTGCCGAGGATCAGGTCCTTGGCGGTGACGCCGAAGCCGAGCAGGCCGTCGTAGCGGATGCGCATCGAGCGCGGCTTGTGCTGGACCATGCACTGCGTCGCGAGCACGTGCTCGACCTCGCTCGTGCCGATGCCGAAGGCGAGCGCGCCGAAGGCGCCGTGCGTCGAGGTGTGCGAGTCGCCGCAGACGATCGTCATGCCGGGCTGCGTGACGCCGAGCTCGGGACCGATCACGTGGACGATGCCCTGGCGCTGTGAGCCGAGCGAGTAGACCGGCACGCCGAACTCGGCGCAGTTGCGCTCGAGCGTTTCGACCTGCACGCGCGAGAGCTCGTCCTTGATTCGCGCGGCGATCGGCGTTCCATCGGTTGGCGTGTTGTGGTCGGCCGTCGCCAGCGTGCGGTCGGGCCTGTGAACGCGCCGGCCGGCCATGCGCAGGCTGTCGAAAGCCTGCGGGCTCGTCACCTCGTGCACGAGATGCAGGTCGATGTAGAGCAGCCCGTGCGCCACCTCATGCGTCTCCCAGATCTTGTCGAACAGCGTCTGTGCCATGTAGAGCCTTCTTCTAGTCGTCGGTTTGAGTTCTTTTTCGATCGACCCCTGACGGGGTCCGGATGGTTGGCGCGCCGGCCTCGCCTAGCTGCGTCGCAGTCCGGCGGAGACGACCGCCAGGAACACGGCCTCGACCGCGCCGGCGTTCTCGAAGTGGTGCGGCAGGTCGGCGTCGAAGGTCACGCAGTCGCCGTCGGCGAGCTCGTAGCGCTGCCCGTCGCAGATCAGCACGACGCGCGCCCTGCTCGACGAGCGCCGTCTCGCGGCTGCCGGGCTCGTGCATCGGCGGATCGTCGAGCGCGCCGGTCGCGCCGCCGGGCGCCAGCGTGTGACGCGAGAGCTCGGCGCGCTGCCCGGGCTGAGAGCCGGTCAGCACCTCGAAGCGATGCCCGCGCCGGGCGTTGCCTCCGCGCTGGCGCTGTGACTTGCGAACGACCGTGACGCTGCTGCCCTCGTCGAGTCGCAGCAGCTGCGAGAGCCGCAGCTCCAGGCCGGCGGCGATGCGCGAGGCGACGGTCAACGTCGGGCTCGTCTCGCCGCGCTCGACCTGCGAGAGCATCGGCGCGCTGACGCCGCTGCGCGCGGCGAGATCGCGCAGCGAGAGGTCGGCTGCCTCGCGCAGCGCCTTCACGCGTGCGCCGATCACGTTCGGGTCGAGCGGATCCGCCGGCGAGGCCGGCGCCGGCGGCAGATCGCGCTCGGCGACGGGTGCGCGCGGGCTTCCGCGGTTTCGTCGGTGCGTCGGCGGCTACCATACGCGCGTACGTTATCACGGACAGCAGTCGCGCGCCGCGGTTGAAGCGCGCGTCCTCGAACGCGGCAGCCTGCGCCGAGAAGGCCGCGTGAACGCGGTCTGAGTGCGTCGACATGTCGCGCTCGCCTACGGCGTCGGCGCGGCCAGCGGCGCGGCCTCGCCGCGCTCGGCGGCGAGCGCGCGTGCGACGGCGACCGACAGCGCGCGCACGTACGCGCGCGCGGCGGCCTCGATGATGTCCGTCGAGACGCCCTGGCCGGCACCGCTGAAGCCGTTCGCTTCGACGACGATCGAGACCTCGCCGAGTGCGTCCTGGCCCTCGGTGACGGCGCCGATCTTGAAGTCGGAGAGCGTCGTGCGCACGCCGCTGGCCGCTTCGATCGCCTGGAAGACGGCGTCGATCGGGCCATCGCCGGTGAACGAGCCGGTCGCGCTGGAGCCGTCCGGCAGCGTGATCGAGACGCGCGCGTGTGGCGGGCGCCGCGAGGACGCCTCGACCTCGAACCACTCGAGCGCGTAGCCGGCGGCATCGTCGCGCAGCTCGTCGGTGACGAGCGCCTCGAGATCCATCGCGGTGACCTTCTGCTTGCGGTCGGCGATCTCCTTGAAGCGCTTGAACGCCGTGTTCAGCGCCGATCCGTCGAGCTGGAAGCCCATCTCCTCGAGCGCTTTGCGCAGCGCGTGGCGGCCGGAGTGCTTGCCGAGCACGATCGAGTTGCTGCTCAGGCCGACGGTCGTCGCGTCCATGATCTCGTAGGTCGTGCGCTCCTTCAGCACGCCGTCCTGGTGGATGCCCGACTCGTGCGCGAACGCGTTGCGCCCGACGATCGCCTTGTTCGGCTGCACGGCGTATCCGGTCAGCCGTGATACCAGCCGGCTGGTACGCGCCAGCTCGGTCGACTCGACGTCGGTGTCGAGACCGATGTCGGCGCGGCGCGTGCGCAGCAGCATCACGATCTCCTCGAGCGACGCGTTGCCGGCTCGCTCGCCGATGCCGTTGATCGCGCACTCGACCTGACGCGCGCCGGCGCGGATTCCGGCGAACGAGTTGGCGACGGCCAGTCCCAGGTCGTCGTGGCAGTGGACGGACAGCGTCACGTCGTGCAGCGCCGGAACGCGTTCGTAGAGCCCGGCCAGGAACGTTTCGAACTCCTGCGGCATCGTGTAGCCGACCGTGTCGGGAATGTTGATCGTCGTGGCGCCCTCGTCGATCGCGATCTGCAGCACGCGCGCGGTGAAGTCGGCTTCGGCGCGCGTCGCGTCCATCGGCGAGAACTCGACGTCGTCGAGGTACTGCTTGGCGTGCGCGACCGCTGCGCGCGTCTGCCCTTCGACGTCCTCACGAGTGCTCTGCAGCTGGTGCTCGATGTGGATGTCCGAGGTCGAGACGAACGTGTGGATGCGTGGCCGCGCAGCGTCCTTGACGGCCTCGTAGGCGGCATCGATGTCGGCCTTGGCAGTGCGCGCCAGGCCGCAGATGATCGGCCCCTCGACCTCGCGCGAGATCGCCTGCACGGCGTCGAAGTCGCCGGGTGAGGTGATCGGGAAGCCGGCCTCGATCACGTCGACGCCGAGGCGCGCCAGCTGCTGCGCGATCTCCAGCTTCTGCTGCCTGTTCAGCGAGATGCCCGGTGACTGCTCGCCGTCGCGCAACGTCGTGTCGAAGACCATCACCCGGTCGACCGCGGCGCGTCCGTCTGAGTTGCTGCCTGCAGATGTGCTCATGTCGTTCGTGCTCCTTCTCTAACTCGCTTGCCGTTCCTCTCTGCTGGGTATGCGGCTACGCGGCCGCCACGCGCTATTCCCCCCGAGGGGGGAGCAGAAGAAGCAGCGGAAGAAGCGAGTTGCGATACGACATCTGCGAGGCAGCCTAGCACCGCCGCGCCGGCGCGGCTAGGGCGTCAGCACGACCTTGCCGACGTTGCGGCGCTCGGTGATCATCGTCTGCGCGGCGCCGGCGTCCTCGAAGCTGAAGTCGCCGGCGATGACCGGTTTGATCGTGCCGTCGTCGAGCATCTCGCGCAGCGGCGCGATCCATGGCTGCAGCGTGCCGCGGTCCTTCCACAGGCTCAGCATGTTCAGCCCGATGACGGCCTTCGATTCGGACATCTGCTTGATCATGTTGAAGCGCGGCATCTGCAGCACCGCGCGCAGGGCGGTCACGGGATTGCGCCGCTGGCCGGAGACGACAGCCGAGGCGCCGAATGCGACGAGCCGGCCGCCGGGTCGCAGCAGGTCATAGCCGGTGCGAAAGCTCTTGCCGCCGACGGCGTCGAGGATCACGTCGAACTTCGGCAGGCCGCGCTCCCAGCCGCTCTGGGTGTAGTCGATCGCGTGTTCGAGCCCCAGTTCGCGGCAACGCTCGTGCTTGCCGGGCGAGGCCGTGCCGTAGATCTCGGCGCCGACTCGCCGGGCGATCTGCGTCGCGGCGATGCCGACGCCGCCTCCGGCCGAATGGATCAGCACACGCTCGCCCGGCTGCACGTTGCCGTAGCCGATCAGCGCGGCCCATGCCGTTCCGTAGTTGACCGGAATCGCGGCGCCCTGCTCGAAGCTCAAATCGTCGGGCAGCCCGACGACGTTGTGTGCCGGCACGACGACCTGCGAGGCGTAGCCGCCGAACTGCGTGCTCGCGAACACACGCTGGCCGGGCCGAAGTCCCTCGACGCCGTCGCCGACCTCGAGGACCGTGCCCGACACCTCGTAGCCGACGACGCACGGCGTCTTCGGCGCGTCCGGGTAGAGACCCATGCGCGCCATCACATCGGCGAAGTTGATGCCTGCCGCGGCCACGTCGATCCGCGCCTCGCCGGCGCCGAGCGGCGGGTCGGGCTGCTCCTGCACCTGCAGCACGTTCGGTCCGCCGTGCTTGGTGATGACGATCGCCCGCATGAGCGGGACCATACCCGATCTTGTTAGTGACCGCTAATCGCCCGCGCGCACCGTGCGCTCGCGACCCGCGCGGCCGGCTCAGTCGAGGTCGACTGCCCAGCCGTTGACGAACCCCTCCGAGGCGACGATCTCATCGACCACCTCGTCGGGCACGGCTGCGTCGGTCGTCACGACCATCGCCGCCAGGCGCTGGCCGCCGTCGTCCTCGGCGCCGTCGGGCGTGTGTCCGATCGCGGCCGAGGAGATGTTGATGCCGTGCGCGCCGAAGATCGTGCCGACCCGTCCGATCATGCCTGGCAGGTCCTCGTAGCGGAAGACCGTCACGTGCGGCGCCAGCTCGATCGTCAAGCGTCGACCCTGCACCTCGACGAGGTGCGGATCCTGTTTCGGGCCGATGCCCGTGCCGGCGACCGCGACGCGCTGATCGCCGGCGATCACGGTCACGCGGATCAGCTCGTTGAAGTCCTGCGCCTCGGAGACGGACTTCTCCTCGACGACGATGCCGCGCTCCTCGGCGATGCTCGGCGCGTTGACCGGATTGACCTGCTCCTCGGTGCGGCCCTGCAGCGCGCCGCCGATCACGGCGAGCGTCAACAGGCGCGTGTCGAAGTCGGCGATGCGACCCATGAAGGCCGCCTCGATCCGCTCGACCGAGCTGCCCTCGGCGAGCGCCATCGCGAGCCTGCCAAGACGTCGCGCCATCGGCAGGAACGGGCCGAGCACCTGCATGTCCTCGGCGCTGATCGACGGGATGTTGACGGCTGTCGAGACGACGCCGCCGGTCAGCGCAGCGACGATCTGCTCGGCCGACTGGTAGCCGGCGCGATCGGTCGCCTCGGCCGTCGAGGCGCCGAGGTGCGGCGTCACGACGACGTTCGAGTAGCCGTCGAACAGCGGGTAGTCGGTCATCGGCTCCGACGGGAACACGTCGAGCGCCGCGCCTGCGACCTTGCCCGAGTCGAGCGCGTCCTTCAGCGCCGCGTCGTCGATCAGACCGCCACGCGCGACGTTGAGGATGCGCACGCCGTCGCGCATCTTCGAGAACGCCTCGGCGTCGAGCCAGCCTTCGGTCTCCGGCGTCTTCGGCAGATGCACCGTGATGAAGTCGGCCTGCGCGTAGATCTCGTCGCTGTCGGCCGCCTTCTCGACGCCCAGCTCGCGGTAGCGCTCGGCGCTGACGAACGGGTCGAACGCGAGCACGCGCATGCCGAAGCCGCGCGCGCGCTGCGCGACCAGCTGGCCGATCCGCCCGAAGCCGACGATGCCGAGTGTCTTTTCATACAGCTCGACGCCGGAGTACTTCGAGCGGTCCCATTTGCCTTCGAGCAGCGACTGGTGCGCCTGCGGGATGTTGCGCGCGAGCGCGAGCAGCAGCGCCATCGTGTGCTCGGCGGCCGTCACGACGTTCGACTGCGGCGCGTTCGCGACGACGATGCCGCGCTTCGTCGCCGCTGCTACGTCGACGTTGTCGACGCCGACGCCGGCCCGGCCGATCACGCGCAGCCGCTCGCCGCGATCGATCAGCTCGGCCGTCATCTTCGTCGCCGAGCGGATCAGGATGCCGTCGTACTCGCCGAGGCGCTCGGCCAGCTGCTCGTCGCTCCAGTCGACGCCGACGTCGACGTCGAAGTGCTCGCGCAACAGCTCGACGCCGGAGTCGCCGATCTTCTCCTTGACGAGCACGCGCGCGCGCGCGTCGCCCGCTCCGTTCTCCGCGGCGGCGCTCATGACGTGCGCTCCACGATCCAGTCGATGCAGGCGGTCAGCGCCTGCACGTCGCCTGGATCGACGGCCGGGAACATGCCGACGCGCAGCTGGTTTCGGCCCAGCTTGCGATACGGCTCGACGTCGACGATGCCGTTCGCGCGCAGCGTCTTTGCGATCTGTGCCGCGTCGATGTCGGCGGCGAAGTCGATCGTGCCGACGACCAGCGAGCGCTTCGCCGGATCGGCGACGAACGGCGTCGCGTAGCCGGAGCGCTCGGCCCAGCCGTAGAGCAGCTGTGAGGACTCGCGCGAGCGATCGACGCATGCGTCGAGCCCGCCGAGGTCGAGCATCCAGCCGATCTGCTCGGCGAGCAGGAACAGCGTCGCGACCGCCGGCGTGTTGTAGGTCTGGTCTTTCAGCGAGTTCTCGAGCGCCGTCTGCAGCGAGAGAAACGCCGGGATCCAGCGCGCGGAGGCGTCGAGCTCGGCGATCCGCTCCTGCGCGGCCGGGCTCAGCAGCGCCAGCCACAGGCCGCCGTCGGAGCCGAAGCTCTTCTGCGGCGCGAAGTAGTAGGCGTCGACCTGTGAGATGTCGACCGGCAGGCCGCCGGCGCCGGACGTCGCGTCGATCAGCACGAGCGCCTCGCCGGCGCCCTCCGGGCGCACGACCGGCGTCATCACGCCGGTCGAGGTCTCGTTGTGCGCCCACGCGATCGCGTCGGCTCCGGCCTCGGCCGCCTGCGCGCCGACGCGCGCCGGGTCCGGCGCGTCGCCGGGATCGGCCGCGATCACGACCGGATCGCCGAGGAACGGCGCCTCCTGGGCGACGGTCGCGAACTTCTGCGAGAACTCGCCGAAGGCGAGATGCAGCGAGCGCTCGCGCGATCAGGCCGAACGCGGCGGCGTCCCAGAAGCACGTCGTGCCGCCGTTGCCGAGCGCGACCTCGTAGCCGGGCGGCAGCGCGAACAGGTCGCGCAGGCCGGCGCGGATCTCGCCGACGAGCGACTTGACGGGCTTCTGGCGGTGCGAGGTGCCCATCACCGCGGCGCCGTCGCTCGGCGAGGCGCGCGAGCGCCTCGGGACGAACCTTCGACGGGCCACAGCCGAAGCGGCCGTCGGCCGGCTTGAGCTCGTCGGGAAGGACCAGTTGTGTCTCTTCTGTAGTGCTGCTCGGCGTCATGCGGGGCTCCTCGTTTCGGACCTCGAGGGATGTCGATGCGGTGAGGGTGCCCAGGCGCGCGGCTTAGCTTCTCGTCGCTTCCCGATGGTTGACTCCATCTCAGCGCCAGTCGCGACGACGTGGCCGAGTGTAGCGAACGTCAGCGCCCGCGCCGGTGCGGCTCAGACCAGTCGTAGCCGGGCCCGACCGGGATGATTTTCTTCGGGTTCAGCTCGTCGTGCGTCGTGTAGTAGTGGCGCTTGATCTGGTCCATCGCGACCGTCGAGGCGACGCCCGGCCACTGGTAGAGCTCGCGCGCGTAGGCCCACAGGTTCGGGTAGTCGACCAGCCGCCGGTAGTTGCAGCGGAAGTGCAGGTTGTAGACCTCGTCGAAGCGCACGAGCGTCGGAAACAGCCGCCAGTCGGCCTCGGTCGGGCGCTCGCCGAGCAGAAAGCGCCGCTCGCCGAGCAGCAGCTCGAGCCACTGCAGGCTTTCGAACAGCTTTGCGAAGGCGTGCTCGTAGGCCGCCTGGCGGCGTGCGAAGCCGGCCGCGTAGACGCCGTTGTTCACCGTCTCGTAGATGCGCCGCTCGAGCGCGTCGATCTCTTCGCGCAGCGGCTTCGGGTAGAGCGCCAGCGTGGCCGCGTCGCCGAGCCCGCCGAGCGAGTGAGGATCGCCGATCATTCGCACGATGTCGGCCGACTCGTTGTTGACGATCCGCTCGGTCTGCGTGTCCCACAGCACCGGCACCGTTATCCGCCCGCGGAAACCGGGATCGCTCAGCGCGTACGCCTCGCTGATGAACTGCCAGCCGTTGACCCGGTCGACGTACTCGTCGCTCCAGCCTTCCTCGCCGCCGACGCTGAACGGCTCGCCGGTGAACGCCCAGCCGCGCTCGTCGCGGTAGGGCGCGAGGTAGGAGATGCCGAGCGAGTCGGCGATCGCGGCCAGCCGGCGCACGATCACCGTTCGATGACACCACGGACAGGCGAGCGAGACGTACAGGTGGTAGCGCCCGGCGAGCACCGGATACGCGCTGTCCTCGCCGCTGTGCGGGTCGGGTCCGACCCACTCGCGAAAGCGGCTCTTCTGACGCTTGAACTCTCCGTCTGCGAGCTCGCCGTCGAGCAGCGCGTCAACCATCGCAGACGCGTTCTCTGCCCAGGCCGTGCGACGTCCAGCCGGCCGGCAGCCGGCCGGCGGCCGCGCCGGCCGGCGGCTCCTGCGCGAGCACGCAGTACTCCGGCGCCGGACCGAGCACGAGGCAGCGCTGCCACAGGCCGTCGCTGCGCGGGTCGATCCCGTCGGCCAGCAGCGACTGCAGCGACGGTCGTTCGCGACCCGGCAGCGGCGCCGTCGAGATCCACGTCGCCTGCGCGGCGAGCTCCGGCTGGGCGCTGCCCTCGAGCAGGCGGTAGACGGCGCCGGCGATCACCGCGCTGCGTTTGGCAATCGTCTCGTGCGCAGTCAGGTGCCCGCGCGAGACGGCCGCCTCTTCGAGCACGCCGACCGACGCCCAGTCCTCGACGACGTACCAGTCCTCATAGGCCGGCTGCTGCGCCTCGCCCGGCGTCTGCCACGGCAGCGCCGCGACGCGCACCGCGCACGAGCGCAGCAGGCCGCTCGGCGGCTGGTGTGCGAGCGAGCGGTGAAAGCGCGCGAGCGCCTGCTCGTAGTCGGCCTGCGGCACGCCGTCGGCCGGTCGATGCCAGAACAGGTAGGCCAGCACCGCCGCGCCCGACGCTCAGAAGGAGGGCTTGATCCAGTCCATGTGCGAGCGCAGCTCGCCGCCGACGTGCTCGACCTGCGTGTCGGCCTGCTCGGCGCGCATCCGCTTGAAGTTCTCCTGCCCGGCGCGGTTCTCGGCGATCCACTCGCGCGCGAAGTCGCCGTCCTGGATCTCCTTGAGGATCTGGCGCATCGCCGCGCGCGTCTCGTCGGTGATCACGCGTTTGCCGCGCGTGTAGTCGCCGTACTCGGCCGTGTTGGAGATCGAGTAGCGCATCCCGGCGAGCCCCTTCTCGTACATCAGATCGGCGATCAGCTTGAGCTCGTGCAGGCACTCGAAGTAGGCCATCTCCGGGTCATAGCCGGCGTCGACGAGCGTCTCGAAGCCGGCCTGCACGAGCTCGGAGGCGCCGCCGCAGAGCACGGCCTGCTCGCCGAACAGGTCGGTCTCGGTCTCGTCCTTGAAGCTCGTCTCGATCACGCCGCCGCGCGTGCAGCCGATGCCCTTGGCGTAGGCCAGTGCCAGCGCGCGCGCGTTGCCGGTCGCGTCCTGCTCGATCGCGATCAGCCCGGGCACGCCCGAGCCTTCGGTGAACTGCCGGCGGACGAGGTGTCCGGGGCCCTTCGGCGCGACCATGCCGACGTCGACGCCGGCGGGCGGCTTGACCTCGTTGTAGTGAATCGAGAAGCCGTGGCCGAACAGGATCATGTTGCCCTCGGCGACGCCGTCGCGGATCTCCTCCTCCCAGACCTTGTGGTGAAGCTCGTCGGGCAGCAGGATCATCACGAGATCGCCGCGGCTGGCGGCCTCGACGACCGACAGCACCTCGAGGCCCTGCTCGCGCGCCTTGGCGACCGACTCCGAGCTCTCGCGCAGCCCGACGACGACCTCGACGCCGGAGTCCTTGAGATTCAGCGCGTGCGCGTGCCCCTGCGAGCCGTATCCGATGATTGCGACGGTCTTGCCGTCGAGAAGATGAAGATTTGCGTCGTCGTCGTAGATCATTGGCGGGCAGGCTAGCGCGTCGCGGCCGCGCAGGCCGACGGCGCTCGATCGGCGGCGCGTCCAGAGACCTGCCGGCGCGCTCGAAGCCGCGCTGGCGCACGGCGCGGCGCGCGTCAGGCGCCGGCCGAGGCGACGAGCGTGCGCGCCGGGATGTCGAGCGTGCCGTCGGCCGCCTCGAACTCGGCGATCTGCTCGTGCACGGCCTCGCGGATCTCCTCGATCTCGCGCGGCGGGCGCTCGAGCACGGCGTCGTGGAAGCGCCCGCGAGAGGTCGAGCGTCGTCTCCCAGAACTCCTCGAAGCTCGCCTGGCGTCGGTGCAGCTCGAGCGACTCGACGTTGACCTCGCCGAAGCCGGCCTGCTGGAGCAGCTCGTAGACGACCTCGGCGCGCCCGAGCGCGAACGGGCCGGGAGTTCCGATCGCGGGCGGCGTGATCAGGCCGCGCTCGCCGAGCACGAGCGCCGGCCGCTGCGCCCACGGGTTCTGCTCGATCGAGTCCCACACCGCCAGCGCGAGGCGCCCTCCCGGGCGCAGCACGCGCCGCGCCTCGGCGAGCGCCGCCGCCGGATCGGCCATCAGCATGAAGCCCCAGCGGCACAGCACGACGTCGACGCTCGCGACCGGCAGGTCGATCCATTCGGCGTTGATCACCTGGAACTCGACGTTGCTGAGGCCGAGCTCGGCCGCGCGCTCGCGCGCACCGGCGAGCATCGCGTCGGCCTGGTCGGAGACGATCACTCCGCCGACCGGCGCGACCAGCTCGGCGGCGAGCAGGCCGGTCTCGCCGAGCCCGGCGGCGAGCTCGAGCACGCGCTGCCCCGGCTGCGGCGCGACGGCGTCGAGCATCCAGTGCGAGACCGGCGCCGAGAACGCGCGAATCAGCTCCTGGCTGCGCACCCATCCGGCGGCCGCCTCCTCCCAGCCCTGCTGGCTGGCCTCGCGGTATGCGTTGGCGTCGAAGCTCATCGCGTCCTTTTCATCGCAGCGCCCGCCGCAGCAGCTTGCCCGAGCGAGTGCGTGGCAGCGTCTGCTCTCGCAGTATCACGCGCTTGGGCACCTTGTAGGGCGCGAGCGCGCTCGGCGCAGTGCGCTCGCAGCGACTCCTGGTCGAGCGCGCGGCCCTCGCGCGCGACGACGATCGCCGTGACGGCCTCGCCCCAGCGCTCGTCGGGCAGGCCGACGACGGCCGCCTCGAGCACGTCGGGGTGGCGCTCGAGCACCGCCTCGACCTCGCTCGGCGCGACGTTCTCGCCGCCGCTGATGATCGTGTCGGCCTTGCGCCCGCTGACCGTCAGCCGACCGTGCTGGTCGAGCGCGCCGAGGTCGCCGCTGTGCAGCCAGCCGTCGGCCGCGATCGCGCCCGGCGCGACGGTCGGCCCGGCGACCAGGATCTCGCCGTCCTCGGCGATCTGCACGCGCGTGCAGAACAACGCCGGACCGGCGCTGTAGTCGCCCTGCGCGAGCGCCGCGACGGGCGCCGTGGTGACCTGCGAGCAGCTCTCGGTCAGGCCGTAGGTCATGCTGACCGGCACGCCCGCCGCGCGTGCGCGCTCGACGAGCGCGGCCGGCACCGGGCCGCCGCCGGTCAGCGCGCAGCGGAGCGCCGGAGGATCGGCAAGGCCGGCGTCGAGCAGCCGCGCGAGCGTCGTCGCGACGAGACTGACGAGCGTCACCTGCTGCTCGCGCAGCGCGCGCAGGACGCGCTCGGTCTCGAAGCGCTCGTGCACGACGGCCGTCGTCGCGTAGATCGCCGAGCGCACCAGGATCGAGAGGCCGCCGACGTGCGAGAGCGGAAGCGCGCACAGCCAGCGCTCTTCGCGGTCGAGGCCGAGCGCGACGGCCGAGCCGAGCGCGCTCCACAGCAGGTTGCCGTAGGTCAGCTCGATCGGCTTCGGCGCCGAGCTCGTGCCCGATGTGTGGATCACGACGGCTGTCGCGCCGAGCTCGTGATGCGCCGCCTCGGCGATCGCGTGCCCCTCCTCCGCTCCGCCGCTCAGCGGCCGCTCGACGCTGAGCGCGCAGCCTGCTGCGATCGCCGCGCGCTCGCTCGCTGAGAGACGCAGGTCGACCGGCACGGCGACGGCGCCGAGCAGCATGCAGCCGTGCAGCGCGCGGGCGAACTCGAGGCCGGGCTCCAGCGCGATCGCGACGCGCTCGCCGGCGCTCGCGCCGCGCTCGGCGAGCGCTGCCGCGGCGGCGCTCGCGCCGGCCAGCAGCTCTGCGTAGCTGCAAGGCCCGGCAGGCGTCTCCAGCGCGACGTGATCGGGACGCGCCGCGGCGGCGCGCGGCAGCCATGCCTCGACGAGCATGGCTCACAGGCTAGCCTTCGCGCCGTGAGCACAGCCTGGAACGATGCGCGCGCCGACGCCGGCGGCGACTTCACCGACGTCCGCTACGAGAAGTCCGCGGGCGAGGACTCCGGCATCGCGAAGATCACGATCGACCGGCCGGAGGTGCGAAACGCGTTTCGCCCGCGCACGATCGTCGAGATCTCGCGCGCGCTCGAGGACGCGCGCGAGGATCCGAGCGTCGGCGTGATCGTGCTGACCGGCGCCGGCCCCGACGCGTTCTGCTCGGGCGGCGACCAGCGTGTGCGCGGCGACTCCGGCTATCTCGACGAGGACGCAGTCGCCGAGCCAGGATCGCCCGGCGCGCGCGTCGGGCGCTTTCACGTGACCGACCTGCACATCCAGATCCGCCGCATGCCGAAGCCGGTCGTCGCGATGGTCGCCGGCTACGCGATCGGCGGCGGCCACGTGCTGCATCTCGTCTGCGACCTGACGATCGCCGCCGACAACGCGCGCTTCGGGCAGGTCGGACCGAAGGTCGGCTCGTTCGACGGCGGCTTCGGCGCCGGCCTCCTGGCGCGCCTGGTCGGGCCGAAGAAGGCGAAGGAGATCTGGTTCCTGTGCCGCCAGTACTCGGCCGAGGAGGCGCGCGAGATGGGCATGGTCAACACGGTCGTGCCGCTCGAGCGCCTCGAGCAGGAGACGGTCGCGTGGTGCAAGGAGATGCTCGCGCTCTCGCCCTTCGCGCTGCGCCTGCTGAAGGCGAGCTTCAACGCCGACGAGGACGGCCTCAGCGGCATCCAGCAGCTCGCGCACGACGCGAACCTCCTGTTCTACGGCAACGAAGAGGCGCAGGAGGGCCGCGACGCCTATCGCGAGAAGCGCAAGCCGGACTTCTCTCGCTTTCCGCGCCGTGCATAGCGGCCTGATGCCGGACCGCTCGTGAGCGCCGTGCGCATCTGGCTGATGGCCGCGCGCCTGCGAACGCTGCCGGCGGCGATCGCGCCGGTGCTCGTCGGCACCTCGCTGGCGCTCGGCGCCGACCACTTCCACGCGCTCGCGTTCGTCGCCGCACTGCTTGGCGCGATCTTCATCCAGGTCGGCACGAACCTCTCGAACGACTACTCCGACGCGCGTCGCGGCGCAGACACCGAGGACCGACTCGGGCCGGTGCGCGTGACGGCGGGCGGCCTCGTGCCGCCGAGCCAGGTGCTGCTCGCGACCTACGTGACGTTCGGCCTGGCGGTCGCCTGCGGCATCTACCTCGTGGCGGTCGCCGGCTGGGAGCTGCTCGCGGTCGGCGCCGCGTCGATCCTCGCCGGCGTGCTCTACACGGGCGGCCCGCGTCCCTACGGCTACGAGGGGCTCGGCGAGGTGTTCGTGTTCCTGTTCTTCGGCATCGTCGCCGTCGCCGGCTCCTACTTCGTGCAGGTGCAGCAGCTGCCGTGGCAGGCGTTCGTCTGCGCGATTCCGGTCGGCCTGCTGGCCAGCGCGATCCTCGTCGTCAACAACGTGCGCGACCTCGAGACCGACCGCCGCGCCGGCAAGCGCACGCTCGCTGTGCGCCTCGGACGCGAGCGCACGCGCGCGCTGTACACGGCGATGGTCGCCGCAGCGTTCGTCACGGCGCCGCTGCCGTGGGCGTTCGGCTCGATGAACGCGTGGCTGCTGCTCTGCTGGCTGGCGCTGCCGCTGGCGGTCGGCGTCGTGCGCGTCGTGCGCACGCACAGCGACGGGCCGGCGCTGAACGGCGCGCTGGCGAAGACCGGCGCGACGCAGCTGCTGTTCTGCCTGCTCTACTCGGCCGGAATCCTCGCCAGCGGCGGCATCGGTACGTGAAGCTCGACTTCGAGCGGCGCACGCTGCGCTTCGCCGATCCGCTGCAGACGGCCTACGGCGAGCTGCTCGAGCGCGAGCTCCTGCTGGTCGAGCTGACCGGCGCGGACGGCGTCAGCGGCTACGGCGAGGCGGCGCCGCTCGAGCCCTACGACGGCGTCGGCATCGCGCGCGCGCAGGCCGCGCTCGAAAGCTATGCGCCGGTGCTGGCGCGCGCCGAGCGGCTGAACGGCGCGCAACTGCTCGACGCCTGCCGTCGCGTCGATGAGCTGCCGGCCGCGCTCGCCGCGGTCGACATCGCGCTGTGGGATCGCGCCGGGCGGATCAGCGGCAAGCCGATCGCCGCTCTGCTGACCGACGACCCGGCTGCGTCGGTTCCGGTCAACGCGACGCTCGGCGCCGTCGACCGCGCAGGCGCCGCGCAGCAGGCGGCCGCGGCCATCGCCGACGGATTTCGCTGCGTCAAGCTGAAGGTCGGCATCGGCGACGACGCCGGGCGCGTCGCCGCGGTGCGTGCAGCCGTCGGCGCCGAGGTCGCGCTGCGCCTGGACGCGAACGGCGCCTGGGAGGTCGAGCAGGCTGTGCGCGCGATCGACGCGCTCGCGCCGGCCGGCCTCGAGCTCGTCGAGGAGCCGGTGCACGGGCTGCACGCGGTGCGCGAGGTGCGCGAGCGCGTCGCCGTGCGCGTCGCGATCGACGAGACGGCAGCCGAGCACGGAGCGCTCGGCGCCGGCGTCGCCGACGCGGTCTGCCTGAAGATCTCTCGCTGCGGCGGCATCGGCGGCCTGATCGCCGCCGCGACGCTCGTGCGCGCGTCGGGCGCGGAGGCCTACGTCGCCTCGACCTTCGACGGACCGCTCGGAATCGCCGCCGGCGTGCACGCGGCCGCGGCGCTCGCCTCGCGCGGGCCGGTGCCGCACTGCGGCCTGGCGACGCTCGCGCTGTTCGACGGGCTCGAGAACCCGCTGCCGGCGCGCGACGGGCGAGATCAGCGTGCCGAGCGGCCCGGGGCTCGGCGTCGCGCCGATCTAGACGATCACGCGACCGGGTGATTGCGCGATCCTCGAGCTCCGGCAACGCCCGCCGAGCCGCTCGGGTGCGCCTCAGCCGAAAGCGCAGCGCCGGACGGAGCTTCAAGCGCTCTCACAAGGCTCGTCGATCGCGCCAACGAGCTCCGCGGGGCTCTCCAGGGCCAAGGCGTGTCCGCCGGGGATCACGACCAACTTGGCGTCCGACATCAGTCCGACGATCCGCTGCCCGATCGCGCGGAACTTCGCGTCGCGCTCGCCGGCGACGAACGTGCACGGCATCTGAAGCTCGCCGAGCCGGTCCCACAGCGGCGCCATCTCGCCCGTGCCAAGCCCGCGCATCACCTTTGCGAGCGCGCAGCGGATCGTTGCGCCGCTGGTCCTGGCGCGCGCGCTCGCCGACGTCGGCCGGATCGTCGGCGAACAGCGGCTGCGCGCGCCACGCTCGATGAACTGCTCGAACGGAACCGATTCGAGCTCCGCGGCAAGCCGCTCGTCGGCGCGGCGCCGCGCGGCGCGCTCGGCATCATCCTCGATGCCGGCGCTGCAGGAGACGAGCACGAGGCGCGAGACGCGCTCGGGCGCGGCCAATGCGACGTGCAGCGCGACGCGGCCGCCGAGCGAGTAGCCGCACAGCTCGAAGCGCTCCGGGCTCGCTTCGAGCACAGCCGCGACGCAGGAGTCGAACGTGATCGGGCCGGCCACGGCGCTCGCCTCGCCGTGCCCCGGCAGGTCGAGCGCCAGCGGCCGATAGCGTTCGCTGTCGAGCTGTGCCACGACGCCGTCCCACGCGTGCCGAGTTCCGCTGAAGCCATGCAGCAGGACGAGCGTCTTCGCCACCGCGCCATCCTAGAGCCGTGAGCCAAGCGACCGACACCTACGTCCTGCTGCGAGCGTTCGTCGACGAGCTCGTGCGCAGCGGCATGCGCGCGGCGTGCACCTCGCCGGGCTCGCGCTCGGCGCCGCTCGCGCTGACGCTCGCGCGCGAGCCGCGCCTGCAGTGCTTCTCGCACGTCGACGAGCGCAGCTCGGGCTTCTTCGCAGTCGGGCTGGCGAAGGCGAGTGGGCTGCCGGTCGCGGTCACGTGCACGTCCGGCACGGCCGCCGCCGAGCTGCTGCCGGCGGCGATCGAGGCGCACGAGGCGCGTGTTCCGCTGCTGCTGCTGACGGCCGACCGCCCGCCGGAGCTGCGTGAGAACGGAGCGGGACAGGCGATCGACCAGCTGAAGCTGTATGGCGGCGCGGCGAAGTGGTTCTTCGAGGTCGGCACGCACGAAGCGACGCCCGAGCGGCTGCGCTGGATCCGTACGCTCGCCTGCCGCGCATATGCAACGGCGCTCGAGCTGCGCCCGGGGGTCGTCCACCTGAACTTCCCGCTACGTGAGCCGCTTGTCACCGAAGAGCCGCTGCCGGAGGACGACAGCGCGCGCGCCGGCGGAGTGCCGTACGTTCGCCGGAGCGCGCGGCTACCGCGAGCCGAGAGCGGATCCGTCGACGAGCTGGCGGAGAGCCTCGGCGGTCGCGCGCGACGGGGCCTGATCGTCGCCGGCCGCGACGAGCGCGACCCACAGACGAGATCGCTCGGACGTGCCGCCGCAGATCTGGCCAGCGCCGCGGGTTGGCCGCTGCTGGCCGACCCGCTGTCCGATGCGCGACGTCCGGGCGCGATCGCGCACTACGACGCGCTGTTGCGCGACGAGCGTTTCGCCTCGACGATGCGGCCCGACTTCGTGCTGCGCGTCGGCGACCTGCCGGTCTCAAAGCCGCTGCGCGAATGGCTCGCCGACCTCGGCGAGGTGCCGCAGGTCGTGCTCGACGGCGAGAGCGCGTGGCAGGATCCAGCGGCCGTCGTCGGCGATTCGCTCGGCGTCGATGCTCGCGTGCTGTTGACGGCTCTGGCCGAGCGCGCGTTCAGCACTGAGCAGAGCGACTGGTTCGATCGCTGGCGCAGCTACGACGAGCTCGCCGGCGAGGCGATCCTCGGCGTGCTCGGCGGCGAGACGTTGAGCGAGCCGCGCGTCGCGCTCGAGCTGGGCGTGCTGCTGCCGGCCGAGGCGACGCTGTTCGTCTCCTCCTCGATGCCGGTTCGCGACATCGAGACGTTCTGGCCGGTTCGCGTAGACCCGCCGCGCGCGCTCTGCAATCGCGGCGCCAACGGGATCGACGGCGTCGTCTCCTCGGCGCTCGGCGTCGCTGCGACGGGCGGGAAGCGCTTCGGCGCCGAAGCCGGAGGGCCCGTCGTGCTGCTGATCGGCGACGTCGCGCTCGCGCACGACCTCGGCGGCCTACTCGCCGCGAGGCGGCTGGAGCCGAAGCTGACGATCGTCCTGCTGAACAACGCCGGCGGCGGCATCTTCGACTTCCTGCCGGTTGCCGCGAGCCGCATGGCGCGCGCGAGCGAACCGGCGCATGAGGCAGCCGATCTGACCGGCGCGGTCGCCTCGGAGCTCGCCGCCGGCGCGAGCGGCGAGGACATCTACACGCGCCACATCGCGACGCCGACAGGGCTCGACTTCGCCGACGCCGCGAAGCTCTACGGGCTCGGCCACGAACGGGCCGAGGACCTCGGCGCGTTCCGCAGCGCGCTCGAGCGCGCGCTCGCAGCCGAACGCTCGACGATCGTCGAAGTGCGCACCGATCGCGACGCCAACGTGCGACTGCACCGCGAGATCTGGAGCGCCGTCTCGCGCGCGCTCGCCGCACAGCTCTGATCGGCGGCCGTCGTGTCTCAGCCGGACAGCAGCGGGAGCAGCGCGGCCAGCTTGATCTCCGTCTCGGCCAGCTCGGCGGCGGGCTGGGAGTCGCGCACGATGCCGTTGCCCGCGTAGCAGCGCGCGACGTTGCCGCGCAGCAGCGCGCAACGGAGCGCGACGCAGAACTCGCCGTCGCCGGTCGCGTCGGTCCATCCGACCGGGCCGGAGTACCAGCCGCGGTCGAGGCCCTCCAGCGCCGGGATCAGCGGTGCGGCCGCCGCGAGCGGCTCGCCGCCGACGGCCGGCGTCGGATGCATCAGCCCGACGAGCTCGAGCGCATCAAGCGGCGTCGCGAGCTGCGCGCGAATCGGCGTCGCGAGGTGCTGGATGTTCGCGATTCGCGCGAGCGTCGGCTCCGGCGCAGCCGCGACCCAGATCGCGTGCGGGCGCAGCAGCCGCTCGATTCGCCGCGCGACGATCGCGTGCTCCTCGCGATAGCTCGGATCGCGTAAGAGCTGCTCGCCGAGGTGGTCGTCGACGGCCGGATCGGCGCTGCGCCTGGTCGAGCCGGCAAGTGCGAGCGTGCTCACGCGGTGACCCTCGCGACGCACGAGCAGCTCGGGACTGGCCGCGACGAACGCGGCCTCGCCACGGCCGACGCAGAACACGAAGCAGGCCGGGAACTCCTCGCGCAGGACGCCGAGCACGGCGGCGGCGTCGTGCGCGCGCGGCGCGTGCACGTGGACTTCGCGCGCCAGCACGATCTTCTGCATACGCCCGGCCGCGATCAGCTCGCTCGCGCGCGCGACAGCGGCTTCGAAGTGCTCGGGCGGCATCGCGCTCGAGACCTGGAAGCGACCGGTCGGCGCCGGGTCGAGCAGCGGCAACGGTGCTTCGCGCAGCTGCGAGAGCCGCTGCTGCAGGCGAGCCAGCAGATCCTCCGGGAGATCGTCCGGCGCCGCGAGCGCCGCGAGCGTCATCCGCACCGAGCTCGAGCCGCCGCGCGCGCTGCGGCTGATCGCGACCTCGGGCACGACGAGCGACGCCGGCGCGAAACCCTCCCAGTGCGGCGCTGCGCCGCCGTCGGGCGCGAACGCGAAGCCGCCTACGGCCATCGGGCCGCCTCGCTCGCTCGCCTCGTTGCGATCGCATGCTGCGTCGGCGGCGAGCGCGCGCCAGCGCTCGGCAACGCTTGCAATGCGCGCAGAGCCCGACGCGTCGAGCGCCGTCGCCTCGCCGAGCCCGGCAAGCGCCGTCGCGTCGCGATCGGGCTGCTCAAACACGAACCAGTGCTCGCCGCTTCGCCGCGATGCGCAGACGACGGCCGTCGGATCGACGTCTGCAGCCAGCGGCCGCGTGATCGTCGCGAGCGTCGGCGTACCAGAGCGGCGGGCACGATCGATCGCCTCGCGCAGACGCGCGGTCAGCCGCTCCTGCTCAGCGCGCGTCAGCTCGAACGGCGAGCGCGTGCCGGACTGCAACAAGGTCAGGTCTCGCTGCGTCCTCGCGAGATCGCGATCTCGCCGGTGCGCATCATCTCGATCAGACCGAACGGCCGCACCATGTCCTCGAAAGCCTCGATCTTGTCCGTCGTGCCGGTGATCTCGACGATCACGGCGCGCTTGGTCACGTCGACGACCTTGCCGCGGAAGATCTCGGCGATCTGCATCAGCTCACCTCGCTGCGTGCCGTCGGCTGAGACCTTGAACAGCGCCAGCTCGCGCGCGACCGTGTCGGTCGGCTCGAGGTCGCGGATCTTCAGGACGTTGATCAGCTTGTGCAGTTGCTTGGTGACCTGATCGATCGGGTGCAGCGCGCCGTCGACCGTCAGCGTCACACGCGAGACGTGCTCGTCGTCGGTCGGGCCGACCGTCAACGTGTCGATGTTGAACCCCCGACGCGCGAACAGCCCGGCGATCCGCGTCAGCACACCCGACTTGTTTTCGACGAGGATCGACAGCACGTGCTTGCGGCCCGTGCGCATGTTCGTCGAAGCTTCGAGCTCCTCGAGGCTGAGAGGCTCCTTCGTGCCCGGTTCTCCCATGGTCGCGCTCACCCCACCATCTCGCGGGCAGCCTGCCCGGCCGGAATCATCGGATAGGTGTTCTCCTCGCGCGTAACGCGCACGTCGACGAACACCGGACCGGGCGTCTCGATCGCGCGCTTCATGTCGGCCACCAGCGTCGTCTTGTCCTCGAAGCGCATGCCGGTCGCGCCATAGGCCTCGGCGAGCTTGACGAAGTCGGGGAACTCGCCGGTCTCGACGTGGCTGTATTTGCCGTCCCAGAACAGCTCCTGCCACTGCCTGACCATGCCGAGGTAGCCGTTGTTCATGATGAAGACCTTGATCGGAATCTGCTCCTGCGCGCAGGTCGCGAGCTCCTGCGCGTTCATCTGAACCGAGCCGTCGCCGGCGATGCAGCAGACGAGTTGATCGGGGCAGCCGACGGCCGCGCCCATCGCAGCCGGCAGGCCGAAGCCCATCGTGCCGAGGCCACCGGAGTTGATCCAGCGACGCGGCTTGGCGAAGTCGTAGTACTGCGCCGCCCACATCTGGTGCTGGCCGACGTCGCTCGTCACGATCGCATCGCCACCGGTCGCCTCATACAGCGCCTGGACCATGTACTGCGGCTTGATCTCCTTGTCAGTCGAGTCCTCGTAGGCCAGCGGGTACTTCGCTTTCCAGCCGTCGATCCGGCTCCACCACGCGTCGAGCCGGGCCGGATCGGCGCCGATCGCGCGGTACTCGATCAACAGCTTTGCGAGCACGTGCTTGGCGTCGCCGACGATCGGGATGTGCGCCGGCACGTTCTTCGAGATCTCGGCCGGATCGACGTCGATGTGAATGAACTTCGCCCGTGGCGCGAACTCCGAGAGCTTGCCGGTGATGCGGTCGTCGAAGCGAGCACCGACCGCACAGATCAGGTCGGCCTCGTCCATCGCGTAGTTCGCCGCGCGCGTGCCGTGCATGCCGAGCATGCCGAGCCACTGCGCGTGCGGCGCCGGAAACGCGCCGAGGCCCATCAGCGTGCAGGTCACGGGGAACCGATCGGAGGTCGCGAACTCGGTCAGCTCGCCCGCGGCTTCGGCGTTGACGACGCCACCGCCGGCATAGATCACCGGCCGCTGCGCTGCCGCGAGCGCCTTCGCCGCCTGGCGGATCTGCTTCTGGTTGCCCTCGATCCGAGGCTGATAGCCGGGCAGGCGCACGTCCGTGACCGGCTCGTAGTCGATCTCGGCCCGCGAGAGGTCTTGCGGTATGTCCACCAGGACGGGGCCCGGGCGGCCCGAGCGAGCGATGTGGAAGGCCTCGTGGATCGCACGCGGGATTTCCTGCGGGCGCACGATCATGAACGAGTGCTTGACGACCGGCATCGTGATGCCGATCGTGTCGGCCTCCTGGAAGCCGTCGGTGCCGAGCAGTTCGGTGCGCACCTGGCCGGTGATGAAGACGACCGGCACCGAGTCCATCATCGCGTCGGTGATCGGCGTGATCAGGTTCGTCGCGCCGGGCCCGCTGGTCGCGAACGCGACGCCGACTTTGCCGGTCGCCTTCGCGTAACCCTCGGCGGCATGACCACCGCCGGCCTCGTGGCGCACGAGGATGTGGCGCAGCCCGCCGTTGACGAACGCGTCGTAGGTCGGCAGGTTCGCGCCTCCGGGCAGGCCGAAGACGACGTCGACGCCCTCCGCCTTCAGACATTCCATCACGGCATCGACCGCACGCATCTCATCGACCTCCTTCCAGCTGCTCGAACTGCGCTTATCCTGCGAGAAATCCCAGTGTACCAGCGGGTTTTCTGCGCTTTTTGCGATCGACCTGCCGGATCGGAGCGCGAGACGACGCCAGCGACGGCGCGCGTCAGGTACCTGGCGAGCTGCGCTGCCACGATTCCGGTGCGATCGCCGTCTCGGGATAGTCGAGCTCGGTGCCGCAGCGCATGCAGAGCGTGTCGTAGATCTTCGTCACGCGCCCGCACCGCGGACACTCGCGACGCAACTCGTCGCGCTCGGAGCGATATGCGATCGCCGCGAGCAGGCCGAAGAACGGCACGACGCCGGAGATCAGGAACCACAGCCAGAACGAGCTGCCCTTGAACTTGCCGACGATCCCGCCCGAGAGGCCGAAGCAGACGGCGATGATCACATAGGCCATCGCTCGCGCCGCGCTACAGCAGGATTCGCAGCGCCCAGATGATCGCGACGATCGCCAGCACGACGACGACTACGCTCGCGATCGCTGTGACGATGCCGATCACGAAGTGCAGCAGGAGCCAGGCCGCGATCAGCAGCACGAGTCCCGCGACGACCGTTCTGCCGATTGAGCGTGAAGACGATTCGTTCATGTCTCCAGGGTACTCCGTATCGCGGCCGTTCGGCCCACCTGGATCGGCAGTGCGGCCGGGCAGGGAACCGCAGCCCTGCCCGGCCGCACCCGCTCGCACCGGCCAGAGGGAAACCGGCGCGAGATCGGTTGAGACGAACGCTACATCTGGTCGCGGCCTGCGTCGCGGGCCGTCCGTGCCGCCGTTGCATCCGCTCCGCGCACGCCGTGAAGCCGACCGACGGGCGCTAGCTGATACCGACGGATCCGCGGACGCTGACCGTGTCCGTCCGCCGACTCCTCGGCCACCAGGATGAAGCGCCGAGGAGAAGAGGAACTGCGTCGTGGCGATGAGGAGTACATCACGGTGATCTTGGCGCAGGCGAGGCCGGCCGCCTTTGGCCCGGCGTCCAAAATTCGGGCAGTTGAAGTCGGCGCGTGTCGCGCACCCTCGCACGCCGGGCGCTGAGCGAGGCCGCGCTAGGTGCCCAGCTGCTCGTGCACCAGACGCGTGACCTCGCCGCCGTCGGCGCGACCCTTCGTCTCGCGCATCACCGCGCCGATGATCGGCCCGATCGCCTTCTCGTTGCCGCCGCGCACCCGCTCGGCCGCGTCGACATTCGCCGCGAGTGCTGCGGCGACGATCTCCGCCAGCTCGTCTCCACCGCCGATCGCAGCGAGCCCCTCGGCCTCGACGATCGCGGCCGGCTCGCCGCCCTCGGCGATCAGCTTCTCGAGCACCTGGCGTGCCGCGCCGACGCTGACCTGCTTGGCCGAGACCATCGCGGCCAGCTCGGCGAGCGCGCGTGGAGTGACGCGCCAATCCTTCGGGTCCTGAGCGTCGCCCAGCCGCGCGTGCAGCTCGCACGCGTCACCCAGTTGGCGAGCACCTGCGCGGGCACGTCGGCCTGGGCGAGCAAGGCGGCCTCGAAGAAGTCGCCCAGCTCGCTGCGGAACGCGAGCAGCCTTGCGCTCTCCTCGGTGAGAGCGAACTCGCGCTGCAGGCGCTCGGCGTGCTCGGCCGGCAGCTCGCTCATCGCAGCGCGCGCGGCAGCCAGCATCTGCTCGTCGATCGCAACCGGCAGCAGGTCGGGCTCGGGGAAGTAGCGGTAGTCGTGTGCCTCCTCCTTCGAGCGCAGCGAGGAGATCGCGCCGCTGCCGGGATCGAAGTGCAGCGTCTCCTGCACGACCTGGCCGCCGCCGTCGAGAATCGTCCGCTGGCGCTCGATCTCGGCCTTGATGCCGCGTTCGATGAAGCGGAACGAGTTCATGTTCTTCAGCTCGGTCTTCACGCCGAGTTGCTCCGATCCGGCCGGTCGCAGCGAGATGTTCGCGTCGCAGCGCAACGAGCCCTCCTCCATGTTCACGTCGCTTACGCCGAGCGCGCGCAACGTCGCGCGCAGCAGCTTCAGCCAGTCGCTCGCCTGCTCGGCCGTGCGCACGTCCGGCTCGGTGACGATCTCGGCAAGTGGCGTGCCGCCGCGATTGAAGTCGACGACGCTCATCTCCGAGCCGTGGATCCGGCCGCTCTCGCCGAAGTGGACCAGCTTCGCCGCGTCCTCCTCGAGGTGCACGCGATGGATTCGCACATCACCGAGCCGTCCGCCGCGGCACAGCGGCTCGTCGTACTGCGAGATCTGGTAGCCCTTCGGCAGGTCCGGATAGAAGTAGTTCTTGCGATGGAAGATCGATCGCGGCGCGAGCTCCGAGCCGAGCGCCAGCCCGATCATCAGCCCGAAGTGCACGGCGCGCGCGTTCGCCACAGGCAGACTGCCGGGCAGGCCGAGGCAGACCGGGCACGTGTGCGTGTTCGGCGGATCGCCGAAGGAGAGCTCACAGCCGCAGAACATCTTCGTCGCAGTCGCCAGCTGGACGTGGATCTCCAGCCCGATCACCGGCTCCCAGCGCGCGCCGGCACCGTTGCTCGCCGGCCTGCCGCCGCTCAGACACGCGCCGCGCCCTCGAGGAAGCCGATCGCGCGCTCGAGCGCGAAGGCGGCGTCGAGCAGGCTGTTCTCGCTGAACGCCGGCCCGCAGATCTGCAGCCCGACCGGCAGCCCGCCGCCGTCGGGGCCGAGCGCATCGCCGGCTCCGCTGAGCCCGCACGGGATCGAGATCGCCGGGATGCCGGCGAGCGACATCGGCACCGTGAAGTAGTCGCTCAGGTACATCGCCCACGGGTCGGCCGTCTTCTCGCCGAGCGCGAAGGCGACGCCCGGCGCCGTCGGCGTGAGGATCAGATCGACCTCGCCGAAGGCCGCGCGGAAGTCCTCGGCGAGCTTCGTGCGCACGCGCTGAGCGCTCGCGTAGTAGGCGTCGTAGTAGCCGGATGAGAGCGCGTAGGTGCCGAGCATGATCCGGCGCTTGACCTCGGCGCCGAAGCCGTCGTGGCGCGTGCGCGTGTACATGTCGAGCAGGTCGGTCGCGTCCGCGGCGCGCAGGCCGTAGCGGACGCCGTCGTAGCGCGCGAGGTTCGAGCTCGCCTCCGACGGCGCCAGCACGTAGTAGGCCGAGAGCGCGTGCGGCACGTGCGGCAGCTCGACCTCGCGCACGCTCGCACCGAGCTCCTGCGCCAGCGCCAGCGTGCGCTCGAACGCCTCGCGCACGCCCGGCTCGATGCCCGTCTCGGCGCCGCCGCCGCTCAGCTCGCGCGGGACGCCGAGGCGAACGCCGTCGAGCCGCTCCGCGCTCGGCGGTCGCGATCGGCTCGGGAAATGCGAGCGACGTCGCGTCGCACGGGTCACGGCCGACCATCTGCCCGAACAGCAGCGCCGCATCGGTCACGTCGCGCGTCAGCGGACCGGCTTGGTCGAGCGAGGACGCGAACGCGATCATCCCGTAGCGCGAGACCGAGCCGTAGGTCGGTTTCAGCCCGACGATCCCGCACAGCGCTGCCGGCTGGCGGATCGAGCCGCCGGTGTCGCTGCCGAGCGCCCAAGGAGCGAGCCCGGCGGCGACCGCCGCCGCGCTGCCGCCCGAGGAGCCGCCCGGCACGCGCGCCGCGATCCCACGGGTTCAGCGTCGGCCCGAATGCCGAGTTCTCCGTCGAGGAGCCCATCGCGAACTCGTCCTGATTGGTCTTCGCCAGCAGCGGCGCGCCGGCGTCGGCCAGACGCTCGACGACGCTCGCCGTGTACGGCGGCAGATAGCCGGCGAGAATCCGCGAGCCCGACTGGCTCGGCACGTCTCGCGTGCAGAACAGGTCCTTGACCGCGAGCGGCACGCCGGCAAGCGGCCCGTCGGGGCGGTCGCCTGCGCCGCTCGGCGACCCACGTGAAGCAGTTCAGCCCGTCGCCGTTCGCCGACGGCGTCGCGCTGCGCGCGCTCGCGGTAGAAGTCGAACAGCTCCGCCGCGCCGAGCTCGCCCGCCTCGATCGCCGCGATCGCCTGCGCGGCCGACAGACTCAGAACGTCGCTCACGCCTGCGGGCTCGGGACGAGGAAGCCGTCGCCGCCGACCTCGGGCGCCTGCGAGAGCACGACCTCGCGCGGCAGACACGGTCGCGGCTCGTCGGCTCGCAGCGCACCGGTCAGCTCGACGACATGCGACGTCGGCGCGACGCCGTCGAGTGCGAGCTCGCCGATCTTCGCAACGTGGTCGAGCACCGCCGAGAGCTCGCGCGCCATCGGCTCGAGCTCCTCCTCACTGAGCGCCAGGCGCGCGAGCTGCGCGACGTGCAGCACCTCTTCACGGTCGATCACGGCGAGGGATTCTAGGGCGCGTCCTCGGGGCGACGCGCGCCGGCCGGCGGGTCGGACTGCGACAGCGCCAGACCGCTGAAGCGCGGACCGGCACTCTACAGCCGGCTCGGCCGGCGGGCGCACTTCCGCCTGCGCCTGAAAGTAGCCGCCGACGGTGATCGCCAGCGCCGCGAGCAGCCCGAACCAGATCCCGATCTTGATGCCGTAGCCCGCGTGCAGGGCGCCCTGGCTGAAGCTCGCGCTCGGATGATGAGCGATCCGATAGACGATCAGCCCGCTCGACAGTGCGCCGAGGCCTGCCGCGACCGCGCCGGGGCGAAGCGGGCCGTCGGAGCTGCGACCGGCCACCCCGGCGAGCGCCGCCGCAAGGGCGGCGAGGATCGCCGCCAGCCAGATCCAGCGACTGCTCGTGAACGTTTGCCAGCCGGTCGCGCTGACGTTCGCGCCCTTCAGCAGGCTGCCCTGCGGCAGCCCGCTGACGCTGCTGCCGAACCAGTCGACGAAGAAGACGACCACGAACAGTGCCAGGCCGCCGGCCGCGAGCAGCGCGCTGGCGCCTCGCAGGCGACGGAGCTCGATGCTCATGGGCCAGAGCGTGGCGGCGGCGTCGCCGGCGAGTAGAGCGAGGAGTGTTCGTCGCGCAACGACTGCCACGAGCCGAGCAGCATCACGAGTGCACCGGCGAGCGCGAGCCACGCGCCGAAGCAGACCTCCGTCGCGCCGTCGGGGCGCTCGAGCACGCGCACGACGGCAGCGATCGACGCGGCCAGTGCGAGTGCGATCGCGGTCACCTCGGCGGCGACCGGCAGCGCTGGGCTGCGCTCGAGCACCGCCACCACGAACAGCACGATCGCCGCGACGCTCGCCAGCAGCAGCAGGACGACGCCGACGCCGAACGTGTTCCAGGCGTCGAGCGCACCGGACGGGCGTTCGTAGTTGCGCTCGAACAGCGCGACGATCGTGCAGATCGCGCCGGCCAGCGCGACGCAGCTCGCCGGCGCGCACTCGCGTCAGCCTCATCGCGGCGATCCGCTCACGTCTCGAGTCCGGCCTGGCGGCGCGCCGCCAGAAGCGTGTTGCGCAGCAGCATCGCGATCGTCATCGGCCCAACGCCGCCGGGCACCGGCGTCATCGCCGATGCGACCTCGACGACCGCCTCGAAGTCAACGTCGCCGACGAGGCCGCTCTTGTTACCAGCCTGCTCCGGCGTCAGACGATTTACGCCGACGTCGAGCACGACCGCGCCGCGCTTGACGAACTCAGCGCCGATCATCCGTGGGCGACCGACGGCAGCGATCAGAAGGTCAGCCCGCGCGCATACCGATGCGAGGTCGCGCGTTCGCGAGTGGCAGACCGTGACCGTCGCGTTCTCCGCGAGCAGCAGCTGCGCCATCGGCTTGCCGAACAGGTTCGAGCGCCCCACGATGACCGCTTCGGCACCGGCAAGCTCGAATCCGATCTCTTCGAGCAGGACGATCGCTCCGAGCGGCGTCGCGGAGACGTAGGCCTGGCAGGCCGACCGACAGGCGGCCGGCGTTGACCGGGGTGAGCCCGTCAACGTCCTTGTCGGGGTCGACCAGCGCCGTAAAGACCGCACCGTCGAGGTGCGCCGGCAGCGGCAGCTGCACGAGAATGCCGCTGACCGCCGGTTCGGAATTCAGGCGCTGGAGGTGCTCGGCCAGCTCGTCCGGCGTCGTATCGGCCGGCAGGCGCACGTCGAAGGACTCCATCCCCGCCTGTGCGCATGCACGCTGCTTGCTCGAGACGTACACGGCCGAACCGGCGTCATCGCCGACGAGCACCGTCGCCAGCCCCGGCGCGCGACCGGTCTCGGCGCGGAACGCCGCCACCTGCTCGTGGACCTCGGCACGTACCCTCGCTGCGACCGGCTTGCCGTCGATGATCCGCGCGCTCACGGCGTGGATGCTACGCACTGTCCTGGCGCCCGGTTCGCGCGCCGCTCAGCGCTTGCTGACCGGCGCGTACTCGGCCATCAGCTTGCGCTCCGAGCCGTCGCCTGCAAAGCGCACGACGATCACGCCGTCCGGCTCGACGCCTGTCACGACGCCCTCGCCGAATGCAGCATGCACGACGTCCTCGCCGAGCCGAAAGCCGTTCGCGACCGTCGCCTGCGAGCCCTGCGCACTCGCCCACTCGCCGCCGACCGCACCCGAGCCGCCGCCGCCCGCGCCGGCGCCGGCGCCGTGCAGCGCCGTCGCGCGCCGGCCCGCGCCGAGGCCGGCAGTGATCGGACCGGTCCGCGCGGCAACGCGCAGCCGGTCGCTCGGCTCGACCTCGTCGAGCAGGTCCGCCGGGATCTCCGAGAGGAACCGGCTGCGTAGGCCGATCGTCTGCGCGCCGAATACAGCGCGGCGCTGCGCGTAGGTCAGATAGAGGTCGCGCATCGCGCGCGTCACGCCGACATAGAACAACCGCCGCTCCTCCTCCAGGCCGCCCTCGTCGAGCGCGCGCGAATGCGGGAACACGCCCTCCTCGCAGCCGGCGATGAACACGGTCGGATACTCGAGGCCCTTCGCGTTGTGCAGCGTCATCAACGTCACCAGACCGTCCTCGTCGCTGCGCGTGTCGGCGTCGGCGACAAGCGCGATCTCCTGCAGAAAGACGTCCAGCGTGTCGCGCTCGGCCTCTGCGTTCGCGTCGAACTCGCGCCCGACCTCGACCAGCTGCTCGAGGTTCTCCAGGCGGCCCTGCGCCTCGATCGTGCGCTCGGCCTCGAGCGCCTCGACGTAACCCGTCTGCGCGAGCATCGCCTCGATCAGATCGCCGACCGGCACGCCGCCGTCCGCCGCCGGCTGGCTCCTCGCCCACGACCGTGCCGTCGTCGGCCGCCGTGCCGGCGAGCACGCGCAGCTCGCCCATCGTGTCCATGAAGCGCCCCAGCGACTTGATCGCCGCGGTACCCAGTCCCGGTACCTCCTCCGGAGACGCCGCCGCCTGCCAGATCGACAGATCGTTGGCTTCGGCGTGCGCGAGCACGCGCGCCAGCGAGGTCTGGCCGAGCCCGCGCCTGGGAGAGTTGGCGATCCGCGTGAAGCTGACGACGTCGAACGGATTGGCGAGGAACTGCAGGTAGGCGACGGCGTCCTTGATCTCGGCGCGCTCGTAGAACTTCGTGCCGCCGATCACCTGATAGGCGATCTCGCGGCGCACCAGCGTGTCCTCGAGTACGCGCGACATCGCGTTCGTCCGGTAGAGCACGGCGATCTCCTCGCGCGAGGCGCCCTCGTCGACGAGCCGCTCGATCTCGCCGACGATGAAGCGCGCCTCGGCGTGCTCGTCCTCGAGCCCCCGCAGGTGAATCGGATTGCCCTCGCCGAGCTCGCTCCACAACCGCTTGGCGATGCCGCCGCGGTTGTTCGCTATCACCGCATTCGCCGCCCGCAGGATCCGCTCGGTCGAGCGGTAGTTCTGCTCGAGCTTGACGACGCGCGCATCCGGGAAATCGTCCTGGAAGTCGAGGATGTTTTTGATGTCGGCCGAGCGAAAGCTGTAGATGCTCTGTGAATCGTCGCCGACCACCGCGAGGTTCCGGTGTCCGGGGATGCTCGTGCGGTCGCCTCGCGCCGGATCCTGGCGCCCGCCGCCGACCAGCAGCTGCAGCATCCGATACTGCGCGTAGTTGGTGTCCTGGTACTCGTCGACGAGCACGTGGCGGAAGGCCAGCTGGTAGCGCTCGCGAACCTCCTCGAACAGCTCGAGCAGGTTGACCGTGCGAAACAGCAGGTCGTCGAAGTCCATCGCGTTCATCCGCAGCATGTCGCGCTCGTACAGTTCGTAGACATCGGCGAGCATCTCGTCGAACGGCGAGCCAGTGGCCTCACGCAGGTCCGTCGCCGATCGCAGCCTGTTCTTCGCTGCCGAGATCTGGTTGTGCAGCGCCGCGGGTGTGTAGCGCTTCGGGTCGACGCCGACCGCGTCGGCGCAGCGCTTGGTCAGCCGCCGTGCGTCGGCCTGGTCGTAGATCGTGAACTGGCGCGTGTAGCCGAGCCGCTCGGCCTCGGCGCGCAGGATCCGCGCACAGGCGGCGTGAAAGGTCATCAACCACATCCCACGCGTCGTGCGCCCGAGCAGCTGAGCGACGCGTCCGGCCATCTCTTTGGCGGCCTTGTTCGTGAACGTGATCGCGAGGATCTCACTCGGCTGCGCCTCGTCGGTGTAGATCAGATGTGCGATGCGATGCGTCAGCACACGCGTCTTGCCGCTGCCGGCCCCGGCGAGGATCAGCAGCGGCCCCTCGCCGTGCGTGACGGCCTCGCGCTGCGGCTCGTTGAGCCCTTCCAGTAGCTCCTGCAGGTGCTCGGCGTGAGGGTTTGCGGCCATATCCTCAGCATAGGCGCGCGCCCGGCCGACCGGGCGGGCTCAGCTGCCCTGAAGGTACGCCAGCACCGCGAGCACTCGCCGATGGTCGCTGTCGGACTGGCGCAGCCCGAGCTTGGCGAAGATGCTCGCGACGTGCTTCTCGACGGCGCCGACGCTCAGCACGAGCAGCTCGGCGATGCCCGGGTTGGAGCGCCCCTCGGCCATCAGCCCGAGCACCTCCAGCTCGCGTGGCGTCAGCTCGGCGAGTGGGCCGTCGGCGCCGCCGCGCGCGACGAGCTGCGCGACGACCTCCGGATCGAGCGCCGTGCCGCCGCGCGCCACTCGTGCGACCGCGTCGACGAACTCGGCGACCTCCATCACGCGATCCTTCAGCAGATAGCCGACGCCTCCGCGGCCGTCGGCGAGCAGTTCGGCGGCGTACGCCGGCTCGACGTACTGCGAGACCATCAGCACGCCCGTCTGCGGCGCCGTGCGGCGCAGCTCGAGCGCCGCGCGCAGCCCCTCGTCGCGAAAGTCCGGCGGCAGGCGGATGTCGACGACCGCGACGTCCGGGCGCTCGCGAGCGACCGCCTCGAGCAGCGCCTCGGCCGTCGCCGACCGCCGCGAGGACCTCGAAGCCGTTGTCGCGCAAGAGCCGCTGCAGGCCGTCGCGCAGCAGCGCCAGATCCTCGGCGATCACAACGCGCACCGCCGCCGGCCCGGACTCGCCCGCCGTCGCGTCGTCCACGTCTACCCGCACGGCATCTGCGCGCGCACCGTCGTCGGGCCGCCACTTGGGCTGATCACGACGAGCGTGCCGTCGAGCGCCTGCACGCGCCGGCGCAATCCGTCGAGCCCGCCGCCGGCCGGATCGGCGCCGCCGACGCCGTCGTCGTGAACCTCGACGAGCAGCGTGCCCGCGTCGCGCGCGATGCGTACGTCCACGCGCGCGGCCCGCGCATGCTTGCCGGCGTTCGCGAGCGCCTCCGCGACGACGAAGTACGCGGCGCTCTCGACCGGCGGCTTCGGGCGCTCGGGCATCGTCACCGAAACGGTAACGGCGATCGGCGAGCCGGCCGCGAGCGCCCGTACGGCCGCGTCGAGTCCGCGGTCGGCGAGCACCGGCGGGTGGATCCCGCGCGCAAGGTCGCGCAACTCGCGCAGTGCCTCGCCGGCGCCCGTGCGCGCCTCCGCGAGCAGCCGCTGAGCCGCCTGCTGGATCGGCGCCTGCGAGCTTCTGCTCGGCCATGCCGAGGCTCATGCCGATCGCGACCAAGCGCGCCTGAGCGCCATCGTGCAGGTCGCGCTCGATCCGCCGCAGCTCGGCCTCCTGCACGTCGACCGCGCCGGCGCGGCTGGACTCGAGCGCCGAGATGCGACTTCTCATCGCCGTACGGTCGGGAGCACGCGAGATCACGACGGCCGCATGTGGGCCGAGCGCGACGAGCGCGAACAGCACGACCCATACGGGCCAGAAGTAGCCGAAGCCGCTGACGGCCCACACGCCGAGCAGGAAGCCGAGCAGCGAGGCCCACACGCCGGCGTGGATCGCGAAGCCGCGGTCGAGCCGGCGCTCATGCCAGAACGACGCGTCCTCGTTGACCTTGATCACCCACGCGTGGACCGCCAACGGCAGTGCCAGCGCGAGGATCGTCCACGCCGGCCAGAAGTACCCGTGCGAGGTCAAGCCCCAGATCGCGATCAGGAACAGGTTGAGGCCGACGGTCGCCGCCGCGTGTATCGCCAGCGCCCGGTGACGTTGGAGCAGCCCTGACATCGACGTCCACTCCACCACGTCGACCCGCGCGAGCGCAAGCCGCGCTCGCGCGAGCATCGGTCGCGCTCGGTTGCGCATGCGATCGGCCTGCGTGCTCAGGCGGCTTCGGTCGCGGGCGCCGCCTCGCCGCGCGCAGGCCGGGCGCCGCGCCGCGAGCGCTCGCGCGTCCCGTGCGGCAGCCACTGCAGCCAACGCGGCAGGTACCAGTTCCAGTCGCCGAGCAGCTTCATCGCCGCCGGCAGCAGCAGTCCGCGGATGATCGTCGCGTCGATCAGCACTGCAATTGCCAGGCCGACGCCCATCTGCTTGATTTCGAGCGTGCTCAGCGTCGCGAAGATCGCGAAGACCGCGACCATCACGGTGGCCGCCGCCGTGACCGTGCCGGCGGTCGCGGCGATCCCGCGAGCCACCGCCTGCTCGGTCGTGTGCCCGCGATCGACAAGCTCCCTGATCCGGCTGACGATGAACACGTGGTAGTCCATCGAGAGGCCGAACAGCACCGCGAACAGGAACAGCGGCAGCCACGTGACGACGGCGCCGTTTGAGTGGAACTGCAGCAGCCCTTCCAGGTGTCCGTCCTGGAAGATCCAGACCAGCGCGCCGAACGCTGCGCCGACCGACAGCAGGTTCAACGCGATCGCCGTCAACGGGATCACGATCGAGCGGAACGTGAGGAGCAGCAGCAGGAACGCCAGGCCGAGCACGAATGCGAACACGAGCGGCCAGTGGTCTTTCGTCGTCTGATCGAAGTCGTGCGTGCCCGCCGTCACACCGCGTCACCGCGTAGCTCGCGCGCGGCACGCGCCCGATCGTCGCCGGCAGCACGCGCCCGCGCAGCACGCGCAGCGCCGCGAACGCGGCCGCGTCGTCGCCCCTGCCGACGAGCGGTATCTGGACGCGCGCCAGTGTGCGCGCACGGTTTACCGTCACCTCGATCGGCGTGACCATCCGACCGCTCGCAAGCGCCTCGCGCTTCAGCGCGGCGATCGCGCGGCGCACCGGCACGGCGGTTACGTCGGGGGCCTGAACGGCGATGACAGCCGGCGTCTGCGCCCCGGGGAACGCCCGTTGGATCTGCTCGTAGCTGCGCACGATGTGCACGCTGCTGGGCAGGTCCGTGAAGCTCGGCAGCTTTGTGCGAATGCCGAGCAGCGGCGTTGCCATCACGAGCAGCGCGCCGCCCGCAAGCACGATCGTCAGTGCCGGAAAGCGCAGCACCGGGCGCAGTGCCCAGGCCCACACGCGCGAGCCCTCCTGGCGACCCTTCAACCGCCGGATCAGCGTTGGCCTGTCACGCAGCCAGAGCAGCACGCGCGGACGCGCGACGCGCCGCAGTGCGAGCAGCAAGCCGGCCGCCACGACCGCCGGCACGCCGCGCTCGACGCGGTCGCCGAGACGACCGAGCAGCGCCGGCAGGACCGTCAGCGAGCCGATCATCGAGACGAGCACGACGAGCATCGCGCCGACGCCGATCGAGTAGAACACGTGCGAGCCGGCGAGCAGCATCCCGGCCATCGCGATCAGCACCGTCGTGCCGGAGATCAGCACCGCGCGTCCTGACGTTGCCGCCGCTCGCCCGAGCGCCTGCTCCGGCGAGTGCCGCACGCGCTCCTCGCGCTCGCGCTTGAGGTAGAACAGCGAGTAGTCGACGCCGACCGCCATGCCCATCAGCAGCATCACCGAGTTCGTCGCTTCGGCCGCGTGAACGAGGTGGCTCGCAAGCGCCGCCAACCCGAGCGAGGCGAGCACGGCGGAGAACGCCAGCACCACCGGAACGCCGGCCGCGACGAACGCGCCGAACGCGAGTAGCAACACGATGAACGTGACCGGCAGCGAGAGCGTCTCGGCGTGCGAGAAATCATCACCGAGCGCGCGGTGGACTTCGTGCGCGGCGCTCGCGTCGCCGAACTCGACGATCTTGAACCCAGGCGCCTGCCGCTGCAGCCGCGAGACCCTGTCTAGCACGGGCTGCACGCGGTCTTCTGCCGTGTCCTTCTCACCGCGCATCTCGAACTCGATCAGCGCCGAGTGACCGTCCTTCGACACAAGTCCAGCAGTGTTCGCCGGCGCGCGCACATCGGCGGTCTGCGGCTGCGCACGCAGCGCCGCGACGGCCAGCGCGATCGTGTGCTGAAAGCGCGGATCGCCGATCTGCAGTCGCTTGTTCTGTACCAGCACGCTCTCCTGAGCCGCGTCGTGCAGCCCGGAGCTCGCGAGCGCCGCTTCGGCGCGCGCGCTTTCGCCGGTCGACTGTTCTGCATTGCTCAGCTTCGCCGTGCCGGCCAGCTGACCGACCGCGACGGCGGCGAGCACGAACGCGAGCCACCCCAACGTTGCCGTCTTCCAGTGTGTCGCGCTCCAACGACCCGCACGCTCGGCGAGATTCGCTTTCATCAGACGGCCCCTTTCGCTCGTTCAACGTCGCCATGCGAGCGTTCCAGAGCGATCGCGCGCCGCCAATGCGACGCGCCGGCCTATCGGCGTGGGGCCAGCCGGTGTCTGTCCTCTGCAGTTATCGGCCGCTCACGCGGCTCCGAGCGGGCCGCGGGCGGCGCGGCCGCGGCTAACCGCCGGCTGGATTCGGGCCCTTGACCGTGCGCAGCGGGCGCGCCTCGGCCGCCGGCGCCGGCTCCTGATCGGCGAGCTCGCCGACCGTCCGCTCGAGCGCGCCGATCCTGCTCGCGAGGCCCTGGATCGCCTCGGCGATCGGATCGGGTAGGTGGATCCAGTCAGCATCCGGCCCCTCCGGCCGGCGCCCTTCGACGCGCACCGGATGACCGGGATTGCCGACGACCGTCGAGTGCGGCGGCACGTCGGTGATCACGACGCTGTTCGCGCCGATCTTCGCTCCGTGGCCGATCGTGATCGGCCCGAGCAGCTTCGCTCCGGAGCCGATCGTCACGTTGTCCTGCACCGTCGGATGTCGCTTGCCCGTCGCAAAGCCGGTACCGCCGAGCGTCACGCCCTGGTAGAGCGTCACGTCGTTGCCGATGTCGGCCGTCTCGCCGATCACGACGCCCGTGCCGTGGTCGATGAACAGGCCGCTGCCGATCCGCGCGGCCGGATGGATCTCGATGCCCGTCAGCGTGCGCGTGACCATCGAGATCAGTCGCGGCAGCAGTGCCACGCCGGCCGCGTCGAGCGCGTGCGCGATGCGGTGTGCGATCAGCGCGTGAATTCCGGGCCATGTCGCGATCAGCTCGAGCTGGCCGACGTCGCGCGCAGCCGGGTCGCGCGTTCGCGCGGCCTGCAGATCGCGGCGCAGCTCCTTCACGACCCGCGCGAGCTCGAAGCCGGCCATCTTCAGAAGCGTAGCGCCGAAACGACGTGATCGCTGGGCGAACGCGCGGCCTCGGCGCGCCTGCGCAGCCGGCGCTATCGACTCAGCACGAACCGCCTGACGACCGTCACCGCGGGCGCACCGACGGGCGTGAACGTCCCCTTCGCCTGTCAGCGCGATTCGCGACCGCCCACGCAGCGCACGTCGTCCGGCTCTTCGTCAAGCGGATCGTCAGCAAGATCGTTCCCTTCTTCGAGAGCACGCTGTGCGCGGACGCGATGAGCACCGCCTTTCCGCCGGCACTCCGCCGATACCAGTCGATGCTGACGTGCCGGCCTCGGGCGCGGCGAACTTGACGGTCGTCGAGCCCCGACCGCGAGAGCGAGGCGATCTTTGCCGACTTGCCCGAAGGCACCAGCGCCTTGCGCAGGGCCGCTTCGATCTGCGATCGGCTCGCGGCTTCGGCGCTCGAACCGAGCACACCCGCGGCCGAAGACGTTGATTTGTCGGCGGCCTGCGTCGTGGCGCTCGCCCCAGCTGACGCGCCGGAGGGCTGCGGTGAGGAGTTCGCCGAGCCCGTCGTGTCCGTAGCTCCAGTCGTGCCAGTTGCTCCCGTTGAGCCCGTTGACCCCGTTGAGCCCGTTGACCCGGTTGAACCGGTTGAGCCGGTTTCAGGCGGCGGTTCGTTGTTGGCCGGTTCTTCTTCCACGATCGGTTTGAGCGCGAGTGTCCGCCCAAGTCCTGTTCCGCCTTCGTTTGTCGCGTCGACTTCGCAGAGGATCGCGCGCCCGAGGTCAGCGCTCGTCAGCGAATAGGAATTCGACAGGCCGCGTTGCAGCACTTCTCGATCGGCGCTGTCGACGAACGCGTAGGTGATCGTCGGCGCGCCGCTCCACGTGCCCGGTTCGCAGAGGAGCGATTTGCCGACTTCGGTGTATCCGCTGATCACCGCGCCTCCACCTCTCGGTGCGATCGGTGGCGCTTCGCTGCCGTCGACGAAGTCGAGGATCTCCGGCGACGTGACGTTCGCGAACCCGTTGTCGGCGCCGTCGCTGCACTGCTTGCCTTCGACGACGGCGACAGCGTCGAGCACGCCGATCAGCTGCTGCGGGCTTCCGCCAACAGGCCGTCGCCGCTGTCGCCGCTGCACGCGGACCCCGCCGGCGCGCGCCCACAGAGGAACACCGCATTCGCTTCGCCGCCGCATTCGCGACTGAAACCGAGTGTCTCGCTCAGCGAGTAGAGGTTGCCGTCGCGTTCTTCCGCCGTCGGATTCTCATCACCGAAGCCGGACAGGAGCGACGCTCTCGCCTTCCGCCGGCGACGTGCCCGGCGGCGGCAGGCCGACCATTTTCACCTGCGTCGACGGTTCAAGCGGGCTTTCGAGTTCGAGCTCGGCGACGTCGTCGGGAGTGCCGCCGCCAGCGAGGGCGTTGTAGCCAGGATGCACTCGAACCGCGCTCGACCGTACGTGCCTGCACAGTCGGCCCTTCGGGGATTCCGTTCTTCGGGAATCGTCGAGGAGCCGGCGATACACTGTGAAGTCGCTCATCGCCAGAGGTTCCTCGGTGAATGGGTTGTAGGCGCAGTGCGCCGGCCGTCAGCACATGCCTCATGTCACGAACGATCGAGCCGCCGCAGAGCAATTGCCATTCTTCTTCTTCGTATTCGAATTTGGCGAAGATCGCGACCTGCCACGGGACCTGTTCGGCCATCGTCAACGTGCCGCCCACAATCGACGCGTGTGCCCTCGCGCGACCCGCGCGGTGGCGGTGGAGCGCGACGAGCGTGTGATCGCGCAGCAACGCCGCAAGCGTCCGCGACCGTGGCGTCGGCTTAGCGGCGCGAGCCGATGCGTCCGCGCTTCCGAACCCTGTCGTCACAGCGATCGACAGAAGCAGCACAGCAAACAGCTGCCGACCTGACCAGCGCAGTCTCACCTTGACTCCCTCTCCGCGATCCATCGCGTCACGTTCCGATAACGAGATCCGGCATCTTACGAGAAGACCGCACGTTGCGGCAAGTTTGTGTTGAGCGGATGTGAACACGCTTGCGTCCTTGCGAACGGCATCCCGACGTCCGCAAGGACGTCAATCGAAATCTCATCACGGTGCGAAGAAGGCCTGCGAGACGTAGCGCTCGCCGGAGTCCGGCATCACGACGACGATCCGCTTGCCCTTCGACTCGGGCCGCCCGGCCACCTCGAGCGCCGCCCACAGCGCCGCGCCGCAGGAGATGCCGGCGAGCAGCCCGGCGCGTTTCGCACAGCTCCACGCCGTGTGGATCGCATCGTCGTCCGACACCGCAATCACCTCGTCGAGCAGCTCGCGATTCAGCACCGGAGGCACGAAGCCGGCGCCGATCCCCTGAATCCGATGTGGGCCGGCGCGGCCGCCCGACAGCACCGGCGAGCCCGCCGGCTCGACCGCGACGACGCGAAGCTGCGCGTTGCGCTCGCGCAGGTACTCGCCGACGCCGGTAATCGTCCCACCCGTTCCGACGCCCGCCACGAGGACGTCGATGCGACCGTCGAGCGCCCGCTCGATCTCCGGCCCGGTGTGCGAGCGGTGCGCCTGCGGATTGGCCGGATTCGTGAACTGGTCGGGCAGGAAGACGTCCGCGTCGCGCGCCATCGCCTGCGCCGCCGCGACCGCCTCGCTCATCCCGCCGAGCGACTCGGTCACCTCCACACGCGCGCCGTACAGGCGCAGCAGGCTCTCGCGCTCGCGACTCATCCCCTGCGGCAGCGTCAGCACGAGGTCATATCCCCTCGCCGCGCAGACGAACGCCAGCGCGATGCCGGTGTTGCCGCTCGTCGCCTCGACGATCGTCGTGCGGCCGGGCTCGATCCGGCCTTCGGACTCGGCCGCCGCGATCATCGCCACGCCGATCCGATCCTTCACGCTGCCTCCCGGATTGAACGACTCGAGCTTTGCGAACAGCTCGACGCCGTTGCTCTCCGCCGGCGTTCCCTCGAGCATCCGCGACAGCGCGAGCAGCGGCGTCCCCCCCACCAGTTGCGAAATGTTGATCGGGATTTGGGCCATAAGGCCCACGACAATAGTGGAGGGTCCGCTCGCGAGCGTGCCGCGCAGCGCCGCACGGCGGCGCTGCGCAGCGCGTCCGCCGCCCTACTTCGAGTGAGAGTGCTTCGCCGGTTTCTTCAGGCTGAGCCGCACGCTGGCCGTGCTTGCCGTGACCGGTCCAGGCACGACCCGCGCGATCGCCAGGCTCGCGTTCGCCTTGCCGTGATGCGCGCGAAACCACGCCATCGCCGGCCTTCGTCAGCTTCACCTGCACCACCCGGCTCGTGCCGGCTGTCAACGAGAAGCTCGCCGTGCCGATCGTACGCAGCATGTAGCCGCGACCCCTCGCCCTCGTGCGATAGCTGATCGCGAGCTTGCCACGGCACGCTCCGACACCGCTGCGCACCAGTCGCAACGCGACCGTCCGGTAATGCGTCACCGCGAGCGCCTTCTTGCGCAGCCTGACCGAGCACGTCGCGCCAGCCGAGTCGTAGAAGCCCGCGACACCGCCGCTCGGCAGTTTGAACGTCGTCGTCGTTTTGCTGCTCGTCGTGCCGCCGACAGTGCCTTTCGGATCGCCGCTCGACAGCGCTTCATAGACGAACGAAATCGTCGCGGCGCTCGTCTGGCCGTGCGCCTTGACGACCACTTCGACCTTCTGGCCGGGCACTCCGGCGGGCGTGACCGCATGGATCGTCGTCGCCGAGCTCGAGCTGACGCCGGTCGCCGGCACACCGCCGAACGTGACCGTTTCGGCTTCGCCGAGGTTTTCTCCGGAGATCGTCACCGACGTGCCGCCGGCGGCAGGCCCGGTTCTCGGGCTGATCGCTTGCAACGATCGGCGCCGGCACCAGCGACGCCGGCGTCTTCGCGAACACCCACGCTGCGCCGATGCTCGAGTTGTCGCGCGGAGAGCCGACCGCCGCGACCGTCCCGTCGCGCGACAGCGCAACGGCCGCTCCGAACATGCTGCGGCTCTTCTCGTTGGAGGCCGCCAGCTGTTCCGGCTTCACGCTCCAGCCCGCACCGCGCGAGAGCACGCTGACGGTGCCGCCGTTCGACGTCGCGCGCGGCGCACCGACGAGCGCAGCATTGCCGTCACTCTCGAGCGCCACGCTCGCGCCGAAGTGCAGTTCCGTTTCGGGCCCGACCAGCCTTGGACCCTGCGCCTCGAAGCCTTCGGCAGAGCTGACGAACGGTGAGACGCTGCCGCGCCCTCCGACCGCGTCAAGCGCACCGATCAGAGCCGTGCTGCCGTCGCTCGAGAGCGCGACGCTCTTGCCGAAGTGATCGCCCGCTTGAGCGCCTTCCTCGGTCAGCGTGCCGCCCTGTTGCGTCCAGGTCGAACCGTGGCGCGCGAACGTCCAGGCCGCGCCCGTGAAGTTGTTCACGCCCGGAGCTCCGATCAGTGCGAGCGATCCGTCGCCCGACAGCGCGACGCTGCGGCCGAAGTGCGAGAACGAACCCGCTGCGAGATTCGACAGCTGCGCGATCTGCGTCCAGGACGAGCCTTCACGTTCGAACACCCAGACGACGCCGCGGCCGTTCTTCGCCGACGGGTCGCCGATCAGCGCGATGTTGCCGTCCGCCGACAGCGCGACGCTCTTGCCGAAGCGACCTTCGCCGGCGGCGTTCGTGCCGGACAGCATCGCCGACCTGGTCCAGCCCGATTCGCCTTGCGTGAACACCCAAGCCGCGCCCGGCGAGCTGTTGCTCGTCGGATTGCCAACGAGTGCCGTGTCGCCGTCGGCCGACAGCGCCACGCTCGCGCCGAACGCGCATTCGCCTTCTTCTTCGTTCAGCGGCGGTTCTTCGGCGCATTCTTCACAGCTCGACCCGGTGCAGGCTTCGCTGGGCGCCGGAAGCGTCCCGGGAGTCAGCTCGACCGACGTAGGCCCCCATTTGTCTTCGCTGCCGGCGAAGACCCACGCGGCACCACGTTCGTCATCGTCGCCCGGCGCGCCGACGAGCAGCGTGCCGCCGTTGGACGAGAGCGCCGCGCTCGAGCCAAAGCGCGCTTCCTTGCCGGCCGGTTCAGCCGAATCGCCGCCGAAAACCTCGCTCTTCTGGCTCAGCGATTCGTTCGACCCGGTTTCACCGGCGTGCACGATCGATGCGTGCAGCAGCAGCGCGCCGGCGATCGACAGCACGAGTGAGAGCGCAACGGAGAGCAACCGGCGGCTTCTGCCGCCGGTTGAGCGATCCATCGCTTGCAGCCGACTCTTCGGCCCGAACTCCATGTGTCCTCCGAACTTGCCTCGTGCCGGGACCCCTCGTGCGTTTTATTACGCTCTCTATCCCGACTTCTCAATCCCAACAGTGCCTCGAATGGCAAAGTAAACTGATTCTGACGCGAAGTCAACGCGTGAACGAGATTCTTAGCCGGCCGTCCCAAAGGAGCGTCGTCGAGTACGGCATACGTCGGCCCTGCAGGCGCGAGACTCGTGCGATGCTGAGACGGCGCACGACTCGCAAAGCGACCATGCTGGGCGATTAGCCGATGTCAGAGCCGAACGGGAAGATCGTGCTTCGTGCGCTTGACGCCAGGAGAAGCGAGTTCGCGGAGCTGTTCGACCCGGCCGTGCGACTCGACCTCTCCGAGCGCGTCTTCAACCCCGCCGTCTACGACGGCTATGACGGGATCCTGCAGTGGCGCGCCGAGGTCGGCGAGATCTGGGAGTCCTATCTGACTACGCCAGAAGAGCTCTTCGAGAGCGGCCAGGCGGTCGTCGTCTTCACCCACGAGCGAGGTCGTGGCCGGCTCAGCGGCGCAGAGATCGATCGCCTGACCGCTCTGCTCTGCCGCCTGCGCGATCGTCGCGTCATCGAGATCCGGCTCTATCACGACCGTCAGCAGGCTCTTCGCGATGCCGGGCTCGAGCAGTCGAGCGCTTCTGCGTAAGAGGCCGCCTGCGACTGTCGTGCCCCGAATCGCAGGCGGCCTCGTTACGCGGATTGAGCACCGCTAAGCGCCGGTTTGAGGCGCTCAATTAAGCTTGCCGCAAGCGAGCAGATTCGCCACTGGACCTTCGTCTAGATGTCAGCTCGTCGTGCGAAGAGCCTTGCGCATCTGAAGCGAGCCGACCTCGAACCCACACGACTCGTAGAGGCTACGTGCGACAGCGTTGCCGCCGAACACGTTGAGCCCGATCGTCACCACGCCGCGCTCCGCAGCGAGTTGCTCAACGGCCTGCAGCAAGCGACGGCCGTACCCTTCACCGCGCCGCTCGCGGACGATCTCGATGTCGTAGATCCATGCGCCGGCTCTTCCGGCGGACTCGAGCGCGAGCCACGCCATCCCGATCGCGCCGTCGCGCTCGGTCTCGGCGACGAGCAGGAGCATGCCGGGCGTCGCCACGCCGCCGGGAAGGAGCTCGTCGGTCTCTCGCGCCGCGCGCAGCTCCGCTCCTTCCGCCGGCCAGTCCCCCGCTTGGACGTGCGCGGCCGAGTAATTGCAAATGGACCGCGAGCGGTAGACGTCGAACTCGGCGGCGGTCATTGGGCGGACGCGCAGGTCCATAGGGCTGAAACGTAGCCGGTCGGCTTAGCCGAGCCGCTTGAGTCGTGCTGCGGCACGTTTTGCGAAGCGGACCTCTTACGAGCCTGGCGGCGTGCCTTCGAGCAGGATCTCCGGCGGACCGCTGCCGAAGACCTGCAGCCAGCCGCCGCGCGTGTCCATGTACTCGCGAATCGCCGTCACGCGACCGTCTGAGACCTCATACGCGAAGCAGTAGTCGTTGACATACCGACGGCCATTGGGGAGCGTCGCCGACATCCTGTGCTCAGTCATCACGACGTCCCCCTCGACGACCATCGACATGCGTTCGAACGCGACGTCCGCGAAGAACCTCGGATAATCGTTGCTCATAAATGCCACGATCGCCTCACGGTTCAGCTCGTTGAGGCCTAGCGGCGGTCCTGCGTCATCCGCATTCCCCAGCCCGAGCGCGACCTGTGTCGCGTTACCTGCCGGAGCCACCCAGATCACGTCGGGGTGTAGCAACGCCCTGATGCGCTCCGCATCTCCCGTGGCGTAGGCAGCGAACAGCGCTCGCACCGTCTCCTTCGCGTTCATGCCGTTGAAGCTATCCCAAGAAGACGCAGAACGCTCGCGGAATTCGGACGCAGACACCCGCGCGCGCACCCATGCCGGAGGCGCGGCTAATCGGCTGGACTCGCGCCGGCTCGGGCGCGGGGCCCCGACACCACGCTCCCCCGCTGCCCGCTCCGCCCCCCCCACCTCGACGCCTACGTTCGCGAAGACCAATCGTTGTCTGACGCCGGGCGCGTCGATAGTGAAGCCAGGGTGTGACCAACACATCCACCAGCACGATCGCGGCGATCGCGGCGATCGCCACCACCGCGCTGTGCCACCGCTTCCGATCGCGACTACGAGGACAAACACTGCCGCCATGAACGGCGCCACCCCGCGAACTGCGTACGCGCGCCGCTTGCGTCGCCGCTGCTCGAGCGTCAACGGGTGAAGCCTTTGCGTCAGCGCGGTGGACCGCCACATCGCCCAGAACATGAGCCCGCCCGGGGCAGCTCGTCAGATGTGGTACATGCTCGCGCCGGCCTCGCGCAGCTCGCGCTCGATCACATCAGCGATCGTCGTCTCGGCGAGTACCTTGCGCGCTGCTGCTGCCGCGTCGGCGAACGGGCCCTCCGCGTCACGCCCGAGCGGCCCGTCGAGCAGCTCGATGATCTCGAGCACCGTCACGTCGACTTCCGCGCGAACGAGCCGCCCTTACGCCTCGCTGCGAGCTGATCACCCCGCCACGCCGCAACGGCGAAAGCTGCACAGAACTGCACGGGCACATCGCGCTTTCGCGCCAGTTCGCCGATCGGCACCGGCTCGCGCCCGCCGTGCGCCCCAGCTCGGCCAGCGCCAGCACCGCGTAGGGAGACTTCGTCGTGATCGAGATCAAGCGCGCATCACGAGCTCGATGCTACGCAACGACCGCGCGAGACGTCGCCCTTCACATCGGCGATCGTCGTCTCGGCGAGTACCTTGCGCGCTGCTGCTGCCGCGTCGGCGAACGGCCCTTCCGCGTCACGCCCGAGCGGCCCGTCGAGCAGCTCGACGATCTCGAGCACGGTCACGTCGGAGGGCTCGCGCGCGAAGCGGTAGCCGCCCTTGACGCCGCGCTGCGAGCTGATCACGCCGGCGCGTCGCAGCACGGCGAATAGCTGCTCGAGAAACTGCACAGGCACATCGCGCTTTCGCGCGAGTTCGCCGATCGGCACCGGCTCGGGCCCGCCGTAGCGCCCCAGCTCGGCCAGTGCGAGCACCGCGTAGGGAGACTTCGTCGTGATCGAGATCACTGAGGCATCAAGAAGCGATGCTACGCAACGACCGCGCGGGACGGTCGGCCCCTACTCAGAGCCAGCCGCGCTCGGTGGCGATCAGCACGGCCTGCGCGCGGTCGACCGCGCCGAGCTTGCCGTAGATGTTGTGCAGGTGCGTGCGCACGGTGCTCGTCGAGAGCGTCAGCTCGTGCGCGATCTGCTTGTAGACCTTGCCCTCGGCGAGCCGCTGCAGGACGCTGAGCTCGCGCCCGGACAGCGGGCACGGGTCGACGTGGCGGCGGCGCTGGCTCGGCGCGCTCGGCAGTTCGTACATCACCCGGCGCAGCTCGGCCGGGCCGAGCCCGACGACGCGCGCGCTGCGCAGCATTTCGGCCGGCGACACCGGCGCGCCCTGCTCGTAGTGCGCGAGCATGTCGGCCAGGCGCACGAAGGCCGCCTCACCCTCGGCGTCCGGGTTGTGGTGGCGCTCGATCGTCGAGGCGATCGTCGCCGGCAGGCCCCAGCGCCGCGCCAGCACACCGCCGACCAGCGCGTGATCGACGCCCAGCTCACGGCGCTCCTGATGGATCCGTTCCTCCGGCGTGCGCGCGCCGCGGTGCACCTGCGCGGGATAGCCCGGGTAGGCGTGCAGCAGCACGAGCTTGCCGATGTCGTGCAGCAGGCTCGTAGCGGTCAGCCGGTCGCGGTTCTCGAAGCCGACCTCCGCCGCGATCCTGTCGGCCGCGTGCTGCGTGGCCAGCGCGTGCAGGCGGAAGCGCTCAGGCGCTGCCTCCCAGACGCTCGAGCGCTCGAAGAAGTCGAATGTGCGCAGGCGCCCGGCAAGGCCCTGCACGGCCTGCGGCGTAAGCAGCTCGATCGCGGCGACGACCGTGTCGACGCGTCCGCGCCCCTCCTGCATCTGGTTGGCGATGCGCAGCACCGCGATGATCAGCGCGACGTCGGACTCGACGGCGGCAACGATGTCGGCAGTTGCGACGTGCTCTCTGGAGACGACCGCGAGCAGACGCGAGCGCGACTCGGCCAGTGCCGGGAACGCCTCGAGCGCTTCGAAGGCCATCGTCAGGCGACGGCCGTGGCCCTCGTTCTGGTGGCGCTCGCCGGAAGGTGCCGCTCCGCCCTGCTGCGGCGCAGCGGCGGGCTTCGCGGCCTTGGCCGGCGCCAGCGGTGCCTTGGCACCGTTGCGGCGCGCGCCGTTCAGCGCCGTTCCGGCTTTTTTGGCCGTCGGCTTGGCTTTGGGCTTGAGCTGTGTTTTGGGTTTCGACTTGGAGGCGGTAGCGTGCATTCGTGCGGGTAGGGCTCAGTTTCGGCCATCCTTGGCGGCCGCTCCGTACCGATATCGGCAGCCTGCAGCCAGACATTGAGTCCTGGCCTCGGCAAATTCTGCGATCGCCGCCCGGCAGATCCCGTGCGAGCGCGAGTGCGCTCTCTGATTTGAGCCGCCCGGCGGCAGGCGCGCAGCCCGGCTGGAGCGACCGGCGTTCAGCCGCCGAGCGCCGCGTCGATCCGCCGCAGCGTCTCCTCGCGACCGAGCAGCGCGACGCTCTCGAAGATGCCCGGCGAGATCGTCGTGCCCGACAGCGCGACGCGCAGCGGCTGGTAGACCTCGCGCGGCTTGCACTCCAGCCTCTCGACCAGTCCTTCGAGCGTCGGCGCGATCGAAGCCTCGTCGAACTCGGCCAGGCCGGCGAGCGCTCGCGCGCCGCGCGCAGCTTCGCGCGACCGTCGTCGGTCAGCCAGCGCTCGCGCGCCTTCTCGTCGAGCACCGGCGCGTCCAGCAGCGGCCCGGTCAGCGGCCAGAAGTCGGCCAGCGTGTGGATCTTCTCCTGGCTGATCTCGACGGCGCGCGGAAAGCGCGGGTCGTCGCGAAATCCCGCATGAGCAGTGCCATCGAGGTATGACCCGACCCGTTCGGCGAGCTCCGCCGGCGGCATCGAGCGGATGTAGACGCCGTTCAGCCATCGCAGCTTGACCTCGTCGAAGCGCGCTGGATTGCGGCTGACGCTCTCCAGCGTGAAGCGCTCGATCAGCTCCGCGGTCGAGAGCACCGTCTGATCGTCGCCCGCGCCCCATCCGAGCAGCGCCAGGTAGTTGCGCACGGCAGCCGGCAGGTAGCCGGCCTCGCGCAGCTCGCCGACCGATGCCGCGCCGTGGCGCTTGGAGAGCTTCTTGCCGTCCGGCCCGTGCAGCAGCGGCAGGTGCGCGTAGAGCGGCAGCGGCGCGCCGGCGCTGAGGCCGATCTTCTCGGCCGCCTCGAGCACGAGCAGCTGCTTCGGCGTGTTCGAGAGGTGATCCTCGCCGCGCACGACGTGCGTGATCCGCGCATCGAGGTCATCGATCGCGACGGCGAAGTTGTAGAGCACCGAGCCGTCCGCGCGCGCGATCACCGGCTCGTCCATGTGCACGTGCTGAAAGCGCGTCTCACCGCGGATCACGTCGTGCACGACCGTCGCGCCGTCGTCCGGCACGCGCAGGCGCACGGCGCCGCTCGCCTCCGGCTCGCCACGGAAGCCGCGCTCGGCGCCGTGGAGCTGCTTGAACGCCTTGACGTCCTCGGCCGTCGCGTTCGAGCGGTACGCGAGATCGGCGTCGAGCAGAGCCTGCAGCGCTTCGCGATGTCGCTCGCTGCGATCGGTCTGCATGATCGGCCCCTCGTCCCAGTCGAGCTCCAGCCAGCGCAGCGAGTCGAGGATCTGCTCGACGTTCTCCGGCGTCGAGCGCTCACGATCGGTGTCCTCGATCCGCAGCACCAGCTGGCCGCCGGCGTGTCGCGCGAGCAGCCAGTTGAACAGCGCCGTGCGCGCGCCGCCGATGTGCAGCGCGCCGGTAGGCGATGGTGCGAAGCGAACCCTCATAATCCGCTCGCATGCTAATCGGCGCCCACGTATCCCCCGCCGGCGGGCTGCCGAAAGCGATCGAGCGCGGCGTAGAGCGCGGCTGCGAAGCGATCCAGATCTTCAACCAGTCGCCGCGCCAGTGGAAGCCGACCCACTACAGCGACGAGAACGTCGCGGCGTTTCGCGAGGCGATGGCAGCCAGCCCGATCGACGCCGTGCTGATCCATGCGGTCTACCTGATCAACTGCGCTTCCGAGGACAAGCAGATCCGCGAGAAATCGCTGACCTCGCTGACGCACTCGCTGCGCGTCGGTCAGGCGATCGGCGCCGCCGCCGTGATCCTCCACCCCGGCTCGGCCAAGACCGGACACGTCGGCGAGGCGATCGCGCGCGCCGGTAAGACGATCGCCGCGGCGCTGGCGGACAGCGAGGGCTGCGAGCTGCACCTCGAGGACACGGCCGGCGCCGGCGGCACGCTGGGGCGCTCCTTCGAGGAGCTCGCCGAGCTGATCGACGGCGCAGGAGCGAGCAAGCGACTCGGCGTCTGCCTGGACTCCTGCCACCTGCTCGCCTCCGGCTATGACATTCGCACGTCCGGAGAAGATGACGACTGGTGCTGCGCGAGAGCTCGCGCATTCTCGGGCGCGGCACGGTGCGCTCACTGCATCTGAACGACTCGCAGACGCCGCTCGGCTCCAACCGCGACCGGCACGCGAACATCGGCGAGGGCGAGCTGGGACGCAAGGGCTGTAGCGCGTTCCTCTCGGCCCCCTCACTGCAGAAGCTGCCCTGCGTGCTCGAGACGCCCGGCGAGAACCGCGAAGGCCCCTCGCGCAAGGAAGTCGCACTCGCCCGGCGCTGGCGCAAGCAGGCGATCGCAGCGCGCGGATAGCCAGCGGCGCTGCTGCGGCGCTCAGGCGGTAGCGGCGACGGCCGGTCGGCGCTGCTCGAGCACGTGCTCGAGCTCGGCCAGCAGCGTCGGCGTGTGCTGCACGCGGTAGGCCTCGCCGAGGCGCAGCCGGCGAGTGCCGGCGGCGGTCTCGAGCAGCAGCAGCACCTCGGCCGGCCCCGGGAACTCCTCGATCGCGTGCTTGAGCTCATCGATCACGTCGTTGCCGAGCGCGCGCAGATCGACGCGCAGCCTGCACCGGCTCGGCGATCGCAGTCGCCTCCGCCGCGCGCTTCGCCCCTTTCGCGTTGGCCTTCGCGATCTGCTCGTCGCTCGGCGCGAACGGTTCGACGCTCTGCACGACCAGGCACGTCTTGCCCGCTTCCTTGTGGTCGACACGCCCCTTCACGAGCACGATCGAGTCGACCGCGAGCGCCGACTCGTACTCGGCCAGCGCCTTGCCGAACACGAGGATCTCGACGCTGCCCGCGAGGTCGTCGAGCGTCGCGAACATCATGTGATCGCCGTTGCGCGTGCGGATCTTCTTGGCCTCGACGATGATCCCGCCGACCGTCACCCAGTCCTTGTCGCGTCGGTCGACGAGCGCCGCGAGCTGGCAGTCGACGACCTCGCGCAGCGCCTCGCGCAGCGGCTTCAGCGGGTGCGCCGAGATGAACAGGCCGATCGCCTCCTTCTCGACTGCGAGCAGCTCGGCCTGATCGAACTCCTCGCCGGAGATCGGCGGGTGGACCGGCTTCATCAAGCCCGGCGCCGGGCGCCGCGTTCGTCTGCGTCGCGTCGCTCGCTTCGCCGAGATCGAAGATCGAGCCCTGCCCGATCTGCGCGTCCTGCTGGATCTTCTGGCCGGCCGCCTGCGCGTGCTCGAGCACCGCGAGCATGCCCCTGCGGCTCGCCCCGGTCGAGCCGAGCGCGCCGCACTTGATCAGCGCCTCGATCGCCTTCTTGTTGACCGCGCGATTGTCGACGCGCTCGCAGAAGTCCCACAGCGAGGCGAACGCACCGTCCTCCTGCGCGCGCCCGCTTGATCGCCTCGACCGCCTGGTAGCCGACGCCCTTGACCGCGTCCAGCCCGAAGCGGATGTTGCCGACGCCGCCCTTCGCCCGGCCGCCTCGACGGTGAACTCGTGGTCTGAGAGGTTGACGTCGGGCGGCAGGATCTCGATCCCCATCTCCTCGCAGCGCGCGACGAAGAACGGGACCTTGTCCTTCGTCGACATCACCGAGGAGATCAGCGCCGCCATGTACTCGGCCGGGAAGTTCGCCTTCAGCCACGCCGTGCGGTAGGAGATCAGCGCGTAGCAGGCGGCGTGGCTCTTGTTGAACGAGTAGTCCGCCGACTTTTCGTTCGTCTGCCAGAGGAACTCGATGACCTCCGAGCTCGTGCCCGAGGCGCGGCAGCCCTCGACGAACTCCGGCTTCAGCGACGCCATCGCGGCGCGGTTCTTCTTGCCGATCGCCTTGCGCAGGTCGTCCGCCTTCGCTCCCGAGAAGCCGGCGAGCTCCTTGGAGATCTGCATCGCCTGCTCCTGGTAGAGGATCACGCCCTTCGAGTATTCGAGGATCGGGCGCAGGCGCTCGTCGGGATAGGAGATCGCCTGCGGGTTGCGCTTGCCCTTGGCGTAGGTCGGGATCTGGTCCATCGCGCCCGGCCGGTAGAGCGCGCCGAGCGCGACGAGGTCGTTGAACTCGTCCGGGCAGACCTTCTTCAGCGCGTCGCGCATCCCCTCGGACTCGAACTGGAAGACGCCGGTCGAGTCGCCGCGCGCGAGCATCTCATACGTGCGCGCGTCGTCGAGCGGCAGCGTCGTCATGTCCGGACGCTGGCCCGTCGAGCGCTCGATGATGTCGAGCGCGTCCTCGATCACGTCGAGGTTGCGCAGGCCGAGGAAGTCCATCTTCAGCAGGCCAATCGTCTCGATCGGCTTCATCGAGAACTGCGTGACCGTGCGGAACACCTTCTCGCCGTTCTCGTCGGTGCCCGCGTCGGCCAGCTGCAGCGGCACGATGTCGGTCAGCGGCCGGTCGGCGATCACGACCGCCGCAGCGTGGATCGAGGAGTTGCGCACGATCCCCTCGAGACCCTGCGCGACGTCGACGATCTGCTTGGCCTGCGGATCCTCGTCGACCGCCTTGCGCAGCGGCTGGCCGCTCTTCAGGCAGTCCTCGAACGACGGCGAGCGCCCCATGATCGGGTCGGGGATCAGCTTCGCCAGCCGGTCGCCCATGCCGTAGTCGAAGCCGAGCACGCGCGCCGCGTCGCGCGTCGCCGCGCGCGGGAACATCTTGCCGAACGTGACGATCTGCGCGACCGACTCGCGCCCGTACTTCTCGGTCACGTAGCGCATCACGCGCTCGCGCCCGCGCACCGAGAAGTCGATGTCGATGTCCGGCATCGAGACGCGCTCGGGGTTGAGGAAGCGCTCGAACAGCAGGTCGTAGCGGAGCGGGTCGAGGTCGGTGATCGCCAGGCAGTAGGCGACGATCGAGCCCGCCGCCGAGCCACGGCCCGGGCCCGACCGCGATGCCGTTCTCCTTCGCGTACTTGACGAAGTCCCAGACGATCAGGAAGTAGGCGTTGAAGCCCATCCGGTCGATCACCTCGAGCTCCATCTCCATCCGCTCGATCGCCTCGGCCGGAGGCGGATCGCCGTAGCGCAGGCGCAGGCCCTCTTCGACGCGCGCGCGCAGGTAGCTCGCGCTCGTCGCTGCCGTCCGGCGTCGCATAGCTCGGGATCAGCTGCTTGCCGAGCTCGAGCTCGACGTTGCAGCGCTCGGCGATCTCCAGCGTGCTGGCGATCGCCTCGGGCCACTCCGCGAACGCGGCGACCATTTCGCCGCTGTCGCGCAGGTAGAACTCGTTCGTTTCGAACGTCATCTTCGGCGCGGCGATCGTGCTCTTGGTCTGCACGCAGAGCAGCGCCGTGTGGTGGTCGTAGTCCTCGCGGCGCAGGTAGTGCACGTCGCCGGTGCCGACGAGGCTGCCGCCGAGCTCGCGCGCGATCCTGACGATGCCCTCGTTGCACTTGTCCTGCTCGGCGAGGCCGTTCTTCTGCACCTCGAAGTAGACGTTCTCGGCGCCGAACACGCCCACGCAGCTCGTCGGCGTGTGCGCGCGCGTCGTCGTCGCGGTCCTGCAGCAGGCGCTGGCAGAAGCGCGAGGCGAGGCAGCCGGTCAGCGCGATGACGCCCTCGGAGTAGCGCTCGATCAGGCCCATGTCGACCGACGGCTTGCCGCGCTGCAGTCCGTCGAGGAAGCCCGCCGAGGAGAGCTTGACGAGGTTGCGATAGCCGGCGTCGTTCGGCGCGCGAGCAGCGTCAGGTGGTTGCGCTCGGTGCGCCCGGCCCGCGCGCCGTGTGGTCGTCGACGAGGTAGATCTCACAGCCGAGGATCGGCTTGACGCCGTGCTTGCGGCACGCCTTGTAGAGCTCGACGGCGCCGTTCATCACGCCGTGGTCGGTCAGCCCGAGCGCCGGCTGGCCGAACTCCGCGCGCGCGCTGGCCAGCGCGTCGATCTTGCATGCGCCGTCGAGCAGCGAGTACTCGGAGTGGACGTGGAGATGGGCGCAGGTGGGGGTGCTCAACGTCAGCTGATCTTAGGTCGTCGTCGGCGGCGGCCGATCGCGACGCGCGTCGCTGTTTGCGCCGTTCGGAGCGACGCCGGTCGGCCAGGCGCATGCGCGTGATCAGCGACATCGTGTGCTTGTGCGGCGGCGGCTTCGCGGCGCTCGGCGGGCGCCGCGGCTCGGCTGCGGCTGGCTCTGCTCGCTGCTGACGCGCGCGCGCAGGCGCTCGAACGGCGGCCGCCAGCGACTCGGCCATCTCGCCGCCTGCGCCTCGCCGACCGAGCCGGCGGCGGTCGCGGCTGGCTCCGGCGCCTGCGGCGCCCGCCGGCGCGGCGTCGCGCGGCTGCGCCTGCGCGGCGCCTCGGCCGGCGGCGCGTCGGCGCCGCCGGCGCGACTCGCTCGGCGCCGGGCCGGCGCCGGCGCCAGCGAGCGGCTGCGCGCGGCGACGGTTGCTGAGCGGCGAAGCGGCCGCGGCCGCGTCGGCGGCGGCCGGGCGCGTCGGCGGCGCGCTCGCGGCAGCTGCGTCGCGCAGGCGCGCCACCGTGTCGGCGAGGCCGCCGAGCAGCAGCTGAGCGCTGCGCTGGGCCGCGCGAGCTGCGCGAGCGCCGCGCTCGGCGCGCTCGCGCGCAGTGCGCTCGGCCTCGAGCCGCTGTGAGAGCTCGCCGGCGCGCCGCTCGAGCTCGCCAGGCGCACGCGCAGCTCGCGCTCGGCGCGCAGCGCCTCGGCGCGCTCGGCTGCCGCCGCCTGCTCGGCCTCCGCCAGCTCGCGCTCGGCCGTCTCCAGCCGCGCGCTCGAGCTCGCTGCGCGTCGCGCTCGCTGGCGCTCAGGCGGCGGCTGAGCCGGTCGATCTCGCGCGCGCGTCTCGCGCTCGCGCTCGCCGGCGCGCTCTTCGGCCTCGATCCGCAGCCGCTGCTCGGCGTACTCGCGCTGCGAGGCGCGCTGCAGCTCGCGCTCGAACGCGACCGCGCCCGGCGACTGCGTCAGCTCGGCGCGCTCGCTCGCGCGCGAGGCCTGCGCCGCGTCGAGCCGCTCGGCGACGCGCCGCGCCTCCTCCTCGGCCTCCCGCAGCCGCTGCTGCAGGCTGGCGACGTGCGTCTCGAGCGTCCGCACGGTCGCCTCGGCCGCCTCGGCGCGCAGCGTCAGCGCGTGCTCGCCCGATCTCGGCCGCGCGGCGCGCGCGGCGTTCGGCGAGCAGGTCGCCCTCGCTGCGCCGACCGCGCGGCCCTCCGGCGCGCTCGCCGGCTCGGCGCTCGCCTCCCGGCGTCTCGTTGCCTTCGGCGATCACATGCGGCAAGCTACGCTGCGAACCGGACGGCGCGGCGTCGCGGCGAGCTCCGGCGCGGCGCTCAGCCGGCCGCGCGGCGCGCCACGGCGCCGGCCGCGCGCGAGCGCCGAGACCCGCCGACGGCGCCCAGAACGATCGCCCGCGCGCGAGGGCAGACGGCGGCGCAGGTACCACTTGCCGCCCTGCCAGACGACGAAGCCGAGCAGCTTGTAGCCGGTTGCGCTCATCGGCTCGATGCTACCCGCCACCGGCGCCGCTACTCCTCGCCCTACTCCTCGCGCAGGCGCCAGGCCATCCGCGACTGCAGCGACCACAGCTCGATGAAGCCGGGCGAGGCGGTCTGCGAGAACAGCCCGCCGGACTGCGAGAACGAGGCCAGGCTCGCGTCGTAGACGGCGTTCGGCGAGGAGCGCGTGACGACGCGCGCGTGGCCCTTGTAGAGCTTCATCCCGATCGTGCCCGTGACGTGCTCGTTGACGCGCTCCATGTAGGCGTCGAGATCGCCGCGCAGCGGCTCCCACCAGAGCCCGGCGTAGACGAGGTAGGCCCACTGGTGGTCGAGCTGCGGCTTGAACTGGTTCTGGTGGATCGTGCCGACGAGCCGCTCGAGCTCGTCGTGCGCCGGCAGCAGGATCGCGGCGGCGGGCACCTCGTAGATGTCGCGCACCTTCAGCCCGACGATGCGGTCCTCGATGTGGTCGACGATGCCGACGCCGTGGCGCGCGCCGATCTCGGCGACCGCTTCGAGCAGCTCGACGAGCTCGAGGCGCTCGCCGTTCGAGCGCGACCGGCACGCCGCGCTCGAACTCGAGCTCGACCATCTCGGCCTCGTCGGGCGCGAGCTCGGGGCGCGTGACGAGCTGGAAGACGTCGTCCTCGGGCGCGTGGTCGAGATCCTCGATCCAGCGGCCCTCGGAGGAGCGCCCCCAGAGGTTGTCGTCGATCGAGTACGGCGCCGACTCGGTGCCGCCCTTGACCGGGATGCCGTGCTCGCGCGCGTAGGCGATCTCCTCCTCGCGGCCCATCTGCCAGCGAGCGCACCGGCGCGATCACCTTCAGCTCGGGCGCGAGCGTCGCGATCGTCGCCTCGATCCGCACCTGGTCGTTGCCCTTGCCGGTGCAGCCGTGGGCGATCGTGTCGCAGCCGGCTGCGCGCGCGTGCTCGACCGCGAGCTTCGCGATCAGCGGCCGCCCGAGCGCGGTGAACAGCGGGTAGCCGCCGCCGTAGAGCGCGTTCGCCTTGATCGCCGGCGCGACGTACTCGCGCGCGAACTCCTCGCGCGCGTCGACGACGTGGCACTCCAGCGCGCCGAGCTGCAGCGCCTTGCCTTCGATCACCTCGTAGTCCTCGCCCGGCTGGCCGAGGTTGACGGTCAGGCAGACGACCTCGGCGTCGTACTCGTCCTGGATCCACTTCAGCATCACGCTCGTGTCGAGGCCGCCGGAGTAGAGCAGCAGCACGCGATGCACCTGCTCGGGTCGGCCTCGTAGGAGGCGGTGCGCGGGATGACTCGCTCGGGCTCTCACGGCGGCGAAGGCTACTGCCGCGGGTCCGCTCGGCGCGGCCCGGCTCGCCGGGCGTTCCATCAGCGGATAGCGGCGGCGCGCTCCTCGGCTGAAGCCGAGCTTCTGATAGAGCCCCTGCGCGTCGGCCGTGTGCAGCATCCAGTGCACCGCGGCCGACGCGCCGCTCGATCGATCTCGCGCACGAGCTCCAGCCCGAGCCCGCGCCGCGGTGGCGCCGCAGCACGTAGACGTCGGCGAGATAGGCGAGCGCTGACGCCGTCGGAGATCGCGCGCGCGAAGCCGACCTGCGCCGCCTTCGGCCGTCGTAGAGCCCGACGACGCGCGCCGAGCCGGCGACCGTCCGCTCGACGAGCTCGCGCGGGCGCCCCCGGCCCCAGTAGGACTCGTTGCTGATGAAGCGATGGACCGCCTCGACGTCGATCCGCGCGCGGTCGTCGTCGAGCTCGAAGCCACCGGCCAGCTCGCGGCGCATCGCTCAGCCCCCGAGCGCCGCGCGCGAGCGCGCGAGCGCCTCGTCGACCTCCGCCGCGGCGACGGTCAGCGGCGGCAGCAGGCGCAGCGTCGTCGGCCCGGTCGCGTTCGTCACCAGCCGCTGCTCGAGCAGCGCCCGCCGCACCACCTCGGGCGCGGCGACGTCGAGCTCGCAGGCGAGCATCAGCCCGCGCCCGCGCACCGCGACGACGTGCGGCAGCGCGCTCGAGCCCGCCGCGAGCCGCGCCCCGAGCTCGCGCACCGCGCGCGAGCAGCGCCGGGTCGTCGGTCAGCTCCAGCGCGGCGAGCGCCGCCGCGGCGATCGACCGGGCCGCCGGCGAACGTCGAGCCGTGATCGCCCGGCGCGAGCACGTCGGCGAGCCGCTCGCCGGTGACGAGCGCGCCGATCGGCAGCCCGCCGCCGAGCGCCTTCGCGACCGTCATCGCGTCGGGGACGCACGCCGGTCTGCTCGTAGGCCCACAGCGTGCCGGTGCGCCCCATGCCGGCCTGGATCTCGTCGAAGATCAGCGCCGCGCCGTGCTCGTCGCAGGCCGCGCGCGCCGCCTGCAGCATCTCCTCGGAGAGCACGTGCACGCCGCTCTCGCCCTGGATCGGCTCGAGCAGCACCGCGGCCGTGCGCTCGTCGACCGCCGCCGCGATCGCCTCGGCCGTCGGCTCGACCGCGCGGAAGCCCGGCACGAGCGGCGCGAACGGCGCCTGCTTGGCCTCCTGCGGCGTCGCCGACAGCGCGCCGTAGGTGCGGCCGTGGAAGGCGCCGTGCACGACGACGATGTCGCCGCCCGGGCGCGCCTTGCGCGCGAGCTTGATCGCCGCCTCGTTGGCCTCCGCGCCGGAGTTGCAGAAGAACACCTTGCCGCCGAGGCTCGAGCCGGAGAGCCGCTCGGCGAGCCGCATCGCCGGCTCGGTGTAGAAGAGGTTGCTGACGTGCATCAGCCGCCCGCCTGCTCGCGCACGGCCGCGACGACGCGCGGGTGGCAGTGCCCGAGGTTCGTCACCGAGATGCCGCAGAGGAAGTCGAGGTACTCGTTGCCCTCGACGTCCCACAGCCGCGCGCCCTCGCCGCGCACGAACTCGACCGGCAGCGCGCGTAGGAGCCGATCACGCTCGAGCGCTCGAGCTCCTGCAGCTCGGCGAGGCTCATGGCGCCGCCTCGATCTTCGTGCCGATCCCCTCGTCGGTGAACAGCTCCAAGCAGCAGCGAATGCGCGACGCGCCCGTCGAGGATGTGCGCGGCGCTGACGCCGTCGTCGATCGCGTCGATGCAGGCCTCGAGCTTCGGGCGCATGCCGCCGCTCGAGCGACGGCAGCGCCTCGCGGACCTGCTCGGCGGTGGCCTGCCCGATCAGGCTGTCGCGGTCGCTCGGCGTCGGCCAGCCAGCCGGGCACGTCGGTCAGGAAGATCACCTTGTAGGCGCCCAGCGCGCCGGCGACCGCGCCGGCGGCCTCGTCGGCGTTGACGTTGTAGGAGTGCCCGTCGCGGTCGGCGCCGACCGAGGCGATCACCGGGATGTAGTCGCTCGCGACGTGCTCGATCACGCCGATGTTGACGCGCTCGATCCGCCCGACGAAGCCGATGTCCTCGCCGCCGGGCGCGGTCCTGCGCGCGACGCGGAACAGCGAGCCGTCGTCGCCGCACAGGCCGACCGCGGGCTGGCCGTGGCGGTTCAGGCGCAGCACGATCTCCTTGTTGACCTTGCCGACAGCACCATCTTCGCGACCTCGACGGTCTCCTCGTCGGACACGCGCAGGCCGCCGACGAACTCGACGGGCAGGCCGAGGCGCTCCATGTAGGCGGTGATCTCCGGGCCGCCGCCGTGCACGACGATCGGGTTCAGGCCGACGTACTTGAGCAGCACGACGTCGCGCGCGAACTCCTCGCGCAGCGCCGCATCCTCCATCGCGGCGCCGCCGTACTTGATCACGACCGTCTTGCCGTGGAACTCCCTGATGTAGGGAAGCGCCTCCAGCAGCGTGCCTACGTCGCGCATCGGACGTCCGGTCCGCGCTCATGTCGTGTACTCCGCGTTGATCGTCATGTACTCGTGCGAGAGGTCGGAGAAGAAGACCTCGGTCTCGGCGCCTCGCCCGGCAGGCCGATCTCGTATTCGACCTCGTCGCCCTGCACGGCGCCCGTCGAGCGCGGCCTCGTCGTAGCGCGATCGCCGCGCCGGCCGAGCACACCTGGATGCCCTCGATCGCGATGTCGACCGCCAGCGGCGCGGTGCCCGGCAGCGCGCCCCGACGGCCTGCACGATCCGTCCCCAGTTGGGGTCGCCGCCGTGCAGCGCGGCCTTCACCAGCGGCGAGTTGGCGACCGCGCGCGCGGCCGCCTCGGCGCCCTCGGTGACCGCCGCGCACGATCACGCGCGCGATCCGCGCGGCGCCCTCGCCGTCGGCGACCATCATGATCGCGAGCTGGCGCAGGAGCGCGTCGAGCGCCTCGCCGAAGCGCAGCTCGTCCTCGCTCGCGGGCTCTACCTGCACG
>CAWEVS010000013.1:0-18004 GCA_963812575.1 uncultured Solirubrobacteraceae bacterium | reverse complement strand
CCTCACCCGATTCTCAACTGGCGACCATCTCTCGCTCGGCATCGAGCCGAGAGACTTCTGGCGAGAGCAGCCGATCGAGGGTCCTCGGGATGGAGGGACATCGCCGACTCGGCGAGGCCGACGGCTTTAGGGCTGGCTCCGGGTCCAAGTAGAGGCGGATTCGCCGAGATCTTCCCCCCGCGAACTGTATAGAGGAGGGTGTTTCGCGCCGACACTTCAATGCCGTCGCGGCCGCGCTGACGCGCGACGTTCGTGACCACGACGGACTCGCCGACGTCTGCAAAGCTGTCCGGCTCCGCGACCGTCATCTGGAAGGTCTCAAACCAATCTGTGTAGAGCGCTTGCCCATCGAGCCCTCGATATACGCCTGCGAGATCCCTTGGGACGAGGACCAATCGATTTCAGGATCGGGATCGCTGAGAGCGCGCAGCAGCTTGAGATCGCGCCGACTGTAGGCGTCGAGGTGCCGCCGCACGATCTCCACGTTCTGCTGCGACATCGCCTACTCCTCCGTGCCCGCAGAACGCGATGGTTCGGTGTACTCGCTGAGAGCTTCGAGGGCTTCCTCCCAGGTCCAGTACCACTCCAGTCGCGGAACACGCCCGCGTCTCGTCATGTGCGCGATGATGCCGACGGTTCGGCTTGTGGTCACGGCACTTGCTCGGCCCTGCGTGAGAAATGCGAGGCGGATGGCCACCCGCTCGCCGAGGTCGATGACCTGCTCGGGTCGAGCCTGCACCCGGTACATGCCTTGTCTCACGTCGCGCCACCAGGCCAGGTACCCCTCGTGCCCGTCGTAGCGTTCCGGCAAGCCCAAAAGGCGTGCGAACTCCTCCGACGACTGAATGGCTATATCCGGCTCATAGATCAGAAGCGCGAATACATCGTCCTTGCGGTTCAGGCCCTCATAGACGCGCGTGATAAAACGCTTCATCACGCGCCGACGCAGATGCGATCCGGGCGGCAGGGACGCAAAGGCCCGCGACAGCAGCCGTACGATTGGCGGCGGCGACCACAGGAGGACGCGCTCCTCGACGGAGCGGGACGTCGCAGCGTTCTCCTTCGACATCGCCTACTCCCGTTCTTCGGCGAGGCGTTCGGCGGCAGCACGGGCCTCGTCGATGTCGGTGTAGTTCACGCTCCGCTCGATCAAGCCGTCTACCCATACGTTGACCACCGCGTAGTGGACCGCGACCTCGCCGCCGCCGTCAGCCAAACGACCCCTCTGCGTTACCACGGTGCAGGTAACTCCGCTGCCAAGCTGCACCACCGCCTCGAGGTCTGTTGCGATCCGGTCGTAGGGGCGAAACCAGTCTTCCATGAACTCTTGGATCGCCGTGCGGCCCCGAAACACCCCCAGCCGCCCGACGAGAGATCGAACACGGCGTCGGGACGATAGAAGCTCATGATCCCGCCAATGTCACGACTCGCTGTTGGCTGGAAAGCGCGGCGGGCCAGCTCGGCCAGGTCGGGAGTTGTGGACTCTTCAGACATCGCCGGGCCAGTATCCCGCAGGGGCCGCGGCTCAGCGAATCGCGTGGATGGCGCGGTTGCGGCCCGTCCGCGACCGAAGTAGCTGCTCGCCAAACAAGTGGCGCCGCGCGCGCCAACGCCGGCCCTCGACGCCCGAGCGATCCGCGTCTCTCGCACAGCGCTGCGCACACGATGTAGCGTGTCATTGTGAGCGAGCGCTATCAACGACAGGCAACGCCCTCGTCGGAGCCTCCTTCGCCTGGCTCTCCCGGCGCTCGTGCTGCTCGCGCTGGCCGGGCTACTCAGCTTTCTGCTGATCGGCGGCTCGAACAAGCCAACGCTGCCAGGCGGTGTGCAGCAGACCGCCGCCGGACACGGCTTCTACGGCACGCTCGCGTTGCCGGCGAAGCCGGCGCCACCACTGCAGCTGCGCAACTACCTGGGCAGCAGGTCAACATCGATCAGTACCGCGGCGAGGCCGTTCTCGTCACGTTCCTGTACACGAACTGTCCCGACATCTGCCCGCTGATCACGGCCAACCTGCACAATGCGCTCGACCGGCTCGGCGCGAGCGCGCGCCGAGTGCAGGTGATCGCGGTTTCGGTCGATCCGCGCGGCGACACGCCACGCGCGGTCGCGCACTTTCTGCGCGGAGCACCAGATGGTCGGCCGGATGCAGTACCTGATCGGCTCCTCTTCAGCGCTGTCACGAGTCTGGAAAGCGTGGAGCGTCGGGTCAGAGCGTGAGGTCGGACAGCCGCAGCTGGTCGCTCACTCGGCGCTCGTCTATGGCGCTCGACGCCAGCGGCAGGCTGCGCACCGTATATCCGTCGAGCTTCGAACCACACCAGATCGCGCACGACGTTCCGCTGCTCGCAGCGCAATAGCGACTTTGCGCCAGCCGAGGTCGGCTCAGTAGAGCCGTTGGCGCCGCGCGGCGCGGAGTTCGAGGCATTAGCGCACAAAACCGACTGTGAGCCGATTCTCACTCGATACCCAGTTTCGCCTGAGGTTCGCCGGGCAGACTCATCGCATGACGACATTCACGATCATCCTCCTAGCGAACATCCTGCTCGACGTGGCGCTGCTGGCAGGGCTGGCATTTGCCATGACCCGCCCGGCCAAACTGACGCCCCACCGGCCTGGCATTACGGGCAACGTCTGGCACCTACGCAATCCGCTGCGGCACCACGCGCAGCATGCTCCGAAGCCTCGCGAGGAGCACGCCCCGCGGCGGCTCTCGACGGCGCTCGACTGAACGGGCAGCACTCCCGAGCCAAGGACGCCGTTTCGGCACCGAGCGGACCAGCTGAGCCCGTGTCTCCCCGGCGCGGGCTCAGCGTTCGCCTGAGCCGCCGCGAAGCGCGAGCACATACCAAACCGCTACGGCAATCAGCACGGCGAGCGGCAACACCAGCGTCAGGATCGAGCCGGCGAGGAAGTGCGCAGCGAGCGGGATGTCGAGCTTGTGCATCTGCTTCTCCTATTGGTGGTCTCTGGCCAGCCTAACCGAGCCGCCGCGTCCCGGCGGGACGGGCGCGAGCCAGCGATGGACATAAGCGAAGATCACGATCACGAACGTGATCGAGCCCGGCACCCACATGACGCCTGCCGCGAGCCGCTGATCGCCCAGCGCTGAGATACCGCCTGGACGACTCGCCTCCTGCGCGTAGAACGAGTACAGCGGATGCGGCGCGAGCGCCAACACGATCGCGAGCAGCCATGTCACGACCATCGCCCCGACCAGGTAGACGACGCGCTGCGCTGAGCTGAGCGGCGCGCGCAGCGGCGGCGAGTCGATCACTTGCTTCCAGAACATCAGTGCCGTGAGGAAGAACAGCGTGTGCTCCAGCGCATGCAGCGCGCCTGAGCGCAGCGTCGCATCGAACAGACCCGGCAGGTGCCAGGCAATCAACACGCCGCTGAACGCGACGAAGCCGACCCGCGGAGTGCCAAGGAAGCGGCTGACACGACGTAGCCAGGCCGTGTGCTCGCCCTGGCTGAGGCTTCGCGCGATCGAACGACGCGGCCCAAGCGGCAGCGCGCGCCACAGGCGGATCCATGGACGCGCGAGCACGATCAACGGTGGAGCGACGACGAGCAGCAGCACGTGCTGGACCATGTGAACCCAGAACAGCTGACCGCTGAGAACCTCGATGGGTGAGGCGAGCGCGACCGCGAGGACGGCGAGCCCGAGGTAGAAATACGCGCTTTGGCGCCGGCGCGCGGCGCGCGCACGACGCGGCGTCACCGTGCGGCGATCGCCGATCCAGAAGAAGATCGCCAGGTCGACGACGAGTACCAACGGCGGATCGAACGACCAGTCCCAGAAGCCCGGGGCGGCCGTCGTCGCCGCCAGCATCAGACCAAGTACAGGGTTACGTAGGCGATTGCACCGAGCGCGGCGAGATAGGACCACCAGAACACGCAGGCGTCAAGCGCCGGTGCGATCAACCGGTCTGGGTCCTTGATGTCACCGTCGCTCTTCGCCGGGCGACGTCTGGCGCGCAGCTCCGTCGCTACTTGCGTCTCGAGCCAGTACATCGTCCCGAGCACGGCGATCGCGTAGAACGCCGTCCACGCGCAGAACACGCTCGCGTAGGCGCCGTTGGTTGGCCCAAAGTCTTGAACGGTGTACTCGATGCACTGCAGCGCGACAGCCGCCAGCCCGAGCACGAGCGCAGCGGTCGCAAGGCCGAGCCAGTCGCGCGACTGCGCCTTCATCTTGCGCCCCGCGAAGATCGCGAGCGCCGCGCTGATCAGCACGCATACGATTATCGCCGCGCCATAGCCCTGCTCAGCTTTGACGTGGCCGGGATGCCACATGTGGTTCTGGTTCAGCGACCGGAGGTAAAAGTACGCGAACAGGTAGGCGAGGAAGAAGAACGTGCTCGCGCCCGCGAGCAGACGGCCGGCGATGTACAGCGCGCGCGCACCCACGTCTGGCGGCTCGGGAGGGATCTCCACGCCGGCAGGCACCGGCGGGACCATCATCCCCAGCGGACGTTCTTCGCTCGACGCGCTCATCTCACGCTCCCGCCGCTGCCGGTTCCCCGCCGCCGAGCGCGATCGGTGTGCCGTAGTCGTATGGGTCGGAGTCGATCACTGGGATCTGCTCGAAGTTGTTCACCGGTACCGGCGTCGGGACCTGCCACTCGAGCGACTTCGAGCGCCACGGGTTGGCCTCGGCCGGCACGCGCACGATGATCATCGACCAAACGACGTTCGCCAGGAAGATCAGCATCGAGAAGCCGAGCACGAAAGCAGAGATCGAAACCCACACGTTGAGACCCTGCAGGTTCGGCGCGTAGCTCGAGACGCGCCTCGGCATGCCTTTCATGCCGAGCGCGAATAGCGGCATGAACGTCGAGTTAAACGCGACGAACATCAGCCAGAAGTGCCATTTGGAGAGGCGCTCGTTGAAGCGCAGGCCGGTCATCTTCGGCACCCAGTAGTAGATCGCCGCGAAGAACGTGAAGATCAGCCCACCCATGATCGTGTAATGGAAGTGCGCCATCACAAAGAAGCTGCCGTGCGTGTCGGTGTCGCTCGGCGTGTCTGATAGGAACACGCCCGACAGCCCGCCGATCAGGAAGTTGAACGTCCAGCCAAGGCAGAACAGCATCGGCACCGTGAACGATATTCGCGACTTCCAGAGAGTGCCCATGACGCAGAGGAAGATGAAGCCGGTCGGCACGGAGATGATCTCGGTCGAGAGCATGTAGAACGGCCGCAGGTCGGCATTGATGCCGCTGACGAACAGGTGGTGCTGCCACACGAAGAAGCTCAGCAGCGCAACGCCGAGCATGCCCGAGACGGCCAGCCGGTAGCCCCACAGCGGCTTGCGCGTGAACACCGGCAGCAGCTCGAGCACGATGCCGAAGCCGGGCAGCGCGAGGATGTAGACCTCGGGGTGACCGAAGAACCAGAACAGGTTCTCGAACAGGAACGCGCTGCCGCCGGCGCCGGCGACGAAGAACGACGTGTTGATCGTGCGGTCGAGTGCCGCCATCGCCAGCGTCGCGATCAGCATCGGCGCGGATAGAACCATCAGCACCGAGGTTGCGAGCACCGACCAGACGAAGATCGGCAAGCGCGACCAAGTCAGCCCGGGCGCGCGCATCGTGATGATCGTCGCGACCATGTTGATCCCGAGCAAGCACATCGACACGCCGACGAGCGCGAAGAAGATGATGTACGAGTCCATACCCATCACGGCCTGGTCGTTGAGCGGCTCGTAGCCGGTCCAGCCCGTAGGGAAGCCGCCGAAGAAGATCGACGAGGTCAAGATGAAGCCGGCGGCCATCAGGACCCAGAACGTCAGTGCCTCGATCCGGGGGAACGCCATTCGTCGCGCTCCGATCATGATCGGCACGAAGTAGTTGGCGAACGGGCCAAGCACGCCCGAGGTCATCATTCCCATCATCATCGCGCCGTGCATGCCGACGAGCGAGAGGTATTGATTGGGGCCGACGGTCGTAGGAACATCGTGCAGAAGCTCGGTGCGTATCAGCATCGCGTTGAGCCCGGCGATGAACAGGAACAATCCGATGCCGACGAGGTACTGGATGCCGACGACCTTGTGGTCGGTGCACAGGCCGAAGTAGCGGCCGATTCCCTCGTCCTCCTTCTCGCGCAGCGACGCCGGCTTCCCCAGTAGCCGCGAGACGGGATAGTTGGCAAAGCCGAGCCCGATCAAGAAGCCGACCACGCCGAACAGGTAGGCGAGGAGGAGTGCGACATCATTCTCGTCGGTCGCCGAGATGAATTCGAAGCTTTTGCCCGTCGAGACCTGATGGCCGATGAACCAGCCGAGGTAGTAGCCGCCGACGCCGAGGACGACCGCGGTGAGTAGGTTGAAGCCGAGCAGCCGTCGCAGCAGTGGCTTGCGGACCGGCGCCGGAGGAGTGGGAGAGTCGATCGTCGTGCTCATTCGGCGCGCCTCGTCGGTTCGGGGAGGTAGGTGTGGCTGTACGGCGGCAGCGCCTTCGTCGCCGCCGCGTACTTCGTCTGCTGTTCGGCGATCCACGTGGCGAACGCCGCCTTGCTGACGACGTGGCCATGGTCGAACATCGCGCCATGCCAGATGCCGCAGAGCTCGGCGCAGCGCACTTCAAAGGTCTCTTCTTTCGTCGGCTTGACGAACAGAACGTTGTCGACATCCGGATTCGCGTCGGCCTTGATGCCGAGCTGGTACGCCCAGAACGAGTGGATCACGTCGAGCGAAGTGACGTGCATTTCGACCATCTGGTCGACCGGTAGCTCGAGATGCGGCACCTCGACGCCGCCGTATTCAGGGAACCGGTAGGTGAACTCCCACTGTTGTGCGATCACCTGCACCTGCAACTTCTTGCCCTTCGGTACGACGAGCGGCGACGGTCCTCCGCCCGAGCCGGCGCCGTTTTCCTCCAGGCGCACCGTTCCGTAGGTGGCCAGGCTCAGCACGAGCAGCGACGTGATCACGATCCACACCGTCTGCAGCCGCGCGTCGCCGCGCACGGCCGGACCTTCCAGCAGAGCGCCCTTCGGCTGGCGAAACGCGATCACCGCGTAGATCAGGTAGATCACGACGAGCAGCAGTACCGGCGTGGCCATCGCCAGGAGCACCGTATTGTCGGTGACGTGTCCGGAGGCCTGTTCGGAGCCGTTGCCCGGCGGCAGGATCGGGCCGAGCAGCAGGATCACGAGCGGCGTCGCGATCAACGAGGCGACGATCCAGATCGTCCCGAAGCGGCGCGCGTGATTCGGTTCGGGCATCGCTAGACGACGTCCAGGAATCCGTCCATGTAGCCAAGCGTCTGCATCGGTCCGCCGCCGCCGGTCAGGTAGCCGGCTGCGCACGGCACGAAGCACTGCCAGTGGTAGCGCCCCTTCTTACCGGTGCGGAACGTGAAGGTGATCGTTCGATGCGCCTCGCCGAGCGTGCAAGGCGCGAATTCGCACTGGTTCTTGGCTTCTTCAGCGACGCCGGGAAGCGGCACGAGGATGCCGAGTTCAGGCACCGCGAACGTGTGCGACGCTTCTTCGGGGTTGATCGAGTCGATCGTCTTGCCATCGACCGTCTCGGTGCTGCCGGTCGTTCCCTGCACCGCGGAGAGGAACGGGTTTCGAAGCCCGCTGTCGCCGTCGTACTGGAGGATCGTGACATGCACGAGCGAGTTCGCCGGCACGCGGAAGTCGGTGCTGTGAATCCACTTGCCGTTGCTCTTGATCAGGTACGAGACCCAGTCAGGGTGCGCCGGGCTGTATTTCGGCCCGATAGCTGCAACGGTCTGCAGCGTCAGATCGGCGCTGACGCCGGCCGTAGTGCTGCTGCTCGATGCGGCGACGCTGCGCGGAAAGCTTGTGGCCCAGCTGCCGACGTAGAGCGCGATCAAGACGCCGAGTACTGCGGTTGCGGCGCCCACCCCGACGAGCTTCTTCGTCAACAGGCTCAAGTCCCAGTCTCCCTTAGCGGCCCTCACCGGCAAGTCGCGGCCGACTCTATACGCGCGCGCCGATCGAGTGTTCGCGCGACACGACTAAAAAGATGAGAATCCTCTCAGCGAGTTGGTCGCTGACGAAGATGGCTTGCCGATCTCCTCACCGATCGGCGAGTTCGGACCCCTTCTCGGACAGGCGGCGCCCGGTGTTAGTGCGTGCTCAAAACGGCGGTCTCATCCCCGCGTAGTGCGCGCAGAGACACGAACGTGAGCGTTCGCTTCGCGCCGCAAGCGCTGTTCGGCGGCGGCCTCGCTCGAGGGTCGAGCGGCCGGCCGGTCTCGACGGACGAGCAAGGCAAACGTCGGACACGCTGCCGCTGCGCGCTTGGCATGCGTCAAAAGCGCGTCGGGCAGCGGCCCGTCATCGATCACCGGATAGCCCCAATCGTCGAGCGTGATCGACTCGGGCAGCAGCTCGGCGCACATCCCATGCGCCTCGCACGTGATCGGATTGACACTCACGCGATGGCTCATCGCGCAAGCACCTTCTGCCCGCGTCGGCCACCCTCGCGTGTGCTGGAGGGGAGCGGAAGCTCGGCCGGCAGAGCACACGCCTCGCAGTGGCCGTGACGCGCGTGGTCGGCGAACTCGCGCGCGAACGTCTCGAAGGCGCTGAGGATGAAGCGCACGGCGCCGTCGGGATGCGCGCAGGCGCCGCGCCCTCGCACGAGCTGGGAAAGACGCTCAACGCGGCGCTCGGCGTTGCCGTCGCCGACGCCCGAGGCGGCCTCCGCGACGGTCTTCGCGAGCGCGTCGAGTCCGTGCACGCAGGGACCGCACTGCCCGGCGCTCTCTTGCGCGAGCCAGCGCGCGACGCGCGCCGTCTCGGCGACCGGACATGTCTCGGTAGAGATCAGCGCGATCACGCCGGCGCCGAGCGTCGCGCCGTGCGGCGCGAGATGTTCGTCGGACAGTGCGACGGCGCGGAGCAGGCCGCCATCGATCCATGTGCCTGCATAGCCGCCGAGCAGCGCCGCGCGTATCGGCGCGGTCGCCCCGCCGGCGGCGTCGATCAACTCGCCGAGCGAAGCGCCGTGCTCGATCTCGTAGACGGACGGATTGGCGACTGGCCCATTCAGCGTGACCAACGCACTGCCCGGTTGAGAGGGCGTTCCGAGCTCGCGGAACCAACGCGAGCCGTGTCGCCCGATCAGCGCGATGTGCGCATAGGTCTCCGCGTTGCAGACGAGCGTCGGGCGGCGGCGCACGCCGTGTTCGAACGGCAGCGGCGGCGTGAAGGTCGGCAGCGCCGGGCCGCCGGAGAGATGGTTGACGAGTGCCGACTCCTGCCCGGCTACGTACCCCGTCGGCACGCTGCTGAGCTCGATGCGCGCGCCGTCTGGAGCACGGCGTTCGTGGATCGCGACAGCGAGCGCCTCGGCGCTGCCGATCGCCGACTCGCAGACGGCGACGATCACGGCGTCTGCTCCGAGCGCCTGCGCCGCGAGCTGCGCGCCGTCGAGCACGAGGTGCGGCACGAGTTGGCACAACGTTTCGTCCTTCGAGCTCGCCGGCTCGCCCTCGGCGGCATTGACGACGACGATCGGCCGGCCGCGCGCGGAAGCGACCGCGCGCAGCTTCCTCGCAGTCGGAAAGCCTGCGCCGCCGTGCCCACGCAGGCCGCTGAGCTCGAGCGTGTCGATCAGCGCCGGAGTCTCGCGCCGGCGCCGGCGCCGGCGCCGTTCCAGCGGCAGCTCGCCGTGCGTCGCGAGGTGGTCCTCGAGCGCGAGTGCGCTGCCGTCGAGAGGTGCGCCGCGCAGCAGGCGTGGCAGCAAGTGCGCCTCCTCACCGACTGGCGCCTCGCGCTCGAGTACGGCCGTCGTCCTCGACTTCCTCATCGGCGTGAGGCTCCTTTAGTCGTCTTCGTATGTGCGCTGTGCCCGAGCAGCGTGCTCGGCGTGCCCGAGCGGCGCGCCCATTCACTACCGAGCGGCCCGCCGGGCAGCCACAGCAGCAGGAACAGCGAGAAGACGCCGACGCTGCCGAGCGCCGCGCCGCGCGCGCGTGTGTTCTGCGGCCAGCCGGCGAGCACGCGCAGGAGCACGGCCGCGAGCACCACGACCAGACAGGCGATGCTCAGCAGCAAAAGCCACGTCGATTTGACGTCGCTGCCCGTGCCGAAGCCGTGCAGCAGCGCGATCGGCCAGCTGGCATAGGTCAGCCAGTGGATCGCGCGCCAGGTGCCGTAGCCGAATCTCCGCCGCATGAGGCTCGTGATCGTGACGGCGAGCAGCAGGTCGAAAGCGAGCGCGCCGAGTCCGAGCCAGAAGGGGCGGTAGGAGCCGACGAACGGGATCAGCGCGTCGGCGATCGAGATCGGCGCGAAGCTGTCGAGCACGGAAGTGAGGATGTGCAGCCCGAGAAACGTCATCGCCAGCAGTGAGACGTTGCGGTGCAGCGCGTCGATCACGAAGCGCGGCCAGCGCGGGCTGCTGAAGCGGCGAACGTCGAGCACGCCGAGCGCGACGGCGAGCGTCAGCAGCAGCAGCGCGACGGCGCCGGTCGAACGCGTCAGGTACCAGTAGACGCTGCCGCCCGATGCCGCTAGCGGGATGCCGCTCACGCAACGCCCCGGTGCGCGGGCCAGCCGCCGATCGTCGCGACGCGACCGTCGTGGCCCTGCAGTCGCGCGGGCAGGTCGTGCACGCTCAGCCATTCGAGTGCCTCGTAGCCGCGAACGATCGACGCGGTCGTAGCGATGTTGGCCTGTGCGCAATCGGCCGCGGCGACGCTGACGGCCAGCCAGCAACTCTCTGCGGGCCGGCCGGTCGCCGGGTCGATCAGGTGGTGCATCGTGTGTCCGGCGTGGCTCCAGCGGCGCACTGTCGTGCTCGACGTCGCCAGCCCGCCGCTGTGGATGGCGACCGTCTGGCCTGGCGCCGAAACGTCCTTGCGATGGTCGTCGGTCACCCTGACGCGCCAGCCGCCGGTCGGCGCGCTGCCGGCGGTCGCGATGTCGCCGCCGATGCCGACGAGGACCCCGTCGCCGCTGGCCGCATGCGCAGCGGACGCGGCGCGATCGGCGGCCCATGCTTTGGCGGTCGCGCCAAGATCGAGGTGGACACCGGCCGGGATGCGCACGACGCGCGTGTCCGGGTCGAGCTCGACCGTGCGCCAGCCCGAGCGGCGGCGGGCAGTGATCGCCGGCGCCGGCGGCTCGCCGCGCGGCGCCGCGAGCAGGCTCCAGTCGCGGTCATAGCCGGCGAGCTCGAGCGCAGAGCCGAGGGTCGGGTCGACGGCGCCGCCGGTCAGCTGCGCTGCTTCGAGCGCCAGCGTCAGCGCCTCGACGAACAGCCTGCTTGCGTGGAACGGGCGTCCGGCTCGAGCGTTCAGCCGCGAGAGCTCGGAGTCCGCGCGGAAACGGCTGCACGCACGATCAATCGCCGCCAGGTCGTGCTCAACGGCGCGACGCGCGTCGGTAAGCGCGCGCGGATTGGTGCAGCGCAGCACAACCGTCGTGCCGAGCGCATTCCAGCTCGCGCGAGCCAGCCGCTGCGCCGGACGCTCTGCCTCGCGATCGACGGCGAGCATCACGATCCACCCGACACGACGGGCGCCGAGCTTTCTTCAGGCGCTGCCGGCGCGCTCACTTCCGGTTCGTGGCTCGGCTGCGGTGAGGTAGGCGCCGATTCACTCGCCGACGAGGATGGTTCCCCGGTTTCGGGCGCGGCTTCTTTGGTCGCTTCGGCTGACGGTTCGGGCGCCGGCTGTTCGGATGGTTCGCTGGAGGGTTCGCTCGCTTCCGGTGCTTTCGCCGGCGGCGTCAACGATTTCGCCTTCGAGTCATGGTGTGCGGAGTGGTGTGCCGTGTGGCGGGCGCGGGCCTTGGCGGCAGCCGCATGGCGCGCCGTCGAGCTTGCGCTCGCCTTTCCTGGAAACGCCTGGGCCGCCACCTCGGTGAGCACGGCGGTCAGTGCGACGCTGCCGGCGATCAACCAGCGGTTCGCGCGGCTGAGTGTCTGCAGCGAGCTGTCGCGTCGGTGGGCGTGGTGTCGGAGCATCGGTCAGTGGCGGAAGTGGTGTGCGGAGAGCCAAGGCGCGAACTGCGGGATCACAACGATCGCCAGCACGACACCGAACGTCAGCGCGCCGAGCAGCGAGAGCGTGCGGCCCGAGCGCCCGGGCAGCTCGCCGCCGAGCTGACGCGCGCTCGCGCGAGCCGGCCGGCCGTAGTCGGAGCGCAGCGAGTGCGCGACCTCGGGCAGGTGCGCGAGCACGTGGATCGCCATCAATGCGAGCCACACGAAGAAGCTGTCCTTGTGGATCGGCAGGAACGTCGCGCGAGAGCTCGGGCCGGCGAACAGCAGGATCACGCCGGTGATGAAGACGATCAGCGTCGAGAGCACGACCAGCGGCGCCAGCAGGCGGAGTGCCAGCGCCGGCGGCCCCTTGCGCCGGTAGCTGTGATCGCCGGTGTAGTAGCGGGCGAAGCGGTAGCCGGTGCTCGCGAGCTTCAATGCGAGCGGGCCGACCAGCAGCATGCCGACGAACATGTGGACCGACAGCAGCTGGCCGATGCGGATGATCGTCACGCCGATCACGGCAAGCAGCACGATCAGGACAGCGCCGGTCGCCGCCGTAAGTCGTTCGTTGCCGCTCGTGCCGCCGCCGAGCAGCCGGTGAACGCGAGGCCAGCGATAAGGGTGAACCCGTACCCGTGGTTCGACTGCCATGAAGCGAGTCTGCATAGAGCCGGTAAGCGCCGATTAATCGTCGCGTGAGAATCGCTTCATGAGAATCCTCTTCTCAAAATCCCTGCTTTACGGGGACTTTGTGCTGGCGACCTATGCTTTGGGCGATGCCTGCGACGACGCGCGATGAGCGCGAGGATGGTGGCACGTCGGAACGTTCGGCGATCGCGCCGAACGGGCCGCGCGTGCTGCTGATCGAGGATGAGCCCGGCATCGTCGACTTTGTCACGCGTGGGTTGGAGGGCGCCGGGTTTGTTGTGCAGGCGGCGCTGGATGGGCTAGACGGTGAGCGTCTCGGTCTCGGCGGCGGCTTCGACGCGGTCGTGCTTGATCTGATGCTGCCGGGCCGGCCGGGACTGGAGGTGCTCGAGGCGCTCCGCCGCGCGAGGCCGACGACGCCAGTGATCGTGCTGACCGCGCGTGGCGAGCTCGAGGACAGGATCGCCGGTCTCGAGGCCGGCGCGGTCGACTATCTCGTGAAGCCGTTCTCGCTCGCCGAGCTCGTCGCACGCGTGCGCGCGCATCTGCGCGTGATCACGCAGGCGTCGGCAAGCACGCTTGAGGTCGAAGGGATCGAGGTCGACCTGCTTACGCGCCGCGTGATCCGCGGCGGGCGCGTGATCTCGCTCTCGGCGACGGAGTTTGAGTTGCTCGTCCACCTGATGCGCCACCGCGGCCAGGTGCTCGCTCGCGAACAGATCCTCAGCGCCGTGTGGGGCTACGAGCACGATCCGACGACGAATGTCGTGGACGTTTACGTCGGCTACCTGCGGCGCAAGCTCGGTGTGGCCGGCGGTTCGGTACCGATCCACACAGTGCGATCCGTCGGCTATCGCCTCGGCGGCGCTGGCTGAACGATGCAGTGGCTGCGCCGACGCCTGGGACGCACCGGCCTGCGCTGGCGCCTCGCGGGATGGGTTGCGCTCGTGACGCTGCTGTGCACCGGCATCGCCTTCATCGCGGTCTATCGCGGCACCGGCACGCAGCTGCGCAAACAGATTGACGGCGAGATCTCGGGCTATGCGAGCGGACTCGTGCACGGGCTCTCGCAGGCACATGCCGACACGCCCGAGCACGCGCACGAGGAGGCGGCCGAGTACGTCGGCGATCAGTCCTTCGCGGCGAGCTCGATTGTCCTGTTCGTGATGATCCCGGGCGCGCGCACGGTGACGAACCGTCCTGAGCTGTTTGCCGGCAGCGACGTGCCCGACAACGGCGAGACCGTTGCCGAGCAGGCGCATGAGAACGATCTCTCGCGGCGGCTCCTGAGTGTGCCGACCGGCTACTCGACCTTGCCGCTACCCGATGTCGGCGACATGCGGTTGCTCAAGCGTGTCATGCATCTAGCCGGAGGGCTGCCAGTAACGGTCGGAGTTGGCGAGCCACTGTCGAGTGTGCGACACGCGCAGACGAGCGTGGCTCGCGCGTTCGTCCTCGCAGGAGCGCTCGCTCTTGCCGGAGCCCTGCTCGCGGCCTTCCTAATAGGGACGCGCGTTTCGCGTCCGCTTCGACGGATGGCCGACGTGGCCGCACGGGTTGACGCCGGCGAGCTTCACCCTCGAATAGAGGATCCGGGAGGGCAGTCGCGCGAGGTACGAGTGCTGACCGATTCCTTTAACTACATGCTCGATCGCCTGACCGAGGCGTTTGCAGCGCAACGAGCGTTCGTCGCGGACGCCTCGCATGAGCTGCGGACACCGCTCACCGTGATCCGCGGTCAGCTCGAGGTCCTGGCGGCAGAGCCGGAACCGTCGATAGCGGAGATTCGTCGGGTCGAGGCGCTTGTGCGGGGAGAGGTCGCTCGAATGTCACGCCTAGTCGATGATCTTCTCCTCCTGGCGAAGAGTGAAGAGACGCAGTTCCTTCATCTGGAGTCGCTTGAGCTCTCAAGCTTCCTGCCCGAGTTGTGGGACGGCATCAGCGTCATCGCAGATCGCCGGTTCGAGCTCGGAGCGATCCCACTGGGAACGTTGAGTGCTGATCCAGACCGCTTGGCGCAGGCCCTCCGCAACCTGATAGAGAATGCGATTGCGCATACCGCTCCGGGCGATGGCCTGGTCCGTTTGCTTGTGGCGTCCCTTCCGGGTGGACGTATCCGCTTTACCGTCGATGACAACGGTCCCGGCGTCGACATCACGCAGCGCGAGCGTGTCTTTGGACGCTTCTACCGAACCGATCAGGCTCGTGATCGCCTCACGGGCGGTGCCGGACTTGGTCTGGCGATCGTACGCGCGATCGCTGCGGCGCACGGGGGGACGGTCGTCCTGACGGAGTCACCGGAGGGTGGTGCGAGACTCGAGATCGAGATGGCAGGCTTCCACCCGTCAGGTCCGTTGGGGCGGAACCGGCTACACGGTGCAGTTCCGGCGGCCCGGTAGCCCGCTCCCGGGGGGCGTATTCCCGGGCGGTGACATGCTCCGACGACGTCCAGGACCGCATCGGCCGGCGCCGCTACTTGGCGGCAGATAGAGAATGAGTGCTCTCTCATCCGATATTTAGAACGGGCTTACGGCGTCCCATACCCTGCCGATCGTGAGCACGGAAACTGTGAGACCGGATGGGATAGGCGGCGTTGACTGGCGGCGCGCGGAGTTTGTACTGACGCTGCTCGGGGTTCTCGGGTTCCTCGCGCTGCCGATTCGGATCACCACTATCTACAGCGGCTTGCCCGCGCATCCGCTGTTCGTGCATGTGCCGGTAATCCTGATCCCGGTCACGATAATCGCCGCCGTCGTACTCGTGCTCAAGCGCGAGTGGCTCTCGCGCTACGGGATCGCTCTGGCCGTCGTGTCGATCGTCGCGATGAGCTCGATCTTCCTCACGATGCAGGCCGGCGCTGCGCTGCGCGGCGAGCTGGCGCTCCAGGGTCACGCCGCCGAACTGATCTCTGAACACTCGCACGCCGCGCACATCCTCGCGATCGTGTACGTCGTCTTCACGGCTACTGTGATCGTGACGTTCGCGGCGCAGCGAATCTCCGGAGGGATGCCGACGGGCCTCACGATCGTGGACGAGTTGCTGTCCCCGCGCTGGATCGTCACCGGGCTGGGGGTCGTGCTCGTCCTGCTGTCGCTCGCGGCCGGCTACATGTGCTTCAGAACCGGCGATCTCGGCGCGAAAGCGGTCTGGGAGGGACGTGTACAGGCCGCCGATGCCGCCAGGCCTGGCGAACCAGGCGCGCGGCCATCGCCCTAGCTCAGGCTCGAGTCACAACTGAATTCGCTGAATGCGCGGCCGGAGATCTCCGGCGGCCCGATCGGCTGACCTGCAGCGGGCAGCCGGGCGCTGACCGAGAAGCTACAAGCCCTCGCGCGTTGGCGCGGCGGCGCCTTGATCGTAAACGCGTTGCCGAGGCGGCCGCGTGCGTAGGCAGCCGTCCCCTCAGGGCCAACGAACTGGCGTAGTGTGCGTGACGAGATAAATAACAGGGCAGCCATGGGAGAGCAGACCGCGAGCCGGCCGATCGGTCGCTTGATCCGCCGTGCGGGCTTCGCTGACGAGCAGCAATTCATTTTGCGCGTCGTGCAGCCCGCGCTTGTCGGATTGATCGACGGCACGGTTTCCTCATTGGCCCCGATCTTCGCCGCGGCGCTCGCCGCGAACTCGCACACGGCGCTGTTGGTGGGCTTCTCGACCGCGCTCGGCGCGGGGGTGAGCATGGGCTGGTCCGAGGCGCTGTCAGACACCGGCGAACAGACAGGCCGCGGCTCCGCGATCGTGCGCGGTTCGATCACGGGCGGTACGACGGCGCTGGGCGGCTTGTTTCACACGCTTCCGTTCCTGATCTCTGATGTGCATCGCGCGCTGGCTGTCGCCGGCGTCGTCGTGGCTATCGAGCTTTTTGTGATTGCCTGGGTGCGCAACCGCTTCCTGGACGTTTCCATGCGCTCCTCGCTCCTGGTCGTCACGGTGGGAGGTGCGATCGTCCTGGCGATCGGTGTGGCGATCGGATCCTCGTGAATATTGACCACGGTTCGAGTCCCTGTCCCGGAGTACGTTGCGTCCAGCGTTCAACGGGGCGCTTGGCCTCGAGCTCGGGGCAGGATTTGGGCCAGTGCTGCCCTCGAGTGCGGTTTCGAGACAAAGCCCGCGGAGAGCCGCTGGCGATCTGCGCTGCGTCTGCTCGAAGCGACATCGCCTACTGCACCAGCCCCACGGCTTCGAGGGCTTCGTGCCGGGTCGGGTAGGTCGTCGCGGCTATCACCTGCCGAGCGCGGAATCGAAACAGGTACACGAACTCTGCGCCCGCGCTCGCCCCACTCGAAGCGCCCTGAACGACAATTCGGACCCGTACCAAGACAGCGTCCCCCGCGTCGACGTACTCCAGTGCCTCGAGGCGAACTGCACCGAACACTTCACGGGCACCCTCCGTCCAGGAGATCATCGCCTCCCTGCCTCGCGTCGGCGCGAAGTCCGGCAGTGTGCGCCTGAAGTCAAGCTCTGCGTTGGGGTGATAGTTCTCAACCATCTGTCCCAGGGCCGACCGCCGACTCTCTTCGTCGCCGCCTCCCATGGCGACGTTCCAGAGCTCGAAGCCTCGGCGGGTCATCTCCACGTTCTCCCGCGACATGGCCTACTCCGCCAAGCCGAGATCTGCGAGCGCGTCCGCGCGGTCGAAGTAGATGACCAGCCGGGAGACCTTGCCGTCGCGAATCTCAAAGAGGTCGGCTCCTTTCGCCTCCATCTGCCCAATCTCCATCCCACTTGTCTTACCGCGACCGCTGTAGCTGTGGAATTTCAGGATCCGCCCGTCCTCGAGTTCGCGGAACTCCTCGGCCACGGTGCAGTAGTCGTCGTAAGCGCCAAGCACTTCACCGAAGCCTTCAATCAGTCCGCCGAGGCCCGTCCACTTCCCCGCCAAAGGACCGTCTCCGACCACGAACTCGATCTCGGGGTCGACCCAATCGATTGAACTCCAGTCTCCTCGCGCGAAAGGCTCGCAGATCGAGCGCACGAGATCGAGGTTCTCCGACATCGCCCGGCCAGTATCCCGCAGGAATCGCGGCTCAGCAATCGGGCCGGTTGCAGTCCATCCGCCGTCGCGCCGGTGAGCAAGGGGGGCGCAATGTCATCGTCGGCCGTCATCGTTTCTCCAGCAGCCCGAGGTCGCGCAGGCTCTCGGCCGTCTCGACGATCGTCGTTTCGGCCGGGCGTGGTTCCCAGCCGAGCTCCCGCTTGGCGCGGTCGTTGTGGATCGTCAGCGGCGACGGGTCCTCGCCGGGCGCCTCGACGGTTGTGACGTGCTCGCCTGCAGGGCCGAGGTGGTCGCGGAGGATCTGTGCCAGCCCCAGCCAGGTGATCGTCGGGCCGTCGGCCAACAGCAGGTAGCGCTTTCCGGCGGCGGCAGGACTGGCCATC
>CAWEVS010000012.1:0-49265 GCA_963812575.1 uncultured Solirubrobacteraceae bacterium | reverse complement strand
CTGCTTGGCGTACCACCGTGGCGCGATCCGGTTGACGAGCGGCACGAGCCCGGGATGGAACAGCAGGCCGGTGTGCGCGGCGTCGTGATGCGCGACGAGCACGACCGTCTCGCGCGCATGCGGGTCGCCGGTCCAGCCGAGCACGTTCGTCGTCGGCCGCCGCGGCAGCACCCGGCGCAGCAGATGCCACTGGTTGTCGACGTCGTCCGCCATCAGCGCAGCGGCGAGCGTCGCCAGCGACGCACCGGCGCGGCGCGAGCGACGTCCGATCAGGCCGGCCGAGCGCGCCCGTCGCAGCGGCGGCACCGGTCGCGCGCCAGAACCGTCCCGAGGCCGACTCGCGATCGAGCATCGGCCAGATCCCGCGCGCGGCCATCATCTCGGCGAGCAGCTCGGCCGCCTGCGTCTCGCCGTCGCTGGCCGAGCCGCGCTCGATCGCGGCCAGGCGATCGATGTCCTCACGGGTCGACGCAGCGATCGGCACGCGCTGCAGGATGCCCGATCGATGATCCTCGTGCGCGCGGCGCGTCTGAACTGCCGGGCGCCGTACGCGCGCGGGCTTCGCCCACCGGCGAGCCCGATTCCAACGACTTGAAAGGAGCAGGCGACGAGGATGATCATCTCTGGGCATTCGATTTCGCTCGACGGCTTCATCGCGGGCCCCGACGACGGTCCGGGAAGGCCGCTCGGACACGGCGGCGAGCGGCTGTTCGACTGGTATCGCGACGGCGAGCTGCCCAGCCGCTTCTATCCCGACTTCCGCCTGTCGCCGACGAGCGCGGCGCTGTTCGACGAGCTCTGCGCGCGCATCGGCGCCGTCATCAGCGGTCGGCGCACGTATGAGATCGCGAACGCGTGGAGCGGCCGGGGGCCGCTGCCAGGCGCGCCGCTGTTCGTGCTGACGCACGAGCCGCCGGCGACGACGCCCGCAAAAGCGCCGGCCGACCCGCCGTACACGTTCGTGACCGACGGCATCGAGCAGGCGATCGAGCTCGCGCGCGCGGCAGCCGGCGAGAAGGACGTCTCGCTGATGGGATCGGCGGCAGTGCAGCAGTGCCTGCGCGCCGGGCTGCTCGATCAGCTGGCGCTCGACCTCGTGCCGATCGTGCTCGGTGGCGGCGTACGCCTGCTCGACGGGCTCGAGCCGGTCGCGCTCGAGACCTCGCTCGCGCTCGAGCAGGTCGTCGACGCGCCCGGCGTGACGCACCTGCTCTACCGCGTCTCGCGCTAGCGCCAGGCTGCTCGGCGCGTCGATCGGGCGGCGGCCCACGCCGCGCCGAGCGTGTGCGCTTCGAGCTCCTCGAACGCCGCTAGGCTGGCGCGATGCCCCTGCATCCGCTCGCCGAGCGCTTCGCGGCCGTCGCCGGAGAGTACGAGCGAGGCCGCCCCGACTACCCGCCGGCGGCGATCGACCTGCTCGCGCGCGAGCTGCGCCTGAGTCCGGTTCGCGCGTGCTCGACCTCGCCGCCGGCACCGGCAAGCTGACGCGCGCGCTGCTCGCGGCGGGTCTCGACGTGATCGCGGTCGAGCCGCAGGCTGCGCTGCGCGAGCCGCTCGCGGCGAGCGTCGGCGCCGAGCGCGTTCGCGATGGCCTGGCCGAGTCGATTCCGCTGCCCGACGGCTCGGTCGCTGCGGTGACCGTCGCCGACGCGATCCACTGGTTTGATCAACCGGCCGCCCTGGCGGAGATCGCGCGCGTGCTGCAGGACGGCGGCGGCCTGGCAGTCCTCACGACCTACCCCGATTGGGGCGAGGCCTCGTGGGCGCACGAGGTCGGCACGCTGCTCGCCGAACTGCGCCCGCAGCATCCTCAGTTCGACGGGCCGCCGTGGCAGGACGCGGTCCGCGCGAGCGACGCCTGGACCGAGCCGCGCGAGCTGAGCCTTGCGATCTCGATTCCGGCAAGCCCGCAGCGGATCCTCGACCACATCGCGTCGTTCAGCTGGATCGCAGCGCTGTCGCAGCGCGAGCGCGAGGAGCGCCTGGCGCAGCTGCGCACCGTTATCGAGCGCGGCGAGACGCCGCCGCAGATGCCGGTGAAGGTGGTGCTCGGCATCACCGAGCTTGCCGCTGGCGCCGAGTCACAGGAGTAGCCTCGTTGCCACGTCATTGGGGGACGCCCGGCTCACGCGCATCCGAGCCGGTGAAAGCGAGCCGAAGGGAGCTGAGGAGGACATGACACCGTCCAACGGAGAGCTGAGCGATCTGCGCGTCGGAGACCGCGTCAACTTCGAGCAGGGACCGCCGCACGAGCTGTTTCGCGAGCTGCGCGGAAAGTGCCCGGTGCACTGGTCCGACGGGATCACCGAGTATCCGAACGAGGATGGCTTCTGGTCGGTGACGACGGCCGAGGACGTGCTCGAGGTGAGCCGCGACTGGCAGACGTTCTCCTCGGAAGTCGGCGGCTTCACGGCGACGAAGAACACCGGCCTCTCGCTGGAGATGCAGCAGGCGATGTTCATCGGCATGGACCCGCCGAAGCACGATCGGCTGAAGGCGCTGTTCCAGCGCGGCTTCACGCCGAAGCGAATCGCCGAGCACGAGGGCGCGATTCGCGCGATCACCGTCGAGGTGCTCGACCGGCTCGAGGGTCGCGAGTCCTGCGATCTCGTCAACGACGTCGCGCAGCCGGTCGTCGCGCGCGTGATCGGCAGCTTCATGGGCCTCGCGCCCGAGGACGACGCGGTCTGGGCGCGGCTGATGAACTCGATCGTCGGCGCCGGCGATCCCGACGCCACGCCCGAGGGCCCCGACAGCGTGATGGAGAAGGAGGTGCCCGAAGTGTTCGAGCGCTGCGGCCGGCTGATCGCCGAGCGGCGCGAGACGCCGACCGACGACCTGACGAGCGTGCTCGTCCATGCCGAGCTCGACGGCGAGCGCCTCGAGGACCACGAGATCGTGATGGGCTTCCTGCTGCTGATGGCCGCCGGCAACGACAGCACGAAGGCGACCTACTGCAGCGGCATGCGCGCGCTGATGGAAGACCGCGAGCAGCTGCGCATGGTCGTCGAGGATCCGTCGCTGGTGCCAGGCGTCGTCGAGGAGTCGCTGCGGATGTTCCCGGCGTTCGCGCACTTCGCGCGCACTGCCACGCGCGACACCGAGCTGCACGGGCAGCCGATTCGCGAGGGAGAGAAGCTCGTCATGTGGTATCCGTCCTCCAACCGTGACGAGACCCGCTACGAGGACGCCGATCGCTTCGACATCACGCGCAACGCCGAGCACCAGGCGTTCGGCGCGGGCGGGCGCCACTTCTGCCTCGGCACGGCGCTCGCGCGGCTGGAGCTGCGCACGCTGATCGAGGAAACGCTCGCGCGCTTCCCGGAGATCGAGATCGACGGCACGCCGACCTACGTCGAGTCGGCGTTCGCGAACCAGCTGAAGACGCTGCCGGTCCGGCTCACTCCTTAGCGCCGGCCGGTCGGCACGGCTCAGAGCCTGAGCGAGAATTCCGCGTCGACGGAGATCGTTCCAGGCCGTCGCACATCGACCTCGGTCCAATCGTCGTCGCCCTGCGCGACCGTCGCAGTGCCCGCGAGGACGCTCCAGTAGGGCGTGTAGTGGACGCGAACCAGGAACCGGCCAGGCTTGTGAGCGTCGATGCTGAACCCGTCGCCGTCGAGGCTGCTCAGCACACCCGGGCCGCTGAGGAGCGGTCGCGCGCCGCGCACTTCGTAGACACGCCAGTGTCGCGTGTGGAGGACCAAGTGGCAGAAACGGCAGCCCGGCGTTGATCAGCGCCGCCTCCTGCACGCTCGAGAAGTCGAGCGGCGCATCGGAGATCGCGACGTAGCTGACGCCGTTTGCGAGCAGCCAGCGCGTAGTAGGAGGACGCCGTCAGGTTCGCTTCGTAGAACAGGCTGTCGTAGCGCGTGTCCAGCTGACGCTCCCAGCCGCGCGCGAGCATGAAGTGCGAGCCCAGCACGTCGGCATCCCAGTGCGAGCTCGTGAATGGCACCTCTATACGCACCGGTCGGCCGCGGTCGGCGTGCTCGATGTAGTCGGATCACGGGCGTGTAGAACGACGCTCGACTCGCCGGGCTCAGCGAAGCGCCGACCGACTGCTTCAGCGGGCCCGTCAGCTGCCAGGCGAGCATCGAGGCAACACAGATCAGCAGCAGCGAAGCGGCGCTGCCGCCGGCGGATCTCGGGCGTCGCGAATCCGCGTATGCGCGATGCCAGCCGAGCACGAGCCGCCAGTGACGCCAGCGCGCGTCTGGACATCGGCGATCGTGACGCAGCCGACCAGCATCGGCGGCGCGAACAGGACGCCGAAGCGCACCGCGTTGCTGCCGACCGGAGACGGCACCAGGTAGCAGCCGAGCAGCGCCAGCAGGTAGAGCGCGAACGTGGCACGCAGCAGGCGTCTACGGGCGCGCGCGAACAGCAGCACGCACAGCGACGCGCCGCCGGCTGCGAGCAGCGAGGTCGTCGCGAACGGCTCGTAGCCGCCTTCGGGCAGAAGCAGCGCGCCCGCTCCGGTCAGGAGCAGCGCCGGACCGCCGAGCGCCGCCGTGCGCGCGGTGCGAGCGGTGCACGAGCCAGTCGGCGGCTGCGCCGAGCAGGAGGAACGCGGCGGCGACCGGGCTCGCGGCGGCGCAGGCCAGCGACAGCACTGCCGGCGAGCAGCTCGCGAGCCGGACACGCTGGCGAGAACCGCCAGCAGACCGAGCGCCACGCCCAGCGCGAATGCGATTCGCCCGATGAAGAGGTCGCCGGCGACGCCGATCACGAACACCGCGCAGGCTGCGTTCGGATGCGCGAGTCGCATGCGCTTGCTCAATCGTTTGAACGCCCAGACCGAGAGCCGACGCGCTGGCACGCGCCGGTCAGCTTCAGCCCCGCGAACGCACCGAGCGCAGGCATCAGCAGGCTGTAGCTCGGCAGGTAGTGGCCGCCGTACCAGTTGTTGTTCCACAGCGAGAAGCCGTCGGCGTTGAACAGGTAGACGCGAAACGCCTGCGCCGCGAGGTCGGGACTCGGCGGATACCAGACGACCCAGGTCACCAGGAGCAGCGCGAGCAGAGCCCACGGCGCGCGCCGTGCGACCTCGCGCCCACGCATCAAACGCTGACCGAGATCCGCTGCTCAGACACGCAGGTGCAAGCTACAAATCAGACCTCCGCGCAACAACGGCCCCGAGGATGATCTTGCCTCGCGTCAAGCTGATACCTGAGGATGAGCGATTCCGCCGCTTCGCCCACCTCGGCACGACCGTCTGTCGCGTCGATCGAAGCCGGACCGCTGGACTTCAACCGCGCGCCGGCGCGATCAGGCCCGTCTCGTAGGCGAAGACGACGACCTGCACCCGATCGCGCAGGTCGAGCTTGGCGAGGATCCGCCCGACGTGCGTCTTCACCGTCGCCTCGGAGAGCACGAGCTGCTCGGCGATCTCGGCGTTGGAGAGGCTGCGCGCGAGCAGCAGCAGCACCTCGCGCTCGCGGTTGGTCAGCAGCTCCAGGCGCTCGTCCTCGACTCGATCATCCGCGTCGGGCGCAGGCAGGCGGTGAGCGTAGTTGGCGAGCAGCCTGCGCGTGACGCTCGGCGCGACGACGGCGTCGCCGCTGGCGACCGCGCGGATCGCGGAGAGCAGATCGCCGGGCGGCGCGTCCTTCAGCAGAAAGCCGCTTGCGCCGGCGCGCAGCGCGGCGTAGACGTACTCGTCGAGATCGAACGTCGTCAGGATCACGATCCGCGCGCTCGCAGCCGGACTCGACGATCAGGCGCGTCGCCTGAACGCCGTCCATCTCCGGCATCCGCACGTCCATCAGGACGACGTCCGGCTCGAGCGCGCGGACCGCCTCGACCGCCTCGCGGCCGTTCGACGACCTCGCCGACGATCGTCAGGTCGGGCTGGGTGTCCATCACCATGCGAAAGCCCATCCGCATCAGCTCCTGGTCGTCGGCCAGCAGCACGCGGATGCTCATCGCGCGTGCGCCTCGGCGTCGGGACGCAGGTGCAGGTGCACGCGCCAGCCGCCGTCCGGGCCCGGCCCGGCATCGAGCCGGCCGCCGTATGCGGCAGCACGCTCGCGCATGCCACGAAGACCGCGCCCGCCTCCGGCGAGCGCCGGCGCAGCGCTCGGCGCGCGGATCGGCGCGCTTGCCCGTGTCGGTCACCTCGAGCTCGACGCCGCCCGGCTCACAGCGCAGCGCGAGATGGGCGCTGGTCGGGCGCGCAGCGTGCTTGAGCGTGTTCGTCAGCGCCTCCTGCGCGACGCGGAAGACGGTCAGCTGGACGCCCTCCGGCAACTCGTGCGGGTCGCCGTCGAGATCCATCGTCACCGGAATGCCGGCGGCGTGCACCTGCGCCAGCAGGCCGTCGAGGCGATCGAGGCCGGGCTGCGGCGCGAGCGGCTGCTCGGCCTGAGTCCTCGCGCAGCACGCCGAGCAGTCGGCGCATTTCCAAGAGCGCCTGGCGGCCGGTCGCAGAGACCCGTTCGGTCGCCTGCGCCGCGCGCCGCGGCGAGGACTCCATCGTGTAGCTGGCGCCGTCGGCCAGCGCGATGATCACGCTCAGGTTGTGCGCGACGATGTCGTGCATCTCGCGCGCGATCCGCGCGCGCTCGGCGGCGGCCGCGAGACGACCCTCCTGGTCGCGCTCGACTTCCAGGCGCGCAGCGCGTTCGTGCAGCGAGATCAGCAGCGCGCGGCGCTGACGGATCGTGATGCCGAGCACGCCGGCGGCGGTCGCCAGGCCGGTCAGTCCGACCCAGATCTTCAGCGGCTCAGACGGCGACCAGCGGAACGCCGCCATGATCGCGCCGGCCTCGACGATCGCGGCCGCCAGCGCGACCTCGGCGAGTTCGCTTTCCAGCGCGACCCAGTAGAGCGCGATCAGCACCGCGAAGTCGCCCAGCTGCGGTGCCGAGAGCAGCCACTGGGCGAAGGCGACGAGCGCGACGAGCGACGAAGCACGCACGCGGGTCGCGACGATGCAGCAGCAGCGGAGCGCACAGCGCGATGCAGAAGCCGAGCGTCAGAGGATCGAGGCGATTCTGGAGCGACAGACCGAGGATGCTCAGCGCTGCGACACCGAGCGCGGTCGTCAGGTCGACCGCGAAGCGATGGCTCGGCGATGCGGCGAGCGTCCCGCTCGAGGTTGGTCAGCCACCGCGAAGCGAGCCGATCCGCCTTCTGCTTCATCTGCCCATCTTGACGGCTTGCGCGTGCACTTCGAGCGTTGGTGGCCGCTAGGGGTGCCGATCTGCGACGCGGGCGCGCGAGACGCGTGCGCCGGGCGCCGGAGCGCCCGCCGCATGAGCGGCCTGAGTCCGCCCCTCCCACACGGCTTTTGCGCCGAGGTCGCCGGTCCTGAAGCACATGTAGCCGGCGGCGACCGCCAGCAGCACCAGCACGACGCGCAGGCTCGTGAACACCGAGCGCGGAGAGAGCAGAGCGTCGAGCGACGCCGAGCCCCGTCGGCATTCCCGCCGAGATCCGCCGCGCGGCGAAGGCGACGATCAGCGTCGCGGTGAATGCGACGTAGACGATCGCGAGGATGTGCGCGGCCTGTGAGTGTTCAGAGATCAGCGTCGCCGCGCGACCCGCGCAGCTGCAGCTCGCCCCGCAGCGCGGCGCCGGCCTGCAGCGTGAGAAACAGCGAGCCCATCGCGACGATCGAAACGACGGCCAGCGCGATCCCGTAGCGCGAGAGCCACGCGGGCTTGAGCGCGAACAGCACGGCGGCGACGACCGTCGCCGGGACCAGGATCACCGGCACGTGCACGAACAGCGGATGTGCCGGCAGACCGCCGTAGACGGTCGTGATCCTGATCGGCAGCGCCAGGAAAGCGAGAAAGCCGAGCAGCGTCAGGACGAACTCGGCGCGACGCCAATCGACTCAGCGCCGCGATTCGATCCGGCAGCCAGCTGCTCAAGAGTCACGCTCCGAGCGACGGTGAGGCGCCTTGGCGTCTCGATTCAGCATCAGGGCACGCGATTCAATCGGACTCTGACGCCAGCTCGAGGCGGGGCTCGAAGTGCAGGTGCGGATGCTCGACGTGATCGGCGCCCTGCACGTCGCGCTTCGTCACGGCGACGTATCCGACGAGCGCGACGAAGATCACCAGCGCCACGCCACTGACCGTGCCGTCGCCGAGGCCGAGGCCGCCGCTGCCGTGCTTGCTGAAGCCGTCGGCGAACGAGGCGCCGAGCGGCCGCGTGACGATGTAGGCGAACCAGAAGGCGACGATCGGGTTGAGCCGGAAGCGCCACCAGCCGACGGCCGGGATCGAGATCGCCGAGGCGAACAGCACGACCGACGTCCAGAAGCCGAGATGCAGCGACAGCGCCGTCAGGTCGCCCGCGGCGGTGCCGAGCGCGAACGTCGCGAGGACCGCCGCCCAGTAGTAGCTCTCGCGCCGGCGCGTCGTGATGCTGTGAATCGAGAGCGTGCCCTCGCTGCGGTACCAGAGCCAGAAGATCACGGCGACGACGATCGCGAAGACCGGCGTCGTGACGGCGTAGGAGATGCTCGCGCCGTCGTGCACGCCGTCGGCGGCCATCGTGCCGAAGATCGCGACCATCATCACCGCGAACCAGTAGATCGGCGCGCGATATTCGCGCTGGCGCAGCTGCAGCCGCAGCGCGAACCACAGGCCGAAGATGCCGATCGCGCCCGCGATCGGCACGCTCTTCTGGCCGAGGAAGTCGGACATCGCCTCGCCCATGCCGGTCGTCAACAGCTTCAGCACCCAGAAGATCACGGTGATCTCCGGCACCTTCGTCAGCGCGCGGCGCGCGAGCGGAGCCGCGGCAGCGTGCTCGCCGGCGCGACGGCGTCCGAGCCGTCCGGCTCGCTGCGCAGATAGTGGTCGGCCATCGTCAGCTCCTTTCGTGGCAACGGCGTCAGGCGTCGCGCCGGACGAGCAGAACGGCGGCGGCGGCGAACGTCACCGCGGCATAGGCGCAGAACACGCCGAAGCCCGTCCACGGCGCGAGCATGCCGGGGTCGGTCGTGTTGCTCAGCACGTCGGCGCCGGCGTTGGAGGGCAGGTAGGGATTGATCGCGTTGAACGTGCTCGCCGGCAGCACGTGCGCGAGGCCCGGCAGGACGAACAGCACGCCGGCGAAGATCGCGATCCCGCCGGCCGTGTTCCGCACGAGCGCGCCGAGCGAGAGCGCGAAGACGCCGAGCACGACCATGTACAGGCCCGTGCCGATCACGGCGCGTAGCGCCGGAGCGTGGCCGATCGAGACGTTGACGTGGTGCTGGGTGAGGATCGCCTGCGAGACGAAGAAGGCGATCAGCGAGGCGAGCAGCGTCAGCACGAGCGTCGACGGCGGCGAACGTCGCCGCCTTCGCCCAGAGCACCGGCAGGCGTCGCGGCACGGCCATGAACGTCGAGCGGATCTGCCCGGTCGAGTACTCGCCGGAGATCACCAGCACGCCGAGCACGCCGATCGCGAGCTGCGCCAGGTGATAGCCGCCGAGCGCGGTGTTGATCGGGTCGAACGTCGCGCGTTCGTGCTGGCTCAGGTGTCCCCAGCGGCTCATCGTCACGGCGGCGATCAGCGGCCCGAGGCCCGGCCATCGTGACGAACGCGAACAGCAGCGACCAGCGCGTCGAGCGCAGCGACCACAGCTTCGTCCACTCCGAGCGCAGCACGCCCAGCTGTGTCACGCCGCCGGTGAAGATCGGCCGCCTCGGCTCGCGGCCGCCGGCAGGACCTGCGTCGCGCTCACGACGCCGACTCCGATCTGCTCGAGCTCGCGCGGCTCGGTCTCGCCGGCGCGGTACTCGACCGACTCGCCGGTGAGGCTGATGAACGCCTGCTCCAGCGAGGCCTGCTGCGGCGTCAGCTCGGAGATCACGATCCGCGCCGCCAGTGCGAGCTCGCCGATCTGCTGCTGCGCTGAGGCCGTTGACCTCGAGCAGTCCCTCGCCGAGCACCGCGAACCTCGGCGCGCTGCCCGCCGCAGCACCTCCTCGAGCGCGATGCGCTCGGGCGAGCGCACGTGGCACGCTGACGTCGGAGGAGGCGCGCCGCACGAACTCGGCGACGGACGTGTCGGCGATCAACCTGCCGCGCCCGACGACGATCAGCTGCTCGGCGGTCTGCGCCATCTCGCTCATCAGGTGCGAGGAGAGGAACACCGTGCGCCCTTCCGCGGCCAGGCGCTTGAGCAGCGTGCGGATCCAGTGGATGCCCTCGGGATCGAGCCCGTTGGCCGGCTCGTCGAGGATCACCGTCGCCGGATCGCCGAGCAGCGCCGAGGCCACGCCGAGACGCTGACCCATGCCGAGCGAGAAGCTGCCGACGCGCTTGCGCGCGACCTCGCCGAGACCGACGAGCTCGATCACCTCTTCGACGCGGCTGCGCGGAATGCCGTGCGTCTGCGCGAGCGCGAGCAGATGGTTGTAGGCCGAGCGGCCGGTGTGGATCGCGTGCGCCTCGAGCATCGCGCCGACCTCGTGCAGCGGCGCCGGCAGCTCGCGGTAGACACGACCGTCGATCGAGGCCTCGCCGCTGGTCGGCGCATCCAGTCCGAGGATCAGACGCATCGTCGTCGACTTGCCCGCCCCGTTGGGACCGAGAAAGCCGGTCACGACGCCCGGACGCACCTGGAAGGTCAGATCGTCGACCGCGACCTTCTCGCCGTAGCGCTTGCTCAGTCCACGGACATCGATCACCGCTCGCACGCTAAGGCCGGACAAGGCCCGCCGCACAACGCCCGCCAGGACGATCTTCGCCGCGCGCGCGGATCCACCGCGAGGTCTGACGCGGGTGCTACTTCAGGCGCAGCGCCCGGCGGATCGAGACGACGAGCAGCACGACGACGGCGAGCGGCATGACCCACCAGGCCGGCACGCCGGCGGCGGCGATCGCGGCCGTCAGCGAGAGCGCCAGCGACGACGCCGGCGGCCGTACGCCAGTCGTCGCCGACGACGAACTCCCACACCGCCCGAAGCGCGGCCTCGAGCTGCCTCACGAGCCGAGCACCTGCTCGCTCGCCTGCGGCGCGGCGGGCTCGTCGAGCGCACCGGCCGGCGAGCGGCCGGCTCGCCAGCCAGCGGGCGGCCGCTACGGCGAACAGCAGAACGCACGGCACGATCACGAGCAGCGCCGCCTCGCCGCCGGGCCAGCCGGCTCCGGCGCCCTCGGCGCCCCAGAACATGCCGAACGAGCTGAGCATCACGCCGACGGCGAACTTCATCGTGTTCTCGGGAACGCGAGCGAGCGGCGCTCGCGCGGCGAGCCCGGCGAGCACCACGAACAGCACGGCCACGCCGGCCGCGGCGGCGGCGAGGCCGACGCGATGCTGGTTGGCGCCGAACGTCAAGACGATGAACGCGACCTCGAGCCCCTCGAGCAGCACGCCTTTGAACGAGATCGCAAACGAGTAGCCGTCGAAGCCGGCGCCTCGCTGCTGGGCGGCGCGCGCCGCCGCAGCCTCGCTCGCGAACGTCGCCTGCTCGTCGTGCTTGGCCTTCAGGCCCGCCGCGCGAAGGATCGCCTTGCGCAGCCACTGCAGGCCGAAGATCAGCAGCAGCCCTCCGATCGTGACGCGCAGCGCGTCGAGCGGCAGCGCCGTCAGCGCCGGCCCGAGCGCGACGACGAGACCGGTCGAGAACGGTCATCGCGGCGGCGACGCCGCCGATCGCAGACGGCCAGCTCCGGGTCGTGCCGACCGCGAGCACGATCGTGAGCGCCTCGACGGCCTCGACCGAGCAGGCGAGGAAGACCGACAGCGACAGCCCGAGCTCGGCTCCGCTCATCGCGCGGCGAGCGCCGATCGGGCGCCGGTCGGCTGGTCTTGGCAAGCGCATCGCCGAAACTGTGACAGCCACTCGCCCGACGCTCGACAGGCGTCATGCTGTGGCTGATGAGCTCGACGCTCGCCACGACGCCGGCCGCCGACGGCTTTCGGATGCCCGGCGAGTTCGAGCCGCACGCCGGCTGCTGGATGGCCTGGCCGGAGCGACCCGACAACTGGCGCCTCGGCGCGAAGCCGGCGCAGCAGGCCTACGCCGCGGTCGCCGAGGCGATCGGCGCGTGCGAGCCGGTCACGGTCGGCGTCTCAGACGCGCAGTTCGAGCACTGCCGCGCACTCCTCTCCCCCGCGATTCGCGTCGTCGAGATCTCGACCGACGACGCCTGGATGCGCGACACCGGACCGACGTTCGTCGTCGACGATCGCGGCGGGCGGCGCGGCGTCGACTGGCGCTTCAACGCATGGGGCGGCCTGCAGGGCGGCCTCTACTTCCCGTGGGACCGCGACGAGCGCGTCGCGCGCAAGGTGCTCGAGCTCGAAGGCGCCGATCGCTATGCGGCGCCGATCGTGCTGGAGGGCGGTTCGATCCACGTCGACGGCGAGGGCACCGTGCTGAGCACCGAAGAGTGCCTGCTGAACCCGAATCGCAACCCCGATCTGACGAGAGAGCAGATCGAGCAGGTGCTGCTCGATCACCTCGGAGCCGAGAAGGTGATCTGGCTGGGCCGCGGCGTCTTGCGATGACGAGACCGACGGGCACGTCGACAACCTCGCCTGCTTCGCCCGGCCGGGCCTCGTGCTGCTGAGCGGCTGCGAGGACGAGAGCGATCCGCAGTACGCGATCTCGCGCGACGCGCAGCAGCGCCTGGAAGGCGCGACCGACGCGCGCGGCCGTCCGATCGAGGTGATCCGCCTGCCCGCGCCCGGCCCGATCACGATCACCGAGCAGGAGGCGGCGGGCGTCGACGCTGCCGAAGGCAGCCTGCCGCGAACCGCCGGCGACCGCCTGGCCGCCTCCTACGTCAACTTCTATCCGGCCAACGGGCGGATCGTCTTTCCGCTGCTCGACGAGCGCTACGACGAGCAGGCCGCGGAGATCCTCGCCGGCGCGTTCCCCGAGCGCGAGCTGCTCGGCGTGCCGGCACGAGAGATCCTGCTCGGCGGCGGCAACATCCACTGCATCACCCAGCAGGTGCCCGCGGCGCGCACGGGCTGAGCCGGCGCCGGCGACGCTCAGGCGCGGCAGCTCGCGCTGATCGGGATTTCCGGACCGGCGCCGCCGGGCGCGGGCGGGTCGACCTTGCACCACGCGAGCCGGCGCGCGGCTTCGTCGACGACGCCGAGGAACTGGTAGACGATGCCGGAGCTGCGCACGGCGCAGCGGAACGGTGCACGTCCGGAGCGGACGCCGGCGCTCTCGCGGCAGCGGACGCTCTGCAGCGGCCCGGTGATCTGGCGATCGGCGATCCGCTTGCGCACGTCGCCGGCGATCGCCTGCTCGAGCGCCGTAGCCGGCGAGGCGCCGGAAGCGAGCCCGGCGAAGTGAGGCGCCTCGTCTTCTGTGATCGCGACGTCGGCGATCCGGTTGATTTCGGCTTCGGCGCCGGCTTCGGAGCCGGAGCCTTCCGGGCCGGCTCGCTGCGTGCCGATCACGATGGCGGCGATCGCGGCCGCGGCGACCAGCGCGGCGAGCGCCCAGCGCGCCCACATCGGCGGCGCTGGGAAGGACGCTCGTCGCGGATTCATCGCTGCCAGCGTAGTCCGGCGAGTCGCCATCGTGCGCTCGCTCAGGCGGCGGTCGATCCGGTAGCGTGCGCCGACCGCGCCAGCCGGCTCGGCCACTCGGCCGTCGCTGCTCGCCGTCGCCGAAATGCCAGAGCCGACCACCCGCACCTACAGAGCCGCGATGGCCGCCTGCTCGCCGATCGTGCGCCGCTGGGGCCGCCTCGAGGTGCTCGGCCTGGAGTCGCTGCCGGCCGAGGGCCCGGTGCTGCTCGCAGGCAACCACGACAGCTACTGGGATCCCGTGATCGTCGGCGTGGCCGCGCTCGGCCGGCGCCAGATCCGAGCGCTCGCGAAGTCTTCGCTGTGGAAGGTCAAAGGCCTCGATCGCGTGCTCGACGGGATGGGCCAGATCCCGATCGAGCGCGGCGGCGCCGACTCGGGCGCGCTCGATCGGGCGATCGCCGAGCTGCGCGCCGGCGCCTGCATCGGCATCTTTCCGGAGGGCACCAGAAGCCTCGGCCGTGAGCTGCGCGCGCGAAGCGGAATCGGCAGGCTCGCAGAGGCCGTGCCGCAGGCGCAGATCGCCTGCTGCTCGGTGAGCGGCTCGACCGACATCGCGCGGTTCCCCACTCGGCCTCGCCTGCGAGTGCGCTTCTTCCGCCCGGCCGATCCGATCGCCGGCGAGCGAGACAGCCGGCGCGCTGGCCGCGCGCCTGCTCGCCGAGATTCGCGAGGACGCCCCGATCGCGGCTGCCGGGCGACGCCGGCGCAGCCCTTCCTGAGAGCGCCGCCGAAGCCGCATTCCAACTGCTGGTCCGGGCGCGAACTCGGTGATATTCTCCGCCGGCCTTACGGAACGGGAAAGCGCGAGTGCGCGCTGCCGCCAGAACGACGGTGCGCGCCTTCGCGAGGGACGTGATCAAGGAGGATGGAGAGAATGAGACGCTCATTGGCGCCGGCACTGGCGCTCGCGGCGCTCGCGCTTGCGGTGGCACCGGCTGTCGCGACGGCGGTCGAAGCGCCGAATCCGCACCAGTTCGCAGGGAGTCCGAACGTGGAACCGCGCTTCGTCGGAGAAGGCGCGGAAATAAACGTCAAACCATTCGCGATCGACTGCGAAAAAGCGAAATCGACGGCCTCCGGCGTCACGCCGGCGTTCCCGTCGAAGACGCTGACGGCCGTGATCAAGTACTCCGGCTGCGAAGCCGAGGCGACGATCAACCGGGCCGAATATGAAATGAAAGCAAGGTTCCTGACGCCGGTGACGTTCAACTACCACGCCAACGGAGTCGTCGAATTCGGCGCCGGCGGCACCGTCACGGGCGGGAAACTGGAAGGCGCCGGCCCGGTCGAAATCGCCGTCAAGGGCGCGTTCAAGTGCACGATCGCGATCGCGCCGGGCACGTATCCCGCGAAGTCGCTGAACACGGCCGGAAGCGGAATACGAAGCGGCGTCGTTCTCAAACGAAGAAGAAACCGTCGAAAAAGGCAAAACGTCGACGCTGATCAAGCGACTCGGCATCTCGACGACGCTGACGAAAATGCCATACGAACTCGGCGGCGAATTCTGCGAAGCGCTGCCGAAAACCGAATTCACCGGTGGCAGCTTCGAAGGCTCGCTGCTCGGCGAAATCAAAAAGGGCGACCTGAGCCGCGAATAGAAGCTCGCGGCCGGACCGGGCCGGGGTGGTCAGCCGACCACTCCGGCCTCTGCCTCTCAGTGGTAGTCGAAGGAGTCCTGCGGCGCACGCTTGGCGCTCGTCAGGCCTTCGACGACCGCGCGAACGTCGAGCACGCCGGCTTTGTGCGCCGGCGTCGCTCACCAGGCAGGTCGTCGAGCTGGCGCAGCTGGCCGCAACCGTCGTCGATCCGAACTTGAACGTCGTCGCCGAGGATCCGAGCGCGAAGCCGAGCCCTTCGACTTCTACGCTCGTGCCGCCGAGCACGGAGCCTGCGGCCGGACGAACGGCGCTGATCAACGGCGTCGAGCCGAAGCGGGCTCCGGGCGCAGGCGCGCTGGTGCCGCTGGGCGTCGTCACGAGCACGTCGGCGAAGCCGGCAGCGCCGGGCGGCGAGAGGGCCGTGATTTCCGAGCCGGAGCGGACCTGGATGTCAGTCGCCTGCAGGCCGCCGATCGTGACCGCGCTGACGGCCGCCAGATTGGCGCCCTTGATGTGCAGCGTCGCGCCGCCGGCCGCCGAGCCCTTCTTCGGCGAGACCGTGCTGACCGTTGGCGGCGGCGTCGGCGCTCGCGTGACGCGCTCGATCGCGAATTCGCTGCCGACCATCTCGTGGTAGTAGAGCGAGGAGCCGTCGCTGCTGAGCGAAGGCGCCTCGGCGAAGCCGCTGATCGACGCGACGCGTTCTGCCGCGCCGAACGGCTTGCTCGGAGCGCTGCGCGCCGCGCGGTAGATCGTCGGCGCCTGGCCGATCGCCGGGCTCGCAGCGGTGAAGAACAGTTCCAGGCCGTCGGCCGAGATCGCCGGCGCGTAGTTGAGCGTCGCCACCGAGTTGACCTTGCGCAGCAGCGTCGTGCTGCTCGGATCGGCCGTGAAGCCTTCGCCGCTGCGGTCGAACACGTGGATGCTCGCGCTGGTCGGTCCCGAGCCCGAGCGGAAGTCGCCGACGCTGACGTAGAGGCGCGATCCGTCGGCGCTGACCGACGCGTCGAAGTCGACGAGCCCGCGCGTTTCGGCTTTCAGGCCGGAGACCAGATGCACTCCGGTCACTTGGCCTTCGGAGAACTGGCCTGCGTAGATCGTCGACAGCGTTTCGTTGTAGCTGCGCGTCGAGATGAAGTACAGCGTGCCTTCGCGATCGAGCGACGGCGTGCCGGACAGCGAGCCCGGTTCGTTGACGCCGCTGCCTTCGATCTCGCCCAGGTATTCGAAGGTCGAGTCGTCGATCCGCGAGGCGACCTGCAACGTCGGGATGTTCGGCGCGACGTTGGAGGTGTTGAACAGCAGATATCTGCCGTCGGGCGTGATCGACGGCTCCATCGCGCTGCCGGAGTAGCCCTGCAGCACGACCGGCTGAGGAGCACTGAAACCGTTATACGTTGCCGGCCGTCGCCTCGGCGCTGAAGGCCAGCACAGCGCTCGCGCCGGCGACGGCGAGCGCGCACAGCAGACGCGCGCCGCCTCTGCATCGGGCGGCCGTTCGCCGGAGCTTCCCCTGATCTGACGCGTTCCACGATCTCACCCCCGAACGGCCCCGCCCGAAGGCCGACTTGACCTGCGCAGACGAGCCGTACACAGATGACGATACCCCAGCGCGCCGGGCGAACGCGGCCGTTCGGCAGCGCGCCTTACCGCCGCGCGCCCGCCGGCTAGGTCTGCGCGCGCTCCTCATTCAGCCCGCTGCGCTGCTCGACTAGCGACTGCAGCTGGTCGCTGACCTCGTTCGAGATCCGCTTCAGATCCCATTTGCTGAGTGTGATCAGACGCATCGGCGAGGTGGCGACGACATCTGCCGTGCGCTTGGCGCCGCTCAGCACTCCCATCTCGCCGAAGACGTCGCCGGGACCGAGCGAGCCGATCACCTCGCCGCCCTTGATCACGTCGGCAGTGCCGTCTTCGATGACGATCAGATCGTAGGAGTAGTCGCCCTCGTGCACGAGCCGCTTGCCGGCGGACACGGACGTCTCGCTGGCGAACACGGCCACAGTCCTGATGGCTCTGTCGGACAGCGACGAGAACAGTGGAATGGTCTTCAGATGATCGGGGTCCATGACTTCTCACCTTTCTGATGACGGTGGAACAAGGACTGGCGAATACGGCTCAGGTCGCGCCGGCCGACGGTGCTCACCCTACCTCGCCACGGCGCTCTGAGCACGCGCCGCGAGATGCTCGACGCCGAGGGCCTCGTAGCGCTCTGCCGCTCGCTCCAGGACACCGGCGGCGCGCGCATCGTCGCTCTCCAGCAGCCGGCGGCCGGCGAGCAGTTCGCAGCGCGCGACGTCGAGCGGCCGGCCGAGCCGCTCCCAGCGCTCGCGCGCCGAGCTCAGAGCGTCGATCGCGTCGGGCATCGCACCGACGATCCCGGCCGCCTCCAGCCCGGCCGCCTGCCCGGCTGGATCGTGTACTCGCTGTGAGATCTCGCTCGCGAGCGCAGCTGCCTGCTCGGCGAGCTCGAGCTCACCGGCAGATGCACGGATCAGCGCTAGCGCCGCATAGACCTGGATCGACTGCGGCACGAGCCCGGCGCGCTCGCAGACCGCCAATGCGTCGGCCAGCGCAGCCTCCGAGCCGGCGGTGTCGCCGCGGTCGCGCATCGTCAGCGCGAGCCCCGTCAGGGCGCTGAGGGCGACCTCGGACCAACCGACTTCGTCGGCCAGCTGGTTGGCGGCGACGAACAGCCGCGCCGACTCTTCCCAGTTGCCGTCGCGCCAGCAGAGCCGTCCTCGCAGGTTGTTGGCGAGGCACAGCTTGCCGACCAGCCCCTCGCGTTCGGCGAGCTCGGCGCTGGCGTCGGCCTCGCGCTCGACGACCGCCCAGTTGCAGCGGTGGTATGCGAGCTCGCCGAGCGCCGAGTGCAGCTCGATCTGGGCGGGCACGTCGCCGATCCGCTCGGCCAGCGCGAGCGCCTCGCCGTAGTGCTCGCCGGCACCGACGTGATCGCCCTCGGCGTGCTCCAGGTTGTTGCCCAGCGCGAGCAGCGCGAGAACGGTCTCTCCGGCATCTGACTCGCGTGCCAGCTCGACCGCACGGTCGAGATTCTCACGCGCCTTGGCGGCGTCGCCGATCCGTCCGAACACGCGCCCGAAGATGCCGTGCGCACGGCTCGCCGCGCGCGGCTCGCCGAGGCCCTCGGCGAGGCGCAGCGCCTTCTCCGAGGCGTAGATCGCGAGCATGTTGTCGCCGACCTGCATGTACAGCCAGGCCGCCTCCTCATATAGGCGAACGAGCGCCAGCGAGGGCTCGCTGTCCTTGATCAGGTTGATCCCCTGCTGGTGATGCTCGATCGCGCGCTTTCGCTCGCCCTTGTGCGCGAGCGCCGCTCCGACCTTGCGGTGCAGCTCGGCGACGTGCTCCAGATCGCCCTGCTCGCCGTAGAAGCCGAGGCATCCGGTCCACAGCTCGATCGCCGGCTCGACGCGGCCGAGGCGAAGCGAGACGTCGCCCAGCTTCTCGGCGATCCGCTGCGCTGCGGCGTCGTCGTTCGCGCCGGCGAGCGCCGCTGCCGCCTCGTAGTGGACCAGTGCTTCGCGATTGGAGTACAGCGCCGCGGCGGCGTCGCCGGCCGCCTCTCCGAACTCGAGCGCGCGCGCTCGCATCTCGGCCAGCTCCGGCGCCGGCAGATGCGCTTCGGCGGCGAACGCGGCAGCGCGCGCATAGTGCTCGGCGACCAGGCCGACGGTCGCCTCGCTGCGGCTGCCCGAGCGCTGCTCGATGAACGCGCCGACCTCGGCGTGCTTTCGTGCGCGCGCGGCCCTCGGCAGCATCTCGTAGGCGACGTCTCTGATCAGCACGTGCTTGAACGCCAGCTCGCGCTCGCCGTCCATGCCGGCGCCGTCGCCCGGCACGAGGATGTCCTTCTCGCGAAGCGTCGCGAGCGCCACCTCGAGCGGCTCTCCGGCGGCCAGCGCGAGCGGCTCCAGGGCGCTCTCCCAGAACGTGCGGCCGAGCACGGCGGCGTGCGCGACGAGCTGGCGTTCGAACGGCTCCAGCGAGTCGAGCCGCGCCGCCAGCAGGCCCTGCACCGTGTCGGGCAGCTCCTCGGCCGTCGCTCCGCCGCCCTCGGTGATGCGTCTGATCATCGCCTCGGCGAACAGCGGGTTGCCGCCGGAGCGCTCGGCCAGCGCACCGGGCAGGTCGACCTCGGCGCCGGCGCTCGCCAGCAGCGCCTCGATCAGCTCGCGCGAGTCGCTCGGCCCGAGCGGTTCGAGGAACATGGCCGACACGGTGCGCCGCAGCGAGCTCCAATCGGGACGGCGCTCGAGCAGCTCGTCGCGCGCGAGGCAGAGCTGCAGGACCGGCGCACGCAGCCAGCGAGAGAGGTAGTCGATCAGGTCCAGCGTGCCCTCGTCGGCCCAGTGGATGTCCTCCCAGGCGAGCACGAGCGCCTGATCCTGTGCGAGCGCCTCGAACGCCGCGCGCACGGCACCGAGGAAGCTCTCGCGCACGCTCTGCTGCTCCTCCTGCTCGGTGACGAGCTCGTCGTCCTGCTCGCCGGCGCCGAGCAGTCGAGCCAGCGGAGCGATCCGGCGCTCGACCAGCTCCTCACCCTCGAGCGCGGCGAGCGGCGGTCCGAGGCGCTCGCTCAGCTTCGTGCGGATCAGCTCTGCATCGTCGCCTTCGCCGATGCCGCACTCGGCGCGGAGCATCTCGGCGACCGGCCAGTAGACGATCCGTGAGCCGACGGCGAGGCAGCGCCCGCGCCGCACGCGCGCCGGCAGCGTGCCCTGATCGATCCGGCGCTCGAGCTCGTGAAGCAGGCGCGACTTGCCCACTCCGGCCTGACCGATGACCGTCACGAGGTGCGGCGCGGCGTCTGCGACGACACGCTCTACGAGCGCCTGCAGGTGGGCGATCTCCTGCTCGCGTCCGACGAGCGGCGTGGCCGGCGCATCGAGCTCGGCCGAGGAGCGCGGCGCCTGAACGGCCAGCGCCTGCCACGCCGGCACCGGCTCGAGCTTGCCCTTCAGCGTCAGCGGCGCGAGTGCGCGGAACTCGATCTCGCGCGCGCTGAGCCGTTGCGTGCGCTCGCCGACGAAGATGCCTCCGGCCGGAGCAGCGGCCTGCAGTCGCGCGGCCACGTTGACGGCATCGCCCATCACCGTGTAGGCCTCGCCGACCCGCCCGGCGAGCACCTCGCCCGTGTTGATGCCGATGCACAGGGCCAGCTCGAGCCCGAACTCGGGCGCCAGATCGCGGTTCAGCTCGGCCATCGCGCTCTGCATGCCGAACGCCGCGAGCACGGCGCGCTGCGCGTCGTCCTCATGCGCGACCGGAGCTCCGAAGACGGCCATCACGTTGTCGCCGATGTACTTGTCGACGCGCCCGCCGAACCGCTCGACCTCGGCGGCGAATCGAGTCAGACAGCGCTCGGTCAGCGTCTTGACCGTCTCGTGGTCGAGGCGCTCGGCGACTGCCGTGTAGCCCGACAGGTCGGCGAACAGGACCGTGACCGTGCGGCGCTCCTCGCTCTCGCGCGCCGCCTCGGCCGAGTCGGCCTGACGCGACGCGCCTGCGCCCTGAAGCGGGGAGCCGCACGCGTTGCAGAAGCGAGCGCCGGCCGCAGCGGCGACGCCGCACGATGGGCAGACCGGCGACAGCGAGGCGCCGCACGCGCTGCAGAAGGCAGCGTCTGCGGGATTGCTCGCTTCGCACTGCGCACAGCTGACCGAGTCCCCCATGTTCACGAATCTTCGCGCGAACTGGCGCTGAGCGCACGGCGCTGACCCTCTTGAGGTCGATTGGGCCGGCTCCGCCGGCCCCGGTTGGCAGCGTCTCCGCCTTCAACCGGTGCGCGGCGAGGAGCCGGCCGAACCACGAAGGACCGCGCCTGGCTCCTCAGGCACGGCCCTTCGCGTCGGCTAATCAACCGATCCAGCCAACCCTCAGTGGGCGGTGATTTTTCCTGGCGGAGCGGTCAGTTTGTCGGTGCCCGTGACGTTCGCTTTGTGGTTTCCGGAATCTTCCAGTTCGCCGGAGCCGGCGCCGAACGCGAGCACGCCGTTGCCCACTTCCGGCGTCAGCGTCCCTTCGTATTTGTCGAGGTAGCCCGACGTGCTGCAGCGTATTTCGAGGTCGACTTTTTCGATCTGATCCCTCACGGGAGGGCCGGGTGTCAGATGCGACGGCCAGTTCAGGCCGAGCGCATTGACTTCGGTTTTCTGCGGTTTCGGGCAGAGGCCCGACTTGCAGGTGCCCAGCACGAACGTCGTCATTTCGTCCTGGCCGACGCCGCTCAGCGGATTCCAGATTTCCTCCGAGTCTTTGACCTTGCAGGCGATCGTGCCGGAGATCGTGTGCAGCGTCAGCGTGGCGCTCGTCGCGACGACCTGGTGCGCTGCGCCTTTCGGCAGTTCGACGTTTTTTGTACCAGACAGCGGCTCGGATATTCGCCGACGCCAGGCTGTGGTTGCCGGCCGAGATTTCGACCGCGCCTGTAGCGTCGGCAGCCAGGCCACCGGCCGCACCTGACAGACGGCCCGGGCCCGCTGCAGCCTTGCCGCTGCGTTGTACCAGACGAGCGCGCTCGGATATTCACCGACAGCCAGGCTGTGGTTTTTGCCGGCCGATATTTCGATCGCGCCTGTCAGCGTCGTTGCAGCCAGAGCCGCCGGGGCCGCCCACCTGGCAGACGTGCACCGGGCCATCGCTGCAGCCGTTCGCGCCGCAGGTTTCCGGGACCAATGCCGTCCCTTCTTCCCCGTTGCCCAGCTGGCCGTCCGTGTTCTGACCCCAGGACACGACTTCGCCGTTGCCCAGCAGCGCGAGGTTGTGGTATTCGCCGGCGGAGATCGCCGAGACGCCTTTCAGGTTGCCCGGACACGGATCCGTCCCGTTGCTTTCGTAACACACGATACCTCGCTGCACGATGCTTGTCCACTGTTCGGTCGTTGTCGTTTGCGATTGCCCAGCGTGCCGTACTGCGCTTCGCCCCACGACACCACGTTTTCACCGTTGACGAGTTTCGTTTTCGAGACTGTGCGTTCTTAGCCGCCTGGCCCGCAACCGTCGACGGCCGGTTTCGCTAGTGCTTCCGCCGCCCGTGCACGGTTTGCTGAGGCCACTGTATTCCGCCAGGCAAGACCGGCACCGGAACCTCACTGCAGGCGAGGTGTGACGTCCAGCAGTGTGTTCGGGCCGGTCGCGAGCGCTTCGTGATCGCCGAGCTGGCTCGTCATTGTCTGTAGCCCCACGCGACGAGCCGAGTAGACACGCGATTCTTTCTAGATACGGCCCTTCGTGTTCGCGTTTTCTCCGTATTCTTCCGCGATTTCTTTTTCGTTTTCTCGCTTTACCGCTTTTTCGGCCCGGCGGGAAGCCGTAGTACCAGCGCCAGGTTGTGCTGCAACCCGAACGAGACCGACACGACGCCGTGTTCAGTGGTTTGCCGCTACAGGTCGAGATGCGGTGTCGTGTTCTCCGGCTTCAGGTCCGACAGCCGAAGTAGTCGCCCGTGAATTGCGACCTGGCACACGGGCTAGCGCCCGGTTGTCTGCCGCGGAGGCGCCTTTTTGTACCCAGTCGCCTGCGCCCGAGCTGACCCGACTTTGTTCGGCGCCCCAGCTGAGCGCTTCGCGATTGCTGGTCCGAATCGCGACGATCGTGCAGCCGGTGCTGCCGAGACAGCCGCGATTCCTTCGAGGTACGGCCCGCCCAGTGCAGGGCACGTTCTGGCCCAGGTCACGCGTTCGCAGGGCTGGCGCACAGGGATCGTCGCTGTAGGTCGGCGTCGCCGATCCGATGCCAGCAGCTGACCGCCGCTGTTCGAGCCCCACGTCACGACCGTTTCGTTGCTCAGCAGCGCGATGTTCGAGTCGGCCGTCTGTTCCGGCGGAGATCGCGATCACCGTTTTCAGCCGTTCTGGGGCGTCCGCCGTGGTCTGGCATGGACCGCTGGCACCGACCTTGCAGACATAGACGGGCTCGCGCACGGTCGGTCGTGCCGTCGCCGAGGTCGCCGTCGGTGTTGCGGCCCCAGGCAACCACTTCGCCGGAGGCCAGCAGCGCGAGGCTGTGTTCTCCACGCCTGCCGATACGGCGATCACGTGTTCCAGATGGGTGCCAGGGCAAGCTTCAGCGCGCGCCGGCAAGCACACCAGGCGCGGCACATCGCTGTTGCCGTTGACACCGTCGCCCAGTTGGTGGTGCGCGTTTCCGCCCGCAGGCGATCACGTCGTTGGCCGAGGCCGGCGCGGCGCCGATCATCGCCAGAGCACCCGGCGAGCGCGATCAATGCCGAGCGGCGCCACCACGCGAGCGGCGTAGCGATACGGCCCGTCGCGACGCTTCGTGTCGAGCGGCCGGCACTCGCGCGGTCTTGCGCCGTGCCACGCGATGCCGGTGGCAGGCCCCGGTGTCCGTCCAGTCATGTTTTCCCCGCGTCGCTTGCGAACCCCCGCAAGACGTCCAAACAGTCCGTTGCCGGCGCCTCCAGAAACGCAGCGCGTCCGTGCAAGTTAGTCCTACTCGCTCGAGAGCTGATGGGGCCGCGCGAGGCCCGGCGGCGAGTCGAAGAAACTCCGGCCTGACGTTGGCCTCATGGTCGCCTAGCCTCAGGCGAGCCCGGCGTGGCTCTAGACCCGAAGCGATCTATTCCTTGACTTTCTCCAGTGTTCGGTCGTAGGCTCGGGTCGAATGGACGCCGAGGAGCTTCTGCGCCGGAACGGTCTGCGGGTGACGGCCCAGAGGCTGGCCGTGATGCAAGCCGTCTCCGAGCAACCGCACGCGACGGCCGATGCCGTCGCCGAGGCCGTCAGGCGCCAGATCGGCACGATCTCGGCGCAAGCCGTCTACGACGCACTCGGCGCGCTGGCTGAGAAGGGCCTGTTGCGGCGGATCCAGCCGGCGGGCTCGCCCGCCCGCTACGAGGATCGGGTCGCCGACAACCACCACCACCTGATCTGTCGATCGTGCGGCGCGGACGGTCGACGTCGACTGCGCGATCGGCGATGCGCCCTGTCTCGTGGCCGGTGACGACCTCGGCTACGAGATCGACGAAGCTGAGGTCATCTACTGGGGCCGCTGTCCGGATTGCGTGGCCGCCGAGCCAGTAGCGGACGAGGGCCGCCGGGACGCGGCAGCACCGCGCCGGAGCGCGGACCCGCAAGCAACACGCCAGCACTACTACCTGTAAAGAGAAACGGAGCGAACGAACATGAGTGACAGCGTCCGCGAGAGCGAGAGCGAGAACCCGGCGATCCCGAGCCCGACCTCGGAGGTGCCGCAGCCGAGGACCAACCACGACTGGTGGCCGAACCAGCTCGACCTCAGCGTGTTGCACCGCCACTCGCCGCTGTCGGACCCGATGGGCGAGGGCTTCGACTATTCGAAGGAGTTCGCGACGCTCGACCTCGAGGCGCTGAAGCGGGACCTCGTCGAGCTGATGACGAGCTCACAGGAGTGGTGGCCGTCGGACTACGGACATTACGGCCCGCTGTTCATCCGGATGAGCTGGCACGCGGCCGGCACTTATCGGATCGCCGACGGTCGCGGCGGCGGCGGCCAGGGCGCGCAGCGCTTCGCGCCGCTCAACAGCTGGCCCGACAACGCGAGCCTCGACAAGGCGCGGCGGCTGCTGTGGCCGATCAAGCAGAAGTACGGCCGCAAGATCTCGTGGGCCGACCTGCTCGTCTTCACCGGCAACGTCGCGATGGAGTCGATGGGCTTTCAGACGTTCGGCTTCGGCTTCGGGCGCGAGGACATCTGGGAGGCCGAGGAGATCTTCTGGGGCAGCGAGGACACGTGGCTCGGAGATGAGCGCTACAGCGGCGAGCGCGAGCTCGCGAAACCGCTCGGCGCGGTGCAGATGGGCCTGATCTACGTCAACCCCGAGGGCCCGAACGGCGACCCCGACCCCTTGGCGGCCGCCAAGGACATCCGCGAGACGTTCGCGCGGATGGCGATGAACGACGAAGAGACGCTCGCGCTGATCGTCGGCGGGCACACGTTCGGCAAGACGCACGGCGCCGTCGACCCGAGCAAGATCGGCCCGGAGCCCGAGGCCGCGCCGCTGGAGGAGCAGGGCCTGGGCTGGAAGAACAGCGTCGGCAGCGGCAACGGCGCACAGACGCTGACCAGCGGCCTCGAGGGCGCGTGGACGGCGGCGCCTGCGAAGTGGGACAACGGCTTCCTGCAGAACCTGTTCGAGTACGAGTGGGAGCTGACCGAGAGCCCAGCCGGCGCCAAGCAGTGGACGCCGAAGAACGCCGAGGCACAGGACACCGTGCCGGACGCGCACGACCCCTCCAAGCGACACGCGCCGATCATGCTGACGACCGATCTTGCGCTGCGCGTCGACCCGATCTACGCGCCGATCGCAAGACGCTTCTACGAGAACCCCGACCAGCTCGCCGACGCGTTCGCGAGGGCTTGGTACAAGCTGCTTCACCGCGACATGGGCCCGATCTCGCGCTACCTCGGCCCGTGGATCGCCGAGCCGCAGCTGTGGCAGGACCCCGTGCCGGCGCTCGATCACGAGCTGATCGACAACGCCGACGTCGCCGCGCTGAAGGACAAGATCCTCGGCTCGGGGCTGTCGATCGCGCGGCTGGTCGCGACGGCCTGGGCCTCGGCCGCCTCGTTCCGCGGCACCGACAAGCGCGGTGGCGCCAACGGCGCACGCGTGCGCCTCGCGCCGCAGAAGGACTGGCAGATAAACGAACCGGCCGAGCTCGCCGGCGCGCTCGCGACGCTGGAGCAGATCCAGCAGGAGTTCAACGGCTCACAGGCGGATGGCAAGCGGGTCTCGCTTGCCGACCTGATCGTGCTCGGCGGCTGCGCCGCGGTCGAGCAGGCCGCGCGGAAGGCCGGCCACGAGGTCTCGGTCGGCTTCGCTGCCGGGCGCACGGATGCCTCGCAGGAGCAGACCGACGCGGAGTCGTTCGCCGTGCTCGAGCCGACCGTCGATGGCTTTCGCAACTACTTCCGCGAGGGAGAGAAGCTGGCGCTCGAGCACGGGCTGTTGGAGCGCGCCTACATGCTGCGGCTGACCGCTCCGGAGATGACCGTGCTGATCGGCGGGATGCGGGCGCTGAACGCGAACTTCGAGCAGTCAGAGCACGGCGTCTTCACCGACAGGCCAGAGACGCTGAGCAACGACTTCTTCGTCAACCTGCTGGACATGGGCACCGAGTGGCAGCCGTCGGACTCGGCCGAGAACGTCTACGTCGGGCACACGCGCAGCAGCGGCGAGGCCAGGTGGACCGCCAGCTCGGTCGACCTCGTGTTCGGCTCGAACTCGGAGCTGCGGGCGCTGGCCGAGGTCTACGCCAGCGACGACGCCGAGGAGAAGTTCGTGCGCGACTTCGTGGCGACATGGGAGAAGGTGATGAACCTCGACCGCTTCGACCGAGCGTGAAGGAGCGATGCCGGCCGGCGAGGAAGCGGGGCTCGACAATCCGGCCTACGCCTCGCTGGGCGGCGCGCACGCGCAGCTCGCGCAGACGAGTGGGCGGGCGCGTAGATATCCGCCCGACGTCGCGCCGTTCCTCGCGCTGCCGACACCTCCTTCGGCGCAGGACTGGCGCGACGCCGCCGATCTCGTCGCGCCGGGAACCTACGTCGCCGGCCGATACGGCGCCGACGAGCCGCCGGACGGATGGCGAGCGATTCAGGCGTTCGATCTGGTGCAGATGGTCGAGCAGCGCGTCGTCGGCGCCGAATGCGCGGAGGCGATCGCGCTCGGGCCGGCCGACGTGCCGGAGATGCTCGAGCTGGTCGCGCAGACCGAGCCCGGGCCGTTCCTGACCAGGACGATCGAGCTGGGCGACTATCTCGGCGTCCGCCGCGACGGCGTGCTCGTGGCGATGGCCGGCGAGCGCTTTCGCCCGGACGGCTGGACCGAGATCAGCGCCGTCTGCACGAAGCCTGACCATCGCGGTCAGGGACTGGCCTCGCAGCTCGTCGGCGCGTTGATCGCGAGCATCCAGCGGCGCTCAGAGCGCGTGTTCCTGCACGTGATGAGCACCAACACCGGTGCGATCCGGCTATACGAGGAGCTCGGCTTTCGCGTGCGACAGGAGGTCACGCTCACCGTCGTGACGCGAGAGGCGCTGCCCGGCGCTGAGAGCTAGGCGGTTCGCGAGTCAGCCGTGATCGGGCACCACTCCTGGGCCGATCACGGCGCTCGCGGCCGGGCGCGCGTCGTTCGTCGCTACGGCGCGAGGCGAAACGGCGGGTAGCGATCGGTGACGAGTACATGTGCATAGGCGATCACGCGGTTCGTCCAACGGCCGACGCCAACGAGGAAGTCGAACATGCCGCGGGGGAAGCGACCGGTGAACAGGATCACGAACCAGGCGGCGATCACGACGAAGACTGAAGCGATGTAGAGGAAGAAAAGCACGACGTAGTGCGGGATCACGAGGATCCACTTGACCAGCGGCAGCCAGCGGTTCAGGTCGGCCTGCGCGTCGGGGTAGGGAAACTCGAGGTGCACGGCCTGATGCTCGTCGGTCGAGGGATAGCGGTCCTCCATCAGTGCGGCGTAGACGCCGACGCGGGCAGAGAAGCGCATCAGCTCGAGGTTCCAGTCAAACCACCAGCGCGGGTACTTCTGGCGAAACAGGATCAACAGCAGCGTCGGCACCACGACCAGCCCGGCCGCGCCGATCGCGCCGGCGGCGCGGCCGCCGCCGTAGGCGTAGCCGCCGCCCTCGATCAGGCTCAGCACGATCACGATCGGGATCAGCATGAACAGCCGGAAGAACGTGGTGAGACGGTTCAGCGGCCGTTCGGGATAGTCGACGGAGTACTGGACGGGATACGGCGCGTCGGGGTTCATGCGAAGCCTTTCCGTGAGGTGTACGGCGTACACTCGTGAGCGGGAACTATAGGTGTACGGTGTACACTTGTCAAGGCCGATGAGCAAGAAGAAGATCGCGACCCGGGAACGGCTGAGCAGCGCTCGCGTGCTGGCGGCCGCCGTCGCGCTCGCCGACGAGGCCGGGCTCGAGGGCTTCAGCATGCGCGGGCTCGCTCAGCAGCTCGGCGTCGTGCCGATGGCGCTCTACAAGCACATCGCGAACAAGGAGGTGCTGCTCGACGGGATGGTCGACATCGTCTTCGACGAGATCGAGCTCCCCTCCGGGGAGCTCGAGTGGAGGTCGGTCATGCGACAACGGGCGATCTCGACGCGCGAGGCGCTGAAGCGCCACAGCTGGGCGATCGGGATGATGGAGTCACGGCATCCGGGGCCGGCGAACCTGCGAAACCACAACGCGGTGATGGGCTGCCTGCGAGAGGCGGGCTTCTCGTTCGCGATGGCGATCCACGCATATTCGCTGCAGGACTCCTACATCTACGGCTTCTCTCTGCAGGAACGAGACCTCGCGTTGGAGACGCCGGAGAGCGCCGGAGAAGCCGCGCAGAGGCGAGCGCAGACGATCGGCGCGCTCGAGCGCTACCCATACCTCGTCGAGATCGCGACGAAGCTGCCCGAATCCGGCTACGACAGCGACGTCGAGTTCGCATGGGGACTCGACCTGATCCTCGACGGGCTCGAGCGGGTTCGCGGTGGGAAAGACGCCGGCCGCGAGGGCTAGGATCGGGCCGTGCACCACACGCTGACGCATCGGCACGGTCGCTTCTCACACAGCCACGTTCACAACGGCCATCATCGCCACCTCTGGCATCCGGCAGTCGCCGTGCTTGCGCACGACGGCCACGCGCACGACGACAGCGCGCACGCTCACAGCCACGGTCTGATCGACGACTCGATCAAGCGCTCGCACGAGGGCGTCCAGGCGGTCTCGCTGTCGTTGGCCGTGCTCGCCCTGGCGACGGTGCTGCAAGCGGTGATCTTCGCCGCGTCGGGAAGCATCGCGCTGCTCGCCGACCTGATCCACAACGGTGGCGACGCACTGACGGCCGTGCCGCTCGGAATCGCCTTCATGCTGCGTTCAGAGCGCGCGGAGGGCTATGCGGGGCTCGCCGTCGTCGCCGCGATCTTCGTATCGGCCGCGGTCGCCGCTGTGGAGGCCGTCAATCGCCTGATCAACCCCAGCACGCCGACCGACCTATGGGCGCTCGCAGCGGCCGGCGTGATCGGATATCTGGGCAACTGGACGGCCTCACAGATACGTACGCGCGCGGGACATCGTCTCTCCTCGCCGGCGCTGATCGCAGACGGTAATCACGCGCACGCTGACGCATATGTCTCCCTGTCCGTGATCCTCAGCGCGGCGGTGGTCGCGCTCGGCGCTCCGATTGCCGACCCGTTGATCGGCTTGGCGATCACGTTTGTGATCCTTCGCATCACGGTGCAGTCGTGGCGAACGGTGCGCGGCGGTTCGCGCAGCCACTAGACAACCTCCTATCTGGCTCGCATCGGAGCCGCGACGAGGACCGGGGGACCGCGTAGTGCGGCGGGCCGTGCTACGCACCCCCGAAGCGGACCTCCACCTGCAACCCACCTGCCGGCTGCGCTTGGACGGACAGCTCGGCACCGTGCGCGACTGCGATCGCCTCGACGATCGAGAGGCCGAGGCCGTGACCGTCGCCGTGAGTGATGCGATCGGTGCCGAGCCGCTGGAAGGGCTGCACCAGTGATGCCAGCTCATCGCGCTCGATCAGCGGTCCACTGTTGGAGACGGTCAGAACGGGCGTGCCGGCATCGAGCGCCGTCTGGACGGTCACCCAGCCGTGCGGGCTGTTGTGGCGGATCGCGTTGTCGAGCAGGTTCGCGATCAACCGTTCGATCAGCCGCCGGTCACCGGCGGTGGCGGCTGGCTCAAGTTTGCTGTCGAGGCGCAGCCCGCGACGGGCGGCCTCCTCCCCACGTTCCTTCATCGCCTCGGCGGTGAGCGTGTCGAGCAGCAGTGGTTCGCGGCGTATGAGACCACGCTCGCTCCGGGCGAGGGTCAAGAGCGCGTCGATCATGCGCTCCTGCTGCTCGCCGATCACAAGCACTCGCTCGCAGGCTGCTCGCAGGGAAGCGGCCGTGGCATCGGGGTCTGCGAGCGTCACCTCGAGGATCGCGCGCTCCAAGGTGAGCGGCGTGCGCAGCTCGTGTGAAGCGTTTGCGACGAACTGACGCTGCGCCTCGAACGAGGACTCCAGCCGTCCGAGCAGCTCGTCGAAGGTGTCGCCGAGCTCGCGCAGCTCGTCGTTCGGTCCATCCAGTGCGAGGCGCTCGTGCAGGTTGGTCGCGGACAGCTCGCGAGCTGCGCTGGTGATCACCTGCAGCGGGCGCAGCACGCGTCCGGCGAGCACCCACCCGAGCGCCACCGACGCGACCGCCATGATCGCCAGCGCAAACACAGACCAGATCAGCAGTTGATGCAGATCGCTGCTGTTGACGTTGACGGCCACCGCGCCCAGCTTGTGGGCCTGTTCCTGTTCTGCAGCACTTTCGGGCACAACCGAGAGCGTGGATCCCGGGTGCGCGCTTTCGCCGTGTTCTCGTTCGACGAGCTTGGCCACGGTCCCCTGAGCGGAGACGACCACGCCGTGGGAGGAGTGGCGGACCGACAGGAAGATGATCGCAAGCAGCAGCGTGCCGAGGATCAGGAAGACGCCGCTGTAGAGGACGGCGAGACGCAGCCGGATCGTGTAGCGCGGAAGGCGAGGCCGCAACCGAGCGAGAAGCCTCCGGGGCGATCTCAGATCGGCGGCAGGACTGAGAAGCGTGTCCGGCACGGTCGTGGTTGCTCTCAGATCCTGTAGCCGCCGCCGGGCACGGTCTCGATCAGTGGCGGCTCGCCGAGCTTGGCGCGCAGGCGCTTGATCGTCACCTTGACGGTCGTCGTGAACGGGTCGGCGTTCTCGTCCCACACGTGCTCGAGCAGCTCCTCGGCCGAGACGATCCGGCCGTCGGCGCCGAGCAGGTACTCGAGCACAGCGAGCTCCTTCGGGCTGAGCGCAAGGCGTTGCCCATCGCGGCTGGCGAGACGATTGGCAGGATCGACGCGCAGATCACCGTGCACGAGCACAGGCGGCGAGCTGGGTGCCAGAGCGCCGCTGAAGCGCCCTAACTCGCGCGACGAGCTCTGCGAAGGCGAACGGCTTGGGCAGGTAGTCGTCGGCACCGAGGCTGAGGCCATCTACCCGCTCTTCGATCGAGCCGGCGGCGGTCAGCATCAGGATCCGGCCCTCGTGCCCTTCGGCGACGAGCGAGCGGCAGATCTGATCGCCGTGCACGCCCGGCAGATCGCGGTCGAGTACGAGCACGTCGTAGTTGGTCAGCGCGAGGTGCGCGAGCGCATCGTTACCGTCGAGCGCGACGTCGACCGCCATGCCCTCGCGGCGCAGACCGGCAGCGACCGTATCGGCCAGCTCGACGTGATCCTCGACAAGCAGTACTCGCATGGACCACTCAGCGTGGCGCATCTGCGGTTACAGCGCGGTTACAGCTCCGGTCACCGTGGTGTAACCGGCCGTTTCGTAGAACACCCTCGCACGCAGCATCCAGCCAGCGCGAGGAGATGAACTGATGAAGGCGACAGGACCGACTGTGGGGCTCGTGGTGGTCGCGCTGCTCGTCGCCGGCTGCGGCGGCGGCGCCAAGAGCCCGACCGTGGCGCAGCTGGGATCGAGCGCGACGTCGAGCACCTCCTCGAGCAGCTCGGCCGCCGGGTCCGGCGGTGTGTCGTCGAGCGCCGGCTCGCCGGGCGCCAGGCGGTCGCGTACTCCCGATGCATGCGTGAACACGGCGTGACGAACTTCCCCGAACCGCAGATCTCGACCTCCGGCAACGAAGTCAAGGTGGCGATGAGGGCCACGCCGGGGATCACGGGCAATCCCCATTTTCAATCCGCCGCAGAAGGCCTGCAGCAAGCTGCTGCCCGAAGGCGGACCTGGCAGGGCTCCGAGCCACCCGATCAGCCCTCAGGAACAGTCTGCAGTACCTGAAGGCCGCCGCGTGCATTCGCACGCATGGCATCCCGAACTTCCCGGACCCGACCTTCTCGGGCGGCGGCGTGCACGTCTCGAAGAAGGGCCTCGACCTGCACTCGCCGCAGGTGCGCGCGGCGGAGGAAGCGTGCCAGTCGCTGATCCCGGGCGGGCTGCACGGTAGCCACTGATGAACGCAACGCGCCCGCGCCGGATCGCGCTGGCGGGCTCGGGGCTCGTGCTCGTGGCGGCTGCCGTCGTCGTGCTCGATCGTCAGCGACCCGTTCGACGGCGCCGGCAAGCCGAGCAGGCGGTCTGAGAACGCGGCCGACGACGTCGCTTGCGACGGTCGAGTCAGACGCTCACTGTCCTCGCAGACGCAGGTGAGCGCGACGCTCGGCTACGCGGGAGCGGCGACGATCCGTCTACCGGCAGGCACGCCGCCGTCTGCCGTGCTGCAGACAGACCAGGCTGTGAGCAACAGCGAACGCATGCTGCAGAGCAGCAAGCGCAGCGGTGTCTGCCGACAGCCGCGACGCTGGCGAACACTCGGGCGACGACTGTCCGCCGCGCGAGCCAAGCAGGCGGTCGACTGCGCGGGAGACAACGCCGCGGAAAGCGCACCCGGCTCCGCCTCGCCGAGCGGCGAAGCCGCGTCAGCCGGTGGACGCGTCGGCCGGCGAGGACTCGAGCGTGTGCGCGACCGACGTGCAGACGCTGGCGAGCGACCGACAGAGCACGAGCGGTGCGACGAGCAAGTTGCAGAGCGACCGGACTCGCTGTCGGCCGCGCAGGCTGCTGCTGGCGAGCGCGCGGGCGGCTCAGCTTCGACGGCGCGCTCGGCGGCGGCGGACTACGGCCAGGGCTCGACCTTCACGATGCTGCCGGCGGTCGGGCAGGTGATCGCGCGCGGACAGAGCCTGTTCGCGCTGAGCGGCCGGCAGACGGTGCTGATGTACGGCTCGGTCGTACCATCGCGGGCGTTCTTGGCGGGGATGTCAGCCGGGCAAGGACGTGGAGAGCGTTGAACGCGAACCTGGACGCGCTCGGCTACGGCGCCGGGCTGCAGCGGTGACGACCTTCAGCGGCGCGACCGCAGCCGCGATCCGGGCGTTTCAGTCCGCCCGCGGAATGCCGGTTACCGGCGAGCTGCCGCTGGGATCGGTCGTGTTCGCGCCGGGGCCGGTACGGGTTACGAGCGTGAAGCCGGAAGTCGGCGCGAGCGTGGCGCCGGGACCGGTGCTCGGGATCACCTCGACACGGCCTCAGGTGACGATCGCGCTGAGCGCCGCCGAGCAGTCGAGCGTGAAGGTCGGCGATCGGGTCTCGATCACCTTGCCGAACGAGCAGACGACGCCGGGCGTGTCAGCTCGGTGGGCACGGTCGCAAGAGCAGCCGTCGAACAAAGAAGGTGGCGGTGGCGGCGGTGGCTGAAAACGGCGAAGAAGGCGGGCCGACCGTCGAAGTGAGCGTCACGCCGAGCGAACCGCAGGCGATCGGTCACCTCGATCAGGCGCCGGTGACGGTGTCGATCACGACGGCGAGCGTCCGCGATGCGCTTTCGGTGCCGGTCGACGCCCTGCTGGCGCTGGCAGGCGGCGGCTATGCGCTCGAGGTCGTTGAAGCCGGCGCGCACCACCTCGAGGCGGTGACGCTGGGGCTGTTCGATGACGCCGAAGGCCTCGTGCAGGTCAGCGGCAAGAGCGTGCATGCCGGTCAACGAGTGGTGGTGCCCTCGACATGAGTCGCGGCAGGCGTACTCGAGCTGCGGGACGTGAGCAAGGAATACGGCGCGGCGCCGCCGGTACTTGCCTTGCGTGACGTGAGCTTCACCGTAGACGAGGGTGAGCTGGTGGCGATCGTCGGTCCGTCGGGATCGGGCAAGACGACGCTGCTGCACGTGATCGGCACGCTCGAGCGCCCGAGCTCGGGCGCGGTCTCGATCAGCGGGCTCGGACGTGGCAGAGCTCTCGGATCGCGAGTTGGCGAGCCTGCGTGCGCGGAGCATCGGGTTCGTCTTTCAGCAGTTCTTCCTGGCAGAGCATTCGACGGCGCTGGAGAACGTGGCCGACGGACTGCTGTACGCGGGCGCGAGCGCGGGCGAGCGACGCGAGCGCGCCGACGAAGCGCTCGCGCAGGTCGGACTCGCAGACCGTGTCGACTTTCGCCCGAGCAAGCTCTCCGGTGGCGAGCGTCAGCGGGTTGCGATCGCACGCGCGCTCGTAGGCCACCCGGCGATCGTGCTCGCGGATGAGCCAACGGGCAACCTGGACAGTGCCGCGGGCGCGGCGATCGTAGAGCTGCTCGAAGAGCTCAACGCGCAGGGAGCGACGATCGTCGTGATCACGCACGATCGCGAGCTGGCCGCGAGCCTGCCGCGTCAGGTGCAGATGCTCGACGGCCGGATCGTGGCGGACGGCGAGAACGTCGAATGGTGATTCCTCTGATCGGCAGATCGGTACGCGCGCCGGCTTCGCTGCAACGCTCGCTGCTCGCAAGCGCGGCCGTCGTAGTTGCCGCCTGTCGCGCTCGCGTCCGCCGCGCTGGCCGCCGAAGGCGAAACGGTGCCGCCGAGCGGCCCGGGCGCTACGGCGTGCCCGTCGCCGAATCCGCCGAACGAGCTGACGTTGATCGCGGGCACGCCGCAGAGTGCGACGCTAGGAACAGCCTTTGCGACCAACCTGCAGGTTGCGTTCGCCGAACAGCAACGGCTGTCCGCTGACGACGGCCGTTGCCGGAACCTCGGTCACCTTCAGTGCGCCACCCGATAGGCCCCAGCGGGCTCTTCTCTTCGAGCGGATCGAACACCGCGACCGTCGGCAGCGATGCCGAAGGAGTGGCAACCGCACCGGTGCTCACCGCTGACGACACGGCGGGCGGCTACTCGGTCACGGCGAGCTCGGCCTACGGGTCGCTCTCCTTCTCGCTGACGAACGCCGTAGCGAAGGTCAGCCAGAGCACCTGTGGCGCGACGTCTGCCGAGCCTCGAGCTGGCATGCCCGCCAAGATCACCGCTCGGAGTCGGCGCAACCGAGTCGACGAGGGTTGGAGCGCGCTTCCCGATTCGGCTCGCGGTGACGGTCACCGACGCCGAGAAGGGCCCGGTCGCCGCCACGCAGGTGACGTTCTCCGCGCCGGCCCGCGGCGCCAGCGGACGCTTCGCGACCCGCTCCCGCGGACGCCGCCCAAACACGGTGACGGTGCGACCGACGCCTGCGGGATCGCCGTCGCGCCGCCGTTCGTCGCGAATCGCAAGCCAGGGCGGCTACATCGTCAAGGCGAGCGTCGCGCACGTCGGGCCGGCCGCGTTCGCGCTGGTAAACGAAGGACGGTGACGGTGCGCGCGAGCCGCCGCGAACCTCGCCCCGCAGCGGCTGGCTCCTGCGGACCTGGCGCGAGTGGCGAGCGTCGGCCTGCGCACGCGCCGGCTGCGGGCTGGCCTCTCGGCGCTCGGCATCGCGATCGGCGTGGCAGCGATCGTTGCGGTGCTGGGCCTCTCCTCCTCCAGCCAGGCCGGACTGCTCAGCCAGATCGACCGGCTGGGCACGAACCTGCTGACGGTCAGCAATGGTCAGGGCCTGACGGGCAAGACGGCTGAGCTGCCGCTCGCCGCGCCGGCGATGATCGCGCGTGTCGAACCGGTCACGAGCGTCGCGCAGACGGCGAAGGTCACAGCGAACGTGTTCCGCACGCCGCTGATCCCGACGATCGACACGAACGCTCTGGACGTGCAGGCGGCGAGCCTGAACCTGCCGACGACGCTCGGCGTCAAGGTCGCCCAGGGGAGCTATCTGAACGCGGCCACCGCAACCGAGCCGGTCGCTGTGTTGGGCGCCGTCGCGGCGCAGACGGCTCGGGGTGGACCACCTGTACCCGGGCGAGCGGATCTGGGTCGACGATCAGTGGTTCTACCTCGCGGGCGTCCTCGGCCCGGCGGTGCTCACTCCGGATATCGAAGGCTCGGTGCTCGTGGGCTTCCGGGCGGCGGAGAAGTACCTCGCGTCAACCGGCCATTCCAACACCGTGTATGTGCGGGCGGAAAACGAACAGGTGTCGGCGGTGCGGTCGGTGCTCGCACAGACGGCCGACCCGGAAGCGCCCAACGAAGTGGACGTGAGCCAACCGTCCGACGCGCTGGTAGCCCGCGCTGACGCGAAGAGCGCGCTGAACGGGCTGTTCCTCGGGCTGGGCGCGGTGGCGCTGTTGGTCGGCGCTGTCGGCGTGGCGAACATCATGGTGATCTCGGTTTTGGAACGCCGCTCGGAGATCGGCCTCCGCCGCGCGCTCGGCGCCACGCGCGGGCAGATCCGCACCCAGTTCTTGGCGGAGGCGATCCTGCTGGCGCTTGGCGGCGGAGCGCTTGGGGTCGCCCTCGGCGCACTGGCGACGGCGGTGTATGCGACGACCAAGGGCTGGGCGATCGTAGTCCCCGCGTCGGCCTGGGCGGGCGGCTTTGGTGCGGCGCTCCTGATCGGCGCCGTCGCCGGATTGTTGCCGGCGATGCGCGCCGCACGGCTTGCGCCGGCAGACGCGCTGAGGACGGTCTGAGGTCGGCGACAAGGTGCCGACGCCAACGCCGCCTACCCGCCGCAGCCGGCGCGCAGGTTCTCGCAATCGATGCGCTGGCCGTTGCGTAGCGTGATGTCCATCCGGGAGAGGTATTTGTAGGAGTAGAGGTTCGCGTCGCCGGAGGGGTCGACCGCGGCGCCTTCGGCGTCGTCTCGCCACTGACCGGTGAGCAGTCGTGCGTCGGCCGACTTCTGATGCTTCAGGTACTTGTCAAACCAGGCGCTCGTGTACCAGGTCACCATGTCGATCCCGCGCAGGCTTGCGGGAACGGCGCCACTCGGCACGTCGCCGAACTCGTAGTGAGTGCCTCCGCGAATCACGATCTCGGCACTGTCGACGCCTGCCTGGCTGGCGGCGAGCGAGGCTTCCTCCTTGGCTTGCGGGTTCGGTTCTTCGATGTACGGCTCGGGCGTGAGCAGGTAGTCGCTCGACATTCCGAGCGCGGGCTTGGTGATCGCCGGCGCGGGCTCTTGCGGGGCGCCAAAGCACTCCGCGGGCAGCGCAAACAGCCCCTCCTTGTTCGCGGGGGCTTCGAGCAGTGCACGCAGCTCGGTCGGCGAGGGCGAGACCGGCTCGCAGAGGTTGTCCCACGCGACGACCGCCTTGACACGCGGATCTTCCTGGCCGATCCAGCTCGCAGCCTCGGCGCCGTAGGAGTGCCCAGTGATGCCGATCTCGTTGCGCTTGAGCATGTTCCACAGCGGGTCGTACGCGGCGTCCTGTCCGGCAGCGACGCGCCGCTGTTGCTTGGCCGCGTGGCTCGTAGCAGTCAGGCGACTCGGCACCGGGAGGTACGGCTTCTTCGGCGTCGAGAGCAGGAAGTCGAGCGCATCCTCGCCGCCGTCGTAGAACGCCAACCCGTTTCCGCCGAGTTCCGGGCCGACACCCGGCGTGCCGGCAAACGCCTCTTCGAGCTGGTCGGGCGCTTCTCCGAACTGGTCGGACATGCCCTCACCCTCGGTGTCGAACGTGAGCACGACGTATCCATCTTCTGCGAGCGCCTGCGCCGCGTACCAGTAGGCCTCCTCGTAGCCGATGATCGAGCCGTTGACGATCACGATTCCCGGACGCTTCTTCGGCCCGGCGACCGTGGCCCAGACGTGCCCAGAGAGGGTCGCGCCGGTGCGGGAGGTGAACAGCACCGGGTCCTCGATTCCGCCGCGCGCCGTGAAGTTCTGCACCGCCGGATCGACCAGGCACGCCTGCAGCGTGCAGAAGTCCGGATTCGGCTCACGTTCGGAGTCCTTCAGCGGGACGGTCAGGAGTTCCTGGTCGTAGGCAGAGGTCGCCGCCGCCACTGCAGCGAGCGTCGCGGGTGAGTCGTACTCGGCCTGGCGCTCCTGGCTGACGAGCAGGTTCTGCGCTTCGGGCAGCGGTTCTACGAGGGCAGCATCCGCCGTGCCGCCGCACAGGACGACGAGCCCGACCATCAAGCAGACACCCCATCCCCATCCCACGCGCACGGTCAGCTCTCGCTACCCGCACCGTGTCGTTCGTAACCGCGTATCAGCCGAACGTGAACACGTAGGCGCGAACGCCCGAGTCGAGGAACGTGATCTCGAAGTCGTGCTCGCCGACCGCCGCTCGCTGGCGGATGAGCTGGTACATCCGGGGCTCGGAGACGGTCCCTTCACCCGCCCCGTCGATGTCGAGACCGTGCGAATCACCGGGCGCCTGACCGTCGAGGCGCACCGAGAAGCGGACCGCAGCTTCTGAGGCCGGCGGCGCGAGGACGAGGTTGACGTCGCGGGCCTGGAAGCGGTACTCGACCGAGCCACCGGCCTCGTCGAGTACGGCGGCCTCGCTGCCAACCGACCACGCGCCTGTGAGCGACCAGTCGTTGAGCGCCAGGCGGTCAGGGCCAGGGTTGCGCCGGCGCTCGCTGCCGGCCGAGCCCAGGTAGGTCTCCGGGGATCCGAGCGTGTCCCAGTCGGCAGCCTCGAAGAGGCCGCCGGCGTCGACGCGCGACAGTCGCTTCCTCGACGCCCAGCAGCTGCTGAATCGCCCGCTCGGTCTCCTCGTAGGCGCCCTCACCGAAATGCTGAAAGCGGAGGTTGCCTTCGCGATCGATGAGGTAGACGGCCGGCCAGTAGTGGTTCTCGAACGATCGCCAGATCGTGAACTCGTTGTCGACGACCACCGGGTAGCCGACGCCCAGCTCGCGTGTCGCACGCCGCACATTGTCCAGCTCGTGCTCGAACCCGAACTCCGGCGCGTGCGCGCCGACGACGACGAGTCCACGGTCGCCGTACCTCTCCTCCCAGGCCCTGAAGTAAGGCAGGGTCCGCAGCCAGTTGACGCACGAGTACGTCCAGAAGTTGACGAGTACGACGCGCCCGCGCAGCCGCTCGGCGGTGAGTCGGCTCGGAGTTGATCCAAACGCTCGCTCTGTCGATCGCCGGCAGCGCGCTTCGCGTTGGATGCAAGGCTGACATGCGGGCCTCCTAATCGGTTGCGGTTGCCGTCGGTACAGGAGATACTCGATCTCGGTGACGATAGGGGCTTCGCCGTGGTCGCCCGGGGTCTGGCCATCACGGCGAAGGCAGGTGTTGGACGGGCCGAAAACGCAGCGCTCGCCGAGCAGATTCGCCTTCGATAAGCTCCGCTGGTCGTTTGGTCCGAAGCGACCGAAGAGCAGCCGTGTAGGGGGAAGCGGAGACGGATATGAAGCGCGTCAGGATGATGGGGCTGTGCCTACTGGCCTTGGCTGCTGTGGGCGGATCGGCGGCCTCGGGCCCTCGGCCGCCTCGGCCAAGATCACGCTCGACGGCAAATCCGCGACCAACTACGCGGTGCGCGAAAACTGCAAAGTGCGCCGGCCTGCAGGCGCTGTGCTCGGCGATCAGATGCTGATGCAGGCCTATGTCGAGGATCCGGAAGACCGTGGCCCCTTCACGGTCGCCAGCAGCGGCTGGCAGCTGCTCGAAAAGATCGAAAACAAAAGCCACGGCATCTGGTTCACGCTGGCCGTGTTCGCCAAGCGCTACGAAGCAGGCGATCCGAGCGAATACACGGTGAGCTGGAGCGGGACGAGCAGGCGCGGCTGCGGCGGTCTTGCCGCTGCGTGGTCCGGCGTCAGCAAGAGCGAACCGATCGAGGCGCACCTCGGCGCGCCCTCGGCGGGAGGCACGACGACCGTGCGCGCGCCGAGCATCGTCACGAGCAAGCCCAACTCCGAGGTCGTGATGCTGGCCGACTACAACGCGCCCGACACGCGCACGCTGCCGCCGGGCATGGAAGAAGTGGCGGGTCCGGAAGGCATCATCGCGCAGGTCGCGCAGCCCGAAGCCGCGAGCGACCGGCGACAAGCTCGCGAAAACGGGCAAGGCCGACGCCAACGTCGGAGTGCTCGTGGCGCTTTCGCCGGAAGGTGGCAGAAGGGCCGCCGCCGCCCGCCAAGATCACGCTCGACGGCAAATCCGCGACCAACTACGCGGTGCGCGAAAACTGCAAAGTGCGCCGGCCTGCGGGCGCTGTGCTCGGCGATCAGATGCTGATGCAGGCCTATGTCGAGGATCCGGAAGACCGTGGCCCCTTCACGATCGCCAGCAGCGGTTGGCAGCTGCTCGAAAAGATCGAAAACAGAAGCCACGGGATCTGGTTCACGCTGGCCGTGTTCGCCAAGCGCTACGAAGCCGGCGATCCGAGCGAATACACGGTGAGCTGGAGCGGGACGAGCCAGGCGCGGCTGCGGCGGTCTTGCCGCTGCGTGGTCCGGCGTCAGCAAGAGCGAACCGATCGAGGCGCACCTCGGCGCTCCCTCGGCGGGTGGCACGACGACCGTGCGCGCGCCGAGCATCGTCACGAGCAAGCCCAACTCCGAGGTCGTGATGCTGGCCGACTACAACGCGCCCGACACGCGCACGCTGCCGCCGGGCATGGAAGAAGTGGCGGGTCCGGAAGGCATCATCGCCCAGGTCGCCCAGCCCGAAGCCGGAGCGACCGGCGACAAGCTCGCGAAAACGGGCAAGGCCGACGCCAACGTCGGAGTGCTCGTGGCGCTTTCGCCGGAAGGTGGCGAAGGGCCGCCGCCGGCGCCGAGCGTCACCAACCTGAGCCCCAACACCGGGAGCACAGCCGGCGGAACGCCGGTGACGATCACCGGCACGAACCTCGCTGGCGCGAGCGCGGTCAAGTTCGGGGCAACCAACGCGACCGCGTTCACGGTCAACTCGGCCACCTCGATCACGGCGACCTCGCCGCCTGGAGCCGGCACGGTCGAAGTGACCGTCACGACGCCTGGAGGCGTCAGCCCGGCCAGCGCGGCTGACCGGTTCAGCTACTCGGCCGCCTCGGCCAAGATCACCCTCGACGGCAAATCCGCGACCAACTACGCGGTTCGCGAAAACTGCAAAGTGCGCCGGCCTGCGGGCGCTGTGCTCGGCGATCAGATGCTGATGCAGGCCTATGTCGAGGATCCGGAAGACCGCGGCGCCTTCACGATCGCCAGCAGCGGCTGGCAGCTGCTCGAAAAGATCGAAAACAGAAGCCACGGGATCTGGTTCACGCTGGCCGTGTTCGCCAAGCGCTACGAAGCCGGCGATCCGAGCGAATACACGGTGAGCTGGAGCGGGACGGCAAGCGCGGCTGCGGCGGTCTTGCCGCTGCGTGGTCCGGCGTCAGCAAGAGCGAACCGATCGAGGCTCACCTCGGCGCTCCCTCGGCGGGTGGCACGACGACCGTGCGCGCGCCGAGCATCGTCACGACGCAAGGCCAACTCCGAGGTCGTGATGCTGGCCGACTACAACGCGCCCGACACGCGCACGCTGCCGCCGGGCATGGAAGAAGTGGCGGGTCCGGAAGGCATCATCGCCCAGGTCGCCCAGCCCGAAGCCGGAGCGACCGGCGACAAGCTCGCGAAAACGGGCAAGGCCGACGCCAACGTCGGAGTGCTCGTGGCGCTCTCGCCGGAAGGTGGCGAAGGGCCGCCGCCGGGCTGATTCCTCGCGCGAGTTGAGACCCGATCGGCACGATCGCGATCGAGGGCGAGCTCGACCAAGCTACGTAGCCGTTATGTAGCCGCTCATAAATCCGGCGTGCTTCATCGCCCAGCCGTTCGCCTCCGAGTCGCACGGAATGATGCAGAACCACTGAAACCTGCCAGCTTCCTTCACGACCAGTGTGTAGGTGTGCGTGCCAGGCTGGACGACGATGTTCACACCAGCGACCGGCGCCGTGATGCTGTGCGGCGATTCGTCGGTATTGTCGATCCGCAGCTTCAGCGGCTGGCCGACCTTGACGGCAAATTCGGTCTTTGTGAACGCGTCGTGCTTCTTCCCGTCAGGTCCGGGCTTGTAGCTCGGGATCACCTTCAGGTTGATGACCTTCACTGCAGGTGCTGGCGTGCGGCTTGCCGGTGCGCCTGCGGTGGCGCTATTGCCGCTTCGGCTCGCGGCCTCCGTGCCTTTTTCACCGCTCTGGATCAGCGCAACGATCGAGATAACGAGCGCGGCGAGAATGCCGGCACCAGCCAACCACTCAAGCACGGCCTTGCCCTTGCGATCGACGGCCGCGTCGAATTCTCGTTGGTCGCGTGCTTCGCTCTGCGGATCCGGCATCGGTGTGTGTGTCACGTCCTCACCTGCTCTCTATGGCAGCTCGATTCGTCTTGCGCCAAGGCTATGCGCGGCCAAATGCTCCGCCAATCGGGCTTCACCACACGCGTGGTGCGGGTTACTACGCGATTGCGCGGAGCACGCACCGGTCGGCGCTCGGCGCCTCGACTACGGCGCGAACGGACCTTCAGCCACCCCGAACGCTTCACATTTGCCGTTGTCACGAAAGTCTCGCCGGCCGGCGGGACACCGTTCCCGTTGGGACCGGTGATCACGGCTTCGAGCAGCGCCGGCTGGGCAGCGACGGGCTTGAGCCCACCGAGAACGCCGTCGCACGTTGCCTGCGATTTTTCACCGGGTGGAAACGGTTCCTCGCACAGGCGACGGGTGCCCCTGGGTCGCGTCCGAGAGTTTGTAGCCTGGCCGCCGGGATGCCGTCGCTGCGGCCATCATGCATCGCCCTGCGGTCCGTAGCCCTGCGGTTCCACGTCTTCGAGAAGTCTGAGCTTGACAGCTGGGTCCGCGTTCGCATCAGCGATGAAGGCATCGACCTCCTCAGTAGTGATGCTGGGCTTGTCCAGCACAGCTCGCAGGTCGTGCGGGTGTGTGATGTCGTAGATCATTCTGGAGGCCCCCTCTTGTTTGTTGTTGTCTTTCGATGCACTCGCGCTCGAACGCCGGCGCGTCGGCCTCGAGCTCGTCGAGTCGTGCGGCATACGTGTCCGCCCTGATCAGCTCGAGAGCCTCCTCATTCGGTTTTTCGGTTTTACACACCGTGAGGAACGGTCTCAGTCCCAGCCCAGCAATGCTAAAGCCGTACCGGTGCGACTGGTCCATGACCTGTTCGTTGAACGGCCGGCAACGAATGCGGCCGAGCCGGCCGACGGTCGCAGCTGAACCACGCAGCCGCGCGGCTTCCTTCGCACGACCGCGCTCGCTGAGGCCTGCGGCTCCGGTCGTGCTGCAAAGCTTCGCCCCATGCCCCATGCGAGGCGTGCGCCGATCGGACGTCCATATGCCCCCTCGGAGCGCCGCGAGCGATTCCGGAGCCGGGTTCACTGAATGGCGTCGACCACGATCCTCCGGACGCCGCTGGGGCGCCGCGTCAAGGTAGTCGAGCGTGGCACGGGAGCACCGATCGTGTTCCTCCACAGCGGGGTAGGCAGCGCCGGCGAGTGGAAGCAGGTTTTCTCGCTGTGGCCCGACGGCTATCGGCTGGTTGCGATAGAGGCCTACCGCGACGGAACCGGCCCCGGAGTGACCGGGCATCGGACTCTCGACGACTATGCCGATCAGGTCTATGCCGTCGCCGAGCACGTCGGCGTGTCGGTCGGTCTGGTCGGGTTCTCGTGGGGCGGCGCGACTGCCCTCCGTGTGGCTATCGCGGCGCCAGAGCTCGTGGACTCGCTCGCGCTCGTCGAGCCCGAGGCGTACGGGTTGCTGCGGACTCAGAACGCCGATGCCTACATCGAGATCTGTGGCCTGCGCGATCGCTGGCGCGCGCACGTTCGTGCAGGGAAGTGGTACGAGGCCTTTGAGGAGTTCGTCGACTTCTACAACGGCCCCGGCTCGTTCGCTCGGTGGCCGCCGCAGCGCCGCGAGGCCTTCCTCGTTGCGCAGCAGTCCCGAGGAGACCTATGGGACGTTCTATTCGCCGACCTGCTGACACTTGACGCGCTCACCGGAGTGACCGCACCGGCGCACGTTGTCGAGGGATCGCAAACGTCCACCGTCGACCACGCGATCTGCGACGTCGTCCGACGGCATCTGCCGCACGCCCGGCACACCTTGATCGAGGGTGCCGGCCACATGATCCCGCTCACCCACCCCGAGCCGCTCACCTCCGCCCTCCTGCACGGGATCGAGCGGTGAGCCGACGTAACGCGTCGGCGCTACCAAGACCGTCTCTCGTGAGCTCGGCAAGGCCAAAGCGCCGCGCGTCTACAGGCGTTTCGGCGCTCGCCAGTCATGGGCGATACTGGGCTCGAACCAGTGACCTCCGCCTTGTCGATACGCTCGGCGGGGGTCGCGGAAGCTCCTGCAAACACGCAGAAAACTGCGAGGTGGCAGGGAAAGCGGGTGCCCGTTCGTGACTACTCGGGACCGCCAAAACCCGTCTGAATCCCTTGTATGGAGGACGCGAGGAGGACGCGGCGGCTCGGAACCTCCTCCCCGGCGGCACGCCGGCAACAAGAACACCCGCCGTTTCCAGCGGGTTCTCAGATGGACGATACTGGCGTCGAAACGGCCGCATACGGCCGCCTCTCGCAGCACGAAGGGCCCCGCCGCCGGCGAGGCCCCTCGCGTGCTGCACGGCCTGTGCGCCTGCTGTGCCCTAGCGAGCCTTCACTTCGAACAGCGGCTGAAAGCCGGTCCATTCTTCTTCGGGAGCGCCATTGACGTAGGCGATGTCCGCCACCGGGAAGGCGCCCACCGTGGGCGGCGTGCCGGCCGGAGTCTGAAAGCCGTTTTGGACACCGACGTTCAGCGCGTCATAGGGACAGCCCTGCGGTTCTGAGTTGCAGGCCTGCGGGCGCTGCGGCGTCGCGCCGTAGTCGCTCGTGTTGTAGGAGATCGTGACGATCGCCTTAGACGGCAGGTTTGCGATCGCCAGCGGCAGCGAGATCTTCACGGCCTTGCCGTTGACGCATTCGCCTTTGGTGTGCCAGGTGCCAACGCTCGTCGAGAAGCAGATGGGACTGTAGGAGGGCCGATACGGAATCTTGAAGACCTTTGAACCCCTGCCCAGCAGCGTGCCCACCGAGTTGCCCGGACCGACCGCGTTGACCGAGAACGTAATCGGCAATTCGAACTTCGCGCCCGGGGTGGTTTCGCAGTTTTCTTGATTCCACGTGCCTTTCTGACACGCCCAGCTGCTCATGTTCACGGCGACCGTCGGGTGGCTGCGGGCTGCCCCAGCAAATTCGACCTGTCCGCCGAACGATGAGGTCTGCGTGGCCTCGAAGCCCAGCGAGACGACGTTGCCCGGTTTGGGGGTGGGCAGGTCGCTGTAGATAACTTCTGAGGCAGCGGCTGCACTGGACACTGCGCAGACCGCCATCAGGGCAAACGCGGCGATCGTCAGCTTCGCGACCCTGCTCGGAGTCTTTCCGATCATCTCTCTCTCCTTCGTCTCGCTGGCGCTTGAAGCTTCGATTCCTGCATCAGCCCCCTCCCGCGTTTGATCTGGTCTGTGCGTGTCGCTAGGGGAACGGGCTGGCGCCCGCTCCCCCCTCATGGGTCTCACTACTGGATTTTCGATTTGCCTTCCACTTCGTTGGGCGTGTCTGTGACCGTCCCTGTGTTGCCTTTGACGACCAGTTCGCCGGCGACTTTGTTGTGGATCACCGTCGTGCCGGCTTCGTTGTTCAAGACCTTCAAGGAGGAGCTGAGGGTGTTCGTGCTGACCAGGACACCCGCTTTGTTGGCTTTGACGGTGACCTTGCCACCGAATGTGCTGGACGCGCATTCTTCGCTGGGGTCACCCATCACCACTGAGCCGCTGCTGTTGGCCACCGTCACGCTTGCGACGCTGGCGGCGCACATGCGCAGCAGTGTGGCGCCGTTGGCTTTCAGCGGGCCCGAGACGGTCGCTCCCTCGATATCCAGGGCACCGCCGGGCTTGACCACGACACTGCCGCTCACTTTGGCGGTTTTGGTCAGCTCGATCGCCTGGCCGGCTTTGATCGTCAGGGTGCCTTTGAGGTTGGTGCTGATGGTCAGCGTGTAGCCGACCTCGGTCGTGCACGAGGTGGTGGTTTCGTGCCCGACGTTGTCGATCGCGGTGCGCGTCACCGTCACCGGGCCCGCTTTGCTCGTGGCGATCGGCACCGTGGCGCTCGGGTCTTTGGCGAGGCCCGACTGTCCGTCTGAGGCAGTGACCGTCGCGCTCACGCCGCTTTGCCCGATCAAGACATGCGCCGGGCAGGAGATTTTGAGTGTCGGCGCACTCGCATCGACCTGCACGCTCAGGCTGGCGGGAGCCGAGACGTTGCCAACGTTGTCTGAGACCGTGCCGCTGAGGAGGTGCGCACCGTCCGTGTTGAGCGTCTGTGGCGCCGGGATCGATGTCGGGTTGACGCCGCTTCCCGGGCTCCCGTCAGAGAGCAGCGGATCGCCGTTTGAGCTGAAGGACACATTGACGCTGTCCTTGTACCAACCGCCGCCGCCTGCGTAATCCGGCGCGCGGTCGGCCGACACGCTCGGGGTGTTCGGCGCACTCTTGTCGACCACCACCGCTTCGGAGGGCCCGGACCATTCGGTCGTCATCGGGACCGCCGGGTCGGTGCCCTGCACGCGGTAGTTCCAAGTGCCTTCTTCCTCGCCGGCTCCGGTGAATTCATAGCTCAGCGCTTCGATCCCCGACGCCACCGTCGACCATTCTTCGGTGGCTGCGTTGTGGTGCTGCAGGGTGTAGGTGATTCCGAATTCAGCCGGGTCTGCACCGGTCCAGGTGAGCGTGACGAGTCCGTCGTTGTTCGGGCTGACGCCCGCCGAAAGCGACGGCGCGCCCGGATCGGGGTAGTGCACGTCGTAGTTGCATGACTCACTCGTGACGTTCCCCGCGCGGTCCTGGACCTGGACGGTGTCGGTCTGTCCGTCGCCCGGAGCGGAGGTGTTGATCGGCTGTTCGCCGTCCGGGTTGACCGCGAATCCGGAGCCCGCATCGCTGGCTTCGGAGATCGTGGCCGAGGCGCTGCTGCCGAGCAGCACCGCTTCAGAAGGGCAGGTCAGCGTGAACGTCGGAGGCATCTTGTCGATCTTGACGGTCGTCGACTTGGAGGCCTCGATGTCGCCGTTGACATCCACCGAACGAGCGGTGATCGTCGTTTCGCCTTCATTGCTGACAACAATCGGACCGGTGTACCTGGTCCAGCCTTCGCCTTCGCTGAAGCGGTACTCGGTTCCCTTAACGGGGAATTCCGCAGCGGCCGCACTGAGCGTCAGGGTGACGTTTTTGTTGTACCAGCCTTCGGTCCCGTCGGGTCCACGATCGGTGCTGATCGTCGTCGTCGGCGCCGTCGCGTCTGCATAGTTCGGACCGTTTTTGAATGAAGTCGACGCGAGGTCGGCTTGGCCCGCCACATCTGGGTGGAAGTAGTCGTTCGTGTTGACTTCAGAGGCAACGAAGTTGACCGCGAACGCGGCTCCACCGTCGTAGTGGCAGTGGATGTATTCGGCGCACACTTCGCTGAGAACACCGTTGAATTCTTCGTTTCGTTTCTGCACGTTCGCCCGCCGCGTTTTGGCGGCCGCCGCTTCGGAGGTCGGTTCGGCCAGCATTGCCTGGCAGATTTTGCCGAGGCCCCAGATCAGCTGCGCGGCCGTGGTTTTGTGCAGCACGTTCCACAGCTGGAATATGTTGGGGATCGAAGAGATCGCGATCCGAGCGTCAGGCGTTTTGCTGCTGATCACGTTCATGCCGGCGATCAGCTGAGTGCGGAACGTCGCTACCGGGGTGAGCGTCGCTTCGCTCGAGGTGCAGACGTCGTTGGCGCCCATCTCAATCAGCACGAGGTCGGGGTTGCCTTTGACCGCTTTCGTGGCCTGTTCGGCCAGCGCGGACATTTTTGCGCCCGTGACGGCGTCGTTGCCGGAGGTCGGGTTCGAACGAACGACGCTCGGGTTGAGCACTTTGACGCGGTTGTAGTAGCTGTTGACGGTCGCGTTGCCACCTGTCGCCCAGGAGAATTCCTGGCAATCGCTGAAGGCGGTGCAGCCCGAGCCCTGCGAGTTGTAGCCACGGGTGATCGAGTCGCCGAGCGCAGTGATGCTCGTCGGCGGACCGACCTTTTCCGGCGACGCCGCAGCAGGTGCTGCGCTGACCAACACGGCCAGTGCCATCAGTGCCACACAGGCACGCAGTGCTCTACCGAACATGAAGACTCCCCCTCTTATCGGTGTGTACATCCTGTGCCGCGTCGCTCAGGACCATCAGCTATGCCCCTCCTCGTGACGCCGACCCGAACCCCGGTCCACCCCCGCTGCTGCGTCCCCCGACACCCGTTCTTTCGATCCTATCGCATTGTTCATCTCTGAGCATTGCGGCGCAAACCTCGCCATCTCCGACACCATGCGCGCGCGTAGAGGGGGGGCCCAAAGCAGAGCGTCGACTGTTGCGGTTCGTGGCCGCGCTCGGTGGCACTGTCCACGCCGCCAGCTGCCGTGGGGCTCGTCGCGGTACATGACCCCGAGGTCGTCACGGAACGACCGGGGCCGCCTCTTCCCTATACACACAAGCAGCGTTCTTGAGGGTTCGACATCAGTGACCACTGGGTCATCCGCCGACGAGATTCGACGCGTCCTCACCGGTGAACGCCGTTCCGATCGCGAGGACCAATATCAGCACCGCGCCCACGGCCACCCGCTCGAGCAGCTCCAGACCGGGAAAGGCCACGGATCAGCCCGACGAGCGTGATCAGCGCGATTACGCCTAGGGCCAAGAGACGCTCGCCTCACCGGACCTCGAGGCGACGTAACTCGACCACGAACTGCCCCATGATCCGGACTAGAGCGCCACCGAGATCAGGTACGCGACACGATCACGAGGTCCGAGGCTCGCTCCAGGCGAGCGGTTGTCGTGTCCAGCCGACTCTTGTTGCTCAGCGGCTCGACGACCGCGACGTTGTGACGTATCGCGATGCCGATCATCCAAGCGAGCAGGCATACGCCGGCCATGCCCACAGCTGCGAGCGAGCCCAGCTCGCGCTCAAGAATTGGGATGATGATTAGAAACCCGGAGCCAAAGATCGAGGCCAAAGGTGTGACCGTCGCGAGCACGACGGCACGGCTTGACGGCTTGGCCGTCACGCCCAGCAACTGCTCATACGACGGTCGGGCCGTGTGCACGTTACGCGCGCGCAGACCCAGCGACGTGCTGCGAACGACATCGCCGCGAGTCTAGGTCAGGCGACGGCTGAGACAATGTCGCTTCGCGCGATTACAGCCGTCCGCGTGAGGCTCGCCGAGGCTTGCCGAATGGACGAGGAGCACCAGCTCCACGGGTCGCGAAATGACTTCTGCTTCCACGCGTGGGCAACCCCGGACGACGTGCGATCCGCCCGCGTTCGAGACGATCAGGCAGTCCGGCCGGATGGAGGACGGGAGGAGGACGCGGCCCCGTCGAAGCTCTCCCGCAGCGGCACGCCGGAAACGAGAAAACCCGCATTTCCAGCGGGTTCCGCGAGTGGG